>JAVBLY010000005.1:0-334552 GCA_031553035.1 Anaerovoracaceae bacterium | reverse complement strand
ACCCCGAAGGGTTTATATTTGACTAAATCTCTACACTATGTAGTTTTCAAGGTTCGGGCGCCTTTTTTTGGCACCGTTTTATCCCGCTCCTCTTTGAGCGGAACAGTATATATATTACTACACTCAACTTTCCAAGTCAACTTCTTTTTTTAGAAAGTTGAAGATATTTGGCGAATAATTTATATGATTACATAAGGCTCTGAGAATACTTAAAAATATCCCTTTCTATGCACACATTCAAGCCGCAGCATCCGGATGGTTCAAGTGAATATTTTAAGTATAATTCAGCATAAAGATCTTTGACTCTTCTATAGAAATCTATCCATGGTGTTTCCATGCTTCCCATGACAGGCCTACCCATAGGCATCCAGACAGAAGCCGTCGGGATGATTCCTCTTTCCGCTAGTGCGGTAGCTCCTTCCCTGAGACTTTCAAAAGGCTCCACACCTATTATGAAATTTGAGAAAGCGGAGCCAGGTCCATGTCTATCTACGATATCTTCCATTATTTTCATATGTCTTTTTCTGGTGGTATATTTTATCTTGCCTGGAGTTATTGTCTCTGCAAGCTTCTCGTTCCAGACCTCAAGACTGCAGGCGATCCGGGTCCCTCCCAGCGAAAAGTATTCATCTGCCGTGGAAGGATCTTCAGGAGGAGTTATATATAAGAGAACATCTTCGATCATGTTTCTGTTTTTACTTTCATTCATTGCGCGAAGGTATGATAAGATGTGCTTTTTTTCAGTTTCACCTTGAAACGTCGAACCTCCGGTAATCTGTATGTTATATGTATTGACGTTCTTCACTGCGTAATCGACTATACTGACAAAATCCTGAGAAGATAAAGCTTTGGGTAGTGGTTTTCCTTTTCTTGCCATAACTTCGAAAGCAGCACCGCTGAAACAGAATTCACATGGCTCCCCTGCAGCAGCAAATTCACATGGCCACATACACTGAAAGGCTACCCAGTCCAGTCCCTGAATAACTGCATTTCCAATGAAAGGAAGTCCCCCGGGTGTTTTCTGTTTATAGAAATCCGTTTTTTCAGGAAAAGTTACAAAATCAAGGAATTCTTTTTTATAAAAAAGTGCGGGTTTGCCATCTATAATCTGTATTGTAAAAGGAGTACCAAGTTCCGATGCATAACGAAGCAGCTTTAAGTTGCTCCAGGATAGTACGCCCATCAGATACTGAAGATGGAATTGCATGTCGGTTAGCTGTACTATTGTTCCGTCTGATAGTATCATGCAGTTGCAGGTCAGAGGACTGATGTCAAGTCTGCTTACGGGAGAATATTTCTTGTATACATCCTTACCGACTTTTACACCTTTGCTTACCATAAGACATTTCAGTTCGATGGAATCCAATTCATTGCCTTCAATTTGATATGTTTTCATTATTGCCTTCATTAACCACTAAAAAATGGGCACCTATTTCCTGTACATTCATTATTCATATGACTGTAGTGACACATTATATCCTCATCCGTTTCCATTTCAATTCCGGTAAGTTCCCGAGTTCTTTCCATTGCGCTTATTATTGCAAGATAAGAATTTCTCTTGCAGCACCTCGGTCCCCCGATACTTGCTATCTCCTTAGAAATGTCAGCTGTCATAAGCGAAGGCAACCCATATTCTTCTTTGCTCAATGGAGTTACTCCTGCAATGATACTTATAAATATGCCTGCGCTGATTGAGGCTCCGCATGCACCCCAAAAGCCACATGTGCCACCTGGGACCTGCTCACCTCTTTTTATCGCTTCACTCAAAAACTCTTCCAGCTTTTCTCTGCTATCAGCGGCATTACAAAATGCAGAAAGAAGCGCACAAGCTACTATATAGTGATGTTCAGGGCCATGCATATTCACCCCGTCGCAGTCCATCACTGATTTTATAATTTCAAAAGGATTTATAGAATCGGTATCGAGGCAGATGTTATGAACAGCTAATCTACTATTATCACCATGACACTTGTTGCAGACAAAGTGCCCTGAAGGACAAGATATATTGCTTTCAAATTCATTACCGCATATGTTGCATATCAGTAGATTGCTGTTTGCTTGATACACAAGCTCTTCACCGCATATCATACAGCCATTATTGTGAGCGTCTTTATTGTTTTTCATGTTACCTATTATATATGTTGCCTTTCATAATTGTAAATGGTATTATTTCCATATAAATCAATATGTTTGACGAGTAGAGTAAGCATTGTGCGTTGGCCCGGTACGCTGTACCAAAAGACCTGAGTGTCACAGGATGGGATGTTGCCTGTGAACGAAAAACAAACTGTTGCGATACAATGTTGCATCCGCTACTGCACTGAAACTTTCACACCTGGTGCAGATGAGCTACTCAAGTGAGGAGGTTTTTTTAATGGAAGCGAAACGTAAATTCAAATTATCTACCATTCCCATCGTAGCATTTCTCATGGCACTGGAAATCATTTTGACCAGATTTCTTTCCATCAATACGCCTATAGTCAGGATCGGATTTGGGTTTTTGCCTGTAGCCCTGACGGCGATCATGTATGGACCGTGGTGGGCCGGTGCTGCTTATGCACTTGGAGATTTTCTGGGAGCTCTCCTCTTCCCTATCGCTCCTTATTTTCCGGGGTTTACTCTTACTGCATTTCTTACGGGCATCACATTTGGTTTTTTTCTATACAAGAAGCCGGTCACATGGAAAACTGTTCTCCCTGCGTCTCTTATTATATGTATAGTGCTGAATCTTGGACTTGATACATTCTGGCTTTATTTAATAATGGATCAGGGTGTTATGGCTTTGATTCCGGCAAGAATACTTAAAACAGTAATAATGATACCTATTCAGGTCTTTTTGATCCCTTTTATTTGGAACAGGCTCAGCCCTCTGATCCAGAATCGTCTTGGGAATTGATACCTGTTCTGCTGATTATTTCGTAAAGGGAGGACGCGTCCTCCTTTTTTGCTTTTTCATTTACAGCCAGTACTTTAGCCTCAAGTACAGAATTTCCGAAGCGTATAGTCATAGTATCGCCGATTCCAACGTCAGTACCGGCTTTTGCAATTCTGCCGTTGACTTCGACGCGCCCTTTATCGCAGGCTTCCTTTGCAACTGTCCTTCTTTTTATTAGTCTTGATATTTTTAAATACTTATCTAATCTCAATTTTATTATTCCTTCTCATAAACACATTAAGTATAAAAATAGGGCAGCTATACAGCCGCCCCACTTCTATAATCAAATAAAGTTGAATCTTATTTGTTCACTGCATCTTTGAGAGCTTTTCCAGCCTTGAAAACAGGAGCTTTTGCAGCCTTTATCTTGATGATTTCATCAGGTTTTCTTGGGTTTCTACCCTGTCTAGCTTTTCTCTGACGAACTTCGAAAGTTCCGAATCCGATAAGCTGAACTTTGTCACCCTTTACGAGAGCGCCTTCGATAGTTGAAATAAGTGCATTTACTGATACCTCAGCATCCTTCTTTGTGAAACCTGTTTTGTCAGCAACCGCTGCAATCAATTCTGCTTTATTCATGAATAATTCCTCCTTAAAAAATAAACTTAAGCTTTTATCATTAACAGTTCTTCACTTATGTGGTGCTTTGATTCCGCCGATATTCTTGGCTTCGTTCCACAGAGCGTCCATATCTTCAAGTGACATTTCTTCTAAATTCAATTTTCTTTGGGTGGCAGATTCTTCAATATATGAGAATCTGTCTATGAATTTCTGTGAAGTTCTGTTTAATGCTTCTTCTGGATCGATGTCTAAAAATCTTGCTACGTTCACGACTGAGAATAATAGGTCCCCCAGTTCAAGTGCCATATCCGATTTAGAGTCATCTTCCATGGCGGCTTCCAATTCTTTCTTCTCTTCGGCCACCTTTTCGAGAGCATATTTTACATCATCCCAGTCGAATCCAACATTTGCTGCCTTAGACTGCACCTTATAAGATTTTGTCAGCGCAGGCAGTGCTTTTGGTATGTCTTTCATACTGCGAGACGTTGTAATGTCGCCCTTTTCATGTCTTTTCACATTTTCCCATCTTTCAAGTGCTTTGTCAACACTTTTAGCGCTTTCATCGGAAAAAATATGGGGGTGTCTGCGTACCATTTTTTCACTTACCCCGTTAGCTATGTCTTTAAACAAAAATTTGCCATTTTCTTCTCCGATTTGGGCATGAAAAACAATTTGCAGCAAAACATCTCCTAATTCTTCCTCTAACAGGTCGTCGTCTTTTTTGTCTATGGCATCGCAAACTTCATATGATTCTTCTATGAGACAAACTTTCAGACTATCGTGAGTCTGTTCTCTGTCCCACGGGCATTCCCTCCTTAAGACCTCTATTATATTTATGAGCCTTTTTGTGGCGGATTCTGCTGTGTCCCCGGCCACATAAAGATAAGAATATTTCGGATCAAGATTATCAAAGTCCATTACTTTCTCAGCACCTTCCTGTAGACCTTTACAAGCTTGTCTCCCTTTGGAAATTCTACAAGTTCTTTTTCTCTGATGGCTCCGGTCACGAAAAGCATGACTAAATATGCAATGCCTGCTATTGCAATCGAAACGAGAGTAGATATGGAGTTCCCCAGGAACATGCTTATTACAAAATAAATGCCGTAGGCCAGTACGCCCATAACTGCCGCCGAGATCAAAGGCTTCACATATGTCAGCCCAAAGTCGAATTTCGTGCCTGTGTATTTTTTTACTGCTGCAAAGTTAAGGGCAGTTGCGATGACATAAGCAGCAACTGTTCCGATAGCCGCTCCTTTTACATTCAGGGCAGGTATGCCGGTGAGAAAATATGTAAGAACCAGTTTTGCTACCGCACCTATTAGCAAGTTGATAGCAGGGATATTCTGTTTGCCTACCCCCTGAAGTATTGCCGTTAATGTCTGGACAAGTGCCAGAAAAATCACTCCTATGCTGAGTACGACCAGGGCACTGGCGGCCGAAACGGCGTCAGCCTTCTGAGCAGGGTATAACAGAAGCATAATAGGTTCTGCCAGAACCAGAAGTCCCACTGTGCAGGGAAGTCCGATTATCATTGCCGTTCTCACTCCGAGCTTTACGTTATGCTGGAGAAAATCATGATCTCTTTGTGTAAATGCCGCCGAGATAGTGGGGACAAGGCTTATGGCAATTGCCTGAGTTATTACTTGAGGCATATTCACCATAGATGCGGCATAGCCTGTCAGCTGCCCGAATAAGGACTTCGCCTCCGATACCTGCCACCCGGTTTCAGTAAGCCGGTTTATTACAAGAACCGAATCTATTGTCTGCATTATAGGCATTATAGCTGCTCCGAGAGTGATAGGGATAGCTATTATAAAAATAAGCTTGATGATCTTCGATGCTTTCTCTTTAGAAGCTCCAAATTCCTGAAAACTTACTCGCATTTTTATTTTATGAGCTTTTGTCGATTTAAGAAGTAAATATATGAGGGCGATGACAACAAGCCCCATAAAAGAACCGGCTGTGGCGCCAAATGTCGCCCCCGCAGCGGCCATAGCCTTCCCGCTTGACACCAAAATAAACGCAAGGCTGAGGCCTACAACTACTCTAAAGAACTGTTCAAAGATTTGGGATATGGCAGTAGGCCGCATGTTCTGCATTCCCTGAAAATACCCTCTGAAGGATGCCATTATGGGAACAAAAAACAGTGCCGGTGCTATGGCCCGCATAGCGTACACCGCATCATCCATACCTTTGATCATGCCAATTATGGCATCAGCAAATATAAATGAAGCCGAAAAAAGAATGGCACCAAGTACGATCATGACATAAAGAGATACTTTGAATACCCTATTGGCTCCCCAATAATTCCCATTTGAAATCCGCTCTGAAACCATTCTGGAAATGGCCACAGGTATGCCAGCTGTTGCTACTGTTAAAAGTAAATTGTAGATGGGGTAAACCGTCTGGTAGTATGCCATCCCATCGGCAGCGATCAGATTTCCAAGCGGGATCCTGAAGCACGCGCCCAGGATCTTTACTAATATTCCGGCCGCACCTAAAATGACGGCGCCCCTCATAAATGTCTTTTTGGACATATATTAAAGTTCTCCCAAAATCTTTGTCTTAGCCTTATCTACCTCGTAAATGACTTTCTCTATATCTATTGTTGTGAATTCTCCATTATTATAAATGACATTTCCATCAACCATTGTCATGATAACATCACTTCCCGATGACGAATAAATGAGATTGTTGACAAGATCATGTTCGGGATGCCAATGGGGGTCCTTCATATCCATTACTATCAGGTCCGCCTTGTAACCTTCCGCTATCCTCCCGCAGTCAAGTCTGCCCTGACTCTGAGCCCCTGAATATGTGGCCGCATCAAGTGTCTGCATTGGGGTCACTAATGTAGGATCGTTTCTTCTTTCTTTATTAAGAAGTGCGAAAAATTTCATTTCTTCTATGAAGTTGAGATTGTTGTTGCTGGCGACGCTGTCGGTACCGATGGCAACTCTCACACCTTTTTTCTGAATGAGAGGAACATTGCAGATCCCGCTTGCAAGCTTTAAGTTGCTGACAGGGCAGCTGGCAACAGTAACCCCTCTTTCCGCCATGATATCAATATCATTTTCAGTAACCCATACGCAGTGAGCTGCAGTGGTTCTGGTATCAAGCAGTCCCAGTTCATCAAAGTATTCTATGGGCGTTTTGCCATCGTGTCTATCCTTGCACTCGTTGTGTTCGCTCTCGGTCTCCGAAACATGGACATGCATGCCGCAATTCACTTCTCTTGTATAATCCGCAAGCTCTCTTACAAGCTTTGCATTGGACGTATACTCGGCATGAAGGGACATTTCCACACGTATGCGGCCGTTCTCGGTGTTGTTATAGTTTTCATAGAGATACTTGGCTTCCTTGAACCCGCGAGTATCTTCTATGTCCACTTCCTTAAAAGCAGTCATGGCTCGCCCCACATTTATCTTCACCTTGGCGTCTGTTGCTGCATTTACTATGTCCTCGCAATGATCGTACATATCGGTTGTGGACACTATACCGTATCTTACCGATTCGGCAAACGAAAGCAGACTTCCGTAATATACAGCCTCACTGTAAAGCTTCGCTTCGAAGGGAAAAATCCTGTCGTTTAGCCAGCCGTGTAAGGTCAGGCTTTCGCCGTATCCTCTCATTAGTGTCATGGGAGAATGGGCGTGGGCATTATAAAATCCGGGAAGCAGCAATTTGCCCTTCCCCTCATATTCGTAATCAAAGAAACCTTCCGGACGTTCATCACCGATGTATCTTATGATCTCTCCATCGGTGGAAACATACTGGCCCTTTTTTATCTCTCCGTATTTATCCAGAATGCTGATATTCTTAAATAACATCTCTATCCTCCATGTATTCTGTAACTTCATCAAGGAATTTTTTCATTTCATCATCTGTCCCGATAGATACACGCAGATGATTATCTATTCTTTTCTGATCAAAATGTCTCACTAGTATTTTTTTCTCAAGCAAATAACTACATAAATCCAAAGCGCTGATATTTTTATGTGTCATGAATAGAAAGTTTGTTTTGCTTTCAGTCAGTTCAAATCCTTTCTTAATAAGTAATTCTTTTGTTTTTCCTTTTGTTTGTTGAATTTTTCGTATTGTACTATTAAGGTACTCGTCGTCTCTCATTGAGGCCGCCCCCACTGCGATGGATATGCTGCTTAAAGGGTATCCGTTGAATGAATACATAGCGGCTCCTAAAGCTTTTATCAGATCTTCGCTTCCTATGGCATAACCAATTCGCTGACCAGCCAGACTTCTAGCTTTGGACAAAGTCTTTGTTATCAGCAGGTTGTCATATTTTCTGATGAGCTGTGTAGCAGAAACTTGTCCGAAGTCAGAATATGCTTCATCTATTATTACAACAGATGATCTGTTTCCTGATGCCAGTTTCTCAATGCTGTCAAGCTCCAGTTCAATGCCCGTTGGTGCATTTGGATTTGGAATGATTATCCCGCCGTTTTCTCTGCTTATATAATCTTCCACATTAATCTCAAAAGACGCTGATACAGGTATCTCTTCATATGGTATATCGAAAAAATCACACCAGACAGGATAGAACGAATATGTCACGTCAGGAAAAACAATGGGGCTGTTCGAATTGAAAAAAGCCTTATAGCACATAGCAAATATCTCATCGGAACCGTTACCGCTAAGCACATTCACAGGATCTACACCGTGATGATCCGCAATGGCTTTATCTAAATCACTTACTCCAAGAGAAGGGTATTTATTCAGGTCTTCATACTTATAATCACGTAACACCTTCCCTACTTCAGGCGAAGGTGGATACGGGTTCTCATTGGCATTGAGCTTGATAACATCACTGCCGCTTATCTGCATGCCGGCTTCATAAGGTACCAGCTTTGTCAGGTTATCTCGAAAGTTTCCCATGATCAGCTATTCTGTAACTTCTCCTGTGCCGGCGTTTATGATGGCATTACCGGCATCTGTATACTTAACGCCTATCTCCTTTTTCAGAGACTCGATCCCTGCGGCATAGTTTTCCTCTTCGAGAAGTGCCTTTATTTCATCTTTCGATTGCTTATATGTTTTCTGCTGCTTGGCCTTTGTATCGGTTACTTTTATGAGGTGATAACCGAATTCGGTTTCAACCACACCGCTCATTTCACCTTCATCCAAAGCAAATGCCGCATCTTTAAATTCCTGTACGAAATTGGTATCTTGGTCGATCCATCCAAGGGCTCCGCCGCTTGCTGCTGATCCGTCTTCACTGTATTTTTTCGCCATGGCCTCAAAGGATTTGCCGTCGTCAATCTGCGTTTTTATTGCCTCTATGCTGGTTTTCCCGGCATCGGTATGCTTTTCATCTTTTATCAGGATATGGCTGACCTCTATCTGGGCAGGCGACACAAACTCGTCCTTATGTTCGTTATAGTATTTTTCTGTTTCATCATCGGTTACAGGGTCTTCTTTGTCAATGTCATCCATAAACTGCTTTGTATAAAACTGAGCACTGAAGAAAAACTCCAGAACTTCATCAGTGATCCCCTGATCTGACAGCTGGGAAGCCATATCTTCGCCTTGGCTCATCAATGTCTCTTTGTATTTCGTAAACTGATCATCATAATCATCAGGAAGAACATTCACGCCTTCATCTTTATAGTGCTGTTTCAGAAGATCGACTTCTGTAGCAAAATTAAGCATGATCCCTTGCAGATACGCCAGTTCCTGTTCACCTAGCTGATCCTGTGTGGTGGATAGACTGAGCAGTGAATAATAGCTGACATATCCATCGAGTTGTTCCTGAGTTATTTCAGTATCTCCTACCGTGGCAAGAACTTCATTCTTACCTCCGCAGGCGGTGAAAACAAATAACATTGCAGTTATCAATATAAAAGTCGTAATCAATTTAAATTTTTTGTTCATTTCAGGTCCTTTCAAAACTCTTTATCATAAACGTCAAAACTGGCGTCTTTCTAATATACATAAGGGGATTATAACACAGATATCAGTGTTTATTCGTTAAAAAACCGTGTCAAGTCCAATAAATCATCCATTTTTGCGTTTCTTCCGTCTCTGAATAAAATGTAGGGTGAAGCTTTTCCACGCCTTTCCAGTCTTTTTCCATATAGTTCAATAGCCTTTTCTGTAAGTTTGTCATCAGGACCCTTCATGCTGAATTCCAGAATGATATCTTTATCAAGTGTCCTGATTTTGGAAAATCCGGCCTTCTCGGCATATGACTTTAGAAGGCTGACCTTCATGAGGTTGACAGTGTCCTTTGGCAGCTGGCCAAACCTGTCGGTGAGATCGGCGCTGACTTCTGCATAAAGGGCGGTGCTGTCTATGGCGGCAATGTCGCGATAGACCTGAAGTTTAAGCCTCTCATCTTCAACATATGAGTCGGGAATGTATGCTGAAATGGGAAGGTCTATGAGAACCTCTTCCCGCTCTGAACTTATATGCTCGCCCTGAAGAGCTTTTACCGCATCTTCCACCATCTTGCAGTAAAGCTCGTATCCAATGGTCATCATGTGACCGCTTTGCTGCATTCCCAGGAGATTGCCTGCGCCTCTGATTTCAAGATCGCGCATAGCTATTTTAAATCCTGCACCGAATTCGGTAAACTCCTTGATGGCAAGAAGTCTCTTCTCGGCTACCTCGGACAGTACCTTGTTTTTTTTATGAAGAAGATATGCATATGCAACTCTGTTGGTTCTGCCTACGCGGCCTCTGAGCTGATAAAGCTGAGACAGACCAAACTTGTCCGCATCTATTATGAGTATGGTATTGACATTTTGTATATCTATTCCGGATTCGATTATTGTGGTTGAAATCAGGACATTGAACTGGCTATTGATAAAATCCATCATGACGTTTTCAAGTTCCAGCTCGCTCATCTGACCGTGACCCACTGCCACCTTAGCTTCAGGAACAAGATCTCTGATCTTCTGGGCTTCAGCATCGATGCCCCGGACCCGGTTGTAGACCACGTACACCTGTCCGTCTCTGTCCAGTTCTCTTCTTATGGTCTCTCTGATTATGTCATCGTTTTCTTCCATGACATATGTCTGTACAGGATATCTGTCCTCAGGCGGTTCTTCTATCAGGTCCATGTCTCTGATTCCCACAAGAGACATATGAAGAGTCCTCGGAATGGGGGTGGCTGTCAGAGTCAGCACATCTACATTTTTCTTAAGCCCCTTTATGATCTCCTTATGCTTTACCCCGAATCGCTGTTCTTCGTCTACGACAAGAAGCCCAAGATCCTTGAATCTGACATCTTGGGAAAGAAGTCTGTGGGTGCTGATCACTATATCAACCGATCCATTTGCCAGCTTATTGATTATTTCCTTCTGTTGGGCATCACTTCTGAATCTTGAGAGCATTTCCACATTGAAGGGGAAATCCTTGAATCGTTCCTTGAATGTATTGTAATGCTGGCTTGCAAGTATTGTCGTGGGAACAAGTATCGCTGCCTGCTTGCCTTCAGCTACACATTTAAAAACTGCCCTTGCGGCAACTTCCGTCTTTCCGTATCCAACATCTCCGCAAAGCAGTCTATCCATGGGATATGGTTTTTCCATGTCTCTCTTTATGGATTCGGCGCTTCTCAGCTGATCATCTGTCTCTTTGTACGGGAATTGATCCTCAAAATCTCGCTGCCATACTGTGTCTGGAGAAAATGCGTATCCGGCAACGGATTCTCTCTGTGCTGAAAGTGTAAGCAGATCCTTGGACATAGCTGCAATATCCTGCTTGGCTTTGGCTTTTGCCCTCTTCCATTCACTGCCTGAAAGTTTGCTGACCTTCGGCGGTTTATCTCCTCCTCCGATAAACTTCTGGATAATATTCATCTGTTCGATGGGAACGTAAAGCAGGTCCGCTCCAGAGTATTTGATTTTGAAATAATCCTTTTTGTTTCCGGCAGTTACGAGCTGCTCTACACCGATATATTTGCCTATTCCGTGGGATTCATGAACAACGTAATCGCCCACATTGATGTCTGCAAATGATCTTATGGGTTTTGCATTTTCGTCCTTAAATCTTGTTCTTCTCTTTTTTGATGTCCGGAAAATGTCACCGTCTCTTAAGATAACCTTATTTTCATTCTCGATAACATATCCTGTAGTGAGATTTCCGATGGTATAACTTATATTTCCTCTGATATCGTTCTCGCTTATGAAGTTCTTAAGGTTATCTTCTCTCTCAGAAGTACCGGAAACGATCTCGACAGCATATCCATCTTTAACGTACCTTCTCAGCTGATCTGAAAATACTTCCATATGGCCATTAAAATGCGGAGGTATTCTAATATCGTATTTTAATGTTTCATTCATCCTTACAGGAACATTCGGTTTGTTTACGAATGGTGTAAAGAAAAAAGTCTGTTTTGATCCGAACATACTGTCATAGTCTTCAGTTGTGGCAAAGCTGTCCATGTCTTTTTTTATGGCGTGACCGCCTTTTATGAGGCTTACAAAATCTTCATGAAGCTCACTGTCTCTGAGCTTGAGATTCTCTTTAAGCCTGTCGGAATCATCGACAAACAGCAGCGAATCTTCAGGCAGATAGCTGGATATTGTTTCAGGTTCCTCGTATATATATGAAATATAATTCTCAAGAATCCTGTAATTTGTTTTGAGCCTGATGTTTTCGATAAGTTGATTCAGCCTGGATTCCAACGCAGAACGTTCCCCGCCCTTGATATTTTTGGCGGCGTTGTCATAAGCTGCTTTGAGTCTCTGGATTGTTTTTCTTTCGGTTTCTTCATCGAGAAATATGGATGTTGCCGGAAAAACTGTGAATTCCGCAAGTTTTTTTATAGACCGTTGAGTCTCTGGATCGAATGTCTTTATTGATTCTATTTCAATGTCGAAAATATCGATCCTTATAGGGTGTTCTGAGTTTACGGGGAAGATATCAATAACTTCCCCCCTGACGCTGAACTGCCCCTTTTCTTCAGTCAAGGGAACTCTTTCAAAGCCCATATTTACGAGAGCCATCCTTATTTTGCCGGTATCCAGTTCCTGCCCCACCTTCAAATTGAATTTGTGTTTGAAAAGCTCTGCCTTTGGAGGCATCTTCTTTACTGCACCTGTTACGGGAGCGATCAAAAAAAATGGTTTCCCCTCTTCCAGTGCGTAAATGGAAGAAAGTTGTTCATCCAGATCTTCTCTGCTTTTTGCTTCATACTGAAAAAGAAAAGGCTCCTCTTCCGGAAGCAGATGAACTTTAGCATCGACAAAAAAGGCCAGGTTTTTTGAAAGCTCCTTTGCCCTGCTGTATGAACTTGTTATTAACAGTGATGTTTTGGGGTTTTTGTTAAAGATCTCAGCTACCACAGGCGTGATCCTGAAATCTGAAACTCCCGGTATATGATTATTCTTCTTCATCATCTTTTGAAGCGATATAGTTATACTTCTGCATGGCTGCATCTATACCGTCTTTTAAGAGCAGCTCTATAGCTGAAGAAGCATTTATGACGGCGTCCTCCATCAACTTTACTTCTTCTTTATTTTTAAAACCGCTGATCACATAATTGGTGAGAGGAATATTTCCTCTATCGGATCCTATGCCTATCCGGATCCTCGGAAAGCCGTCATCTCCAAGAAGTCTTATTATTGAACGCATTCCGTTGTGGGTGCCGGCACTGCCTTTTTTTCTTATCCTGACACTGCCCATGGGGATATCGATATCATCGTAGATCACTATCAGATTGTTAGTATCGATCTTATAGTAATCTATGGCATCCCTGATGCTCTCGCCGGACAGGTTCATATATGTCTGGGGCTTAAGCAGCATGACTTTTTCACCTGAAATAAAGCCCTCTCCTGAAAGGGCTTTATGCTTGATTTTGTTTATTTTCAGATCGTGTTTCTCGGCTAGATAATCAATGGTTATGAAACCAATATTATGCTTTGTATTTGTATATTCTTTTCCCGGATTACCAAGACCTGCTATTAAGTACATTTTCCCTATTCCTTAAAACTATCGCTTAGAGGACCCCGTATCAAACAACCTGCTGATTGAATCATTTGAGAAAATCCTTGCCATTGCCTCTGCAAACAGCGGTGCTACCGAAAGGGTTTTTATCTTGTCTATCTTCTTTGCTTTTGGTATGGGCGCTGTGTTAAGAAGCACCATTTCTTTGATCTTGGATTTTTCGATCCTCTCTATTGCCGGACCTGATAAAATCCCGTGTGTCGCGCAAGCCTGCACGCTCTTTGCTCCCATTTCAATAAGAGCATTTGCAGCATTAGTTATGGTTCCTGCTGTATCTATCATATCATCAACCAGGATACAGTTTTTCCCTTCGATCTCACCTATTATATTCATGACCTCAGAGACATTTGCCTTAGGTCTTCTTTTGTCTACTATTGCTATTGGAGCATCAAGTGGATGAGCCATATTCCTTGCTCTGGTCACGCTGCCGTGATCCGGCGAAACTACGACGAGATCCTTGATCTTTTTCTTTCTAAAATGCTTGACCAGTATGGGAAGCCCAAGAAGGTGGTCGACCGGGATATCAAAATAGCCCTGTATCTGTGAAGCGTGAAGATCCATGGAAACAACGCGATCTGCCCCAGCAGCAACCAGAAGATTTGCTACAAGTTTTGCCGTTATAGGATCTCTGGCCTTGGCCTTTCGATCCTGTCTGGCATATCCGTAATACGGAATTACCGCATTTATTCTTCCGGCCGATGCACGCTTCATTGCATCTATCATTATGAGAAGTTCCATCAGTGAATCATTGACCGGCTCGCAGGTAGACTGAACTATGTATGCATCAATACCCCTTACTGTTTCCCACAGACTGACAGATATTTCTCCGTCGCTGAATTTTGTAACTGTAGACTTACCCAGAGGTTTGCCCATTATCGATGCTATCTCTTCAGCAAGCTCGGGGGTCGAGTTGCCTGAAAATACCTTGAAATCCGCAAATGCTCCACTCTTCATTCTGCTACCGTATCCTTTCCTACTTCTTTGAGATCAATCCTCTTTTCTCCACCCAGCCTTCCAGTACTCTCTCCTTGGGGCGACCCACGTACAGAGAACCTTCGGGAACGTTTTTTGTGACAGTGGTGCCTGCCGCAACATATGAATTCTCGCTTATATCTATAGGTGAAACTATATTGACATTACACCCGATAAAAGAATTGTCACCTACTGTCGAGCGGTGTTTATTCTTTCCGTCGTAATTAACAAAGACGACTCCGCAGCCCAGGTTGACATTCTCTCCCACATCGGCATCCCCGATATATGTTAGATGGGATGCCTTGCTTCCGTTGCCCATGACTGAATTTTTTATCTCCACGAAATCGCCCACCTTGCATTTATTACCGACTTTGCTTCCCGGTCTCATATATGCAAATGGTCCAACATTTGTTTCATCGCCTATTGTGCTTTCTGTTACTACAGAATGTTTAATTGTTGTTTTGTTTCCGATTATCGATTTTCTGATCTCAGAGTTCTGTCCTATAACGCAGCTTTCGCCAATGACCGATTCTCCGTCTATTGTCACTCCCGGCTCAATTATAGTTCCATTGCCGATCTTTGCACCCATATCTATATATGCGTTTTCTATATCGACAAATTCAACACCTTTTTCTGCAAAGCTGAGATTTGTCTCTATTCTCTTATCCTTTTTTTCCATATACTGTTCTGAAAATTTGCTCATGCTGATCTCCTATCTCATAAAAGCTTCTGCGTCCATCTCAAGCATCATCGATCCAACTTTATTGATGTCACCGGCACCCATGGTTATTACCAGGTCGCCTTCCTCTGCATATTTTAATACGAACTCTGCGATTTCCGTAAAATCCTCAAAGAAGTATGCGTTGGTGGAAGGATCTCTGTTCTTTATATCATCGAGAATTGACATTGAACTTATCTGCTGTGTGTTTTTCTCTCTGGCAGCGTAGATTTCTGCCATTACGATTTTATCTGCCAGCATGAGAGCCTCCGCAAAGTCATCATGAAGTGCAAGAGTTCTCGTATATGTGTGTGGCTGGAACAGGCACCACAGTTTATTGTGGGAAATCATCTTCGCCGCATTTAATGTGGCGGTGATCTCCGTGGGATGATGGGCGTAGTCGTCAACTATCTTGACCCCTTTTGATGTCACGCCCTGAATATCGAACCTTCTCTGTGTCCCGTTGTATTCTTCCAGAGAGCTTTTAATTTCATCGCCTGAAATTCCCATGTCATGGCAGCATGCGGCGGCGGCAAGTGCATTTGACAGATTATGTTCTCCCGGAACGGCAAGCTGTATCCGGCACAGATCCTCATCTTTGTGGAATATGGTAAATGCCGGACATCCCTCGTGGTTGAACTCTATATCACCAGCCTTGTAATCGCAGTTTTCATGGAACCCAAAGGTGATCACCTTCTTGTCAAGATCCTTGATTATGCTGCTGACGAAAGGATTAGCGTCATAAGCTACTATCGTACCGTCTTTGGGAACCAGCTCTACAAATGTTTCGAACGACTGGACGATATGCTCTATTCCTTTAAAATAATCCAGATGATCAGAATCTATATTCAGGATTATCGCATACTGAGGCGCAAGTTCCAAAAAACTGTCTCTGTACTCACAGGCTTCTGTCACAAAATATTCACTGTTTCCCACTTTGACGTTACCGCCTATTTCCTGCAGATTTCCGCCCACAAGAATAGTAGGGTCTTTTCCGCATTTATTTAGAATTAGTGATATCATTGATGTAGTGGTAGTTTTACCGTGTGCGCCGGCGATGGCCACGCTGTACTTTTTGTTTTTCATCATATGTCCGAGGAGTTCGGCTCTTGAGATTATGGGGATTTCTTTTTCTTCTGCGGCTTTCAGTTCCGGATTATCCGGCGATACTGCCGCTGAATATACTATTAGATCGGCGCTGTCTATGTTCTTGGCTCTGTGTCCCAAATAAACTATAGCGCCTTTTTCTATGAGTTTATCTGTGGTATCTCCTTCTTTCATGTCGGATCCGGATACCTTGATCCCCTGACTCAGTAATATATCCGCAAGTCCACTTAAGCCAATTCCTCCGATGCCAATACAGTGGACGTGTTTTATGTTCTCTAAATCGATCATTCTGACCTCCGCTTTCGCTAGTTTTGCATACACTTTATAATACCATAAATCCGCTGTTCTTTACAATTGAATTGTTAGTCCATTGCTGTTAAAATCAGAAAGAGGAGTTGGCGTTAACAGGACATTTCGTCCGATGTCAAAAAATATATGAAGCGAACAGAACGTATCGGCGCAATAATAATGACCCTAGCAGGTTCTCCAAATGTGAACTTTCCCCTGTCCTATTTCTGTGAAAGCTTAAGTGCTGCAAAGTCCAGCATAAGCGAGGATCTTCAGTATGCAGGCAAGATCCTTGATAAAATGGGATCAGGCAGGATCGAAACAACTTCGGGAGCGGCCGGCGGAGTTAAATACGTGCCGTATATAAGCGACAGTGCGACTAAGGAACTACAGGACGAAATCTGTAGAAAGTTGAAAGACAAAGACCGAATTCTCGCAGGAGGATTTTTATATACGTCAGACATAATGTTTGATACTCATCTCATAAACAGAGCCGCCGAAATCTTCGCGAGAAAGATGGGCGGACTAGGCGCAGACTATGTGGCAACAATTGAAACAAAAGGCATTCCGATAGCATTTTCCACGGCAAATGCACTTAACATCCCACTTGTTGTAATTCGCAGGGAGAGTAAGATCTCTGAAGGTTCGACTGTGAGCATCAATTATTTTTCCGGATCAAGTGAAAGGATCCAGAAAATGTCCATTGCGAAACGAGCTGTGGAAAGCGGAAAAAAAGCCATAATTATCGATGACTTCATGCGTGCCGGAGGAAGTGTAAAAGGTATATCCGACATACTCCTGGAGTTCGGAATCGAAACCGTTGGTTCGGGGGTAATGATAGCCACAATGCAGCCTAAGCAAAAAAAGGTGGAGGATTACACTCCACTTGTATATTTAGGGGATGTAAGCGAGAAGACAGGGCGTATTGAGGCCGCTGCCAACAAGCCGTTTTTTTCTAAAAAAGACTTGTAACCCCTATTTTACTAGTATATAATTTACACAAATTTACAGCTACTTACAATACAGGCAGAAAGGTGGTTCATAATGGAAATTACTGATGTACGCGTAAGAAAAGTGAGTGACGACGGAAAAATGAAGGCTGTGGTTTCGGTAACTTTTGACGACGAATTTGTAGTACATGATATCAAAATCATCGAAGGTCAAAACGGACTGTTCATCGCAATGCCAAGCAGAAAAATGGGCGAAGGGGATTTCAGGGACATAGCACACCCGCTTGTATCCGAAACAAGGAACAAGATCAAGGACGCAATATTCGCTGAATACGAAAAGGTACTGGCTGAACAGGCCAAAGAAAACGCAGCGGAAGGCTTTGTAGAAATGGCAGAGACGATCAACGCAGAGGAAGAAAAAGAAGAAGCGTAAACGCAATTATTAATCCATTTAAAAAACCTCCGGAATACCGGAGGTTTTTTATTATACATAATGATTATAAAATTTCTATTTTCTCTATATCGGCCCCTACATTTTTCAGCTTGTCTATAAGATCCGAATAACCTCTTTCGATGTGATATATCTCGGAGATTTCTGTTTGTCCTTCCGCTGCTAATCCTGCAAGTACAAGCGCCGCACCTGCCCTTAAGTCCGTTGAAACCACCTCGGCTCCTTTAAGCTTGCAGCCACCTTCTATGACAGCACTTCTGCCGTCTATTTTAATATCGGCGCCCATTCTGTTCAGCTCACCTATCTGCTGATATCTGTTTTCAAATACTGTTTCTATTACTATGCTGACACCGTCCACCGTACTTAGAAATGCCATAAACTGAGACTGCATATCTGTCGGAAATCCCGGATAAGGAAGAGTTTTGACATCGGTTCCCTTAAGTTTGCCTTTTGACGCATTGATCCTCATTCCGTCGGCTTCATCTTCTACAATAACTCCGCATTCTGCCAGTTTGGCAATTATTGGTTTGACGTGATCGGGAACACAATTCTTGATAAGAAGATTGCCGCGGGTGATAGCCGCTGCAATCATGAAAGTTCCTGTCTCTATGCGATCGGGAATAACGGCATGTTTTGCTCCGTGAAGTTCCTTAACGCCTTCGATCCTTATATTATCTGTTCCTGCGCCTTTTATCTTTGCGCCCATTTTATTGAGGAAACTGGCAAGATCTACTATCTCAGGTTCTTTTGCGGCATTCTCCAGCACCGTATTACCTGATGCCAGCACAGCTGCCATAAGGATATTTTCTGTAGCGCCTACACTTGGCTGGTCTAAATATATCGTTCCGCCTTTCAGCTTCTTAGCTTTTGCTTCCACATATCCGGCTTCGACTTTGATATTTGCACCTAAGGCCTTGAAGCCTTTAAGGTGTAAATCTATGGGACGTGCGCCTATTGCGCAGCCGCCTGGAAGCGGGACTTTAACACTGCCTGTTCTTGCAAGCAGGGGTCCCATTGCAAGTATGGAAGCCCTCATCATTTTGACAAGCTCGTACGGAGCTTCTTTTGATTTTATTTTTTCGGCTTGTATATTGATGGAATCTTTATCGAAATCCCCTTCTACATCTGCACCGATGCTCATGAGGAGTTTGCACATAACATTTACGTCTCTTAGAACAGGTACTTCCGTGATCTCACATTCTTCTTTAGTCAGAAGAGTTGCCGCCATTATTGGAAGAACTGAGTTTTTAGAACCACTTACTTCGATTTCGCCTTTAAGTGGTCGAGATCTCCTGATAATAATTTTTGACACGACATCCTCCATAAAACATATTAGTGTGCAATTGATATAGAAAGCAAATCAATTGAGCCCATGTGACGCAAAGTATATTATATAGAAGGCATTCTTTTTTTTCAACGCTTTCTTCACTAAAATCACATATGGAAACACTCTTGACTCGCCCGTGTAATATTGAATTAATAATTTTGCGCCGTGATGCTTAAAGCTCTTGTTTTTTGGTAAATTTTGGTTATAATATATTTACGATATAGTTTACATAATGTACAGGGAGATAAAAATGGATACAGCAATTACCTTAAAAGATCTTTTCTTCATCCTGCTTGGCATCGGACTGCTGGTACTGGTCGTTTATCTTATCCTTTTTTTCAAAAATCTTATAGTCACATTGAAATCGACTAATAAGGTGCTGGAGGATACAAAGAAAATCACAGGCATAGCGGCTGAACGCACTGAGGATGTGGACAAGATCATTACAAACGTCCAGGATTCAGTCGAAAACATTACCAAGAACATCAGGGGCAATAAAAGCACTATCGGCTTTATTGGTTCGGCAATTAACTTTTTAACTTCGCTGAAGGGATTTCTGAATAAGAATAAGCCCACAGAAAAAGAAGAAGGAGATTCGAAATGAAGGCAACAGGAATAGTTAGAAAAGTAGATGAACTGGGAAGGATCGTATTACCTATGGAGCTTCGAAGAACTCTTGACATAGGGAAAGAAGATCCGGTGGAAATATTTGTAGACGAGGGCTCAATTATATTAAGAAAGTATGAACCTGCATGCGTGTTCTGCGGAGATGCAACAGATGTACGAAATATCAGAGGAAAGAATGTTTGCAAAAAGTGTCTGGATGAGATGAAAGAACTGTAGATCATATTCTTTCATAAATTCTCATAATTTCATCAGTATAAGAACTATCTTCATTATGAACATAAAGAGGCTCCAGGATCTCAACTTCGGGGCCTCCATTTTTTGTTGCTTTGACAAGCATAATGTTGGGGTTCTTTCCCAGCTTTGGGCTGACATATCTTATTATCTTAGGCTCGAGATTATGTCTGCTGAGCGTATTGATTATCTCTACAGTTCTGGAAGGTCGATGGACCAAGTATAACTCCCCTTTATTTTTGAGGAGCTCGGAAGACAGCTTGATAAAGTCATTCAGACCTGCGGTAGTCTCGTGCCTCGCAGTCATTTTGGAATTTTTATTATGATTTTTCTGTCCGCTTCCGGATGCAACATAGGGAGGATTTGTTACTACAGTGTCAAAGCTTTCAGGTTCAATTTCAAATTCCATGATATCGCATCCGATGATTTCTATCCTGTCCTCAAGACCATTCATTTTTACATTTTCTTTTGCCAGCTCACTTGTGTCGGTTTTAACCTCCACTCCCGTAATGTGAGTGCCCTTTGTCTTATGACTGAGTATGATGGGAATTATACCGTTGCCGCAGCCCAGATCCACGATTCTCTTCCCTGCCCCTGCTGATGCAAAATCCGCAAGAATAACTGCGTCTACGCCATAACAAAAATCGGATGGATCCTGATAAATCTTGAGGGATCCAAATCCGATCTCGTCCAGTCTGTAATTTTGCATGTCCTTATTCATCTTTCAGAATATCTATTATGTCATCGGCAAGAGCCTCTTCTATCTCCTCCGTGACGGATTCGACCTTACTCTTTTTCCCACCGTGTTTTTTCTTTCTGAACACATCTTCCTTAGCGTAAAGCTTCAGATCCGGGCTGAGTTTTTCCGAGCTTTCTTCGGTTCTTTCTTCAACTATTAGCCTGGTTTTCACCTGATTAAGTAAAATATTTGCATCCACAACCTTGGCAGGTCCTTCAGGTGTGTCAACGATTTCTCCTACGTTAGGCATGCCTTTTTTCATTTTCTGATAATTTTCATTCTCATACTTGAGACAGCACATCAGTCTCCCGCATGATCCGGAGATCTTAGTGGGATTCAGGGAAAGATTCTGGACCTTTGCCATTTTTATGGAGACAGGATCAAAGTCCTGAAGCCACTGCTTGCAGCAAAGTTCCTTACCGCATGTACCCATGCCTCCAAGAAGCTTAGCTTCGTCCCGTACGCCAACCTGTCTAAGCTCGATACGTTTTTTAAAAACTCCCGCCAGATCCTTAACAAGTTCCCTAAAGTCCACCCTGCCGTCTGATGTGAAGTAAAAGACTATTTTATTATTGTCGAATGTGTATTCTGCATCAACAAGTTTCATATCCAGCTCATGCTTGAGGATCTTCTCCTTACAGGTTCTTATGGCTGTTGATCTTTTTTCGAGATTCTCGCTGTTCCGATCCTTATCTTTCTGATCTGCGATGCGCTGAATCTTCTTCAATGGCTGCACCACTTCTTTTTCCGGAATATCTCTTATGGGTCCCTTGACGGTACCGAATTCAATGCCCCTTGCTGTTTCGACAATAACATCATCTCCGCTTTTTATTTCCAGATTGCCCGGATCGAAATGATATAATTTTCCGGCTGTTCTGAATCTGACTCCGGCTACTTTAACCATGTGCTTCCTCCTGTTTAAAATTTATTATTAAATTCTTCATTGTATATTTCCAATTTATGTTTTTTTTGACGTCCATTTTTGCCGTTTCGATGTGTTTCAAATATTCCTCGAAGGGAAACCCCTTATTCCAGTCGATACGGTCAACTATCTCAATATTATGTTCATTGAACAAAAGCTCCGGAGAATATCTGCCTACTATGATATCCCTCACATATACTTCCATGGAATCCAGAAGTTTCTCGGCCTCTGATCCCGAATCCGCACATTCCTTCACTTCAGCAAAAATTGTATCCAGAGGCTTGTTGCTCATGGAATATTTTACTATATTTGCAGCATGTTCTTCAAGTTCAGGATCGGTACCAATACTTTGACTTCCCAAATTAACTATCACACATCTGGATCGGATGGTTGGATACAGGGCAAACAGGCTGCCCGCGGAAAGTATTATGACTGTGCCAGGAGCAGGTTCTTCAAGGCTCTTAAGTAGCTTATTCTGACTTTCCGGTGTCATTGAATCTGCATCGTTTATTATCACAACAGTCCGCAGTGTAAACGGTTTATTGGAAAGAGCAATACTCAGCTCACGGATCTGATCTACCTTTATGGAATTACCGTCTTTAAATATTTGAATCAGGTCTTCCATATTATTATGCTCTATCTTACGGCAATTTGCGCATTGACCACATGGGGAATTTTCTTCACTCAGACAAAATATCTCTGCTACGATACGTTTTATATATTCTTGACGTGAAACATCATCTCCGCCGCAGATAATATATGCATGAGAGAGCCTGTCTTTTTTTATGCTTTGGGAAAGCGCATCTTTCTGGTTTTTATTTGAGCAACTCATGTATCTTTCCCGTTATTTCCCCATGTATTATTTCGATACTCCTGCCGGCGTCAATTCCGAATATCCTTTCAGGATACTTTTTTTCCAAGTCAAGATATGCATCATATACCGATTTGTGATAGGAAAGCTCTTCCGACTCTATTCTGTCCGGGACACCGCCTGATGCTCTTTTTATACCTGTTTCCGGATCTATTTTAAGCAAAAATGTCACATCGGGTATACAGTCACCCATGGCATATTTATTGATAACTTCAACCGATTCGCCAAGCTTTCTGCCGTACCCCTGATAGACTATGCTGGAATCGATAAACCTGTCACTGATCACGGTCAAGCCTTTGCTTAATGCAGGCCTGATGACCTGATCTACGTGCTGAGCTCTTGATGCGGCATAGAGCAAAGCTTCAGTCATATGGGACATCTCGGAGTTGTTCTTGTCCAGAATAATGTCTCTTATCTTCTCACTGATATCAGTTCCGCCGGGCTCTCTCGTGAGTAATGCATCAATCCCTTTTTCCTCAAGCCAAGACCTCAGAAGTTTAATCTGAGTGGACTTGCCTGAACCGTCGGTGCCTTCAAAAGTTATGAACAAGCCTTTTTTATTCATCTTCTGCGCCTTTTCCTCCCGGCATTGCTTTTGGCCGGCTTTTCTTTATATCTTAGGGCATTATCAAACAACCTGTTGAGCAATATAAATGTCAGGATAATGAGCGGAATCATAAGTAATATCACGAAGATCACTTTTAATATCAACATTGGTATCCCATACCTTTCCTAACTTTAAATTATACCATATGTAATCAAATTGACAAACATGCATTTCCTGATATAATACTTTATAGTGTTAAAGTATAAAAGTGCAGGAGGAGGCCGAAACATCGGTAAAAACCATGAAATACAATTCAAAGTTTGTGAATGATGAAACAGAGCTGTTGTTCGATGCCGTGCTTACCCTTGAGTCCAAAGAGGACTGTTATCGTTTTTTTGAAGATATTTGCACTATTAACGAAATGCAATCCATCGCTCAGAGATTCTATATAGCCAAAATGCTTTACGAAGAGAAAACCTACCAGGAAATCGAAGATATAACCAAGGCCAGCACTGCCACTATCAGCAGGATCAACAAGTGTCTCAAGTACGGTGCCGATGGATACCGGATAACACTCAACAGGATCGAAGAAAAATAATTCTTATCATTTCAGAAGGTTTTTGGCTTTCTCCAGCTGAGTATCGGTTTTCGAATCGCTGCTCATCTTTACTTTGTAGTCAGGAGCAACACCAACATTGTTTATGGGCCGGCCTGATGCACTGAAATACTGCATGATGGTTATTCTTGCGCCATCGCCTTCTTTGAACTGTTCAAGTTTCTGAATAACGCCCTTGCCATATGTGGTTTCTCCTACAAGAGCCCCCCCCTTATTTTCTTTGATGCCCACAGCTAATATTTCCGATGTGCTGGCAGAATTTTCATTGATCAGGAGAACGTATGGCAAAGAAGTTTTCCCGTCTTCAGTCGTATATATCTCCTTTTCTTTTTTATTGTTCTCCGCATATGCTATTTCAGCTTTGTCAAGGAGCATGTCCGCTATGTCGACTCCCTGGGAAACTACTCCTCCCACGTTATTCCTGATGTCGACTATCAGGCCTTTTACTTTCTGATTTTCAAATTTTTCCAGTGCTACTTTGAAATCTTCCGATGTATTATCGTTAAAAGTGGAAATGCTGATGTACCCTATATTACCATCCAGCAGCTTTGAGGAAACCGAAGGATTGATGAAATTATCTCTTGTTATGGTGAATGAAAGTTCTTTATCATCTCTCAGAACCTTGATCTCAACTTTTGTACCTGCCTTGCC
This sequence comes from Anaerovoracaceae bacterium, assembly GCA_031553035.1. GTDB lineage: Bacteria > Bacillota > Clostridia > Peptostreptococcales > Anaerovoracaceae > JAVBLY01. The sequence continues at coordinate 310,070 of JAVBLY010000005.1, read as the reverse complement.
CCTTGCTTTCATTGCTGCTTCGGCAGTCTGAGTACCGGTAAACTCTTCACCGTCAACTGAGATGAGTTTATCTCCGACCTTCACCCCCGCGGCTTTTGCCGGAGCGCTGTCGATCACCTGAATGATCTCAATAAGATCGTCCTTGCTTCCCTGCATGACTACGCCGATTCCTGAATTTTCTCCGTGTGCATCTGCGCTCACCTGCTCAAACTCCTCCTTAGTATAGTACATGGTGTAGGGGTCTCCCGGAGACGCAAAAAGCCCTTTGTATAGTCCGGTCGTGATGGCAGAATCCGTTATAGGTTCATAATAATTTGCCTTAAGATATTCCTCCATCTCAGAAAGTCTGCTATAGTCATCAGATTCATCACTGAATAAATTCTTTCCTGTGCCCGTCAGATAAAAAATCCCAAAGCAGGAGCCTGCCCCTAAAATAAATACCAGTATCAGTGAAATGAAATAATTCTTCTTTTTTAATGTGAACAAGTCTATCCCTCCCGGCTCGTAATCGCCTTGATCAAAAATTGTATGCTTTCTTTTCCGTTCCATATGTTTATATCAGGGTTTCCGTAGAGGGTCACTTTCTTCCCTTCTGTTAATAAATGCCTGTTATCCTGAGCGCTGCCGAACAAAATGCAGTCGAACTGACCGGAGCTGAATTTTACATGCTGATTTTCGTTTCCCATGTATTTGATATTTTTGATTTCTACGTCATCAAGCTCAATTACCGGTTTTGGATTATCTATTCCAAACGGTGCTAACAACATAAGATCCGCTGCAAGATCCATATCTATATCGTTTTTCAGGGCTTTGCAATCTGGTGTGATCTTTTTTATAAAAAGGTCAGGATCTCTTTTAATTTCACCCTCCATATCCTTAATAAGGAACTGTCTCAAAGCGTCTTCATTTTCGGAAGAAAGTGTAAAGCCTGCGGCCATTGAGTGACCACCCAGTTTTTCAAACAACTCTTCGTGTGCGCGGAGCATTTTGATCAGGTCGATTTTCTGTATGCTTCTGCCTGAACCCTTAAGCAATATATTCCCTTTTTCATCTCTTGATTCTGAAAGAACGATAGCAGGTTTGTTGTACAGTTCCTTTATCTTGCCGGCTACAATTCCCGCGATACCTTCATGGATAGAAGGAGGCTTGACCATTAAAAACGGAGAATCAATATACTTATCCTCTATCATGTTGGTACACTCATCAAAGCATTTTTCCTGAATCGATCTTCTTTCCCGGTTATGCTCGATAAGTGAATCGACTATACTGTTTATTTCCCCATTGTCTTCCGTTGTCAGCATTCTGACTACCGCATTTGCATCGCTCATTCGCCCGGCCGCATTCATATGAGGACCTATGATAAAGCCGATTTTATATGAATCTATACTGCCCGGCTCGATATTGAGCTTATTTGTCATGATCCTGAATGCCTTTCTGGTTCCTCGGTTCAGCTCCTTAAGACCGTACTTTACCATCGTTCTGTTTTCATCTGTCAGAGATACAACATCGGCAACTGTTGCGACAGCAACCAGATCCAATGGTTTAACAAGATTATCGCGATCGAGTTTTTCCGTCCGTACCATAGCCTGAACCAGCTTGAATGCTACAGCACATCCGCATAATCCTCTGAAAGGATATTCTGAATCAAAGTGTTTTGGATTTATTATTATGCATTCCGGGACATTATTCTCGTCCATATCATGGTGGTCCGTGACCATGACCTTAAGACCGATATCCTTTGCATGCTCCACTTCTTTTTTTGATACGGAACCGCAGTCTACTGTGATAACTGTATCTACACCCTCTTCTTTCAGTTGGGTCAGGGATTCATTATTCAGCCCGTATCCATCTTCAAACCTGGACGGGATGTAGTAAGTCACATGGTCTGTCAGCTCTTTAAGAAAATTATATAAAAGCGCAGTAGCGGTAATGCCGTCCACATCGTAATCGCCGTAAATACAAATCTTTTCGTTATTCTTTATTGCAGAAAGCACGAAATCCACCCCATCTTTCATATTTGGAAGAAGGAATGGATCATAGGTAAGTTTTGGTTTATCCGATAGAAATTCGTTGGTTTCTGCTTGACCGGAAACGCCTCTTTTTTTAAGTATATCCAGTACAATGGGATTAATGCTCATAATTTATATATAGTTCATTGGGTTACGTGTACTGCCGTTTTTCCTGACTTCAAAGTGGAGATGGTTACCGGTGGAACGGCCTGTACTTCCGCATCTGGCGATGGTTTGCCCTCTTTTTACCTTCTGTCCCGCAGAAACAGTAAGCGATGAATTATGACCATACAGAGTGGTTATACCTCCGCCATGGGAAATGATAACATAATTCCCGTAACCGCCGCTGTTCCATCCTGCTGTAATTACCTTGCCGTCTTCTGCGGCAACAATTGCTTTACCGTAGGGTCCGGCCAGATCTACTCCTGAATGGAATTTTCTGTCACCGCTTATGGGATGGGTTCTGTAACCATATCCTGATGAAATGCTTGAGTATCCAGGGAAAGGCCATGCGAATTGTCCGCTTCCTTTGTATTCTACATCGCTGTCATCGTAATTTGCCAACTCGGAAGATATTCTAGACGACTCTGCTTCCAGTGCGTCGATGTCCTCATGCAATTTTGCGTTTTCTGCTTCGATCTTCGCTTTTGCACTGGCAACTTCAGTCTTATCTTTTTCTAGCTGTTTCTGCTTTTCCACCTGTGAAGCTTCGTGACTCTTCACCTTTTGGGCAAGAGCATCCAGTTCGGCTTTCTGCTGCGCAACTACATTTCGATTCGCCTCAAGTTCTTCCAGAATCTGGACATCACTCTTGTGGAGCTCGTTGATAAGCTTGAAGTTTGACATAAAATCCTGTATATTAACTGACCCTAGGAGCACTTGAATTATTCCCATATTGCCATTTTTGTACATAGATCTAAGCCTTGAATCCAGTGTTTCTTGCTGAGTATCTATTTTCTTTTTCAGTTTTTCTATCTTATTATTTATCTTGACAGTTTTTTTATTGATAGAAGTGATTTCTTTTCTGATATCGGCCAGATCCTGCTGAGTGCTTTTTATAGACTCCTCCAGGGAGCTTATCTTGTTTTTTAGATCTTGTCTTTTTAAATTGTTTTTATCGATCTGATCCTGCTTTTTATCGATCTTATTCTCAATACTTCCAACCGACTCGGCAAACACAGAGGTCCCGCCGACCATTGTAAAAACCATTACCATTATCAAGCACATCGCTATCGATTTTTTAAACATTTTTGTCCCCTTTCTTTGTGCTGTTGCCGGTTATCAGGTATCCAGGAATCTTCTCATGGACACGATACTTCCGCATGCTCCTATACTTATACCCAATGCCAGGAAAATTATCACTAAATTACCTGCAAGATGCATTTCCGGTACCAGGCTGGTTGAGAATATGACTATGAGCTCGGTCCCGATGGCATTTATCAACCAATGGTAGAAAAGTGCTACGGCTCCTACAGACACAATAGCTGAAATAGCACCGATTATCATACCCTCCACAAGGAATGGTCCCCGGATAAACCAGTTTGTGGCGCCGACATATTTCATAATATTTATTTCTTTTTCCCTTGCCAGAACCGTCAGTTTTATAGTGTTTGATACGACCACTATGGAGATGAAGACCAGGAAGATTATGACTATCAAAGCTCCAATCTGAATAAACTGGGTTACCTGCATCAGCCTTGCTACTGTATCCTGATAGTAATTGACATCTTCAACCCCCGGCATTTCCCTGGCGGTTGCCACAAGCGAATCTGCCGATTCGAGCACCGGGACTTTTACAACGATGGTATTTGGGAGGGGGTTCGTCTTTACATTATCAAGAAGGTAAGCATTGTCACCCCAGCTGTCTTTGAAACTTTCAAGTGCTTCATCTTTAGTGAGGTAAGAAACTTCACTAACATCAGGCATAGATCTGAATTCATCCATCAGCTCTTCTGTTCTGGCTTCATCTGTATCGTCAAGCAGGTACACCTGTACAGTATCAAAGTCATTTCTCACATTTTCAACGATGGTATTAACATTGACCATTATAATGAAGAAAAGACCCAATATCAGCATTATTGCGGTTATGGAAAACATGGATGCGAGAGTCATTGCGATATTTCTTCTGATCTGGCTGAAGGCCTGTTTGATAGACCCGATAATACGGCTATTCATATCTTAAAAATACTCCCTTCATTCATATCCGGGGAATCATCTTCAAGATGATAGAGGCCATGCTTCTCGTCTCTTACTATTAGCCCGTCCTTTATAGCTACAACACGCTTGTTCATGGTGTTTACAATCTCTTTTGAATGGGTGACCATAAGTACTGTGGTGCCTCTCTGGTTTATCTGCTCAAGAAGCCGCATGATTTCCCAGCCTGTTTCCGGATCCAGATTCCCGGTGGGCTCGTCTGCAATCAGCACTTTTGGGTTATTTACTATTGCTCTTGCTATTGCAACCCGCTGCTTTTCACCGATAGATATCTCATCTGGATATTTATTTGCTTCAGCACCTATCCCGACTAAGCTGAGCATTTGGGGAACCTGCCTTCGTATTGCTTTTTTGGGCATTTGCGTTATTTCCATTGCGAATGCTACATTTTCATATACTGTTTTTTTGGGTAACAGACTGAAGTCTTGAAAAACAATCCCCATACTCCTTCTGTGCTCAGCGATTTTTCTGTTGGGAAGTGTTGTGACATCATATCCGTCATATATGATATTTCCCTTATCCGCATCGATCATTTTCAGGAGAACCTGAACAAATGTCGATTTTCCGGCTCCGCTGGGTCCAACAAGAAATACAAATTCACCATCATCGATTTTTACGTTTACATCCTGGATGCCAACGTTAGATCCATACATCTTAGTCACATTGTTATATTCGATCATAGCTGTCCTTTTTGTAACTACCTAGTTCTAGTAATAGAATGCTTTGTTATATACAACATATTATATAACAGGCAAGCTTAATAATGAACTATTCTCCTGTTACAATTTTTTTACAGTTAGGTGGTGAAGGCATGAAGAAAAACAGCCACGCCCGGCGTTTGCTGAGCATAGCTGTTCTCTCGTCTTATTTACTTTAATTTTATATAGTGTCGCTATAGTTAATGTCGGTAAGTACTACCAGTTTACTGTCGTCATATATAATGGCCAACAATCTGAAATCTCCTATTCTGTATTGCCAAAACCTGTTGTCCTTTTTAAACATCGATTTCCCTAAAGATCTGGGATTCACACATTTTGAGAGATTCTTTTTTATCCATGCCACTATCATAGCAGCAACCCATTTATCCATCCCCCTAAGTTTATCGGCAGTCTGTTCAGAGATTTTGATTCTAAACACTTTGGTCCCCTCTCACCATATTTTCCAGCTCATCAAGAGAAAATGTACTTCTCAAACTCTTCGTGACTTCGGCAAAAGACTGTACGTCGATTTCGTCTTCAATTCTGTTGATAACAGTATTTCGGACCAAATCACTTAAAGAGATCCCCTTTAGTCTTGAGTAGTTTCTGATGAGGCTGGCGTCTCTTTCATTAAGACGAATTGAAATCATAGCCATAATATCACCCCTTTTTCTATCCAGCTATGTTAGCCTCTGTTATATTAATACACAATAATATACAGTTTTAAACATTTATATCCATTATTTCAATGTTATTCTTTCATAACCTCCTTATTGTTGTTTTGTGGCACATCCAGTGATACGGTATCGCCAAGATATGTAGGGTCGGCACCTGTCAAAACCAGACCGACTGATTTGACCCGGGCAAAGACTTCCCTGATATCCCGCCCTTTTTGACCGTTCTCTCTGTCCGGAGCAGAGACACCGACCACATTTAGATCCAAGCTGTTTCCTATATACAGTGCTCTGTATAAATGATATGTCTGGGTAACGACGACTGCTTTTTCCACCTGGAAAATATCTCTTAACCTGTACATGCTTTCATATGTTGAGAATCCGGCATAATCCAAATATATATCTTCATCGGGAACCCCTTGTTTAAGTGCGTATTCACGCATTGGGATCACCTCGTTATATTCTTTCTGTCCGTTATCTCCGCTTAAAAGAAGTTTGTCTGAAACACCCTCTTTATACAGTGAAATACCCGTATCCAGTCTTTCCTTCAGAATTGGAGAAGGCTCCCCGTTACTGTATACGAACGCACCTAAAACGATGATGCAGTCCAAATCCTCTTCAATAGCGGCATCCTGTGCTATGATTTGATCTTCAGTGCTTCTTACAACATAGATATTTATAATTGTGACAGTTGCAATAAGCAGTACAGAAAACACTATTGCGACCAGCAGCAAGAGAAAAAGAATTCTCGATATTTTTCTTTTTTCTTTCGTTTTTGACATCTGATCTGACCTACCCCTTTGTCAAGTATTGACAATCAACATACATATAATAACACCTTTTTATGGTATTACAACGTTAATGCACCATTAGTAATGTGTTTGTAGTAGTTAAAATTGGGAACCAGCCATATCTCATTTATTCATCAATTTTAATTAATTATATTGAGTTGCATTTTAATTTTATTTAGTTTTAACTTGACATTATTAATTTATTTGATACAATATGTTTAAGATCATTGATGATCAGCGCGCGAATAATACCTAAATCGTTACTAAAACGGAGGAACTAAATGTCAAACAATGAAATACCAAACAAATGTCCTTCCTGTGGGTCGGGAATGAGAGTAACACTTCTCAAGTGCCCGTCCTGTGAAACGGAAGTACAGGGAGATTTCGAACCGGGAAGATTCTCATCCTTAACTGACGAACAACTTGATTTTCTCGAAATCTTCATAAAAAGCAGAGGCAGTTTAAAAGATGCGGGAAAACTATTAAACATATCCTATCCCACTGCCAGAAACAGACTTGACAATCTGGTGAACGCCTTTGAATCCATTGATAAAAAAGCGGCATCCACAAAACGGCTGGAAGTTCTTGAGATGGTCAAAGCAGGCGATCTCTCGGTTGAAGATGCACTGGAAAAATTAAGATAGAGTTTATGAAAATGCAATTACGCAGAATTTTTTGATCAGAACAAGGCGTACGAACGACTGACCGAAAAGTGTACTCATGAGTACACAACGAGAGAAGAGTGAGAACAACACAGTTATGTATAAAAAAGACAAGTAAGGAGATTAACATGAGTGAAGAAAAGCGAATGATACTGGAAATGCTGAATAATGGAGATATAAATGTCGATGAAGCCGAGAGGTTGCTGGCGGCCGTACCGGAAGATAACCAGAACAATGCTGTAACTGTTACCCCGGGGAGTACAGGTATCCAGCCAAAGAGGATTAAAGTAACCGTGATAGACAATATCGCGTCCAAAACAAAAGTAGACATTAGAGTTCCATTTTCGCTTCTCAAAGCCGGTCTTAAGATAGGTAAAGCATCGATGGCCCTGGGCGCAAAATACAGTTCGGATCAGGACAGTCAACAGATCATGGAGTTACTTAGAGAAGTGGATATAGACGAGATATTAAGCAGCATAGATGACGGTGATATTACCTTGCCGTATACAATGATAGACATGGACAACATGGAAGACGGAAAAAATGAACACATAGAAATAGTGCTCGAATAACTGATAATACCAATCCAAATCGATCTAAAACCTTATTGCCTGGGGTAGATTATGATGTTATAATCTATTTCAGGCTTTGATAAAAGCAGCCCAACCCGGAATTGTCACATATAGATCTGAACACCTTTATGAGACAAAATCAGCGCCACTAGCTCAGCTGGATAGAGTCGCGCACTACGAATGCGAAGGTCGGGGGTTCGAATCCCTCGTGGCGCACCATTTTCAACAGAAAACGGACACAAAAGTGTCCGTTTTCTGTTGAATTTGACTGTCGTTATTCGAGGGATTCGGACCCGAAAGGGCACGACCGGTAAAGCAGACAGTCCTGCGAACTGTCTGTCAGGGCGTGGTCCGAGGAACCTGAATGAGGTTCCGACGGGCTGCAGATTTTGCACCAGCAAAAGATGCTAAATCCCTCGTGGCGCACCATTCAAGGGGCTGTCTCAAAATGACGCTTAGTAAAAGTGCAACTTTTGAAGGCGTTTTATGGTCCAAAATCGGGGTTGTGTCCTATAGCATGTCTCCAAATCAGAGGTTTGAGTCTGTTATTATGCATTAATGCACAATTCTCGTAGCCGAGCTGTGAAAAAGTTCGCATAACCCCGATTTTGGACCAAATTTTGGGTTAATTTTTTGCAGAACATTTTTTCTTTATCAGAAGTAACATATCCATTGCAGCAAGAGGCCGAAGTAAGGGTTGTCTCAACTATTTACATTTTGAGACAGCCCCTTGTTTGTTACATCAACGTCATGAGGGATTCGAACCCGCAAGGGCATGACCGGTTAATCATACAGTTCTACGAACTGTATGTCAGGGAGTGGACCAAGGAACCTATGGATCTCGTATATCACTTATACTACAGCTTTTTTCTCTTGTACTAATTCACCTGACTCAGGATAATAATTATAATAATATGTATCACTTGTTCCCCCGGTCAATGACTTTGCTTTGAACTCTATGCGAGAAGGCGTGACATTTCTTAAGGTTTTACCTGCGCTGTTTTTAGTTGTATTCTCAAATACTACCTTAACATTTCGACCATCTATTCCGTATTCCTCCAATATAGGTTTTATTAGATCCCCTGATTTGACAGAGACCTCTTTTACCACTTGATTGTAATTAGACTCATACAAAGTACACAAACCAAAGTTATCCAGAATTCCGCCACTAGGCTTATTCCAGTAAACAATTTTTGCATCAGGAGAAACCTCGTTTAACGCCTCGCTTAGGCATTGATTGAATATACCAAGAAGCGCAATTGCATTGTTTTTTATGGCATCTGTTCTTTCAGTGCCATGTAAGGTTCCCACATCAGTAAAATTCGGTTTTGCAGGTTCAGGCAGTGTGCCGCCTACCGTTTCACTGCCGGGATCGACCGGGCCCATACCATCAACGACGGAATATTCCCCATTATAGTACCTGACAGTTATTCCATCCCTCGTATAATAAAGTTCTGATACTTCAGAATTTACATAGGTCATACTGTCAATGACACCATCCTTTGGAACCTCAGCCAATATCAAAACTTTTTGAATAAAGGGATCATCTGTGTATGTGATATTTCCTATCGGAGCACCATCTCCATAGGCTCTGACAGAAAGTGTGTTTGCCGCAACAACACAGCTCCTGCATTCAAATACCATCGTTCTCTTCTTTGAATCACCAATATAACCAGTGAGAGCAGGTACTGCGATTCCTGATAAAATAGACAAAATCAAAAGGACAACTACAACTTCTATCAAAGTAAATCCCTTAGATTTATTTTTTTTGAATATGTTGCTATTAGTTTTCATATATTTCCGAATCTCCAAACAAACTGATGTTATAAATACTGTATGGGAATAGCTTTAACAAAATAATTATTCTTAGATACTTCAGCCGCAAAGGCACGGGCTTTCGGCAGGCTTTCATAAACCCTGTAGGTTACCAGAAGGGTTGTAGTGGTTTTGAATTTATCGCCCCAAACTCTATAGGCATTAGCTTCGATTTCCTCCAGTATTTCGTTCCATTCTTCAGCGCTCATCAATTCCACATCTATTGCCAGACTGCAATCTTTAAAAAGCTTAGTGGTAATCTGCCCTAAAGCATAAATATATTCCCAATGTATGAAAAATTTATCATCAACATATCTAAGTCCACTGTCTAAACCTAAACTTAAAACAGTTCTGTCACATTGTATTTTTTCGGCATTAGCTCTCTTCTTATTTGTAGAAGTAATGACAGCATAAAGTTCGTTGAGATTTTCTTCCTCGACTTTATCAGGACGTTCATCAAGAAAAGACAGGTCATTAAGTCTATTATAAAAAACCGAACTGTAATCGATGATCTCCCCTTTGATATCTGTTATGTTTTTAATTGTATATTCATTTGGTTTTGAAATGGTCTTTCTATGCTTTTTCCTGAATTCAGATGGCGTCATCCCATATTTTTCTCTTATGATTTTATATAGATATTTTTCGTCCGAATAGCCACATTGTTCCACTATCTGATTAATGGACAGATTGCCATCCATTAGAAGTCTCTTTGATTCCATGAAACGTGACAAATTGATCGTATCTTTAAAGGAAATATTGGTCATTTCCTTCCAGAAGTGGCTCAGTCTTGTTGAACTGAGATGTTCGTGGTCAGCAAGCTGTGTTAATGAAAATCCCCGTTGGTTATAGTTTTCGGAAATATATTTTGATATGCTGAGTATTCGTTCTCTATCATTTTTTTTCAGCTCCGACATTCTGCCTTTTAAATATATTTCATCATAAATATGGTTAATAAGTATTTCAATTACTATGTCACAGAGTTCCGTGCTTAACTGACCATGCATCGGAATCTGCAAAGTCTCTATCATCATTATTCGAATGAGATAGTTTCTTATGGCATGATACCGATCCAGATCAGTCTCCTTGCCCTCAGTATATTTACAATAAAAATTGAATGCTCTGATATACGGATGCAATTCTTTATAATGATTCAAATCAATATAAAGTGATACGATGTAGGAGTCTTTATCACCGTAGATAGCATGTGTTTCTCCTGCGTTGATGCAGATAAAATCACCTCGCCTGAGAGTTGACGGTTCGCCTTCGATCTCTATCCGAATGCTACCGCACATAACAAATACCAATTCCAAGGCATGCCTGTGGAAGTAAGGTCCCTTATAAATAACGTTTTGGTAAGCCAATGTGTACGGCTCACCTGAAAAATCAATAGACTTATCCATATTTGCTTTCACTTAATAAAGAACAATAGCGCATATTATGTATACTTATTATACCTAATATGCGCTACATTAATCAACTTTCTTGAACATTTATAAATAAATATTCACTTTGCTCACAAATGTGCTCCAGTTATAAGGAATCCCTTTCCTGATAAGCTCAGGGCAATTCTTCCCTGAATGACTGTTATGCTGGAAAAGATTAACTCCGCTGACCGCCGTTCTATACCCTTTCCGTTCCAGTATATATGCTGTCAGTTTTGCAGCCCTGTCGGTTGCGGTCCGTACATTCCCTCCGTCATTCATACAGATTTCGATGGCAATGGTACGCCTGTTTCCAAAACCCGAACCGCCGTCGCCTGCATGCCATGCAATTTCGCTTTCGGGTATCGACTGTGTTACCCTTCTGTCATCGACACAATAGTGCCATGATGCAGATTTTTTACTGCCTGATCCCTGTAAATATCGGGCGTGATTGAGTGCATCCGCGGTGGAGCTTCTATTGCCTGTATTATGAATGGTGACACCTTTAAAGCTCATGGCATACCCCGGTCTGGCCTTACTGCCGGAAGGTGCATACATCTTAGAAATATTCAAGGTAAATTCCCACCTTGCATATAATGTTCTGTTGCCCTTAAGTCTTACTATCTTCGATGATGTTATCAGGGTACCGCCTTTAGTATACCAACCTTTGAATATATATCCTGATCTTTTGGTAGATGGCAGAGTGCCGTATCTCTCGCCGTATACGACCCTCTTGGATTTTGTTTTGCTTTTTCTGCCTTTGTTGTAATCGAATTTGATAGTGGATATCTTTGCCCACTTTGCATACAGAGTCTTCTTCTTGGTGTATTTAACTACAGCTGAACTTGTTCGCTTGATGCCTCCGCTTTTTTTGCTGTACCACCCTTTGAATTTATATCCGGATCTTTTGGGCTTGGGCAGCTTGCCGTATTTTTTATTATAAATCACGACCTTGCTCTTCTTACTCACTTTACCGCGGTTTGCATTAAATCTTAACGTTATCCTTTTTGCTCTCCACTTGGCATATAGAGTTCTTCCTTTGGTAAGCTTATAAACGGTTTTTGATGTAACCTTTCTTCCGCCTTTGGTGTACCAGCCCTTGAATACATATCCCTTCCTGTAGGCTTTTGGCAGTTTACCATATTTCTTATAGTAATAAATATTCTTATAAGTTCTGGAAGCTTTTCCTTTTCGGGGATCGAATTTGACCGGATATTTGTTCAGTCTCCACTTGGCATAGAACTTTGTGTTCTTTGTTATGCCTACGGTTCTCGTTGAATATATTTTAGTTCCGCCTTTGGTGTACCATCCAAGGAATGTACGCCCTGCTCTTTTAGGAGTAGGAAGAGTTCCATATGGAAGACCCTTGGAAACAGTCTTGCTTTTCTGGCTGACTCTTCCTTTGCTTGCGTCAAAATATATTCTGTACTTTTTCCCCCATTTAGCATATAAAGTAGTGTTGCCGGCAATATTGTAAATCGTACCGGATGTAACTTTTTTACCGGCCGACGTATACCAGCCGATAAAGCCGTAGCCGCTTCTTGACGCAGATGCCAGAGATCCATAACTCTTCCCGTATGTGACCGGCATTGAACCTTTACTGATACGCCCTCCGTTCCCAGCGAATTTTAAAGTGTACACAGCAGGTGTCCACTGCGCATATATAGTATGATCCCGTACAGGCGCTATTGCCCCTGCACTTATTGCGATTCCTCCTGTCGTTGCCGGAAAGAGACCTTCAAAATTATGGCCGAGCTTGGCTGGTTTAGCCGTTCCGATTATCCTGAATAATTCCGAGTAGGTATCGTCAGTCAGTGTGACAGGATTTTGAATAACATTTTGGATAGCGGTCGAATACTTGCCGCCTTTTAGATCCAAAGTGACTTTTGTGTCTGCCGCCAAAGGTTCGTAGCCTTCAGCAAAAACAGTCGTCGAGGTGAATACCAATGATACAATTAGAATGATTACGACAGCCTTAAAAAATAGAGTATTATGATCGTTTGTTTTTCCCATTTTTATTACCCCTTTATGTAATACATGCAATATATAAAATTCCCCTGATAAATGGAGTATACCACCTGCTTCGTTTTTTAATCAACAATTTCACACGACAATTCCCTGAAAATACACAGAACCATCATCAATGTGCACCAAAAAATCACACAAATACTGCCTGAATGAGGATCATGTACAGAATCGTTCCAGAAATCATTGCCACCAGGTTATTCTTAATTGTAAGATAAAGTATTACAGTAAGAAGGATAGCACTGAATTCAGGAATCCCGTAAGGATATACAAATATCGATATATTCCTGATGCAGTAGACTATGAGAAGCACCATAACAGCCGGAGGAAGTACCTCTCCGAGGAATATTACAAGATCCGGAATCTTGCTGCCTCTACCGAAAATCACATACGGGAAAAGTCTGGCGGCATATGTGAGGGCCGCGATCAGTCCGATAATTATTATGGAATACATCATTACCGAGCCGCTCATAATGCGTTTTTCTCCTCTATCTTCCTTCGTCTTATTACTAACATGATTGTTATTATTATTAGTGCCGGTATCATAAAATTATCCGGACCGAATATGGAAAGCGCACCTACCGAACCAATAAGCCCTATGAATACCGGCTCATGAGATTTGTACGTCTTCCACTGGTTGATTGCCAGAACAACAAACAACGTTGTCATGATGAAATCTATACCGCTGATATCGAACCTGATGAGAGAGCCTGCCACTGCCCCAATCGCTCCTCCGGCGATCCAGTATATCTGGTTGAGAAAAGAAATTGCCAGCATGAAATCTGCCTCTTTCACTCCTTCCGGTGTTTCCTGAACACATAAAAGAGCATAAGTTTCGTCAGTCAGGGCGAACATAAGATACCATTTTCTCATACCCATAGCGCGGTATCGGTCGAGAAACGAAAGTCCGTAGAACATCATTCTTGAGTTAAGGATGATTATGATTACTGCGACTTCATACAGGGCTGTTTGTGCCTGAAGAAAACTGGTTTCCACGAACTGCCCGGTGCCGGAAAATATTGCAGCACTGGAAATAACTGTCCAAAATACGTTGTATCCGGCATTTATCATCATAAGACCAAAAGCTATGCCCAATGGGACATAGCCTAAAAGTACGGGTATCGTTACCGGAAATGCCTTTCTGATCGCTTGTTTCATTTAAACCTATTCGTTTTCCTTTATTTCACCTTTTCTGTATGCATCTACCAGCTGTTTAATCTCATAGATCTGTTCCTCAAGTTCGTCTCCGATATCGGAATCCCTGACAGTGATCCTTGATTTCATCTTTTCTATCTCGATCATCCTCGGCGCATGATAGTCCTGATTGCCATCTTCATCTTTAGGAGAATAAGGCTGGTGTTCCGCAAGGAAAAGCTGACGGGAGTTGAATACCAGGGTATATCCTGCTATACCTGTAGTTTTCTGATATGCCTTTGACATTCCGCCGTCTATGATGAAAAGTTTTCCGCCGCCTTTGATAGGGGTATCTCCGTCTTTTGTTTTTACCGGAGTATGCCCTGTCACGATATGAGAACTTTCCGGATCAAGACCGAACTCAACAAGAATTTTTCTGCAGTATTTTTCGTCGTTCATCAAAGTATAATATGGAACAGTATTTTCTTTGTGCGGTTTTTTGTCGGAGATAAAACATCTCTCGAATGTAGTCATCTGATCTTTTCCGAACAGTGGCGAGTCCTGACTGAGCCACAGGTACCACATGATATCGCAGTTGATCGACCTCTCCTTTTCATTCCCATATTCAAAAAATGCCTTTCTGACTTCGGAATCTATAAGGTCGAAATATTCTTTTCCTGAGGCTTTTTTTCCGTTCAGGACACATTCTTTGAATTCCCCGTCATCAGTCATGGGGATACATCCGTGATACAGAAGGTTCCCGTTCACGCATTTATAAAGATCGCCCTTGTTGAACAGGAACCTGATGTGCTCCTGCAACTTATCGCTTTTTATAAATGAAGCTTCAAGAGTATGCATGAGAGCATGCTCCTGCTCGGTCAGCTTATATGGATCATCAGGGTCTACAGTGATAAAATTACTGTTCCGCAGTTCATATGTCTCTCCGTTTAGGTCGATAGTACCTTTTTCGAAATCGACTTTATCCAAAAGGAGTCTGTGATCCAGTTTATACTCAGGTCTGCTCCGTATAGTGAGCCCTTCTACCTTGAACTGGATGACCGAAATGGCCTTGTTGATCTTGGCAGCCAGTGCAAAATTCACAGGGTCAAGTTCGTTGTGATAAATGTCTTTCGGTGTGAATCCTTCACAGGGATCATCCTTATATGTCTCTGCTGCAAATTCAGATAATGCTCTTAAGTTGAACCCGTATCCGAATTCCAGCATATCGAAGTTATTGTAACTTACATTCATTCTTATGACATTGGCTATACAGGACCAGTTGCCGCCGGCTGCACCCATCCAGACTATGTCGTGATTGCCCCACTGAAAATCCACATCGTGGAAACCCATGAGATAATCCATAATGTGATCCGGATGAGAACCTCTGTCCCAGATGTCTCCCACGATATGAAGTCTGTCCACAGCAAGATTGCTGATACTCTCGGTCATGTCAGTGATGAACCGTTCGGCAACACCGCAATCAACGATGGAGTTTATGATCTCAGCATAATAACGCATCCTGTTTTCTTCGTCATCGGCATTGATCAATTCTTCTAAGATATATCTAAAATCCTGATTGATTCTTTTTCTTACTTTTGATCTGGTATATTTGGTTGAAACCGATCTGGTGATGTCAATCAGCCTGAGTATGGATAATTTACACCATTTATCAAAGTCGATATCTTCTTCTTTTTTTCTTGAGATTTCACTTTCGGCATCGTAGACCAGAGCAGCCAGACTGTCTCTTTCTTCAATGCCAAGCGTTTTGGCAAACAGCTCTTCTATCCTGAGCCTGATGACCCCGGAAGCACTTTTTACCATATGGATGAATGCCTCATGCTCTCCATGAAGATCGCTTAAAAAGTATTCTGTTCCCTTTGGTAAATTGAGTATTGCGTTTAAATTGACGATTTCTGTGGTTGCCGCGCCAACATTTGGAAAGTCATTGGAAAGTAATTTGAGATAGTGGAGATCGACCATATTCATAACTCCTTGATTTTAAATTATAAAACTAAGTACATGAATATTATATCAGACTGTGATGTCCAGGTCTATAAGTGCATCCTCGATAGTCTTTGCAGTATGGTTCTTTTCGACGATGTCACCAAGGCCCAACCTGATGAACTGGTCATTGATGGAAGCGATCTGTTCCGCAAAATAATATTTGACTTTTTTTCGCTTAAGGTATCTTATCAGGATTCCCAAACCTTCGGCAGCTGTCGAGTCGATACTGTTGATTCCTGAGGCATCTATTATCACGGCCATGGTGTCTTCTTTAACACTCTTTTCGATTGACTTTTTGAATGAGTCGATGTTACCGAAAAACAACCTGGCGCTGAATCTGAATATGACAACACCGGGGATTGGCACGGCATCCGGGTTTCTCTCAAGATTATAAAATCCATGCTTACCGGGTATCCTGCCGAGAAAAGCCTGATGGGGGGAAGCTATCTTGATTATCACATCCACAAAGGACAGGAAAACGCCGACGATAACGCCTACCAGCACTCCTCCTATAAGCACACCCAGAGCAGATGCTATCCAGACTAATGCTTCACGCTTGACCTTTTTGATCAGGCTTGTGAGAAGTGCAATATCCAGGACATTCACAAGTGAAGCGAAGATGATCCCTGAAAGTACGGGCTGAGGCATATAATACAAAAACTTACTCAGAAATGCCAAAACAAGCCCTACGACGGCAATTGAAACAATTGACACCATCTGGGTTTTACCATGGAAATTGTGACTTGCGGCTGTTCTTGAAACGCTGGAACTGGTCGGTGAACAGCCTATCAGAGAAGAAAACAGATTGGATATGCCAAAAGCAAAGAGTTCCTGATTATCTTTGACCTTGTATTTGCCTTTGATAGCAAAGCTGTTGGTAGTCATCAGTGAGTCTGCAAATATAACAAGTGCCACCACAAATCCCATTGATACATATGTGGTCACATGGGGTTCATGAAAGATGTCGGGGAAGGAAAATGCCGGGAATCCGCTTGGGATCTTCCCGACTATGGTAATACCCAATTTATCAAAATGAAGAACTCCGGAAAGAATGGTTCCCAGAACTAGTATTGCCAAACCCATCGGGAATCTGGGCGCAAATTTTTTCGCTACCAGTATGATTGCCACCGTAAGCGATCCGATAAGAAGAGCTATCAGATTAGTGTCAGCAACTTTATCAAAGAAAACTTCCATGTTGCCGAGGAAGTCGGTTCCCGCCGACTTGAGGCCCATGATCTGCAGTGCCTGCCCAATAAGGATCGATAATGCGGTTCCCGAAAGAAATCCGCTCATTACAGGAGTAGAAATATAGCCTGCGAATCTTCCCAGTCTGAGGATCGCAAAAAGAAATAAAAATAATGATGTGAAAAGAGCAAGTTGAGGTGCAACTGTGATTGCCTCTTTTGAACCTAACTCGATACCGAGAGTTATAAATATGGAGCTGGTAATTGCGCTGGTTGCAGCATTCATTCCGAAAATCATTTCCGGTGAGCTTGCGAACAAAGCGTAACCGAGAACCGGCAGGATCGAACCGTATAATCCATAAACCGGAGGAAGTCCCGCAACCTGGGCATAACCCATCGCCATGGGAATGGTAAGAGCTGCAACAATCACACCGGCAAAAACATCATTCTTTGCCTTTGCAGGAGAATAATGCCTTAGGGACGGCAGAATGAACTTGTTGATTTTGCGTAGGTTCATATTCATCTCTGTTTAAAATGCCTTGGATATCACCATGATACCGATGCCGACGAAGAGTATTGCCATTATAATGGAATTGTATTTGATCAGGAAAACCCGGGCTTTCTCCAGAAGACCGTGGAGCCTGCTGCCTGCAACAAGATAAATCAATGTTGGGATATATACTGTTGAGCAGGCGATCAAAATAAATACTATTGCGCCTGTTATCGCCTGAGTGATGCTGGTTGCATGGTATCCGACCGATACTCCGGCAGTCAGAGCGAACAGCATATCTTCAGGATTTGCTGCGGACATGAGGACAGCAAGACCGAAGGCTTCCGGTATATGAAATTTATCGACTTTGTCGAGCCACTTGGGAGGATTCACCTTTTCATTTTTCTTAGGTCTTTTGGTAAATTCAAATATACCGAAACCAACCAGTATGATGCCCAGCAGGATATCGATGAGGCTTTTGACCTTTGAGGGATCTCCTACGTCAGTTATATTGTCACCGATAAAGAACATGGCTATTAAGAAAACGCCCAGGTTACCAAATATCCAGCCGATTAAAAATGCTATGCTGTTGATTCTGGCTCTGTCGCTGAACATGATCAGTATCAGTCCCACCAGGGGTATTGGGCTCACAAGTATCCCTATGGCAGGGACGATTACGGAGGAAATTGTGTCAGACATGATTTCACCTACGTTCTTAATTACTATAATATGTTATTACTTTATGTGCGAATCGATATATGATATATACCATCTTATTTATTTTCTAAACTAATTGAGAATATTATTTTTCAAAACAATGGGTATAAGATTCCTGTATAAGTTTTTTATGTTTTGAATAAGGAGAGTACTCGTGAAAAAAATTCTTAAGCCCTTATCATATGTTTTCATTTTTACTGTTATATTTTTATTACCGATTAATCAAGTATTAGGTATGCAAATTTTTGTAAAAACACTAACCGGCAAAACTATAACATTGGAAGTAGAAATTGCAGATACTATAGCAAGCGTAAAACAAAAAATTCAGGATAAAGAAGGAATTCCACCTGATCAGCAAAGATTGATCTTCGCCGGCAAACAATTGGAAGATGGGCGTACACTTCAAGATTATAACATTCAAAAAGAAGCTACATTGCATTTAGTCCTTAGACTGCCGCCTTCAATAATAACGACTCCGTCAACCATTAGTTTCGGAGATGTCATCATCGGTGGGTCTGCGAGATCGACCCTCAAATATGAATACGTTGATTTGACTTATGCTGCCGTAACGTTGTCACAAGTCGACAATGTATTCAAAATCGAAAGTGATGGAACTGCCGGTTCAACAAATGGATCTATTACTGTATCTTTTTCGCCTGTTGAGGCTATTGATTATTCGAATGCGTTGATATTAACCGATGAATCAGGAGATTTCTCAGAAAGAGTCGAGCTGTCAGGAAATGGTATAGCCGCAAAACAAAATACTAATAATGATATTGAAAATAATGATACAAACAAACCTGTAAAAGATATAAACTCTGATACAACAAATGAAAATAAAGCTCAAAAGGGCGAATCGGCAGATACTTGGGATGAAGTAAATCTGGCAATGCTGCTTAGCGTAATGGTTATCAGTTTGACATTGTTTATTTTTCTAATAAATAGACAACGAAAAAAAGAATAATTCTGTGATTTTGAATAGTATTCAGCTTGCCACCTCTTCTGCAGGGGCGGTTTCTATTTTCTCAATTTTCATCTCGGAAAAATCCAATGGAACTGATTCTTCCTCGTCACCTGTATATAAAAATGTGCCGGTCTCGGGGAATTCCACACCATCAGGCAAGGTAAAGATAAATGTTGCGAGACCTTTGAAGCCGCCTTCGTCAGCCGCCTTAAACCGGATGTTCGATGTGGTGTATTTAGTATCCTCTCCATCAAGCTCCATATTGATAAGACTTTGGGGTGTTCCTGCAGTTCCGTCAGCACCCATGGAAAATTGAACAGGTGCAGACTGAGTACTCATTAGTACCTGAACTTCGAATTGATTTGTCCCGCCGGTTTCACTGTCAGTCACTTCCACAATTTTGTCGAGTTTATACGTATTCCCGGCAACTGTGAATTCTTCGCCATAACCCATGCCATCCGGCTCAGATGGACTACAGCCAGTCATAATAATCAGAAGAATACTGATTGATATACAAATACATCCTCTTTTTGCAGTGCTTCTTTTCATGGTATACCTCCAGTTGATTTGCGCTACCTTGGTACCACTATATCATAGTTAACAACTTTTCACTTCCCAATATGAATGTTCCAATATGGTTTTATCATAAAACCTATTGACAGACAACTTTGCACAGTGTAATATTACACCATAAGGGAAGCGTTATGAAAATAAATCAATTACTACATTTTTCGGCATATGGGCTGAAAACCATAATGAAGCAAGAAAACCATCCAATCCTGGGTACGATCATACTCACGGATAAGTGTAACTTAAAATGCAAACACTGCGCAGTAAGCAATATAACAGAAGAAATGTACCCATATAGTAATGTCATCAGTGAAATGGAAAAACTATATAAAATGGGAGTAAGAATTCTTTTCTTCAGCGGCGGTGAAATTTTTATGTGGAAGGACAGCGGCAAAACTATAAACGATCTGATAAAGCGTGCAAAGAACATGGGATTTCTGATAGTTAATATAGTTACAAACGGGACCTACCCCATATATGCGCCTGAAGCCGACCTGATCATGATCAGCCTTGACGGAGATAAAAGGCAGCATGACCTGATCCGTGGAGAATGCTTCGATAAAATCATGGATAATATACATAGTTCCCACCATAACAACTTATTGCTGTATATGGCATTAAATAAATATAACCACCGGGATATACAAAATGTCTGTGATTATGCAGAAAATATAAGCAGTATCCGAGGTGTTTCATTCAATTTCCATACTCCTCATCCCGGTACAGAATACCTAAGCTTAAGCAAGAGTGAAAAAAAAGAATGCTGCGATGCTATCGCAAAACTAAAAAAACAAGGAAAGCCTGTATTCAATCTCACATCAGCATTTCCATATATATGTGGTGATTCAGGCAAAAAACCTTGCCGTCAATGTGTCGTTGTTGAAAAAGGTCAAATGCATTATTGCGGAAGATGTATTAATATAGATGGCCTATGTAAAGATTGCGGTTACTTCTTTGCAGCAGAATATACATTACTGTTCCGCGGAAATCTCAAAGTCATTTTGGATATGCTGATTACATACCCAAAATATATAAGGTGGGCAAAATGAACATAGCAAGCCTGGCCAGAATGTGGCTAACAAGATCCACCAAACCATTCCAATTCACTAACGAAAATGATGAGATCATTTCCTATAAAGATGAAAAAAATCTCGGGCTGTATGTCCACATCCCCTTTTGCAAACAGATATGTGAATTTTGCCCATATTGCAAAGAACTTTATGCCCCGGAGAAGATGGATGATTACGTATTGGCACTGATAAAAGAAATTCGTCTGATCGGGTCAATGAATGCTGGTAAAAAAAGAGCCACTTCCCTGTACTTTGGCGGAGGTTCACCGGCTTTGGCAGCACCATATCTCAAAATGATCATAAATGAGATCGAAGAATTCTTTGAGGTAACCGAAGGAATAGGCATCGAACTTCATCCCGGCGAAATCGATGTTGAATTGCTTACACAATTAAAAGAAGCTAAAATCACTAAGATAAGCGTAGGCATCCAGTCATTTCAAAAGAAATACACAGATATTCTTCATCGAGGAAACATTGACAAAGATAATATTTCTTCTGCATTGAACAAAGTGCCGTTTGAAACTGTGTCCATGGACTTTATTTTCGCTCTGCCGGATCAGACTTATAATGACCTTCAAAATGATATAGATACCGCTTTTAGCATAGGTGCAAACCATATTGCAATATACCCATTTATCGATTTTGCATTTTCAAGTAACGAGTTTAAGCCGGTATGTGAGAAGGATAAAAAAAAATTGCTTTACAAAACCCTGACATATTGCAGAGAACAGGGCTATAACAGAACATCCATATGGACATTTTCAAATGAAGAAAGTTCCAGATACTCATCGATGACAAGAGAAAACTTTCTGGGATTCGGATGTTCTGCTACGACCCTCTTAAAAGACTCTTTCAAAATCAATACTTTTTCAGCCGATGAATATATAGATATGGTCAATGCAGGTCGTATACCGACATCACTCACCATTAAATTCACAAAAAGACAACGTATGATATATTACCTATTCTGGGAAACTTATACCACAACTATATCCCCGGCAAACTTCGAAAGTTTCTTTGGATCGGCACTTAAAAAGAAATATGGGCTTGAACTTGCTGCGGCAAAACTACTGGGCTTCATTCACCAAAAGAAAGATCAATTACACCTGACTGAGCGGGGAACTTACTACTACCATTATTTCGAGCAATTTTACACACTGTCATACATAGATAAAATGTGGGGCATCATGAAAGAAAAGGCTTTTCCCGAGGAACTCACCTTATAGGCTACCCCTGTTACTGATAAATTTTCATACCGTCACCGTCTTTGCTGCTTGCAGCAACTTTATTTCCGGACTTGTTTATCATTTTCACTGTTGCCTGCTTGCCGTATTGTTCATCCGCTTTTACAGAAAGCTCACTGAAAATATCGTTAGCAAAGTCCAGTTTCTCTGACTCGTCCATATCTTTCCACTTATTTGTAACCGTTATTATCCAGTTTCCGTTGCCTTTGTCACTGACACTACTGACATATCCGGTTTGTATCAAATCTTCCGTATAAGCATCATATCCCGCTGTTTCATCACCATCTTTATTGGCATCAGGCTCTTCAGACTCCGGGGGGACGACGGTTTCTTCTCCAGCTGTGTTTGCATTGCTTTCTTCTGTATTGCTCGTGCCTTCAGTTTTCTCAGTTTCTTTTACGTCGTCTGAACAGGCAGTCAGCGAAAAAACAAGCATTAAAATCAAAATTACAGGAATAACCTTTTTCATTATATTTCTCCAATCATCAATAAACTGACCAGTTTTGTAAATTGTATCACATTCAAGATACTATTGGGTGGCTTATTTAATATATAAAAACACACTTTCCGATTTTGAAAAGTGTGTTTTCTTTGGAGGCGCCACCCAGATTTGAACTGGGGATAAAGGTTTTGCAGACCTCTGCCTTACCACTTGGCTATGGCGCCATGTATACGTTCCACACACAACTTAACATCATGCACAAAACGATACGTTGGCAGTGATTTTCACCAAATCAAAGATTTGGGAAAATAGTGCACAAGTTCGTCAACAACTCACATCTGTTCGTTGGACGAGCTAATGGCTAGGGTAGCAGGATTCGAACCTGCGAATGATGGAATCAGAATCCATTGCCTTACCACTTGGCGATACCCCATCATTTGGGGTGGATAGTGGGATTCGAACCCACGCATACAGGAGCCACAACCCTGTGTCTTAACCACTTGACGATACCCACCATGTTCGGTTTTTTCATATATGCACTTACAGTCTATCATAACTAGCTAAAAAAATAAATTGGCGACCTGGATCGGGTTCGAACCGACGACCTCCAGCGTGACAGGCTGGCATTCTAACCAACTGAACTACCAGGCCACCTCTTTGCTGTCTTTTTTCCGCATACCTGCGTTGTTGCTCTATCTCTCCCTCGTTACGTATGTCTAGGTACGCGCCTCGGTCGCTCAATCACACGCCTTGATATTCGAAAAAAATACTTCGCAATTTTTAGTACTCCGATAAGAGTAAAAAATGGCAGTCACTTTCACCAAATCACCTAAAAGAGGTTCTTGTTCCCCCTGTGGGTAGAGGTTTGGGAAAGTGTTGCACGAGTTCGTCAACAACTCACTAAGTTCGTTGGACGAGCTAATGGTGGGCGCAATAGGGCTCGAACCTATGACCCCCTGCTTGTAAGGCAGGTGCTCTCCCAGCTGAGCTATGCGCCCGGGATGATATTTTCGCTGATAATGAATGGTAGCGGCGAGTGGAGTCGAACCACCGACCTTTCGGGTATGAACCGAACGCTCTAACCAACTAAGCTACACCGCCAAATTAAAAAAAAGCGAAAATACCGCAATAGAAATCTTACCATTTCTTATGGTTATAGTCAAGCAAAAAGCGGTGAAAATACCGCTTTTTATACCACATTTAAACTTCCATTTTGTAATACCGCTTTTTAACTATGAATCTTCCCTGCTGGGCCACTGTAAAAACTGAACCCTCTCGGCTATGAGACTTATTGGATACCGCGTGATCCCTTCAGAATCCTTATAAGTATCGGATCTGAATCTGCCGCTTACACCGGCTAAAAACCCTTTTTCGAGATACTTTTCACAATTCTCTCCCTGAACTCCGAAAACTGTGCATCTGATAAAATCGGCACGATCTTCCTTTGAATGAGCATCATCCACTGCCAATGAGAAATTGCATATGCTTTTCCCGCCATCAGTCTTTCTCAGTTCAGGCTTCTTCGTCAGCCTTCCTATAACATTTATACTATTCACCTCGACCTCCTCTCCAAATACAAAATATGGTAATATTTACCATATAAAAATAATACCATATTTTCCCATATCGAGCAAGGATATCGATTACCCGGTATTACAGGAATTTGGGTAAAGATCTGACAAAGGTTTTGGGCTGAATCAGCCTCCTCCGCTGACAGGAAGAAAAGAAACTATATCGCCGTCATAAAGTTTTGTCTTAAAAACCTGACGTTTAAGAATGCTCTCACCGTTGACGGCAATGAGCATGGACTTAGCTATCTTATAGATTTCTTTTCCGTAGAGATTGTTAATAAATTTAAGTATATCCGCAATATCATCACCGAAAGTAATTTCTTCGGTTATATTAAGTTCTTCGTGAAGCGGTCCACGGTATTTAAGTGTTACATTAGCCATTATATGAGTCCCAGCTTTCTTAAAGTTTTATCTGTCGGTATGCCGGATGGATCCCAGCCTCTGATTTTATAATATTTAGGCAGCATTTTATCCATGGGAACTACAGTATCCGGGCGACTTTCAACCTGCGGCACTCTCGTCAGTCTGTCCGGCAGGCTGTCATCAGCACCGGTCAATCCTTCCCTTAAGCTGTACATTCGCTCAAGATTGTATCCTCTTTCTCCCCATCTGACAAAGCTTCCTGTGTCCATAGGGATCCCTGTTGCATACTTGATTGCTTTTGCATGCGGCATGAGGAAAAGAGAATTTATTTTCAGAGCAGGAAGTGCCTTGAGAAGCAGGCTTACAGCACCTCCTCCGCAGCGTCCTGCAACTCTCTCGCCGCTGGTCACTGATGTATTTTTTGAATATGTCGTACTATACATCGATGATCTCAAACGTCTGTTTCAGTTCACCACTGATGGCAAAGACAGGGCAGAGTTTGGAGCAGGCAGAGCAGCCTATGCAGTCATATTTGTTTATAATATGGCTAATTTTCCCTCCACTTTACGGATCACCGCTGCTGCCCGGGTTTTGTCATATACAACGGGAACGGGATAAACAGGATTAGCTTCCTTCAGTGCCCAACGAATCATCTGGGGAACATCTTCTTCTTTTATATAATCAAAGTGATCAGGGATGTTCATACGCCGGTTCATATTCTGTATGCTTTCGACAAAAATATCTGCCAACTCAGAATCGAAGGTTTCCGACCCCTGACGGCTTCCAAGGCCTGCCGCTTCGGCCATTATCGCCAGCTTTTTCTTGACTTTGCTGCCGTAATCCTCAAGGACAATGGGCATGATAACTGCGTTGGCAAGACCGTGCGGTGTGCTGTAAAGACCGCCCAAAGTGTGAGCTATTGCATGTATATTGCCGACACCCGCTCTGGTAAACGCAAAACCAGCTTTATATGATGCTATCATCATGTTGAGTCTGGCATCCATATCGTTTCCGTCATTATATGCCTTTTCCAGATTCTCGAAAATTAGTTTTATGGCATCAAGGGCAAATGCCTTGCTTTCCCTTGTATTATATGTCCAGCAGAGATACGCTTCCACAGCATGAGTAAGAGCATCCATACCTGTTGGTCCTATGATCTGAGGGGGCAATCCCTTCGTAAGATCAGGGTCCAAAACTGCATATTTCGGAATCAAATGCAGGTCCATGAGTGCATATTTGTGATGAGTTTTGCTGTCTGTGACGAGCGCTGCGATGGTGGTTTCGCTTCCCGTTCCGGATGTGGTAGGAACTGCGATAAAAGGAGGGATCTTTTTCCATACTTTGAGAAGTCCTCCCATTTGACCTACTGTTCTATTTGGAAAAACAACTCTCGCACCGGCGGCTTTTGCGGCATCCATTGCAGAACCGCCGCCTATGGCAACAAAGCTGTCGCAATTTTTCTCGAAAAAAATCTTCTGTATGGAATCTACAGTATCTGTGCTTGGGTTTGGCTCTACCTGATCAAACAGATCGTATTTGATGCCTGCGTTTTTCAGGACATCAAGTACCATCCCGGAAACACCGGCTTTCATGAGACCGGGATCAGTGACGACCAGTGGTCTTGAAACTTTTTCTTTTTTTAAGAGCTCGGGGATTCTCTTGATCGAGCCCTGACCGATTACAGGAACTGCTTTCCTCCATGGAAGAACTCTCGCTCCATAGTTGAAAACGAACTGGAATACTCGGTAAAATGGAGCTTTAATATTCATGTTTTCATTATACTCCTTTCTGGTAAAGAAAACACCCTGCACTTGACAGGGTGTTTTGGAAAGTATATTCAGGCTTTTAAGTACTGGTGGGTATTAAAGCCCGAAAGTAAATTCTTTCAGTTTCACATATCTGTGATCTATATAACCAGTTTTATCTCCTATTTAGACTTTATACCAACCGTTCTTCTCCCACTTGACATAGAGAGTTATATCTTTTTTGTATTTCATTAATATTGATCATATTTTATATACTGGGATAGTATACCCACCAAGCAACATCAAAATTACATCATATGCCGCCTTTTCAAAAAAATTATTTAAAAAAAATAATTAAGCGCAGAATATTGTATTTACTGCGCCCCAAATAAAACTTTCAGTATAGTTTATTGGTCACTTTGGTATTTTAATGATAGCTTCTGTTCCTTTTCCCACCTTGCTGTTTATAGCTATTGAACCGCCGCACATGGATTCCAGCCGCTGCTCCACATTCCCAATTCCAATATGAGTATTTTCATCGTCGTGCTTTATTTCAGTGTCAAACCCCACACCATCATCTTCCACTGTAACAACCCAGTAATCAGCTGTTTCACCAGTTGAAATAATCACGGTTCCGCCAGCATCTTTTTTTAGTATGCCATGGATGACTGCATTCTCCACTATAGGCTGCAGGCTAAGGGAAGGCATCCTGAAGTCGTTAACTTTTATGTTATATTTAACCTCAAGCAGATCCCCAAACCGTTGTGTTTCCAGCGCCAGATAGTTTTTCACATGTTCAAGTTCACTGGAGAAGGGAATAGGTATTTTAATTATAAGTGAATCAAGGTTGCTTCTCAGATAGTCAGCAAATGATGTGATAGCTGCCTTCGCTTGTTTTGGATCCATATCACAAAGCTGTCTTATTACCACCAGAGTATTATACAAAAAGTGAGGTTGTATCTGTGAAAGCATCATGGCAATCCTGTTTTCCGCCAGCTCCAGTTCTTTTTCCTTCATGATCGTTGCCTGCTCACTTTGTATTCCTATATATATGGTTATTATGGAAATAGTGGTCGCAATGTGAAGGAACACAAGTGAATAAAAGACAATATGCACGAATAAGGCAATTAGCGGGAATATCATATATGACAGAAGGAAAAGAGTATATTTAAGACCCAGTTTTTTTCTGTAGATGATTATTACAACTGCATCGATGCCGAGACCTATTATTCCCATTACCTGGGAAAGAGGCCATAGCCATTCTCTGTGATATACATTTTCAGAATCGATCGTGTAATAATCATGCGTGAATTGAGAAAGCACCGTTACTAATGTTGCTATAATTGCGATTGCAACCACAACATGAATTACTCGATGAGATATTCTTGCTCTCGTTTCTATAAAATTCACCATGTATATCGTAAATGTGGCCATTAGCAAATATGCCAACACGAAATTTCCGAAATTGGTTATATGGGAAACCACATACGCGAAAGTCCCTGTATGATAATGGACAGCCCACGAAAGAGCGTCGCTTACAAGCAGTAAGAGATTGGAAATAAGCACATAAAGAAACTGCTTATTCAGCCTTGTCATTTCACTTTGACTGACAAGGATACATATTATTATTACTAATGTTGTAAGTGCACCAAAAGTATCGAGTGCTATATTTATATACTTAAACGAAGTCATGATTCGATTCTATCACAATATTCAATTTTGTAATACTTACTATTTACTTTTTTTATTCCTGTGTTAATATAGTAGTATTTCACACCAACTTCAAGGAGAAACAAATGAACGTATTATTAGTCGACGACGAAATATTTGCACTTAAAGATCTGAATGAAACTGTCAGTGAGTCCATTAGCGATGCATCAATAAAAAGTTTTCAAAACCCCGGTGATGCGGTTGTTTGGGCCGAGAACAATAAGGTTGATATAGCTTTTCTCGATATAGAGATGAACAAATTAAACGGTCTTCAGCTGGCGCAGAAAATCAAAGACATCAACAAGAACGCCAACATAATTTTCATTACCGCATATGCGGAGTATGCCCTGGATGCATTTTCTGTACAGGCAAGTGACTATGTGATGAAACCTGCAACAGCAGAAAAAATCAGGACTGCTCTTGAAAACCTGAGAAAGCCCCTCCCCAAAAGTGGCGACACAGGTCTGAGAATCCAGACATTCGGAAACTTCGAGGTGTTTTACAACGGTGATATCGTCATGTTTCCAAGATCTAAGTCTAAGGAACTTCTTGCTTATCTGATCCATAAAAAAGGAACCGGCTGCACTGTGAAGGAATGCGCATCTATATTATATGAAGACAAGACATATAGTTTGTCGATCCAAAAGCAGATGCAGACCATTCTTTCAACGTTGATGAAAGTTCTTCGTGAAATTGGCGAGGAAGATATCATTATTAAAAAATACAATAGCACATCAATTGATATCAAGCATGTCAACTGCGATTATTACAAATTCCTTGCCCATGATCAGGAGGCAGTCAATCAGTACATGGGAGAATACATGTCAAACTACGGGTGGGCAGAATTCACAATAGGATATCTGGATAGCAGAGCCTAGACCCCCATTCATATACCGTATTTCAACCAAGCTTCATGACAAAAAAACTCCGCCGAAGCGGAGCTTTTCGATTTGATTATTTATGAAATGTGGCATTATTAGAATAATGCTACAAACACTTCTCTAAGTTCTTCGTCTGAAAGTGGAACATAGTTGTTCCCCAGAAGTCTCTGCTGATTATCAACTGTTGACTTTGTGAACTCGTCGATCTGGGGTTCTGTCATGCCGTAATCTTTAAGAGGCTTTTTCTCGATGAGAGCTCCAAGGAAATTGTCCAGCTCGCCGAACACGTCTCCGTCTCTGCTTACGCCCATGACATCAGCAAGTATATCTGACAATTCTTTTATCTTTCCGCCAGGCTCTCTTGAGACATAAAGTTTCATAACTTCGGTGAAAAACTGATAATTAGCTTCACCGTGAGGAACGTGAAATGCTCCGCCGATTGAATATGAAAGTGCGTGAACGGCTGCACAGCCTGCATTACCAAATGCGATCCCGCCGTAGCATGATGCATAGACGAAGTCTTTCATATGATTGAATCTTTCATCTTCGCCCTTTTCGGACATAGCTTTATATCCACTCATGATCAGGCGTATTCCCTCTTTGGAGAATATTTCTGTTGCAGGAGAAGCCTTGGGTGAAAGGAAAGATTCAACACAATGAATCAGAGCGTCCACAGAACTCATTGAAAATACCTTGTACGGAAGTCCCTTCATCGTTTCGGGAATGAGTACAGCCATGTCTGCAAATGTTTCTTCAACAGCCAGTCCTTTTTTGACCTGAAGGCTTTTGAGTTCTGCTATAGTAACATTTGTAACTTCAGAGCCTGTTCCACATGTTGTGGGGATCGCGATCAGCTCCCTTATCTTCTTTGGAGCCACTTCACCGGTAAAAAGATCCACTGATTTTGCAGGAACATCCAGAGCAAGGATCTTACAGATGTCGATTATGGTCCCGCCGCCCAGAGCGATTATTCTCTTTGGGTCATACTTTTTCATTTCTTCGGCAAGGCCGTCTATCATCTCATCGGATGGTTCGCCCATGCCGTATTTTTCCTGATAGATAACGTTGCACTTGATTCCAAGAGGCTTTATATACGGATCGTAGATCCACTCGTTTGTCACTAGAAGATCATCTTCTTTGATCTGAAATTCCTCGTTGAATTCTGCTACTTTGTCAAAATAATGAACTGTCGGTTTTAATTTTAATGCTAGCATAATTTTCTCCTCTCTTAATCCTTCACTTTAGTATTTTTCTTTGAATCTTCTTTCGAATTCTTCTTTAAGACCGTCCTGCACATCGGGATGAGCTATCGCGATAAGATTCTTTGCACGCTCTCTTAAGGTCTTGCCCTTAAGCTCGGCTATCCCGTTTTCAGTTATAATATAGTCGACATCTGTTCTTGAAGTCGTGACCGTGGCGCCTTCATCAAGGAAAGGAACTATCTTTGAGATCATTGTCCCATCCTTTTTGATGGTCACGGAAGGCATTGCTATTATTGCCTTGCCTCCGTCACTCATTGCCGCTCCTCTTACGAAATCCACCTGACCTCCTATAGCGCTAAACTGCTTAAGCCCAATGGATTCGGAGTTTACCTGACCCATTAAGTCTGTCTGCATGGCAGAGTTTATAGATACCATTTTGTGCTGCTTCATTACTGTCATCGGATGATTGACATAATCTACAGGCAGTATTTGAACAGCCGGATTTTCATGGGCAAAATCATAGAGCTTTCTTGTACCCATGAGGAAGGAAACTGTCATCTTGCCTTTGTTCTCAGACTTCATATTACCGGTTATGACGCCCTGTTCCCAGAGGGCAAGAGTGCCGTCTGCTATCATTTCAGAATGGATGCCAAGATCTTTCTTGTCAGTAAGGAAAAGCATTACAGCATCTGGAATCCCGCCTATCCCCAGCTGAAGAGTTGATCCGTCTTCGATCAAGGATGCACAGTGTCTCCCTATTGCTTTTTCTGTGTCGCTGATTTCAACTGATTTGGATTCATAAAGTGGAGTGTCAGCTTCTGCAATAAAGTCGAATTCAGATACATGAACATATGAATCGCCATATGTCCACGGCATATTTTCATTTACCTGAGCTATCACCAGATTTGCCGTTTCAATGACCTGCTTTGTGTAGTCAACTGATACTCCCATGCTACAGTACCCAAACTCGTCGGGGGGAGTAACCATTACCAGTGCAACATCGACCTTTTGTTTTCCTTCTCTTATCTGCTTTGGAAGCTCGTGGAAAAAAGTAGGCGTAAAGTCCGCTCTTCCTTCTGCCAGAGCCAGCCTCGTATTGGCACCTGCAAATATGGAAGTATCAATAAAATGTCCTGCAAGTTCGGGCGCAGCAAAATCAACCGGAGCCAATCTTACCATATGCTTGATTATAACTTTCTCGTAACGGTCTTTGTTTCTGATCATGGCTTCGATAAGCGCTGTAGGCTCACCTATGCAATGTCCCAAAAAAACTGTGGAATGGGATTCAATTGCCTTTACCGCGTCATCCGTACTGCACAGCTTGTCATTATATAATTTCTTCCAGTCCATTTAATCAACCTCCTTTTTTAGATAAGTTTCTATTTCTTCAATGGCTTCATTTACTTTATCGGCTTTCCAGATCGAAACCAAATTGCCGCCGTAACTATATTGATCGATGGAAGCACACCTGTTGGTACACCCACTCATGAGAAGAAGTGCGCCATATTTTGACTCTTCATTTGCATATTCAAATTTTACTCTGTTACCAAAATGGTCTTTAAGCGTTTCAAAAGCCGTTCCTCTGTCATATCCTTCGTTGCAACCTCCGCAAAACTTCACGCCTATGATCATTCATTCCTCCCGAGACCTAACCCGATTTGCGTAGCAAACAGTTGGTAGGTCCAATACTGCCGTTAAATAATAAACAAATTGGGCCGTCGATTTCGACGGCCCAAGGTTAAAATGTTTTATTCTTTGATGCCGGCGATATTCTTGGCAAGCGCTTTCTTGCCTTCTATATTGCCCTGACGAGCGATCATTATCCTCTGTGCCTGAGGTGAACCTGCACCGTGAAGTGACTCTGTTCTGTATCCTACTGCTGAGGATCCGAGACAGATGTTTTCCAGGAATCTTAAGACTCTCATTCTGTTTTCTGTAGGTACGTTGTCTACAGCTTTGTAGAATTTGTTAGTCCATTCACCTACAGTCATTCCTGAACCGGTTTCCACTTTCAGTCCTGATCTGAAGTCTGCCTGTGATGGCATTGTTACCATAAGACCGCCTGCGATATCTTCTGCAAGTCTTGTGATCTCATACGGGAACCTTGTGACATTCTGCTTACAAACGTTTGCAAGAAGAAGGTCTATCTGATAGTTTCCGGCTTCTGTTGCGTAACCTTCTGTTGAGCAGGCGATTCCGCAGCAGTACATCGTTTCATTAAGGTGTGTCATTTCGATGAGCTTGTCCTTGATGTGAGAAGCTTTCTGAGCTCCGTTGTATTCTGCAGCGAGAGCAGCAGCTCCGATGACCACGTCGCCAACGCCGACTTTACATCCGCCGTATGACTGTCTGTGATATCCTGCGAACCTTTCGACCATCATTCCTGCAAAGTCATATTCTCCGCACATGAAGATTCTTTCGTTGGGAATGAAAACGTTGTCAAATACGACTAATGCTTCCTGCCCGCCGAACTTTGTATTACCAAGATCCACGTCTGCATCCTTTTCCAGTTTTCTTGTGTCTGAAGCCTGTCTGCCGTAGATCATGAATATTCCTTCAACATCAGATGGGATAGAAAAGCTTACTGCGTAATCTTTGTCAGCTTCTCCCATTGCCAGTGTAGGCATGATGAGGTGTTCGTGTGAGTTGATGGAACCGGTCTGATGAGCCTTAGCCCCCCTTACGACGATTCCGTCAGGTCTTTTCTCTACTATTCTCATAAAAAGATCCGGATCTACCTGCTGACTTGGAGTAAGACCACGATCGCCCTTGGGGTCGGTCATAGCTCCGTCAACGGTCAGGTCGTTTTCCTGCACCATTTCCACGTATTTTTTGAATCTTTCATGATAGTTGGTGCCGTGTGCTTTGTCGCATTCGAATGTTGTTGAATAGATAGCGTTCATAGCGTCCATTCCAACACATCTCTGGAAACATGATGCTGTCTTCTGTCCCAGAAGTCTCTGCATTTTAACTTTTTTCTTCAGATCTTCGGTGCTCTGGTGAAGATGAGCGAATCTGTTTACTTTCTTGCCCGACAGGTTTGAAGTTGCTGTCATAAGATCCTCATACTGTGGATCGTTTGCAAGATCGTATGTGATCGCGACACAGTCAATGGACGGTTTGATTATCGGGTGATCCACCCAGTTATCAACCTTCTCACCAAACATATATACTCTGGTTTTAAGTTTTCTCAGACTTTCAATATACTGATTCCCGTTCATTAATGCCATAATTAATCTCCTCTCTCTAAACTGCAGTTTCTCTGCAGTTTACATATCGCATTATTATTATTTTCTTATTAAAAACCATGTGCAGCCGATGCCGCATATGATCATCAATCATATTTACCGGACTTCTTTGTTCAGGATCTTCCTTGCCATGTCGAGAAGATCTTCACTGACAGATGTGTCCAGTCTTACATCTTTCACTTCGGGCAGTTTCGCCATGATCTCAGCTTTGACGATGTCTTCAACTGTCCCCTGAGCCGACGGGCATGTGCCGCAGGCGCCGGTCATTCTGATGTAAACAACGCCGTCATCATAATCTGCAAATTCCGATGCGCCGAAGTGTTTTTCTAATATAGGGTTTACATTTTCTTCAAGAATTTTCTTTACTTTATCTTCCATAAATAATACCTCCTAGGTATTATATACCCTCTATTAGAGTTTCTAATATCTGCTTTTTGGTCCGGTCTGCGATGTTGCTGATAAGATACAGTATAATAAATATAATTCTCATTTGCAAGAAAAAACGAATTAATTTTTATTAAATTTTCATAATTGTTTCAACAACTCAGAAAATTTACTTCAAATTTCCGCCACCGCTGAATTTCAACAGTTACAGGCAGCGCATTTGCCGAAATATTCACACTATTTAGAGTATATCCGCAATTCCCAATGCGGTCTTGCAATACATGTGTTATAATGGTAAAATCAATAAAAATTTCATGCTAAAAGGGAGGATCACGATGAAAGAAAACTATAAAATCGATACTAAATGTATCCAGGGGGGATACGAACCGAAAAACGGAGAACCGAGAAATTTTCCTATATATCAGAGCACCACATTCAACTTTGAATCAAGCGAACAGATGGCAGACATTTTCAATCTTGCAGACGGCAGCCACTTTTATACAAGACTGGGGAATCCCACCAGCGACCATGTTGCAGCAAAACTTACCGAGCTTGAAGGCGGGATCGCCGGAATACTGACATCTTCCGGGCAGGCGGCTTCATTTTTCTCTCTGTTCAACTTTATCAGCGCCGGGGATCATTTCATAGCGTCATCAGCTATATACGGGGGTACGCACAATCTGTTCCTTGTAACAATGAAGCGGATGGGCATCGAATGCACCATGATCGACCCCGACTGTTCAGAAGAAGAATTCAATGCGGCATTCAAGCCCAACACGAAAGCGGTCTTTGCGGAGAGCCTTTCAAATCCTACTTTAGTAGTTCTTGATTTTAAAAAGTTTTCAAAGGTCGCTCATGCAAACGGCGTACCTCTCATAATAGATAACACATTCCCCACTCCCGTCCACTGCAGACCCTTTGAACACGGCGCTGACATTGTAGTCCACTCGACCACAAAATATCTGGACGGACATGCAACCAGCGTCGGTGGTGCCATAATCGACAGCGGGAACTTCGACTGGGCGGCTTACGGAGACAAATTCCCCGAGCTCAACACGCCCGATGACTCATACCACGGAATGATATACACTGAGACATTCGGTAAAGGGGCTTATGTAACAAAGCTTGTAGGTCAGATGCTCAGAGATTTGGGATCAACACCTGCGCCTCAAAATTCATTTTACATCGGAGTGCACATGGAGACATTGCCTCTCAGAATGAAAAAACACTTTGACAACGCCCTTAAAGTAGCAGAATACCTTGAAGGAAACGACAAGATCGGCTGGGTCAACTTCCCACACTTAAAGTCAAACAAGTACTACGACCTTGCTATGAAATATCTGCCCGACGGTGGTTGCGGCGTAGTTACATTCGGTATAAAGGGAAACAGAGAGACAGCTGTCAAATTCATGGACAACCTGAAGCTTGCGTCTATTGCTACCCATGTAGCTGATGCGAAGACATGCGTTTTATACCCGGCCGCTCACACTCACAGGCAACTTTCTCCGGAAGAGCTGGCTGCGGCAGGTATTGGCGAAGATATGATCAGATTCTCTGTAGGAATCGAAAATGCCGATGATATAATCGCAGATATAGATCAGGCTCTTAACGCATAATTTCCGCGTGCTGATAATTAGGAATTGCTGACATGCAAAAAAAACGTTCAATAATAATCACATCATATATCGAAACAACCATCAGGGCGAATATTGATATTCGCCCTGATGATTATGTTATCTGTGCAGATGGTGGATTCGATTATGCCGATAAAGAGCAGATCATTCCTGATGTCATCATAGGAGATTTTGACTCCAGCTCATTTTCCCGGGTTATGGAAGTGATTGAGTCCGGGAAAGAATATAGTTATGTTGAGATTATTCGGACAAAGCCGGAAAAAGATGATCCTGATACCATGATGTGTGTCAGGCACGCCATGGACAAAGGCTATGATTCAATTGTTATCGTCGGCGGGCTGGGCGGAAGGCTGGACCACACTATTGCCAACATTCAAACACTGTCTCATATCCTGGATAATGGCGGAACCGGCTGGATCATAGACGGCGGCAATAAAGCCACCATGCTGAATGGTCCTTCCGGGATCATACTGGAACAGGAAGGCTCGGATTATTTTTCCATATATTCTTTTACGGAAAAATGCACGGGCATCTATGAGATTAACGCCAAATACCCGCTGGAAGATGCTTCCCTGAATCAGTCTTTCCCTATAGGCACCAGCAATGAGTTTCTTAAAGGCCCAGCGGTGATCAAAGTTGATCAGGGTAAACTTCTTGTTATTAAGTCAAATAAATGATAATAAAAAGACCCGCAGTCCTAGCTACTGCGAGTCTTTCCATTTTGAATCTTAAACCTTTTCTATACAGTTTACTTTGTTACAAAACAGTCTCCAGGTGATGGAGCAGGTTTTGGAAGTCTTCCTGCGATGATATTCATGAGATTGTCCGTACATGTCAGCTGATCGACCATCTTTCCGTTTTTGACAGGAACCAGAACAGCATCCTCAGGTGTGTAAACTCCGCCGAATACTTCGTCGATTCCCGAGTATCTGTACTTGGGAACTTCATCTTCCATCTCCTCGGAAATGTCGGCCGTTTCTGCCCATGGGAATTCCACTTCGAAGATATTGGCTATTTCAGCGGCAACTTCCCAGTTCGTGTATGCAACATCTTCTTCTACGGCTTCCTGAACAAGCATCAGCCTTGATTCGGTATTGGTAAATGTACCGTCAACAGATGCAAAACCTGATCCCGGTATGACTACATCGGCCTGCTCGCCTGTCTTTGTAAGATATGTATCTATCACCGTCAGATGTTCCAGACCGGAAAAATCATAGTCCGGATCTTCGCCGAATATGATTAGTCCCTTGACACCGTCCATCGCTTCGGCACCGGCAGTTATCCCAAGATCGATGAGACCCTGAGAATTATTCTTTGCCTTGACCTGAAGGATACCATCTCTGGCGCCACCGATGTGACCGGAAACAACTGCGATATCCGCAAGAAGTGTAGCAGTATCAGTTGTTACAACGTTTTGCTGGAATACTATCATGCTTTTCTTTGCATTTAAGTACAAATCAGCCACTTCCTGCGCTTCCTTTGTTACCTTAACACTTTCGAGATCTGCTTTGAATTCCTTGAATCCCTTGGCCTTCATGACATTATTGCTGTCAACTATGGCCTTGGCGATTTCCTTCAGGAACTTATTTGTATTCTTTTTGTAGATAACTTTTTCTGCAAATCCGAAATGCTGAGGCATATCTTCCGGGTTGACGAGAATCACCTTCACTCCTTTTTCTGCTGCCTGTTTGAGTTTGAGTTCAATAACAGGATGATCCACTGTGCTGAATCCGACGACCAAAGCGACTTCCGTTGATAACAGTTCATCGATGGCATTTGGAGAAGCGTTTATACCGATTACTTTCTCAAGACCGCTTTCGCGATTGTTAAATGAGAAGATCTTTGTTCCCATTGCATCTGCAAGAGACTTGATTGCATATGCTTCTTCATTTGTCATTCTGTCGGATACAGCTATCGCAGCAGCATCTCTTCCGTGTTTTGCTATTACTGACTGCATCTTCTTTGCTGTCATTACGAATGCGTCATAGTATGGAGCATTATCTAGCTCTCCGTCTTGCTTTACAAGAGGCTCGATCAGTTTGTCTTCAAGCTCAGAACAGTCAAATCCGAATCTGCCCTTTCCACAGAGAAGTCCATTGTTAACAACACCGTCTTTATCAGGAATTGATTTGATCAGCATATTTCCATGTGTTTCCAGAGTTATACTGCAACCGACGGAACAGTACGGGCATGTGGAATCAGTTTCGACAGTATCAAGCGGAACTGACTTAGGTATTGACAACCTTTCCTGAAGTGCTCCGGTTGGACAAACACTCACGCACTGACCGCAGGATACGCATCCTGATTCGATAAGCGGTTTTTCCAGTGTGGGCTTGACAACGGTGTCGAATCCTCTTTCAACCAGTCCGAGAGCAGCTACTCCCATGACTTCATCACAAACTCTGACGCAGAGACCGCACAGAATACATTTATTCGGATCCCTGATTATGAATGGATGTTCATCTTCGTAATCTACCTCATTGTAATCTCCGGCAAATCTTTCAGGCTTCACATCGTATTCGTTGGCATAGTCTATAAGCTTACATTCGAAGTAATCTCCGCATCCACATTCAAGACATCTCCTGGCATCTTCTTCAGCCTGCTCCGGAGTATACCCTTTGACGACTTCAGTGAAATTGTCTTTTCTCTGTTCAGGCGAAAGATGAGTCATATCGGGTTTATGCATTCTCTCCCTGTCTTCGAATGATTCTTCTGTCAGATCATCTCTTGTTACAACATATTCGGGAGCATATCTGACTTCTTCTCCGAACAGATATGCGTCCATAACTTCACAAGCCTTCTTGGCATCTGCGATAGATTCGATTGCAATTGAAATCTTATCGTTACCGCAGTCTCCGCCGGCAAATACACCGGGGATGTTGGTCATGAATGTCTCGGGATCATAAATTATGCCCTTGTTCTTTGTCTTTTTAAGATCTTCAAATCCGGTAGGATCAACAGCCTGACCGATTGCAAGAATGACATTGTCAACTTTGATGGTTTCATTCTTGCCTTTGACCGGCATCGGTCTTCTTCTGCCCGATTCGTCCGGCTCACCGAGCTCCATTACCTGAAGGACCATTTCCTTGACATGACCGTTTTTATCCTTCTTGATTTCAAGAGGGTTTCTCAAGTTCTTGAAAATAACGCCTTCTTCTTCGCCTTCGATGATCTCGATCTCATCAGCAGGCATTTCGTCCTTGGTTCTTCTGTAGACGTTGTAGACATTTTCTGCGCCAAGTCTTACAGCGGTTCTACAAGCATCCATTGCTGTGTTTCCGCCGCCTACTATAGCAACATTTTTACCCAGATTTATCTCTCCGTTTCTTACGACTTTTCGAAGTATATCGATACCGCCGATAACTCCTTCTGCATCCTCGCCTTTGGTTCCAACGCCTGTGCTTACCCATGCGCCGATCCCTACTGCAAGCGCATCGAATTCTTCTCTCAGTGTATCAAATTCGATATCTACTCCGATCTTGGTGTCGGTTACGATCTCAACTCCCATCTCTTCGATAAGAGCGATCTCCATGTCAAGGATCTCATTGGGAAGCCTGTATTCGGGGATACCGTAGCGCAGCATACCGCCTGCTTTGGGCATAGCTTCGAATATGGTAACATCGTGACCTTTGACTCTCAGAAAATACGCAAGTGACAACCCGTAAGGTCCTCCGCCGATGATGCCGACGGTCTTTCCTGTTTCTGCATCAATCTCGGGAATATACGGATTTCCGCTGGCAAGGTCCATATCAGCAGCGAATCTCTTTTGCCACTGGATGGTTATCGGCTCATCAACAAGCTGTCTTCTGCATTCTGTTTCGCAGGGATGAGGGCATACTCTTCCTATTGCAGCAGGAAGCGGGATCTTGTTTTTTATCAGTTCGATAGCATCTTCGTACTGACCGTTTGCTATAAGTCCCACATAACCCTGACAGTCGGTTCCTCCCGGACACGCCAGCTTACATGGAGGTCTGCAGTCGCCGATATGATTTGAAAGCAGAAGTTCAAGATTTGTTTTTCTGGATTCCAGAACTCTGGTAGTATTTGTTTTTACCACCATGCCGGGAGCGATATCCGTAGCACAGGCTTTGACCAGCTTGGGGTTGCCCTCGACTTCGCAGACGCAAAGTCCGCATGCTCCGTAAACTTCCGTTCTTTCATCAAAGCAAAGAGTGGGTATATCCACGTCGTTTGCTCTTGCAACATCTAAAATCGTCTGACCGGGAAGGCCGATTACTTCTTTTCCGTCAATATTCATTCTAAATTCTTTCATTTTGTATCGCTCCTTTCCTAGTCTCTAAGCACTGCATCGAATTTGCAGACTTCTTCACATTTTCCGCACTTGATGCATTCTTCCTGATTGATAACGTGTTTTTTCTTAACTTCGCCCGTAATTGCATCTGTTGGACAGTTCTTGGCGCAGAGCGTACATCCGATACACTTGTCAGTGATCGTAAATGTTATGAGCTCTTTGCACGCATGAGCTGTGCATTTCTTCTTGTAGATATGGTCTTCATATTCATTTCTGAAATACTTGATGGTTGTTAGAACCGGATTTGGAGCTGTCTGTCCAAGACCGCACATTGAACCATCTTTGATTTTGACTGCCAGTTCTTCAAGTTTTTCGATATCTCCGTCTTCGCCCTTGCCCTGAGTTATTCTTTCAAGTATCTCAAGCATTCTTTTCGTACCGATCCTGCAGTAGTTACACTTTCCGCAGCTTTCCTTTCTTGTAAAATCAAGGAAATATCTTGCCATGTCCACCATGCAGGTATCCTCGTCCATGACGATCATACCGCCGGATCCTACGATGGCACCGGTCTTGGTTATATTTTCATAATCAACAGGAGTGTCGATAAGTGTTGCAGGAACGCATCCGCCTGATGGTCCACCCATCTGAACAGCTTTGAATTCCTTGTCTTTCTTGATCCCGTCTCCTATTCCGAAAATTACATCTTTGAGAGGAAGTCCCATGGGAACTTCAACAAGTCCGCCTTTCTTTATCTTTCCTGCAAGAGCAAATACTTTTGTACCTTTGCTTTTGTCTGTTCCCATCTTAGCAAATGCCTGTCCGCCTTCAGCTAATATCCATGGAACGTTTCCATATGTTTCAACGTTGTTGATATTCGTTGGCTGCTGCCAAAACCCTTTCTGTGCAGGAAAAGGAGGTTTAAGTCTGGGCATACCTCGCTCGCCTTCCAGTGAAGCGATAAGTGCAGTTTCTTCACCACATACAAATGCTCCGGCACCGGCTTTTATTCTGACATTAAAGTCAAAGTTTGAACCGAAAATCTTTTCTCCAATATAGCCTTTATTCATCGCCTGTTCGATGGCGATCTCAAGCCTCTTTATTGCAAGCGGATATTCGGCTCTCACATATACGACTCCCTGTGTGGCGCCTGCGGCGTAACCGCCGATTGCCATTCCTTCCAGCAGTGAATGAGGGTCTCCTTCCAATATGGATCTGTCCATGAATGCTCCAGGGTCCCCCTCGTCAGCATTGCAGACCATGTATTTCTGAGTCCCCTTGTTCTGCTTTGCGGCATCCCATTTGAACCATGTGGGGAATCCTGCGCCGCCCCGGCCTCTCAAGCCTGATATTTTGATTTCTTCTATTACATCTTCCGGGCTCATGGATGTTATTACTTTTTTAAGAGCTTCATATCCTCCTACGGCAATGTATTCTGAGATTTCTTCAGGATTGATGATTCCTGCGTTTCTTAAGACGACTCTCTTCTGGCTGGAAAGGAACTGTTCGTCCTTTTCGTTTATAAGAAGATCTTCTGCTATCTTTCCGCCTTTTAGATGAACGTCTATGATCTCATCCACCTTTTCCGGCTGGACCTGTACATATCTGGCCTCAAGATTTCCTGCATCGTTATAGATATCGACTATGGGCTCAAGGTAACAGTTGCCTACGCAGCCGGTTTTTGTAAGCTCGGCGTCGACTTTTTTTGCGCCCAGCTGTTTTTCAAATTCTTCCATTGTCTTTCTGGCACCTGTGGCAATTCCGCAGCTGCCCTGTCCAACTACTACTTTCATGATTGTGCCACCACCCTTTCCTTAATTGAATCAAGAGCTTTTTTTACCGTGTCTTTGGTGAGGTTCCCGAAGGTCTCATCGCCTTCAGGTCCCTTGATCATCATGACAGGCGCTAACGAACAGCATCCAAGACAGGCTACATTGTTAAGAGTAAATATTCCATCCTCTGTAGTTTCGCCGTCTTCGATCCCCAAGTGTTCTGTTATGGCTTCCTCGATAGTCGCAGATCCGTTGACGTGGCAAGCCGTTCCCTGACAAAGCATTATCAGGTAAGTCCCGATGGCTTCCAGTCTGAACTGGGTATAGAATGTAGCTACTCCGAATATTTTTGCCGGAGCTATCCCCGTTCGTGCGGAAATGTAGTTGATCGATTCTATGGAAAGGAATCCATAGATGTCCTGAGTTTTTTGCAAGATCGAGATCAGACTCCCATCAACATCGGCGTACTTGTCGAGAACCGGCTTCAGTTCCGCAAAGTCAGCTTCGTTTACTGTGAGTTCTGCACTGCAATTGTCACACATAAAACATATCCTCCTGTATTATCAAAAGTAAAACTTTCCCTTATACAATATCATTAGAAAAAGCTTAATACAACGTAAAACTTCAAATAAATATTTTTTTAACAATAAAAAATAATTGATATTTTTTTGACTTAAATATGTTTTAGATACGATTTAGTGATTGCAAGGGATACAGCTGTTATTATTTTAACAACCATGCAATTCGGCTGCGTGAAAAATTTATCAAATTTCTGACACGAACATGGTCATTGCCAGTTTCTCATTATAGATCCCCGACTTGATATTTTTCTCTACTTCGTACAGTTTTGTTAAAATATCATAGAGTTTGTCAGACGAATAATCGGCGGCAAAACCTGCTGCTTTTTTGTAACGGAAGTCGCTTTTGATTCCCATCTCATTCATTATCTCATCTTTGTTCATATTCCTAATCGAATATTCTTTTATACCAAGCATCAGCTCGAACTGGGATATGATTAGCCCCAAAAGTTTAAAGCTGCTCTCACCGGTATCCATTATATTATTAATAAGCAGCATGGCATCGCCTTTACTCCCCCTGCTCAGTGAATCCAGAAGAGCAAATGCATCCGTTTCAAGTGATGTGGAAAGCACGCTGCTGACATCGGCCGGGGTTATGGCAGTTTCTCTGCTGAATGAAGAGATCTTAACTATATCTCCGGCGATACAGTTCAGATTATAATCTGAATCTCTGTCAAAATATCCTGTAGAATTTATTATTTCCCGTATGACATTGTCATTCGCCTGTTTTCCTTCGGATTTAAATCTCTTCTTTATAAATGATGACAGATCTTTTCTGTCAAGTCTATCAAAATTATAGCTTTTCCCGGCCTTGGACATTTTTCGACCTAAGGCCTTTCTCATATCTATACTGTCACCCAAAAAAATCAATAGCGTAGATTCAGGGATATCATTCAGGTATTCCGATAGTCTGCCCTCATCTTCCTCGGAAGAAAAAGAACTGACGGATACTATTCTTTTGGGAGAGAGCATTGGCAGGGTATCACTGTGGGAAATAATATCATCTACTGAAATACTTTCCCCGTCCAGCCTGACATAATCAAGTTCGGCTGCAGCAGGATTTATAAAAAGATCCCTGATCCTTTTTTCATAGGATTTGACAAGGTAATCCTCATGACCACGTAGAATCAAGATCCTCTGTTCATCTATAATTCCGCCAGCTATGTCTTTTTCAAGCTTTTTATAGTCGTGTTCTTTTTCTTTAAATGCCATCTTACTCCTCGTTTATCATTTTTTTGATCGTCAGGCCGCCGTTTTCATGGTCTATCATTATTGCGCCGTCTATATCATTTCTGTATAACATTATATCTTTTTCTTTTAGTTTTTCAATAACTTCGGGTGTGGGATGACCGTAATTATTCTTGCCTACCTGAATGACGGATACTTCCGGATCCACGTATTCAAGAAATT
Source organism: Anaerovoracaceae bacterium (assembly GCA_031553035.1). Taxonomy (GTDB): domain Bacteria; phylum Bacillota; class Clostridia; order Peptostreptococcales; family Anaerovoracaceae; genus JAVBLY01. The sequence goes on along the minus strand of JAVBLY010000005.1, from coordinate 266,623 downwards.
CATCGGAAGTCGAATATTTGCTTCCGTGATGCCCCACTTTAAGTATTGTGGATCCCAAAATTTTTCCCGGGGCTTCATATTCGCTGATTATCAGGCGTTCTCCATCTTCATCAAGATCCCCTGTTATCAACACCGAAATATCTTTATAATGAAGTTTCATAAAAAGCGTATTGTCGTTTTCATCTACCTCTGATCCTGAATCTCCCGTATGTACATCCTGATCTTTTTTATCAGGATAGAGGATATCCATATATACATCTTTTTCAATATTATATCTGTCACCTTTACCGACATAGTCGATCTGCCCGACATCTATGCCGCTTCCGCTGGTCAGTTCATCCGGATTTACACTGTTGCCTTCATAAGTTATCAGCCTGCCTGTATCCATTTCGTTACTCAGCTCTCTGATCCCCTGAAAGTGATCGGTATGAAGATGTGTCACGAAAACATAATCGATCTTTTTTACGCCGTTTTTCAGAAGATAAGGCATCAGAGTCTTTTTCCCGACCGCATAATCAGCGCTTCCGCCGCCGTCGATGAGGATGTTTTTGCCGGATGGCGTCCTTACGTGGATGCAGTCCCCCTGCCCCACATCCACAAAAACCAGATCGCTGTCATCCCTGCTGAGAAGCGGCGTCTGAGAGCCGAGCAATGCTACTATGCAAACCAGAACGATCACGGATCCAATCGGTACTTTCATTTTTCTGTTCTTTAGTATCCTGAATGTCTCCGAGGTAAAAAAGAAAAGTAATCCGTAAAATATAAGCAAGGTCCAGGGACGAGGTGAAACCACATAAAATGAGCTTATATCCAACTCGGAGACCAGGTCGTTGATTTTTATCATCCATGATAACAAAAGATCGAGGGATTTTGCGCCTGTGAACATAATAAATTCACCTATAACTCCGAGACCAAGCCGGGAAACAGGGATCAGGCATACTCCCAAAGGAATTATCGCACCGGATATGAATATTATCGGTATATTCATAAACAACCCGGCAACAGAAAAATAGTTGAATATGAATATGGAAAATGGAGCCATCCCAAGCTGGATGACCAAAAGAGGCATAAGGATCTCAATTGTTTTTTTCTTAAGAGCCGCTGAACCATCGGTCAGTGAATCATTTCCTCCATCTTTGAACCGTTCTTTGTAAACGCCAATGATTTTCTTTTTCCCCACATACCGCTTTATATAGGGGATGCAGAATGATAGCAGTATTATCGCTAGAAAGGACAGCTGAAATCCAACATGGAACAGCGCCAGCGGATTATCTATGAGCATTATCAGTGCTGCCAGCGATGTACCGGTCAGCAGGTCATATGGGCGTATCAGCAGTTTTGTAATTATGTGAATGCTGATCATCAATACTGCCCTGATCACCGAAGGCGAAAATTCCGACAAAAATGCATACATGAATAAAAATATGAGAATTGCCCCGGCTGTAAATATATTGATCCTCCTTCCCAGAAGAAAATAAATAAAAGAATATATTATCCCTACATGTATACCGCTTACACTTAAGATATGCGCTATTCCGTTTTTCTGGAATGCCTCATATGTGTCCTCATCCATTCCGTCTTTACTCCCCAAAAGCATTCCGTTCAAAAGACCATGTGTTTCAGGCGACATATACTCTTCAAGTGTTTTAAGAAAGTTGTATTTGACGTCCGCCAGCTGACCATAAACCCAATAAAGCGGATTTTCCCGGAATGTGATAGGATTTACATCGATCCCGGTTATATCGCATTCTATTATTGATCTTATGTTTACAGACTTTAGATACAGCCTGTAATCAAAGCCGCCCGGATTTCTCCTTGATGGAGGCTTTTCCACTGTTCCGGTAAATGTCACCTTGTTTCCTATAATTTTTTTCGGATCAACATCTTCACCATATATGTAGACCAGATAATCAAATGAGCCATTCCTTACTGTTATTTTGTGAAAATCCTTTTCTTTTTTCTGATACTTAAGCACTGTTCCGCTGTAAGTGACATTTGTGCCTGCACGCTCCGCCAGCGGATCCTTTTTGATTAGCTCCTTCTGGCAAACAAGCCCGCCGATATTAAATAAAACCAGTAGCGCCAAAATAAAAGTAAACATCTTTGACTGATCTACAACAAGCGATATAAATGATGTTATGCAAAAAAAAGCTATTCCAAGGAAGTATGCCGATTCAGAAGGAGAAAATATGTAATTTGAACCTATCCCCAGCATATATGCCAGAAATACAAATGCTAATGGCCGCCTTATACTCATATTCCATATTTTACCATTTTTATCAATATTTTCAATATTTGGCCGCAAAAAAGACCCGGATCATACAATCCGGATCAATATATTAACTCTCCGGTTTATACTACCGGAAAGGTATCCCCGGCAAAATTAGCCGGGGAGTTCAAATTAATCAGTCGATCGGAAGCGATCTGTGTCCCAAACCAATGACTACCTCATTAAGGTGAAGAAGACCTATGCTCATGAATATACATATGCTCAGGTGTTCCTTGTGCCTGCAAATGGCGATCTTGCCACCTCCGTTAAGGCCCATGGAGCGGTTTGCTATTTGAGTTATAGCTTCCCTTGCGGCGCCTGCGATAGCGCCGTCCGAAACATGACACTCTTTTGTTAAACCTGATTTTCTCGAAGCATGTATAGCTCTTTCAATGATCACATGCACCGAATCGACCACGTTGCCACCTATATCAATTGCAACTGCTCTGATCTCTTTTTCTTCATATTCTTTTATTAAAGCATCTTCGTTCTGCCTGCTCTCGGTAATCGCAAGTTTGATCGCACTCCTTGCTATATCTACACTGTCATACATGACTTTTCCTTCCTCTAATCGTTATCGTAACCAACATTATACACTACAAATTCGGCCTATTTCAATTTATTATATTATATAATATTACAGGTTATTATCTTTAAGCTTATTTTCTTTGATTAATTCCTCTATTTTGATATAATACTTCGTGTGTTTACTATTAAGTAAAGGTGGGTTTATGACAGACGATTTCAAGAAAAACAAGGGAAACAAGGGAAAGAAAGCCGATATAAATGATATAGACGGTTTTTTTGAAGAATTTGACAAAATAAGCGATGATCTCAAAAAAAACAGCACTTCATCTAAAAAGAAAAAAATCAGTGGAGTTCCCAGTGATGTAGCTCCATCCGCATTTTCCGAATCAAAGATCATAGCAAACAGAACAAAACGTTTTTCAAAAAACAAGGAAGCATCAGAACCGGGAGGCAAACCCGAATTTGATGCTGCAAATACCATTAGCAGCAATAAACCTCCTATTGTAAGTAAAAATGAGAAACCTATTACCGACTTTGGTGATCTGTTCGATGATTCGGACAAACCCGGAGCCGATATTGGTTCAAACGAAGAATCACAGAAGGGTCTTTCTGCTATGGCGGGTAAAGTAAGAAATAATTTAAAAAAGGCAAAAAACAAAACATCTGAAAGAATAAATTCTATCAAAAGGAACAGAAAAAGCGGTTCGGGTAAAAAAAGCAAACGAAAAAGTCGAAAAAAAAGAGGCAAGAAGATCTGGCTTAAAAGAATACTTACAGCCTGCGGCATTTTAATGGTTGCGGGTATAATCATGGTCGCTTTTATCTTGCAGGATACACAGAAGATAAATTTCAATAATATATATGCATCCCTTGCCGAATCCTCAGTCATATATGATGATGAGGGAAATGAGCTGGACAGTATTTATTCAGGCGAAGGCAGCAGAGTCATCGTTGATTACGAGGACATGCCTGAAGATCTGGTAAATGCATTTGTCGCCATTGAAGATAAGACATTCTGGAAGCATCACGGTTTCAACTTTGTAAGAATGGTCGGAGCTGTAAAAGATTCCATTTTCGGAGGCGAAAGGGTCGGCGGAACAAGTACAATAACCCAACAGCTTGCGAGAAACATATGGCTTACCGAAACCAAGAGTAGTCGGGGCATGGCCGGACTTACAAGAAAAATCAAAGAAGCATACTATGCAATCCAGCTGGAGAGGCATCTTACGAAGGAACAGATAATTGAAGCGTATCTCAACACCATTGCTCTGGGGCAAAACTCCCTTGGAGTGCAGGCTGCATCTCAGGCGTATTTTTCAAAAGATGTTCAGGATCTGACTCTGCTTCAATCTGCTGCTCTGGCTTCCCTGCCACAGGCACCGGGCAGATATGCATATATCAAAACAGTTGAAAAAGGCGAAGTGGCAAAAGACGATCCGCGAATCCTTCAAAAAGGAAAGGTTAACACATACCTTTATAACGATGAAGCCGAATGGCGTGTACAACTGGTTCTTGACTTCATGGAAGAACAAGAATATATAGACAGCGATAGGCATGACAAGGTCAAATTAGCAAAACTGAAGAAAAATATAAAACCCAATCTGGAAGACCAGAATGAAGAAGCCCAGTTTTTTGTTGACTACACAATTAAGAATCTGACAAAGGACCTGATGAAAGAATATAATTATACCGAGAAAGATGCAACTCAAATGGTTTACTCGGGAGGGCTGAGAATACATACGACGTTGGATAAAAGTATGCAAAACGCCATCGAGAAACAATTCAAAGACAGTAGTAATTTCCCCGGCGTAACAAACCTCAACACTGACGGTGATGGTAATATCAGAGGCAAAAACGGAAATATCATACTCTATGATTTTGATAATTATTTCAACGATAACAAAAGCTTTACCATTAAAAACAGTGAATTTACAATTCTCAAAAATGGCGATGTGGCGCTGAAAAAAGGCAAGCGGCTGAACTTCTATGAAGTCCAGAACAACGGTGTGGATGATATCAACATAGAGTTCAAGGATTTGTGGCTTAGAAACGACGGGGCATTTTACTCCATCAACGGCGGTGTTATCAATATTCCGGCTAAGTATAAGAAACTGGATAAAAGAGGCAATGTGATCATTGATGCATCATTCATGAAAGACAAACCTGCCTTCATGGAAGTAAGCAAAGATCGCGCCATTGTCAACGACGGAAGCTATACACTGAGACAGCAGGTAAGACAGCCTCAGTCTTCCATGGTAATAATCGATCACAGCAATGGCCAGCTCAAGGCAATGGTAGGCGGCAGGAATATCGAGGGCAAGATGAACTATAACAGAAGCATCAGTCCAAGGCAACCGGGATCGTCGATAAAACCAATAGGAGCTTACGGACCGGCTATAGAAACCGGAGCGCAAGGTCAAAGCATCTCAAGCGGCGAGAAATCCTTTGGATCATACTGGACTTCCGCAAGTGTAATTAATGATGAAGAAATGACATTCAATGGCCGTGTTTGGCCGAAGAATTGGTATTCCGGCTATCATGGCCCTATGACATTAAGAACAGCTGTAGAACAGTCCGTCAACACGACAGCCGTCAAAGTCCTCAATAATATAGGTCCTGAAACATCGACTGAATTTCTTAAAAAGCTGGGAGTTACCTCTGTAGTAGAAGAAGGTGCGACCAACGACATGAATGCTGCAGCTCTAGCCCTGGGTGGAATGACAAAAGGAATCAGTCCCCTTCAGATGGCTTCGGCATACGGCACTTTTGCGAACAAGGGCGTACATGTAGATCCTACCAGTTATACTGTAATCAAGAATAAGGACGATAAGATAATTCTTGAAAGCACACCGGAAAAAGAAAGAGCCATGGATGCAGGAACAGCATTCATTATGACAGATATCCTCAAAACAGTGGTTTCAAAAGGAATTGGAAATAGAGCCGCCCTCAGCCAACACACGGTTGCAGGTAAGACCGGTACCACCACAGATAACTATGACGCATGGTTCGTTGGGATGACCGGAAAATATGCCGCATCTCTCTGGATCGGCAACGACGTCAACATAGAGCTTAATGAAGGTTCAGCTGCCGCAGCAAGCCTATGGAGCCGTATCATGTCAGACGCACTTAAAGATGAAAAAAGCACAAGTTTCCCTGACCAGCCCTCTAATGTAAGCAGGAGAACCATCAGTGGCATTTCCGATTACTTTATCGACGGAACTGCTCCAGGGAGCATCGATCTCAGCAAAGATACAGTCAAAATATGTAAAGACTCAGGATATCTGGGGACACCATGGTGCCCTGTAGTTCAGGAAAAATCATTCAGTTCCCTATACAGCGGAGGGAATGACGAAAACAGCGCCGCTCCAACATACTACTGTAATCTTCACAATTTAGATACAAAACAGTTCCCTATCGATCCGAAGAAGAAGGTCGATAAGAACTTCAAAGACCCGAATGCTCCAGTAGAAGAACCCGTAGATCCAGCGCAGCCTGTAGATCCGGCGCAGCCTGTAGATCCGGTCAATCCTACGCCCCCCACATCAAATTCGGGATTGAATGTTCGTTCAAGTTGGTATTATTCTGCTGTACAAAACAGATCATATGACCCAAGTACACTGGCTAATGCTTTAAGGTACAGCCTGTTGTCATGTGCAGTATAATTCTTGCTTCTGCTTCTCCCAGACGAAAAGAAATCCTTGAGAAGCATGGGATTAACACTATAATAATAAGGCCTGAAGTGGATGAAACCATCCGCTCAGGCTTTTCTCATACATTGACAGTACCGCAAACAGTGATGTTTCTTGCTCTGAAAAAAGGCCTCTCTGTTTATTCTCAGCTTCACAGTGAAATTCGTATGGAGGGTGGTCTTCTTATTTCTGCAGACACCGTCGTATATGACGGCAGGATAATAGGGAAGCCCGAAAACGAGAAAGATGCATTTGATATCTTGGATTCCCTGAAAAATAAAAGGCATCAGGTTTTGACCGGTGTGGCAGTTACCGATCTTGTCAGCGGTTCATCACAAATACTCTACGATGTCTCAAATGTCTATTTCAAAAATTATTCTGACGAGACTATTGAAAATTACATACAGAAAGAACAGCCTTTTGACAAGGCCGGAGCCTATGCCATACAATCTTCCTGGGGTGAACAGGTAGAAAAAATCGAAGGCGATATGGAAAACATAATCGGTCTGCCTTATCATTTGATTGTTCCCATGCTCCATGATAAAATGGATTAACAATTTACTATTTTTTGAAATTATCGTTATTCATTTTTTAAGGAGGTTCTTATGAAGAGGCAATTTAAGTTAATAGCTGTTTTACTTGTTCTGACACTGGTCATCGGCTCACTTGCAGCCTGCGGCGGCAGCAGTGAAGAACCGGAGGAAGAAACTGCGACGGCAATGTGGACTGATGAATATGTTGCGGATCTTGAGTCCGGTGAGCAAAGAGATTATGTGAATTATGACGCGATCATGCAGCCTCTTAGGGATTATCAAACCGAGACAAAATCTCAATATATATACTGCGTAATGCCCAAGGATCCTAACAATCTTGACGGATCTTACATTCTGACTGTGGATGCATCAACAGAGCCTGATGACTGGGGCACAGACTATGGATTTGAGATCCAGTTCAAGGAGGCGGCTGAAGGCGAAGTCAGCGCTGCCCGTTCCGCGTGGAAAGATGGCGACAGCTGGTGTTGGTCAACCTTTGCTCCGGTAAAGGACGATGACGGTGAAGTAGTTGCAATTATAGGTATCGACTACCCTGCCCCTCTCATCGCTGACTATCCCCAATGGGATCGCGATAATAAGGCAGAGTGGAACGGTGAAAAAGGCACATGGCCCGAAGATATGCCCGAAGAGCTGCAAACGTTTGTTGACGAATGCAAAGACAGAGTTGCAAAACTGGCCGAACAGCTCAGTTCACAGGAAATAAACGTACAGCCGTAAATCTTGTTAAACAACCTCCCATTTTGTGAAAGCCATGAGATGGGAGGTTTTATTTGTAAAAAAATATTATTCAGGGATGATGATCTTTTCTTCTATGTTTGCCATCAGGCTATCTTCTATGGCTTCGATATCGATCCTGCTTTCCGATCTTAATATCCTCTCAAGCTTCGGTTTGGTAACCGGTTTCTTTGGAAGAAAGACCGTACAGCAGTCTTCATACGGCTGTATTGAAGTTTCGAATGTTCCGATGTCCTTTGCCACATTGATTATGTCGGTCTTGTCATATGCGATCAGCGGTCTCATGACCGGCATGGTCACGCACTGATCCGAAACTATTATCGACTCCGCCGTCTGGCTTGCAACCTGCCCCAGGTTCTCTCCTGTGATAAGCATTCCGCAATCACTCCTTCTGGCGATCTTCTCTCCCAAACGCATCATAAATCGCCTTACGAGAATTGTCATTTCATTTTCGGGGCAGTTCTGTGCGATCTCTTCCTGGGCCGGCAGAAGATTGATTATGTTGAGTTTGAATCTGCCGCAATATATGGCGACGATCCTTGCAAGTTCCTCAACCTTTTCCTGAGCCCTTTCGCTTGTATATGGATAAGAATGAAAATGTACAGCTTCTATAAGCATACCTCTCTTAGCCATCATAAATGCGGCTACAGGGCTGTCTATGCCTCCGGAAAGCAATATCATGCCCTTACCGTTGGTTCCCAGCGGAAGTCCCCCAAAACCGGGTATTTTTTCTTCATAAATATATGACGCATCCTTTCTGACATCCACATGCAGGAGCACGTCCGGGTCATGGACATCCACAGACAGGACTTTGCATCCCTTGAGGATCTCACTCCCAAACTGCCTGCTCATATCAGGTGACTGAATAGGAAACAGCTTGTTTGCTCTCTTGGCTTTGACTTTGAAAGTTTTGATGCCCCTATCGTCAATGATATCCTGCATAAAAGAAATCGCTGCGTCGCTAATTATTCCCATGATCTCTTCCGAAGTATAATCACGTTCTTTGGTATTATGGACTATCTCAACGGCCGGACTTATAGTATCTACGCCGAAGACCTTACCTATGCGGTCAATAATTTGCCTTTTATCATATTTTGCATCTGCTTTGACATAAACCAGCCCTTCTGATCTGAACACATAAGTCCCGGGGAATTGTTTTAGCAGTTTTCGCAGTCTCTCAATGAGAAGTTTCTCAAAGTACGGCTTGTTCCCTCCTTTGAGGGCGACTTCTCCGTATCTTACAATAAATGTATTTTCCTTCATCTTTTCCTGTAACCTGTCAACTTTCTTAATTTTTCTACTGCATTCCTTGTCTCGGTAATTGTATATTCCACTTCATCTTCAGTATTGAATGCACTGAGACTGAAGCGTATTGTACCTTCTATCTCATCGGGTTTCAGCCCCATAGCAGTAAGTACAGGGCTGTTGCCTCTCTTCTTTGATGAACATGCCGCCTCCGTTGAAACAAAGATCCCGCTTTGCTCAAGGCTATGCAGAATGACCTCTCCCTTTGTCCCCAGAAAACTGACGCTGAGGATGTTTGGAACACATTTCCCCGGCTCACCATCAAGAGAGACTTCCTCAGGGCTGTTTATCCTTATGTCTCTGATATTTTCCATGAATCCTTCGAGAAGTTTTTTTCGTAAAACAGCGATCTTTTTCATATTTGATTCCCGGTTCATATGATATATCTCAGCCGCACATCCCATGCCCGCTATGCCCGCCACATTCTCTGTTCCTGATCTGTGACCTCTTTGCTGACCGCCGCCCATAACAAATGGCTTGATCTTTTGGGGTGCGCGGGCATATAGAGCTCCCGTACCCTTCGGACCATGGATCTTATGTGCACTTATTGACATAAGATCGACAGCTACAAGATCATCTGAACTAAGATCCATGGGCATCTTTCCGTATGCCTGTACGGCATCAGTATGAAATAGCAATTCACGGTCTGTATTTTCCGCCGCCTCTGTTTTGATATTACATATCTCTTTGACAGGCTGGATAGTGCCGACTTCGTTATTGGCATACATGATCGAAATAAGAGATGTATTTCCCTCAATATTTGCCTTTAGATCATCTAAATCTATAAGTCCGTGTCCGTCGACCGGCACAAGTGCGATCTCTGCACCGCAATCATGTAAAAAATCGCAGGCACTGCTGACAGCAGGATGTTCTATCCCGGAAATGATTATTTTTCTCCCGATCATTTTGTAGACGCTGTAAAATGACTGGAGCAATGCCATGTTATCAGCTTCCGTACCGCCGGATGTAAAAATCAGATTGTCTCTCTGGACATTCAAAGTCCTTCCGATGGCGTCCCCTGCATTCTTAATGATTTTTTCAGCCTCAAGTCCCATTGAATGAGCTGAAGACGGATTACCATAGTTCTCCGTCATGATCTCACTCATCAGTGAGACCACTTTCTCATACGGCTTTGTAGTTGAAGCATTATCCAAATATACTTTCATTTCATTACCTGATAATTCTTAATCCCCGATAGCTGGATGCGTAGTAATTTTTCCGAAGTTGCGGTGCGTGTGATTCAAATTCGGCGAGACGTACTTAGGCGTACGTTGAGTCGGACTTTGATGAGCAACAAGCCGCAAATACGGGAAAAGGACAAGCATCCCAAAGAGATATGCCCGGCCAAACTAATGACCGGACACATCCCTTCTAATCCCAATTTTCGTTGTACGCTATTTTGCATAATCCACGGCTCTGGTCTCTCTTAATACGCTTACTTTTATCTGTCCGGGATATTCCAGTTCACTCTCGATCTTCTTGCTGATATCTCTTGCCAGAAGAACGATGTTATGGTCGTTAATTTCGTCCGGTTTAGCAACGATTCTAATTTCTCTTCCTGCCTGGATAGCATATGACGTTTCCACGCCTTTTGTTTCGTTTGCTATCTCTTCAAGCTTCTGGAGTCTCTTTATGTATGTTTCAAGAGTTTCTCTCCTTGCTCCCGGTCTTGCTGCTGAAAGTGCATCTGCTGCCGCTATGAGTACTGCCTCAAGATTCTTGACTTCATAGTCACCGTGATGTGATGCCATGGAATCTATGACAGCCTGGCTTTCCTTATACTTCTTAAGAAGGTCCATGCCAATATCGACATGTGTACCTTCTATTTCATGATCTACTGCTTTGCCTATATCATGCAACAATCCGGCACGTTTTGCAAGTTTTGGATCAAGTCCCAGTTCTACAGCCATCAGTCCGGCAAGATGTGATACCTCTATGGAATGCTTAAGAACATTCTGTCCGTAACTTGTTCTGTATTTGAGCCTTCCCAGCAGTTTGATCAGCTCAGGATGAAGATTATGCACTTCTGTATCAAATGTAGCTTGTTCACCCGCTTCTTTGATGCTCTGACTGACTTCTTTGCCTGCCTTCTCAACCATTTCTTCGATTCTGGCCGGATGGATCCTTCCGTCAACAATCAGTTTTTCCAGAGCGATCCTGGCTGTTTCTCTTTTTATAGGGTCAAACCCTGAAAGTATTACTGCCTCAGGTGTATCGTCTATAATGAGGTCTATTCCCGTAGCGGTCTCGATGGCCCTTATGTTCCTGCCTTCTCTTCCGATGATCCTCCCTTTCATTTCGTCATTCGGGAGGGCTACAACAGATACGGTTGTTTCTGCTACATGATCTGCGGCACATCTCTGGATGGCATTTGTTATTATTTCTCGTGCCTTCTTGTCACCTTCTTCTCTGGCTTGACTTTCTATTTCCTTAATCAAAACGGCTGTTTCTGTTTTGATTTCTTTTTCAACATTCTCCAGTAGTAACTGTTTTGCTTCTTCCCTGGTGTAACCTGAAATCTGTTCAAGTTGTGCTATTTGTTTCTGCAGTTCTTCACTCAGTTCATTCTCTATATTCTGTAGATTTTTTTCTCTTTTGCCTAATTGTTCTTCTTTCTTTTCTGCATTCTCGATCTTTTTGTCTAGGTTCTCTTCTTTCTGAATAAGTCTTCTTTCAGACTTCTGCATTTCCGATCTTCTCTCAGAAATCTCCTGATCTGCATCTTTCTTTAAGTTATGCGCTTCCTCCTTGGCATCTATGACGAACTCTTTCATCATCGCATCCGCCTTGTTTTCCGCATCTAAAATTATATTTTTGGCTTTCTGCTCGGCATTTCCTACGGTCTTTTCCCCAATACTTTTTCTCAAAATGTATCCTATCAGAATACAGACTACCGCTATTACTATGCCGATCACAACAGTGATTACATTTATCTCTATGTCAATGCACCTCCTTCGGGCACTTATGTGCTTTATTTATTTCCTATTATACACCTCCGCATTGGTTTCAAACTTATTTCAAAACTGTATTATATAGGTTGATTCGTATTACATTTAAAAATCTATTTCAGAATAATGTTGATATAGCCACAACACATATATTATAATGTTACGAGCAAGTCGTTGTCAAGCAAATTGGAATCTCAAGGAACCTTTATAGATGCCATATTTTTTCCATATAATAAAAAAAATTGATAAAGTGATTCTGATCACCGTTTTATTTTTTGCGATCCTCAGTTTAGCTGTTATTGCAAGTATACATTATGACGGAGTTACTATTTTCTCAAGGACTTTCATAGTTCAGGCTCTGGCTTACGGGCTGGGATTTATTGCAATATTCTTAATTCTGTATATCGATTATAACGGTTTCGAAAAATTTGAAAAAGCCGTATATGTCCTGACCATTCTGTTTCAACTTACCGTATATGTGCCGTTTCTTCAATATGAACAATATGGTTCAAAAGCATGGATAGACCTTCGAATCACTACATTGCAGCCGTCGGAATTTGTAAAAATCGCATTTGTCCTACTTCTGGCATGTTACCTGGACAGACATAAAGATGACCTTAAAACATTCAAGGGCTTCTGCATGGCATTTGTTTACTCTGCACCCATCATCGGTGTTGTAGCCATTGAAGACACCGGTGCCGCCATAGTCTTGACATTTATGTTTATAGGCATGATTTTTTATGCAGGCCTCAGCAGCAAGATCTTTCTCAGACTGGCAGCAGTGTTCTGCCTTGTATTGCCTCTTGCATATCGGTTTATGCAGGGGCACCAGAAGGATCGAATCGACGCATGGCTCAATCCTGATAATCTTTCGTTGAATGCAACCTATCAGGTTTATCAGTCCAAGATCGCAATCGGTTCCGGTGGTTTTTTCGGCAAAGGACTGTTCAACGGCACACAAAAGGAATTGGATTATGTTCCTGTCAAGGACTCGGATTTTATTTTTTCTGTTATTGGCGAAGAGCTGGGATTCCTTGGAGGGGCGGCTTTGATAGCTGCTTATGGTGTATTCCTGGTCAGGATCTGGAAGATAGCAACCTCGGCCAAAGAGATGTTCGGATCTCTCATCGTAATTGGATTTATGTGTATGTTCGGTTTTCAGGCATTTGAGAATATCGCCATGAACATGGGGCTGATGCCTGTAACTGGGATCACCCTTCCATTCATCAGCGCAGGGGGCACTTCAATACTGGCAAATATGTTAGCACTAGGCCTGATACTAAATGTAGGGATCAGAAATAAACCTATAAGCTTCTAGAAATAAAGCAAACGGTCAGCAATGTTGCTGAAATTCTTTTCTACGTAATTATTCCTTTGCATAACGACCGGTCTTCCTGCATTTGCGGCAAGATGGATTATATTATCATTCTGGACGATTCCGAGAAGCGGAATCCGCATAATGGATGATATCTCTTCAAATGTGGGAAGCAGTCCGCTTCTCATGTTCATTTTATTAACCTTATTTATTACATATGTTCGGTTTTTAATACCGCTTTCTGCCAAGAGGCCGTCTACTGCATCGGCATCTCTTAAGGATACATATTCCGGCGTGGTAATAAGTATTGCCAGATCTGCACCGGAGGATGCAAGTTTAAGTTCGTCGTTTATTCCTGCCGGACCGTCAATGAGGATGACATCAAAGCTTTTGCTGAAATCTTCATACAGCTGCTTTATTGAACCTGCACCTACAAGGAGTTTATCTTTTTTCTGGGTTGCGGCAAGAAGATAAAGATAAGGAAAACGTCTGTCTCTGACCAGTGCCTTTGCCGGGCTGACTACACCGTTGATGACATCGGCAATATCAAAGACCACTTTGTTTTCAAGACCCATATACAGATCCAGATTTCGAAGACCGAGATTCATGTCAATCATAAGGGTTTTAAGCCCACGCTCTGCAAGGACTGCACCCATGTTCGATGTGAACACAGTCTTTCCCACACCGCCTTTACCCGAGGCAATGAAAATTTTTCTGGCCATTATTTTTCCTCCAGAAATTCGACATAATCTATATCTATCTTATCGACATCTTTTTTCTTGAGACTAAAGTACTCGCCTATGACTTCTCTTACGATCGGTGACGCATTGCCGGAACTTCCACCCTGTACAACCAGGCATGCTACGGCTATTTCAGGGTCATCGGCAGGCGCCAGAGCAACTACCCATGAAAAATCATTGTAATTAGATTTGTATGCATCTATTCTTGCTTCTTTGAAGTTAGGCCCGCTTAAGTTAATTATGGCTTTTCTGACTGCTACTTCCTCTGTAGTATATATATTGGGATACTTTCTCATGAGCCTTTCGGCTTCTTTAGTTACCTGCTTCCAGCTAAGTGAGCCGTTAATGCTGCCCAGATGATCCTTCATATATTTCATCTCATCTGCAGGTTTGATCTTACCGGATCTTGTAGCAGTTCCGGTTTTACCGGCAACAGCCACGTCAAGCCCAGAAAGTCCTCTCTGGAGAGTCCCGCTTGTAACAACTCTTCTCATTCCGTCACGGACATATTTCAGGTCTGCTTTGTTTGGAAGCTTTGCTTTCTTTCCTTTAGCTCTTTTGACCTCACCGACGCCTTCTTTTGCTTTGATCAGGCTGGAGCTGTTTAGCGTTCCGCCGTTGCCCAATGTAGCCATGTAGTTGGCCATCTGCAGCGGGGTATACGAGTTCTCACCCTGACCGATGGAGATATTGAGATTATCTCCGGTGGTCCACTGTGCAAAGTTATAGTACGTATATTTCACATAATTGGCTGCATTATATGACTGTTTTTTCTTAACCCCTACTTTTTCCAGTCTCTTCTGGAGATCCTCAAGATCAGGATTTTCTTCGGTCCAGCTGACTATCTCATCCACGCTATCCAGTAGTTTCTTTTCGCTACCGGCTATGTCTTTTGTGAAATAAGTCTCGGATTTGCTTATGAGGTCACGTCTTAGAAGCGTCTTTGTACTCTTCATCTTATGCTCGCCGGTTGGCGATAGTCCTTCGGATTCAGAGATCTCTATGTCGGATTTTACTCCGAGACCGAACTGCTTTGCATAGGATGTGATCTTATCAATGGTTATCTTTTCATCATAACCAAGACTAGTCCTGCTTGCATAGTCATATCCTGATCCGATATCATAAAAATAGTAGTTGCAGGATACCTGAAGTGCTCCTGCAAGATTCACCGAACCATGAGTACTTTTGTTTCTTGTCCAGGCCAGGCAGCTGTAAGGTCTGTTACCGACCTGAATATATCCGGCGTCAGTCAGGTATCTATGGGGACTTAATCCGCACTGAAGCGCCGCTATGGCTGTCATGGGCTTAAATGTGGAACCGGGCTGTACAGCCGTCAGGCATGCAACGTTGTACAAAGGTCTTGCTGCTAGTTGATCATTAGGATTCTCACTTTGCAGGCTTTCCCAGTCTTTATCGCTTATTCCTTTCGCAAAAAGGTTGGGATCGAAATTCTCAGAATTGGCGATCACCAGTGGTTCGCCGGTTTTCACATCAACTGCTACTACTGCACCTGAATTGGCTTTACCGCCGTCATTGAATCCGTAGCTTCCGTACTTGCCGTTAAATACTCCGTTATATCTGATCTTGGGAATAGCTTGCTGAAGAGCTTCTTCTGCTGTCTTTTGCAGCCTGCTGTCAATAGTAAGGAAAATATCTTTTCCCTTTTGTGCTTCGGTTTCGCTGATCAGTGCTATCTGTTCACCATCTTTATTGACCTGAACTTTTTTTACTCCGGATGTCCCTTTAAGAGTAGGCTCCATGCTTTTCTCGATACCTTCAAGTCCGATCATATCCGTTGTGTTGTATCCGTTCTCCAGATATTCATCCTTCTTAGACTCAGAGATGTGCCCCATGTAGCCAATGACGTGAGATGCGGATTCTCCTTTGGGATAATATCTGGTGGATTCCGGAACAACGCTGGCTCCCGGCAGGGACTGGGCATCTTCTTCTACTCTGATAACAGTTTCTTCGCTTACATCGGCGGCAACCTGAGCAGGAAGATACTTTTTGTATCCCTGTGATAATATCTGATTTCTAAGGACCATTATCTTTCTGGCTTTTTTATCTGATATCTTCTTATCTATTTTGAAATAATCTCTAACGAAATCGAATGTCTCTTCAGCTGAATAATTCTTTTCCTTATCTATTTTGTACTGTTCATAGAATCTGTTTCGGTCTTGATCCTGTGTAAATTCTATTCGCTTAACAGAAATGGGAGGATTGACACCTTTGTTTGCCAGTTCGATCTGAGCTTCATATTTATCAAGATCATCCGATATCTCATTTCGTTTTCTAAGTTCGCTAAATGCTTCTTCGGCAGTGTAATCTGTGGGCATGTCCTGTGATTTGAGCCACTTTTTTATTTCTTTGTCAAATGTGAATGTCAGCTTTCCGTCTTCAAGAACTATTGGGAAATTATCCACATATTCTTCATCATTTTTATCCAATATCTCAATCAGATTCGATATCGACTTGTTGAGCACGTCACTATCGTACTCTTCCTCACTCATATAAACACTGAATGTGGATTTTGTACCAGCGAGAAGAACGCCGTTACGGTCGTATATCTGCCCTCTGTAACCGCTGGTGTAAATGCTCTTTGTGCTCTGACTCTCAGCTTTTGCCGTCCAGTCATCACTGTCTACAACTGTAAGAATGAATAGGCGACCTAAAAGCAGTGCCATGAGCAACATGAACACGAATAGTATCTGATTATTTCTCGATGAAAAAAAATCTTTTATAAAATTCATACCTTAAAGCCCCCTCGGATTTTAAAACTTCCTTTGAATCCTGCATCCCTTCTGTTCTTGACTACCCCTTTAACGAGCAAGATATGCAGCAGGACTATACATATAGCGTTATAAATCAAAAGAACGGGAAGTGCCTTAAGCACCACTATTATCGAGACCGGGCTTCCTGCCATCAAATAAAGGAGCCACATAGTAAACATGTAAAGCGGTGTCGATACCCCTGCAAGAAGAAGCTCGGGAAGCAGCCGCTCATGATTAAAAACTCTTCTTATGGCTATCACAAATAAATAAATAAGTACAAATGCTATTGATGAAGGTCCTATATAAATATTGGTCGCAAAATCAAGGAGTAACCCAAATGCTATTCCATATATCAACCCTATTTTTTCCTCATATATAAAACTGCATACTACCACAAGACATAGAATAAGATTAGGCGACAGTCCGAATACTGCTATATGTTTAAGGACTGTAGTCTGCAAAATGAATGCAAGCAGAAATCCCAGCCCTCCGTATAAATATCTTTTTTGGGTCCTAGTATTCATCAATTGTCCTCGTTATCACCTGATGCTTTGGGGTCTCCGGTCAGGACAGCAACTTTTTTTATGCTTTTAAAATTGACCGCAGGATCTATTACTATATTTTTCAGAGGACTGGCTCTCCTGCTTTCAACTGTCTTTACCTTGCCGACGATAAGACCTGCCGGATACACACCGCCTATCCCTGAGGTAATAAGTTCATCACCTTCACTGACAGGAGAACTTGTATCAAAAAGATAACCTGACAGCTGGTCTCCGCCATTGCCTTTACATACGCCTCTAAATCTCAGGTTTTTTGTCATTTGGAATCCGATTTTATTGGATTCGTCTATGACTGCTATTATTTTACAATTGTTTTTGCCGACAGTAGACACCCGTCCGATAAGGCCGCTGTCATTGATAACAGCATCATTGACTTCTATCCCCGAATCAGAGCCGGCATTAACTGTAAATACGTTGAAAACGCTGGATCCGTCGTATGATATGATATCAGCCGCCACAGGGTCATATTCAGTTATTGCTTCCCGGCTTTCGAATGCCTTTGAAAGCTGCTTCAGTTCTTTAAGTTCAGACTTGTTCAGCTTTTCCCGGGAAAGTTCCTGTTCAAGCTTATAGACTCGCTCTTTGAGCTCTTCATTTTCCTGTTCGGTTTTATCAGCCGATGTAAAGCTGGTAACTTTTCCTGCTATCGCATTACCTACATAGGTAAACGGCTTTTGAACCTGCACTACAGCGACGCCAAGAGTTCTTCCAAGAAAATTATCCTTCCCCACAGAGAGGAGTGAAACATAAAATATTATTAATAAAATCAGAAGAGCAACCAGTGCTATGCTGATTCTGGGATGATCTCTGAACCATCTCATAAATATATCCCCTTACTTCTTTTTATTGCTTGCGTACCTTTGAAGTCGCTGAATGTTTTCCAGGCTAAGTCCGGTACCTTCAGCCACGGCTTCGAGTGCATTCTCCGCCACATGGGCATCCAGACCGGTTTCCTTTTTGATAAGCTTATCCAGTCCGAAGATCCTTGCACCGCCGCCTGTAAGTATCATGCCGTTTTTCACTATATCTGCCGATATTTCCGGCGGAGCATTCTCAAGTGTTAGCTTGATACCGTCCATTATCTGTTCGATAGGTTCCTGGATAGCTCCCAGCATTTCTTTTCTGCTGACGATGACTGTTCTGGGAAGTCCTGTTATTATATCTCTGCCGCTTGCTTCACATTTGACGTCATCATTATCTTCAACATAAGCACATCCTACGTTTTTCTTTACTTCCTCAGCCATCTGATCACCAATCAGAAGTTCATACTTGCTTCTCATATAGTTTACTATGGCTTCGTTGATCTTGTCACCGGCATGTCTTAATGAAGTACTTGTTACGATGCCTTCGAGGGCTAGGATAGCGATATCCGAGGTACCGCCGCCGATATCGGCAACCATGCACCCTACAGATGATTCTATCTCTATTCCGCATCCGATGGCGGCTGCCATTGGTTCATCCATAATGAAAACTTCTTTGGCGCCCATCTGTCTTATTACTTCTTCCACCGCACGTTTCTCAACTTCTGTTACGCCTGACGGCACACCGACAACAACTCTGATCTTGGAAAATGGGCCCGGCCTGACCATAACTCTGCCTAGGAATTCCTTGAGCATTACAGCGGCCATTTCAAAATTTGAAATCACACCTTCTTCAAGAGGCCTTATGACTTTAATATACTTAGGAGATTTGCCTAGCATAACCTTAGCGTTCTGACCTACTGCGATCACCTTTTTTGCGGATTTATCTACAGCGATGACGGAAGGCTCATTTATTACAATACCCTTCCCCTTAACATAAATCAGTGTATTTGCAGTTCCTAAATCAATTCCGATGTCTACATTACCGACCATTGGCTGATGCCTCTCTTTCTTATATCAGTTTCTTTCGCTTAAAACTTATAAATGTTCCGTCGCCGATTATTATATGATCGACAACCTTTATATCTAATATTTCTCCCGCTTTTTTTATCCTTTCAGTGACCTTTATGTCAGCATTGCTTGGCTCAGGATTGCCGCTTGGGTGATTGTGCACGAGAACTATGGAACCGGCGCTTTTCCTGATGGCGGGATTGAACACCTCTCTGGGATCCACAATGGAAGTATCTATATTTCCGGTGGAAATATCCTCGACAGATATTATTTCATTCTTTTTATTCAGAAGAAGGATTTTGAAAGATTCCTTTTTATGATACCGTATCTCCTCCATGAATATGGATGCGATATCTTCGGGGGATCCTATGTTCAAACGCTTTGCCCGCGGTTTTGTTGCCAGGCGCTTTCCCAGTTCGATGGCGGCAGCTATCTGACATGATTTTGCCTCTCCCACACCGGATATCTCAGATAATTCCTGTGGGACCGCAGAACCAAGAAAATGCAGTCCTTCCTCCTCTTTGGAAATAATTTGTTCGGCCAGACTCATGGCCGATTCATTCCTTGTGCCCGTACCTATCAGTATTGCCAAAAGCTCAGTATTTGAAAGCATTCCGGCACCCTGACTCAGCATTCTTTCCCTAGGTCTTTCGCTATAGGGAAGTTCTTTAATAAGCGGCATTTCATTTCTCCTTTTTAAGAAAAATGCACCGTTATTTTCTCTTTTAATACTCTCTCAGGCTAACCACACCCGAGTTAAAATTATATCATTTTTTTTGCATCTATTCAATCAGTTAGGTTGCAAATACAATTCATTTATGTGACATATTACAGCTCATGGAGAAAGAGCCCGCTGCCCAGTTTGGGCTCGAACCATGTGGATTTAGGAGGCATTATCATTCCAGCATCCGCCACGTCGATGAGATCTTCAACTGAAACTGGATAGACCGCAAACGAAACCTTCATATCATCATCTGCTCTTCTCTCCAGCTCCTTAAGACCTCTGATCCCGCCGATGAAATCGATCCTTTTGTCAGTTCTGGGATCTTCTATGCCAAGAACCGGTCCCAGCAAATTGTCCTGAAGTATGCTCACATCCAGTGATTCTATGGGATCATTCTCATTAAAAGAATCTTCCTTTGCTGTCAGTTTATACCACTTTTTATCTATATACATTCCGAAATCATGCTTTGATTCAGGCTTGTATTCTTGGCCTTTTGCTTCGATATTGAAATTTTCTTCTATCTTTTTCATGAATTCATCTTCAGAAAGGCCATTCAGATCCTTGACCACTCTGTTGTAGTCGAATACATTTAAGTCTCCGGCCGGAAATATTACAGCCTCAAAAAAATTGAACTCCTCATCCCCGGTGTAGCCGGGATTCTCTTCCCTTCTCTTTTTGCCCACCTTGTAGGCAGAAGCAGATCTGTGATGTCCATCGGCTATATAAAGTGCTGCGACGTCAGCGAAAAGCTCTTCTATCGTTTTTATCAATACTTCATCGGTGATTACCCAGAGTTCGTGTTTGATACCGTCACTTGTCACGAATTCATACTCCGCATCGTGATCTGCCATCCATGAATCTGTGATTTTTGTGATCTCTTCATTGTCCCGATAGGTTAAAAATACCGGTTCAGTGTTGCAATTGCAGACGTCGAAATGATTGATTCTATCTTTTTCCTTTTCAACTCTGGTCAGTTCATGCTTTTTGATTATGTCGTTCTCATATTCGTCTATTGAGACAGTGGCGACCAGCCCGGACTGGGTCAAACCGTTCATAACCTGCCTGTAGACATAAAAAACAGGCTTGTCTTCTCTGATGAAGATGCCCTTTTCAAGAAAATCCTTTATATTGTCTCTTGCCTTCTCATATACGGATCTGTCGTATGGAT
Organism: Anaerovoracaceae bacterium; assembly: GCA_031553035.1. GTDB lineage: Bacteria > Bacillota > Clostridia > Peptostreptococcales > Anaerovoracaceae > JAVBLY01. Next base: position 245,446 of record JAVBLY010000005.1, on the reverse strand, counting down.
TCACCTCATCCGGCAGGCAGATCTCGGATCTGCAGATATTGAGAAAGCTGTATGGGTTGCCTTCGGCCATTTTTTTTGCTTCGGTTCTGTTCATGACATCATACGGCAGAGAAATCACTTTCTCTGCGTACTCTTTTGCAGGCCTCAAGGCCCTGTACGGTCTTACAATTGACATAGTCTCTCCTTTATGTCATTAAGAATGAGTTCAGTGACTTCAGTGATCCCCAAACCCGTTGTGTCGACTTGTTTTGCATCATCTGCCCTTCTCAAGGGATTCAGCTTTCTGGTAGAGTCGTTTAAATCTCTCTGTTCGATATCTTTTTTTACATCGGAGAGCTTTGTATTTTCGTCCTTCAGCTGAAGCTCCCTGAATCGCCTTTGAGCCCTTTCATCTACTGATGCGGTAATGTAATACTTAAAAACAGCATTTTTAAAAACATTTGTCCCTATATCTCTGCCGTCCATTATCACACTTTTTTTAACGCCCATTTCTCTTTGCAGGGCTACCAGCTTTTCACGGACAGCGGGAACTGCCGAGCATGACGATGCCATTTTTGTAACATCAGGAGTCCTGATAACAGCATTTACAGACTTACCATCCAGAAGGGTTTCTCCTCCGGAAAAATCAACATCGGTATGCTCAAGCATCTCGCTTAAAGCATCTAAATCATCATTATCGATTTTTTTCTGAAGCATTTTATATGCTACGGCTCTGTACATAGCTCCGGTATCGATATAATCGATATTAAGTTCTCTTGCTATGTGTTTCGCAATGGTGCTTTTTCCTGCACCGGAAGGTCCGTCTATAGCTATCTGATAAACTTTATCGGTCATTTTTTTTATCCTTTTTAAGTTTGTCACTACCGCTACTCAGAAGCTTTTCTATTTCACTTCTGAAGCTTTCGGCATCTGTGAATTGTCTGTAAACCGAAGCAAAACGAACATAGGCGACATCATCGATTTCCTTGAGGTGTTCCATTACGAACTCGCCGATAATATTGCTTTCCATTTCCTTTTCCATCATGTTGTTGAGACCCCGCTCTATATCGCTTACGATCTTCTCAACTTCCGACATTGGAACAGGACGCTTCTCACAGGCTCGAATTATTCCGTTCATTATTTTGTTTCTGTCAAATGCTTCTCTGCTGCCATCCTTCTTGATGACCATGAGAGTTATTTCTTCGACCTTTTCATAGGTGGTGAAACGTTTTCCGCATTTTTCGCATTCACGCCTTCGCCTTATGGCGTGACCTTCTTCGGTGGGTCTTGAGTCGATAACCTTGGTATCGATATTGTCACAAAATGGACATCTCATTATACAACCTCGCTTTATTTGACCGCCTTTTTAGCGGTTTCACACAGTTCTGCGAATCCTGAAACATCTGTTATTGCCATTTCTGACAGCATTTTTCTGTTTATCTCTATTCCTGATTTTTTAAGACCGTTCATTAGATTGCTGTATGATATGCCATTCATTCTTGCGCCGGCATTTATTCTGGTAATCCACAGTCTTCTGAAATCTCTCTTCTTATTCTTTCTTCCAACGTAAGCTGTTGCAAGTGATCTCATAACAGCAGGATTTGCAGCCCTGAATACCTTGCTCTTCTGACCGTAAAATCCTTTTGCCTGGTCCAATACTTTTTTATGTCCTTTATGTGCGTTTTTTCCTTTTTTAACTCTTGCCATTTTGATTCACCTTCCTTATTACTTTGCGATCGCAGCCTTGATTCTCTTGATGTCGGCGCTTCCAAGTGTAGTAGCTTTCCTCAGTCCCCTTTTTCTCTTGGCACTTTTCTTAGTGAGGATATGTTGTTTATTTGCTTTATGCCTCTTGAGTTTGCCGGTTCCGGTAAGTTTGAATCTTTTCATGGCCCCTCTGTGCGATTTCATTTTGTTCTTTGCCATCTTTATATTTCCTTTCTTTTTCAATATTTATTAAATTATTTTTTGTCTTTTTCTTCTTTTTCTTTCCTGGCTTTATCCTTTTCGCTGAAAGGAGCCAGTATCATCATTAGGCTTCGGCCTTCGAATGCTGCACGCTTTTCAGGCTTCCCAAACTCTTCAGTAAGCTGTGCAAACCTTTCCATGACTTCGAATCCATTAGCTGTCCTGCCACGCTCTCTCCCTTTGAATCTGAGGCTGACCTTGACCTTGTTCCCCTCTTTAAGAAACTTGCAGGCGTTGTTTGCCTTCACCTTTATATCATGCTCTTCAATGAAGGTGCTCAGCCTGATTTCCTTGACCTGGATGGTCTTCTGCTTTTTTTTGGCTTCCTTTTCCTTCTTTTGAAGTTCATAGTGATATTTGCCATAGTCCATGATTTTGGCAACCGGTGGGTTTGCATTGGGCGAAATCAGGACCAGATCCAAATTGCTTTTTTCGGCCAGATCCAGTGCTTCATCAAGCCCCAGTATTCCAGCCTGCTGACCATCACCATCGATGACTCTCAGTTCTTTTGCACGAATTTCTTCGTTGATAAAGTTAGTCTTTTTGATTGTTTACACCTCCAATACTGCGTAAAATGTAAATATAAAAAGCGGATACATTTTGTATCCGCCTCAATAAACATAATCACTTACCCGCTTTTACTACGGGCATTTTGTTTATTAACCTGCCTGCTGAGCGCCTACGAGGTGAGAAGCGAATAACTTCTTCTTTGTTGTACCTTGATATATTACCACCTGCAACACTTGCAAGTCAATACCTTAGTAAGAATAATCAGTTCATTTCTTTGTGTATTTCTCCACATCCTCATGGCTGAATTTAAACCCTTCCATAATATGTTCGAGTTCTCTTGATAAAGCCGATAGCTGTGCGGCGGCGGTTGCACTTTCTTCCGACATGGTGGAATTCTTCTGGATCACAACGGAGAACTCTTCAATTCTAAGCATTATCTGCTTGATGGAATCAGCCTGATTCGCAGCCGCTTCTTCGATCCTTCTCATAGATTCAAAGATGACATTCGATGCTTCTGAAACACTATTGATACTCTCGTTTCCAAGATTTGCTTTCTTGCTCCCCTCTTCCATGGCAGAAAAGTTTTCTGTCAGCATGGCCTCGGTTTCTCTGGCAGCGTCGGCCGATTTATTTGCAAGCTGCCTCACTTCATCCGCAACTACTGAGAACCCCTTTCCGTGCTGCCCCGCTCTTGCGGCCTCAACAGCTGCGTTGAGAGCAAGGATGTTGGTCTGGAAAGCGATATTGTCGATAAGCTGCATAACAGAAGAAATTTCTTTTGCATTGATGGATATTTGGCTCAGAGAACTGACCAGATCCTCTATTATGGCCACGGTGTCTTTCAGTTTAGCCGAGGCATCAGTGGTAGCCAGATCGACTTCTGAAATGCTCTTTGCATTATCACTTGCAACTTCCGTAAGATTATTCATCATTGATCTGAACTCTTCTATTGTCTGAGCCTGTTCATTTGCACCTGCAGCGACAGACTGGGATCCGGCTTCTATTTCAGATGCGCTTCTTGCCACCTGCTTTGAAGCTTCAAGAGTCTTGTATACCGACCTGATGTTTGAATCCAGAAGATTGTTGATAGACTTATTCATTACATCATTACCGGATCTAATATCGATATGTTCACGGTAGTCTCCTTCCGCCATTTTCTCTATTATCCGAGCCTGGTTTCTGACGGCATCGTTCATCTCATTAAATGTTTCCCTCAGTAGGCCTATTTCATTTCTAACACTAGTATCAAGATTCACATCTATGTCTCCCTCTGCCATTCTATGAGCAGCATCGGTTATTTGCATGATAGGCTTGCCTATAAACTTATTGACATTCCTTCTGAATATGAATCCCATTATCATACTGACTATCAATATGATTGCGGCGATAACAATTATAAATTTCAGAGTTACATTAAATACATTGCTTCCGTCAAGATCGACACCGACAAAACCCACAATATTTCCACCTTCGTCCTTTATAGGTGAGTATCCAGTAATTACTCTTCCATAATTTGTATAGTAATCATAATCATTGACCACATCACCCGATTTAACTCCTTCCATCAGCTCTGTCTTAAAATCATCCAAACGCGCTTCTTCGGCAAATCCGGCTATCATATCGGGAGTGTCATTTGGTCTTTCGCCTTCGACATAATAAAATACTCTATCCCCTTCAAAATAGGCAATATACAAATACTCGGCATCAGCACTGGTTTTCACTTTGTCAAGATATGTTTTCATCTCCGTCCAGTACTCGTCTTTTTTTCCTGAGTCGACAGACTTCATTATTTCGGATACTTCTATACTTGCCACTATGCCTTCCGTAATGTAATTTGCGTAAGCCTTCGAAGTTTTGATATTTTCGTTTCTGAAAATGCTTACGCTTACTATACCGATTAGCAGTGCACTGACCAAAAGCATGATCAGCACTTTACTGACCATCTGATTTGCGATTTTTTTGTTGTTTATGATTTTGCCGTTTGCTGGCATAATCTACTCCTTTGTTTTGAGGCTGTATATTTTTTCATTGTATCCATACAGCTTCTGGATATTGTTTTCAAGAAAATAATAATGTCGTATGTAAAAGGCATCAACAACCAAAAACAGCAAGGTAAGCACTCCGAGGAGGATCACCATGTATGTTCCTACATATTCTGAAGGTCCCATCCACATAAGGCCTAATGTTACAATAAACCAAACTATTGCCATAAGAGCAAAAAAGAGGGTGATGATCAGATGTACAAATCTTTCATGGCGAAAATCCTCGATCATCTGCTGATTTAGTTTTGCAAGTTCATCCAAGTCTTTTTCCCTGCTGTTATCAAGGCGTTTCAATTCGCTTTCGATGAATTCCATATACTCAGTTATCTGTTTTTTCATTTTACTGTGCCAGTTTCTGGCCTGTGACCTTTTCAACCAGATCGTACTTTCGATCCTGCCTGTGCATGATGGCTGATGCTGTAAAATATCCGCCAAGAATGGCCGCTAGTACTATTATTATGCCCAGGATGATTATATTACCACTTCCGCGATCATTGTTGCTGAGGGCTTTTTTGATGCCGTTGAATGCGGAAGGCATATGTCTTGCGGCGCTTATTACATTACTGACTGTTGCGATGGTATTCCAAAGTGCAACACCGCCTGTTCTTAGGTTCTTATGCTTCCAGAAAGTTATGAGGCTGTTGATCCAGATGATTATACCGGTAGGAATAATAGCCATCATTATCAGTACATATGACAGATCTCCGACGAAACTCATAAGTAGCTCTGCGGTGGCCTGGTCCAGAAATTCGAAATATGTTCCCAAAGTACTGACCAATACCATGAGTATTGTTACATATACCATGGTGAATCCGGCAATGGACATTATGTATCCGCTAATTGCAAGTACTCTTGGGAACCCGCCTATAGCTTTGGATTCGGACCACATCTTGCCTACCGTTCTGGCGTTCCACCAGCTTATTGCAAAATTCACAACAAGCATGATACCTATGAACATAAAGCTGCCTATAAATGCAAGCATTCTCTCACTCCCTTTTCAAAATAGATTTTCTTATTCTACCATATATTTTATCCGTTTTGAAGATTTTCAAACGCCCATGCGTTAAATTAATATTAATATATACGAAAATGAATCACTCTGATATACTTTACTGACAGGAAGGTTAACATATGGAAGATAATTTCAACGATATAGAAAAATACTATGTAACAAGAAAAATAACCGATCTTAAAGATATGCTGAACCAGAGCGTTTCTCTATATGGAAAAAATCCGGCTTTTTTGCAAAAGGTCGAAAAAGGCGGAGACTATAAAGAAATCAGTTATCTCAAATTTATGAGCGACGTTAATTCTCTTGGCACAAGGCTTCTGGATAAAGGATTAAAAGGCCAGAAAATCGCAATAATAGGCTCAAATTGCTATCATTTTGTGCTTGCGTACTATGCGGTAGTTTGTGGCGCCGGGGTTGCTGTTCCCCTTGATAAAGAGCTGAGCGCAAATGAAATCAATAATCTTATCAGTCAGGCTGACTGCAAGGCTGTTTTTTATACCGAAGAATTTGAAAGTAAAATCGATTTTTCTCTTGTGGATCATAAATTTGAAATAAGACAGTATCCAAAAGAGATCTGCGATATGGACATTCTCATTAATGAAGGTAAATCACTTATTAATAATGGAGATACCACATATATGACCACGATGATCGACCCAAATGACATGCATATGATCCTCTTCACATCGGGGACAACGGGCAACGCAAAAGGCGTGATGCTGAGTCACAGAAATATAACATCAAATATCATGGATATAAGCAAGATTGTTAAGGTATATCCAAGTGACAGATCACTGTCACTATTGCCCATTCACCACACGTTCGAGTCCACAATAGGCATCGCAACAGTTCTCTATTCGGGAGCATCGGTTGCGTTTTTTGAAGGGCTGAAATATGTGGCAAAGAACTTCAAGGAAGCTAAGGCATCCGTTTTGATCGCTGTACCTCTCATCGTTGAGTCCATGTATAATAAAATACTTAAAGAAGCCGCAAGAACGAAGCGTACCAAGCTTCTTTCAATGGGGGTGAATCTGAATAAGACTCTCGCGGCAATGGGCCTTGATCTGAAAAAACAGATTTTTTCCAGCATTTACAAGCAATTCGGAGGAAAACTCAGGCTGGTGGTAAGCGGAGCTGCAGCAGCTGATCCAAAAGTTATAAGGGGGTTTGAGGATTTTGGGATACGAATGGTTCAAGGTTATGGACTGACTGAATGTTCCCCTCTGGTTTCGGGTACACCTGATTTTGAAAATACATATAAAAAGGCAGGCTCTGTTGGTCCCGTTGTCAGCAGCGGCCAATTAAAAATAATCAATAACGACGATGAAGGTATCGGAGAGATTATCTATAAAGGTCCCAATGTAATGCTGGGATATTATAAAAATAAAAAAGCGACGGATGAAGTTATAAAAGACGGCTGGTTTCATACCGGGGACCTTGGATTTATTGACGATAAGGGCTGGCTATACATCACCGGCAGGAAAAAAAATGTCATTGTAACTAAAACCGGAAAGAATATTTATCCAGAAGAAATAGAGACATATTTTCTAGTCAGCAGATATATAGAGGAGATTCTTGTATACGGCGCAGTGGATGAAGAAAATCCCGCAGGAGACACAATAGTTGCGGCACAGATAAGACCGAACATGGAAGTGATCCATGAAGAGCTGGGGATAGATGCCGACGACGAAGAAATCTACGACTTCATAAAAACTACGGTCAGTGCCATGAATATGGAGCTGCCGGTTTATAAGCGGGTAAGAAATATGATGATCAGGCAAGATGAATTCGAAAAGACCACAACAAAGAAGATCAAGAGGCACCAAAACATATAGATGATGAAAACAAGAGATAAAGAAAAAGAAATGGCCTACAGCTCTCTTTCAAAAAAAGAGCTATACAGAGTACTTGACAGCGTGGATGATGCTGTCTTTATCGATGATGCAAACGGCAATACTCTTTGGATCAATAAAGCCTGCGAGATGCTGTACAGAATAAAAAGAGAAGATGTCATCGGAAGGCACATCAGTCACCTTGAAGATGAAGGGATATTTGTCCCCTCGGTAGCCCGAATGGTTTTGGAATCAGGGAAACAGGTGGATATCATACATCAAAATAAAGACGGAAACAGGATTTTATCGACCGGTACCCCTTTACTTGACGATGACGGGAACCTGTCAACGATCATTTCGACTTCAAGAGATATTACTGAGCTGGTCAGCCTCCAGAATGAGTTGGAATTTGTCCAGAGTACACTTGACGGTATCAAAAGTCAGGAGAAGTTTTATACCGGTGACGTAATAGCTCAAAGCCAGGCTATGTTCAATGTCCTGCAGCTGGTAAAGAGACTGGCAGAGATAGATTCAACTGTTCTTATAACCGGAGAATCCGGTGTAGGCAAAGGAGTCATAGCAAGACTTCTTCACGAAAACGGAAACAGAAGTGAGAAGGCGTTCATCAAAGTTAACTGCGGAGCAATACCGGAAAACCTTATGGAATCCGAACTTTTCGGTTACGAAAGTGGCGCTTTTACCGGCTCCAGAAGTGAAGGCAAGTCAGGACTTTTCGAAGCGGCAGATGAAGGGATAATTTTCCTAGACGAAATATCCGAACTTCCTCTGAACCTTCAGGTCAAATTGCTGCAGGTCCTTCAGGATAAAGAAGTGACAAGAGTCGGCGGGGTGACCGCAATCCCTGTCAATGTCAGAATAATATCCGCAACAAACAAAGACCTCTATTCTCTGGTCAGGAGCGGAGAATTCCGAGAAGATCTTTATTATCGGCTAAATGTTGTTCCAATCTATGTTCCGCCCTTAAGAGACAGGGTCAAAGATATCATCCCTCTTATCAATCACTTTCTGAACGAGAACAATAAGGAGATGAACGATCATAAACATATCGCACCGGAGACAATCGCCATCCTTTCGGAATACAGCTGGCCTGGTAATGTCCGGGAACTTCAGAACATACTGGAAAGACTGATGATCACCACCCGGAAGAATAACATAGAACCGGAAGACCTGCCCGAATATATCATAAACTTTGTAAGCGAAAACAGAACAAACCCTTCCCATGTCAGCACAGAAAGCGATCTTAATTTGACTAGAGCCATGGAAGCGAAAGAAAAAGAAATTCTGCTGAATGCGAAGGGCAAGTATAAAAGTACGAGAAAAATGGCTAAAATTCTTGGAGTAAGTCAGCCCACTATAGTCCGAAAACTGCAAAAATACAACATCGGTTCAGAAGAAGAGTAATTTTCGATTCACAATTGGATCACAGATACATTATTGCATCGCGCCCCAAGTTCCCCCATTTCAACGCCACTCAAGAGTCGTTCGACACCACACCACAGAATCGATGCATTTGTGTATCGATTCTGTTTTTTCCATTAACAAACCACTAACTTTTTTAAATCTATCTGTCCCCACATTTTCAACGATTGCGGGCATCATGAATACTTTTATCCAATTTGGCACATATATTGCTATATATTTGAACATAAGTAAAAGGCGATCCTCGTCTTTATTAATGAAGCATCATCAAAGGAGGATGGATTAATGGCAGTAAACTATGAAGAATATGTTGCAGGTATAATCGAAAAAGGACGCAAAGCCCAGGAAGTTGCAGAAGGTTTTTCTCAGGAAAAAGTAGACGAGCTGTGCGAAGCGGTCGCTTACGCACTTACTATACCGGAAGTTGCTCTGGAATTCGGAGAAAAACTGGTAGCTGAATCCGGCATGGGAGTGCCAGCCGATAAACAGGCTAAAATGTTCGGTAAGGTCAAGGGAACATGGACCCAAATGAAGGGTGAAAAATCCGTAGGTCTTTACAGTGAAGATAAAGAAAGAGGAATGGAAACCTATGCAAGACCCATGGGCGTCATAGGAGCTATCATCCCCGTTACAAACGGCGAAGCCACTCCTGTCGTTAAGTCCCTGATGGCTCTTAAGACCAGAAATGCGATCATTCTTGCTCCCCACCCGAAAGCAAGAAATGTAAACGCGGAAGTTACCGAAAGAATCAGAAGCGTTCTTAAGAAGTTCGACGCTCCAATGGATCTGGTTCAGGCAATCGACCCTGAATATGTATCTGTAGAGTGTTCACAGCAGCTTATGCTCCAGTGTGACTTTATACTGGCAACAGGCGGAACACCGATGGTCAAGCAGGCTTACTCATCAGGCACACCGGCAATCGGCGTAGGCACGGGAAACGTAGTATGTATCGTAGACGGAACTTCTGATCTTAAAGATGCTGCAGAAAAAATCGTAAAATCAAAGACATTCGACAACGCTACTTCATGTTCAACAGAGAATAACCTCATCGTTCTGGAAGAGTGCTATGACGAATTCATGGATGAAATGGCTAAAGCAGGCGGATATCTCATTAAAGAAGATGATCCGGCAAAAGAAAAGCTTCTCAAGGCTCTGTGGCCTGAAAGCCCTGCAAATCACGATCTCAGCAGACACATCGTCGCACAGAGTGCGGCAACCATAGCTAATATGGCAGACATTCAGGTTCCTGAAGGCACAAAGATGATCATGGCTGAAGAAAACGGCGGATACGGAAATGAATTTCCGTTCACAGGCGAAAAGCTTTCACCTGTTTCCGGCGTAAGAAAAGCAAAGGATTTCGAAGATGCTCTTGCTAAAATGCTGAAGATTCTGGATTATCAGGGTAAGGGACACAGCGTAAGTATCCATACGACCAAAGATGAAAGAGTCTCAAAGATGGGCGAAACCATTCCGGTTTGCAAGGTTTGCGTAAACCAGCCTCAGTCACTTACTAATTCAGGTTCATGGACATCAGGTTATCCAATGTCAATGACTCTGGGCTGCGGAACATGGGGCAACAACAGCATCTCACATAACGCGACATGGAGAGACCTCCTGAATTTCGTATATGTCTCAAGACCAATAGCAAACTGGCAGCCGGCAGATGAAGATCTGTTCAGCGAAAAGATCAGAAACGCATTTAAATAATTGACAATATATCAGATAACGGAAAAAGTTGATAATAAGGAGTATATGATGAATTATACAGAGATGAGTAAAAAGTTCAATTTACATTCATGGAGCGCACAGAAAGATCTTAATCCCATGGAAGTCGTAAAAGCAGAAGGTATCTATTTCTGGGACAAAGACGGGAACAAGTATGCCGATATGTCGGCACAGCTTGTTAACTCAAACCTGGGTCACGGAAATAAGGCTCTGATCGATGCTATAAAATCACAGGCAGAAAAAATGCCGTTCATGGGACCGGGATATGCTGTTGATGTTAGATCGGAAGCCGCAAAAGCTCTCGTCGAATTCTCAGGGCTGAAAGACGCAAAGATATTTTTTACAAATGCTGGCGCAGAAGCAAATGAAAATGCAATCAAAATGTGTAAAGCTATAACCGGCAAATGGAAATTTCTGTCAATGTACAGATCCTATCACGGTGCAACACTGGGAGCATCAGAACTTACAGGCGAACCGAGAAGATTCATAGCAGAGCCCGGAGTACCGGGATTCTATCACTTTGATGGTCCGTATCCTTACAGAGCTCCAAAACAGGTCGATTTCAGAAATGAAGAAGAAATCACCGAATACTACCTGAACATCCTCCACGATATGATAAAAAGAGAAGGCCCGGACCTTATCGCAGGCATCTTCCTAGAAACAGTCGTAGGCTCAAACGGAGTTCTGATCCCGCCTAAAGGCTACATGAAGGGCGTAAGAGAGCTTTGCACAAAATACAACATCATGATGGTATGTGACGAGGTAATGGCCGGATTCTATCGTACAGGAACAAAGTTTGCTTTCCACCAGTTCGATGTGACCCCCGACCTGGTAACATTCGCAAAAGGATCCACCTGCGGATACGTTCCTCTAGGCGGAGTCATAGCTACAAAGAGATTCTGTGACCACTATGAAGAAAACAAGATGTTCAACGGGCTTACATACAATGCTCATCCAATGGGATGCGCTGTAGCAGTGGCTGCTATCAAAGAATACGAAAGACTTGATATAGCAGGAAACGTAGCTAAAGTCGGAAAGATTCTGGGAGACCTTTTGGATGACCTTTACAAAAAACATGAATGCATCGGAGAAGTCAGATACATCGGACTTTTCGCTCAGGTCGAACTGGTAAAGGACAGAGGTACCAAAGAGCCATTCTCGATCCCAGATACCGCAAAGGTCGTTGGAATGCTGAAAAATGAAGGATTCGCAACATACAACAACGAAAACGGCATCATGGTTGCGCCACCACTCACCATTACAGAAGAAGAATTAAGAGAATACATGACAGTTATGGACAAGGTACTCGATTCAGTAGACAAAATGTAAATAAGCATTTACACACAACACACATCACAGAAAATACCCCGGTTACTGAACCGGGGTGTTTTCTACTCCACATTTTGGCCTGACTAGTAGTTTGGGCCTAACAGTAATTTGGATCTGACTAGTAGTTGGAACCTGACAGTAATTTTGGAAAAACGCCGATTTTTGGTCAAATTCGCTTGTATCGGGTGGATTGCGCTCCCGATACTCGAATATCTGTCCAATATTGCGGAATTGCAGTGCCAGAATCACCCTATACTGATAATATTGACCAAAAAACCTGATTTTTCTTCTCACTCTAAATTCTTTTATACGAACCAAAAAAGGAACTTAGTAAAATAATCAAGGATTTTTCTTTTCTACCTATTATGTGCGAACACGGCGCAAACAGACGTTTACTTTTTGTTCTTTTTATGATAGAATCCATAACAAGAGAAACTGATGTTCATTCCCTGAAAGGAGGGGTTGCCTCAATTGAGGCATAATATAGTATGGATACACTTAAACCAAGAGAAAAAGAAATACTTGAATATATGAAAAAAGAGATAACAAAAAAAGGTTATCCTCCAACTGTAAGAGAAATCTGCTCCGCTATGAATATCAAGTCCACATCTACTGCTCATAAGGATCTTGAAAGACTTGAGAAAAAAGGCTTTATCAAAAAGGATCCGGCAAAACCGAGAGCTCTTATGCTCACGGAAGCGGCCATGGATGATGAGGAGCACGATTTGACAGTGCCTGATATCGACCGTCTGGATATAGTGGATATACCCGTTGTCGGCAGAATCGCAGCGGGAACTCCAATACTGGCCGAAGAGAATATCGACGACAGCTTCCCCGTTCCTTCAAGATATATAAACGGAACGAACTTTATGCTTACCATACATGGAGACAGCATGATAGATGCGGGAATATTTGACGGTGACTATGTTCTCGTCCAGCAGCAGAATACAGCAAATAACGGCGAGATCGTCGTTGCCATGATAGACGGCTTCGAAAGTGAAGCTACAGTCAAAACATTTTACAAAGAAGACGGCCGCATAAGACTGCAGCCGGAGAATCCTACCCTTAGCCCTATAATCGTTGACAATGCACAAATATTGGGTAAGGTTAAAGGCGTATTCAGATACTTCTAATTAGTACTACTTGTTTACGAGCAATTTCTTGATCCCGCTTTCGATACCGTCTACTGTCAGTTCGAACATAGGGAATATTTCTCTTACTATTTCTATGGTGTAATTACCATATACATACTCCCACTCATGTTCTCTCAACGGATTCAGCCAAATGGTCTTGTTGTACTTTTTCTTGAATCTATTCAGCCATTCTGCCCCGGGTATTTCATTATATAATCCGATGACAGTGTTGCCGCCTCTACTAAGAAGTTCGGACGGTGCCATGGTTGCATCCCCGACGAAAATCACCTTGTATTCTTCATTCAGATTCTTGAGTATCCATTCTGTATCGATCCAGTCACCCTTCCTGCAATGAGGAGTAGTATACATCTTTTCGTAAATACAGTTATGGAAGTAAAAAACTTTGAGATCCTTGAAGTGGTTGGATCTGCTGACAGCCTGGAAAAGCCTGTTACATAACCTGCTGTATGGCATCATGGATCCATCGGAATCAAAGAGGACCAGAAGCTTTACTGTGTTCTTTCTGGGCTTCTCATAGACCAGTTTAAGAGTACCGGCATTATCGCTGGTTTCATCTATTGTCTGGTCGATATCCAGCTCGGTTTTCTGTTCATCTATCCTGGATGAAAACTGCCTGAGCTTTCTGAAAGCCATCTGAAACTGCCTTATATCAAGGATGTTATCCTGTCTGAAGTCACGGAAATTACGTTCACCGGCAACCTGGACTGCCCGCTTATGACGGCTTTCTCCGCCTACTCTTATGCCCCTTTCATGGAACCCGCTGTGTCCCATCGTAGAAGTCCCGCCGGTTCCTATCCAATAGTTCCCGCCGTCATGTCTTTCCTTCTGTTCTTCCTTTCGTTCCTCAAATCTTTTCTGAAGCTCCTCAAGTTCAAGAAGATAATCATCAAGCATTGAAGTATCATTGATGTCCTTGACTTTGACATCGCTATTGAGCCAGTCCCAAAACTCATCGGGGAGATCCTCAGGAGTTTCGATACCATGAAAGTATTCAGCGAATGCAATGTCGAATTTGTCGTAATCGGCTTCGCTTTTTACGATGACGTTTCGGCACAGATTGTAAAAACCTGTCAGGCTTGACTCGGCCAGACCTTTGTCCATGGCTTCGATGAGGGTCATCCATTCATTAAATGAGACCTTGAGACCTCTTGCTCTTATTAAATAGAAAAAAGCAATGAACATTCTATAGCCACCTCTTTGTTGTGTAACCCTTTGTATTGATTTCGCTTAAGGTATCCATGTCCTGGTTTTTCTTCAGGAGTACGCCGAGGAATGGAATGTCGTCCTTCAGTTTCTTAAGAGAAATGCCTGCAAGTGTCAGTGCCTGGAGCCAGTCCAAAAGTTCGGATGTGCTGGGTTTTTTTTGAAGTTCCTTCATTTCTCTAATTTCGTAGAACTTATCCATAGCCTGTGCCATGAGAGTTTCGTCGATATTGGGATAATGAACTCTGATTATCTCTTCCATCTTGTCAGCTTCCGGGAATGCTATGTAGTGGAAAATACAGCGCCTCAAAAATGCATCGGGGAGTTCCTTCTCGGCATTGGATGTGATAATGACTATTGGTCTCTGTATTGTCTTTATGGTTTCTTTTGTTTCAGGAATATAGAATTCCATCTGGTCCAGCTCCCAGAGAAGATCGTTTGGAAATTCCAAGTCAGCTTTGTCGATCTCGTCAATGAGGAGAACCACCTGCTTATTATTTGTAAATGCTTCACCCAGTTTACCCAGCTTTATATATTTTTTGATGTCAGAAACATCGCCTTCACCGAACTGACTGTCGTAAAGACGCTGAACTGTATCATAAACATAAAGTCCGTCCTGAGCTTTTGTTGTCGATTTTATATTCCAGATCACCAGCTCCTGATCAAGTCCTTCTGAGATAGCTCTAGCCAGCATTGTCTTTCCTGTTCCCGGTTCACCTTTGATCAGCAGAGGCTTCTGAAGTGCAATGGCAACATTGACGGCATTCTGCAGATCCTCCGTTACCACATAATCTTTACTTCCGGTGAATTTACTTTCCAAATTAGTCATTTTTATTTCCTTCCTTTAATCTAATATCAAACTAAAAATATATTCATTATGGCTGTCACCATAAATGGTATAGCTATGCTCAAAACGGCTCCCGACATAAACGAATATATAGCTACTTTGGGGCCGGTTGTTCTTTCAATAAGCGGCAGGCAGACATCCATCGATGCTGCACCGGGCAGGCTTATGGTCTCAAGCCATCCGATCCTCTTTGCTACGATTGGGATGAGTATTATTCCGCCCAGTTCCCTCAGCACATTATGCAGGAAAGAAACTGCACTCAGCTCGTTTGAATAATCCATAAGCATTGCAGGCACTAAAGTATACCATCCCATTCCCGCACTTATAGCCAGCATCTCACCCAAATCATATGGCAGCACAAGGGCTGTCAGTCCGCCGAAAAAAAGTGTTCCCAATATGACGGCGATGGGTATGAGGAGAACTCCGAAACCTTCCCTTTTTATATCCGCAAACAGATTTTCCTGTTTGCCCAAATCTATACCGACCGTAAAGATCAGAAAGACCAGAGAGGCTGTAATTATTATTCCTGCCGCATTTATAAGTACGTCGGGAGCCAGGAAAAATCCAAATAATAAGCCTGCGATGACTGCAATAATAATGCCTCTAATCATTCTGCTTGTCTCCGTGCCTATCAAGCTTCAGACATTTTCTCAAGATATAAACAGCAAGTACGCTTCCGCCCATGGTCGCAACTGATACCACCACTGCTGATATGCCTATAGATTCTATTGAATCAAGTATCCTCTCATCCGAACCTATTCTCATGCCCATAAAAAATACAAGAAAAAACACCGTAGCAGTCTGGATCTTCCCCATGTGTTTTATATCTTTGCCGTTTTTCTTAAGATACCTTCCGATTATGCCGCCGATCACAGCAGCAACTATCAATATAAGAAGTAACAGCATCAGTCTATCTCCTGTCTGTCTCTTTTAGTGATTGCCTTTTTGCCTCCGGAAACCAGCAGGAATATAACTGCAAATCCTGCGATAAGGCAAACTGTCGAAATAGGAATATCTATGCCCTTTGGGACCCCGGGAAATATTTCATAAAGTGACCCTATCATAAATCCGATAATAAGCATATATATGAACTGCGGATGCTTCGCCATGAGATTGTCGATGACTCTGGCGGTCCCGAAAGTTCCTATGAAAAGGCCGATTACAATCGGAAACAGATATACCACATCAAAGTTTCTCAAGGCTTCCAGCGTAACTGTGTACATACCGAATATGAGCAGCATATACGACCCGCTTATCCCCGGCAATATCAATGCAACAGCGATTATAAATCCCGCCAAAACGAGAAGCATGAACATTTTTACGGACATTTCGTTACCGGCGTCAAACAGACCTTCCGGTATCAACTCCAGTGACACCCCTATGACAATACCTATTATTGCCACGAAGATATTCCTTATTTTGATTTTATCTTCTTTTGCCCTCATATATAGAGGCGGTATGCTGGCAATGATGCAGCCTGTGAAAAAGTAAAGTGACGGCATCGGCCAGTTGTCTACTATATAAAGGAGAGGTTTCGACAGGATGAGTATGCCGGCAAGTCCGCCTACAGCATAATTAAGAAGGAGCAGGGTGTTCCCTTTTATGTCGCTTCTTATTCGGCTGACAGCGTTGATCAGCTGGTCATATATATTCAAAATAATTGCCATCGTTCCGCCGCTTACACCCGGTATGAGCATTGACGAGCCGATGACAAATCCTTTTACGAATCTTATGATAATCTCTTTGGGTTTCATGCCTTACATTATATACCAGATTTTCATGTTTCGTCTAGGGTAAAAACCTTATGAAATGAATGGAATGTAGGAAACCGGACGCTTCCATGATATAATTGTTGAAACCAGGTTTACAGCACTTATTATAATTGAAAGGGACAGGTAAAGAAAATGTTCAGAGAAATGAGAAGAAAAGACAAGGCACTGACGAATGAAGATGCCACAAACATTTTAAAAGATGCTTCTTTTGGAACGCTTGCTATCAGCGGAGAAGATGGGTATCCTTATTCCGTCCCTGTAAGTTTTGTTTATGATGATAACAAAATATATTTCCATGGAGCAAAATCGGGACTGAAGTTCGAGTCAATTAATGCAAACGATAAAGTCAGTTTTTCCGTTGTGGAAAAAGACGATGTTCAGCCAAGTGAGTTCACAACGCTTTATAGAAGTGCCATACTCTACGGAAAGTGCAATATTGTCACTGATTCCAATGAATTAACAAAGGCATTCAATTTGATCATCGAAAAATATTCCAAAGGATTCGGAAAAGAAGGTCTCGAATATGTAAAGAAACATGAAGCTGCCACAGCTGTTTTCCGCATCGATATAGAGCACCTGACCGCTAAGGGCAAAGGATGATACTACCTGGAGAAAGTATATAAAATGTTTGCAGAAGCAAAATGATCAAATAAAAAGCCATACCGGAGAAATTTTCCGGTATGGCTTTTTATTATTGTATATTATTGCATATTTTTATCTTGCTTTAGTAAGAAATGTATCAGGATATTTGTTGACGTTCATAACAAAACCATCAATAACTGCATCAACATCAAGTTTGTTTTTTTCTGCTGTCTTCTTTAGTTCAGCCATCTTTTCCGGTGAAATGTCTTCTCTGGTAAATTCTTTCACTGCACTCATTTGAAACCTCCTTAAATTTTTTCAAAATACAGAATCATCTTAAATATCATCTCAATTTTTTTCCGAATTATCTATAAAGATTCTATAATGATTACGGCGTATGCATAAATTTAGTATAAAGATTTCAAAACAAATACTAATCAATGAATACTGTGTGTTAACTGTCCCGATTGAGGGTAATATATATTTATACGTATTGATTAGGGAGGTGAGAATATGAGTATTACTATTGACCCGAAAGAGGAAAAATTCCTGGAGGAACTGGAAGCGCTCGTTGAAAGCGATATCGTCCCAAAGGATATGGCAGAATTTGATGATATGGCATTAAAGTATTTTGAGCAGCAGGAACATGATCTTATGTTTATCCTGAAAGCATTAAAAGATGCAAAGAAAGATTTCAAAGATGAACTAAAGGATGTGACAGAAGATGAGAAAGAAACCTATGATGCATATGTGAAGGTCACAAATAAACTGGCTAACGATAATTATGAAGCAGGTATCTATCTGAGAAGTATCGATTATACACTCAAACAACTAAACAAAACACTTGATAAATACACAGGTACAGACAACGACACCCAAGTTTTTATCGAAAGAAAGAAAGCTGTCCACGAGATCAGGAAGATCCTTCGTGCAGCAGGCAAGTTCCAGAAATATTCAGACAAGGAATTTGATGAGATCGATGAATTTTATTCTAAGCTCTGATGTTTGATAATTTGGAATGGATCCATCCCGGTGTACCTGATCAGGTGCACCGTTTTATTGTGTCTCAATATGATTTTAATTATCAGTGATTTGTGTTATTTTAGTAATAAGAAATAATCAGCATCAGATATTATACCAAAAGGAAAGCAGGTGCCAAAATTTGCAGAAGCAAGATGATTTCAAACTTTATCTTGACCATGTCCTCGGGCTTATGGTCATAGACCTCGAAGGCAATCTTATTTACATGAACCAGCAGTGCGCTGACTATATCAAGGTTGACCTGGAACAGTCCATTGGGAAAAAAATAAATGATGTTTTCCCGCCTTCGAATATGATGGACATGCTCACAAATAATGAGGAGATCGTGTCTGACTTTTATTTTGCAGATGGACGGGTCAGTTTCAGCACCCAACTTAAACTCCGTGAGAACGGAAAGCTGATCGGCGTAATTGAATATGATCTTCTTCAGGAGCTTGACGCAATACAGGATTTTGTCAAAAGTTACACCCATATCATCAATGACGAACTGAAAACCCACGGAAATCAAATGAAAAGCCTCATGAGGACCAAGTATTCCATCGGCAGTCTAATCGGATCTTCTCAAAAAATGCGCCAACTTAAAGAAGACATCATAAAGGCGGCAACCACTAATTCCACTGTTATCATCACGGGTGAAACCGGTACGGGAAAAGAACTGGTTGCTCACTCCATACATAATCACAGCAACAGAACATTCGGCAATTTTATAAAGATCAATGCGGCGGGACTTCCTGAGGCCCTCGCCGAATCCGAATTCTTCGGTTATACCGACGGTGCTTTTACCGGTGCCACAAAAGGCGGTAAAAAAGGGAAATTCGAACTGGCAGACGGCGGCACTCTTTTTATCGATGAAATAAACCAAATGCCACTGAGCCTCCAGCCAAAGATCTTAAGAGCTTTGCAGGAAAGAGAAATCGATCCAATCGGTTCTGAGGACAGCATTCCGGTTGATACCAGAATAATCTCTGCTACAAATCAAAACTTGCGGGATTTGGTTCTGAGCGGCGAATTCAGGGAAGACCTTTATTACAGACTCAATGTTCTTCACATTGAAGTCCCTCCTCTTCGCGACCGAAAAGAAGATATTCCGGAATTGGTAACAGATAAGATAATGCAGCTCAATATTGATCTTGATAAGAATATAGTCAATGTGGAAGATGAAGTATACGAAAGACTCTATAGTTATGAGTGGCCGGGGAACGTCCGAGAAATGTACAATGTCATTGAACAGGCCATGGCATATGCGGACAGGGACACGTTGCGGGTTGAGCATTTGAATCTCAGAGTGGATAACACCCGGCTGGATCTCAGCAAGCTTGATACATTTGAAAAGCCCATCGAAATCATAAAAAACGAAGCCGAGCGTAAGCTCATAAACGAAGTGCTGATCATGTTCAAAGGCAATAAAACCAAAGCCTCTGAGTATCTTAAGATACCCAGGCCGCTATTGTATCAGAAAATGGAGAGACTTGGTATTCAGAATCGAAAAATAAGATAAATGTAAGTATATAATTACAATGTAAGTATAAACTTACATATCTGCCACATATCTTTAAATATCAATGGATATAACCATAACAAAACAGTCCGCAAATAAATATATGTAAGTATATACTTACATATATTTTCTTTATATTTGACTCAACGTTGAAAAATGCACCTTTTTCAAATTGGCATGACTGTTGCTAATGATAGTATGGATACGTTGTTACTATGTTGTGAATGGAAGTTATATTTAAAGGAGGTTATAAAAAAATGGAAGACACTTTTGGACTTATTAGTTTATTACCTGTAATTATCGTACTTATTACCGCAATTTTAACAAGAAGAGCTTTTGAATCACTTTTGCTTGGAACTGCAATAGGCGCTATTATTTATGCATTCGGTTCCAGCGATCACTCATTTGTTGCCAAGCTGGGTGATACATGGAACATCTGGTTTGGAACGACTTTGGATACCATCGGCGCAAATGCATATTATATTGTAATGTTCGGTATGTTCGGTGTGATCATCAAGCTGCTTGATGACTCAGGAGCAGCACTTGGATTCGCAGACATGGCAACAAAAGTAGCCAGCTCCCGTAAGAAGACGATGATGGCGACATGGATCCTTGGAATTATAATTTTCATCGAGGATTATCTCAATGCACTAGGTGTCGCAGTTGCAATGAAATCCCTCTCCGACAAATACAAAATTTCTCGAGAGATGCTGGCATTCATTGTAAATGCCACAGGTGCGGCCGTCTGCATTCTTGTACCCATATCTACATGGGGAGCCTTATATTCAAGACAGATAGCTGATGTCGGTATATTAGATGAATCAGGAATGTTATCATACGCCAAATCCATACCCTTCATGCTATATGCATGGATCGCAGTTATCGTTGTACCACTTTTTATCTTTAAAATAATACCACTCTTTGGTCCAATGAAAAAAGCCGAACAGAGAGCCATCGATACCGGCAAGGTATTTCCTGACTGGTATTACGACGGAAAATCAGACAAAGCTATTGAAGGGCTTGAAGGTGAAAACGTTGAAAAATCAAGCGCATGGAACTTCATAGTACCGATGATAGCAATGGTTATATTAACGATCGTGACTAAGGACATTCTTGTCGCTGTAATTGCCTCTGTTGCTCTACTTGCCGTAATGTTAATGATCCAGAAAAGACTGAATTTTTCTGCATTGTGCGAAAGTTTCCTGCAGGGGTTCAAGGACATGCTCTATGTAACCATGCTGGTAATCACAGCATTCACTCTCCAAGTTTTCAATGATATGCTTGGATTGACACCATATGTAATCGACAGTGTTGAGCCTATTTTGAGCCCTGCTTTATTCCCGGTAGTGACATTCATCGTAATAGGAGCTCTGGCATTTGGGACGGGAAGTTTCTGGGGAATCGCAGCGATTTCATTCCCGATCATCCTGCCGTTGGCAGTAGCAATGGGCGTAAATCCATACGTGGCCATAGGTACTGTTGCCGCAGCAACCGCTTTCGGAAGCCAGGCTTGTTTCTATTCGGATGCAGTAACAGTAACTGCCGCAGCAACAGGGATCAAAAATATCGATTACGCAAAAAATGCCTTACCGTTGTTGGCCGTGCCTATAGGAGCGGCAATAATTGCATACCTCATATTAGGCTTCGTAATGGCATGAGTTAGATCATCACGAAAAGGGAGACTAGTGAAAATGAACACAGCAGATTTAGTAATAAGAAGCAATTCAATATTTGACAGCAAAGGCGATAAACCATTCTCTGGCTTTGTTGCTGTAACCGGTAACAAAATATATGCCGTAGGCAAAAATGAAAATGGTGAGCAGTATATCGGTCCGAACACAAAGGTAGTGAATGCCGGAGAAAGAACAGTTATGGCTGGCTTTCACGACAGCCATGTCCATCTTCTTATGGCCGGAATGTACAGAAAATATGTAAATCTCATCAATGCCAGATCGGAAGAGGAAGCTGTAAAGATGGTCAAAGACTTTGTCGATAAGGAACCGGAAGATGACGGGTGGGTCATTGGCTTCAGCTGGTACCATGTTTTCTGGGACAACAGACAGCTTCCAACTAAAGAAAGCCTTGACAAGTATTTCCCGGATAGACCTGTCTTCCTCCTCAATGCGGAAGCCCATGGCGGATGGGTCAACAGCAAAGCACTTGAGATCGCCGGTATCACAAAAGATACGGAAGCTCCTTTCGGCGGGAAGATATTCAAGGACGAAAACGGGGATCCGACAGGTTTTCTCAACGAATCTGCGGCGGGCCTTGTTACAAAGTATGCGCTTTCATTCACTCCCGAAAAAGAAAAAGAGCTGATCAATGCTTACATGGAGGGTGCTGCAGAATATGGGATAACATCACTCAATGATGTTCAGCCATATTTTCACGGGAACATGGGTAATGTGGATGTTTATCATGATATGGACAAAAAGGGCGAATTGTCCATGAGGCTTCATGTGGCTCCCGACCTTCTTGGGGATCTTGACCAGATCTGCGAATGGAGAGATTCTTATAAGTCGGACAGGCTCCGAATCGACATGGCAAAGCAATTTTTGGATGGAGTTTATACTACTCATACTGCATTAGTTCTTGAAGAATACAGTGACGACCCGGGTAATTTCGGAATAGAACTGACCGATATCAAGTCCATTGCGGCGGCAGTCCCCGAGGCGCATAAGCGTGGGCTTTCAGTAAAACTTCACTGTTGTGGAGATGCTTCTGCCAGAATGGCTCTTGATGCTGTGGAAAATGCAATCGATATCCACGGGAAAAACAAGTGCAGACATGCCATCGAGCATTGTGAAATGGTATCTCCCCCCGACATCATTAGATTTGGAAACTTGGGAGTCATTCCATCCGTTCAGCCGGAACATCTTGCTCTGACTCAGCGGTTTGATGAAAATCCCTATCCTACGGTTTTGGGGGAAGAAAGAGCTGCCACGACCTGGCCCCTTAAGAGTCTTCTGGATTCAGTAGGTGTTCTGGCAATCGGAAGTGACTGTCCTGTAGTGGATAACAATCCGTTTCTGGAAATCTACAGGGCGGTTACAAGACTGCATAACGACGGAGAACCTAAAGGCGGCTGGAATCCTTCTCAGAAGCTGACGCTGGCTGAAATACTTAGATCCTACACTTACGGATCCGCATACAGCGTCAGACGTGAAGACGAAATCGGATCTTTGGATGAAGGAAAATTTGCCGATATAGCAGTGATAGACAGAGATCTGTTCAGCACTCCTGAAAGCGAACTCATAAATTGTAAGGTCGATATGACAGTAATGGACGGAGAGATAGTATTTGAAAGATAAAATATTCGATTGAATGCGGAAGGGGCTGTTTCAACTATTTCTGTTTGAGGCAGCCCCTTTATAATGCTCACTCATCCCAGCCACGGCTGAAAACAGTATCGATCCACCCGTTGACCAGACCGTCTGCCTCCACAGCATCGTAATCATCATAGAACTCGAATGCAGGCAAAAGCTGGGCATCAAGGATATTTTCGTTATACAGAATATCATAATCCGTTTTTTCATCAGTTCCGTACGGCATGATGTATTTTCCGTTTACATCAAATTTTTCAACCATATCATATACCTTTTGGATTTTTTTATTTGTGTCTTTTCCTGTCCCCACAAAAATATAATTATGTTTATCAGGATCATTGATTTTTTCATGGATCATCATCTTTTCCCCGCCCAGTTTTTCATGAAGTACACCAGCGATATTTTGTGTATGGTTGTCATAGATGATCAAGACCCCGACTTCATACCCAATGTCTGATATAGGTTCTTTTGATACCGATATTTCTTTGACGTCATCACTTTTTATCAATTTTGTTGCATAAACGAATGCCAAAACAATTATGATAATACAAACTATAATGCTAAATAATAGGACATGATGATTCTTTTTATTCATTTTCATCCCTACAAATCTTACTGAACATTTCGTGCTATATTGTTTATATACAATATCACCTCTTCTTATCACTAACAACACATTTATGTATTATAACAGACACTTGTAAACTTTATTTAACACAATCTTCATTATTGTAAGCCAAAACGACTCCTTACTTTTCTAACCGATCAGCAAGGTGCCGTTTTCTCAAACAGAACATAAAAATAGACGCCTGAAGGCATCTATTTATATGTGGTGACGCACGAGGGATTTAGGCTAATGCTTTGCATTCGCCGTTCCGCGAGACCTTATTCAGGTCTCTTGAACCACTCCTTGATGAACAGTTCACTGAACTGTTCATTTGGTCAGTCGTGCCCGTTCGGGTTCGAATTCCTCTCATTTACTTCAGCATGTTTTAAGGGGCAGTTTCAAAATGACGCTTAGTAAAAGTGCAACTTTTTGGGGTGTTTTATGGTCCAAAATCGGGGTTGTGTCCTATAGCATATCTCCAAATCAGAGACTTGAGTCCGCTATTGTGCATTAATGTATATTTTTCGTAACCGAGCTGTGAAAAAGTTCGCATAACCCCGATTTTGGACCAAATTTTGGGTTTATTTTTTGCAGAACATTTTTCTTTATCAGAAGTTACATATCCGTTGCAGCAAGAGGCCGAAATAAGGGCTTTCTCAACTATTTACATTTTGAGACTGCCCCTTAAAATGGTGAGACTGTCCGAAAACACCCGCGTAAAACAAATCCCTTCTTTTTATTTATTCTTAAAAATCTTAAAGAAATCCTTAGATAATAACGTTCAAAAATACACGAAAACCGTTGAAATATCAACGGTTTCGGACAATCTGTGGTGACGCACGAGGGATTCGAACCCCCAACCTGCGGATTCGAAGTCCGAGACTCTATCCGTTGAGCTAGTGCGCCATATATTATGCATAGTTAATTCTAAAGGCAGAGAGGTTAAAAGTCAACAAAGACTCCTGAACATTATATCTACTGCTTATCGCTTTTCCTACGGATCAGCAGGAATATCAAAACTGCCAGTACTGCTATCGCAAGACAGGCTGCAGCAACAATATCAAATGTATCTGATGTTTGGGAGCCGTTGCCTTGCTGGTTATTTACATCTGCGCCCGGTGTGTCCGGTTTATCAGGCGTTACCGGTGTATTAAGGCTTTTAACCGGTCCAACAGTATCAGATACTACTATATTTTCAAATGTTGCTGTACATCTCAGATATTTCCCTGAATCCCCATCGGATATGGTGTAACTGCTTCCCGTTGCACCTGCTATGCTTACGAATGGCCCCGATTGCGAATCGCTTTTTGACCAGCTGTATAAAAATGTTTTCCCAAGGCTGTTTTCAAGAACACTGTCAAGCCTTGCACCTGCCGACAGGTCGCTGCCACTGATGATCAAAGATACAGGCAGTATCTGGGCTTTATATGTATCAGCAGTATTTGAAGGTATATCGCTTGGCTCAAATGCATTGCCGCCGGAATTTATCCATTTCCCGGTATAAAATCCTGTGATCGATGTACCGGATGGTGAAGGCGGATACGGATGAGATCCTGTACCGAAAGCAAAATTCGAGCCGAGAGTCAGTTCCGCAAGGCTGGAACATCCCCTGAAAGCTTCCTGCATTCCTGTTGTGCCAGTGGTCTGAAAAGTTGTTAAATCCAACGAAGTAAGTGATGTACAATCCCGAAATATATTGTTCATCACTGTTACTTTATTTGTATTAAAAGAAGAAAGATCGAGATTTTCCAGAGCCCGACACTTGTCAAAAATGGAATCCATCTTTGTGACATTTGAAGTATCAAAGGATGAAGAGAAAGTGATTCTTTTCAGTTCGAAGCACGAATCGAAAGTCAGTTGCATGGCTGTGACGTCGGAAGTATCGAATGAAGACAGATCAAGTTCGGTGAGACTCTCACAGTTTCTGAACATGTTGGAGATATTTTTTACTTTTTCGGTATTTAGTCCTGACAGGTCAAGGCTTTCAAGACTTATACATTTATAGAACATGCTTGCCATATTGGTTGCATTTGAAGTATCGAAATTATTAAGTCCAACTATTTCGGTAAGCTGCTCCATGCTGTCAAACATACTTGTAAGTCCGCCATCCGCCGACACAGGATCTGCGAAAATGATCTTCTTGATATCCGACCTTATTGAATGCCATGGCCATTCTGAGTCTGATGAATATGAACCGACAGAAGCGTTGGCTCCTGTAGAGACGATCGTCATAACACCTGTGTCAGTATCATATAATGCATCGCAGTTTGTTCCAATGTTCATTTGCTGAATAGAAGCATAAACAGTTTTTGTCCCCCAATTGGGAGCATATGCTGACGGTATTACTGCCGCAGTACCTATAATGAGTGACAATATCACTACAAATAAAGCTATTTTGCTTATGATAAATTTCATTGTTTTCCTCGCTTTTATTATGTTTCATATACACTAATGGCGCTTATCCATTAGCATTATATACCCATAATCCGAAAGAATATCCATTTTATATCAAAATGCTGCTTCCCATTCAGGTTTCTTGAACCCAACGAGAACTTTGTCATCAAGAACTGCGATCGGTCTTTTGACGATCATGCCGTCGGCTGCAAGCAGGTCATACATCTCATCTTCGCTCATATGGGGGAGCTTGTTCTTAAGATCAAGTTCCCTGTATTTCACTCCGCTTGTATTGAAGAATCTTTTTAGCGGCAGCCCGCTCATCTTATGCCATTTCTTAAGTTCAGCTTTAGTCGGGTTATCCCCTTTTATGTCTCTAACGGTATATTTTAATTCTTTCTCGTCCAGCCATTTTCCGGCTTTTGCACATGTGCTGCATTTTGAATAGCATAGAAATAACATTTAGACCTCCTGTCTGTGACCCTGCTATGAAATATTTTCTTTTTTATTTTCGATCCAGTCAAGATAATCATCACCTATTGAAATCCCGATATCTTTGATGGATTCGTTCGATGTTCCCAGAGCGGCAGTGTTGGCTTTTATAGTGACCAGATCCGCTCTTTTCTGGAACGGGTTCTGGGCAACGAGGGCATACTGGATCTTTTTCTTGGGAACGAATATCTTTGTCCTGCCGATTATGCCCTTTCTCATAGCCATGTAACGGGCATTCCGGGCATATGCTCTGCCCTTCCATACGCCCCAGCCAAGCAACAGCATAAGGATGAAGAAACCTGCGGAACATCCATAAACCAGGTTTTGGATAAGTGAAATCATACCTGGGTCCACATTGCCGTCAAGTCCGTAACTTCGAACAGCATACCAGCAGATATTGAGTGGAAGGACGATAAGCAAAAGCGTCCACATCCCGTATCTTATAATTGAACGTCTCATGGCAAGACCGGTAAGACCTTCCAATTCTTTCGGCCTGTCGCTGAATTCTTTCAGCATCTTGCCCATAAAATCGTCCACTTTATCTGCTTTAATGAACGGATGGATGATGACGCCGGGATTGGTCTCCTGATCATTTCCGCTGGTCTTGATCACACCGGAAGCAGTTTCAAGTGAGATCTCCGCATACCCGAGAATTCGTTGGAGTAAGCCCTGTTTTATCTTAAGGGTCTGGATCCGCTCTACTGCGATGCCCGTAGATTTTTTCTGAAGAAGCCCTGTAGATACTTCGATCCGGCCGCCGTATCTTCGGACAACAAAATTTCCGTATGTCAGAGCTCTTGTGATAAATGAAATTATGACGCTGATCACAAATGCAACGATAAAAATAGCGATAAGGATCAAAACGCCGCTTTTAAGTGCAGTATCCAATATGTGGTCTGCTGTTTCACCAAGCTGTTTGTTCACGGTGTTAAGTACATCTATAGACTGATAGACAAAAAACAGCACCGCAAAAATTATGGCAAATGCTTTGCCGTTTGCAAGGCAGAATATTATCAGTTCCTTATTTACGAGCCTGTATTCGGATTCGGGGGCCATGCTGAACGGATCTCCCGCAAAAACCCCGCGGATTTTTTCATTTTCCGTGCTCAGAGTATCCAGCACATTTCCCCCGCCTTTTTCTGTCGCACTGCCCGTGTCCATCTCCGCCATTTTCTTTCTTTGGAAAATTTCAGTTCTAAGAATTTCAGCCGTGGACAGATGGAGTGCAGGTATCTTTGCATCTTCGGATGTTACCGATCCTGCGGCTGTATCAAGCTTAACTGTCACCACACCGAAAATCCGGTCGATGATCTTGGCATTGATGTCGACTGAGTGGATCCTCCGAAAAGGCAGGTGACTTTTTTTCTTTACGAAGATTCCCTTGTATATGTGAAGTTCATCTTCGGTTATTTCCCAGGTCAGCCTTTTGTAGCTTATGGTGGCAATAACAGCAACAAGCCCCAACAGAACGACTGCTGCTATGATAATAAATACCGGGAGCATCTTTACTGAGCTGGCAAATTTAAAAATATCATCGGCGGCATTTGCCGCATTCATAAGAGCAGCGATCAGAGCAATAACAACTACCCATAAACTGCGGAAAACCGTTAGGGGGATGTAGCTTTTGCTGACGTGATGTCTGCCGGGCTCTATTCCCTGACTGACGTCATTATTGTTAGAATTAGTGTCAGTCACTTTAGACCTCCTCTCTGGCGAGAGAGGCAAGTCTGGCAACCTTGTCTCTTAGTGCGTCAGCATCCTCGTCAAGAAGACCGGGGATGGTCTGTTCACCGCCTGCAGTATTGATTGTAACCTCTGCAAGACCGAAGGCTTTCTTTATGGGACCCTGCTTGGTGTCGGTATACTGGACTCTGACCAGTGGTATGATTATTCTTTTTCTTACTATGATCCCATGATAAAGGTCTACCTCTTCTTCCGAAACGCCATAGCGCCATCTGCTGTATCTTACTGTAGGAATAATAAAAACGTCGATGGCGGCCCAGATCGCGACAATGGCGATTCCGATGGGCAGCCATGGCATAAGGATGCCCGCCGCAAAGTACAGGACTATCAAAGCGACAGCTATCAGTACTGCCATGACCAATGCGTCGATAAGCCCTCCTATCCTCCAGGCTGATACCACTTTTTTATTTAGTTTATTTGAAGGTATTTCTCTCATCTTTTTTCTCCGTTTCTGCTTCCGATCACTTGTATTATATTTTTCAGATTCATTCGATTTCCGTAAATCATTATTCCCACTCTGTAGATCTTTGCAGCAATCCAGCCGATAAAAATCAGACCTGCCACCGATATTCCGATGGATATCCATATCTGTAGAGGCGTTGCCATATCCATGCATATGCGGTTGAACATGATGAACGGTGAGAACAGCGGCACATAAGATAATATGCTGAAAACCGCGGCATCCATATTATTGAGACTCACTATGGAAAGTATGAATGCGATCACCAGGATCATTACAGGTATGGTGTTAACTGTGGACGCTTCCTCCGGCTTGCTTACAGTCGAGCCGAAAGCAGCGAACAGGAATGCATATGTAAAGAACCCGATCAGGAAAAACAATATGAAATATCCTATCATACCGAAAGACATATCCATGGTTTTGAGTACTTCGAATATTACAGGCATGAACTCCTTCCAGGCGGCGATGTTGAGGTTGATCCCAACACCCAGGGATGCCAGCAGTAAAAGAACCTGACTCAGGGCAACCAGCCCGACTCCAATCACTTTTCCGAACATGAGGTCCATAGGTTTTGCCGAAGTTATAAGAAGTTCCATTGCTTTGGAGCTCTTTTCCGTCACTACCGACGTCATTATGAACTGACCGTAGATCATCATTACCATGTAGAGAACAAACTGCAGAATGTATGCGTACCAGTAGTTATTGGAAGCATCTCCCCCAACAGGGGCTTCCGTTCCCGTTACCTGGATCTTCATCAAATCTGTGTAAGCTGTCTGAACATCAACAGGATATCCGGACAGATCCAGTTGCCTCAGAGACTGTGTCAGCATTTCATTTAGTACGGGTATGTTTTTGCCTGCTCCCATGTCGGATCCTTTAGTGTAGAGGGTATACTCAGCGCCGCCGTCATAGTAAAGGACTATGTCATATTTGCCGTCGCTGATCTGCTCTTCAGGAGATGTACTTTCGTCAAGCTCAGTCCATTTGTAATCCGGCAGATATGTGTCCAGTAGCTTAGGATCGATCATCTTGTCCACGTGTTCTTCTTTTGCCTGAGTTGTCAGGATATATGCAGCCTTGTCGCCGTGTTCGGTTCCCCCCATAAATCCGGAAAAAAGATTCACGATCTGAGGAATGAAGGATGCGATCAGGATGACCGCCACAAGGATAATTGTCGTTATAATAAAGGATTTACTTTGGCTGTATCCTTTGTATTCAAATTTCAATACTGTTAAAAACTTTTTCATGACCCACCGTTTCTATGAATATCTGTTCCAATGTCGGTTCCTGTACGGTGAAAACATCCGGGAAAACACCGGTTCTATCCAAAATGTCGTACAAGTCTTTTTTATCTCTTTCATCTTTGAGTCCTATGTGATAACGACGCCCCTTTTCATTTATGAATTTCGCATCATAATGTTTTAAAATATCTTCTTTTATATTTCCTTTATATTCTGAGCCCGGTTCTACCTCCACGATATTTCTGGGGTAACTTTTCTTGATATCGTTCAGATTACCGGTGAGAACTACCTCTCCCTGATCCATAAGGCAAATCTCATCACAGAACTCCTCCACCTGTGCCATCTGATGGCTGGAAAAAATAACTGTCTTCCGGTTCTCCACCTGTTCTCTTACTATCTTTTTGAGAAGCTGTGCATTGACAGGATCCAGACCGCTGAACGGTTCGTCCAGTATGATGATATCCGGATCATTGATTAGTGCTATAGCCAGCTGGATCTTCTGCTGATTGCCCTTAGAAAGTGTCGACAGCTTTTTGTCCATGTATTCTGTAGCCTCAAGCCTCTCCAGTTTGTCGTAGGCACCTGCTTTAGCTTCAGAATGTGACAGGCCTCTCAGCTCACCTATGAATATCATCTGCTCCAGTATCTTCCTGTTTGGATAAAGACCTCTTTCTTCCGGCAGGTATCCTATCCTGAAGATGCCCTCTTTTGACGGTTTCCCGTCGATAAGCACAGCCCCGCTGTCCGGGGGGAAAATATCCATTATTATCCTCATACAGGTAGTCTTACCGGCACCGTTTCTTCCCAGCAAACCGAATGCCACTCCGTTTTTCACATCGAAATTGACATTGGACAGTGCTGTTTTATTCTCAAATGTCTTCGTTATGTTTTTTACTTCTATCATTTTATTTTTTTGCCTTCTTTTCTTTTTTTCAACGCTTCGGTCAGGAGATACTCGATTTGTCCGTTGACAGACCGAAAATCATCCTCCGCCCACCCGGCTATTTCATCATAAAGTTTTGACGAAAGTCTGAGTGGTATCTGCTTTTTCTTACTTTCCTTTTTATCCATAAGAGGGGATCCCTTCAGGGCATTAGTAAAGTGTTCCGCTGTTTACTATCGGCTGGGCATCCTTGTTTCCGCACAATACGACCAACAGATTGCTGACCATTGCGGCCTTTCTTTCCTCGTCAAGTTCGACTATATCGTTCTCGTTAAGCTTGTTCAGAGCATTTTCTACCATTCCGACAGCTCCTTCTACGATGGCGGCTCTTGCATCTATGATCGCCGTAGCTTGCTGTCTCTGGAGCATGGCGGCTGCTATTTCCGGAGAATATGCCAGATGGGTGATTCTTGCTTCTGTAATTTCAAGACCGGCGACTTCTGCTTTTTCCTGTATGGCTTCCTTGAGTTTGCCGGCTATTTCCTGACTGCTTCCTCTAAGTGAAGTTTCGTCTTCCTCGCCCGGGACGTCATATGGGTACATTCTGACAATGTTTCTTAAGGCAGAGTCGCACTGTATAGACAGAAAATCCTTGTAATTGTCTACATTGAATACCGCTCTTGCAGTGTTTGTGACCTTCCATATGACGACGATACCGATTTCGATGGGATTACCCATTTTGTCGTTGATCTTCTGTTTGCCGTTATCCAGAGTCATGGCCTTAAGAGATATCTTATTGCTTGTGATCTTGGCTTTGTTTTCCTTCTTCTTGCTGCTGCTGTCGCTCATTGTGGCCTCAACCGTTTCCCAGGCAGAACCGGTCTTCAGCGGATTTGTCGCTACTACAAAAGGATTTACAAAGTAAAATCCAGGTCCTCTGAGAGTTCCGTAATATTTTCCGAACAGCGTGAGTACATATGCTTCGTTTGGTTTTAGAACTTTGAGTCCGCCGTAGAGTATTGGACATACTATACACAGATAGAAAAAACTGATTACCAGTACTGCGATGACCAACCCGCTGAATCCCTCACCTGCTCCATATATGAAACCGTAAACTATACCGGCTATCGACGCCAGACCGAGAAGGGAGTTTAAGATCAGCATCAGCATACCGTTTGAACCGGATGCCCTAACTTCATCATTTACCAGATCTTTCTCCCCGCCGATTTCCATTACCTGTTCCTTATTCATGACATTCCTCCTGTGGGTACTGATTTAGTTAGAACAAACAGTACTGCTTTGACAATATTATTTTGATATCATTATGATATCACCCAGGAAGAAGAGTGTCAATTAGATTTTAATTCCGGTTAGATTTAGCAGCTGTCCTTTTAATTCTGACCAGATTTAGAAGATGACCTTTGGGTTTTTGCAACACATTTTGGACTTGACTCACATTTTGGACTTGACTCACATTTTGGGCTTGACTTTTGGGACTTGACTAATTTGATTATATTTCCATGTAAAAAAGGACTGTTTATTGGACAGAATTTGCGGAAATGAGTAGAAAAAACTGGTTTTGATTCTGTCCAAATTATGTCATTTTTCTTGCATTAGGTGCATGGGGTGCCAAGCCTAAATGAGGAGACTAAGTGCCAAACTTTCTAAATAATCCTCAGACTGGTATTACCAAATATATCTATGGCTTTGACAGCGATACTACTGCTTTCCTTGACAAGCTTTTCTATCTTAGGATCGATGTATCCGCCTTCTTTATACGAAAATATATTCGGCTTGAAAGTCCGTCCGTCGAAATCGAAATCCACGGCCAGATAGTCGATGAGCTGGAGCCAGTCATCCTGTTCGACCTCTTTGATAAGCGGCATATCTTTCTCGTTTACCGGTATATGTGCATTACTGCCAAACTTATACCCCTTGAGCTCAAGGACCACATGCCTCATATCGGATGCAGGCACTCTTTCGAAAAAAACGTCTACATCCATGCTCTCACTGGTCACTTCCGGCTCGCCGTCCAGATATTCAAATGAAGCCTTTTCTTTAAGCATCCTCTTAAGAGAATTGATAGTCGACAGCCTTCCAATATCGCAGGATATCCACATTCTTCCCATCTTGTCCGCTGCAGCGGCAACTGTTCCCGATCCTCCGAAAAAATCGGCGCATATGTCGCCATCCTCTGTACAGCTTTCGATTATTCTGGAAAGAAGCGCTTCCGGCTTCTGGGTAGCATAGCCTGTCCTTTCGGCTGAAGTTCTTCCTACCATGTTGATCTGCCACACGTCTTTCATGTTCACCAGTGTGTACCAGCCCATTTCGTCTTTATATTCCTTGACACCTTTGAACCTGTACGGCTTGAATCCCCTGTTATATGACTTCTCCTTCTGCGGTTTGAAGTAATAGTCTTTGCTCTTTGAATAGAAAAGCAGTGTGTCGTGCTTTCTGGAATACCGCCTTTTGCTGACACCGCCTGACTTATAGTTCCATATTACTTCATTGATAAGATTCTTTTCGCCGATGATCTCATCGAGGATGACTTTGACATAGTGAACCGCATGCCAATCCAGATGGATCCACATACTGCCATCATTGCTCAAAAGTTCCTTAAAAGCAAAAAACCTTGCAGCCAGCATGGTAAGATACTCTTCCATACCGTGCTCCCATGAATCCTTATATGCCTTCTGCCTGACCACAGGTATTGTACGTCCGGCGCCCAGATCAAGTTTGATATCTGTCTTGTAATCTGTCTTTGAGAAAAAAGGAGGGTCCGCATATATGAGTTTCAGCTTTTCGCTGTAACCGTTTTCTGCAAGATATTTGCAGACTTTCAAGTTGTCACCGAGGATCAACTTATTTGTTTGTTCATCACCCCGGATAGGAGATTTGCTGTCTGAACCCTCATAACCGGTGTAATCCTCAAGTGAGAATCCGGAAACAGCCTCGGAAATCTCCCATAATTCTCTCCCATTTTTGATTATATCTTCGAATCTGGATAAAAGGCTCATTTCTTACCTCCTGACGGGCTTTTCCTGCCGTAGAAAAATCCGGCAAGATCGTTTCTTCCCATTTCATTTAATACATCCAAAACAGTTTTTTTGTTTGCAGGTTTGTTGAACTGCAGAAGTGCCCGCTGCTTTCGTCTTTCCTGATCGGACTTCGGGACATAAACCGCAGCACCAGTCAGAGGATCTCTGCCAGTATAATATATTGCAGTGGAAAGTGTTCCCGGCGTAGGATAAAAATCCTGAACCTGATCGGGAACGAAACCCGAATTCTTAAGATATATGGCAAGTTCCAGAGCGTCTTTCAGACCGGCTCCGGGATGTGAAGAGATGAGATAGGGGATCAGATACTGTTCCTTGCCCAGTTTTTTGTTCTCGTCTTCGTACGCATTTTTAAAATCCTCATATACTTTTCTTCCCGGTTTTCTCATTACCTTCAGGACATTGTCGGATACATGTTCAGGAGCTACTTTTAGAGTCCCGCTCACATGGTGCTTACAGAGTTCATGAATGAATTTTCTGTTTTTGTCCGCCATAACATAATCAAATCTGATGCCTGAACGGATGAATACCTTTTTGATACCGCTGATCTCTCTGACACTTTTGAGGATATCCAGGTATTCTCTGTGATCGACCTGAAGATTCTCGCATGGTTCCGGCCACATACAGTCTCTGTTCATACATGTACCTTTGGTTACCTGCTTCCTGCAGGCAGGAGCTCTGAAGTTTGCAGTGGGGCCTCCGATGTCATGTATGTATCCCTTAAAATCTGACAGTCCGGTCATCAGCTTAGCTTCATTCACTATGGATGGATTGCTTCTGCCGGTGACTACACGTCCCTGATGAGCAGTGATGGCGCAAAATGCACAGTTTCCGAAGCAGCCTCTGCTTGCCGCTATGCTGAATTTTATTTCATGAAGAGCCGGGATACCGCCAAGTTTCTTGTACATGGGATGTTCATCGTACATAAACGGCAGCTCATAAATCTCATCAAATTCTGCGGATGTGACCGGTGGTTGAGGTTTGTTCTGTTTGATATAAAGATTCTCACCGTACTTTTCGTATAGTGGTTTGCCGGAAATATAGTCATTGTTCTCGTACTGAAGTTTCCAGCTTTTTTGAAAAGATTCTTTGTTCGCAGAATCACTGACCTGATCGAAGTCAGGAAGCATCACACCATCTTCCCCGGGAAGTTCGATTCTGATAACTGTCCCGTTTACCCAGGTGATGTCGCGGATGGAAAAACCGTTATTAAGAGCATCAGCTATTTCAACTATGACATGTTCGCCCATGCCATATATCAGAAGATCCGCTTTTGAATCAAGAAGTATAGAACGCCTGACTTTGTCGTCCCAGTAATCGTAATGTGAGAGTCTTCTCAGGCTGGCTTCGATTCCTCCGATTATTACAGGACAGTCTTTATATGCTTCCTTTGCTCTGTTGGTGTAGACTATGACAGACCTGTCCGGTTTCGTGCCGGCGTTGCCTCCGGGGCTCAGGTTATCACCTCGTCTTTTTTTTCTGTTTGCTGTATAGTTGGCGACCATGGAATCAACAGTTCCGGAATTTATAAGAAATCCCAGCCGGGGTCTTCCGAATTTTTTAAAGTCTTCGGCGTTTTTCCAGCCGGGCTGCGGCAGGATCGCCACTTTGTAGCCGACTCTTTCAAGAACCCTGCTGATGATAGCAGCCCCGAAAGATGGATGATCTATATAGGGGTCGCCTGTGACCAAAACAAAATCAGGCTGCTGCCAGCCCAGGTTCTTTATCTCATCTTCGTTAACAGGCAGAAATCTTTTCATACCTGATTATAACACTGAATCTACATTACAGTACACCTCAAAAGGTGTGAAAGCCATGATCATTTATGTTATACTCTTACCAAAGTTATTACTTGGACTACCATAGGTGATATTTTGAATAAGAAAACAACAAGAGTGTTCGCACCACTGCTATTTGTTATAGTCTTTGCTTTGATTTTGACTGGCTGCAGCAACGAACCTAAAGAGGTCAACGCAACAGACTTTGGCATAGAAGCGGAAAAAGTATTGATTGCAGATAAAAACGGGATGATCGAGATACCCCTGAATATCGAGCCCGGAGATGCATATCCACTGGACTTTACCTTTACTAGCAGTGATGAAAGTGTTGCCACAGCTACCATAGGAGCAATGGCTGATAACGGTGAAGTAATATTTGCGTCAGAAGCTCAGGCGGAAAAAGATAAGCTTGCAGATGACGACAAGGAAGCGGCAGAAAAGATAATCGTTCCCACCGAAACCGCAATAATTACTGCACAGGGAAACTACGGTGAATGCACGATAACGGGCAGCCTGGGATCTTTGTCGGATACGGTAAAAGTGATAGTTGCCGACAAGCAGGTGGCTCTGACCTTCGATGACGGGTCTGCTCCTCCTACTGAAGTACTGCTTGACGGTCTCGAAAAAGAGGATGTAAATGCTACATTTTTTGTGGTCGGCGAAATGACAAAGAGAGATCAAGTACATATGGATGCCCTTAAACGTGCGATCGATGACGGACATGAAATAGGCAACCATACATACAATCATATTGTTGGGACAACTAATATCGACAGTGAACTGGCGAAGACAAATGACCTCATAGTCAGTCTGGGCGGAGAAAAAACTACAATAATGAGACCTCCGGGCGGCTCAATAAACAGTGCAATCAAGAATTGCGGCGAAGCAATAATTTTGTGGTCTGTTGACACGATGGACTGGAGATACCGCGACGCCAGCAATGTAAAAAGCGGCATTATGACAGCAAAGGACGGAGACATAGTTCTGATGCATGATCTTTATGATACTACTGTTGAAGGTGCGCTGATGGCCATTCCAAAACTTAAAGAAAAAGGGTTTTACCTGGCCACGGTTTCAGATCTGATTGGAGATCCTCAGCCCAATAAAGAATACCGAAAAAGCAAAAAAGGGAAACTTGAGACTCAAATCATAGAATAATCACATAATCGAGGAAGGAGTTTATCATGAGAGAAACATTCGTACTTGCACTGTGCCAGACCAAGGCTTTTCTGGATAAGGACCGAAGCATGGAAATGGCTGCGGCATACGTTAACCGAGCAGCCGATAACGGAGCAAAAATAATAAGCCTTCCCGAAATGTGGAACTGCCCTTATGATAACAGCTATTTCAGAGAATACTCCGAACCCGAATCCGGTGAGTCGGTGGAATTCATGTCAGACCTTGCAAGGGAAAACGGAATATATCTCGTTGGAGGCTCTATCCCTGAGCTTGACGGAAATGACATTTACAACTCTTGCTATATATTCGATACTGACGGAGAGATAATTGGCAAACACAGAAAAGTTCACCTCTTCGATATTGATATACCCGGCGGGATCACATTTATGGAGTCGGAAACACTGACCGGCGGCGAAAAAACTACTATTGTAGAAACTGACTTTTGCAAAGTGGGAGTTGGAATATGCTATGATGTGAGATTTCCAAAGATGTTCAGCAAGATGGCGGAACAGGATGTCAAAATTATTATGCTTCCCGCAGCATTCAATATGACAACAGGCCCTGCACACTGGGAGCTGCTCATGAGATCAAGGGCACTTGATAACCAGCTTTATTTTGCAGCTTGCTCTCCTGCCCGAGATATGGACTCATCTTACACTGCATACGGACAATCCATGGTCGCCAATCCCTGGGGCGAAATATGCGGAAAAACTGACTCAAGACCGTCCATCGTTTACAGCAGAATAGACCTTGATTTTGTGGATTCGGTCAGAGAGCAGATCCCTGTTTCCAAACAGGGAAAGCCCGATCTGTATTAATAATCTATAATTTCTCTTTGATGAGATTAACGAAGTCATGGGTAAGCCTTGCGGTCAGCCCCCATATTACTCTATCGTCATACGTATAAAAGGGGACAACTGATGTACCTGTCCTCCAGTCATAGTCTTCCTTTATTCCAAATTTCTTGTATGGGAAGTCTTCTCTTACGTCAGGCCTAAGTTCATATGAATAGACATACGGTTCATGACCAATGAGGTAATCAAGAGGAACGGTGAACAGTTCTTTGACTTCATCTTTGCTGATATTAGCGTTATCTACTGCAGCTTCATCTATCTGGCCAAGAAATGAATACATGGTGAAATTGCTGTATGCATTTATATAATTCAGCTCAGATATAATGTGTATGGTATCCATTGGAATCCCCAGCTCTTCATGGGTCTCACGTACGGCACATTCCAGAGGGATCTCCCCTTCTTCCATCCTGCCGCCGGGAAAACTTATCTCCCCCGGCTGACGCCTCATCGTCTCGGACCTCACCTGATAAAGCAAATGGAGCCCGTCTTTTTTTTCTATCACCGGGATGAGAACCGAATAATAGCTGTGGAGTCCTATGGGCTCAGGATCCAAGTCCTTTAAGGCCTCATTCAGGAAGGTTATCGAAATCTGTTGTTTTTTTGTCATATTTCTTTTTCTCTCTAATTATCAATAATGAAGCTATCAGTATAAGACCGATCCCTATATACATATTCCATGTAATGGTTTCGTGAAGAACGATGACCGCTATGACCGGAGCGATGACCGTTTTAAGGAAAAAAACTATGGAACCGGTGGTGGCGTTGGAATTTTTTATGGCGAAAAAATAGAACAGATAACCGCAGCCTGTTACGATCAGAGACAGATAAAGTATCAGTATTATATTGTCTCCCACGCCCAACAGTATGGGCTTGCCGGTGATTATAAAAATCACAAAGAGAACCAACGAACCCAGTATAAAAGAAAAGGATGTCTGGGCGAAGGTCCCGATCCTAGCGACGCTTTTTCCGCCAAGCACACTGTAAAAAGCAAACAGTGCAGATGCGATAATTAACAGGATAGCACCAAGAGCAGTATTCCCTTCCTGTATGTTCCACGGTCTTATCATCATTATTATTCCGGCCACTCCGAATATGCATGCTATAGCTTTGCCTTTGGTAAACCTGTCGTCCTTAGTCATAAAGTGTGCGAACATCACTGTAAAAATCGGATTGATGCAGAAGATGACTGCCGCAGTCGACGCATTGGAATATACTATTCCCAGCTGGAACAGGGTCATTGACGCTGGTACACATATAGTCCCCAGGAGCAAAAGGTACAGCCAGTCCTTCATAGACAGCTTCGTTTTCGCCCTTCTCATTTCGTTAATTGCCATGGGAAACAGTACTATGCCGCCTATCATAAATCTCAAAAATGTCGTCTGAAACGCATCCAGTTCGTTGCCGACAATTTTAAGGGTCACCTCCATTGTCCCGAACAGCAATGCCGATAATATAATAAATAAATATACTTTTTTCAATCTATTCTCCCCTGCTCATGTTTTTTATCACCTTGATGATCTCGCCGGTATCTTCGAGGCTTTCAAACAGTATATCGGGATCCGCTTTCTTTAGATCCTCTTTGTCTGTCCAGCCTGTGGAAACCGAAATCACGTGATACCCCTGTTTTTTTGCTGTCTTAATGTCATATCCGCTGTCACCTATAATAACAACATCTGTCGGTTTATATTTTTTGGAAGTAAGTATTTCCAGCTCGGCTAAAGCTATTTCTGCGATATCCCACTTTTCTCCTTTGATATCGCCAAAGCCGCCGCCTATAAAATGTCCCCCAAGGTCAACCGAATTCAGTTTTGCATATGCTCCCGTCTTCATATTGCTGGTAAGAAGTGAATTGACATGGCCTTCCCGTTCCCCATAGTAAATGAGTTCTCTGATTCCAGGCAGGACTCGCTTACTTTCGTCATTTTTCAGAATATTTTCTAAATTTCTGAGATATGCGGTTTCTATTTTGATGAGATCCGACTCAGATATATTAAACTTCCCCATTATCTTTTCCAGGATCATAGCATCCATAGCATGTCCGATTCCCGCTTTAGAAAACGCATCTTTTATATTGTACATCTCTTCAAATGTCTCGTTTAGTGCCTTGGTGCCGTCGGAACCGCAATACATAAGTGTCCCGTCTATATCCCAGAATATTACCATCTTTTCCTTCCGTTGACTTTCCCAAAAAATAAAGCGGTGAGAATCCCACCGCTTTGAAAAATCTATTTGTTCTTCTAGCAGTTCTGCGGCTCGATAAACTTGAAATCCTTTACATCCGCTGAAAGTTCATCCAGATCCGCACTGAGACTTACGGTAAACAATATATCATGTTGTTCGCTTATGACTTTTAATCTTGCCAGAAACTCAGGTATATCTTCAGTGTTGACATTTGCATGCTTAAGTATGCTGTCAATAAATATTGCTTCGATATCGTGATCCGAACTGATTATTCCGTAAATAAATCCTATATACTCATCACTGTTGGTTATCTCCTCATAATCCTCCATACATACTACGCGTATCTGATGGATGAGATCGTACATCAATCTGTGGTTCTTGTTGATAAAAACAACGTGACCATCACTGCTCTCGGCTTTCTCGTTTGCCAGATCCAGCATCATCTTAGTCTTGCCTGTACCTTTGTGTCCAACAATAAGATTTACCATAGGTTTTACCCCTTTCGTGCCCTTAACGGGCTTATGTAAGTGCGAACAACTAACTGATAAATAAATTATACAGCATTCAGATAAATATTCAACAGACTGCGACTTTATTTCGCAAAAATCATGTGTTTTTTAACCTTAGCTGCCCGCAGGCAGCATCAATATCACCACCCAATTCCCGTCTCATGGTCACTTGTATGTTTTTCCCTTCAAGTACACTCATGAATTTTTCTCCGGCCAATCTCGCTGTAGGCTTTAGCTCGGATTCCTTTACATTATTCAGGGGGATCAAATTGACATGACAGTTAAGTCCTTTAAGAAGAGCCGCCAGCTCCTCTGCATGTTTGGGTTTGTCGTTCAGATCTTTGATCAGAGCATATTCGAATGTGATCCTTCGACCTGTCTTTTTGACGTATTCCCATGAAGCTTTTATTATATCGTTTATCCCGTATTGGGAATTGATAGGCATTATCCTATTTCTGATCTCGTCGTTAGGTGCATGAAGTGATATCGCCAGGTTGACCTGGGGCAGATCGGCGGCAAACTTTTCAATATATGGAATGATACCGCATGTTGAAACAGTGATGTGTCTCCTGCTAAGTCCCAGACCCTCCGGTGCACCGATAAGCTCAACAGCTTTTTTCACATTGTCATAATTGTCGAATGGTTCACCGGTTCCCATGATGACTATATGCCTTATTTCTTTGCCTGTGTCATTTTGAGCCAGCAGAAGCTGATCTATCATCTCACCGGGAGTCAGGTTCCGTGACAGTCCGTCCATGCCCGAAGCACAGAAGCAGCAGCCCATCCGGCATCCGGCCTGGGATGAAATGCAAATGGAATTGCCGTATCTATATTCCATAAATACAGATTCTATAGCCTCATAGTCATTTGTCACAAACAGATATTTTCTGGTATTGTCTTTATTTGACCTCTGTACATCTATGGCCGTTAGGGTATAAAGATTTGCCTTTTCCAAAAGCTTGTCACGAAGTTCTTTTGACAGATTGGTCATATCCGAAAAACTACTGGCTCCCTTATATATCCACTCGTATACCTGTTTAGCCCTGAAAGGCTTTTCCCCCAGCCCTTCCAAAAAGATTTTAAGTTCTTCGAGGCTCATATCCTTGATATTTATCGGAACATTAGCCATTATATCTTTTCCACTCTTATCCCTGTATCATGCCCGTTAAGGCTGAAAGTCTCCCAGTCACCGTTCATAGTTATTACTTCATTTGCAAGAGTTTCGGTCTTTATGTAATCCTCATATGCATTTATGGCAGATTCCACTTCGTTGTCTCCGGAGAACCTGATCTTTATATTATCCATCATCTCAAGATCCATTTGTTTTCTGACCTGCTGGACTTTTGAAACGAATTCTCTTGCCAGGCCTTCCTTTGCAAGTTCTTCGGTGATGGTGGTGTCAAGAATTGTGAACAGGTCATTTTCCATGGCAACGGCGAAGCCTTTCTTTGCACTGATCTGGATATCCACCCACTCTCTCTTAATATTCTGGTCTTCATCACCGATTTTGATGACCGCCTCGCCTTTTTCATTTAGTTCTTTTATGAGTGCAGGGGCATCCGCTTCCGCCAGAGCTCCGGCAAAGCTGCGTATCTTGCCTCCAAGCTCGGGACCGGCCACTTTAAAGTCGGGCTTTAATTTATAGTCCATGTACTGCCCCAGTTCTTTCTGGAACAGGACCTGCTTTATATTAAGCTCTTCCTTGATGAGATCAGCCATATCCGCTATCAGGCTCTCGTATTTCCCGTCGATGAGCACGCTGGAAAGTGGCTGTCTTACTTTGATTTTTTCCTTTTCTCTCACGCCTCGGCCCAGGCCTACAAGATCTCTGACAAGGTCCATTTTTTTGTCCAGTTCTCCGTCGATGGCGTATTCATTCACTTCAGGATAATACTCGAGATGGACCGATTCCCCGCCAGCCAGATTCATAAATATTTCATCGGAGATAAATGGTGCTACCGGTGCCATAAGCTTGGCAACGCCTGCCAGTATTTCATATGTC
Organism: Anaerovoracaceae bacterium; assembly: GCA_031553035.1. GTDB lineage: Bacteria > Bacillota > Clostridia > Peptostreptococcales > Anaerovoracaceae > JAVBLY01. The sequence goes on along the minus strand of JAVBLY010000005.1, from coordinate 202,804 downwards.
GCACTGTATACAGACTTTTTGTCGTCAGTAAGATCGGTTGCCCAGAATCTTCTTCTAGCCCTTCTTATATACCAGTTTGAAAAGTCCTCGATCACAAAATTCTGGACCTTTCTTACTGCCTTCATGTGATCATAACTGTCCATGTCTGCGATCACGTCTTTTATGAGGCTGTTGTACTTTGACAGAATCCATCTGTCAAGCTCGGGACGGTCTTCAAATTTGACTGACCCTTCAAATTCTCTGGGATCGATACCGTCCTGATTAGCATAAAGCACAAAGAAATTATATATGTTTCGGAGTGTTCCAAAAAATTTGCCGGCTACTTCGATCAGCCCGCTTTCATCAAACTTTGTCGGTGACCATGCAGGCGAAACATAGAGCAGATACCATCTTGTCGCATCAGCGCCGTATTTGTCGAACAGTTCAAAGGGATCTGCTGTATTGCCCTTTGATTTGGACATCTTTTTGCCTTCTTTGTCCAGGATAAGGTCGTTTACAAGCACATTTTTATATGGCGCCGTCCCCTTTATAAATGTTGAAATTGCGATCAGAGAATAGAACCATCCTCTTGTCTGATCGATACCCTCACATATGAAATCAGCGGGGAACCACTTATCTTCAAAATCATCCTTGTGCTCAAACGGATAGTGCATCTGGGCAAATGGCATAGATCCGCTGTCGAACCAGCAGTCCATAACTTCCGGGATCCTTTCCATCTCGCCGCTGCATTTGCCGCAGGTCAGATGAACATCGTCCACATATGGTCTGTGGAGTTCAATATCCAAATCGATGTCTTCGTTTGCTCTGTCCTTAAGCTCCTGTCTTGAACCTATGCAAGTAAGCTCACCGCATTCCTTACATCTCCATACAGGAATGGGTGTTCCCCAGTATCTTGTCCTCGAGATTGCCCAGTCGTTGACATTCTCAAGCCAGTTGCCGAATCGCTTTTCACCGATAAAATCAGGGAACCAGTTCACCTCGTCATTGTTTTTTACAAGATTGTCCTTGAGCTTTGTCATCTCGATGTACCAGCTTGGCTTGCTGTAATAAATGAGAGGAGTATCGCATCTCCAGCAGAATGGGTAATTATGCTCAACCTTTTCCTTTGAGAAAAGTTTGCCTTCAGCTGACAGCCACTTGATTATTTCAATATCCAGACCGTCTTCAAGGACAAAATGTCCCTTCCACGGTGTTTCCATGAATTTGCCTTCTTCATCCACAGGATTAGGAACAGGCAGTCCGTATTTTCGCCCGGTGTTATAGTCGTCTTCACCGAATGCAGGTGCGGTATGAACTATACCGGTACCGTCTTCATCGGTTGCATAGTCGTTTACGGTTATGTAGAACGCTTTCTTGTCCACTTTGATAAACGGCATGAGCTGTTCATATTCCAGGAACTCCAGGTCACTCCCCTTCATTTCTTCTGTGATTTCGTAATTACCGGCACCAAGAACCTTATCTGCCAGCCTCTTGGCAACATAGAATTTCTGACCGCCGTGATCCTTGACTCTCTGGTCAGGTTTCTTGTCTTTGGCTTCAGCCTCTTCAGCAGTCAGAAGTCTTGCTTTGATATAGTCTATCTCAGGTCCAACTGTCAGAGCTACGTTGGACGGACATGTCCACGGCGTTGTAGTCCACGCCAGAAAATACGAGTCATCGTCCTTTCTTTTGAACATGGTGGTGACCGTATTTGTCTTCACTTCTTTATATCCCAGGCTCACCTCATGGGAAGCCAGTCCGGTTCCGCAGCGGGGGCAATACGGAAGGATCTTATGTCCTTCATAGATCAGACCCTTGTCAAAGAATTCCTTGAGTATCCACCAGCCCGTCTCGATATAATCATTGTTGAGAGTGATATACGGATCGTCCATATCGGCAAGGAATCCCATCCGCTTGCTCATGTCACGCCATAAACTTTCGTATTTGAACACAGACTCTCGGCATTTCTCGTTGAATTCTTTTATGCCGTAGTCCTCAATATCTTTTTTCGTAAAAAGGTTGAGCTGCTTTTCCACTTCTATCTCTACCGGAAGTCCGTGGGTGTCCCAGCCTGCTTTTCTCGGGACCTGATAGCCTTCCATGGTTTTGTGTTTACATATCGAGTCTTTCAAAGTTCTCGAGATAACATGATGGATCCCCGGCTTTCCGTTTGCCGTGGGAGGCCCTTCATAAAAAACAAATCGCTCCTTGCCTTCTCTTGTTTCAAGGCTTCTTTTAAGAAGATCCATATCCTCCCAGTTCTGAGCCTGTTCGTTCTGGTTGTCTGCTATCGGTTTTTCTGATAAATTCTTAAACATATTGATCCTTTCTCTGGCCTTTCGGCAAATTTGTAAATTAATGGTTGCTACTATAATGATGAGGACCTGGTTTGTATAGCTAACAACTATTTTGAGTTTTTTGGCAAAAAATCGCTATAATGTACAAATAGTTTATAAATATCATATTCGTCGAATCTTTAACGGACGTGTATACATATTAATGTATAAATGGCTCAGTTGTGCTTCCGTTTTTTTGTACAATACTCTATTTTTTTGCCAAAAAATGTATTTTTTCTGTCATCACACTTCAGTTTTTTGCACATGCATCTGTTCCACGTAAACTTCTTTCAATGAGGTTAAATTATAAAGTCCCTAAGCCAAACGGCTCAGGGACGAAATTATCGCGGTGCCACCCCGGTTACAGGATTTTCGACGGCGACTTTGCCATTGATTCCTCCTGTCACTTCATTCACTTAACGCGTGTAACGTACCCTGCTAGTATAGCATCCATTGCAGTTCACAGGATCGGCTCGTGAGTGATGTTCGTTCCGGTCTCCAACAACTTGTTCTCAGCATTGCAAGTCTCTCTTTAGATGGATGATACCTAACTACTGTCTCAGTCGGTGCCTTTATATTTAATAGATAATTATTATACCATAACAGTATAGTTTTGTCACATATCGCTACCGCTGTTGCATGTATATCTCCACTGAACATGATCATTGTCCCTGAGCTTAACTTTTTTGCATCCATTATTCTGATAGGCTCCATTTACGTAGAACATCCAGCCGCTTTTTCCGCCGCAGTCCCCTTCGCTAAGTGAATTTATAGATGATATATAACCGGAACCCACAAACCGGATGCCGGACGCTTTAAGTGCATCATAGACAGTCGCACCTTTGTTTAGAGAAAGGTTTTTTTTAGATAATATTACCCCATTATTTGAGACTGCATCTGCAATATCCGTATAATTCTTTAAGGCTGTTTTACAGTCGATCTCGATGGTACAATTGATTTTCGAAGAATCCGAACTACTGCCTGAGTCACCGCCACTGCCTCCGTAGGGTTGGGAATTACTATTACTGCCTCCCGATGATCCGGACTTGGATTCAGAATCTGCGTTGACAGGATCGCTTTGTGAAGTCGATCCTTTACTTTTCGTTTTGTCAGCCTGTGTTTTTTCGTCTTTTGCTGCGGCACCCGGAGAATCCACACCTCCGCTGGATGTTTCAACGGAAGCAGCAGTTACAGCAGAAGGCGAAGTATTATCGTCGGACTTTTTTGCTGTATCGCCGGAAGAATCTCCACATCCGGTCAGAATGAGTATTGATAACAGTAATATACTAATTATTTTTTTCATTTGCTTTCACCATATTTCTCTTTCTGATAAACCACGCTGATACAATAACAAAAAGTGAGGCAAGTATTAGAATGATCCATGAGACCACCGACTTGGTATCGCTGGTATCAGGCGATGTCCCCTGACCCTTTGTTTCTCCTGTTTTTTGCTTGTCCTTCGCAGCGGGATCTTTTTCTGCGGTTTGAGATGTCGGCTTGGGATCAGAGCTTTCTGGTTCTTTAGGCAGATCCTGATATCCCACCGCATATAGAGTTCCTGAATTACCCAGAAAATACATGGTTCCGCTGCTGTCTGCTATTACGCTTGACATCGAGTATTCACCGCCGGGCGAGAAAATTTTAGACACTTTCGGCGCTGACATGGAGTCACTATTTTCTATAACGACCAGATCGTCCGGCGAATCATTCAGCATTAAATAGATATAAATTGTGTTTCCATTGCTACTAGCCGAATATCCATCCACTTTCAGCGGAGATGACTGACTGAATCCGCCCAGATCGGCACTGCCGATTTTGCTCATATTTCCCGCATCGATAACATCGACCTTGCCGCCGGAGTCAAATGACCCGGAAACAGCATAAAGTTTGCCTGCATGGATCACAGGAGATGAAGTACTTTCACCTGAACTGGTATTGCAATACTTAACTTCACTGTCTTTGAATGTTCCGTTGCCGGCTAAGGGAACGCTGTAAACCCGGCCACCTTTTGTCGCAATATATGCAGTATTCCCCGATAACATCACTGATGAGCGGACCTGTCCGCCAAGATCATAGGTATCTTTTTCCGTACCGGACTTAAGGTCTTTTGAAACCAGAATACCATCATCACCGGCAAATATTATGACATCACTGTATACTGCTCCTCCGACTCCATAGAATCCTTTCGCATTACTGATAGCCGAAGATGTATGATTCCATGCATATGCTTTTTCCTCATTTTCATCACCACTGTCTTCGTCATTTGTCGACAATGCAAAATAAAATCCGTCAGTAGATGAGCCTGCTGCTAAATACGTTCCTGTATAGATATAACCATCATGATATGTTATATTGCTGCCGTTCTGATAATTTGCTTCAGGCATCGGCTCACTGATCCACAATGATTTAAGTGTTCCGGCATCCAAAGCCTGAACTTGCCCCCCGTCCAAAGGTACAAATATCTTTCCGTCACCATATGCAATATTGGCAGTATATCCTATTTTGGATTTCAACTTCCCGGTCCTGATTATTTTGCCGCTTTTATCAAAAACATTAAGGTCATCGTCAGATGCAATATAGATATTGCCGCCAACTATAATCGGCGATCCCACAGGACTCCACTGTGCCTTAGGATCCAGATTATGTGACCACTTTTTCACAGCTTCACCGGCTACTCTGGCGGTTTTGCTGCTGCTCTGTCCTGAGTTTTCCTTATCCTTTCTGAACATCCCCCATTCACTGCTGTAATCCCCCGCAAATACTGTAGCCGGTATCAGGCTGACTATCAACACAAGTGTTAACACAAAACCGGCTATCCCAATCTTTTTTCTCATAATAAATCCCCTTTCACCAAAACAAAAAGACTATAGCGTATGCTACAGTCCGTTTTTACTGTGTATAAATGAACAGCTGACTACCCAAAACCCGTGGGTATGTGTTCTCCTTATGCAAGTCTCCTGGCTCACGACTCTTCGTTTTCCTGCCTTCCCGAGGACATTACCTCAGTGACTGACTTTCGTCATGGAAAACTGTTCGTTTACAGTGGCGGGTCCGCACCGGACTTTAACCGGTTTCCTTTTAATCCTGCGTCAGCTATAGTTACTTTCGCAAAAAACATAAGTAAAATAATTGTATTCTTATAATATCAATATGAATATTTAAAGTCAATAAAAAAGGGCTGTCTCAATTTCTTTTACTTAGAGACAACCCTGATAGCAGTGTATGCTGTTGCTTATAATAAAAATCCGAAAATCAGATACAATATTACCGTCAATACAAATCCGGTCAGGCTGTAAGGCAAACCTCCTATGGCAACTTTTACGGGAGGTCTTTTTACCGACTGTGAAACCATCAGTATCTGCTCGGCAAAGAAACATGCTGTTCCTCCGAAAACCGATCCGGAAACTACGGCAGCTATGGTCATATATGGGCTGACATCAAATGAGACAGCCAGCGGTACTGCTATGGGAGCGATAAGCAGCATGACCGCCCAGTAGTCCACACCAAGGAATGCAACTACTCCAACAGTTATAAACGTAAGTGCCGGTATCGCTCCTCCGACCATTATGGGTTCCACGGTCTTTATGACATATTCGTTGAAGCCGATCCCTTCAAGACCGTAGACGAATACGAATGTCATGAGAACTATGATAAGGATGTAGATCATGTCATTGATCCCCTCGAAAAAGCTCTTGAAAAAATTGCTGAATGACATTCTTTTTCTGGGGATGTACATTATGAAACTTGTGAATATACCCAGTATTACCGAAAGAACCAGATCGCTTGTAATGAACATTGCAACGACCAGAACCAGAACAGGAAGAGCGAAGTCGATGACTTTGCCACCGTCTGTTATCTCCATGTCTTCATTGTTTTCCATGTCAATGATGTCTTTTTCTGCCTGAGTCAGTGAATATGTTCCATTTTTGATCTCATTGTAATACCTTTTAAACGCACCTACTCTGGGGAAAACGCCGACAGCCAGCAGCAATGCAATGATGATGATTGCGATGGGATAAAACATGAACGGAATGACTTTGATATATTCAGTAAACATGCTTGAACCTTCCGCAGAAATGCCGTTTTCCTTCATAACGCCGAATACGAATACTGCAAATGCAGTTAGAGGCACCAGTGCGCAGACCGGTGTACCGGTGCAGCAGACGGAAAATGCGATCTGCTCTCTCGGGACTCCATGCTCGTCGGTTATTTCTCTTACTGTTGGTCCTATGCCCAGGTTATTGATATAGTCATCTATGAAGAGGACCATGCCCAGGACCCAGGTAAATACAAGACTGCTTCTTTCCGATCGTATGTATCTTGTGGCAAATCGCTTGAAGCCGCTTATACCGCCGGAATTGATGAGGAGTGCTATGAATGCGCCGAATAATGTTAGCATGAGCATTATCCACGGGTAAGTCCCTTCGGCCATTACATTATAGAATTCGTCAACAAATCCAGTGATAAAATGGACACCGTCTTTCATAATAAAAACAAGTGCGATGGGGATGAGGATCGATTCAAAGATCCTCTTGGTAGTCACTACCAGAACCAGCATGATCAGAAGTGGCAGAACCGTTAAAATTCCATATTCCATGATATTACCCTCCCTACTTTGAAGGCTGCTGCTGTGTTATGCAGTGGATGTTTCCGCCTCCGTAAACAACTTCTTTTGTATCGACGCCCACAACATCATGATCAGGGAATATTGCTTCCAACTGCCTGATAGCCAGTGCGTCATTTTCATCGCCGTACTGAGGTGTGATTATCGCGTTATTTGTTATGAGAAAATTCATGTAGGATGCGATGCAGATCTCTCCGTCTTCTCTCGGTATAGTCCCTTCTATCTCGTCAATCTTGAAATCGCCGTTGATCTTAACGGGGATCTTGGGCAGACAGAGCTTATGTACCTTCAGTTTTCTTCCTTTGGCGTCTGTCATTTCACTTAAAGAATTATATGTTTCCTGACAGACATTATAGAACGGATCGTTCTTGTCATCTGTCCAGATAGTCAGAACCTCTCCCGGTCTTATATAACACGAAACGTCATCGATATGTCCGTTTGTCTCTTCGGGGTCGATGCCGTCCTTAACCCAGAGAACCTTTTCGCAGTTAAGATATTCGCATAGCATGTCTTCTATCTCTTCTTTAGTCATGTCAGGATTACGTCCGGGACTCAGAAGACACATTTCCGTGGTGAGAACTGTCCCCTCACCGTCTACATGGAAACTTCCGCCTTCAAGAACGAATTCGTCCAGTTCATAATAGTCGACTCTTTCAAGTTCGGCTACTTTCTTCGCTACTAAATTATCCTGATCCCATGGAAAATACAGACCGTCATAGAGGCCACCCCATGCGTTGAACTGCCAGCAAACTGCCCTTACTTCGCCTTTGTCATTTTTGACGAATGAGGGACCACAGTCTCTTACCCATGAGTCATTGTTGGCCATTTCCACAACTCTGACTTCCGGTGAAAGCTTCTTATGTGCATTTTCAAACTGCTGGGGCGATACCAGCATGGTGACAGGTGTATACTTGCTTATTGCTTTAGCTACATTTGTGAATGATTCCTGAACCGGCTTGCCGCCGTCTCTCCAGTTATCCGGTCTTTCCGGCCAGATCATAAAAATCTGATCCTGAGGCTCAAATTCGCCCGGCATTCTGAATCCGTCTTTTTTGGGGGTTCCCATTTGTTTTCTGCTCATTTTGTTTCCTCCTGAGGCCTAACCCGGTTTCTTTTAGAAACATTAGGTAGGTCCAATACTAAGGTTCTCTAAATCTGTGATTTAGTAAGAACCGACAGTGCAGTGTCTTGTCCAACGAGCGCTCCATGTAGGGCGCGAGTAGCTAGACAAGTCCGTGTGCAAGGATTTCCAAAATCTATGATTTTGTGAAATCCACTGCCCTGATAATAACCACCTTGCCGTTTTCGGGCAATTCCAATATTTGCCTCAATAATACATATTTACCGCCATGCTCTCAAGGTGTATATATCCAATTCTATTACACAAAAGTAGCATAAAAAGAAAATACACCCAAAGGGTGTGTTTGACGGTCATTTGTAAAATCTCAACTTATTTGGAACTATCTAGTTCTACCAGATGATCATGGACGATTTTTATCAGCTGGGTCCGGCTGTCCACCTTCATCTTCTGAAAAATGTTGTGGGAGTGTTTTTTTACCGTGTTTTCGGAGATGTAAAGTATCTCACCGATCTCCCTGATGGAGTGGCCGTTGTATATCTGGTTGATTATCTCAAGCTCTCTTGGCGTGAGGTGGAAGATGCCGGCTAGAGTTTCCGAGTATTCGTTTTCATTATCTTTTCTGATGCCGTTTGGGAACTGGGTGTAAAATCTCAGAGAAAGATGCTTATTGATTATTGTAAGGATCTGGACATCCTCATCGCTGAAATCCCCGTGATCTTCACTTCGCCAGAGATTTACCGATCCGTAAAGCTTACCGTCATACATTACTTTAGAGCCCATACTGTAATGGATATTCTGAGGCTTGAGCCACCCGCTGTAAAATACGGATGCGGACTCGATGGCTTTGTTGATAAAATCCGTTTCCCTGTATATGTCGGTGTGATCCTGGACAAAAAACCAGTACATTGTGTCAATGAATTCGTATTCGTTAAAATACAGGTCCAGATATTTTTCTTCCATATTCTCGCTGACAGGATCAAAGAAAACTGCCTTTGTGTCCTTCTTATATCCTAAATCAAAAAAGCCTCTATCATAGCTGATGAGGCTTTTTATCATTTTAAGAAAGTTTTTTCGCAGTTTGAACAAGCTGGTTTCTGAATTGATTTGAAATACCAGTTCGTTGATCAGATTCCACTTTTCTCCGTCTATCTTTATCACACTTTAGTTTTACCACGAAAAGCAGAACAATTCAACAGCTAAAGTCCATCACACATCGTCACCGCCGTTACATGTATATCTCCACTGGATATTATCGCCGTTTTTCAGTATGTAGTCATCGTTGCTTACCGACGGGACAGATCCATTCACCTTGTAGATCCAGCCGCTCAATTTACCGCCGTCTTTTTCGCTAAGGCCGTTGATCTGTGATATATAGGATTTTCCGGAAAAACCGATGCCGGTCGCTTTGAGGGCGTCGTAAGCCGTTGAATTTTTTTTGAGTGATACCGATTTCTTCCCCAGTATGGTCCCTCTGTTAGAAACCTTATTCGCAAGTTCAGGATCTTTTTTATAAAGTGTCTGACAGTCGATACTTATGCTGCATTTGATACCGCCTGAACTCTTGTCCGTACCATCCTTTTTAGTTTGTTCCTTTGTTGATGATTTTTTGCTGTCGTCCTGCTTCTTCTCATCGGTTTTATTTTCACTTTTTTTGTCGGCTTGATCCTTCTTAGAAACCGCATCATCAGTGGCGACCGCTTCCTTTGTCGTGACAGCAGGCTCCGTCGCTGCCTTGGATGGTTCAACAGCTGCAGTCGTAGTGCTGTCAGTTTTGCTGCCGGTATCGGACTTTGCTGTATCATCGCTGCCACACCCAAAGAGCAATACCGCAATAATGAGCAGCACTGCAAGTATTGATATTTTTCGCTTTCTATATGTCATCTCATTCGCCCTCATTATGTCTATTTAGCCTTTGCGCTTTTCTTCGCAGAAAAGTCGCCGGTGATATTCTTTCCGTCAACCTTCGTAAGAGCCCTTACCTTGTAGTAGTATTTCTTGCCGCTCTTGAGCTTTTTGTTAGTATAGGAAAGTTTGTTTGCAGCTACGGTCTTTACCTTCTTGTATTTGCCGTTGCTCTTTGTGGCTCTGTATATCTGGTAATACTTTGCCCCGTCCACCTTTTTCCAGCTCACCTTAAGGGCTTTTTTGCCTTTTTTTGCTACCTTGATGGATGGCTTGCCTAACGTTGTCGATGCTTTTACTAGATTTGATGAATCACCTGTGTTCTGTAAATTTGCAGATCTGGCAGCCATTACACTATAGTAATATTCTTTGCCAGGCACGGCAGTTTTATCCTGATATGTGTTTGCAGCTGCGATACCGATCTTCTTATATTCTCCATTAAAACTATCAGCTCTTTTGATTATATAACCCTGAGCACGACCCGCTGCTGTCCACGACAATGATATTGTATTAAAAGCGGTTGCCTTTGCCGTGAGCTTGGTCGGCGTCCCCGGGAGATATGCATTGTCTGTATCAGATCCATCTACTGTATACGAATAATCAATTGCATCTCCATCGTTTAATTTTGTGGAAATAGCAGATGTAGTATTGATGAAATCAGATGGTCCGGCCATGGCAGATGTTCCATTAACACTGAAGACCCATCCGGTTGTATCATAAACTGCACCCCACGATTCATGTGCAATTCCCAAACCGCTTTTTAGTCCATTAAAACCGACAAAGTATGAGCCCCATTCACTTGAATTATCCACAATATCAATTGCGCCGCAACTCAACATGGCTTCCGCAAGGCTCTGGTCTTCTTTCACTTTCAACTTATAATTTTCGAGAAGCGTACCTGTCCATTTCGGTGTTTTGCTCAATCCCGCATCATTGATAAGCGGCTTAGTAAACGTATTATTTTTAACTGTAAGATTAACCGTGATGTCGTCTGCCGCAAATACTGCTCCCGGTGCCATTGTGAATACGAGAACCAGTGACAGCACTACAGCTGTTATAAATTTAAATCTTTTCCTCTTCATCGTACTAATCTCCTTTCAACTCTCAAACTTTCCACATCTCCAAATAACTTATTTAACCTTTTTATAGCTAATGTTTGAATAAACACTATAAACTTTTTTGCCGCTTACATTTCTGTAAGCCCTGACCTTATAGTAATATTTTTTCTTGCTCTTTAACTTTTTGTTTGTCCATGATTTGGTCGAACCCTTCTTTATGGTTTTGACTTTTTTATATTTACCGTTTTTCTTTGTGGCTCGGTAAATAACATATCCTGAAGCGCCTGTCACTTTTTTCCATGAAACTCTCACTTTTTTCTTAGCCGCCTTAGTCTTTATCGAAGGTTTTGCCGGAACAGGTATGGCACTTGAAACCTGAGAAAATTTGCTGTATTTTATAGTACCGTTTGCCCCTGCATACTTTGCCTGAAGTCTGTAGTAGTATTTTTTCCCGGCAGTTAGTCCCGAATCAGTAAAGCTTGTGGTTGCGACTCCGTATGACTTTATCAACCGAAATCCGCTGCCTGGAGAAGTGCTCCTGTATACATCATAACCGGTTGCACCCGACATCTTAGACCACGACACTTTTACGCTGTTATAAGAATTTGATTTTACCGATGGTGTTGAAGCAGTGATCCTTTCGGGAAGATCCACTGCCATCAGATAACAGGAGTCGTTTTTGTAATAAATAGTTCCGCTATCATCACAAATCAAAGGTGATGTGCAGAATTGGCTGTTTGCGGGTACAAAGAAATTCTTATCCACAGATTTGTTGTTTCCATTGATATTTACATGGCAAATCCCTCCGGGGTGAGCATTATATGAAGAATAGATATCCAAACTGCTGTCGTTGTTCTTTCTGATCAAAAACTCAGCTTGAGGATAAGCGGGCATATTGACGGGGCTGACCGCATCCCTTGATAAATCACTGAGATTATATACATCTATTGTTTTGCCACTGGTTCCGAAATAAATCTTGCCGTCAAGAATAGTAGGCTTTCCTGTACTGGATCCGGAAGTTATCACATTGGTTGATGATATGAAGCTGCCGTCGTTATCTATTTCTATTTTATAAAGCCGGGCGCTTTGTGTCGGTACATATATATTGTCCTGATCACCGACTATAGTGCTTCTTATATTGCCAACAGCACCCATAGAGCTTATGACGTCTCCGGTATCCTTGTTGACGGAAAATATCGTAGAATCGGTTGTATTATAAATCGACTCCGAACCGAATATCACATAATCGTCTCCAATATAGGGCCCTGACCAATAGAATCCGTCACCGTGGGGTATCGCCCAATTGAACTTCCCGTTAGCAGCATTTAGGCAAATATATTCTCCCCCCTCATTTTTATTGTTCCATGTGGCAAAGAAAATTTTCCCACTCGCTTCATCGTATATCACAGGAGAATTTGTGTAACCTGTCCTTGCAACGCTAGTCCATTTGATTGCCAGCGTATCAGGATCCAAAGCCTGAACCTGTCCGTTGTTTACGCTGATGAAGATCATCCCACTTCCAAAAACAGGCGGCATCATGGCGTATCCCATATTCCCGGCAAGTGCACTGCTTGTTTTTACGGTGGTACCGGTTTCTTTGTTAAGCTTGTAAATTTTGTTGCCTGATCCGACATATAAATATCCATTATGCAATAACGGCGGTGTCGGAGCTGACGCATAGCCGGTTCCAAGTTTGACTTCCCACTTGCTGCCTACCTTGTCAGTCGATAAATCTGCATTTGTTACAGCTGCCAGAGATACGTTTGTAAATGACATTGAGATCATCAACGAAACCATTAAAATAATTGATATTGTTTTTTTCATATCGGTGCATCCTTTATATAACCATAACAAAAAGACAATCCTGATCGGATTGTCTCAAATAAACATTTTATGCCTATAGTAGGTAAGTCTCCTGGCTGATGCTTCATCCTCCGCACACCTTCTCATCCATCAGGACAATGGTTATCGTGCTTCGTCCACATTCACAGTTGCCTTGGGCAGTATTCGCCTTCTGGCAGCTCCGGTATCTAACCGGATTCCTCGTTACCGCAATCGCGACCAACAAGCTATTAAGTTGCTTTGATTATATACTTACTTTATAAATAATACAATAGACAAAAACATGGGGAACTAATATCCATAAAATTTGCCAACTATCTCATTTATAACATCATCGCTGAACCCTTCATAGGTAAGCTTATTGACGATTTTAGCAAGAATCTTGTCTTCTTTCAGTGAAGGGTTATTGCTTTTTATTTCCGTCACTATCTGATCTGCCATGTCCCATTCCCACTGATCGTCCATGGTGCACCTGATGGAATCTTCTATTATATCTGACTCGACTCCTTTTGCCTCAAGTTCTCTCTTTATCCTTAACGGGCCTCTCTTCTTAGCCATGGACATCTCAACAAAGTCTACAGCGTATTTCACATCATCCATGTATCCTAAGTCTACGAGAAACTCAATAGTCTCATCTATACCTTCCTGGGAGAAACCGCTTTTTTCCAAAGCCGACCTCATTTCCCGCTCGGTCTTAGGACTGTTTTTCAGGAGGCTGACTGCCTTTTCTTTAGGATCCTGCATCTATTCTCTCCTTTTTCATGCCGCTTATGCTGACACCAATAACCCCGGTTATGATCAGAGCCGTACAAAGGATATGATACCAATATAAAGGTTCATGTAAAATCATGACTCCGGCAACAATAGAAATAGCAGTGGACAGATTGCCGAATATGGTCGCTTTGACGGCGATGACACGCCTTATCATATAAGCCATCAGAGCTGCTGACACAAGTGTGCACGGGATCCCGAGATAGATTCCCGCAACTACAAATGTGGGGTTTGTAATCAAGTGGAAAAATTCATCCAGAGTGCCGTTTATAAGACCCCATACGATACAGATGACATTCAGCACCACAAACCCCTCTACCACAATGACCGATGTCATCTCTATGGCAGTGAACTCGGCTCGAAGATACCTCATAAGCACGTTGTTGATGGCCATGCTGAGGCTAGATAAAAGTAACAGCACCACTCCCAAAGCATCGAAATGCAGGCTTGTTGCCCCACATAATATCATCACTATAAGAGACGAAATCGAAAGCAGCATAAATGCCGACTGGGCAAAGCTGGCTTTTTCCTTTAGAACAAATGCCGAAATGACCGACGCAAAGATGGGTATTATCGCAAAGATTATTCCGCTCTCTATTGTAGTTGCGAATTTAAGACCTGCTGCCTGAAGCAGCATGAACAGTATGTAAAAACTGGCGGTGGGAACTGCTTTTCTAAAAACAGGTTTGCCTTTGAAATCAACCTTAATGATCCTGATCAGGAGACAAATAACCAGAGCAACAAACGCAAATGAATATCTGTATGCTATGACCTCAAGTGCATTAGCATACTGGACCATAGTCTTAAGCCCTAAAAAAGAAAACCCTACCAGCACGGCAAACAAAAGACCGCTGCCGTATGTTTTTATTGATTCCACTTTACTCGATCGTAGTTCGTCCACTGCTCACCTCATATATTGATGAGTTCATCCAGATTTGCATCACGATTTGAACAGTAAGTAAGCACTGCCTTAGGGTCTATGGGAACATTTCTGAAGTATAGATCAAGGCTGTCATCAAGGACAGAAAAATTCTTAAACCCTTCCGTGAAACCATTCCCTGTATACTTCATATAGGACTCCTTTGCAGTCCATATCCTGAAAAAGCGATTTTTGAGTTCCTCGTCCATATCGCCCTCAGACTCCTCATTTGCGTCAGAACTGCCAAGAACATAGTTCGTCTCATCCGGCTTAAAAAACCTATCCGAAATATCCTTAAAACGTTTCGTCGGCATATTCCGCGTGGAATAATCCTCAATGTCTATGCCTATATTCTCCGTATCAAACAAACAGACCCAGTATCTTCCGGAATGTGATATATTAAAATGCAAGTTCTTTACCTTTGGAAAAAAAGGCTTGCCGTGTTTTGTGGTATCGGTCTTCAAACTTTTCTCTTTCATTCCGTTTCGTGCCTGATAATCACTCAAGGAATTCTCAAAGAGCATATCCCTTATCTCTTTGACATTACAGTCTTTTCTGTTGCTGAATTCATGAACGTATAAATGCATATTTTCTCCCTTGTCCCACAGAATAAAACGAGGATAACTATATTATCCTCGTTTATTATATCATATTTGATATTCTGCGGCTGGCTGACCGATCAAAGCTTTGCAAACATTCGGCCCAACGACTATTTGGAACGTATCCGCCCGGCCCTTACCGAGTTGGCAGTAGCGATCAAAGCGACTCCTACATCCGCGAATACAGCTGCCCACATGTCGGCAATTCCAAAGGCCGCAAGTGCCAGCACGACTACTTTCACGCCAAGGGAGAAAATAATATTCTGCCAGACGATCCTTTTTGTTTTCCTGGCTATATCAACTGCAACAGCCAGTTTTGACAGTTCATCGTTCATAATTACAATGTCGGCTGCTTCGATTGCCGCATCGGAACCGACACCGCCCATGGCAATTCCGATATCGGCTCTGGCCAGAACAGGAGCATCGTTGATGCCGTCTCCTACAAATGCCACTTTGCCTCTTCTGCTTTCGCCGACTCCCGACTTTTCTTCACCTTCGATTATTGTTTCGATCGCTCTCACCTTTTGGTCTGGCAACAGTTGTGATTTGATGTCTGTGATGCCAAGTATGCCTCCCATTTTCTCTGCGATTTTCTTTGTGTCGCCGGTAAGCATAACGATCTTTTTGATACCTCGTTCCTTAAGTTTTTCAATTGCAGATTTGCTGTCGGTCTTGAGTTCATCGGATATCCTTATGTGTCCTGCAAGTTTGCCGTCAACCGAAACATAAACTACCGTACCGATATCATCCCCGGCGTTTACATTGATTCCGTCATCGGTCATGAGCCTCTCATTGCCTGCGATGATCTTTTTGCCAAAGGCGGTGACACTGACGCCGTGTCCGGCCTGCTCGGTTATATTCTCAATCCTGGAAGCGTCAACTTTACCTTCGCTTTGTTCGGAATACTTATTCGCGATGGAAACACCTATGGGATGCGACGAACTGTTTTCTGCATATGCGGCGTATCTTAATACATCATCCTCGCTGAACCCTTCTTCCGCCTTAATGTCACGGACCAGGAATTCTCCGGTAGTCAGGGTGCCTGTCTTGTCGAATACAACAGTATCCAGTTTGCTCAGTGCTTCAAGATAGTTACCTCCCTTGACCAGAATCCCGTTTGAGGAGGCTCCGCCTATACCGCCGAAAAATCCAAGAGGAATGGAGATCACAAGTGCACACGGACATGAAACTACAAGAAATACAAGCCCTCTGTATACCCAGTCGGAAAAGCTGCCGAATCCGGCTATGGGGGGGACAACTGCCAAAAGCGCAGCAATGCCGACGACTATAGGTGTATAATACTTTGCGAACACCGTAATAAAATTCTCAGTCTTTGCTTTTTTATTGCTTGCGTTTTCAACCATATCAATGATCTTTGATGCCGTGGATTCGGAAAAGATCTTAGTGACTTTTACCACTATCTGCGACTGACCGTTGACCGATCCTGAGAGGACTGTGTCTCCTTTTTTCATATCTACAGGTATGGATTCCCCGGTCAGTGCTCTTGTGTCGAGCGATGATTCTCCGTCGATTATAATACCGTCGAGAGGTACTTTTTCTCCCGGCCTTATGACTATATGATCCCCTTTATTTACGGTTTCGGCAGGGACTTCCTTGACCGCCCCGCCTGTTTTGAGATTAGCCGTATCAGGCCTTATATCCATGAGGGCTGATATGGACTTTTTGGAGTGCTGTATGGCCCTGCCTTGCAGGTATTCACCCACATTATAAAAGAGCATAACGCCGACGGCTTCAGGATGTTCTCCTATAACAAAGGCACCGAGAGACGCTATTGCCATGAGAAAATTCTCGTCGAATATCTTTCCGTGGAGGATGTTTGTACCTGCTTCTTTAAGGACATCCTTACCAACCAGAATATATGCTATGAGAAATATGGCAAAGGAAATCCAGCCCATCACCTTTTCGGATATTCCGACAGAATCCACGAAATAATAGGTGAAATGTTCCGCCAGAAGTCCCATAACAAATAATATCCCGCCGAATACGAATACCGGCGTTCTTACTATGAGTCCGCCTTCCTCATGATCGTGTTCATCTCCATGATCATGACCGCATCCGCAGCTAATATTTATATTTGGACCTGAGCTGTGTCCTGTGTGACCGCTGCAGCTGCAGCTTTCGTCATGATGGTGATCGTGGGCGCTTATGGAGCAATAACCGCTCTCGCATTCCACATCCTCGGCAAACTTATGTGCAGTGTTTTCTTTAGCCATTTTTCTTCTCCTTTTTTATGCTCTTACATTGTATGGTCTATATGTTCGATTCCCTGCTTAAGCATGGTAAATACGTGATCGTCATCAAGGGAATAATATACAATCTTTCCTTCTTTTCTGTTTTTGACCAGTCTCACGTTTCTCAGTACCCTCAGCTGATGTGATATGGCCGACTGGCTCATTTCCAAGAGAGCTGCTATGTCACATACACACATTTCATCCTTTGATAAAGCGAACATGATCTTCAGCCTCGTGGGATCGCCGAAACTTTTGAAAAGCTCCCCCATGTAATCGAACTTCCGATCTTCAAGCATGCTTTTTTTTACACCGTCCACCGTATCCTTGTGTACAACATTACATTCGCACAGCTCTATATCATTTTCTTTTTTATCAGCCATAATATTCTCCTTAAAATGAATATATGAATACCTGTTCATATATTCATTTTAATTGAATTGTTTCCGCCTGTCAATAGTTTTATTAGGAAGGTTGTCTGGAAAAGCAGAAAATGTCACTGATATAGGTTGAAATCATAAACAATGAGGGAAAGCTCTAATAGAAAAAGACTGCCTCAAAATGTGTTCACTTTGAGACAGTCCTTTTTATTTCTTTAACGGAAGAGTTAAACTGCCTGCTTCTCAGCTGTCTTTCCCCTCTTCATGAGCCACTTGACCAGGACGAATATTTCGTGAACCCAGATCGGCACTGTTGAAAGGATTATTAGTTCGATCCACTCAACGAGGGTAAGTTCAACTGTTTCAAATATATGGATGAGGAATGGAACTTCCGTAACGCCTATCTGCAGAAGCAGTCCCACACAGAATGCTATGATCATCATCCTGTTCTTGAAAGGGTTGGTCCTGAATACAGACCTGTTCATATTCCTGAATCCGATTGCATTAAACAGCTGTGAAACCCCCAAGGTTGTGAATGCATATGTCTGAGCAGTTCTGTAGATCATATTATCGCTTTCAAGCAAGTGATCGATGTTAGCGATTGATATTGCCATGTTCATATCCATCAACTCTTTGATAGGAGCATAAAGAAACGCGAAAAGTGTGATAAGCCCGATGACCGTTCCAAATACACCTACGGTAATAAGCCCGCCGTGAGCAAACAAGCTGTCTTTAGGATTTCTTGGAGGTTCTCCCATGATCTTGGGATCACCGTTATCTACGCCCAGCGCAAGAGCCGGGAGTGAGTCTGTTATCAGGTTTATCCACAAAATATGTATAGCCTTCAGCGGTGACAGAAATCCTGCAACGATAGCGATAAACATTGTAAGTATTTCACCCAGATTTGACGAGAGGAGGAAGAGTACCGATTTCTTGATATTGTTGTAAATATTTCTTCCTTCTTCTATTGCCTTTTCGATAGTGGCAAAATTATCATCAGTCAGTACCATATCGGAAGCGCCTTTGGCAACGTCCGTTCCCGTTATACCCATAGCGACACCGATATCAGCCGCTTTCAGAGACGGTGCATCGTTTACACCGTCTCCTGTCATACTAACGATATTTCCATGTGATCTGAACGCATTTACGATCATAACCTTATGCTCCGGGGATACTCTGGCGAATACCCTGATGTCAACGACAATGGAATTAAGCTCTTCCTGGGACATCTTATCGAGCTCAGTACCGGATATACATTGGTTTGGGCTGTCAGCGATGCCAAGCTCATTTGCGATTGCAAATGCTGTATCTTTATGATCCCCGGTTATCATGATCGTTCTTACTGAAGCGCCGTTAAATACCTTTACAGCATCTCCCGCTTCAGGTCTCGGCGGGTCTATCATGCCAACAAGGCCTTTGAAAATCAGATGATCTTCGGTTGCCGATTCGTCGTCCTTTTTATAAGCCAGGGCAAGCACTCTTAATGCCAACGTAGTCATTTCCTTGGCGGCGGCTTCTATTCCGGCCTTATCATCATCGGTTATCGGTCTGATTTCACCGTCTATATCTATGTCGTCACATATATTGAGGATCTTATCCATTGCGCCTTTAGTAAAACCTATGACTTCGCCGTCTCTCTTATGGACAGTTGTCATCATCTTTCTTTCCGAATCAAAGGAAAGTTCGTTGATTCTGGGCATATCCTTCTCAAGAACTTTTCTCGTGAAGCCAAGGTTTGTTCCCATATCCAAAATAGCAAGCTCCGTCGGATCTCCGGTTCTTATTTCATTATCGGGGTCGGACTCGGCATCATTACAAAGCACAAATCCGTCTACGAACAGCTTATCCTTTTGGTAATCAAGTACGCTTACATCTTCAACAGCTCTTCCTGTGAAAATTTTGGTGACGGTCATGATGTTCTGTGTCAGCGTCCCGGTCTTGTCAGAACAAACCACACTGACCGAACCGAGCGTTTCAACTGCCGGTAACTTCCTCACTATAGTATGGACTTTGACCATTCTCTGAACACCAAGAGCAAGGACTATTGTAACAACAGCAGGAAGGCCTTCAGGAATAGCAGCGACAGCCAATGAAATGGCTGTAAGGAACATTTCCTGTATATCTCTTCCCTGAATCATGGCTACTACGAAAAGCGCGGCGCATATCACGACTGCTGCGATGCCGAGGAGTTTCCCAAGATCGCCCAGCCTCTTCTGAAGAGGTGTCATTTCGTCCACAGATTCATTTATCATTTTTGCGATCTTACCGATCTCGGTATCCATTCCGGTTTCGGTTACTACGCCCTCGCCTCTTCCGAATGCGACACTTGTTGAAAGATAAGCCATATTTATACGGTCACCTATGCCTATATCTTCTGTCGCCACAAAGGTGGCGTCTTTGCCGACCGGTACGGATTCACCGGTCAATGCAGACTCTTCGACCTTTAAGTTTATTGATTCTATAAGTCTCAGGTCAGCAGGAATGATTCTTCCTGCTTCAAGAATGACAATGTCGCCTGGGACCAGCTCCGCAGCCGGGATCTCGATTGGCTTCCCATCCCTTCTGACCATCGCGGTCGGACTGGAAAGTTTTTTCAATGCCTCCAGTGATTTCTCCGCCTTACTTTCCTGAACACATCCAATGATAGCATTCAAGAGGATTATTGCGACAATTATTGAGGAATCAATCCACTCTTTCAGAACTGCAGATATAATAACTGCGACTCCAAGAATATAGATCATTGGATCCCTTAATTGTGAAATAAACATTTGAAAAAGTGATTTCTTTTTCTTTTCTTCGAATTCGTTTCTTCCGCTTTCCGCAAGCCTTTCGGCTGCATCTTCGGAACTTAGACCCTTACTGCTATCTACATTAAGTTCAGATAGTACTTTTTTCGCATCTTGTTTTTCGAACAATTTTCTGCCTCCTCTTGTAATACTAAGTCTATTTTGAGATTACATTTAAAAAAGACTTCGCAGGGGTGTATCTTCCCTGAAAAGTCTCGTTACCTGTGTCGGGCATAGGACCAGGCCAAAAGCCATGCTGTTGATCACTACGCTAAAAACTACTCCCTAATCATCTTTACCATTTTATTACATCCACAAATAAAAATCAATTAATATATGTAATTTGGATGCTATCTTGATATAATCCTTACATCTCCAAGGAGTTTTGAAGCCGATTTTTCAATAAATGCTTTATATCCATTTTTTGTTAATCTCAGGTTATGTATCCCAATATGGACACTGTCGCCGTTGAAAAAGAATACTTCATTTTTACTAAAGAAATCAATCTTCGACAGATTTATTATCAGGCTCCTGTGACACTTATAGAATCTGTAATCCAGTCGAGGCAATACATCTTTCATGTATTCATAATATTCGATTATGCCATCCGCCTTGTGAATAAATAATTTACGACCTTCACTTTGTATATAGTTTATTTCATTCAGAAATGCCTTTCCAGGCACGCCCCTTATATTGTACAGTAAGTACAACATTCTTATCATCCCCCCGCTATAATCGTTTCGATTACTTTCTTTGTAAGCAGCAGACCTGCTGCCGGCGGTACAAAAGAAATACTCGATGTTTCATTACATTTTGATCGGGGGATCGCTCTTTCCGGCTTCTCTGTTGAACACACTACATCCAAGCTTTCTATACCCAGCTTTTTCAATTTTCCACGCATTACTTTTGCCAGAGGACATGTATTTGTATTTTTTATTTTTTGCAGTGACAACTGCTGCGGGTCAAGTTTATCTCCGGTACCCATGGATGAAACTATTGGTACCTTGATATTAAATGCTTCCGTGATCAGGGAAATCTTTGCCGGAACATCATCGATTGCATCGACAATATGATCATATTTTTCTAAATCAAAAGAATTAATGTTATCAGATGTAATACGTTCATAGATTACTTCCACATGGATATCCGGGTTGATGTCATTGATCCTTTTCTTCATGACATCGGTCTTCTTGTCACCGATGTTACTGTGAAGAGCGATTATCTGCCGATTGATATTAGTTATATTAATAACATCGTAATCAACAATTGCTATATGACCTACGCCTGCTCTTGCCAACGCCTCTGCTGCCATACCTCCAACGCCGCCCAGTCCAAAAACAATAACAGCCCCTTTTTTCAGGCTGTCAACTCCGTCTTTACCGATAAGTAGTTCGGTTCTGTCATAAACAGTTTCCATACTTACTCCTGCTGTATTATTTTCTTCAGGAATGTCTGCATTCGGGGATGATCGGGATTGACGAAAATATCATTCGGCGGACCGTCCACGAGAACGATTCCGTCTTCCATAAAAAGAACTCTGTCTGATATCTCTCTGGCAAAATTCATCTCATGGGTAACTATTATCATTGTCATTCTGTCTTCAGCAAGTCTCTTGATTACCTGAAGAACTTCACCTATAAGCTCGGGATCAAGTGCCGACGTCGGTTCGTCAAACAGCATTATATCAGGCTCCATGGCAAGTGCTCTTGCTATAGCTACACGCTGTTGCTGCCCCCCTGAAAGCTGTCTTGGATAAGCATCTCTCTTCTCAGTGAGTCCCACCTTCTCCAAAAGTATCGTGCCTTTTTTTAGGGCAATTTCTTTACTCTCACCTTTGACTATCATGGGGGCTTCAATAATATTCTCTATGACAGATTTATGGGGAAAAAGGTTGAAGTTTTGAAAAACCATACCAAGTCTGCTGCAGATCTTCAGTGTTTCTTTTTTCTTTTTATATATAGCAGTGCCTGAATGATCAGCCTCTGCGATAAATTCACCTTCAAAGCTTATGCTGCCTTTATCTGCAGACTCCAGGTGATTGAGACATCTTAAAAGTGTGCTCTTTCCGGCTCCGGAAGGGCCTATAATTGAAATTATCTCACCTTTGCTCACAGAAAAACTGACACCTTTCAGGACTTCCAGATGACCAAAATTTTTATATAGATTTTCGACTTTTACTATTTCCATCTTTGCCCTTAATAATATGCGAATTTACTTTCAATTTTTCTGAATATCTGTATTATGAAAAACGTAAGCAGAAGATATATCCCAGCTGCAATGAAGTATGCTGAAACATCAGCGGTTCTTGATACAATATTCGATGCATGTTTCAATATCTCAGGCAGTGCAATTACAAAGCACAATGCCGTATCTTTGATAAGTGTGATGCCTTCATTTCCAAGGGGTGGTATTATTACCTTTATGGCCTGTGGCAGTACTATCCTCCTGAAAGTGATCCACGGCGTCATCCCCAGAGCCTGTGCCGCTTCATACTGGCCTTTGTCTATTGACTGTATGCCTGCTCTGAATATTTCAGTAAAATATGCGGCATAATTTATCACAAAAGCTATATATGCAGCAATGATAGGATCGAACTGGAAAAAATCATGCAGAGATGTATCTCTAAATATGAGAGGAAGCCCATAATACACGAACATCAGCTGAAGAAGCAGCGGAGTGCCTCTGAACACCCATGTGTATATTCCGAGAAATCCTTTCAGTATCTTGAATCTGCTCAACTTTCCCATGGCACAGACTATGCCTAGAGGAATGGAAAAGACAAGTGTGACGAAGTATACTTTCAGCGTCACACCTGCTCCCTCCAGAATAAATGTTAGTGAAGTTAAAAAACTATTTGAATCCATTTACTGTTCAAGTTCTTCCTGAGTAAGTTTTTCAACGTCTCTGATTACTATGTTGCTGCCGAACCATTTTGTACTGATCTTCTCGATTGTACCGTCTTCATTCAGCTCATCAAGTGCCTTGTCGATAGCCTCTCTTAGTGAAACCTCACCCATACGGCATCCAATACCGAAATATTCTTTTCCTAAAGATTCTTCAAGGAGAACATATTCTTTTGGGTCTTGCTTCATAACATAATTAAGTAAGATCTTGTCACCGGCAACAGCATCTATCCTTGTGCTTGCCTTAAGATCAAGAAGTGCATTCTGATATGTATCATAAGGCGCGACCTTTTCCAGAGAATTAAGAAGTTCCGTATCTGCATTTACCAGCTCTTCAGCAGCACTGTCAGCCTGTACGCCAAGGATTTTCCCCTTAAGTTGTACAAATGTCTTTATATCCGAGTCAGATCTTACAGCTATTAGCTGTTCGTTATTCAGATAAGGCTTTGTGAATTCAACCTTTTTATTTCTTTCTGCATTTATTGTATATCCGTTCCAGATAACATCAATATTTTTATTATCAAGCTCAAGCTCCTTGCTGTCCCAGTTGATTGGCTTTGCATCAAGCTTTACGCCTAATTTATCACAAACCGCCTGAGCCAGTTCGATGTCGAATCCTGTGAGATTTCCGTCTTCATCCTTGAATCCCATAGGCGGGAATTCATCGTCACATCCAAGAACCAAGGTTCCCTTTGCCTGGATATCCGCAAGTGATGTATCTTCAGCATTTGCATCCGCATCTTCATCAGAACTGCTTCCGCAACCAACTGCAAATATACTGAGAGCCAAAAGCAGCGCCAACATCAAAATACTCGTTTTCTTAAACATTTTCTCCTCCTGTCAAATGGGAAATAATATCCGCACTTATACTCCAAATATTAACCATATTTACCTATATGATTATACTTTACTGCGCTAAATTTGTAAAGCAGTAAATAAGTCCGTAAAAAAGACAGGAGCCTAAACTCCCGTCCTCTATACTTCAACTTTACCCTGGTTTAATTTCTCTTGTATGTGATCAGATCTTCGGCAATTTCATTGGCCGCGATGGAAACAGGGACTTCAACATCGCTGTTTGTCAGCCTGGGTTTGCCTTCTATCAGATCTCTGGCTCTTTTGGCAGCAAGGATCACCAGCGTGTACCTGCTGTCGGCCTTTTTTCTTATTTCATTGATCGATGGATATAACATCATTGCTTCTTACCTCCGTTTATTTATTATTCAGAATTCTCTTTATGACTTTATGTGTATATTCGTTTACCTTTGAATGCTCCGCCTTCATAATGGCTGCCACATTCTTTGAAGCATCATCAAGATCGCCGTTCACTACGTAGTAGTCGTATTGCTCTATATATGAAAGCTCGTCTATGGTCTTGCTCAGTCTGAGCTTTATGCTCTCTTCTGTTTCAGTTCCTCTTTTTCTCAGCCTGTCTTCCAGTTCTTTCAGAGAGGGTGGAAGTATGAAGATAAATACTCCCTGAGGAAATGATTCTTTGACCTTAAGTGCCCCCTGCATGTCTATCTCCAGTATGACGTCTTCGCCTCGATCAAGAGCTTCCAGCACAGGTTTCTTAGGCGTGCCGTACAGACTTCCATAGACTTCAGCGTGCTCAAGGAACCCGTCTGATTCAAGGACTTTCAGAAAATGGTCATCTTTTACAAAAAAATAGCTTTCACCTTCTACTTCGCCGCTTCTGGGATCTCTGGTCGTCATGGACACGGAGAGATTAGCATTGTTATAGCTGCTGATCTCTTTACATATGGTCCCTTTACCTGTTCCCGAAGGTCCGGATAATACAAACAACCGTCCTTTTTTCATCGATCTCCCTCAAAATTAGTTTGGTTAACTGAATAATTATACTCCATGATCGTGTGCTTTACAAGCTTTTGCCCTGCAGATCACTCTATGTTTTGTACCTGCTCTCTGATTTTCTCGATCTCACTTTTCATTTCAAGCATTGTATTTGTTATCTTGAGATCATTTGCCTTTGAGCCTATGGTATTGGTTTCCCTGTTAAATTCCTGCACCAGAAAATCCAGTTTTTTCCCTACAGGCTCACCATTTGAAGACATTATCTCCTTGAGCTGCTTTATATGACTTTTTAGTCTTACTATCTCTTCCGTTATGTTGGACTTGTCCGCAAATATAGCCGTCTCTACAGCTATTCGGTCCTCCGGCATCTCTATATTTTTGTTTGTAAGTTCATCTATTCGCTCTTTGAGTTTCTGGGCGTAGATACCGGCCAGTTGTGGAGCCACATCTTCGATCACTTTCAGATGATCTTCAATGATATTTCCTCTCTTGAGGATATCTTCGGCTAACTTTTCCCCTTCAGTTTGCCTCATGTCATCAAAGTTCTCTATTGACAGTTCAAGGGCTTTGAATATTGCAGCAAGGACAGCTTCTTCATCATCCACATCAGGTACTGCCTTAAGTACATCCGGCATAGATGCCAGCATCTCCAGAGTAATGTCCCCCTGCACATCGAAGTTTTTCTGGATCTCTCTGAGATTGCTGAAATACTGTCTGGCCGCCGGGACATTGAGCTTTACCGCAACGTCATCCTCCGTAAGGCTCTCTGCATTGACAGTAACATCGATCTTCCCTCTCTTGATTCTCTCCTTGATCTTGTTCCTTATTGGTTCTTCTGCAAATCCGTACCTTCTTGGAATCCGTACATAAACTTCCGAATATCTATGGTTGACTGATTTGATCTCAACAGTTATTATTCTCTTTTCATCGGAGTGCTCGCCTCTCCCGAATCCTGTCATGCTTTTTATCATATTTCCATGTCCTTTCGCTTGCTTAAAGTTGTCATCCATTATAACATAATAGTATGTATATAGCTATTTCATAAGAAGTGAGAAATTACTCATTTTCTTATGTATAATAAATTTTGCGCAGGATTTTATTCGTTTGACAAGGTCGTAGAATTCTAATCGCTGAAGCGATTGAATTCCTGACAGAGGACCTACCAGATATTTTCAGGGAAAATATGGTTAGGTCTCACGCGCGTGAATGATCGGCGAATGCGCATACTAAAACGTATGTAATTGAGCAGAGAAAGAGCAGCAACGCAGTCAAACGGAGAAAAGGCAAGCAAGGGGGATTCGAATGCCATTTGATGGTCTTGTTACAACAGCGTTAGTATTTGAGCTCAACAACACTTTAAAAGGAGGCAGGATAGAAAAAATCTATCAGCCTATCCGCGATGAGCTTTTTATCCAGATAAGTGCAAACCGAGAAAAACACACCCTTTTTATTTCGTCAAACAGCGGGAACCCCAGACTTTACCTGACCGATGAAAAATCTCAAAACCCGACGAATCCTCCCTCATTCTGCATGCTTTTGAGAAAGCATTTATTGGGCAGCCGTATCCGCGAAGTGCGCCAGCATGGTTCGGACAGGGTGATCGAGTTTGATGTCATATCTTCAAACGAGCTGTCGGATAAGGAACCAAAGAAGCTTATAATAGAGATCATGGGCAAACACAGCAATATAATCCTTGTGGACGGAGTATCTGGAATGATTTTGGATTCCATAAAGCATGTCTCCATTGACATGAGCAGAGAAAGACAAATTCTGCCAAAACTGGAATACATGTATCCGCCGTCACAGGGCAAAATCTCTTTTTTTGATCTTGATGAAGAAAACTTCGATATGGACAATGTTCAGGGCTTGAGTAAAGTAGCCAAGTCAGAGATCGAGTTCGCTCCCGACCGTTACAGAAAACTTCTGAATATGAGCCGCAGCCTCAGCAGCGGAGAAGCGGTCCCTATTGTTTATTATGATGACGGAAAGAAGCCTGTAGAATTTTATGCTCTTCCCCTTGCAGAATATGAAGGCGCAAAGTCCAAAGAATTTGAAAATGTCAGCAGCATGCTGAGCTATTATTATTCAAAGAAAGAGTCAAGCAACAGACTGAATCAGAAATCTTCGGACCTTCTGAAAGTGCTAAAGCAAAATCTAAGTAAGCTGAATCTAAAGAAACAACGCCTTCTGGAAGACCTGGAAAAGGCAAAAAAAGGGTCAATGTATCAGCTCTATGGTGAACTTTTGACCGCTAATCTTCATAATATTCGTCCGGGCCAGGAACTGGTTACTCTTACCGATTATTATTCAAATGAAGATGTGACAATAGCTATGGATCCGATATTATCGCCCTCTGAGAATGCACAGCTGTATTTCAGAAAATATACTAAATCAAAAACTGCAACTGAAGAAAAGACACGGCAGCTAAAGGACACTGATGAAAACATCGATGTCATCGAATCCTATATCACTTATATCGATAACGCCGAAACCCCGGAAGACATCGATGAGATAAGAAGTGAACTGACAGAACAGGGTTACCTAAGAAAAAGAAAGAACCCACCGGCATCTAAGAATAAGAAGGCATCTTTTCTTCAATTTGAGGTGCGGGACGGTTTCAAGGTAAGCGTAGGCCGCAACAACAGAGAAAATGACGAGCTAACCATGAAAAAAGCCGGCCCCAAAGACATATGGCTGCATACCAAGGATATTCCCGGCTCTCATGTCATTCTTTTCACCGAAGGTCGTCACCCTCATGAAAAAGCAATACTGGAAGCGGCATCAATAGCTGCATACTACAGCAAAGCCAGGACTTCCCAGAATGTTCCGGTTGATTATACCAGAGTAAAACATGTAAAAAAACCATCAGGGGCAAAGCCGGGGATGGTCATATTCACTGATAACAAAACTGTGTACGTGAATCCGGAAAAACCTTCCGACGAATGATCAGGTCCAATCTACGGTTTCAAGTATCCACGAGGTCATCATATCAAGTATCGGTTCATAGGGCTTGTCATTAGTTCCTTTGTGAAGCTCATGCAGATATCCTTCCCATTCAACATACTCGCAAATATCACCGTAGTTCTTTGCTATGGCCCTTGAACCTGTAACATCACATATAGGATCGTTCGATCCGTGCATGAGAAGCATTGGTTTTTGCCCGCCTCCGTAAATATCTTTCACTGTGTTGTTCATCAGCTCTTTTGCGATATCAAACCCTTGAACCGCAGTATGGAGCGATATCTTTTGATGTCTTAGATCGATATCATCTTCACTTTCAATTATTTCGATGTTTCCCAGCATTTTATTCTCAATATTCTGAGCTATTGCCGCCTTTGGCATGATTTTATCACCTACCTTGACCACATTGTAAAGAGCGTCAGGTATAGGCCTGACCAGCTTGATCCAGGGAGAAGTGATAAGATATCCTGCCGGCTCTGCCGACAGTTCTCCTCTTAAACGGTAATCCAAAGATATATTGCCGCCAAGGCTGTGTCCGTAGTTTATGAGCGGTACACCGGGATATTTTTCTTTTATCAGAAGAGTTAAGTTATCGATATCTTTTCGTACGATGTCTCTGTCACCGATATGCCCTCTTTTTCCAGGACTTCTACCATGTCCTCTGAGATCCATTCCAATCAGAGCGATCCCTTCATCATTGAAAGAGTCTCCAACTTTGTCATATCTGCCGCAGTGTTCACCGATACCGTGCAGTAAATAAACTACCGCTTTAGGATCTTCTGTTGCCCATTCGTAGCCAGCCAGTTCAGCGCCCTGAGTATCAAGTTCAAAGTTCTTATACGCCGTCATACCTAACCCTCCATAAAATTACATTAATTCAACATAACATTACAAACCAAAGTGAAATTATTGATTATTGATACCAATATTATAAACTAAAACTGCTTCCGATTGGGAAGATTATAAAGAAAGGGGGGATACACATGCAGACTGGTCTGATAGAAAAAGACGAACTTATATGGTATCCAAGCCAGATACCACTAAACACCTGCATATTTTGCGGCAACGAATTTGGAAATATCAACTATAAGGGCAAATGCGTCTGCGAAGAATGTCTAAGCTACATAAGGGAATTGATGTAAAAGTTATTACTAAGGCATCGTTAGTTTTCTCTTAACTAAAAATCAACCACAATGAGCGGCCGATCACTCGGCTGTTCACTGTTTTTTGCGAAGTATACTAAGTATTTTTTCAAATTTGCATGGAAGTGAAGAGTCGAATTCCATATACAGCCCTGTTTTTGGATGAATGAAACCAAGTGTCCTGGCATGTAGAGCTTGACTGGTCGCACCCAGAGAATTTTTGGCATTGCTGTAAAGAGAATCACCCAGGATCGGATGTCCGATATCACTCATGTGGACTCTGATCTGATGCGTTCTTCCTGTCTCCAGAGCCAGTTCCAGATATGTATAATCGCCAAACCTTTCAAGAACATTATAGTGAGTTACAGCATTTCTGCCGTCACCCATTACCTTGTTTCTAAGTCTGTTTTTGGGATCTCTGCCGATAGGAGCATCCACAGTCCCTTCGTCTTGCTTAATATTGTTCAAAACAATGGCTTCATATTTCCTGCTCATGCTGTGATCGGCAAGCTGCTTGGATAAAGCCCGGTGGGCATCATCATTTTTTGCCACTACTAGAAGTCCGCTGGTATCCTTGTCAATGCGATGTACTATCCCCGGTCTGATGACCCCATTTATTGATGACAGCGAATCGCCGCAGTGAAAAAGCAATGCATTGACCAGTGTGCCAGTTTCATTTCCGGGAGCGGGATGAACTACCATTCCCTCAGGTTTATTGATAACGACGAGATCGTCATCTTCATATACTATGTCAAGGGGGATATCCTCTGCTTCAACATCAAGAGGGATCTCTTTTTGAATGATTATTTCTATAAGATCATCTGCTTTGACCTTATGTTTTTTTGATGTTTCCGTCTCATGGTTAACTGAGATGCGACCTTCTTCGATCAGTTGCTGTGCCCTGCTTCTTGATAATCCGACTCCGGCACTTCCAATAACAGAATCCAATCTTAATCCTTCATCTTCTTTCTGAACGCGGAAAGTCAGTATATCTGTTTCATTTAATTCTCTGATCAGCATCTTCTTCCTTCTCTTTTTTCGGTTCAATGAAAATCAGATAAATGCCGACAAGAATACAGCCGGATACGACACACATGTCGGCAAAATTGAAGATGGGGAAATTCCCCATTGAAACAAAATCCGTGACCTTGCCTAAAAAGGCTCTGTCAATCAAATTGCCAATACCTCCTCCTGCAATAAGTGAAAGAGATATCAGCAGAAATCTGCTTTCTGTTTTTCTTTTTTTTGTGATGTATATAATAATAAGTATGATCATTATGGCAGGAAAAATCGTAAGGATCATGGTAAAACCCTGCATAAAACTAAACGCGGCTCCGGTGTTGTAGTGAAGATCGATGGTCAAAAAATTACCGAGGACAGAAATCCTGACATTTTCAATCAGTTCTGTCCTTGCTATATATTTTATGATCTGATCTATTGCGACTATGGCAAATATTATGGCAAAATACATGCTACAATTCTATTCTCCGGCATTTCGTTTTGTGGTTTTAATGGTCCTGGTTGTATTTGTCTTATCGTTTACCGATGTTTTGGATTGAGAATATTTAGCCGCCGGCTTTACTGCATCAGTCTTAGCATCAGGCAGTGCCTTAAAATCCTCCATATCATTGTCTATGAGAAAATCTGCACTAAGACCTTCAAATCTTTCCATTTCATTCTCAAGCAGATTCTTGTATCTGGTTTTGAACTGACTCCATTTTGCAGTTAGCGACGCCGCTTCTTCATGAAGTCTTGTCACAGATTCTCTGGCGTCTTTTTGTATCCTATCCGCTTCAAGTTCTGCATTTTTGAGAACGATCTCGGCTCTCTTCTCGGCACTTGCTGAAATATCCGTCATCAGAGCTTTTGCTGTCTCCAAAGTTTCAAATATAGAGCCTTCTGAGCCTTTATATCTTTCCACATCTTCGTTGAGCTCACGAATATTTTCTTTCAGAAGATTATTTTCCTGAAGCAGTTTGTCCATATCAAGGGTAATCAAATCAAGAAAGGCGTTTACTTCATCTTCCTTATACCCTCTGACTACTCTTGCGAATTCTTTTTCCTGAATGTCCTTCGGTGTGATCATATCATCCTCTTACATAATGATTTTAAAAATAGTAACGACAATAAACCTTATTGCCATAACCGCAAGCATGGCAACTAATATCGAAAGATCCACACGGCCTGTGTTGAACCTGCTCATAAAATTACGTGCAGGCCTTACGATGGGCTCTGTGACCTGAGTGATAAAAGCATATAACTTGTACATAAAACTATTGGGGTTTGCATTATATGGATTGACGAACCAGCTCAAAATGGCTCTTCCCAATAACATATAAATAATTATCTGGCAGAATAGGCTGAATACACTTATGATAGTTCCCATCAATTACCTCCAGGGGCTGTCGTTATCTTCGCCGAACACGATGCCCTTGTGGCTTGTGTTTGTGGTAACATCTACATTTTCGGGAAGGAATACAAAGATATTGTTTGCTATCTTTTGTACATTTCCGTTAAGTGCATATGTTGCTCCGCTTAGGAAATCAAAGATTTTTCTCGCTGTGTCAGTTTCTATTTTTTCAAGATTGATTATGACCGGTTTTCTCGATTTCAGGTTGTCAACAAGCTTAGGGCATTCGTCAAATCCCTTTGGCTCGATTACCACGATCTTAAACTGGGCTGTTATTGCGTTTAATGTCTGTTTTTGCATTGAAACTATATTCTCCTTTTCCGGTGATGAAGAATTTCTCATGCTGCTTTCAGAAATGGTGGAATTGCCCAAACCGTAGGAGGATGATCTTCTTGGACTTTTTCTTTCTTCCTCTTCATACACTTCATCTTCTTCATATTCATCATCGATCTCTTCAAAACCCACCAATGATTTAAATTTGCTTAATAGTCCGTCTCCCATTTCATTATTCCTTTCGTTTTCCTATATATTTCTTTCTCCGAATATTGCTGTTCCTACCCTCACCATTGTCGAACCTTCTCTAATGGCAACCTCGAAATCGTGTGTCATGCCCATGGAGAGGTGCTCCATCCTAAGTCTGTCATGACTCATTTCATTATTCAGTTTATCAAATAACTCTTTTGTTTTCTTAAAATAAACACTGACTTCTTCCGGGTCTTCCGCTATGGGAACTACACTCATGAGACCCTTTATGTGTACAGAATTACACTCTTTTAATATCTCGCCTACGAGCGCCGGTGCATCTGCGAAGGTAATACCGTACTTATTCTCCTCGCCTGCGGTATTGATCTGGATAAGCACATCCATTGTCAAACCCGCATTGCTCGCTCTAAAGTCGATTTCTTTAGCTAGTTTAAGCGAATCAACCGAATGGATCATCGCAACTTTATCTATGAT
The DNA here is from genome assembly GCA_031553035.1 of Anaerovoracaceae bacterium. Classification (GTDB taxonomy): domain Bacteria; phylum Bacillota; class Clostridia; order Peptostreptococcales; family Anaerovoracaceae; genus JAVBLY01. The sequence continues at coordinate 170,093 of JAVBLY010000005.1, read as the reverse complement.
GTATTTTACCTTATTGCGCTGTAAATGTCCAATAAAATGCCAGTTCACAGGATCCACAGATTCGTACTTGTCCATGACTTCCTGGACCTTATTTTCACCTATATCCGTAACTCCCCATCTGATCGCTTCATTGATGTCAGCCGCCGGCTTAGTCTTAGAAACTGCGATCAGCTTTACTTCGAAAGGATCTCTGCCTGCCTTAATGGCAGCATCAGCTATTAACCTTTCTACTTTTTCCAAATTATGTTTGATATCAACCATTTTATTCTTTATAATCCTCCGGCTTCGTTAAGATCTCCTCATAATAATTGACTGTTTTTATTTCCTGTCCTTCATCGTCGTAATACTGTTTGACGGACAGAACCGAATAGTCTCCTGATGTTGCCAGAACATTGACATAAACCGGCTTGAATGATTCATCCTTCTGTTTAACATATACTTTGTTTTTTTCACCATCTGAAACTATACTGCTGTTTTCAACGATCAGCCCCTGATATTCGGCGAACACCACTGCAATATCTATTTTTCTGTTCTTGGAGTAGTATTTATAATACATGTCTGTTTCCAGAACGATCAGGTTGCCGCCATCCTTTTTATATATATCCTTTACTTTGGCATCTATCTGGGTTTTTCCGATATTGACCTTTACCTTTTCATTATCTTCGTAGTTCTTGATGTCTTCATCGCTGTCTTTCCATATGACCAGATACCACAAGGTATTTTTTGCTGTTTTGTATATAGGGTCGCCTTTGAGAGTTTTGTCCCTTTTTAGATCAGTGACTTCTCCAGTGATCTCTTCGATTTTGTTCTTATCCAGATTCTTGATGGTCTTGGGTGTGAGTATCTTCTCGTAGCCATCCACATGATAACTGACAACACCGCTTATGTTGGAAGTGTTACTCCCACCATCTTTGGCATTTTCCCCTGACAGGTTAAGTATTGCTTCATATTCCGATTCCGGTTCTATCTCATTTCCATCGGAATCGGTTTCTTTCTTGAATACACTTCCCGGCTGTAAATCTACAATTTTTGTGCCTTTTCGGATCTTGTCGCTTTCAGCTATCTTGTAATCAAGCCTACCTTCGGAATCGGCGAGAAAAAGAGTCTCGTCCCTGACAATAATGGCTTCTGCGCTGTCTGTCACAGGGAGAGGGCCGTACTTTAAAACTGTGGTCGCTTCAAGCACCCCCTGCATTTTGGGAACCACATAGATTATCACATATAATATCACTACTGCCAGTATGAAAATCACAACCAGCAATCTTCCTTTTTTCATAAGTCTGCCTTTATTCACATTAATTTATAATATTAGGGAAATCATACAGGAACGATCAGTTTCTTACAATATATACTAGTCCTCTGTAATGTAATTATAATCGTGTTTGACCTGCTCAATAATAGTTTTTTCCCCCTTTGAAAAGGAGTGTTCGGATTCCAGATATTTTTTGAAAAGATCCGGCCGTCTCTCGGCTGTCAGCCTAAGTGACTGTTCAAAATTCCACAGCCCAATATTCTTGTGATGTCCGCTGACAAGCACCTCCGGAACTTCCATGTCTTCATAAATTCTTGGCTTTGTATATTGAGGATACTCCAAAAGTCCTGAATATATTGATTCTTCACTATGAGAATCATCGCTCCCAAGGACTCCGGGGATCATTCGTGCCACAGCATCGATAAGGACCATTGCCGGCAGTTCTCCGCCGGTCAGTATATAGTCGCCTATGGATACTTCTTCGACATCATAATGTTGCAGCACTCGTTCATCGATTCCTTCATAGTGACCGCAAAGCAAGACCAGATCACCTATTTCAACCATTGAATCGATCATATCCTTGTCCATCACTTTTCCTCTTGGCGATAAATAGATGATCTTCTTTGATGCTGCATCCACACTATCCAAAGCATGAAAAATGGGCTGAGCCGACATGACCATGCCTGCGCCTCCGCCGTACGGTGTGTCATCCACGCTTTTGTGTTTGTCAAAAGTGAAGTCTCTTATATCGATGACATTAAATTCTATTAAATTGTTTCCTGCTGCTCTTCCCATAATGCTGCCGCCCAGTATAGGGGCAAACATCTCAGGGAAAAGTGTCAATATAGTTATCTTCATTTTAGTATAAAATTTCTTCAATGCCCTCAGGCAGATTGACCTTGACGGTTTTTCTTTCAAAATCAAATTCTATGATAAATTCAGTTATTGCGGGAAGAAGCAAAGTCTTTCCTTCCTCTGTTTCAATCTCATAGGTGTCCTGAGCAGTATTCGTTATTACATTCCTCACAGTTCCGATGATGCTGCCGTCCTCGGCGGAAATCACACTGAGTCCAGCCAAATCCCTGATGTAATAGCTGCCGTCAGGCAGGTCTGGAAGCAGTTCTTCCTTGATAAAAATGTCTTTTTTTATCAAGGTTTCGGCTGAATTTCTGTCATCTATTCCGATCAGCCTCAGGATGGGAGTCTTTTTTTTGTATCTGACATTCTCGATTTCGAATACTGCATCTCCTATGAGCAGAGATTGGAGTTCAGAAAGCATGGCAGGGTCATGTGCCGGATAAAATATCTTAATTTCACCCTTAAGACCGATTGCACCTGTGACTGTACCTATATTTATTTTTTGCGGTTTGTCATTTTTTTTCATAAAATTCATCAAAAGGGGCTGTCTCAACTATTTACATTTTGAGACAACCCTTTCCTGTTACTGCATGATTTCTACTGTTACTCGCTTTTTTTCTTTCGTGGCCACGGCTTTCACCACGGTCCTTATTGCTTTTGCAATTCTACCCTGTTTGCCGATAACTTTCCCCATGTCCTCAGGGTCTACTCTGAGCTCAATGGTAATTTCACTATCGCCTTCCACAGTCTTTACATCGACTGCATCGGGTTTGTCGACCAGGGATTTAGCAATCGTTCTTACTAATTCTTCCATTGGTTCACCACTTTCTAACTGATAACTCCTTCTTTTTTAAGAAGAGCTCTTACTCTGTCGGTAGGCTGTGCGCCGTTGTCGATCCACTGCTTTGCTTTCTCTCCGTCTATCTTGATATCTTCAGGATCGGTAAGCGGATTGAAATAACCCAATTCCTCGATGAATCTGCCATCTCTTGGAGACCTGGAATCTGCCACCACTACACGGTAAAAAGGCTTTTTCTTTGCGCCCATTCTTTTTAATCTGATCTTTACTGACATAACTGATATTCCTCCTTCTACTGTAAACCGTTGAACATATTGTTCCTTTTGCGCTTACCTCCGCTTCCCATCATCTGTTTCATCATCTTCTTGGATTCGCCGTAGCGCTTAACAAGGTTGTTTATCATTGAAACCGGCTGGCCTGAGCCTGCCGCAATACGTTTTCTTCTGCTGGCGTTTAGAACGGTTGGATCCTTCCTCTCGCCTTTTGTCATGGACTGGATTATTGCTTCCATCTGGGCAAATTCCTGTTCGCCGCGATCCATGTCTTCATCTGTTACCTTTGCCGTGGACATCCCGGGGATCATACCCATTATCTTCTGAAGTCCTCCCATTTTCTTGATCTGGCCCATCTGATCCAGAAAGTCTTCCAGGGTGAACTCGTTCTTTCTCATTCTTTTTTCGAGCTCTTCAGCCTTTTCTTCGTCGTAATCTTCCTGAGCTTTTTCAATCAAAGTGAGCATATCGCCCATTCCCAGAATACGGGAGGCCATCCTGTCGGGATGGAAAGGCTCAAGAGCATCCAGCTTTTCTCCCATACCCATGAACTTTATGGGTTTGCCTGTGACGGACTTTGTTGACAGAGCCGCACCGCCTCTGGTGTCGGCATCAAGCTTTGTCATTATGATGCCGTCTACTCCCAGATCATCGTTGAATCCTACTGCCGAACTGACTGCATCCTGGCCGGCAAGAGAGTCTACCACCAGAAGTATTTCGTGAGGCTTTATTGCCTTTTTAATATCTTTCAGCTCGTCCATCAGCTCTTCATCTATCTGAAGGCGACCGGCCGTATCTATTATAAGAACGTCGTAGCCCTTTATTTCCGCGTCTTTCTTTGCCTGTTGAGCTATTTTTACGGGATCTTTTGAATCCCTGTTTGTATACACGGGAGTATCTACCTGTTTACCTACTATTTCAAGCTGGTCGATGGCGGCAGGTCTGTATATATCGCATGCTGCAAGATATGGTTTTTTTCCGTTTTTCTTAAGATAGGCAGAAAGCTTTCCGCAGGTAGTGGTTTTACCTGTTCCCTGGAGTCCGACCATCATGATAGTAGTAAATCCTCCCGAGGAAAATGTCAGCTTGCTGTTGGTGTCACCCATGAGAGCTACAAGCTCATCCTGAACTATTTTTATCACCTGCTGAGCAGGGTTCAGGCTGGCGTGTATCTCGGCACCGTTTGCTTTTTCCTTTACGGTCTTTACAAATTCCTTTACCACCTTGAAATTGACATCTGCTTCAAGAAGGGCTAGTTTGACTTCCCTCATAGCTTCATCGATATCAGCCTCGGTGAGAACACCTTTGCCTTTTAGTTTTTTGAATACACCTTGGAGTTTGTCGGATAGTCCTTCAAAAGCCATCTATAACCTCATTATTTCATTCTGATATGATCAATTTATCTATATTCTTTTCGATCTTTGTTAGTTCTTTTTTTATTTCTTTATAAGCTCGTCCATCATCTGAAATCTTTTTGATGATTTCTTTTGTATTACTAATGATATCTTCGTTCTTTTGACTGTTCTCAACAAGCCTAAGCTTTGTTTCGAAATCTTCAAGAGCGGTCTCAGCCTTTTTGAGTGCGTCGTGGATACCCTGCTTGCTTACATCCAGTTCATCACCTATTTCGGACAAACTCAGGTTGTCATCGTGATAAAGGGTGAATATCCGACTTTGCTTTTCTGTTAAAAGTCGGCCGTAGTAGTCATAGAGTATACTCATCTTTGCTGTTTTATCTATCTTCATCTTCGCCCGCCACACTTTTCTGTCAAGTAAAAAGCTTGACTTGATTATATTACCATTAAGGGTATAATCCGTCAAGCATTTCTTTTGACGCAGTGTTAGAGTTTGGCCTTATTGCAGGTAAATATATTTCAGCGGCAGCTTATCATTATCTGCTGCCAGATCCAATGCTGTTCCCAGCTCGCCTTTACTGAGTGCATTCAGGCTATTTACAAGCGGATTTACTCCGGCATAAATAAATTCGTCCAACCATGATGTCTCGGGATAATTTTCGATGGATTCTACTTCGCAGCCCTGAAGATTATGATCCTCTTTAAGCATTTCCGTGGTTTCATCTTCGGTTGCTATCCCGTCTATGAGCCCGACATTCTGAGCCTGAAGTGCAGTATATATCCTTCCGTCCGCCAATTTTTTAACTTCTGGCACACTCATCTCTCTTCCCTCGGCGATGATTCCAACGAACTGTTCGTATGCCTCATCGATGAGTGACTGGAAAATTTGTCTCTGCTCGTCTGTCATAGGTACTGACGAGCTTCCCATGGCCTTGTTGGGGCCGGAAGTAAGATTTTCTGCTGAGATTCCATACTTTTTCAGGAATTGTGAAATATCATAGTGGGTACCAAGAGTAACACCTATGGATCCGGTCCAGCAATTTCGGTTTGCCAGGATTTTATCCGCAGACGCCGAGATATAATATCCGCCGGATGCAGCCATTGAGCCCATGGCAACATAAACCGGTCTTTTTGTCTCAGTTTGATATTCCTTTATCTTAAGGTAAAGCTCGTCGCTTTCGTAAACTCCGCCTCCCGGCGTATCGACAAATAAAAGCAACGCTTTATTATTTGAATCAGCAATGAGATCGTCAATAGCGGTCAGCGTAAAGTTATGATCATATGTACTGCCCGATGAAAGATAACCGCTGTCGGTGCTTGAGGTCAATTCCCCTTCAACACCTATCCTTGCAATATAGTCAGTGTCCGGAAGTTCATAATTTTCTTCGTAACTATAATTCATGGTGCTGAACATTCCCGAGAAAAAGCTATTGATCGCATATCCGAACAGTACAAGTACCGCCACGATTATTCCAAATATCAGAAGCCCTTTCCACCAGCCACCGCTTTTTTTCTGATTGTATGCATAATATGGCATAGCACCTGCTGCAGCTTGCCCACCATATTGCGGTGCCTGACCGTATCCCGGAGGCGCCTGGTAATTAGGCTGTCCCTGGTAGTTTGGCGGAGGAGTCTGCGTGAATGCACCATTTGATGTGCTGCTACCCTCATTTTGTGTTTCGTTTTGCGGCGACTTTTCCCCTTCATTTTTTAGAATGTTCGGCGCCCTGTCCACCATCTGAGGGCCTACATGATTCTGCGGTGTATTCGTTCCATTATTTATTGATGGTTTTTTATTTTTGTCTTTTGCCATAATTGACCTCAATTCTTTATATATAGTGTCTTTAATTCTCTCAATAATTCAGGCCTTTGTCAACAATTCATTGACAGATGCATCGTGCCTCTACTTTACCTTAGGTTGACACGCACTTCATGATAAAATAAACTTTCAGTGAGGTATGATTATATGGGCAGACTTTTGATCGATGATTTTAACAGCCAGAAAAAAAATATCTTATGGATATTGCTGATAGCTATTCTTGGAGCGGTGGTCGGTTTTGCGTTTCAGGCAATATACTACTGCTCCGCCATACTGCTTACCGCAGGGGCATGCCTGATTTACTTCAGTTGCTTTTATGAATATCAGATATCAGAAGCAAAGCTGGCAAAAACCAGGTCATCAGAAGATAACGATCGTTTTATAAGGATCTCAAGAAAAAAGATGCATGTGAGGACCAAATATGTAGAAATCATATTCCTTGCGGTAACACTATATATTCTGCTGTCTGTTGCTTTCGTTCTGGATGCATTTGATCGTAACCTTTTTATCGATCCCGAATTCAGCATCATGACCCGTCTTGAACAAATCGCCCTTTACCCGTTGGAGTTGGTTCTTCTGACATCCATGATAACACCTATGCTGTTCAAAAAAAGAATAAGCAAGGCATTTTTTATAAGCCTTGCTCTTTTATCTATTATTTTATCCTATGGTCTTTTTCTGTTGGACTTCCTGACAAACTTTACCGAGATCAAGCAGCTGATGATTGTCCTTCCTTTCCCGGTTCTTGGCACTGCAGTCATTTCATACTTTGTGGCGATTTCGACTGTTATCCGGGGGAAATGATCACTCGTCCTCGTTCTCCGAATCGCCCAGGCCTTCAGGATCGTCAGAAACAAGAGGTATTGCGATAACAATATTTCGAGCATCTTCAAGTGTATCCTTAGGAACGTAAATGTCAATTGGATACGCCATATTGGACCCCATTGCTATTTCCACAAAATTACCTGCACCCTTGTATCTTCGTAAACATGGTATGCCTTCTCCTCTGAGTTTCGATTCAAAAATATCGGCTTCAAAGCTGTTCTTGGCAGTGCACATATATACTCCGCCGCGCCATTCTTTTTCCGCCTTTTCATCTATCATTAAATCGCGTTCAATTTCATTCATTTGCATCCTACTTTCCTATCCTACAGTCCTTATAAGTCACTATGGACATCTTTTTATAAAGCCTTCGTTCTGACTTCTTCTTTAATTTTTTCCATGAATTCGTTGACCGGCATTTCACCCATATCGCCATGCTTATTTGATTTAATTGGGATTATCCCTGACTGCTCTTCCTTTTCTCCGATAACAATGATATAAGAATCTCTTGCATTTCTGGCCTCTCTGATCTTGTACCCTATTTTCTCATTTCGAAGATCAGTTTCAACCCTGAATCCTTCATCGCTGAATTTCTCTGCCAGGTCAGTAGCATATTCATTAAATGCCTCTGCAACTGTTAGTATCTTTACCTGTGTTGGTGCAAGCCACAGCGGGAATTTCCCTGCAAAATGTTCGGTCAGGATCCCGATGAATCTTTCCAGACTTCCGAATATGGCTCTGTGGATCATGACCGGTCTGTGCTTTTCTCCGTCGCTTCCGATGTATGTAAGATCGAATCTTTGAGGCATCTGAAAATCAAGCTGAATGGTACCGCACTGCCATGTCCTTCCAAGGCTGTCTTTAAGGTGGAAGTCAAGCTTCGGTCCGTAAAATGCTCCGTCGCCTTCATTTATTATATATGGCAGTTTAAGTTCTTCTATCGCCGCCTTGAGATCCAGTTCCGCCTTGTCCCATTCCTCTCTTGTGCCCATGGCTTTCTCCGGCATGGTTGAAAGTTCGATGTGATATTCAAATCCGAATATCTTGTAAATATAGTCGACCAATTCGATGACTTTTTTGACCTCATCTGTGGTTTGTTCAGGCAACATAAAGATATGTCCGTCATCCTGAGTGAAGCTTCTGACTCTCATGAGCCCGTGGAGTGCGCCCGACAGCTCATGTCTGTGTACCAAACCCAGCTCCGCCATCTTGATCGGCATGTCCCGGTAGCTCCACATTTTCCTCTTATATGTAAGCAGGGCTCCCGGACAGTTCATTGGTTTGACAGCATAGTCACCCTCATCTATCTCTGTAAAATACATATTGTCCTGATAATGATCCCAGTGACCTGATGTATGCCAAAGTTCTTCGTTCAATATCAACGGAGTCTTGATTTCATCGTAGCCTCTTTTTTTATGTTCTTCCCTCCAGAAATTCTCAAGCTCATTTCTTAAGATCATGCCCCTTGGCAGGAAAAACGGAAATCCGGGTCCCTCTTCAAATAAGGCAAACAGATCCATTTCCTTTCCTATCTTCCTGTGATCCCTCTTCTTGGCTTCTTCCAGTTTCTTGAGGTATTCATCCAGCTCCTGCTGCGTGGGGAATGATGTTCCGTATATTCTCTGGAGCATTTTATTTTTCTCACTGCCGCGCCAGTATGCGCCGGCAACGCTCTGGAGTTTGACCGCCTTTATTTTGCCGGTGCTTTCCATGTGGGGTCCCTTACAGAGGTCCACAAATTCACCCTGCTTATAGAATGATATTGTTTCGCCTTCGGGCAGGTCGTTGATCAGCTCTACCTTGTAATCTTCATGGAGATCTTCCATATATTTGATTGCCTCGTCTCTGGGTAGTTCGAATACCTCGATAGGGTAGTTTGCCTGGATGATCTTCTTAATTTCTTTCTGAAGTTTCATAAGATCCTGGTCTGTGAATCTATGCGACAGATCAAAGTCATAATAAAATCCGTCTTCGATAGCAGGACCGATTCCCAGCTGCGCTTCGGGGTAAAGTCTCTTGACCGCCTGTGCAAGAATATGAGAGGTTGTATGCCTGTATGCCTCTCTTACCTTCTCATCACTAAAGTCTATTTTTTCTTTAGCCATATTTTTCTCCTGTTCTATTTGCAGTGGTTTTCACAAAAAACTTCTGTTTTTGAATATAAAAATCCCAAGCAATCGCCTGGGACAGTTTCCTGTGGTTCCACCCAAATTTATACTTCATTTACATAACGACGGTATCCCGCCGGCAACCCTCATCGGGTGCTGCTCAGAGGTGGTATCCGCAAGGTGCAGCGCAGGATTCTCAGCAAATACATCCATTCTCTTTCCGCTCCACAAGGCATCTGTCCTCATCGTCGCATTTGTTTCCATATATAAGATGAAATTATGTACTAATTATAGTCATCCACCGGCTTGATGTCAAATCAATGGTTGGCCGAGTGTTGTGATTCATTTGTGATAATGTCACCCCTTAATTCACTTGAGAAAATATCCCGTCGGAAAAATATTAGGTAAAATTTGGATTTGTGGTCAAAATATCCAGGATAGGGTGATTTTAGTGTTGAAATTCTCCAATAATGGTCAGAATAGCTAGTATCGGGTGTGAAATCCACCCGATACTCGAGATCCTGACCAAATATCACTAAATTACATAAAAAGAAGCCTTTGCCCGGCAAAGGCCACAACTTTAAGAAAGACGAGGAAACATACTTCTGAGGCGCTTGTGCATTTTGCTAAAGTTTTTGGCTCGAATTCTCATTCGTTTACCAAGATGAGCTGAAAGTTTTAATGCAAATGCTTTGCAGGTATCTTCATTATAAAATTGATTGGTGACCAAAGACAATACTGTGATGCCCTGATTTTCCAATGCCGTCCCACGGATATTATCCTTATTGCGAGCATAATCGGTACTGTGCTCGGAATTGCTGTCATATTCAACTGCAACCTTTGATTCTTTATAAAATAAATCGACATAACAACGTTTTTGCTTGACCTGAAGACGACCGTTTTTATTCAGTAAAATTTCATAATTGAATCGAGCACCTTTTAATCCATATCCGCCATACGAATTTGGAAGCGTCAATATCATAAATACTATTGATTCCATAATGGAATAGGAGCCATTCTCTATATATCCAAGAGCTCGCTCTGCATTTGACTGTCCGTAATGCCCGTGCATTTTTCCTATAAATGTTGTAAGTTTACGTTTCGTTGTGATGACTTTTGCTACATTGCCATTCGGATATGAACACAATTGAATACCCAACAGTATCAGCCTGTGAATATCCAGGATATTTGCCATTTCAAGAAACACCAATTCCGGTGATGCAATAAATCTCTCTCCACGCTTTATTACTGCACCAGACGGGAGCGACAATTCACAAACATGAGTTATGAATCCTTTTCTTTGATATTTCGTATTTCGATCTGTATAGGTAATGTCTAAAACATTATCTTCTTTATACCTTCTGACCAGCTTATTATCCAACACTTTATCTAGATAAGGAATATTCCAATAATATGCCGCAGAAACATGGCTTAAATACTTTTTCATGATCATAGAATAACATTTCTTTATTTCGAATGTTAGAAAAAACCCATATTTTGGTCAGAATCTCGGGTATAGGGTGGATATAGACGTATAATCGTATTACGAAGGACAGATATATGAGTATCGAGAGTGAAATCCACCCGATACTCGAGATCCTGACCAAATATTGCTAAATTACAGGTCGTGCCCATATTCAGGTGAAAAAAAATTATAGTCTAAATGTGTATGATATGCATTTAATGTCTGTATTCCAGACACCATTTGATGCAATATGCTATGGTGGTTATGACCAAGGTCAATATCAGAAGGCATATAGACAGCGCATAGATGCTGATGTTCTCGCCGGTTATCACTGAAAACGACTGAGCAGCAGCAATACAACAAACCGATACGATCGATCCGAACATCAGCACTCTGTAACCGAGCATCGCCGAATTGTTCCTTATGCTCTTTTCCCTCTCATCTGAAAATGCCAGTTCTGAGTTGTTCTTATCAAGCCAGGCGGTCTTCTTTGATAAAACCAACCGTGTGATTCCGTATATGATCGTATATCCAATAAAAATCATGACTGTAACGCTGAATGTGGCTGTGAACCCTCCCTCATCCAGTATCGTTCCTGAACTGCTCCCTGAAACAGGAAAAAGCAGCATCAGACCCAGCAGGACAAAAAATATCGTGTTCCCTGCGCATTCAAATATTATCTTTTTCATTTTATGTCCTCTTTCCAAAACAAAGTTTCCATGGGCATGTCAAGGGCCTCAGATATTTTCATTGCCAAAAGCAGTGATGGTACGTAATTTCCTTTTTCAAGTGAAATTATCGTTTGCCTGGTTACTCCGACCATCTCAGCAAGCTTGCCTTGTGAGATTTCTTTGTCACTTCTTATTTCTTTTACACTGTTAATTATTGTTTCCATATTAAATAGTATAGTTGACTTTACATGTAAAGTCAACTATACAGGAGCATTTTTAATCTATAAAGTTTTCTATTTAATCAGTTGACCAGGGTTTTGATGTCTTTTTCGTACTGTTTATCACCGTAGAATAAGAGTGTCTTTCTGTCGGACTCCGCCTGAATACCGAATTCATTTTCAGCTACTGTTTTAAAGATGCTCTGTGGAAGGCCGGTTCTCTGAGAAATATAGCTGAGTGAATATTTATCGCCTTTGAAGAACTTGTTGATAACAGCTATTCTTGGAACCACCCCAAGTTTCGACATCTTTTCAGATAGCAGCTGCCAGCTTCTTAAAGAACTTTCCTGCTGAGAGAAGATAAATACCAGGTTTCTGTCATAGGTCAGTGCTGCTATGGTAAGAGGATTGTCCAGCCCTGTTCCGCAGTCGACTATTACTTCGTCAAAAGCCTCAGAAGCTATGCGAATCAGCTCAAACGCCATGTCGGGAGTGAATCCATACATTTTACCTATGCTGGAGAGCCCGTTAAGCTTATAGAACACTTCACCTTTATTTGCATATTCTCTGATATTTTCTTTTGTCAGAAGTGAGCATGAAAGTCGTGTTCTTAAATCCTCGATTCCAAATGCATATTCATCATAAAAATCATCTCCCGGATTCGTACATACTGAAAGCATCAGCACTTCCTTGTTTTGTTCTGTTAACTTTTCAGCATATGACTGAGCCAGCATTGTCGTTCCCACCTTGTGATCGGCGCCCCAAAATACTTTCAGATTCCCCATAACATTTTTCTCCCTTCAAATGTCTTGCTTGCGGAAACAATTCCCATTTATTTCCATTATTATACCATATTTTACCATCATGTAAACAGGTATCGGCATTTTGTATTGATGGGGCAGGTATCACATTCAGGCTTCCTTGCATGACATATCTTTCTGCCGTGCCATATGAGACTGTGATGACTTTCGGTCCATCTGTCATGAGGGATAATCTTCTGGAGGGCGAGCTCGGTTTTCAGCACGTCTTTTTCATGGCAGAAGCCAATTCGGTTGCTCACTCGGAAAACATGGGTATCCACAGCGATCCTCTGCTCCCCGAATCCAACAGCAAGAACGACATTTGCTGTTTTTCGGCCTACACCGGGAAGTTTTACAAGCTCGTCAAAATCTCCCGGAACTTTTCCATCGTACTCATCCATAATCATCTTAGCCAGATTGATGATATTCTTCGACTTTGTCTTGTACATGCCGATCTTTCTGATCAGGCCGGCGACTTCATCCTGTGACGCTACCGCCAGAGTTTCCGGGCCAGGATATTTTTCAAATAGGGCCCCGGTCACCTTGTTAACGCTCACATCAGTTGTCTGAGCGGACAAAACCACAGAAACGGTCAGTTCCCAGACATTCCTGTGAGTAAGTGCACATTCAGCATCGGGATACATTTCTCTCAGTTTATCCAGTATCCACATCACATCTTCATTGCTCATTTTTTTGAATCTCATTACTATGCACTTCCTTTATGTTCATTTATAACTGATTATACCATGTACTTTAATCTTGCTCCACAGCATTTATGTATACATTATACTTTACGCCACACTATATAGTAGTTATTTTCAATCAAAATAGTCTCAAAAACCTTTAATTTTTCGCGTTTTTCGTTTACTTTGTAATATAGTTGCAGTATAATGAGTTTGGTAATTATTACTTATTTTTTAGGAGGTGTTTTATGGCAACATACACACAGAAAGATCGAGGCGGTCTGTACGAATTAACAGATGCGGCTCGCGCAGAGCTGGTGAGCTCCAAGTATTATAATGAAGACTTGGCACCATCATCAGTTGCTGAAAGAACATGGACAACATACAACATATCCATGTTATGGGTAGGAATGGCTATCTGTATTCCTTCCTTATCGTTAGCATCCGGACTTATAGGTATGGGCGTTTCACCATGGTTAGCTGTATTCAATGTAGCACTTGGTAACCTTCTTATTCTTGTGCCCATTCAAATGAACTCGCACATTGGTACCAAATACGGTATCCCATTCCCTCTGTTTGCAAGACTGACTTTCGGGTCTAAAGGAGCTCAGCTCCCTGCACTCTTAAGAGCACTTACAGCCTGCGGCTGGTGTGCAGTACAGGCATGGGTCGGCGGCGGCGCTGTTGCTGCTATGATCGGCGTTTTTGCAAGAGGATTCAACGACCCGACATGGGTAATGAACCTTCCTTCATGGGGCGGAATGCAGGTAGCTCCCGTCGGAACATTTATCGGGTACATAATTTTCATGCTATTCGTAGGTTGGGTAGCTTATAAAGGTATGGATCAGATCAAATGGGTACAGAATATTGGCGGACCTATCCTTATCGTAGTTATGATCGCTCTTCTTATATGGTCATACTCTAAGGCTTCAGGCGTAGGATATGGATTCTGGGAGGTAATGGCACAGCCAAACGACGATGCTCTAATTGCGGGAAGCGGCGGATTCGCATTCGTATTCCTCGGCGGACTAATGGGCAATATCGCATTCTGGGCTACAATGGCTCTGAATATCCCTGACTTTTCAAGATATGCAAGATCACAGAAGGATCAGTTCTGGGGACAGCTTATCGGTATGCCTATACCAATGGCATTCTGCGCATTCGTTGGTGCTTACTTTGCACAGGCTACAAAGCTTGCAGCACTGGCAGTTGACCCTGTTACAGGCGAACCTGTTGCACTGTTCGACCCGACCGGAGTATTCTACTTCCTTGAAAATCCGGTAATCGTACTTGTTGCTGCAATCGGCGTTATCATGGCTACCATCACGACCTGCGTGGCTGCAAACGTTGTAGCTCCGGCAAACGGAATTTCCAACATTTCACCAACAAGGATCTCTTATAAGAAGGGTGTTGTTATAACCATCTTGATTGCATTCTTCATCCTGCAGGCTTGGTGGATATACGGTTCAGGTGCAGCATACTTCACCTGGATGAACGCATACGGAACGATTCTCGCTCCAGTTGCTGCTATATTCATCGCTGACTACTTCATCGTCAAGAAGAAGAGAGTCGACGTTGCAGGTCTCTTTGTAGGAGAAGGCGGAAGATACTGGTACAGCGGCGGAATAAACTGGGCTGCAATCATCGCATGGGCAGTTGCGTTCATATTCCCGCTTCTATGGTACTTCGGAGTAGACTTCGCATTCATGAAGTTTGTCAACTCCATCAACTACATCTGGTCATTCGTAATAGGATTCTTCCTTTACATCCTGCTAATGCAGACAAGCATGAAAGGAAAATCAGATGTAACACAGGAAGAATATGACGGATTTACAGAAAAAGCAATGTAATAACGACGACATTTAATGTCAACAATAGAAGAAGCCTTTCACCGGGCTTCTTCTTTATCTCAATAAAATGTAGGAAGGAGAGAATTATATGGCAATAGACAAACTATTCAAAGGCGGAAAAGTAGTTACAGCTACTCAGACATTCAAAGCGGATGTTGCGGTTAAAGGCGAAAAGATCGTTCAGATCGGAACCGGAATCAAACCGGACAAAAATACCGAAGTGATCGACTGCAGCGGTAAGCTTATTTTACCGGGCGCTATCGATGCCCACACACATCTGGCAATGCCGTTTGGAGGAACTATTTCAACGGATGACTATGAAAGCGGCACAAGATCTGCGGCATGCGGCGGTACGACCACCGTATTCGATTTTGCCCTTCAGTCTCCCGGTGAATCCATGCTGGATACCTTCAAGCGAAGGAATAAAATAGCAGAGCCCCAGGCTTGTGTAGATTATTCTTTCCATATAGGTGTCGGTGATGCTACTAACGACAAGATGCTGGATTCAATGGAAGCAGTTGCTAAAGAAGGTATCACGTCCTTCAAAGTTTTTATGGTATATGACTTCGGCGTGGATGACGGTCAGTTCTTCAAAACACTTCAAAAGGGTAAGGAGATCGGCGCACTGGTAGCAGTACATGCTGAGAACAGAGACGTGAATAATGTACTTATTCAGGAGTATCTCTCTGAAGGAAAAACCGATGCATGGTGGCACTACATGTCCAAGAACGAAAAAGTTGAAGGCGAAGCAGATGTAAGGGCTATCAACCTTGCTAAGATGGCAGGAACTTCACTCTATATCGTACACCTGGCATGTAAACAGGGTATGGATGCTGTAACGCAGGCAAGAGACGAAGGTTATCCGATATTTGCCGAAACCTGTCCACAGTATCTGAACTTCACAAGCGAAGTTTACAAAAGAAAAAGAGGAAGAGACTTCGTCTGCTCGCCTCCAATGAAGGGCAAAGAATCACAGAATGCTCTCTGGGACGGTATAAAGAGAGGCGACATCACTACCATTGCTACCGACCACTGCCCGTTCAAGAAGGCCGAAAAAGACTGGGGAATCAAAACCAAGGACGGCAAGCCGGGCAACTTCACAACTATTCCAAACGGATGTGCAGGAATCGAGAATATGTATCCTTATATTCTGTCTGAGGCAAACAAGGGAAGGATAACATTCAACAAAGCAGTTGAACTGTGTTCAACCAACGTTGCTAAGATGTTCGGGATCAGCGGCAAAAAAGGTGCTATCGAAGCGGGCAGAGATGCTGACATCGTAATTTACGATCCTAAGAAGAGCTTCACCATCACAAACAGCAAGATGCACGGCCTTACAGATAACATCATATGGGAAGGCTCAAAACTCAAGGGCTATCCTCAGGCAACATATTCAAGAGGGAATCTTGTATTCAAGGATGGCAAATTCCTGGGAGCAAAGGGTGCTGGCAAACTCGTAAAACAGAACCGAGTCAAATTCACATCACCTGATCTCACAATGGTTAAATAGTACAGTCTAAAATCAAAACATCCTCATTCCTGTGGGAATGAGGATGTTTTTTTGACTCTATCTTAATTTGTTCCGGATTTTATTTTATCAATCCCCGTTCAACGTCTCTAAGCCTTCTTTCGGCTTCATCCAGTTCGTTTTCACCAAATACAGTGAACCCTCCGTCTCTCAGGTATTCAACTGCCAGTCCAAGACCTTCGATTTTTTCCCCGCTGAAAGATCCGTCATAGATATACTGACTACCGCAGGAAGGGCTGTCAAGCTTCATGATGCAGAAGGCAACATCATTTTCTTTGGCAAGCCTTAAGGCTTCCTCAGCACCTATGGTATATTCTTTTGTTACATCCTCTCCGCTACTGGCGAGGATTCTGCCATCCTTCTGCCTTTGAGAATCCGGTCTCGGCGTTGGAAGTCCTCCGAATACCTCCGGGCAAACTTTAATGAGCCGCCCCTCCTCTTTCCATTTGAGGAATCTAGGATCTGTTTCGGTGCAGTCACCTGCATCATATCTGACGATTCGATCTCCGTACAAACACTCACTCACCAGTATTTTCTTCATGATTTCCCCCTTCTGGTCTACTTCTTGCCGGGCTCTGATATTTCTGCAGGTTTCGGTATCATATCTTCATTGTCATCTATCCAGCCAAGAGCGTTTTCCAGAACGTCATTGGCATCGTTATTCTCGATTTTATTGATCAGGCTCTTATGTTTTTTGACCGGAGCATCCGCTGGATCACCGCTGTATACATGATAGATTTCTGCTCTGAATTTGTCCGCCAGCTTAGTTATTTCAATGGCGACATGTCTGTTTTCTCTTAAAAAAACATTTGATATTCCGCCGTCCTGTGATTCTACCCTGTCGATATGTGTATAGTCTTTCATATTTTTCCCTTTCTACTGAAAAATTCTGTACAAATAATTATAAATAATTTTATTTATATATCAATTATACCCTAAAAAAATAAAATTAAAAACTATGCAGGGACACCTGCAGCCATATTCGGATGATTAATCGACAGAATAAAGTCCGCTGTGAACAGAACAACAAGAAGGATGCAAAGGAAAATTATCGTCTTCTTCGACAATTTTTCGAACACCCCGGCAAGGAACGGTGATACGATATAGATATTGAGACAGCATGCCAGTCCGAATACGATAAGTTGTTCGAGGCAGACCCTGCCGTCTATATTACAGAAAAATCCCGTGTAGTCCCACCATTTGACATGCTTGAACGTCTCCAGATACCAGGCGGTGAAATATTCGATGACTCCACTTAAGACGAAGGCAGCGCTGAATGTGATCACAGGCTTGTCGGCCCATCTTCTTAATAGAAGAAGTGTAACTATGCCACCGATACCATAAATAGGAAGCCAGGGGCCGTACATGGTTCCTCTGTTGACCACCTCCCCTATTGCAACTATGTAGTAGATCACTTCATAAAAATATCCGACCATGCAAAGTGAGAAAAACAGCAGGATGAGATCTGTAATTGAATATTTTCTCTTTGGGTCCAGATTCTGCATAAGGCTCTTATGCCTGTCCGGCACACTGAATAATGCAATGGGATACTCGTTGTTCTCTTCGTCTTCCTGCCCGGCATGGTATTTACCGACAGGTTTTTCTGTCAAAAAATCGTCATTGAAAATTTTCTCGGCCGATTTGTCTTCGGCAAGTTCATTTTCCCTGAGAGCCATATAAAGTTCAACGTCCGTAGCTTCCCGATAAGGATGGACATAGAATACAGAAACCAGACCGAAGGTTATGAATGATAATATCATCCAGCCGAGGAATGAGAGATCCAGTAAAAATGTCCTCCACTTATGTCCGTCCATCATTTTTCTGCTTGTCAGTATCGCATCCCGCCATGAAATGCTCGGGTTCTCCGCGAGGATTTTGGGGACCATCCTGTAGGAATAAAGCTTTATAAAACCGCCAACGATGGTGAGGCACCACAAAGTGAGAAATAAAGATTCCATGAACATCGCCTTGGCAACATTCTGGACCCTTTTTATCCTGTAAACAAAAAGTATACGATTGAACTTGGTTTCGGGATACATTCTCATTTCAAGGAAGAATCTGTGTTTGCCCACCTGGATTATATTCTGGAAGAAAAACCAATATAAAAACAGCACCACTGCGGCAATAATAAGAATAATGCCATGGCTGATGCCGTCTTTAAAAAGCAAATCGTTTACTCCGTTGACCAGTCCGTATAAAAAAGAGCCGGAATCGCTTGTTTCGTTCAATACTGTAGCCAGAATCCCCTGGGAAGCATGTGCCTTGGAAACGAGATAAGTAGCTATGGATTCACTGTCTGTTTCACTTAGCCCTGTGAAAAATGTCCCTAACCTGCCAAATCCCACATCGATAAGGGCTTGACCGGTTTTCAATTCACCCATCCTTGACAGTCCGCGCACACTGGCCAGAATGACTACAAAAAGACTGACGATCACTGCCTGCCAGTAATCCGCTCTAAAGGACTTTTTACCTGCGGTCTTAAGTTCTTTTCTGTTCCACATTCAGGTGCGCGCTCCACTAGTTTGATAGTTAAATTATTATTATCTACTATCTTACAGGACAAACACCGCCTTCGCAACCATCATTTCCAATATCGAATTCCACTTCTTCTTTCTCATATTTTGAGATCAGAGACGGGGTGAAAGGCTTCATGACGGCAACTCTCTTCTCATATTCCTCTTCGGTAATTTCTTCGAACGGCAGAAGTTCATAGAAACTGTCATCAAACGGAAGGAAGGAAAGTGCTACAGTATCATCCCAGTTTTCAAATACCCAGTCTTCCACTGCATCCCACTCTTCATCCCTGACATGGACAGTGATTGAACAGTTGTGCTCCACATAATTATCCATGAACATCTTGTATATCTCAAGCTGTTCTACAGCGCTTACATCGCTTTTGATCTTGCCTTCGGGGGCTTTGACCGGAAATTCCACAACCTTGGTGGTGCAGTTTTCAAGGGTCTGTCCCACTTCGGGAAATACCGGATAGCCCAGTTCTTCGCATACCTTAACGAGAGGATCGTCGCTGCTTATCCTGATCCTTCTGACAAAATATGGAGCATGCGAGAAATGAACACCGCTCGATACTACAGGAAGCAGGCTCAAAGTACCTTCAGGCTTAACTGTTGTGATAAGTAGCGGTTTTTCCATGCCAAGTTCTTCCGCATATGCTTCGGCGGCAGTTCTTGCAGCATTCTTAAGATCTCTCAAAATCTCTTCTTGCTCCGGAATATCAAACTGACATGCGTTGACCATGTCCTGCCAACCCGTGATCGAACATCCCAGAAGCTTATCTCTCTGCTGTACCGCATCCCATTCAGGTATCTCAAGCTCGGTACAGGTCATTCTGTAACCAGCCCTTGCAGAGAGTCTCTGGGCATCAAGCAGACTTTCCTTGTCCAGTTTTCCGCCATCAACAAATGCCATGACATTGAGACTTGTCAGATTACATAAACCTTTGGAGTCAAGAAGTATCTCAGCACATGGATTGACTCCGTTGAAATTAGGTCTTCTCTTCTTGCCTGCGATTTCATTTACCCAGCCCGGCTCACCTGAATATCGCATCTGCTGAAGATGCCAGTGAAGTCCTTCTCTCGTTGGTTTTCTCGTATAGTAAATGGAGTTATTACTCATCTGTCTGTGTGCGATCTCCGGATCCATTACCCATTTTTCGTCCACCTTCTTGTAAAGTTCGCTCTTGGCCTGTATACATTCTTTGTCGTCCTGATCGACGAGAACGATCTCGGCGGTTCTTCTGACTCCGCCTACAACAACGTTTTCGCCGATTATATTCGCGATATCAAGACAGTCTATCGGCTCCAGAGTGGTCTTGTCACTGCTGTCTCTCTTGGCGGCTTTGCTGATTATCTTAGTTATCTTTGAGAACATATTCTTCATGCTCTCATGTCCGCTGGCAGTGCCTCCGAATGTCTGGAGTTTCTCTCCCTTGCTCCTTACATGATCGTAATTCAGGATGATAGTATTTATCTTCCTGTATTCAGTACTGTAGTGGACGCGGAGGAAGTATTCCATAGACTGGACCCAGCCTTCCTTGCTGTCTCCGATGGTTATCTTCACAGTGTCATTATGTGTAAATTCAAGTGCAGTCGAATCCTGTCTCAGATTCTTGAGCATGGGAGTATATGATTCATGAATGATCTCCACATCTTTTCTGATCGGCGGCAGCTTGGCGATATCGGACTGGAGAACTCTGATGCCCACTCCTGATCCAACCATAAGAAGGTAGAAAACATCTCTGAATGCACTGAAGCTGTCGATGACCTGGAAAGAACAGTTGAAATTTGACATTGGGTAATGTTTGGAAACATCGGTGCTTCCTACCCAGAATGTCCGCCCTGATAAAAACTGCTTCATTTCAAATACATTTTTATATAGTTGTTCAGCTTCTTCTTTTGACGTAGGGACGAGGCTGCAGTTATATTCCACTGATCTTCTTACTGTTTCCCACCAATATTCTCTTCTCAGCTCTTCAGGAACCCACCTTGAATAAGTTCTGTAATATACAAAACTTCCAAGTTGATTCATGGGAGATGGCATATGCTTGTATCTGCTGGCAAATTCATCGGATATGATCCTGCCGTCTCTTCTCTTTCTTGCGTCCCTGGTCTTGTCACGTTCGTATCTGTATATGATGAATTTTTTGGCAACTTCCTTTCGGTTGCTGGCCATGAGAAAATCTTCAACCAGATCCTGGAGATCTTCCACATTCACATTCCGTTCGCTTTTTTCAACCTGTTTTTCGATCTCGTTCACAATGTTTTCTGCAAGCGGTTCATCCACGCCTTCGGTGGTTTCCAGCATGGCATTTTCAATTGCTGTTTTTATTTTCTGGCCGTTAAAGGGCACTTCACTGCCATTTCTCTTGATAATTTTCATCATTTAATTAACCTCTTTCTGTCTTAGGAACGCCTAGTCTCCATCATTTCTGCGGTGTTGCCTGTTATTTGATTCACACAATAGATTGTGCTTAATCTCGATGTGGCAACATTATATAGTAGTTATAACCAGATTACAATATTTAAAACATAAAAATATGGATTTGTAATAATAGATATTTTTTAAAACATATTGACAATTAAAACATATGGTTGTATTATTGTATTAAGCGCTTAGTACAATAATACAAACCAGTAAGAGTAGCAAGTTTCATAAAAATTAGAAATTTTGGAAACTCTTGCACACGGACTTACCAACAATTCGCTAAACTCGTTGGGTAAGTCATACCCAAAAGGGCACAAGAAGCCCTACGGGGCAGGAAGGAGAAGAGATGTGAATTGGATATTTACAGACGACAGACCCATATATCTGCAGCTTGTAGAGCAGATCAATCTGGGGATATTGTCAAATGAATTCCCGCCCGGTTCTCAGGTCCCAAGTGTAAGAGATCTGGCAATGGATGCGGAAGTAAACCCCAACACAATGCAGAAGGCTCTTGTAAAACTTGAAGAATCGGGGCTGATACATTCGGAGAGAACCAGCGGAAGATTTGTAACAGAGGATAAGGTAATGATAGACAAACTACGAAACGATCTAGCAAAGGAACATACCCGGCAGTTCCTGGATAATATAAAAAAGCTGGGATTGACAAAAATCGAAATCATAGCAATGATCGAAAATACATTTAAGGAGGAAAAGTAAATGAACAGAATACTGGAATGCAAGAACATATCAAAGTATTTCGGGCAGCTTAGAGCTTTGGACAACATCAGCTTTTCCCTTGATTCGGGAAGAATCGTAGGGCTTCTTGGTCCAAACGGAAGCGGCAAGACAACGCTTATCAAACTGGCAAACGGTCTTATCAGACCAAACGGAGGAGAGATCCTCATCGAGGGCAACAAACCGGGCATAGAATCCAAGAAGGTAGTCAGCTATCTTCCCGACAAGAACTACTTCGACCAGTGGATGAAGGTCAAAGACTGCCTGGAGCTGTTTGACGATTTTTATGAAGACTTTGACAAGGCAAAGGCCGTAGACATGCTGATGACGATGAACATCAATATAAGTTCGACTTTCAGAACTCTCAGCAAGGGAACCAAGGAAAAAGTACAGCTTGCACTGGTCATGAGCAGGAAGGCACATCTTTATCTGCTTGACGAGCCCATAGGCGGCGTTGATCCGGCGGCAAGGGATCTGATATTGAATACCATAATCAAAAACTACAATGTGGAGGGAACAGTGCTTATCAGCACCCACCTCATTCAGGATATCGAGAAGGTTCTGGACGACGTTATTTTTATCAAAGACGGTCAGATCGAAAGAACATCCACCGTTGATGACATCAGAGAAAAAGAAGGAAAAAGCGTGGACGCTGTATTCAGGGAGGTGTTCAAATGTTAGGTAAATTATTGAAATATGAATTCAAGGCAAGTTCCAGACTGTTCCTGCTGCTATATGCGGCACTTATGGTCGTAACCATAATCAACCTGAGCCTTGATCCGCTGCAGAATTTAACAAGTGATAACTCGGCCATCAGCACCGTCGTAGCTGTAATTTCCGGATTCTTTATGTTCAGTTATGTGATACTGATAATCGCTGTGGCAGTGATCACCATAGTGATGATAATCACAAGATTTTATAAAAATCTTATGGGTGATGAAGGATATCTGATGTTCACCCTGCCGGTAAGTGCCGATTCACAGATCCTCAGCAAACTGATAGTTTCAGTCGTATGGAGCCTGCTTAGTTTTCTGGTCGTACTTATCAGCATCCTGATTTTGACTGTGAGAATTGAATTCTTCGAGACCATTTCACAGACATTTGACCAGATGCAGGCAATGGGATTCAACATAGGAGCATGGATAGCAGGATTTGTAGTGACATTGATAATATATTTCATATGCGTCATACTCACATTTTACGGAGCCATAGCTATAGGTGCAAACCTTACTAAAAACAGGCTGCTCGGCAGCTTTCTGGGATATCTGATCCTTTATACGATAACTCAGATAATCGGTTTGATAAGCGTATTCATCGTTTATGCTTCGGGCATGTTCTCAAATCTGGAAGAGTATGCCGGCGACAGTATACCAATGGGAAGCGCAGTGGATTTCACAAATACAATGGGGATACAGATATTCCTGTATATAAATATTCTGAATCTCGTTGTTATTGCACTGTTCTACCTGACTACCAGGTATTTTATAAAGAACAAACTGAATCTGGCATAATCGATCTTGCTACACTGACATCGGTTATTGAACCCTGCCAATAAATGTAAAAACAGCAAAGAAGAAGGCTGTCTCAAACGGTAAGTTTTGAGGCAGCCTTTATGATATAGTAAATTTTATCCACATGTTATTTGTGTTAGTTATAGGTGTGAATAGAGAATTTACTAAATAACTGTAACACTTTTCAAATATTACCATAAAGGACAATGATTATCAATAGGTATTTAGATATATTTAAAAAAAGATATGTTTTAGATACCTTTTTCGATCAAAAAAATATTTTCTATTTGGGATCGAGCAATGATTTGGCGGTATTGATATTTACGCCGAACCGGGTGCAGCCCAGTTCATACATGGATTCAATGGTAGAAAGATCCCTGATTCCGCCTGCCGCTTTTATTTTTATTTTGTCATCTGTGTATCTGCTGATCAATTCGATATGTCTGACCTGGGTTTTCTTTTCCTGCCATCCTGTGCTGGTCTTGATGTAAGACGCCCCGGAATCTATACAGAGCCCGACTGCCTTTCCGATCTGATCTTCTGCAAGACTTGGGGCTTCGATTATCACTTTGACAGGTATTCCTCTTGCCGCTCTGACAACGCCTTCGATATCTCCTTGAACATCATCATACTTCCCGCAGCTGAATGCGGTGAGATTCATGACCATGTCCAGCTCGTCGCAGCCCAAATTTCTTAGATTTTCTGCCTGCATGACCTTCATTTCCGTGGTTTCTCCGCCGGAAGGAAAACCGACTACTCCGCCTACATGAACGTTGGATTTCGGTTTCAGATTTTTCACAATATATTCTGTAAATCCGGGCAGGGTAAAAGCACAGGCAACATCGTACTTGATTGCGGTTTCGATCATGTCATCGATTTCGTCTTGAGTGTGGATGGCCTGGACACAGCTTATGTCCAGAAGCTGGTTTATCATCATAATTTCAGTCTTTCCCTGGTGGTAAGTTCAACAGTGTATTTGGTGCCGATTATATTCAGAAAATCTACACTGACTGCAATGCCTTTGCTGTAGCAGATACGCCTCACATTAATAAGAGCATCTCCCGGTTTGATATTGAGGGTCTGGGCCTCAAGGAAAGTAGAATTTGTGGCAGTCACCCTGTCCAGTGTATTCTCCACGGAAATGCCGTAGGTTTTTTCTATGAACTGGTAAAGTGCAATGAATGTTCCCGCATATTTTTCGATCTCCGGCACAAACCTGTAGGGCATGAAATTTGTCATAATGGCGATGGGTTCGCCATCTGCAAGCTGAAGCCTCTGGACCCTGGCTACATTGTCTCCCGGAGTCAGTTCCAGTTCATCGCTGAGCTGTTCATTTGCTTCGATTATTTCAATAGACATATTCTTGTTTGTGACTTCAAAGCCTCTTTTTTTGAGAGTCTCAGTGAATGATGTCACCCTGTTATATATCTGTGTGGTCTGTTTGTGGCAGACCTGAGTGCCCCTGCCCTGCATAACTTCAACGATGCCGTCATTTCGAAGAAGATCGATGGCACTTCTAACAGTGGTCCGGCTCACATTGTATTTTTTCTCAAGATCCCCTTCATTTGGCAAAAAATCATTGAGCTGATATACTCCGTCGCGAATATCATTTTTTATCATCCTGTAAACTTCTATATATTTGGGCATATTGGGCATAATTGCATCCTCCGTATATCCACACCTGACCAACAGTATATCAGAAACCGATGGGGATTAGAAGTTATTATCTTTCGGCATTTTCCTTGTGCCGGCACGACACTTTCATGTATAATCTTATAGATGATACAGTTGAATTAGGAGGAATAATATGGCACAGACACTAGCTTACAAAATCTTACAGGATCACCTTGTGAAAGGCGACCTCACCCCGGGAAATGAAATTACGGTAAAAATCGATCAGACCCTGACCCAGGACAGCACGGGAACCATGGTATATCTTCAGCTTGAAGCTATGGATATAGACAAGGTCAAAACAGAACTGTCGGTTGCATATATAGATCACAATACACTTCAAACAGGTTTTGAGAATGCAGACGATCATGCATTCATCGAAAGCGTAGCAAAGAGGCACGGAGTTCTTTTCTCAAAGCCGGGCAACGGTATATGCCACCAGCTTCACCTCGAAAACTACGGCAAGCCGGGAAAAACTCTCATCGGTTCGGACAGCCACACGCCCACCGGAGGCGGTCTCGGTATGATAGCGATCGGTGCAGGAGGACTGGACGTTGCTGTGGCAATGGCTCAGGGAACATACAGCTTAACTGCTCCCAAAGTCATCGGTGTAGAACTGACCGGCAAACTTAGACCATGGGTCAGCGCAAAGGATGTCATCCTATATGTTCTTAAGGAACTTACCGTCAAAGGCGGAGTTGGCAAGATAGTCGAATACTACGGAGACGGAGTTGGTTCCCTTTCAGTAACAGACAGAGCAACGATCACAAACATGGGTGCTGAGCTGGGTGCTACCACTTCAGTTTTCCCTAGTGACGAAAATACAAAAGAGTATCTGACATCACAAGGTCGCGAGGAAGATTATGTTGAGCTTCACGCAGATACAAATGCGGTTTATGACGAGACTCTCAAAGTCGATCTTGATAAGCTTACACCGCTGGCTGCTATGCCTCACAGCCCTGATAATGTAAAAGACATCGCGGGCATCGGAAAGATAAAGGTGGATCAGGTTGCCATCGGCTCCTGCACTAACTCTTCTTACGCCGACCTCATGAAAGTTTCCAAGATACTTAAAGGCAGAAAGGTGAACCCGGAAGTCAGCCTTGTAATATCGCCGGGATCAAGCAAGATCCTTTCAAAACTTGCAAAGAACGGAGCTCTCGGCGACATCATCGATTCAGGTGCAAGAGTAATAGAAAACGCCTGCGGTCCCTGCATAGGAATGGGTCAGTCGCCTAAATCAGGTGCCGTGTCACTTAGAACATTCAACAGGAACTTCAAGGGCAGAAGCGGTACTCTGGATGCCGACGTTTATCTTGTAAGTCCGGAGACAGCAGCAATCTCAGCCGTAACGGGAGTCCTTACAGATGGTATGACATCAGGAGAGTCTTTAGAAAGTATTGCCGGAGAAACGTTCCCCAAGAACGATGCTTTCGTGGTTTATCCTGAAGGCACAAATACTGAAAATACAGGCGTGGAAATGGGACCGAATATCAAACCCTTCCCGCAGAACAAAGCAATTGCCGATGAACTGCTGGGAAAAATCGTCCTTCATGCAGGTGACAACATCACAACGGACGACATTATGCCCTCAGATTCAAGATTATTGCCCTACCGCTCCAATATACCTTATCTTGCAAACTACTGTTTCGAAAAGATCGATCCCGAATTTGCGAAGAGGGCTAAAGATGCCGGGGATGGAGTTATCGTTGGCGGAGATAATTACGGACAGGGATCAAGCAGAGAACATGCCGCACTCGCACCTCTTTATCTAGGGATCAAATTTGTCATAGCCAAAAGTTTTGCAAGGATCCACAGATCAAATCTCATCAACAGCGGAATACTGCCACTGACATTTGTGAATGCATCCGATTACGACTACATGAAGCTGGACCAGAAACTGATTTTAAAAGACATCAAAAATCAGCTGAATAATTCTGAAATTATAGCGACCGACGCTGACAGTGGCAAAGAATACAGACTGAACAATGAATTCTCTGATCTGGAGAAAAAGATGATCCTTGCCGGCGGAAAGATCAATATGATCCGCGGAGGCAACTAAGACAAAATGGTCACAAAGAGAAAAAGCACGACCAGTAAAAAAACAGTAAATCTCTCCCTCGGTCTTGTGGAAAGGCTGAGGGAAGATATTCTTGGCGAGAAACTGCTTCCAGGATCCAAGCTCACTGAAAAGGAAATATGCGACAAGTATGATGTAAGCAGAACTCCTGTCAGAGAAGCCCTGAAGAATCTTGAAACCGAAGGGCTGATCGAGCTTATCCCGAATCGAGGTGCTTTCGTGGTCGGCTTTGGCATGGGTGACATGAAAGATCTTCTTGAACTTCGAAAGACTTACGAGCTTCAGGCCATCAAATGGGCCATCGAGCGTATCTATGAAGACGAGCTTGAGAATCTTGAGAAATGCTTCGAATATATGAAGTTTTATACTAAGCAGGGCGATCTAAAGAAGCTATGCGATATAAATAATAATTTTCATAATATAATCTACGAGGCCACCCACAACCGTACCCTCATCAACATTCTAAGCCTGTACAATTATTACATAAAACACAGTATTCAGACCAGATCTACTGAAAGCGAGGATCTGGACCTTATCTTTGAAGAACATTCTCGGATTTTCAATGCATTTATAATGCAGGATCTGGATGCGGGCATGCAGGCTGTGAGTGATCATATAGATAATGCCGCAATGCGGTATCTATAAATATTCCACCACTAAATATTTTTCACAGTAAACTGATGGCGACATAATAAAATCTTCGTCAGGAAAATGCTTTTTGTTTCCTGTAATAAGTATGGCATTTGCTGTTCGGGCAGTGTCATAGAATATCCTGTCTTTTTCATCTACCATTGCATGAATGCTTCGTACCGGCACAATACAGATACCATAATCGATTATGTAATCTAATAGTATTTCAATTTCCCATTTACTAAAACAAAATTTCTCTCTGTTTAATACTTCTGCATATTCATTAAATATCTCTTCTGAGTAATATGGGATCAAATGTCTTTTAGTAACAATGTCCAAAATCTTTCTTGGATTACTATTTGCTCTTAATGCGGCGGAAACAAGAATATTCGTGTCTAATACAATACTATTCATCAGTTTTTTTTCGGATTTTGTTTCTTACTGCATTTATTTCTGCATTTATTTCTTCATCAGTAATATAAGCTGTGCCATTATCTTCTGCCACTTTATTCATTGAATCTAAAGCAAGCCTGACTCTGGCACCCCTAAGCTCTGTCAATGTCCTCTCCAACGAAGACTCATCCACGCCGATCATCAAGGCAGCCGGCTTTCCGTTGTTAGTTACTATGATAGTGCCATCATCTGCAAGGATCTTATTTATTTTGCTTGTTGACATACGCAATTCGCGCATGGATAAAAATTTTGTTGTGCCCATGTTTATTACCTCTATGCACAATGATACCATTTTGATGCACAATCGTCAATCGATCGCGATACCATGTATTATTCTCTTTAAAGATCAGGATTTGCTAAGAGCTTTAGTCTCCAATATCCACAGTGAATTCATCACCTTCCTTGATCTCGCCTTTGATGATCTTGGTAGCTATGTCAGTCTCGATATGCTTCTTGAGATATCTCTTTATTGGTCTTGCACCGTACAGCGGTGAGTATGTCTCTTTGGCAATGAACTTCTTTGTCTTGTCTGTGAATTTCACAGTTATATCCTTTTCTCTCAGCCGTTCTTGGACATCTTCCAGTGAGATATCGATTATCTTGATGATATCTGCTTCCGTCAGCGGCGAAAATACCACAATGTCATCTATTCGGTTGATGAATTCAGGCCTGAAATGCTTTTTCATTTCATCTGTCACAACGTCCTTCACGCTTTCGTCTATGCTACCGTCATCCTTTATATTCTCGATCAGATAAGGACTCCCGATATTGGACGTCATAATAATTATTGTATTCTTGAAGTCCACCGTCCTGCCCTGATTGTCCGTCAATCTTCCATCATCTAATAACTGCAGCAGAATATTGAAAACGTCGGGATGAGCTTTTTCTATCTCATCGAACAGGATGACGCTGTATGGTCTTCTTCTCACGGCTTCAGTAAGCTGACCGCCTTCTTCATAACCTACATACCCCGGAGGTGAACCGACCAGTCTTGATACTGAATACTTTTCCATGTATTCAGACATGTCGATCCTCACTAGGTTTTTTTCAGTGTCAAAAAGAGCTTCTGTAAGCGATTTGGCAAGCTCGGTCTTTCCCACGCCTGTCGGTCCAAGGAAAATAAACGACCCTATTGGTTTTGTCTCGTCCTTTAGTCCTGCCCGTGCTCTGAGTACTGCTTCGGAAACCACTTCAACGGCTTCGTCCTGACCGACCACTCTTTTGTGAAGGATCTCGGGAAGTTTCAAAAGTTTTTCTTTCTCTGATTCAACCAACCTGCTTACAGGAACGCCGGTCCACTTGGAAACTACTTCGGCGATCTCTTCTTCTGTTACTTCCTCTTTTAGAAGATGCCTTTCTTCGGCTTTTTCCGCCCGTTCCTGCGCCTCTTCCAGCTTTTTCTCAAGCTCAGGAAGTGTTCCGTATTTGAGCTTGGCAAGCTTCTCAAGGTTATATTCTCTTTCGGCTTCTTCGATCTCGTGTTTGAGATCTTCCATCTCCTGTTTGTAATCCTTGAGATCCGTGATGGATTTTTTCTCGTTCTCCCACTGGGCTCTCATGACATCGCTTTCTTCTCTCAGCTGGGACAGTTCCATTTCGATATTGTCCAGCCTTTTCTTGGACGCGTCGTCTTTTTCTTTGAAAAGAGCCTGTTTTTCTATTTCAAGCTGCATGACCTTTCTGTCGATCTGATCCAGCTCAGCAGGCATGCTGTCGATCTCGGTCCTGATCTTTGACGCCGCCTCGTCCATAAGGTCGATGGCTTTGTCAGGCAGAAATCTGTCACTGATATATCTGTCTGATAAAGTGGCGCAGGCAATCAGCGCTCCATCGGTTATCCTGACGCCATGGTGGATTTCAAATCGTTCTTTCAGCCCTCGCAGTATTGAAATAGTGTCCTCGACGCTTGGCTGATCTATGAGTATCTTCTGAAACCGCCTTTCGAGAGCAGCGTCTTTTTCTATGTTCTTTCTGTATTCGTCCAGTGTTGTGGCACCGATACAGTGGAGTTCCCCTCTTGCAAGCTTTGGTTTGAGTATGTTACCGGCATCCATAGAGCCTTCAGCCTTTCCGGCTCCTACAATAGTATGGATCTCGTCGATGAAGAGGAGGATCTCCCCTTCGGATTTTTCAACCTCGGAAATCACAGCCTTCAGTCTTTCTTCGAATTCACCCCTGAACTTGGCTCCCGCTATCAGAGCACCCATATCCAGTGCAAAAATAGTTTTGTCTTTCAAACCTTCAGGTACATCGCCGTTAAGTATTCGCTGGGCCAGTCCTTCCACAACAGCAGTTTTGCCGACGCCTGGATCACCGATGAGAACAGGGTTGTTCTTGGTTCTTCGCGATAGAATCTGTATAGTATGACGTATCTCCTCGTCTCTTCCGATGACGGGGTCAAGCTTGCCGTCACGTGCCATCTGGACAAGATCCCGCCCGTATTTTTCCAGAGCTTCGTAGCCTTCCTCCGGGTTCTGGGAAGTGATCCTCTGGCTGCCTCTTATTTTTTCAAGCTCTTCAAGAAAATTGTCTTTCGTTATGTTATGGGACTTGAATATCTTGGCCGACGGCGTATTTTTCTCTTCTATGAGAGCGATGTAAAGATGCTCTACGCTGACGAAGTCATCATTAAATTTCTTGGCAGTCTTTTCCGCATTATTAAGAATGAGCCCCATCCTTCGTGTGGAATACAGGTTCTCGTCACCGCCGCTGACCTTAGGAAGCTTCTCCAGTTCTGTTTCTATTTCCATGACTACATCCGACACGTCGATGCCCCGAAGCTTCAGTACCTTCGGTATGAGTCCATCGTCCTGTGTGACTAATGCAAGGTGCAGATGCTCACCGTCCACCTGCTGATGACCTTCTGTAATTGCTATATTCTGGCTCTCGACGATTGCCGCCTGAGCGTTTTGTGTAAACTTTTCTAAATTCATTATAGAACCCCTTTCATTTATTCCTTACATATTTTTATACCACAAAAAATAGCGCTGCAATCATCTTCGTGCCAAGTCTTTGTTTCACGCATTATTGAATTTTATTTAAACTTTGCCATTAATAAACCGGAGCATCATTTTCGCAGCATCTTCGCGCTGTCTTTCGGGAGAGATCTCTGCGATTCCATCACCCTTTTGCTCACCGTATGTCCCAAACTGGGCGTGATTGCCCTCATTGATTTCAACGGTTTTTAGGCTGGATGGAAGATTTTTTTCGTTTGATTTCATTTTATCCATATTCAGGACTTGATCATTGCTGCCATATATATTTAGAACTCTTAATCCAGTGTCAGAAATGTCTTTTGTTCCGTATGCTGCAAGCAGAATCAGTCCATCAAGTTCCTTTGTATTATCGGCAGCGTAGGCCTCCGCCATGGCGCCGCCAAGAGAATGACCGGCTAGATACCAGCTATTTATTTCCGCATTTCTCTCAATGACATTCGAGGCTGCGTCCATGTCAAGAAAGGCAAAATTGAGGGGCATCTTTACTATGTAGCAAGTATAACCTTCCTCAGCCAATAAGGTCAGCTGTGAAGCATACGCCGTAAATTCTACTTTTCCGCCGGGATAAAAAATAATCCCGGTTTCGGAAGGATCCTCCGGATATATGGTTACCAGATTTTTCTCCTCCCTGTACGTAAGAGTTTTATGTTCCTGGCTGAGCTCATCTATGGAAACGGTGGAATGATAATAGTTTGCCGTATAAATAAAAAATCCGGCAATACAAACAACCACCAGTATGGCGAGACAGATCAATATTTTGAGTATAGGATTTTTTCGTTTAGTTTTTTCCATGGTGCGCTAAATTTTCAAAATATGTTATATGATCAAAACGGCGACTGCATACCAAATATTCCAAACACAAAACCAAACAGTACATTCATGATAGGAATCAGAACCTTGTCGGTCACATCAAAAATAATAAGTACCATAAGTATTGGGAAACCTACGTTGTAGAGTTTGTAGTACCAGGGATACTTTCTGAGATCGAAAATCTCCGTAACTATTCCGAAACCGTCGAGAGGAGGTACCGGCAGGAGATTGAATACCATTAGGATCAGATTTATCCAGACCACATAAATAAGGATCGTAAAAACGATGTTTCCCACTTCGCCGCTGTACAAAAATACGGGCTGTGTTGTAACCAACAGCTTGATAACGCCGGCAAAAAGTATTGCCATGATAAAATTGGTAACTATGCCGGCAATATCGGTAAGAAGGTTGTCCCGTCTGGGATGCTTGAAATTACGGGAATCCACTTCCACTGGCTTACCCCATCCGAATCCGATGAAAAGAAGTGCGATAAGTCCCACAGGGTCGATGTGTCTTATGGGATTGAGGCTTACCCTTTTTTGATATTTGGGGGTGTAATCACCAAGTTTATACGCCACGAAAGCATGGGCGAATTCATGGACAGTGAGTCCGATGAGAATGCCCGGTATAATCAGTAACATGTTCTTTAGCCAGCCGATGGGATCCTGAAGCAGCCCGCCGGTGATAGCATAGTATCCCATAATAATGATCAGAATAATAGCCATTGGATTTTGGAAAAAACGTTTCAAAAAATCACTCCTGTTTTTATTTCATCAGAGATGAATAATAATCAATAAAATATTTTGCTGTTCTGCCGGATCTGCCGGCCCGTCTTACGTCCCAGGCAAGAGCTTCCGAGATTAGAGTTTCGTCTGCCAGAAGTCCGTTCTTTTCGGCAAGGCCTTTTACGATCTCAAGATACTCGTCTTTTGTGGGAGCACTGTATGTGATTACAAGCCCAAACCTGTCAGAAAGGGATTTCTTTTCCTGAAGTGTATCTCGGAGATGTACATCATCAGATCCTTTTCTCTCGGACCAGACTTCTCTTATGATGTTTCGGCGGTTGCTGGTCACGTAGATCACGGTGTTGCCAGGTTCACTTTTCACATCGCCTTCAAGCACGGATTTGAAATGCTTGTATTCCACTTCTCCATCTTCAAAGGAAAGATCGTCGATGAATATTATAAACTTGCAGCCACGCTGCCCGGTATATTCAAGGATTTCGGGAAGTTTGCCGATCTGATCCTTGCCGATGCTGATCAACTTAAGTCCCCTGTCTTTATATCTGTTAATCAGAGCTTTGACCGAAGATGATTTGCCTGTCCCGCTGTCGCCGTATAAAAGAGCGTTGGCGGCCTTTTTGCCGTCCAGAAGGAATTCGGTGTTCTCAATAAGCTTCTGCTTCTCTGTTTCGTATCCGATAAGCCCATCAAAACTGATGGGATCGTAGTCGTCAATACCAGCCGGCCTATCTTCCCACTCGAAGACTTCATATCTTTCAAGCTGTCCGCTGCCGTTTTGCTTATGATAATCATACAGATTTTTAATAGCTGAGTTGGCATCTTTGTTCGTCAGAGCCTCTTCTACTTTTTTCCGTTTGTTCTCAGAGCCTCCATCGTGTCCATTTTGCGCTATAATCGGAAAATCTGCCGCTATATTCTGAGCTGCTGCCACATGAGAATGTGGCTCACTCATGTCATTTATCAGACCGGCGAAGTCTAGCTCGAACAATCCCCGTAAGGCTGTCAGCTCCAATGAAGCAAGCTCCATGATTCGGGAATCTTTGAGATCAACGCCTTTTTCTGCTGATAGTGAAAATATATTCTCACTGCCGGCAAGGATATTGACGATATAGTTTTGCCAGTAGGTGCCGCTTATCAGGGCGTCATCCATTGAATCGGCCATCTCCCTCTGGACAGCGATAAAATTTTCTTTATTATAAGTGGAAAACAACGAAACTGCCTTCGCGATAGTCTCGTTGTCTGTAAAATCTCTGAATATGATTAGATCTTTTAAGTCCATATCACTCATTGTAAAGTTAGTCTAGTAGTCCTTTCCGTATAGGGGATAGGTATCGGTGAGCTCCTTAACGATGGCACGGGCCTTGTCTGCCGCGGCTTCGTCTCCGGGATTATCAAGGACAAGAGCGATAGCTTCGACGGTCTTCTTCACGTCTTTTTCCTTGAAACCTCTCGTGGTCATGGCCGGAGTCCCAAGCCTTACACCGCTAGTCACAAATGGGCCGTTGGGATCGTTGAGTACGGAATTCTTGTTGGTGGTGATATTGGCATCATCGAGAAAACGCTCAGCATCTTTACCTGTCAGGTCTTTTCCAATGAGATTGAGAAGTACCAAATGGTTGTCAGTTCCCTTTGAAACCAGATTAAAACCGCTGTTCATAAGTTCATCTGCAAGAACTTTAGCGTTTGCTATAGTCTGTTTTTGCGTTTCTATGAAACCGGGATCCATGGCTTCTTTGAAGCATACAGCTTTGCCCGCCACTATGTGCATGAGAGGACCGCCCTGAATTCCCGGGAAAATTGCTTTATTCATAGCGGGGCCGAATTCCTCTTTAGCAAGGATCAGCCCGCCTCTTGGACCGGTAAGTGTCTTGTGTGTTGTTGAAGTTACTATGTGGGCATGCTCAACCGGATTTGGATGGAGCCCCGCTGCCACCAGACCGGCGATATGAGCCATATCAACCATTAACAAAGCTCCTACTTCATCGGCAACCTGCCTGAATTTTTTCGAATCTATCGTCCTTGGATATGCACTGGCACCAGCTACTATAAGCTTCGGCTTTGTTTCCTCGGCAATCCTCAGGACTTCATCAAAGTTTATCTGTTCATTTTCTATGTCGATGCCATATGAGACAAAGTTGTAGTTCTTGCCTGACATATTGACCGGGCTTCCGTGTGTCAGATGTCCGCCGTTTGAAAGATCCATTCCAAGTACGGTATCACCTACATCAAGAACCCCAAAATATGCAGCTATATTCGCACTGGAACCGGAATGTGGCTGTACGTTTGCGTATTCCGCACCGAACAGCTTCTTGGCTCTTTCTATGGCGATGCTCTCTACTTCATCAACATGCTCACATCCACCGTAATATCTTTTACCGGGGTACCCTTCCGCATATTTATTTGTCAACGCACTTCCGCATGCTTCCATAACTGCCGGAGATGTGAAGTTCTCGGAAGCGATCATCTCGATCTTGTGCTCCTGTCTGGACATCTCTCTTCTGATCATGTCGGCAACTTCTTTATCAACTTTGTCTAGATGGTTAAAATACATTTTTCTTAAATTACCTTTCTTGTTTGTCCAAAAGCCGGAGACCTCTTGAATATTTGCTACTGCTCTCCGGTATCAGGCCGTATTTATCAACGATGGTTTCACCTATTTTTATCAGATCTTCCTGATCACCTGTGAAAAGTTCGATCTCCATTTCCGTGATCGGCAGCTCCCCGGAATCACAGACGATCTTACCCTCATCAAGGGAGAGTTCGCATATGCAGACTCCATCATCAAGCCTCAGCCTTTTTCTCACAAAGGTCATTTCCATTATATTAATAAGAGGACTGTCTCCTACGACCTCCAGAAGATCCCTGCCTTCGGAACTTTCTTTGAAGATGTCGGGCTTTGGAGAAATGAAACAGGTGTCATCATTCATGGGAACGTTGATTTCCTCTCTCATGTGAAGACCGCTGATGCTGAGATCTTTGTCGTTCCACTTGAGGGATGCGATGATCTTGGGGCCTTCCATTCTGACTCTGAATGCGATGTCGTTCTTTGACAGAATCATATCTTCCGTGTCAAAATATGCAGCCTTCATCAGAATGTCTTCTCTGGAACCCTTCTCTTCGATCCCTGAGACATATCCGTCTTTCCAGATACTATCTATGGTTTCCTTTTCGGGGATCCTGTATTTGAGCTCTACTTCCATAATTCAACCTTTACTACCCACAACACTTTGGGCGCAATAAAAAAGCGCTAGAGTTAATCATAGCACTTTTTGGTTCTTATTTCAAGGAAAGCACCTATTATCTACGCACCTTTATACGTTATTATGCAGCACCGGCAGCTATCCTGAAATACTTGCTTTTGAACTTTATCATCTGAAAAATCAATGTCATTTCTGCCGCGGCACAGAGCTTGTCAACCAAACATACCAGCATGCTTTCTTTGTAAGAAGGCTTGTCAGCCGTTACAGGCCACATATGCTTGATTATCATATCTTTTTCAACATCGTTAAGGTCATGCTGGCTGTCATCTGTGTGGCATAGTTCTTCAGCGTTTCTCAGAGCGATTCCCGGGTGAACTGTGCCGTGCCAGCCTTCTTCAGGTTTGCCTTTTCTCCAGTCATACAGAAAAAGGTCGTGGAGCAATCCGCCCCTTGCAGCAGATTCGTAGTCCCAGCCCAGGGTCCTGCAAATGCGGTAGCTGACATATGATACAAACAAAGAATGATCAAGACACGTCAGATTCAAATGGTGTTTGATATCCTTCATCTGTTGGACGTCATCAGTTATGAACAAACTGCCGATGCATTTTTCGAAGGTGTTTATCATATCGAACTTTCGTCGGCGCTTCATCCTCTTTTTTAATTCTTTTTTCATTTATTAGTGAATTTCTCCTTTGTGATTTGGTACATATATATTATATACCCATATATACACACTTGATACCTCTTTTTAATGACAATAAGGTTAAATAATTAATTGAGATGGGTTGCTATTTTATTTATCATATTATAAAGTGTAATAAATCTATTGAGAGTTTATTCGGAGGTGTATTTATGGAAAACAGAATAATCAAGAGAACAATTACTACATTACTGGTGACAGTAATGATTGCGTCGATATTTGCAATCCCATATGTAAAATATGACGGCGTATATGCGGCTGCAAAAGTGAAGGTCACCTATAAGGCAAACAAGGGTAAATTCACATCAAAGAAATACAAAAAAAAGAAAAGCTTTTCCAAGATGATCACTAAGGGGAAAAAGCTGGGTACCGCACCAAAGATCAAAAGGTCCGGCTACGTCTTCCTGGGCTGGACAACGAAGAAAAACGGAACCAAGAAATACACAAAGAGCACCAAGGTAAAAAAGAATGTGACTCTATATGCCAAGTGGGGTAAAAAGTTTACGAAAAAAACAAAATATTCAAATCTTCTTGAAAGAAAGTTTAACAGCATCGCAGATCTGGAAGCCATCGTTGGACATTTAGATCCGTATCCGATGAGTGGTTACAGCGGTAATGTCTATGTGGATAGTATAGATAATTACTACTATCTTGAAAATCTTCAACTCGTATCTATTTACACGGAAGTAAGGTATATTACAAATGCGAAGAAAGCATATCCGGTTGATGAGTTCATGAAGCTATTTGGGCAGAAAAAATACAAATTTGGCACAAACGATGGTGCCCCTGTTGTTTATTGGTACGGAAGCACCCGATACTGGGAATTTGATTATTATAAAACAAAGAAGCGGATATATCCTACAAATGGAGTATTTATAAGCATATATCAATAAGTAATAAAAGGATTTTTCATACAAAGAGACTGTCTCTAAATATGTTTATTTCTGAGACAGTCTTTTGTTTATTTCTGGTTATTATTATTTAGCCTACAGGTAGGTTATTTAAGAAAATCTTCGATACATTCCTCAAATATTTCAAGTCCCTTGTCAAGCTGCTCATCTGTAATGCAAAGAGGGCTTAGGAATCTGATTACATTTCCGTAAGTTCCTGCAGCTTCAAGAATCAATCCTTTGTCCCATGCTTTTGCGACGATTGCACCTACCATTTCAGGATATGGTGTCTTGTCTGCATCTTTTACGAGCTCGATACCCATCATTGAACCCATACCTCTGACATCGCCGATTTCGGTATATTTTTCTTTCCAGCCGTTAAATCTTGCCATACATTTGTCTGCGATCTTTCTGGCTTTTGCGGGATAGTCTTCTTCCTGCATAACTTCGAGGACTGCAAGTGCTGCCGCGCATGCTACTGCATTGCCGTTATATGTTCCACCGATGGTACCGCCGGGGACCTTGTCCATGATCTCTTTGCTTGTGACAACTCCGCCAAGTGGCAGACCGCCTGCAACTGATTTAGCAAATGTCATGATGTCCGGAGCGCAGCCTTCTTCTTTGTAGTACTCGGAAGCAAACATTCTTCCTGTACGGCCGAATCCTGTCTGGACTTCGTCGGTTATCATCATTATGCCGTGCGCATCACACATTCTTCTCACTGCTTTGACCCATTCGATTGGAGCAGGAACGAATCCGCCTTCGCCCTGTACAGGCTCGAATACGATAGCAGCCGTGTATTCTGCCGGAGTCTGGTTTTCAAAGACATTCTTGATCTTCTCAATGTAGAATTCAATGGCATCTTCTTCAGCCATTCCCTTCGGAGCTCTATAAAGATATGGGAAATCAGCTCTGTAAATACCGTCCGGGAATGGTCCCATTCCTGTGGCATATGCTTTCTTTGCGGTCATTGTCATTGTAAGTGCAGTTCTTCCGTGGAATGCGCCTGAAAATACGATGATGTTAGGTCTGCCGGTTGCGCCTTTTGCGATCTTTACGGCATTCTCGTCAGACTCGGCACCGGTGTTCACCAGCATGGTCTGCTTTTTGTCACCTTTTACCGGAGCGATCTTATTGATGGCTTCAGCGTACTCAAGATATTTTTCCTGAGTCGTGATATTCATCATTGAGTGGAAAAACTTTTCACTCTGATCTTTGACGGCCTGAACAACCTTCGGGTTGCTGTATCCGATGTTCATGACACCTACGCCGCCGACCCAGTCGATGAATGTGTTTCCGTCAAGGTCTTCGATCATGGCACCTTCACCTCTTGCTATGGTCAGAGGGTAGATGGACTTGATTGCAGCGGGCATGACCTCGGCTCTTTTTTCAAAGGCAGCCTTGGACTTCGGTCCGGGCAGTGCGGTTTTAACATTTGGCAGTGAATTTCTTAATTCTGACATAATATAACCTCCTCGTTTTCTTTACGAATTAATATCTAAATCAGCAAGCTTTCGGTATAAAGTAGCCCGGGACAAGCCCAGTTCTCTCGCCACATCATCCTTGGCCGTGCTGTTGTTACCGTATTGTTTGAGTTTGTTCATAATAACTTCTTTTTCGAAATTTTTAACCTTGTCGTTTAAGGTCCCGTCGGTCTCCATGATCTGCGTTGTCGGCCCGTCCTTTTTATACACTCTGTCAGGCACTGCATCTACGCCTATCTCGTTACCGAAAGCCATGTTGACACCGTATTCCACTGCATTTTCAAGCTCTCTGACATTGCCCGGCCAGTCATATGTCTTGTAAATACTCTTCACCTCGTCGGTGAAACCCCTGATATCTTTTCCCATGAATCCGTTGTATCTCTTCAAGAAAAAATCCATGAGTATCTCGATGTCGCCTTTTCTGTCTCTTAAGGCAGGGGTGCTCAAAGGAATGACGCTCAGTCTGTAGTACAGATCTTCCCTGAATTCACCTGCTTCGATCATTGATTCCAGATCCCTGTTCGTGGCTGCTATCACTCTAACGTCTACCAGAATGGTTTTAGTGCCGCCTACCCGTTCGAATCTTCTGTCTTGAAGGACATGAAGGATCTTGACCTGCAGATGGAGCGGCATGTCGCCTATTTCATCCAAAAAAATCGTGCCTTTGTCGGCAAGTTCAAATTTGCCTTTTTTCCCTTTTTCGATGGCTCCGGTGAAAGCTCCTTCTTCATATCCGAACAATTCGCTTTCCAGAAGATTCTCGGGGATCGCTCCGCAGTTCACAGTTACGAAAGGTGCCCCGTCTCTGATACCCGAATAATGTATTGCCTTGGCAAAGATTTCCTTGCCTGTACCGCTCTCACCGCTGATCAGAACTGTTGAGTCTCCTCTGGCAGTGATTGCCGCCTGATTCTTTATCCTGTTTATTGCTTCGCTTTCGCCTATTATGTCATCAAATGTATATTTCAGATCACCGGCGCTTATGTTATATGCAAGTTTTCTTGCTTCACTTATATCCCTCAATGATATGACTACGCCCACGACTTCTTTTTCTTTAAAAAACGGATTTGCAGACACGATGAAGTGATATGTCCCCTTATAAGTCTTGTATATCTCTTCGTTCTCGGTATATCCTTCACCGGTTTCAAGTACCTTAAGCGCAGGAGTCTTCATCATGTATTTGCTGATGTGACTTTCTATTATGTCGGATTTCTTTTCATTGAAAAGTTGTTCTGTGATTTTGTTGCATTGCTTGATATATCCGTTTTTGTCTATGGCAAAAATACCTTCGTGAGTGCTCTCCAGCAATGTGGCCATTTCATCTCTTGAAATTTCGGTATCGGTCAAAAGCGTCTGTACTTCAGCCTTTGCCGCCAGAAGATCCGCCATTTTCTCTACAAAAGAGGTCATCCGCCTTTTTTTATCCAGGAGGATCTGTCTCTGCTCTTCGTTCTTGGCTATGAGCCCGATGATTCCGATTATATTTTCATTGAATTTGATGGGGGTGCAGATCTCGGCAAGTTCCCTGTCTTTTTCCTTTGAAAAAGATACGCCGTAGTTTTCGTATTTTTCTACATCTGCGATGAATTCGGTGTTTCCGGTCCGAAGAACCCGGGCATAGAGATAGTTGCCGTCAACTTTGCCGGCCTCTTCCTTAAGTCCCACCTTATTGCTGTACATGGAGCTCCCCGCGATGATGGTTAGTTCGTCATCGACGATTTCCACTTCTACGCCGATGGCGAGTGATATAGCATCCGCAACCTGCTGTACATTTGACGAAACATCGCCTAATAAGGACATTTATTCCTCCGCAAAAAAAATGATTTTCTTGTTAATCGAACAAGGTCATTATATCAAATAGGAAATATGATTTCCATTAAATTGATGTGATTTTAGGGC
The DNA here is from genome assembly GCA_031553035.1 of Anaerovoracaceae bacterium. Classification (GTDB taxonomy): domain Bacteria; phylum Bacillota; class Clostridia; order Peptostreptococcales; family Anaerovoracaceae; genus JAVBLY01. The sequence continues at coordinate 128,850 of JAVBLY010000005.1, read as the reverse complement.
AAATCACATAAGTTCCGCAAGCGTTTCAATTCTGAATAGTCAGGCAATTCTCCGGTTCGCCATCGCCTGCAATTCTTGATTTTTCAAGATCATTCAGGGTGTTCCGTGACAGATGAGCCCAGGTTGATGGTATCCTTTTCAAGACTGAGCACTTTGTTCTTTATATCAGACATCTTTTCTGCATTTATATCCTCATCCACTGCCAGATGGGTGTTATATAATATGGTCTCAAGTTCGTCGTGAACTCTTGCGATCCTCGTTCTTATATCATCTATCTCCTCAGCATCGAAGAATTCTTTGCCGGCTTCCTCAATGGTCGTCTTCCTGCCCTTCTTGAGATCAAACTCGGATACAGCTTCAACAACTGTGCAGTCGATACCAAGATGTTCCTTAACATATGCCGCAAAATCCTTCTTGCTCTGTTCTTCCCCGTGGACCAGAAAAACATTGGCAAGCTTTACTTCGAATCCGCTGATCCAGTTGAATAAGCCGTCCCTGTCGGCATGTCCCGAAAATCCCTGCAAATTGTGGATCTGAGCGTTGACATAGATCTCCTCGCCGAACAGCGTCACCGTTTCCGCACCGTCAAGGATCCTTCTGCCCAACGTTCCTTCAGCCTGGTAGCCGACGAATACAATACTGGAATTGGAGTTCCACAGATGATGCTTGAGATGGTGCCTGATCCTGCCCGCTTCGCACATGCCGCTTGCCGATATGATAACCTTTGGCTCGTTGTTCTCGTTCAGCCTCATGGATTCTTCCGTACTCCTTGTGAAGACCAGGTTCTCAAAGTCCAGCGGGCTGTCGCCCTTGAGGATAAACTCCTTCATCTCGTCGCCGAAAACCTGGGCATTCTTCCTGAAGACTTCGGTGGCTGTGGTTGCCATAGGGCTGTCTATGTATATCTTTATATTTTTCAGGATCTTTTTGTAATCCTCGTGTTCCTTATAGAATTTGTTGAATTCAAAGATGAGCTCCTGTGTCCTTCCTACCGCAAAGGACGGGATGACTACGGTTCCGTTTCGCTCTACTGTTTCTTTTACGATTTCCATGAGGTGTTCCACCGACATGGAATTTTTCTCGTGGAGCCTGTTGCCGTAGGTGGATTCCATTATAACGTGATCAGCTTTCTTTATTATAGTCGGATTCCTAAGGATCGGCCTGTTAGGCACACCCAGATCTCCGGAGAAAACAGTCTTGGTTACATCGCCGTCCTCATTTGTCCAAAGCTCTATTATGGATGAACCCAGAATATGCCCGGCATCGTTCAGAACAAACCTGACATTCTCAAATGGTTCGATAAGTTCATCGTACATAACAGGATGTATGTATTTAAGCGCTTCCTCTGCATCAGCCATGGTATAAAGCGGCTCGACCATTTCACGGCCGGCCCGCTCTGCCTTCCGATTCTTCCATTCGGCGTCCTTTTCATGTATATGTGCACTGTCCTTGAGCATGATTGGCAGCAGATCCGCCGTGGCATCGGTGCAGTAGATAGCTCCGGTGAAACCTCGCTTGACCAGTATGGGTATCCGGCCGCAGTGGTCTATGTGGGCGTGTGACAGGATCATGAAGTCAACTTCCCTGGGATCGAAAGGAAAAGGATCAAAGTTCTTAGCCTCCTCTGCCTTGTTTCCCTGGAATTGACCGCAATCCAAAAGTATTTTGTAATTGCCCGCTGTAATGAGATGGCAGGAACCTGTTACCGATGATGCCGCTCCGCAAAATTCTATTTTCATTGTTTTTCTCCCTGGACCTAACTTTACTTTGATTGATTCTTCAATTATACCCTATTTCTGACCCATTATGCTAATATTGACACCTAATCAAATTCTGGTTCGGACCCTCTCATATAATAGAATTGGTTCAACTATTTTATAATAATTTGCTCAAAAGAGTAGTCAAAACCCCTCTTCTTCATTTTCTGGATACAAGACTTTGTGCATAACTGCTCAAGTGGGGCAGTGGGAAACTTTGGAAAACGGAGCCATGTCTGGTCCATTTTTTGAAAGCTGAGTTTTGCGGAAATTTACAAAAGCTATCTGAATGCGGGAAAAGAACCTCCTGTTTTCTATTACAGTGACAAAGATAAAAAGGAGATCGATCTACTTCTGTATCAAAACGGAACTCTTTATCCAATAGAAATAAAAAAATTGGTATGTGCCAGCATGGTTGCTATGAATGTAACCCGCTATTTTAGCTGTTCTTCCACTTCTATTCTTGCTATCAGGGACTTGATATCGGGATAGACATTATGCTCATCGATGAGACCTATGAAGCCGGACTTCTTAAGTTCGTCAAGTACGCTGTCTTCTATAAGCACTACAGACAAGCTGATTCCTCTTCTGTGTGTCTCTTTATAGACTTCCTTGAGCATCTCGCCTCCGGAAAAATCCACATCTGACGTGGCGGAAAAGTCCAGCGCTATCTTCTTTGGCTGCTTCATGTCTGCTTTGTTCTGCCCCTCGGGTCCCATTATGGTCAGAATGTCCTTCTTGAACACCTTTGTATTGGCGTAATATATGGAAGAGGAAAATCTATAAAGTGCAATGCCTGATTTTGTGGTTATACCATTTTGTACCGGCACCCACTTACCTTTGATCTCTCCTGTACTTAGGTCTTTACCTTTGTCTTTGCCCGAATCCTTGGAGACATGGTCGAACTTGTAGACTTCGGTTTTTGGGCTGTAGCTGTGTCTCAAATGCTCGATTATTGACAGGATCATGGCAAGGATTATTCCCTGAACGGCTCCGAATATGATCACAGTGGCTGCGGTTATTACAGCTATAATGAATTCTGCTTTTTTGATCTTGTATACTCTGATGAGAGCTCCGATGTCGATGAGCCCCAGCCCAGTTGCGAATACTATCGCCGCCAAGGTTGCTTCCGGAATGAACTTTAGAAATCCTGTTAGAAACAGCAGAACAAGAATCACTACGCCTGCAGACACAAGATTTGCCACCTGACTTCTGCTGCCGCTGCTGTCTGCAACTTCTGTCTTTGTGGGACTGCCGTTTACACAGAATGTGCCTGTCAACCCGGCAAGAAGATTTGCCATTCCAAGCCCGATTATATCTTTGTTTGAATGTTCGTCTTCATCATGTTTGATTGCGTACACGCTGACCGTCGCAGCGCTCTGGGTTATTATGATGACGGTTATGCTTAAGGCTGTTCCAATTAAGCCTGACATGACCTTCCAGTCAAAAGCAGGCAGTGCAAAATCAGGAAGTCCCGCAGATACATTACCTATGAATGCGATCTTGTCTGCTCCTAAGAACCCTGAATAACCTGCTGCGATTATTCCTATTATTGCGATGAGAGCCCATGGGATCTTTTTTATTAGCGGGTTCCTTTTACCGAATATCTTCGGCATCATGGCGAATGCCAAAGTTATTATTGCAATGATCAGGGCCGTTCCGTCCAGAGCTCCTATATGTGAGAAGGCCGCTATACATTTTTCTATGGCGTTACCGGAAATTCCCGTCAGTCCGAAGAGTTCGGGGAACTGGGAAATTGCAACCTGGATCCCAACTCCTGCTAAAAATCCGGTCAGTACGGTCCTTGAAAGAAAATTTGCGATGAATGATAGCCTAAAGAGCCAACATGCGAAGAGGAGAATGCCTACCATTATTGCCAGAAGTGCCGCATATTTTATGTATTCCGGTGAACCTATGGAGGCAAAAGCGACCAGACCACCTGCCAGTATGGCAGCCGATGCAGAATCCGCCCCTACAACCAAATTCCTTGACGCTCCGAAAATTGCAAATGCTATGCACGGAAAAAGAAGGCAGTAAAGTCCTGTCTCAACGGGCATGCCTGCGATCTTGGTGTAGCCCATATCCATTGGAATAGCTACAGCCGCCAAAGTGAGACCGGCGATAATGTCGGTTATCAGGAACGACTTGTTATATGGGAGTATGCCGGTCAGTACCGGATAATTTTTATTCATAGTGTTATATTACCCACATATTATATTTTTAATTATTTTTGAGGATGGTCAAGGTGAGCGGATTTTGATTTGAGATTCCCTTAAAGTAATGGGACAAAGTGCTGCACGCAGGAAAATATCCGCGGTTTCTCATTGTTAGATTCTTCATTTGAAGTTCCACTTGAAATCTACATGGTAAAACTGTCACTTGAGCCCACATTCTTGGCCACTCAGTGAGAGTTTTTGTCACTGCAATGGGCTTTCTGTCCGGGGTAGTGACACTTTTTCTAAGTGTAAACAAATAAACTGTCACTAAAGCCCAGATTCTTGGCCTTTTAGTGAGAGTTTTTGTCACTGCAATGGATTTTTCTGTCCGGGGTAGTGACACTTTTCATTTGCAATATAAAAAAACTACTAATAACTTCCGGTGCTGTTCTAAAAAGCAACATTTTTTTGCATAAGGAGGGCCGACCATGTCTTTCACCTCTTAAAAATTGGGGCTTTTGCATTTTAATAAGATGAAGAAAACCCCGACTGGCAAATCGGGGTTTTCATTTAATAGACATTATTAACAATTAGTTATTTTACTTAATTTTTGATCGATCAGTTCCTATGTCGGGCGAAATGCTCAACCCTGATCGGTCAACGTTAGAGCCTAGGCTCTGAGTCTGGATCCGGATCTAGTAAAGATTTACGAAGATCTGTCTCAGCTCGTCGTCGGTGAATTCAACATAGTTGTTGACGAGGATCCTCTGCTGATTTTCTCTTGTTGACTTTGCGAAAAGGTCGATCTGTTCTTCAGTTGTTCCGTAGTCTTTAAGAGGTTTTTTCTCGATGAGCTTGCTCAGGAACTTGTCCAGCTCTTCGAATACGTCTGCATCTTTGCTGATTCCCATAGCATCAGCCATGATGTCGGACAGCTCTTTGATCTTGCCGTCAGGCTTTTTCTTGTTGTAAAGCTTCATGACTTCCGTGAAGAATACGTAGTTGGATTCGCCGTGAGGAACGTGGAATGTAGCTCCGATGGAGTATGAAAGTGCATGGATAGCAGCAACTCCGGTGATGCTGAATGCGATTCCGCCGTACATTGAGCCATAGAGGAAATCTTTGTAATAATCAAATCTCTTATCTTCTCCGCCATCATAGATAGCTTTGTAGCCGTTCATGATGAGCTTGATTCCTTCTTTTGCGAAGAGATCTGTTGCAGGAGAAGCTTTTGGCGCCAGGAATGCTTCGATACAGTGGATCATAGCATCAACTGAACTCATTGAGAAAACTTTGTAAGGAAGTCCTTTAAGTGTCTCAGGGATAAGCACTGCCGTGTCAGCAAAAGTATCTTCCACTGCGATAGCTGTCTTGATTCCCAGCTCTTTCATTTCTGCTACAACTGACTTGGAAACTTCTGAACCGGTTCCGCAGGTTGTAGGAATAACGACGAGCTTTCTTACTTTCTTAGGAGCAACTTTACCTGTGAAAACGTCAACCGACTTTTCGGGAAGTTCAAGTGCCAGAGCTTTACAGATATCAATGATACTTCCGCCGCCCAGAGCGATGATTCTCTTTGGGTCATATTTTTTCATTTCAGCTGCGACGCCGTCGATCATTTCATCTGAAGGCTCGCCCATGCCGTATTTTTCCAGAAAAATTACATTACTTTTTACGCCCAGTGGCTTGATGTAAGGGTCATAGATCCACTCATTTGTTACGATGAGATCATCCGCTGTGAGTGGGAATTCTGCATTGTACTCAGCCATTGTTTCGAAATAATATACTTCCGGTTTTACTTTAAGTGCTAACATTTTTTCATCCTTTCTCTTGCTCAAATACCAAACATAAAATAACTGATAGACTTATATTCTCTTTGAATTAAACGTATCTCTAAACGAGACACTTTTTGATTATATCATAGAATTGTGCGGGGTGTTCAGAATATTTTGTGTTTTTTTGGAGGTACAATTGTGAGCCATAAAGGTCGTACAATCTGTTATGCATATGATTGCTCTCTGAGCAGAAGTCACGATTTGGTTAACTAGAATTTTACATTAGCATAATCTTGAGATAACACTGCCGAGCTAGAATAAAGATGCAAGAACAAATAAAGAAAGGAGGTACGCAAAATGGAATTACTGAATTACTTTAAAGAATTGTTTTTAGCTGATCCCGCAGGCGCAGTATTCGCGATCCACTTTTCAATCATTATGCTGGCCGGAGTGCTGTTTTTCGGATGGAAGTTGCTGAGTGCGCTGGAAGCGTCTATCAAGAAAAATGTGAACCGCCTTAAAGCATCAGATCTGGACCTTAATTTTGATCTGGATCTGGAGCCCGGGCCGACTGAAGGCGATATCCTGCATTCGAACAGATAAGTTCAACCGTGATCATAATGAAGTATATGATCATGTATACCTATTTACGATCTGAAAAACGCCGTTTCTTGTCAGATCCACTACGATTTTCATTGCCTCTTCAATAGGCAGATCCTGATTCTCCCGCATCCAGTATGAGATTATCCCCATGACACCGGAGAACTGATACTCGATGGTCATGGAAAGCTTCATACGCGCTTCCTCGTCAAGGTTGTCATCCAGGCGCATGATCTTCTCTCTTCCCATATTCTTCAGGTTATTGTGAAATTCCACTGTGCCCCGACTCATTAGCACAGACGCCAACAGTGTATTATCCGTAAAAACATTCATCATGACCCTGAAAAAGTTTTCCGGAGAAAAGCCTACCTTCAGCTTGACCACCTGCTCTATGCCGTGCCCCAGACGATCCATCAGAATATTTTCCGCCTGCTCCAAAATATCATAGACGTCTTTGTAGTATACATAAAAAGTACCGCGATTGTATCCGGCCAGATCGGTGATCTCCTTTATGGATATCCGCTCTATCTTTTTTTCTTTATATAGGGTAAGAAAAGCCAACATCAGATTATCCTTTGTTATTTTTGTTTTGTCCTCATTCTTCATGATGGTCTCCTCCTTTTGGAAATGGTATTTAGTCTTGTGTGTTGCGCTCTGATTTGCGAACAGCCTCATAAACAAGGTTTTTCGTTGATTTTTGGTCAGAATTTGAGGTAATGTGTGATTTTAAATGCCTCAAGCTTACATAATGCTGAGAATTTCATATTATCGGCAACCACATTGTCTTAAAATCCACACATTACTTCGTTTTTTGTCCAAAAACTGGCATATTTTCTTGCATGACATTTTCATCCAACACCATGTTGGTTACATTTTATCACTGCGTGCTTATGAGTCAACCGACAAATGACCACGTAATTGTTGGGCAAATCCCCCAAAATCCAACACTTGAGCCATGTTCTGTTTATTGAACCGTAGGGTTTGTGGTTATAAAATATAATTAACCAAACAACATGTTGTCATCTAAAAAGGATATTACTATGATAAGGGAAGGGAAATGATCCGATTAAGAGCCGGATCAAGGTGAGGAAAATGAACGAAAGTAAAAAGAAATATTTGGTCCTTTTGCCGGTTGTAATTATCATTATAGCTTTTCTGATCTCTCTGGTGATCTACCCGGTGACTCAGCTCAGCCCCAAGGAGATACCTATTGCAATAGCATCTCTTGACAAGGGTGCGGCCACACCTGCCGGTGAGATGAATCTGGGAAATGAGATAGTGTCAAAGGTATCAGGAGTTAAAAACAACGCTATAAAATGGATATCTTTAGACAGTCAGGCTGATGTGGACAAAGGATTTAAAAACGAAGACTTCTACGCGTCAATCGTGATCCCGGAAGATTTTACAGCAAAGCAAATGACTGCACAGGCAGGTCAGGGAGAAGCTGATCCTATGGTAGTAACTATAGACCAGGGACAAAGTCCGCAGATCGCCGCTGTAACCACTCAAGTGATTTCCAAAATGACTGAACAGACCGGAATGACACCGACCATAGATTATCTCAATCCGGTGGACAGCGATATGCAGAGCGGAACCGCCTACATCTTCGTCTTCATAATGACATGGATCACAGCCTTGGTAGGCTCCATAATACTCTTCCTTTATCAAAAGGATGCCAAGGAAATCGAGGACAGAAATGCCCTACTGAAAAAGCGTTTGATTCAGATCTGCGCGGCTCTGATTTCGTCATTTATTATAGGGCTGACTGTAGCCTTCATCGCGTCTACCGTGCTGGGCCTCGCCATACCGTTTATGAACACCGCTATGTTCATAACCATCGCCAGCTTCTGCTTCATGATGATGATCGTCGGCGTCATGTCCTGGACCGGCATAGGCGGCATCGCCATATTCATTCTCATCATGTGCTTTGGACTTATTGCCAGCAACATGCCCTATGAAATGCTGCCCGAATTCTGGCAGAACTGGATCTATCCTTGGATACCGCTGCGCTTCGGAAGTGAAGGCATAGCAAATATATTCTACATGGACGGAGGTGTCTGGAGCGGCGATACGGCAGTTCTGTGCTGGATCGGAGCAGGCGGACTTGCGCTGCTTCTGCTGTCAGCACTTCGTTTGAAAAAACCGGGTGAAGTCAATTCCGTCAGTGAGTCGGAAATCCTGAGATGATCGCTTTATGATTAGATACGAGTAATGCCTGAACATATGTGCTTATACCGTTTTTTGCTTGACTAATAGTGAGTATTTTGGTATGTTTTAGATAACGAGGGAGTCGCCTGTGGTATGGCGGTTACCCCACTTGTGTAGAGAACCGTCCTGTTCACGTAGGGCGGTTACTTTTTTCTTTGCATTAATGCAGCAAGTGCTATCAATACTGTTGTATACGTCAATCATTTGGAGTAACTTAATGGTTTCAAAATCGATGAATATTGAATTCACGTAAACCAGATTTTCATTTATTATTACTCTGTCTAACAAAAAGATGAGTGTGACATAAGTTGAAACGAAAAGCGGCTACTGTAAATGTATTACCTTTGTGGAAAAAGAGTTCAGACAACTTTCCCGCAGCATTTTTTATACTTTTTTCCGCTGCCACAGGGACAAGGGTCATTTCGGCCTATTTTTTCTTTTGGTGCGGGCTCGGCTGGCGGTTCTCTCTTTAAAAGAGATTTGAAATCTTCAGTACCGGGCGATGAATCTCTTTTTTTGTATTCTGTTATCCATGAATCAAGCAGCTCTTTCACTCTTTCCATGTCGTCTTTGCTGCCCTTTATTTTGTATGTCTCGATCAACCTTTCATAAAGCACATCTTTATCTTTGTCAAACTTCAGCGTGACGGCGTTTTCCAAAATTTCTATAGCCTTGTCTATGTCATAATTGGGAGAGTTTTTTATAAAATAGTATTCATCAGCCCACCAGATCGGATACCAGATAAAATCAGGATGCATTTCAATGAGCTTTTGGAACTCCTCATCACCGGCCTGGGGAGACCCGCCCCTAATCATGCAAACAGCTGACTGCCCTTTCAAACTTTTCCGTGTATGATCATTATCCGGGCCCTGAAAACCGACAGCCCAATGGAAAAAGCCAAGGGTAGTCTCGAGAGGTATTTCAAGGGTTTCCCCAATGTTTTCCTCTAAAAAATCCCCATAATCCTGGATCCAATTGAATACAAACTGGGTGCCGTCAAATTCCTTATCAAATTCCTTGACGTCTTTTATTTTCATATCCTCAGCAAGCTGTCTGATTTTTGTATATGTGCTGCTCCACGCAGATGCTGTCTTTTCGATGTCGCATGCATCCAGATGAGTATAGCCATCCTGCATGCTTTCGTCTATTGATTTGAATAATTCATTGTTCATATTAGTGTTCATATCAGTACTTATCCTCTTTTCCGACTATCTGCCGTTTTAACAGACGTTTGATCGCCTGGGGATCAAACGGTTTGTGCCAATTATGTAGACAAGGCCACTTTTCCGCTTTCCGTAGTGATGCTGTTACCTTCATCCTGAGAGAAAATGTCTCCTAGATAGTATCTTAGTTTCTTAGAGCATTCAATTATTTGCATGACGGGTACACCTTTCTATATCTGGCACAATTGACTATACACATTTTACTATATATCTGCTGTAAAAGACATCCTGCCCATTATATAAAATTACCGGACAATCAAAGTTGCTGTAAAGTAAAGAAGGGTAGTTATTTTTTGCATTTATTCATGCTGAAAGTGCAATCAACACATAGGTGAATTAGTTTACTTATATGGGCAAAAGCCCAGTTCCTACGATGATATTGTAAAGGCATATGAGCAAGATAACCATCTGGAGGATGTTGAAGCAGATGGCCGCCGCACTCTCGCTCATTTTATTGTGGAAAAACGATCCCAAGAAGCCCCCTGCCACAGCCGCTGCCAGCATGTACGGGAGGATGGTCAGATCGAAAGAACTGAAGCCTGTGGTCACCGCCACAGTTACCAGCCTGGCCGCCTGGGAGAACAGGATGATCACGAGGGAGTTGGTCATAGCCGTCTTAGTATCATTCCCGACAATGAACATGAGCAGCGCCACATTGATGGGTCCTCCGCCTATTCCGAGAAAAGTCGAAATGCATCCCAGAAGCAGCCCGATGAGAAGTGCGTAAATGAACCCCCCAAATGAGAATCCGCGGATCCGATGTTTGTTCTTCATGTAAAAAAAGGCGAAAAGGATTATGACTACCATGATGATATTCTGGATCATGGTCACCAGTGATTCGCTGCGTGTTAACCTGATGAGCAGAAAAAGGGCCTCATTCCCGGCCACTCCGCCCAATACAGCTCCGACGCCCATTAAAGAAGCGGATTTGATGCTGAAGTTTGGTTCGGATCTGACCTGACTTGCTGTTGATACTATAGCCATAGTCAAAACTGTGATACTTGACAGAATGTTGATTGTGCCTACGTCAAAGTCACCGAGAAAATCCAATACAGGCTTGATGATGACACCACCACCCATGCCAGTCATGGCACCGAGAGTTGTGGCAATTAATGAAATTGCTGAGTATATTATTGATTGGATATCCATGTCCCCTGTCCCTGTGTTCAGATGACTCCCTAAGTCACCTTATGATTGGCTCCAATTTGAAAAGCTCCCTGAGTATATTATACCCAAAGAATTCTAGATATAAGTTTTTATTTGTAATATGATGATCTTGAAAACTATCGCCTCCCCGCTTTTGTTGCAGACTCAATTCCGGATACATTCGGAAACAACCTGATAAATGCATGGATGGCCAGGAACGGTGTTTTACCGGGGCAGATAACTCCTCTTGACAGATTAGCCTACATGGGCAAAAGAGCAATGGGAGCATTGGAATTCAGACCGGCTATTAGAGAAAATAATCCCAAACCCACGGCTCTTGAAATGAATACCCTTATCGATGCCGCGAGAAAAGCTGTTCATGTCAATCTTGCAGAAAAAAGTCCCGGCGATTACGGATCGGAACTTTCACAGCTGATAACCGTCGGAACTTCAGCCGGCGGTGCCCGTGCAAAGGCTGTCGTGGGCTACAATCCGGCTAACAATAATTTTGTTTCAGGGCAGTTCAATTTGCCGGAAGAATTTGAGCACTGGTTAATTAAGTTTGATATACCCTCGCAGGAAAGTGCACAGGAATCAAGAGAATATGGGCGAATAGAATATGCTTATCATCTAATGGCAAAGGCAGCGGGCATTCACATGGAAAACTGCAGTCTGTTTGAATCAGGCGGCCGGACTCATTTTATGACGAAGCGATTTGACCGGGAAGGGAATCAGAAACATCATGTGCAATCACTTTGTGCCATGTCTGAACTTGACTTTAATCAAAGGCAGGCACATGATTATTCACAGCTATTTCAAGCCGCCGAAGCCCTTGGCCTTGGTTTTGAAATAATAGATCAGATTTTCCTGAGGATGGTTTTCAACGTCTGCATGGGAAACAATGACGATCACACAAAGAATCATTCTTTTATTCTCAGGCAAAATCAGGACTGGGAGCTTTCCCCTGCTTATGACATCACATTTGCTATGGAACCCAATAACAAGTGGCTTTCTCAGCATCTTATGTCGGTTAACGGCAAATTCTCGGATATAACCAGAGAGGATCTAATAGAAGTCGGGAAGCGGTCCTACGTAAAAGATCCCAAAATCGTAATAGATAAAGTTTTGGAAATCAGATCCAAATGGGCAGAATTTGCAAAAGATGCCGGGGTGTCAAAACCCGAAAGTCAGCGGGTTGAAAATGAGATTGATGACTTGGTGATGTAATTGCAGATCGATAGAAAAATGGGCTGAAGGGCATTGAAGCCGTTACCAGCCTGGCCGCCTGGGAAAACAGGATGACCACAAGGGAGTTAGTCATGGTCGTCTTTGTATCATTCCCGACAATGAACATGAGCAGTGCCACATTGGTGGGTCCTCCGCCTATTCCGAGAAAAGTCGAAATGCCTCCCAGAAGCAGACCAATGAGAAGTGCGTAAATAACCCCTCAAATGAGAAACCACGGGTCCTATGTTTGTATTTCATATAAAAGGTGGCTAACGCCACTCCACTAGGGAACCCTAGGTTCCCTTAGGCGGCACCTTTGGTGCCTGAGCACCCTCCTCAGTACGGCAAGAGGCGCTGCCCCTTTGCATACCCTATATTTTTATTTAGTAGAGAATAAAAATAAGCGAGAAGGATTATGACTACCATGATGATATTCTGGATCATGGTCACCAGTGATTCGCTGCGTAATAATCTGATGAGCGGAAAAAGAAGTTTGTTGCCGGCTACACCCCCGATTATGACTCCTATGCCCAATAACGAGGCAGATTTGAAGCTGAAGTTGGGTTCGGACCTTGCCTGGCTTGCTGTAGACACTATAGCCAGAGTAAAAACTGTGATACTTGATAAAATGTTGATTGTAGCCACATCAAAGTCACCGAGAAAATCCATCACCGGCTTGATGATGACTCCAATTTAACAGGTGCTTTTAATGAGCACCATAGTGATTTTCTCCTTGGGTGTTATTATACCCGGAAAAGTACAATAACAGGATTAATGGTAAAATGCATCGCCGGTATTAGAACTAATGTTAATATCTACTTAAAATTAAGTTATTGTTCATTATCTATTAATATCTTTAACGCGTAACCCATTTGTTCTGCAAACAATGGCGGAATCGCGTTTCCAATCTGTGTATACCTTGGCACATCATGCTTTCGTGCATCTCCTCCAGTAGTGTACTTCCCTTTAAACTCATACCAATCTGGGAAACTTTGTATTCTTGCATATTCTCTAACTGTCAGCGTCCTTGGTTCTGAGTAATGCAGATGATCATCAGGATTTGAAGTTAGAGTTGGTGATGGAAGGTTTTTATTTAAAATACTAAAGCAATTTTTTTTCACACCATATTCTTCTCTAAGAATTTTAGAAAGATTTGTATTTGTAATTCCTTGTGAATGTAATTCAGAAAATCTATCAACTGTATCAGTTTTGTGATTAGCAAATCTATGACTGTCTGGTATACTGTTTTTTCTTGCGCCAGATCTACAATATCGTTGATAATTATTTGTTGCACTACCATAAACACCCGATTTAAAATTTTGACAATCTGGGCATATTTTCTTACCATGTCTTCCCTCTAGGTCCGATAATGCCGCCTGTATGCTTATTCTTTTATGTAATTTTCTATCACTTAAAAACTTAACTGTGTTTTTTTCAAGGATGGTAAAGAATTTCTTTGTATTATGAATTTTGCTGGCAAAAAGTATAAACCTAATTCTTTTTTGTGGTACTCCAAAATTGGAAAAATCCATTAGTTTATAACTTACAGAATACCCTCTTTTTTCGAGTTCAATAATTATGTAATTTGAATAGTTTTTGCCATATTCATTATTCTCTTTTTTGAACGTTTGTGTGAAGCCACGAACATTTTCAAATAAAACTGAATTTGGATTCACAATATCTATTAATCGAAGATATGAATCAATAAGGCTATTTCTATCATCTTCTTCATTACGACGTCCAGCCGTCGAAAATCCTTGGCACGGCGGTCCACCTGTAACTAATTCTATCCTATTTGAAAGTTTCTCCAATTCTTCTGGATATTTATTTAAAATATCATTAATATCATATTCAGATTTTGGCAACCAGATTGGCCAATCAAAATGTTTTTTCATTTCGAGATTATAATTGAGTGTTTGAAATGCATCATGATTTTTCTCTATGGAAAATAATGCCTTCCAACCAGCTGAATGCATCCCTAAAGATAATCCTCCACATCCAGAGAAGACATCAATATATTTAAATTCTTTCGGCATTCATTACCTCACACATAATTTACACTACACTTCTTAGGTAATCTTTATATTCCTTACTTTCAATTGCCTTGAAAAATTCATTATTCTCTAATTCACCCTTTATTTCCTGTGATGCTTTACCATTTGCCTTTTCATATTCAATAAAAGTAGAAGAAATATAGTTAATTTCACCAATACAAACAAAACGATCATGCATTTCATTTAAAAAACTCAATGTTTTCGTGATCATGGTTGGAAAAAAGATTTTTAAATGTTTTTTTGCTATTTTTACTTTATATTTATTGTGGAGTTCTTCTACTGTCATGTTATATACTAAAGATATTTCCTTCTCGATAGATAAAGATAATAATTCCATTAAAACTTTTACGCTTATAGGCTCCTTAATAAATCGTTCATAGGCTTTTGAAAGTTGTTCAATGAAAATTTTCTTTACTATTATGTCAATAGAATTGGATACATTTTTAGGTAAACCGGTGTAGTCTTGACTATCAAGATAAGAATTAAATAGCTTACCAATTTCTATTTCATAGCCGAGATATGCCAATGCACCTTGCGTCACGCATGACCTACCAAACTCGTTCGCAGTCGAACACGATACCGCGAACACAAAATTATTTATAAAATGATGTGACTCTTTTTCTGTAATATATAAGTCGTATTTAAGTTGACCTCGAGAACAAGTTGGCGTCAAAATACCATCTTTAGAACCATGAGCCATAATTAGTATATTATCATATTCACCAAGCCTATTTCTTAATAACCCTAAGAAATTCTCTTTTCTATGAAATCTAATGATTTCTGTATTAGACAGCTTTATTTTACTAAAAAATCGTATTCCTCTTTTTTTCATACATAATAGAATCGCATCCATATATCATGCTCCTATATTTATATCAATTAAAATTGCTTTATTTAACAATTTTTCAATAAATACACGGCCTATTTCATCATCCATTCGTATATGTTTGATTATCGCTTCAAACGAGTATTTATCTCCATTAATTTCATATCCATATAAATCTAAAACTGTTTGATATTTTAGGTAAAATCTTTCTAGGGATTCAACAATTGGATCTCTTGTAGTTGCTGCCTCAAATATTGCCTCACCTAGTAATTCAATATCTGCGCTTTTATCAAGCATTTTGAATACATCAGAGTTTATCAGATTAATATACTCATTAACTTCAATACTTTCAATATTTTGCATAGTATAAAATATTATCTGGCATCGTTTATTTATATTTTCACGTATATATTTAACAAAATCAGTGCCATTCTGAAACTTTTCTTCACTTCCCGAATCAGAGTTAACACCAAAATCATAGTCAACAACCAGTACATCAACAACGTTGGTAGAACACTCTAAATAATCACGTGCCTTTTTCATACTGCTTTTATATATGAAATCAAAATTATATAACCTCCATTTGTCTTTTTCATTTTTTAAATCTTCAACATTTTTTTTAAATGCAGGTATATAGTCATTTTCAGTTCGTTCATTATCATCTATTATCATCACTTTTCGCTCAAGCATTTTTCAACCTCAATTTCACGGAAAAACATGCACCAATTTTCGTTTCCATTAACTCCAAAGCTCCACTATATTCTTTTGCAATTTCATCAATAATGGTTAAGCCTAGACCAAAGCCATCTGTTGTTGATTGAAAAGGATCAAATATTCTTTCTCGCTCAGATTCTTTGATGCCGATGCCATTATCAATACACCTTATAATATAATATTTATCAGTATTATAAATTTCAATATTTATTTGCCTTTCACGATCACTAACTTGCTTCAATGATTTTACAGCATTCGTGGTTAGATTATTAACAATAGCTTTAATATCCCCAACATCAACTTTACATGTTAAGTCACCTTCTGTTTTAATGTAAACAGTAACGCCATTCTCCTCAAAAAAAGCTTTGTTGCCATTTATATATTTTCTGACAATTCTTCCAATATTCTGCTTTGTTTTTTTACGTTTTTTTACTACATCATCTCGCACAGTTTTTAATAATTCAATCACTTCGCTGATATATTTTTTTGCTGTTGTAATTTGTTTTTCTTCATCATTTAACAGATTTTGATCATTAATATTTATTAAAGCCATTTTTGCATCTGTTGCGTGTATCATTGATTGATGTATTAATTTATGAAGGATAGTCTCCTTTTGAGATATACGTGAATATACTTTAATTAGTTCATCTTGATCTTGTACATATCTAAGTTGGTTTTGTTGCTGTTTTTTTATTTCAATTGTGTATTTTCGGATTTCCTTTGACGCATAGGGGCTTTCATTTTTTATTTCTTTTGCAATTTCTTCCAGTCCATGTACTGCATCAACCATTTCTGCCTTAGTCTTTTTTATTGTTTCATTGACCCCTTTTTTAATTTTATTGAAATGATATGTTTCTAAAGTTTTCAAACATACGTCTATTAGAAATTCTCGAAGATGTTTGAATGCATCATTTTCTTCTAAGCCTTGCCTATTTGTCAAAGGTTTAAGATCAATATTATTTAACTTACTGATTTGAACATATCCAATTAAATCCCTTGTACCAAATGAACTAAACATTTTTTGAGTTTGACGCCTATCTATACTTAACCAATCATCTTTTTCTTCGCCATAAGGATAAATCCTAAAATCATCTCGATACAGTCTAATGTTACCAAATTCCCTTACTCGTAAACCATAACGATTAGAAAAGCGTATCTTATCTCCTTGATTAAATGCATAAATCTTTGCCTGAACACTACCGAAGTTGTATTTGTTTTCAATATTCGTGTTATATTCTAATCCATCACGGTTCACCATTATTGATATATTTTTTGGATTTTTTTCATCTATTTCTGCATCTATCCAAAGAGAACTGACACCTTCAAGTTTTTCAACTATTACTTCCTTTTTTTTATAATCATATTCTTCTGCTGTAATAAATATTTTAAAATTATCTTCTTTTGAGAAAGGACTTTTAAATTGGCGTAAATTTCTGTATAGTTCTTTCACCTTTCCTTCATCCCAATAGTCTCTCAAGTTTGTTATTTTTAAGAAAACCCCATGTTTCATCGTAGCATTTTCACGTACAGTATAAGGGATATCAATTTTTTGAATATCTTTTTCTTCACCATCAAACAAATTCCAGTCAAATTCAACATTAAACATTTGACTGGAATTTCTTTTCTGAGCGCTCATAGAAAGATGTTCGCCCAATCTATCTACAGAAAATCGGCCTATTCCTTTGTCTCCATTTAGAGGTCGCTTATAGATTGGAGAATACAATTCTTTCTTTTTACTTTCGGTTCCTATTATCATCCAACGATTTTTTATATCTGCTAAATCCATACCAGTTCCATCATCGAAAATCACTAATTGAGGATTATCACTTTTTAAATTTTTAAAAACAATATGTACTTTTTTTGCATCAGCATCGTAGGAATTTTTTACAAGCTCAAAAACAGCGGCAATCTGATCTGTAACTAAACCTTTCCCAAATAAATTCTTTACACTTGTTGATGCACTAAAATGAAGGATTTTTGACATTAATATACTCCTCTTTTTATATAGTCATAGCACTATACAATCTATGCAGCAATTATATCATTTTAAAAAGGTTTTCTCAATTAAATGGTTTACATGCTGTATTACTAGCCTAAAAGGTATTCATTCAAAGCTAAAACTATGTTACACTTCACAAGTTATTTCAATTCATCTGCCAGTGGAACAATGACTTCATCCATCAATAGTGCCCATTGCTCTTTGACTTTGGGAATGTACTTCAGTTTACTCATACCCGCATGTTGCTGTTTGTACTCATCGAAATATGCAGTATCGATAATTCTACCTAAATTTGGAATAGGGCTCATGCCAACAGTGTATTGTATTGCGGACAGGTGTAATTCATCAACAGATAAACACCACTCATCTGCAAATTTAAATATCTCTACATCTCGCTTTTCTGTGAAAAATTTACGCTTTACTACTAAAATATCTTCATCTGCGTCAACTGTATTTGTATCAATTGCGTTTAGGATTGAATGATATACATTTTTGACGATATCTGCTTTCTTCATCTTGAGAAGAACTTTCTCAATTTCATCTCTGATATCTTTATTGTTGGCAGAGTATATTCCCAATAGTTTATCAATATAAGTTGAATCTATGTCATATAGTCTTATAGTATTGTCACCATAAAATTCGATTTCTGATAAGTCTCCTTCCGGTTCCTCGTCACCTCCACCTTGAAGTGAGCCTTTTATTGTATTATAAACGCCGACATAATCTTCAAGACTTTCAACAGCCTCCCTGAGAAGCTTTGATTCATCGATTTCATCGTTGTATTCATCATATGTCACTATCGCATCATATGAATTATTTAGATCCTGAAAACTTTGAACAAATTCTATTCTTGCTTCCAATGGCGATCTCTCATCTATATTAGGAAGCATTTCAATAATTCTGCCAAACTTATGATATGCCTCTTCATATTTTTTCTTGGATTCCGAATATGTTGGATATATTAGATGACTTTCTTCTTGTGCTTGCGAATATAGTCTGGTAGCATCTTGAACATTTTGCTCCATAGTATATGGTTGGCGGTATGTTACGATTAATCCCTTTGCTTTTTCGGGATAAGTACGGTTTGTTCTTGAAAATGCCTGAATAAGAGTTGCATATGTGAATGTTCTATCAACAAACAGTGTTAGCATAGTTTGAGCATCAAATCCGGTTAATAACCGGTCAACAACAATAACTAAATCAACCTGATTCCCAAATTCGCGAAACTCTCCCTTTTTTCGGGCGAGGCGATTATTTATATCATTGTTGTAGCTCCTAATATCTTCAATAGACCAAGAAGTTCCGTAGTACTCATTATAATCTTTTATGATGCTTATCATTTCATTTTGGATAAAATCAGCATTTTCATCATTCTCCTGCATTGAATATGTTATAGCAATTCTAGGAAAGTCCGGATCCTCTATGTTTCTACCTTTACGAATGGGGTGATCTTTAAACTCATCTTTAAGCCAGCTTGGGTTGCTTTTCAGCTCTTTTAATGCATTATAATAGCGTTTTGCCATCTTGATTGAACTGGTGGTTAAAATAGCTGATTTCTGCGGTCGGCCGTTTTGGAAATCAAATTTTATGTATGCATTATCAGGTCGCAATATTTTGTGTATTACGGATTGTATGTGATCTTCATGTTCATATATCGCTTTGTCGATATATGATTCTTTTTCCGAACCATACATTGAGTCAATAATGTGATTAATTTCTTCATCACTATTATCAGAATATTTTTCTGATGATCTCATCTGATTGAATATATGATTATCTAATGATGTTTGCTCGATTGTACTGTCATGTTCAACCTGGAATCCTAGGACAGCTCTATCATCAAGTGCATTCTTAATTGTGTATGTATGGAGAACCTCTCCGTATTGATCGTGAGTTGTTCTTGCTAATTGGCCTTTTGCTTGTTTCTTATTCTCGTCAAAAATAGGGGTGCCTGTAAACCCAAACCATGTTGAATTCGGGAAATAGCCTTTTATAGCATCCATCCCTTCAGCACTCACTGCACGATGACATTCATCTACAATGAAAACAATATGTTGTCCCTTAAGCTTTTCGTACTTTTTCTTTCCATTTTTTTCTTCTAACTTATCTGCATAACGCAAAGCAGATTCTAGTTTCTGTCTTGTAGTTATAATTATAGTGTTCTTATTCTCATCAGATAATAACGCCTTACTTAGATCCTCAGCACTTCCCGTCCCAATAACAAGTGTATTATCTTTTCCTTCACCGGTAGTTATGCCTGTATTGAATTCCGAAGCAAATTTTTTAAATTCACCAGTAGTTTGGCTATCCAGGTCAATTCTATCGATCATCATTATAGTACGATCAACACCAGGTTTGCGGGCAAGTAACTTTGTTGAGACAAAACTTGTTAATGTTTTCCCTGATCCAGTGGCATGCCATACATATCCACCCTCATGTTTCGCTACGGAATTAAATAAAGCCTGTATAGCATGGATCTGGTATGGATGCAAAACCATTAGTGTTTTTACATCTTGATCTTCGCTTACTATTGTATAATTAGCGATTAATTTATGAGCATCGGGGATATTTAAGACTTGCTTAGCAAATTCGTATAAATCTTCAACTTTGCGATTATCCTTAGTTCTCCAGCTAAACACAAACTTCTTATCCATATCCTTTGGCATTGCATTGGCAAAATATCTGGTAGTCTGTTCATTTGAAATGACAAATAATTGAAGCGTAGAAAATATGTTATTTCTGAACACTCCTTCTTCAGCATATTTCTTAATCTGATTATATGCTTGATATACACCATCTTTTGCAGTTATCTGCTTTAGCTCAATTTGCACAATAGGCAATCCATTAATTAATAACGTAACGTCGAAACGGCGATCTCTTCCATCCACATCAGCTTTCTGCTTAGCAATTTGGCGTACAACCTCGTAGGAAGAAATTCCACCACCAATATCATGATTAGAATAAAGAACTAATGATAAGCTTCCTAAAGATGCATCTTCTCGTTCGATATTAATACGAGCAATTCCATTTTCGCCTTTAATCCACTTAGCTGCATAAAAAGGTGTACTTGTTCGTTGAAGCAGCTCCACCTTAATCCGTTGGAATTCATTATCTGTTAATGGATTTTCTCCAATTTCACATAAATTATTCTGAACAATCTTTTGGCGTAAATTGCTCCATAAATCTTCTTCTGACTTCAAATCAGAACGATATGTCCACTGGTTATGTCCTTCACCAAGAACTTCAATAAGACGACGTTCTACCTCAGCTTCACTATTGTGTGGAATATTTGACATAAAATCATCCTTTCGTTTGTTAAACAAACATCTTTTGTAAAAATCCTTTTTTTACTTCAAGGAGATGGTCCAGTTCACGTTGATGAAAAACTATAGTTTCGTCAAGTTTTCTTAATAACCCGCTTATATATTTTTGCTCATCGATTGATGGAAATCCTGTACTAAACTTTACTAAATTATCATAGGTTATTCCAAATACTTTCATTCCGGTTCCAACTTTATTTCCATAACGTTTGAACATTTTTGTGTGTAACAAATAATATAAAAACAAAGGTTCAGTTTTTTTAGGCCGTAAAGCTATTGTGTGCAACCCAGCCACAACCCCGGTTTCAGGCATTTCAAGTATAACACATGGCTCTGCTATGCCCTTATAATCTTCTGAGGCATCAGCTACGACAATATCTCCGACAAGTAACGATTCATATCCTGATCCTTTTATATAAGGAATATTGGTATCTTTGGTGATTATGTCTGCAACTTTTGTATGTATATCTCCGTAATGAATATATCGGTATCCACTTTTATCTTCAGTTTCTTCATTACGTAATAATGAATAAGATTTTATATGCTTACTGACATCACACAGCGTGTGTTGTTCCCATTGTGCAGAAAATCCTGTAAATCTTATTTCTGGTTCAGTTTCACCTTCTTTGAGGAACATCTTTTGTAAAAATCCATCTTTTATTTTTTTCACATTCTCTAGCTTTCGCTGATGAAGAGCGATAAGGTTATCCAGTTTCTCAAAAACCATACCTATTTCACATTGTTCTTCATATGAGGGGACACAATAGTGAATATGAGTGAGTTGTGACACTTTTACGCTTGGTTGTACCGCACCCATTTCAATTCTTTTTATCTTTTTTATGCTGTCTATTTTCTTAAACATCTGTAAGATAAATTTTGGGTCATGACATGTTTTTATTCTGAAAGCGACTATATTTTGTGCTATTACAGCATTTAAGTTGTTATCCATTATACTTACTAATCCCGTATTTCCTACTGTCGAAAAAAGAATATCATCTTCTTTTAGATATCCTCTGAACCAAGTCGTAAAAATTTTTTCATCAACATATTTTGAAACAGTATTATAGTCTGGGAAATATCCACCCAAAGAAGCAACTTCTAATATTGGATGTTTACCAGCATTAATAATTGGAGGTGTTTTTCCACGATTATCAATTGTTTCAATTACTATACTTTCTAACTTACGCCGTTCCCAATCGTCAGTAAATTCAGGAAATCTAATTTCAGGTGTTTTTTTCTTACTCACTCTTAAAGACCTCTTTTGCACCCTGCATCCATTCTTCATCTTTTTTGTCATATTTCAATGAAGAAATCATTTCAAATAATTCCTTATCTATTTGGGATATCTCTTTACGTATTTCTTGTATATCTTTTCCAATTAATGCCATGTCAACAGGATCTTCCTCAACAAAGGTATCAACATAACGTGGTATATTTAGATTGTAATCATTTTCTATTATTTCGTCATATTTTGCAAGGTGAGTATATTTTTCTATATTATCTCGGTCTTTATACGCATTTACAATTTTATCAATGTTATCTTCGGTCAATTTATTTTGTGCTTTTACCTTAACATAATCATTACTTGCATCAATAAATAACACATCTCTTTTATCTCTATTTTTCTTAAGAATTATTACTGTAGTAGGAATCGATGTCCCAAAGAATAAATTTGGCGGCAATCCTATGACAGTTTCAATACTTCCGTCTTCAAGCAACTTTTTTCTTATAGTTCCCTCTGCACCACCACGAAACAATACTCCGTGTGGAAGCACAATTGCCATTGTTCCTGAATCTTTTAAGTGGTAGAATCCGTGTAATAAAAATGCAAAATCTGCCTTAGACTTAGGTGCCAACTTCCCATAACGACTAAAACGCGAGTCATCGAGAAAAGTATCGTCCGCAGACCACTTTGCCGAATAGGGAGGATTCATCATGACTGCATCGAATATATACGGTTCATCTGTTGGCCAGTCTTTATTTAACGTATCTCCATTTCTAAGGCGTATGTCTTCATTTTCAACACCGTGTAATATTAAATTCATTTTAGCCAAATTAAATGTCGTCGTATTCATCTCTTGACCATGATATTTAACGCTCTTTGGATACTTAATGAAATTTCTAATATTCAACATTAATGACCCGGATCCCATTGTTGGATCATATACTGATAATAACTTCTTATCTTCTTGTCCAATAGCAGCTATTCTAGCCATCATTTCAGAAACTTCACGAGGAGTATAAAACTCCCCTGCTTTTTTCCCAGCTTCAGAAGCGAACTGACCAATTAGAAATTCATATGCATCTCCTATAACATCGCCATTGTGCCCTAACACATCAACCCCGTTAAGCTTCTTGATGACTTCAGATATTGTTATATTTCTTTGTTGATCATCAGCGCCAAGCTTCTTTGACGTAAGGTCAACATCATCAAACAATCCGTTAAACTGGCTATAGCTAGAAGAAATATCCGTGAATGCTTGATTTAAATGCACCAGTTGGAATGTTCCACTTCTTGCTTCCTCAGCCAAGGAACTAAATAAATATTGAGGTTCAATGTCATAATTAAGAGTATCAATCAGTGTCTGTTTTAAATCCTTATTGACAGTAGCGTCCTTCTGCAGCTTTCGATACAACTCGGCTTGTTTTTCTTGAGTATCATATTCGTCAAATGATTCATCAGCCAATTCGACCACTTTCTCAAGCAATTTATCTGAAAGATATTTATAAAATATCAATCCTAATAAATAATTCTTGTACTCAAATGCATCCATTTTACTTCGTAAGTTATCTGCTGCACTAAATAGTTTTTGATTTAATCCTGACATCATTATGCCCCTTTCTTACTTACTGGTCTCATGGTCCATTTTATCTAGCATTTCCATTATAACTTGTTCTTCAAGTATAGATTGTTTTTTAATCAATGCTTGTCGTCTCAATAACTGAAAATATGTTTGCCCTATTGTTTGTTGTGTATTAAGGTCAGGTAATTCTATTTCCAAATTTTTTAATATAGCCGACGTGAGTTTACGAATGATGCTCCCCTGCATTGCAATTGTTATTTGTTTTTGCATTTTTTTTGCTTTATTTAGGATGTAGCATAGATAACGTCCATCAACCGCAGATTCATCAAATATTAATTTTGCAAAGTTTTGGTTAATAGTTTTGCCTTGGTTTTCTTTGCTGACTATGCCAGCTGTTGAACTAACAAAACTATATACAACTTCCCCCGCTTTCACCTGGTATGGATCATCAGAATTGTTATTATTTGATAATCCCGCTGCTACATTATTGAGATCACTTACTAAGTCTTCATAATTATAAACGCTATCTTTAGCAAGGCTATTAACCCGCCCACGAGATAAGTTCTTTCCTACTTTTACTTCTATAATTTGACTTAGTTTCATACATTCTCGCCATGCGTATTTCGTTCGAATTACCATTTATATATTTTAAGATATATCAAGATAAATACAATGTCAAGAAAAAAATGTATTTCGCACGAATTACCATGTATTAATATGTTCCGAGATGTACTCTTCTCAACATACTTTTCATTCAAAAAACCCATAATCTTGAAGGCGTTGTTTGCAAAGAGTCTTTTCTTCATCAGTAAATAAACTATCATATTCCTCAATAAGCACATGTGCTTCTACAGATAAATCTAAACGTTTATTTTCCCATAGCTTAGTAAAACCTTCAGTGCCACCATCTTTTGCAATCAGTTTTTTTGCGGCTTCCAATCCACCAATATCGTAAATCATTATTCGGAATCGTGTTGGGTTATAATTAATTTCTCTTGCTGAAGTATCGCAGATATCTAGCATATCTTGTTGGAATCTTTTTTCTAATTCATTCATTTTAATCTCACTTTCTTAATAAACTACATACTATCTAACTCATCAAAAGTGTTGAATATTTTTTCTTCTATATTGGCGGAATTTACATCTACTAGTGGGATATATATTGATTTTATGCTATTGAGACCATAATGCTTATAATCAGCTCTTTCTTTGTTTATTTTTTTACTTATAAAACGTGTTCCCTCGTCATTCTGATTGTATTGAACAAATTTCTCATCATATAATGGTGCAGTAAAAAACCAATAATCGCCTGCTGAAAGGAACACGTCATCAGGCAAGTCACGATATGATAATTTCGAAAGTCCAATTTGCGGTCCCTTATTATCTTTCTCATGATCAAATTCATAATCAAATATTATCTCAACTAAATATATTGTATCTTTATCGATTGGTCTTCTAAATGGCAACATAAAGTATGATACAGCCCAGCCACTGATATTTGGATCTGACTTGTACCTTATAAATTGATTTGAGGAAAGATACATTTCTCGTTCTTCACCAGCAAATGCGATAATTTTCTCCATTAATTTATTGACATTTTTATAGGTTTCAAAAACCACAGCGAACGCATTATTAATATTTTTCCCTTTATCCGTATACATAATAATTTTCTCTTTCTATTAAAATAAAATTATAACTGATACTATTTGATTCCTCTGAATCATTAATTACCCATATGTTATCTAGTTTAATTTCATCCGCGAGTTTCTGAATATCAAAGAAGTTTTTAAATTCATCTAAGTTTTTACTTTTAAGTAAATCTATCATATCTTGCATTACTATTTTAATCGTTTTATCTGTTTCCTCTAACGTTCCTATCTGTTCTTCCAGTGCAATACAAATATCAGTCCATGAAATATACCCAAAAAGAACCTCTTTACCTACTTTTTTTCTATCTTGAGCATCTTTCCAAATTTTGTATGCATCAGATTCTTTTGCCAGTATTATCAATACTTTTTTCTTATCCTCAAACTCATTAACTAGATACCTCGAGTATCTTGACAACTGATGTATACTGCCTGAGCAATCTTTGAGTTCATCATCCGAAGATATCCCGCTGTACAGTTTTACTTCGATTAAGATGATAGTATTACCAAATTCAATTATTATATCTGGCTCACCGTAAGCTGGTACATTTCTCCAAAGATCAATGCAGTCACTCCAATCATTTTGATTTGAAATATTTTCGATTGAAGAACCATCACTGTTATACGTGACATGCGAAAGGATATATCCCATTCCTTCATTAAACGGGATATATCTCAAAGCTCCGAATATGTTTCCGGTTAACTGATCTTCACTGTCTCTTTCAACATTTTTTTTCTTGATTTCTGCAAGCATAGTTTGATCACCTCTTTGTTTAGTACTTTTTTATTATTTTTCTACGATGATATCTATAATACTGGTGATGCCGTTGTATTAGTCGATCAGGTAATGTGAACGTCTGTGCGATATTGATTTGCATCAGCTTCTAATTTGAATTTATGGGTATGAGTTCCTTTCTTTTTTCTTGCATAAGTTATTTTTCTCATGTTCGGAATGTTAATTCAATTGATGAATATATGATACCACAGTAAGGATAATTGAAACATCGGTCATTTGACGATTCAATTTGTGACTTCATTATTTGCCTGATGCCATGTGTATGATACTACTCTTTGTAGTTAAGCATTTGAATGTCGTATTTGAGAGGGGTCAGCTAAAAAAACTTGTGCTAGAAGAAAATAATGTCCCTTTGGCTGAGGATATCGCCATCACTGACATTGCCCGTTCGCTTTCTATGCTGTGCAGGCAAATGGTCATTTTGCGACCTTTTATTCGGTTGCCCAACTTTCAGTCACCTGCGTTGTTGAATCTGAAAACAGAGGCTTTAGTAAAACGTACAGTCTTTGTGTCTTCTCCATGAGCAGCAGAAGCATATATCACAGATATTCCTAGACCGGTCATATAGAATCTACCCGAAATCAGGCTAAAGAATGAAATGATCCAAGATATTATTTATGAGAAATAGTTGGCGATTTACCAACCAAAACAGAAGCCGACAACGTCAAAGAAATCAACGACCTGATCTGATCATGGAGTTCAACCATTTCAAAATCCCCAAAATGGAAAAGACCAACACACCACTTTCTGCACCGAATTTTTCTGAAAGGCTGTTCTGTTATTTTCAAAATAAACATATCGATATCTTCATGACACTGACTGGTACAACGAATCTATGCTTTTTGTAATCAATAAAATGAATGAGAATAATTTACATAATAGGTATAAGCAAGATTCGCAGTATATTGGATTGCGAACGCATTGTATTCGCAAATGATCTAATTCAGATATATCATTTTGAATATTGTCGCATTTGACAAAGTCTAATCTACTGATAAAATGTAGTCAATCGCCGTATTTCCATTATTTTCATGAGGGGACAAGATGAATAAAATTATTAATAAGGATATTCCTAGTTTTGATCAACTAATTAATCCAACAATTCAAGCGCTTCAAAACTTGGGTGGATCCGGTAGAAACGATGAAATATATGAAGAAGTGTTAAATATTCTAAATTTACCAAATGAAGTAGTAGAAGCAGCTCATCTTGGAAACACCAACCAAACTGAAATTGAATACAGACTTGCTTGGGCAAGAACGTATCTGAAAAAATATGGGATTATTAATAATTCGAAGAGAAGTGTTTGGGTAATCAATCCAAATCATTCCGATATTAAGGAAGTAGATTCAAATGACGTTGTTCAAAAGGTTAGATCTTTAAGCAGCAATAAGCAGAAACCTACATCAGATGGACCCGAAGCAGTTGGCTTAGATGTACCTGATGAAGTAAAGCCTTGGCGAAAACGACTGAATGATATTCTTTTAGAAATGGACCCATTTGCATTTGAAAGACTTTCTCAATTATTACTAAGAGAATGTGGATTTGACGATGTTCATGTCACCAAAAAAACTGGTGACGGTGGCATTGATGGAACAGGTAAATTAAAAATCAATGGCGTATTTAGTTTCAATATCGCCTTTCAGTGCAAACGATACAAAGGTGCAGTTTCTGCTGGAGATATAAGAGATTTTAGAGGATCTCTAACAACCGACATAGAAAAAGGAGTCTTTATTACAACAGGATCATTTTCAAAACCTGCAATTGAAGAAGCTTATAATACAGGCAAACAACAAATTGATTTAATTGATGGCGAAGACTTTATTAACAAACTTGCTGAATATGGTATAGGCGTTAAAGAGATAACAGATTATGAGGTTGATGAAAGTTATTTTTCACAAATATAAAATCTCTCAAATTATTCTGCAAACAATATTTGAATGCTGTCGTCGCCCTTAATAACGTATAACATAATATCTAACCACCAAACTCTGCCTTAATCTCCCTTAAAACCTCCGGAGACCTCATAATATCTATCCCGGTCAATACAAATGCTTTTGCATATAATAACTCACTGTCTATTGCTCCATGGCTGGCGGCAGAGCCTTTTTTGCTTCATCGCCCAGTTCCGGACTATTATGGATATCAAGCACCAGCTTCTTAAGCTCAAGCTTGTCTAATCGATTTTACAAGAAAATATGTAAACCTGTTCATATGGGAGATGCATTGCAGAAACTAAAACTTATCCAAAACTTTTTCCAATTCAGCTATTAGGCGGCCTTTGCCAGGTATGTAGTATGTATATTTTGATGCGAAGAAATTCTTTGAAAGACCTCCTAACGCATATTCTGCTGCAAGTGAATCCTTGTCTGTGCAAAGAATAATTCCAATAGGTTCTTTATCAGATTCATCATTTACTTCATTCTTGTAGTAGTTCAAATACATATTCAGTTCTCCATCAGATAAAAGCAACCTCTCATAGAGCGAAGTACGAATCTGCCGCTTCAGTTCTCTAATTGACCAGTTTGAGTTTATTGCTTCCTTTTCGTAGAAGCTTCTTTTGTTTTTGTCAGAAATGCCCAGAAGCTCACAGTAATGTGACCAGCTCAATTTGCCAGACAGTGTCTGGCATTTTTTATAGTTGATATAAAATGATCTCATATTCTGTAAGTTTGACCTTGAAAAACCTCTGCCAAGTTCCTTACTCAAGGTCTTTGATAACTGTTTCAAAGTCTGTTCTCCATATGTGGCTCTAAGTTTATCATCCTGTTCATAACGGACTATCGCTTCGCCAATTTTCCAGTATGAAAAAATTAATTCTTTATTAACTGTATTGACTACATTAGCCTTAGCGCTTTCAAGTATATCTTTGATTTCGTTAATTATTAGATAAAATATTTATAATTAATGCTCAGTAATACAGAAACTGCCTCTTCAAGTGTTATAATAATATTGCTTTGTATAGTCCTGAATAATCAGGTTCACGGAGATCAAGTAACTGCACTTGAGTTTTTCTTACTGAATGAGGAGGAATTTCATGCATTTTCCAAAAGATTTTACACTTATTGACCTTGAAACGACTGGCCTCAGCCCAAACACTTGTGACATTATCGAAGTTGGTGGCATTAAGGTTCGTGATAACGAAGTAATTGATGAATATAATAGTCTGATCAAGATTCCATACAGCATACCACCAAGGATAACTATGATAACAGGTATTGACGACCATACGATTAGAAATGCTCCGGGATCAGAGGAAGTTCTATCCGAATTTGTTGAATTCATTGAGAATGATATTGTACTTGCTCATAATGCGCCTTTTGATAGAGGCTTCATGCGAAGTGGCTGTTACAACTATTTGGATCGTGATTTTGGCAACGACTTTATAGATACAGTCAAGCTTGCCCGCAGCATACTCCCTCATTTAAACAATCATAAGCTTCAGTCCTTACTATCATATTACTCAATTGATTGCGGCAATGCACACAGAGCAATTGATGACTGTAGAGGCACGCTTGAGTTATATTTTAATCTCAAAAGGGATGCTGGATACTAAGATGGCTAAATCAAATATCTTCACTTACTCCAAAAAAATAATGTCACCGTTCGATCCTTTGGCCGATGACATCGATATCACAGACATCGCCCATTCGCTGTCTATGCTGTGCAGGGCCAATGGTCATTTTGAGACCTTTTATTCGGTTGCCCAGCATTCAGTAAATTGCGCTGTTGAGGCTGAAGCCAGAGGTTACAGTAAAAGAGTGCAGGCTATGTGCCTTCTCCATGATGCAGCGGAAGCATATATCTCGGACATTCCAAGACCAGTCAAAGAAAAGCTACCCGAGATCAGACCAATGGAAGAAAAGATCCAGGATATTATATATGAGAAATATTTAGGCGATCGATCGACCAAAACCGAAACTGCCAAAGTCAAAGAGATCGACGACCTCATGCTAGTCCTGGAATTTAATTATTTTCAGGTCCCCAAAATGGAAAAGACAGACACACCTCTCTCTTCGCCGGATTTTTCAGAAAGACCGTTCAGTTATTTTCGAAACAAATATATCGATATTTTCCTGACACTGACTGATTCCAATGAAGAATTGCCTTTTGTTAACGTGGATCAGGATGATCCAATAAGCTATATCGGCATTGACGGCTGTAAAAACAAATGGCTGGCGGTGCGTCTTAACAGAGACGGTTATAATATATTTTTATTTGATGATATCGATGACATTAAGCAGAGCTTTACGCCTGATGACAAAATACTCATAGATATGCCAATAGGCTTGATAGACATTGCTGATGATAGATATAAACGCCCGGACAGCCAGCTTCGAAAAAGTCTACCAGGCAAGGCTTCAAGTGTTTTCAATACTCCGTTTCGCAGCATTGCTTATGAAGATGATATCGCTAAAGCATGGGATATTAGTAATTCTCAAGATGGTCGCATGAATAGCATGAGCATGGCTTTCAGGAAGCATGTTAAGACTGTTGATTTTTTTCTTCAAAACAATCCTAAGCTGAAAAATGTCCTTCTGGAATCACACCCTGAATACTGCTTTGCGGTCTTGAACGATGGCAATCCTATACTAACGTCAAAGCTCACTCCTGAAGGAATCAGAGACAGGATCAATGTACTGAACAGGTACTATATTAAAACCGAAGAACTGCTAGAACAGGCACTTGAAGATATCAGCAAAAGAATTGCTGACGATGTGCTGGATGCTTTATGTCTGGCAGTGTGTGCAAAGCTGGGAGCCGACTATGGTTTTCTAACTATCCCGGAAACGCCATACACAGACCCAACCGGACTAAAGATGCAAATCGTTTATCCAAAATTGAGGCAATAATGTCTTGGTAAAGCTTGATTTGTAAAGTATTTTTTTGTGGTTTTTCTTGACTTATCCAATGCAGATTGGTATATTTTAGATAACGAGGGAGTCGCCCGTGGTATGGCGGTTACCCCACTAAAGTGAAATAGCCGTCTTACATTTATGTAGGGCGGTTACTTTTTTCTTTGCATTAAAGCGGCAAGCGCTATTAATACTGTAGTATAAGTCAATAATTCAATCAACGTTATATACTCCATGATTACCACCTCCTCCTAGCACTCTGATGTCAGTGCTCCATTGATAACGGAATTGATTTTTGTTGAAGTGAATGGCATAGTAGGGATATATGATATTGCACCTGCTGAAACAAAAACACCATGGAGGAAATTATTATTTCAAATACAGTTATACTGAATTCAGATTCACAATCGATACAGCACTTATGCAAAAAGGATAAGAGAATGGCAAAAGTAATATCTATGGTCGGTGATATTACATATGAGCCACCGGAAGACTCTTACAGCTTTCTTGTGGAGACTATTCTTGGTCAGATGCTGTCGAACAAAGTGGTGGAAATCATTACCGAGCGGTTGAGAACAATGTGTAATGACGATATAACATCAGAGGCAATAGGCAATCTTTCAGACGATGAATTGAGAAGTATTGGAACATCCAATGCTAAAGTAACGTATATCCGAAATTTGACCGATGCCGCTCGGTCCAGAGAAATCGATTTTGCAGAATTCAGAAATATGTCCGACGATGAAATAATAAAAACTCTTACTAAAGTCCGCGGTATCGGCAAGTGGTCGGCAAAGATGTATTTGATTTTCGTTCTTAACAGGGAAAATGTTTTGCCATATGAGGATGTGGCTTTTTTGCAAGCGTACAGCTGGATCTACAAGACTTCGGATTTACATCCAAAAGCCATCTCAGCAAAGTGCAGGAAATGGGCTCCTTACTCATCAATAGCCGCACGCTATTTGTACCGTGCACTTGATACTGGTTTGCTAAATTCAGAGTTTCGTTTGTTTAAATAATCATAATTGGTTTTTCTTGACTGATGCAGAATATTCTGGTATGTTTTAGATAACGAGGGAGTCGCCTGTCGTATGGCGGTTACCCCACATAGTTGGAATAACCGTCCTATTCACGTAGGGCGGTTACTTTTTTCTTTGCATTAAAGCGGCAAGCGCTATTAATACTGTCGTATACGTCAATAATTCAATCAACGTTATATACTCCATGATTACCACCTCCTCCCAGCATCTTTATATCAATGCCTATTTAATAAGGATTTGGTGGAGTAACCGCCGAGGTTTCTCCCTCGCAAGTTAATTAAACTATGCGATCATATGTTCGGTCAATGATGAACACAAACTATTTTACAATTCTTTAAAATCTTATTGAGTTTACGTTAGCTTGTATTCTTATTATTAATGCTCAGTAATACATATTCTGCAGAATGATGATGGACTATCTAAAATATTATCTTCAGAATACGGCAGCGGATTTTCAAAAACGTATTTTGGAGATTGCGAGACAAAGCGGAAAATGTGTACAGCGATAACGGAATGTGTGTACAATTTCTGCGACACAGTGTTCAATCAACTGCGGAATACCCAACAAATAACAATCTTGACTTATACACCACTTAGGCATACAATTGGCGTATAAAAGGAGGTGTTAAATATGCCACACAAAGTAAGACTAAACGTCAATCTTGATCAAGATTTAAAACAAGAAACATCTGTGATGCTTGATAAATTAGGGTTAGATTTTACTACTGCTATTACAATCTATTTCAAACAAATTGTAAATAAGAAAAAAATACCTTTTGAGATTTCCGACTCCAGATATTATTCCATTGAGGAAGTTGCCGGTGAAAATTGGCGTAAAGATATAGATCAACTCAAGGATGAATGGGAATGAAATTCACGCCAAAATTTACAGAATTTTCAAAAGCTGATTATGATAAATTAGATGGTAGCCAGAAGAAACAAATTCTAAAATCATTAGTTAAGATTGAAGATTCAGGAATGGAAACTGGTCAACCATTACATGGTAAATTATCAGATTGCCGAAAACTTAAACATAAAAAACTAGGCTTACGGCTAATATTTCGCCAGTCTTCAGTTGGTATTCAAATAATTGAAATCGTTGTAGTTGGTATGCGCGAAGATGATGAAGTCTATGAAATTGCAATGGCACGGTTGAAACGATGATTGATTTTGTGTCAATACATATGTCGTCTTAACAAAACATTATGAATTTACCCACCAAACTCCGCCTTGATCTCCTCCAGAATCCCCGGCACCCTCATAATATCGATCCCTGCCAGTACAAATGCCTTTGCATATAATAAAGCATTGTCGATTCCTTCATCGCTTGCAGCACACTCAGCAAAATGCTCGGTGTGCAGACTAAAGAGATTCCCATCCGGGGCATCGCCGATCTTAAATGTGGTCTGGATGGCGGGGCAGATATGGCTTACATCACCTAAATCCGAGGATGCTGAAACGGTAAGGCCGTCAAATCTGGTGACTTCCGCTCCTAATTTTTCTGCGTAAGAGGTACAGAGAGCTGCCAGAGTCTGATTGGTGTCGGCATCCTTAAACGATTCTTCATACTTGGTGACTTTTAGTTCGGCTCCCGTGCCCAGTGCAGCACCTTTGGCGCAGTCTATGACCTTGCCTGCGAGCTTTTCAAGATATGCGCATTTGTTGGCTCTGACATAAACAATGGCTTCTGTATGATCTGGGATCACGTTGGCGGAAACCCCGCCTTTTGTTATGATTCCGTGGATGCGGGCGTCATCTTGGGTTTGCTGTCTAAGTGCGCCGATCATGTTAAAAAAGCTTATCATGGAATCCAGGGCGTTTATCCCCTCCTCCGGCGCCGCAGCAGCATGGGCAGCCTTTCCGAAAAATTCTATCCTATAGCTTTTCATGGCCATGGTGTTGAGAGAGTCGCCGTTTGTATAGGAAGGATGGGCCATCATAACCACATCCAGATCGTTGAATGCCCCCTTCTCGGCCATTTCCACCTTTGAGCCCTTTGTTTCCTCTGCAGGCGTTCCTATGACATAAATATTCCCTCCGTATTCATCGGCAAAATCCTTAAGGCCTATGCCAGCTCCCACTGACAGCATGGCTATCAGGTTATGCCCGCAGCCATGACCTATCTCAGGAAGAGCGTCGTACTCAGAGAGAAAAGCTATATTGGGGCCGCTTTTTTTACCCTTATATACAGCCTTGTATGCCGTAGCCATAGAGCAGAAGTCCGGGGTCACTTCAAAGCCGTATTTTGTGAGAAGCTCTGTCTGCCACCTGCAGGCCTTTTTTTCTTCACCGCCCAGTTCCGGATTATTATGGATATCAAGAGCCAGCTTCTTAAGCTCCGGCTTAAGATCATCCATAATCCGGGATACTTTGTCTGCATTATCCATATTATTATCTATATTACTGATCATGATCCTGTTTATAATCTGCCCAGCAGTTCTTCCGTGGTTTCTGAGTTGGCATATATCTTCTGGATGCCCTGCATTGCTTTGATATGCCGTTCTTCGCTCATGGCGTTCACAGCGTCTTCTATCAGGTCCACTTCATAGCCAAGATCAGACAGATCACGGACAGACGTGCTGACGCACTGGTCTGTGTAAAAACCCACGACGATGACCTTTTTGATGTCCATGTTCCTTAATATCCTGTCGATGGGTGTTCCTATGTGAATGCCGGAGCAGGTTTTGTTTAAAACGATTTCATTTTCCAGAGGCTTTGTTCCTTCATAAAATCCTGAAGCAGGGCCGCCCGGCGGATAAATCATGTCGGCCGACTTGTGAAGCCTGCCCACATCTCTGCCGTCTTTAAGATATGATTCTATCTTGATATGGATTGGCGGGATACCGACTTCCCTGCATTTTGTAAGTATCTTTTCTATATTGGCCAGAGTCCTGTCCGTGTTTTCTCCAAGCTGGTCAAGAGCGGGCATCATAGGCTCAACGTCGATACCCATAGCCTTGTAGCCCTCAACAAAGAACTCCTTGAGCACGCATGTCTGGATGTCGATGAGGATAAGTGCGGTATCCTCCGAACTTACATCCACCGGCTTTCCGTATACTCCGTCACTAAGCTGCTGATAATACGATTTTGTAAATTCATTTAATATTTCCTGCCTCATTGTGATTCCTCCCTGGGCGAAACCCAAATTCTTTAAGTTCTAAAATTGATGGACCGAACCGGTAGTACTTTTCTTTTTCATAATTCGCACTCATTCTTGAGATCCTTTTGCTAGCTACAGGGTAAACCCTTGACCAGGTCAAGAGTCAACTGTATTTGTTATTTTGATCGGAGGGATTGTCATCCCTGGTCGGATGAGATCAGCGGGATCATTCGATGGGCAGCCACAGCTCATAGTATTCTGCGCTTGTCGTCCTGTTTTTTTCGATGGCAATGATCCGAAGAAGTGGGAATCCTGAAGGCGTAAGGTCATTATCTTTAAGAAAGCTCTCTATGACCTTAAAGCTGTCATACTTGACATTAGTGTGGTCGTATGCTATGGAATATACGCATCTTCTGGGAGGGATCACGTCAAATTTATCCTTTGGAAAATCGGCGCCCCGGCTTATATTCCCGTAGTCCGGCATGGTCACCAGATAGTCGATCACTTCCTGGCGGAAGTTTACATCCATGATACTTTCCCGGAAATTTTCTTCAAAATTCGTCTTCTGGGAAATGCGGGCGGTCAGAAGAGGGATGGACTCCTTTTTTATGCAGCCAAAATCTTTCATGGTTTGGGCCATAGTCGTCTTAATGCTTTGGCTGATAAAAACAGGTGAAGTCTTTATCTGAGGTTTCTCCAAATTTTCCATGCTGTCTTTGAGAAGCTTTTCATAGTCTTTTATGAGGACCAGTTTGTCCTGTAACGAAGCGATCTCATCTTCGATATGGGTCTTCTGGCCTTTGACCACATTGCTCATTTCCTTCAGGGTCTGGTCGTTGAGCATGGTTTTGATGTTATCAAGAGACAGATCAAGCGTCTTCATCCTCATGACATAGTCCATGGTAACAAAATCACCGCGGTCGTATATCCGGTAATTTGTATCATCATCCTTTGACGGGCTAAGGATGCCCTTTTTGTCATAAAGCCGGAGAGCATCCACGGTCATACCGTAATACTTTGCCACTTCACCGATATTGTATTTTTTTACCTTGTATTTCATGATATGTACCTAATGATTAACGCCTGATACGTATATTAGTTATGATAACGCATTTTGGGTCGTTTAGCACATTTTTGATCGCATACTTAATTGATTTTTGCAAAAAAATATGCTAAAGTATGAATATACGATTTTCCAACTTTCGAAATATGAGAATGAGGTGACGAAGTCATGTTAGCAGAATTAAGAGCAAAATCACAAATAACTATACCAAAAGAGCTTGTTGATAAACTAAACCTTTCAGAAGGAGATAAATTAGAGATATTTGAAGAAGACGGCATTATTCACATCATGCCTGTTGCAGTATATCCAAAGAAATACGTAAACATGATCAAGGAGGAAATCGAAACGACCAAATACAAAGTCGACGCAGGAGAAACACCCACATTTGACAATATTGATGCTTTACTTGAAGAACTCGACAAGTGATGGCATACAAATTTATATTTACTAACCGCTTTCATAAAAATTTTAAGTTTTTATCTGAAAATGAAAAAAAGCAAACCCGCAGAAAACTGATATTACTTTCAGAAAATCCAGGGCACACGTCACTTCGAACAAAACAACTTAAAGGAACGAAGAATATTTTTGAAAGCAGTGTCAATATGGATATACGAATTATATGGCATTACGAAAATGATCAAATATTTCTTTCGGATATTGGTCATCATGATATTCTGAAAAGATTTTAGAAGAGCAGAATGAAACTCATTCAAAACTAATTAGAAATTCAAAAGTACAAATAAATCTTGCTGAGCTGGAACAGAAAATATCAAGGAGGAATTTTCCATTTCAAATATAATAATACTGAATTCTGATTCCCAACCTGACAGAGACAACTCGGACAGGAGAAATTGATTTTGATGAATTATTGTTTAAATGATCAGGCAGTTGCTTTTTTACATTCGATTGAATCCCCACTCTCTATCGTTTATAATAATCCTATACAAATCACTCATGTTCTGCTCCCCTTTATCATTCATCACAATAACAAGCCTGGCTATGAGGAGGCGACCGATGGACGACAAATATGCAATAATCGAAACAAAGCTATCTGGGGCAATATCCATTCCAACCCAGTCTGCAGAAGGCTCTCCGCCTGAACTGACACGATTCATGGATTTCCACTATTACCTTGAAAAAATGTTTCCTCTTTTCCATGAGAGGGTGAGCAAGGAAACTGTCAAAGAACTTTCCCTGATCTACAAGTGGAAAGCCAAAAAGCAGAATGGCCAAAATCCCGCAAAGCAAAAACCATTTGCCCTGCTGGCCCACATGGACGTTGTGGGAATAGAAGAAGGTACGGAGAAGAACTGGAAGCATCCGCCTTTTTCCGGAGAAGATGATGAAACATATATCTGGGGCAGAGGCTCTCTGGATGACAAGTGTTCACTAATCGGAATATTGGAAGCAGCGGAACAGCTTATGAAAGAAGGCTATGAACCTGAGCGGGACATCTATTTCTGTTTCGGACATAACGAGGAAGCCATGACGGGCGGTCCCGATTCGGGAGCCGGCTCCATCGTTTCATTACTTAAAGAAGGGGGCATCCACTTCGAGTTCGTACTGGATGAAGGCGGTGCAGTCATAACAGACTCTTTTATGGGACTTACAAAGCCCATTGCTACCATAGGCCTTGCAGAAAAAGGCTATGTGGATGTGAAGGTCACTGTGGAGGATTCCGGCGGACACAGCTCAGAGCCACCTGACAGTACCGCAATAACAAAACTGTCAACTCTGATCCTGAACCTCAAAAAAATAAACGACTCAAATATAAAAGTAACGGATACACTTCTCGGAACTCTTAAAACCATAGGCAAAAACAAAAGCGGTATATTTGGTTTTGTATTAAGGCACCCCAAAGCATTTTTCCCCATTATAAAAGGGCAGCTTCTGAAAGACAATCAGACGGCAGCCATGCTGAGGACCACAGTTGCACCGACAGTATTGAGAGCCGGCAGGGAGCCCAACGTGCTTCCCCAGAATGCGGAAGTCACTGTCAATCTCCGGCTGATAGCAGGAGAAGGCAGATCCCAAATCGAAGACCGTATCAGGCAGGCCGCCGGCAAAGATATAAAATACAAACTGGATTTTGTCACATACTCGCCTTCACTTCCCGAAACTTCGTCGGATACAGAGACATACAGACTTCTTTCTAATCTGACAGAGAAGATACACGGCGCTATCCCCCTGCCCTACATGGTTCTGGGCGGCACTGATTCACGGGAATACAAAGAAGTCACCGATGAAATCTACAGATTTTATCCTTTTGCCATGACATTTGAGGAACTCGCCACGATGCACAACACCGATGAAAGGATACGAAAAAAATCCTTCATTGACGGCGTAGAATTCTACAGACAGTTTATCAAGGCCAGCGGAAAAGCCGATCTGGGGGAATACAATGAGCAAAGATAACGATATAAATAAAAATAACGAAAATGTAGGCGGTCTGAATATAAGCGCAAAGACATTCATAAGTACAATCGCCTTGCTTCTGGGTATTCTCATAGTCGTGGGTATACTCACATATGTGATACCTCAGGGCACATACGATTATGTGGTAGAAAACGGAAGAAGTGTCGTGGTGCCGGGGAGCTATACAGAACTTACCGAAGCCGACCCTCTTCCCATATGGAGATGGTTCACCGCGCCCTTTGAAGTTCTGGGAACTGAAAGAGCCCTGACAGCAATCATGATCATGGTGTTCATCCTGTTCATAGGCGGGTCCTTCATGGTCCTTGAAAAAAGCGGCATTCTGAACTACCTGATTTTTTCCATAATAAATAAATTTGGAACGAAAAAATATCACCTGCTGGCGGTCATAACACTTGTCTGCATGCTCCTTGGATCCACCATGGGTATTTTCGAGGAGACCATCACTCTTGTTCCCATAACCATTGCCCTTGCCATGATGCTCAAGTGGGACAGCCTGGTAGGCATCGGAATGAGTGTGCTGGCTGTGGGCTTTGGCTTCTCAGCAGGGACACTGAACCCCTTCACCCTTGGCGTGGCCCAAACCCTGGCCGATGTACCCATGTTCTCAGGCCTTCTGTTCAGGATAGTTGTATTCATCGTCGTCTATCTGCTTCTTGTGACCTTCCTCATCACATATGCGAAAAAGATCGAGAAAGACCCGGCAAAATCGCTTACCTATGAAAGCGACCAGCAAAAAAGAGAACATTATCAGAACCAACTTGAAAACACATATAAAAAAGACCCTAAGCTGGGCAAAGGGATCCGGGCATTCATCACCGCCCTTGCTCTGGTATTTATATATATCTTCGTGGGATTTTTTGTTGACGGCCTGTCTGATTATGCCATGCCGGTCATGGCTGTTGGATTTGCTGCAGGTGCTCTCATCGCCGGAAAAATAGCGGGATACCACAAGCTTTTTTCCACTTTCCTCAAAGGGATCGGCGGCATAGCTCCCAGTATCATACTTATACTTCTGGCCATGGGCATAACATACATCATGGAAGAAGGCCAGATAATCGATACGATCCTGAACTTCTTCTTCACCCATATGGAGGACATGGGACCGTATATGGGCGCAATAATGCTGTTCGTGCTGGTCCTGCTGATGAACTTCTTTGTAGGAAGCGCCACAGCTAAAGCATTCCTGCTGATCCCCATAATAATACCCCTGGCCGACATGATGGATATAACCAGACAAACGGCTATCGAAGCTTTTGCTCTGGGCGACGGTTTCACCAATATGCTGTATCCCACTAATGTGGTGCTGCTCATAACCCTGGGCGTCGCTGGTGTCACTTACGGAAAGTGGCTGAGATGGATATGGAAAGTCCAGCTCTGTCTTGTTATCATATCAATAGCGGCGCTTTTGGTCGCAGTGAAAATCGGATACGGACCGTTTTAAAATATGCTACAATGAGAGTACCATGAGAAATTTATCAAAGAAAACCATCTTAATATGGATACTGCTGATCATCGGGTTTTGCGCCATCGAATTCCCGGGGGTCTTCTTTATAAAAAATCAGGTATACCCGTTCCTTCTGGGCATGCCTTTTATCTTCGGTTATGCTGTATGTGTATGGATATATTTGTGTAGCGTGTTGTTTTATGCCTGGCGGACCAGGTGGGGCAGGCAGGCTTTTTTTAATAGAAACAGGCACAAGAGTAATCTAAGAGACTCAAATGCCCCCAAAACCTCCTACTCGATCAAAGACTGATTGAATTTGTAACCCATGCCTCTTACACTGACTATATACTCATGATCTTCGTCGTGCTCGGAAAGTTTTTTACGAAGTGTGCTGATGTAGACCATTATGGTTTTCACATCGCTGTCTATACAGTTGGTTTTCCAGATTATCTCGTAGATCTGTTTTGTCGAATAGACTTTTTTGGGATTCTCCGCAAGAAGCTTCAGGATCTCAAACTCTTTTGTGGTGACGTTTATCAGATGGTCATTAACGAAGACTTCGTGAGTATCCAGATCCAGTTTCAGGTTGTCGATGGTATAGATCCGATTGTTTGCGGTCTGCTTAGAGTTGATGCTGATCGTATTCTGTCTTCTAAGGTGGGCCTTTATCCTTGCTATCAGTTCCCCGGCCATAAAGGGCTTTGTGATATAGTCATCTCCTCCCGAGGACAGTGCGATGATCTTATCTATTTCCTGAGTTTTGCAGCTAAGGAATATAATGGGAGCGTTGCTTATTCTTCTCATTTCCAGGCATAGTGACGGACCTTCCATATCGGGAAGCATGATGTCAAGGATTATCAGATCCGGGTTTTCTTTCTTCAGCAGCTCAAGGGATTCCTCCCCGTTATGTGCAGGCAGAGGAATGAAATGTTCATTTTTCAGGTATGAACAAATCAGCTTGTTGATGTTTTCCTCATCATCCACTACCAGGATTTTTTTATTTGACATTGCCGTCCTCCTTGAAAAGCGGAATTTTGAATGTAAAAACTATGTCATTTTTATCATTGTATTCCGCAAATATTTCGCCTTTATGGGATTGAATGATCTCTTTTGCTATGGCAAGCCCAAGTCCTCTTCCCTTGCTGGAGCCCGGTGAAAGGGACTGTACCCTGTAAAATTTGTCGAAAATATATAAGAGGTCTTTGGGAGGTATATCTATCCCTGCGTTTGCCACGTCTACAACGAAGAATTCCTTTTTTTCGTCGATGCTCAGAGATGTTTTGATCGTCGATTCATCCCTTGAATATTTGATCGCATTGCTCAAAAGATTCGAAAAGACCTGGCCGATGCGGTCCTGATCGGCAACGATCCAGCAATTCTTCACGGTATCTTTATTATAACAGATATCAAAAGGCAGTGAAGTAGATTTCATTTGGAGTTCCTGCTCCGAAATGAGGGAATCCACCAGGTCGGAAACTTTTATTGTCATAAAATCAAAGGCGAACTGGTGTGTCTCCAGTTTGGAAAGCTGATCCAGGTCATCCACAAGTTTTTTCAAAAGTACGGTTGTCGATCCTATGATCTCCATAGCTTCTTTTACTTCCTCTTCATCTTTGATTGTTCCGTCGTTCATGGCTGTAAGATATCCGGAAATCGAGGTCACCGGGGTCCTGAGTTCATGGGAGATATAGGACAGCAGCACATCTCTTGATTTTTTCAGTTTGATCTGCTCAAGCTGGCTGGATTTCATTTCTGTTATATCGTGGAGTATCCCCTCGACCGCAACATGCTTTTTTTCCTCATCGTTGATTATGGATGCCTTTATTTCTCCCCAGAATCTCGTCCCGTCTTTTCTTATGAATTCCATTATATGACCTTCATCTGACTGGATCTTACCGGTGAAGATATCTTCTATTGCCCCCAGATATTTTTGATCGACCAGATTCACATAGAATCTGGGGCTCTTGTAAAAAAAATCAGCCGTATAGCCGGTAACGTCTTTGATAGAAGGCGTAACATACTCAAAGGCACCGAAAGGTTTGAATTTGTAATAGAATATGACATCGGTGGTGTTCTCCACAAGTGTCCGGTAAAGGTGGTCCGCCAGTTTTGATTCCTGCTGCATGTTTCGAATATAAATCGTCAGTATACCAAGATTGAGTATGATCGAAAGTGTGATCTCGTATGTAAAAGTGAAATTCAGATTACCGATCACTAACAAAGACAGGATCGCTTTCGAT
Organism: Anaerovoracaceae bacterium; assembly: GCA_031553035.1. GTDB lineage: Bacteria > Bacillota > Clostridia > Peptostreptococcales > Anaerovoracaceae > JAVBLY01. Next base: position 86,422 of record JAVBLY010000005.1, on the reverse strand, counting down.
ATGCCCCAGAGTCCGAACAGGGGAACAGCAAAAAATTTTCTGGGGTAAGGCCCGTCCCAGTACCGACAGATGTTGTATATGATTATCACTGTGATGGCGGTCTGAAATATGCTGATGGGGATATAGAAGGTAAATAGGTCAACTTCATACAGGATGCAGGCTCCCGAAAGAAGGAGCATGTAAAGAGAGAAACGGTACCAGTATGTGGGAATCACCGTGTGCATGAACGCAAAAACTCCGAACAGAAGAAGGAGCATGTTGAACATGTCTATCAGTTTTCGGATCTCCAAAAAGAATTCCGATTCCGTATTGAAATAAGTCAGCAGCATAATAAGGCTCAAAATATTCACGGCACACGCCAGGCCCCAGAACATCATGAACCGCTCTTTTTTCTTCAGCCAAATATATAAATATATGAATGAAGTAACAACTGTGATTACTATCCCTGCGAAAATGATATTTAAATACACATACACCTCCGGTAATAGAAAGATATCTACATTATAATCTAAAGATATGGTAGAATAAAGCGTATTTTGAGTTAAGGAGATTTTTATGCAAACACACTCGCTGGTCATATTGATGATATCTGTATTTGCCTTCATACCTCTTTTTCTTGCGGAATTTGCACGAAATAAATCTCAGCCTACCATACCTGACTTTTTTCTCCAGAGCCGGACTTTACGCTTGTTCCCAATGTACTCAACCGTCTTCTCCACATGGATGAGCGCCTTTGCCTTCATGGGAGCAGTCGCCTATTTTTATGAAAAAGGTCCAATTTATATGACTACCATCGGGTGGGACGCATTATTTGCTGTACTGTTTTATATAATCGGTCGCCGTCTGTGGTTTTACAGCAAAAAATTCGGCTATATAACGCCTACCAATTTCTTTGACGACATATACGGTTCCAGGACCCTTAACCTGATAGTCATAGCGATCACTCTGATCTTTACCATGATCTATGTCCAGGTCCAGATGGTCGGAGGACTTTTCCTTATTCAGGTCGTGACGGAAGGATATATATCCTGGCGGATAAGCGCACTGTTCTTCTTTATCATTCTGGTCGTATATTTGTGGGCAGGCGGTCTTCGGGCTGTAGCCATCGCTGATATTTTCTACGGCATACTCATTATCGTATCGATCTTTGGCTGCGGAATCTTCCTCATGAACATTACAGGCGGTATGGAAAAAATGTTTGAGGATGTTATAGCAGACAGTTTGGATAACGTGACCTTAGGCGGTGCAGACAGCGCCAATCGCATCGGCTTATGGCTGTCGCTGTTTATACTTGTACCGGTAGGTGCATTTATGGGTCCTCAGATATGGATCCGTAACTTTGCCGCAAAATCGGAAAAGCATTTTGATGTTCTTCCTCTTCTTCTGTGCATATCATCTATAATCTGCATCGGTACATTATTTGCCGGGACTGCCGGAGTACTTTTAAATAATGATAACAATCTTGGAGATACACTCATAGTCTCACTGATGCTCCGCTATGCCAATCCATTTCTCTGTGCTTTCGTCTTTATCGGTATCAGCGCAGCCATACTGTCCACCGCCAACTCTCAGATCCACGCAATGGCGGCTGTATACACTATGGATCTGCATAAAAAATATATCAATAAGAATATAACCGAACATAACCTTCTCTCTGTGGCAAAATGGTCTGTACTGCTTGTTTCCACCATCGCTTATGTTCTTATCCTCATTGTGCCCCAAAGTGTATTCAACCTTGGTGTCATTTCCTTCGGAGGTATGATGCAGCTCATCGTACCGGTCCTCGGGGCTTTGTTCTGGTCACGTTCCACAGCCAGAGGCGCAATTTATTCTCTTGTGGGAAGCGAATCTGTATTTTTGTGCCTAAGTATATTTTCTCCGGTGGATGATACTTTTTGTGCTGTCATGGCACTTCTGGTCAACGTGATTATATTCGTGACTGTAAGCTTCAAAAGTTCGGGCATAAACAATGCCGGTCAAAAAATAGCCGCTTACAAGGATATGTTCAAAAATTTCAATAGTCAAATCTGATTATTTTCCGTGATCAAAGCGTGGGATGACGCTCCCCTTTATTTTTTCCAAATACTTTACTTACCTTCTGCTCTGTTCTGGCTCTTGCACTTTCATAAGTTTCTTCACCAACTCTTTTGGGAGGTGTGTATGTTCTGTAGGTTGCCTTGTTCATGATCTTGTAGATCCCGAAGGCATAAACCAGCACGAAGAGCATTACTGCCATCAGGCCCTTTGCCATATAAGATATTTCCGGCATTATACTTTTCAGAAGGAACGGGAGCAGCATCAGAACTACAACTAGCAGCAGGACGAACATGACAATAAATGTCTTATATCTTCTGTCCAGAACGACGGTCTCGCCGCATAATTCGCATTTCTTTTTGGAAAGTATAGAGTTTGCGGAAAAAAGGTCGTCCTTTGTATATGTGAATTTATGTTTGCATTCTTTACTCATTTTTTTGCTCCTTATATCTTTCCGTGGCTGTTACCCTGCAATTGAATATTTGTTGAGGACCTGGAATCAAATCTTCTGAAACCAGGTCCTCATAGATACTATGGCCTATACATAACCGAACATAGTCGGCAGGAATAAAGCGACCTGCGGGACGTATGTTGTGATGAGCAGCGTTGGGATCCATGCGAAAATAATGAGCCACATAGTGGGTTTAAGCATTTCGTTTATAGGCGCTCCGCCTACTCTCGAGCCCAGATACAGAAACGGGGCACACGGCGGTGTAACGCAGCCCAGTCCAAGGTTAACGCCCATGATGGCCGCATAGTGTATAGGGTTGATGCCCAAAGCTGTTATAACCGGAACCATGATGGGTGTAGTCAGCAGGATTGCACTGGTATCGTCCATAAGCATGCCTATTATAATAAGGAACAGATTGATGAACAATATGAGGACCATGGTGTTATCCGTTATGGAGAACATGGCGTCCAGGATCATATTAGGCACATTCTCCATTACATATAGTCTTGAAAGGATCATGACCGAGAAAAGCATGATCATTATAACACCGGCTGTTGTACCTGAATATATAAGGCTTTCCTTGAATGTCTTCCCGTTCAGTCCCTTGTAGATGAACCACCCTACGGGAATAGAATAAAGTACGGATACAGCCGCGGCTTCTGTGGGCGTCATGAATCCGCCATATATGCCTCCCAGGATTATTATCGGTGAAATAAGTGCAGGGATCGCTCTCACGAATCTTTTTCCCAGTGTACGGGTGTATACGCTCATTTCCATTTTTTCCTGAAGAATTATATTTTCATCTTTTCTCAGCATCCAGATATTCGTAAGACTTAAAAATATAACCAGAATTATTCCGGGTATGATGGTTGCCAGGAAACATGCCAGCACTGACTGACCGCCGACGAAAGCATACAGGATCATATTCAGGCTGGGCGGGATAAGAAGTCCCAAAAGCGATGCGCTTGATATCAGTGCTGATGATATTCCTCTGGGATAGCCGGCACTGTACATACGCGGAAGCATGATAGAGCCGATGCAGGAAAGTGTCGCCATACCGCTTCCGGAGATCGCTCCGAAAAGTGCACAGGATATTACCATTACAGCTCCCAGTCCGCCTTTTATTCTACCGACGAACATGTCTACAAGGTTGACCAGGCTCTCGCCGATGCCTCCTTTTTCCATCAGGCTCCCCGCCAGTATGAACAACGGTATTGCAACAAGAATGATGGAACTTGCCTTATTGTAACCGTAAGGGATGAGAAATGAATAATCATATCCACCCAGGATCACGATGGTAAGTGTAGATGCGAAGAACGCAAATGGGATCGGCACGCCGATAATAAGAACAACTATGAGGATCAATACTGATAGAAGTACGATGGTCATGCCGTCACCTCCTTATTTTTTTTACTGATGTGGGTCAGGTAGAAAACTTTCAGGTCGCTGTAGCAGTAGCAGATATTAAAGAATGTAGTCAGCGAGAGACCCACCACCATTGAAGCTATCCCTATCGTTGTGGGCAGCCTGTAAACCGTGGTCAGGGTTCCCTGAACGATGGACCAGTTGGCCAGCTGAATGCACCACAAGAGCATGATCGCCCCCAGAACCATAGTCAGGATATATTTGATTGCCCGGACTATATCTTTAGACAGTCCTTCATGCATCATCACTTCCAGAATATCCGCCTTTATCTGAGTGTCTTCGTAGCTTCCGTATGCGCAGCCGAACATGTACAGCCAGAATACAAAGATAACCAGGAGCTCTTCAAAGCCGCTGAAATTAAAACCTACAAAGCGCCCCAGGCAGGATACAGCAACTATTCCGGTCACGATTATGCCTAAAATAATGAGCATGAATCTCATGAATTTAACGAGTATTTTCCAGAAAAGGGTATCTTCCCGTTTTTTCATTAAATTGCCTCCCTTCATTATGTTATTTACAAAACATTCAGTGTCAGTAACAATAAATCTGAAGTGATGGCAGGATTGCCATCACTTCATAAGCTGATAAGGTAAGTATTACTAGCCGTTATTATTGTTTGATTCGAATTGCTTTACCTCTTCTCTGAAACCGTCTATGAGTTCCTTAGAAAGCTCTTTTTCAAGTCTTGTCCAGGTCTTGTCACGTACATAATCAGCATTGGCTTTCAGCTGTTCAGGTGTAAGCTCAATTACTTCTACGCCTTTATCGTCTTTGAGCTTCTTGATGTAAACCTTTTCATTTTCTTCTGCGGCTACGAAACTTTCGTCACTCTGCTCCTTGAATGCTTCTTCAACGATAGCTCTGTCTTCGTCGCTGAGCTTCGCCAGGCTCTTTTCACTTCCTACATAACATGTAGCCTCTGCATGGATGTAGTTTACATACATGTAATTTATTACATCTCCGACCCATGCATAATTCATGTTAGGTGTACCGCCGATCCAGCCGTCAACTACATTTGTCTGTATAGCAGTAGGAACTTCGTTGTAAGTGATCGTGATCGGTGAGTAGCCCAGATCTTCCTGAACATAACGGAATGTTGCCATTGCAGGACTTCTCAGTTTCATTTTCTTATCTGTTCCCGGGGTCATGACATCAGCAGGCTCTTTGACTGTGCCCATACCGATGAATCCTTCAAGTACCCACCCAAGGAATTTGACATCATTGGCGGCGTTCAGTTCTGCAAACTTTGTACTCATGTATGAATCATCTGCATACAGGACTTTTGCCTCTTCATAACTGGTTGCATAGTACGGCAGATATGCCATTCCTAGTTTAGTGTCTGTTGCATCAGGAACTGTGATCTGGGCAAAATCAACGCTGCCCATCATAAGTTCTTCGTAAACACTTTCATAACTTCCAAGCTGGCTGCCCGGGTGATAAGTGATCTTCACCCTGCCGTCGGTTCTCTCCTCAACCTTTGCACAAAGGTCATTGTTCAGTTTTGTTGCGATGTGATCTTCAGGTGCGTCAGATGCGAGTCTCAGTGTAATTGTTTCTCCGCTGCCGCCACTGTCTCCACCACCTCCGCAGGCTGCGAACCCACATACGGACAGTGCAAGAATTAGCATGATTGCAAGGAATTTAGCGGTTTTCTTCATTTTCATAGTTTCTCCTCCTTTAGCATTTCCAAATAATAAATACCTGATAATCAAAAATAACAAGGTGTTAATTTACCTTTATTATATGTACTGAAATTCGATTGTAAATGTTTCTCCGGGTTAAGATAAGCCTAAAAATATTTTATAAAAATTTAAGATACAGAAGCTTCTGATTTTTCTGACTTTATGATATATTATGTAGATGGTTGTAATATTTATACTGGTAATTCTTACCGGGGTGGCATTCATAGTCCATACAATAAGAATGCTCAAACTCAAAAAAATAAACGGCGTGGAGAGTATGTCTCCACACCGGATAAAAGTTATTTTTATTATAGGCGTTTGCTTTGTGGTTGTCGGGATTATCGGGGCACTTATTCACACACTCCTTTTATGAATTCATCAAAGTCCGCCAGGATCTTATCCATATCGGCGGATTCGTCATCCAAGGCCAGCCCGTAAAACGGCGGCAGCCTGAGACCTCTTTCCTCGATCTCGTCCTTGAGTTCCTCGATGTATACACCTTGCCCTTTTGTAATCGCATCATTGAAACTCAGCTCGGCCGGCGGTCCGCCCCAGCTTCTGTCGTAGCCGGTGATGGAAACGCCGCAGCACGGTGAGCCGTCACAGCCAAGGATGGCGACCACTTCGTATCCCACCCTTTCGTAATTTTCCATATAATCTGCAACCCTCTTTGCGATCCCTCTGCAATGTCTTCTGAATCCCACATTGTCATAAAGATTCTGGGTGTGCCACCATCTCTGTACTCCAAGATAAAGAGTCTCCGGACAGTCCATCTGATTGATGCCAAGTCCGTATTGATTCAGGGTATCGAAAACTTCCTTGCACATCCCCGAATACCTGGCCAGCCCCAGCACCTTGTTATTCGTATTAAGCAGGCAACTTGCGGCAAAGACGATTTTCTCGCCTCTGGCATCCTGCATCCTTTCCTCCTTAAAAAAACTCATAGCGACCTCCTTTGACCTAACCCGATTTATGAAAGCAAAACAGACTCGGTCGATTATACCTCACTCCCTTGTTATATTAACAGTTTACTACAAATTCGGCGCTATATACAGTTCATCTGATTCATATGCTAGAATATCACCATGAAGAAAGTCATAATCACTATCTTATTAGTACTTGTAATTGCCCTGCCTGCGGCTTACTTTGTGAGCAGGTCTGTTGGCGACAGCCTCAAAGGGCAAAAGATGGATGTCACTTCAAAGAGGGTTCCTGTCAGCGAAAAAATTGACTTCAACGCCCATCCCATCCTTAAAGTTGCTCTTGAGCAGGAAGGTAACATAGGCGGTGAAAAGTTCTGGAAGTGGTATGGCTTTGATGAGCATGTCAAATGGTGTGCTTGCTATGTTAGCTGGTGTGCCAACGAAATGGGGTATCTTGATGAAGGAATTTTCCCAAAGTTTGCAAGTTGCAGAAATGAAGGTGTCCCCTGGTTCAAAGAAAAAGACCGCTGGGAAGAGGCTGATTACACCCCTTCCCCGGCCGATCTCATCTTCTTCGATCTCAATCAGGATTCAGTCTCCGATCATGTTGCGTTTGTGCTTCTCGCAGAAGGCAATGACATCTATACCATCGACGGCAACGCCAGGGACATCTGCAAGCAGAAGCAGGTCAAGATAGACGATCCGCGAATCTACGGATTTGGTATTCCTGATTATCCACAATAGCTTATTCTATCAATATGTTCTGACTGTTTTGATACTGCTGTAAGAGCCATAGTACTTCTTGCCGTCAATGGTCTTGTATGCGCGGACTTTCACATAGTATTTCTTGTTTGCCTTTAACTTCTTGACTGTCTTTTTATAGCTCTTGGTGGTCACTGTCTTGAAGCCGCTCTTTTTCTTTGTCGAATAAGCTATCTGATATCCGCTAACGCCGGAACTTTTCTGGCTTTTTATTTTCACTTTGAATGCTTTCCTGCTCTTACTCAGCCTATAAATCTTTGCTTTGGCAGGAACAATCTTGAATGTAGCTACTCTTGAAGCAAGGCTCTTGCAGTCGTTTATGCCAATTACGGTCACTGTAGCTTTTCCTGTTTTTATATTGTTTTTATAGCTTACGGTAAAATCTGTCCCGTTTTTTAAACCGCTGATGCTGACACTTGGTTTTTTTGCTTTTTTATTATATGTATACTTTGTTGTCGATAACTTGACAGTGCCGGCAAGTGCTTTTGCCTTTGTGATCCTCTTTTCGGCCTGCTTAAGTGTATTGGTATACTTTGCAAGCCCGATTGCCGCTTTATCGTTTTGATCTGTAGCCATAGCTGTGTCATATACATATCTGGCTTCTTTTACCTTTGACTCATCTGATGCCTTAAGTAAATAGAAGGTCGGGAGTGCTTTTATGGCATTTTCCGCCTTATTGATCCATACCTGAAGGGTTGCTCCATTATAGTCATCTACAGATGTCCTGGCAATCATAAGCGCTAATGTATGATCAGCATCTATTGAATTTTTCTGCTCATCTGTCAAAGCATCATATGCTTTCGCAGCTTTGTCGGTTGCATCTATCTGATCATTGCTTAGATCGGTTACGCTTACATTACCGATTTTTTCTATCAGAGTTATGACTACATTGACTTGCTCTCCAAGCATCTTATATGTTGATTTGGCTGTATCAAGGGTGGACTTATTCCCTATCAATCCTATTTGTTCAGACCCATATGCCTTAAGAAAACCTTCATATGCATCTTCTGCAGCGTCGATTGCATTTTTGCTTCCGGCATCATACTTGACCGTACCGATCTTGTTTATCATGACCTCGACTATATCAGCGGCAGTGCCTACATCCATTTTTTCACTGGACACCACATAATCTGATGCATGTTTTAATAAAAATGAAACCTTTTTGCCTTCCATGACGTTGAGTGGACCGTTATCGATCAGCTCAAGAGAGCCTTCGCTGTTAATATAATAAATATAAACAGCATCACCAACTTTGATGTTCGGGTCCTTAAGCGCAACTGTTATGATCGTCGGTCCGGGGAATGCTCCGTTATGATCGAATGACATACCTGCCACATGTGCGCCTGCAGGCAAATCTGATATTGGAGCATCATCTTTTACGGAAATCTTTGTGCTGACTTCCAGTGGCTTATTTATACCCTTAGAATCAAACTCAAATGTTGCTTCATATGAATCCGTATCACCTTTGGTGCCTATGATGATTTTTCCTGCATCACTGCTTGCGGCGGCTTCGAATACTTCTTTAGAAATTATGGGTGCAATCCCGTCGGCTGAAGATTCTATGACTACATTTTCATTTTTTCCTGCATTTGCTATTGTTTGCCGAATTTCGGAAGCATCGAAATACTGTTTGCCATCGACTTCATTAATACTGGGCTCAATGGTTGTGACAGACGGTGCAGTACCGACTTTATCTGTAACAGTGACAGCGCAGTCGACCTTCATACCATTAGCTGCCAGTGCGGTGATGACAGTTTGACCTGTCTGCTTAGCCGTTACGATGCCTTTTCCATCGACTGAAGCGATTGCAGGATTGCTGCTTGTCCATATGATATCTGTATCATATGCATTGGCAGGCGAGATTTTTCCTATCAGCTGCTCCTTACTTCCGGAAACGATTTTGGTGTCGGCTATATTAAGTGTTATTTTTGCAATAGCGGCACCCGGTATCCAGTCTATCGCAGGGATTTCTTCAGGTATAACAGCCTCTACCCAGCGCCATTCTCCATTTTCTGTCCCACCGAATACTACCCAGTTTGCCTTTATATCATTATAGTTATCCGGTATGTTTTTTGAATTGTCGATCCGGATCTTATTGTCTTCATTGAGTTTGCCTCCATTGAAGGTGAGTAACGGTTCTGATTTGACGCCGCTGCCCTGAGTCACATTTATTCCACCCTGGCTGTTGATTTGAGTCGTCAAACCGGTCACTTCCATTTTAGAGCCATTGACCATTAAACCATATCCCAGGCAGTCTTTCACTGTGACATTGGAAAGGACAGCTTTGGTACCGTTGTCTGATTCGGCATAAGTCTGTATACCGTGTCTTGCTGCCTTTTTGTTTCCATCAATGATCAGATTATTGATGCTTACTGTAACTCCGCCTGATACCAGAATCACACTTCCGATCCCATCAGAATCACCTGTTTTCAACCCCCGGATAGAATGCCCGTTACCTTCAAGCGTAATGTCTTTCTTTATGCTTATTGCCATACCGTTCTTGTCATTTCCCATGTTTACCGATATGTCTTTATTCAGCCCGAGTGTATTACCTGTCTTGGCAGCCTTAAGTGCATCCATAAAGGATGAATAATACAGGTTGCCCAGCTTTGCTTCGGGCGTCGTGACCGGAGCGGACTTCGTCCAGTTAATAACAGATGTGCCGTTTGATGACACATACCATATACCCGCATTTTCTCCAAATTCAACATATGAGGAAAAAACGTCGGACTTATCAACATTATCTGCCTGTATAGGATTGAGCTCTTTTAATGTTCCGCTGTTAAAAGTCAGAAGCGGCTCTCCAAGCACACTCACACCTTTACCTACGTTGATGCCGCCCCATCCGTTTCCCTCGGTAGTCAGCCTTGTTGCTGCTACTTTTGCGCCGTTTGCAATGACCCCGTAACCATAACAATTTATGACGGTTACCATAGAAAGCGTGACCATACTTCCGCCCTCTATAGACTGTATCCCATGTTTAGAAATATTGTTTCCGTCAACAGTAAGATTTTTTATAATGACATTGGCACCCTCCAGTGCCCCGATAATATAACCGTTGCTCTTGGATTTGCCCTGGCAGGTGATGGTTTTGCCGTTTCCTTCTATGGTGATATTCTTTTGATAAATTCCATATACCGGCAGAACTTCCTGACTCATCTCTTTATCGGCGTCGATAGTGATGTCACATAGAAGCTGTACTGTGTCTCCATCTTTGGCTGCGTTTATTGCATCATGAAGACTATCGTAATCAGTATCCCCTATCTTAGCCTCTTTATTTATTGACTGCCCATCTTGTAATACTTTGTATGACCCACCGTTTGATGAAACATTGCCGGATTGCGGATACTCTCCGTCTGCCCATGTGGATGCCTCCGGCATAGACATGGTGATAACAACTGCTATAACTAATGCTAACGAAATAACTTTAATAATACTCTTTTCCAGAATCCCCATTGTTTTACTCCTTTTTAATTACTTTTACAAAATAAAATAAGAATTGCCCACCTTTGGCACTATACCCTTTTTGAATTAATGCAAATCATTTACGCACGTATACATCGGCTATGTCTGATTATACAAATGTTAGTTTGTATAATTCATTTAGTACAGATAATGGAACAGGAAAATAAAAAAACATAAAAAATGCAGGTCGATTATATGACCTGCATGAATTTATTTGATTAGTTTGGAATATAAAGATTTTTACTTAACTTTTATCTTTACTATTTCTGAGTAATTACTGTAAATCGTCTCGCCTTTTACTTTAGTGTATGCACGCATTTTGTAGTAATAAGTCTTGCCGGATATCATATTGCTGCTCTTATTAAAAGTCGAAGTTTCTGCTGCATTGCGGATCATTATGAATTTACCATCCTTCGATTTTGCTCTGTAAACTTTATATCCGCTGACCTTCTTCACTTTATTCCACTTTATAGTAGCAGTCCTGTTTACTGTTGTTACTTTAAAAGTTGGAGCCTTTGGCTTAACAGTTACTTTACACTTAGCCTTAAGTTTTGATCCGGTCTTAGCTGTAATGGTTGCCTTGCCGGGAGCTAATCCGGTTATTTTACCTTTTGAATTCACTTTCGCTACTTTGGTATTTGATGATACCCACTTTATTTTACTCATAGACCCTTTAGGATTCAGAGTTGCCTTTAAGATCTTTGTTTTGCCCATCGTTACGGAGACAGAATTTTTATTCAACTTAATTGATTTTGGAGCAATACTTGTCTTTCCGGGGTTGTTACCCGGTGCAGGGGTGTTTCCCGGATCGGGGGTATTTCCGGAATCTACTTTAGCTGCCGTTGATATCACATAATCTGATGCATGTTCCAATGTAAAAGTAATTGTTCCGCTGTCAGAAACTAGGATTTCCTGCTTATTGACCAGCTCCAGAATATCTTTGCTGCCATCAACACTACCGCCTTTGTGGACATAGTATATGAAAACGACTGCGCCCGGGCTGAGATCTACAGGAATGGTAATGTCCACGGGTCCCGGGAAATTCCCTTCATGTGCCAGGGTAATAGGTATTATGGCGGCGCCAGACGGTATAGATGAATCTATAGAAGATGATATATCACTGGTCGGAGTCTTGAATATACCAGTATCTACAGAAATATTGGTGTCGTTTATACTATGAGTATTGAATGCGAATGTTGCCGCATATGTATCGCCCTCGCCTTTAGTTGTGATAGTGATCTTCTCCGCATTAGAATGAGAGGCGGCCTCAAATACTTCCTTCGATACGATCGGTGCCTTGGCACAATCAGGTGCTTCTATTACTATGTTGGCTCCGACTGCTGCATTGGTAAGAGCTTCCTCGATATCCGCAGTATTAAAATATACGATACTTGTATCAGACGTACTTTCGATCCTTGGCTCGATCTTGGTCACGGGCGGTGTATTATCAACATTTGCAGTGACAGTCACTATACATTCCGATTTTGTTTTATTGTCGCCTGCAATAGCCGTAACAGTAGTTACTCCGGGGTTCTTTGCCGTAACCATTCCTTTTTGGGTAACGCCGGCTATATTTGTATCGCTGCTGGACCATGTTACATTCTTATCGTAGGCCTTTAAAGGCAACACATTGGCAATCAGCTGTTCACTGCTCCCGGCCTTTATGCTTACACCTGCGGTATTTAATGCAACACCGGTTATTTCTGCACCCTGCTGAAAAAATATTTCTTTATTATCAGCACTTACCGAATAGCGCCACCCGTCTTTTTCGTCTCCATCAAATACGACCCATGCGGAGCTGATTTCATTCGCTGGCTGCTGTGCTGAGTTATCGATCTTGATCTTGACATCTTCTTTCAAAATTCCGCTATATAGTGTGAACTTCGGGATAACGGTCACTTTATTTCCCTGAGATACATTCACTCCGCCCCATCCATTTCCCTGTGTAGTAAGCTTTGCGGCTTCAAGTAAGGCGCCATTGACCATAACACCGTATCCTAAACAATTTTTTGCTGTTACATTGTATAATACGGCTTCCGCGGTTGTCTTTGTAGCAGAGCTTGGATCAGTATTGACCTGTATTCCATGCTTTGCAGCTTTATTATTTCCGTCAACGGTTAAATTTTTTATATTAACTCTCGATCCGTTATAGACGATGATCATGTTTCCCATTCCGTCACTCGAACCTGTTCTAACTCCTGTTATCGTGTGTCCGTTACCTTCTATTGTTAATTCCTTATTCTTAATTACCAGGATTCCGCCGTTAGCGGATGTTCCCATTTCTATGGAAATATCCTTGTTAATCTCTATAGTGTCTCCATTTACAGCTGCAGCTATTGCATCTTGCATCGTATCATATGATTCTTTGTTAACGATGGTCACTGCTTTACCAGATCCACCAACCTCTGCCAATACTGAAGATGTAGGCAGCGTCATGACAAATAAAACTGACACTAATAACGTAAATGCAATTATTTTCGTTATGCTTTTCTGTAAAATACCCATTTTGTTTTCTCCTTTGAAAATACTTTCCAAGTTATCTGTTAAAGAAATGGTGCTCCCTTCAACATTTAAATCTTGTATTTAGTTTACCCACCAAAGTATTTATACCCGCGTAATATGTTGTAAAACAATAATGTACATATTGTAAGCCATCTTTTTTTTATTCTTGTTTTCTAAATATTTTTGTTCACAATAGCAAAGTGCAGACCAATTTGTATGGCCTGCACTTTCAATCTTCCTGATAATTTTTCAAATACTTTTTACTTTACTTTTACTTTCACGATCTCCGTATATTTACTGTAAACTATTTTGCCGTCCACTTTCGTGTATGCGCGCATTTTGTAATAGTAAGTTTTGCCTGAAATCATGTTGTAGCTTTTGTTGTAGGTCGAATCTTTTGATGCATCACGAATCTTAATGAAATTGCCATCTTTTGATTTCGCTCTGTAAACTTTATATCCTGTTGCTCCGTCAACCTTTGTCCATATTGCTTTTGCCGATTCTTTAGTTGTTTTTACGGTAAGCCTTGGAGTTTTTGGAATCGGCTTTACTTTAACAGGCGCGGTGAAGTTGCTGTACACTACGTCATTTCCAACTTTTACATAAGAACGAACCTTGTAATAATATGTTTTTCCGGTTTTAAGATTGTTGTTTGTGAAGCTTATGCTGGCCGTAGTTTTGAACCTTGAATACTTGCCATTTTTTGATGTAGCTCTGTACACCTGGTATTTACTTGCTAATGAAACTTTTGACCATGTCGCCTTAATGCTTTTATATCCGGTGGACTTAACTTTCAAAACCGGTTTTGCCAATTGTGCAACCTTCACTCTGCATGTGTCCTTTATTTTATTGTCAACACTTGCAGTTATTGTTGCTGAGCCCGGTCTAATGGCAGTAACTTTTCCATTCTTGTCAACTTTAGCTACTTTTGTATTTGATGAACTCCAGTTGATCTTGTCTATCGCTTCGCTTGGAGTTAACGATGCCTTAAGTGCAGTCGTCTTTTTCATCTTCAATGAAACTGACGATTTGTCGATTGTTATTGCAGTTGCCTTGGCTGGCGCCGTAGAAACCACATAATCTGATGCATGGTCCAGAGTAAATGTTATCGTATTATCATTAGCAACTACAATGCCTTTCCCACCAATCAACTCTAACTTGTTTGTGTCTTTATTTATATAGTACAGGTATACCGTTTCATTCGGTGATGCTACGGCAGGATCAATGGGTATAGTTATCTGCACCGGAGCAGGGAAATTGCCGTGATGTGCAAGGCTTATAGCCATTGTCTTTACACCTTCTGATGCCGGCCACTCTTCTTTGATCACATTCGATGGTGTTTCTGTTATCGATATCCCTGTTTTAAACGGCTCGATCGTTCCATTGATTTTTGTCAAATCAAGCGTGAATGATGCTGCTATAGAGCCGGGGCTGCTAGTTTCATGTGTCTGAATCACAAGAGTATGACTGCCGCCTTTATCTGAATTATCTTTTGCGGCTTGGATGATATCTGTCGGAACGATTACATTATTCACATTTTGCGGGAGATCGATAATGACAGGCTCATCTTCTTTTGCGGCTGAGTTTATTGCATCAACTATTGTGGCTTTATCTTTATCAAGATCTTCGCCGTCTTTTACATCAGGCTCAACTACAACCGGAACAGGAGTCCCGCCTGCGGCTTCCCAATGAGCATATAGCGTTGCATCTACAGTGAGATCGGCATTATCTGTTGCATTCACTTTTACGCCATCTGTTGTTGCAGTATACCAACCCTTGAAAGATTTACCTGATTGCGTCGGTGCAGTCGGGAATGTGACAGCTGTCGTTGAAGTCGAAGTTGAAACAGTCCCAATGGCTTCAGACGTTGTCTTGCCGGCTCCGAATGTGCCGCCATTGGCATTAAGCGTCAGCTTGGTTTTGTAATTATCAATGGTAAAAATACTCTCACTTAGGTTACTGGTACTATCAATCACTGAATTAATTTTGTAACCGTCTTTTCCCCAGTAGTTCCCGGTTATATTGATGTCAAATAAGGAACTGCTTGCCAGTACAGTATTTTTGAAAAACGGTATTGATTGATTTTTATTGATTAATTCACAATTATTGATTTCTATGCTTTTTGCAGGAGTGTTTCTCAACGGAAATATTCCTTCAGAATTATTTGACGAGATCTTTGAGTCTGTAATGGATAAACTCGAATTATCATCAGGTGCACCAGATGTCCCGCTAGCACCTGAACGAACTGCATAACCATCAAGATCAAATATAGATCCCGTTATTTCAACAGTTTGACCTGTACCGGAAAGGTTGATGCCATTCTTTGTATCGGCTGTACAATCTTTAATAGTAATTTTTCCGCTGGTTCCTCCGACGCACTGTAGTAAGCTGTGGATATTTGTTGCAATACAATTGACCATAGACACATTTTTCCCCTGTCCAGGTTTACCACTTCGCAACCCAAATGCAGCTATTTCTATTGAACTTAACTTATTATTGCCAATGAACTTACAGTCTTCTACAGTAACATTATGAATGTAAGAATAATGATCGGTTTTTAAAATCGTATTGGTTGTATCAATACAGTATGAAGATGCATCTTTTCCTTTAAAATCGAAAATAATCCCTTTGATTTTAAGTGTTTCTTTTTCGGAATAACGTCCTCCTCCATCCAGGAAAATCACATTAGTAAATGTCACTATTTCATTTTCCGCTGAAGTAAACAAAATATCTTTGTTCGCCTGCTGGAGAATACCGATTTCTTCACTATATGTACCACCAGCAATTACTATTTTATATTCTGTTTCCTGTGTCGGTGTATCAGCCTGTACTGCATCAACGGCTGCCTGGATCGTCGTATACCCGGAGCCCAATGCAACGCCATCCTTTGTAACAGTGGCGACTGCCGTAGTATCTGCAAACACCATCCCCGGCATCATCAACATGACAATCGCCATAGCCAGAATGATCGTAAGTGCCTTTAAACCTTTTTTCTTTTTGTTTCCAGTATTGTTTTTTCCTAAGATACCCATTTGTTTTCTCCTTTGAATAATTTCCAAGATTAACATAAAATGTGATTACCTAGATAGCCTGAGAATATCGATCATCCGGTGCGAAGGGAAGATCATATGTCATATTCATTGCGTTAATCTTGTATTTAATTTGCCCACCATAAACTAATATACCCTCGCAATACTTTGTAAAACAGAAAAATTACATATATATATATAATTTTTTTATAGAATCTTTACATCCCTCATTTTACAATCATCTAATTGCCATAAATCCCCCCAAGAGGTATAATAATAAGGTCAATCATACGCACTTAACAGTATTATGAAATCAAACGAAAGGAATATTATATGAATTTAACCGATCTGTTCATCCCGGATGAAGAGAGGCTGAATGAAGACGATAGAAACGCCAGAGAAATCGTCTTAAGTATTCTTGAATCAATGCCTGACGGCGTATACATCACCGATGCAAAATCCAAAACTTTATATATGAACAAATCCTGCAGCGACATTCTTGACCTGGCTCAGGATGAAGTTATAGGCAAAACAACCAAAGAACTGGTCAAAGAAGGTAAGCTTTCTATTTCCGCAACATCGGAAGTACTGAAACACAGAAAAAGAAGCAGCGTCCTACAGGTAGTCAAAGGCAAGACCGTGCTGGTCACAGGGACCCCTATTTTTGACGACCAGAACAAAATCGAAGTCATCGTATCAGCTACGAGAGACATTACGGACCTCAATCACTTGAGGAGCCAGCTGGATTACGAAAGCCAGCTTAAAGATCAGTACTATAATGAAATGATTTCATTAAAGACCAGCGATACCAAGCGTATCGAAAGCCTTTTAAGCGACGTCCGCTCAAAGAATATGTACGATGTAGTTCAGCTGGCCCTGCAGGTAGCCACAACGGACTCAACTGTTCTTATACAGGGAGAGTCAGGCGTAGGTAAAGATGTTGTCGCCAGACTGATTTTCAGCGAGAGCAAGCGCAAGGACAAACCTTTTATGAAAATAAATTGTGCATCCATTCCTGAAAATCTTCTTGAATCAGAACTATTCGGGTATGAAGACGGAGCTTTTACAGGCGCAAAAAGAGGCGGCAAAAGCGGTCTAATCGAAATGGCAGAAAACGGAACACTTTTTCTCGATGAAATAGGAGAAATGCCCCTATCACTCCAGCCCAAACTTCTTCAGATGATACAGGACAAGACGTTCTTAAGAGTCGGCGGCATCAGAACTCTTGATGCCAATGTAAGGATCATCGCCGCTACTAATCAAGACCTGGAAACCCTCGTTGGTGAAGGTAAATTCAGAGCAGATCTATATTACAGACTGAACGTCATACCTATCCATATCAAACCGCTTAAGCAGAGACGCGAAGATGTGCCGCTGCTTATACATTCTTTTCTGGAAAAGTTCAATGAAGAATACGAGAGAAACAAGGTCATCAGCCACGAGGCAATAGAGATAATGATAGACTATCCATGGCCCGGCAATGTAAGAGAACTTGAAAACCTGATCGAAAGGCTTGTTGTCATAGGAACAGACGACCTGATCCTGCCTGAACAGCTTCCTGACCATATCAGAGATCACAACACCAATAAAAACGTAAATGTATCAGGAATCCTTCCTGTACAAGATGCTGTGGAAGAAGTGGAAAAACAGCTTTATTTAAGAGCATATAGTATGACACGCAGTACCCACAAGGCGGCGGAGATGCTTGGCGTCAGCCAGCCCACTGTCCTTCGAAAGCTCAATAAGTACGGAAAAGGGACAATAAGTAAGCGTTGATACAACTGTGACTTATCTTGATACACTGATGTATCAAAGTACAGGCAATAACCAGAATTAAATGGCAAAAACTGTTATTAATAAATATCGAAAAAAATTCTTGTAATATATCACCCATCGCCAAACGTGAGCAAATGGGGGTATAATGGGAGTCTTTTTTTTATTTGCAATTAATCAGCGGTATCTTATGTCAGATGGCACGGAAGTTGCTACTATTATAGTACCAAGTGACGGCCCCAAGGCCACACGACTTAAATTGTTAGTTAAATTCATTTATTGAAGGAGGAACAAATGAGAGAAGTAGTAATCGTAGACGGAGTTAGAACAGCAACCGGAGTATACGGTGGATCTCTGAGCAACATCGAAGCACCTGTACAT
This sequence comes from Anaerovoracaceae bacterium, assembly GCA_031553035.1. GTDB lineage: Bacteria > Bacillota > Clostridia > Peptostreptococcales > Anaerovoracaceae > JAVBLY01. The sequence goes on along the minus strand of JAVBLY010000005.1, from coordinate 67,995 downwards.
GGTGCAGAATGTCTTAAGGAAATCGTTAAAAGAAATAACATCAAGCACGAAGACATCGACGAAGTAATCATCGGAACACATTTCCAGGCAGGAATCAAAGCAAATTCAGCAAGACAGTGCGTTATATACGCTGGTCTTCCGGAAACAGTTCCCGCATTTACCCCTAACAAAAACTGTGCAACTGCACTTAAAGCTATGCAGCTTGCAGCACAGTCAATACAGGTTGGCGACAATGATCTCGTTATCGCAGGCGGCTGCGAGACAATGAGTAAGATACCTTTCCTTCTTAAGGACGCAAGATTCGGATACAGAATGGGCGATCCCGGAGAAATCGGTCTGAACTCACCAACAGCACATCCCGCTAACCCTTCAAACCTGGTTCTTGACAGCATGCTTTATGACGGTCTAGTTGACCCGTTCGAAAGCTATCACATGGGAATCACAGCAGAAAACGTAGCAGACAAAGCTGGAATCACAAGAGAAATGATGGACGAATTCTCAGTAAAGAGTCACCTCAACGCTGCAAAAGCATGGGCAGACGGAAAATATGACAACGACATCGTTCCTATCAAATACAAGAAGAGAAGAGAAGAAGTAGTATTCGATCACGACGAAACATATAATGCTGACGCTAACTATGAAAAATTTGCTAAACTTAAGCCAATATTCAAGCCGGACGGCGGAAGAGTAACTGTTGCTAACGCATCACCTATCAACGACGGTTCAGCAGTACTCCTTATGATGTCTGCAGACAAAGCGAAAGAGCTCGGCCTTAAGCCTATCGTTAAGTACGTTGGCGCTGTATCTACAGCATTAGAGCCTGCAATCATGGGTTATGCTCCTGTAAGCGCAGTTGAAAAGCTTGAAAAGAGAACAGGAATCGACAGAAAAGACGTTGGACTCTGGGAGCTTAACGAAGCATTCGCAGCACAGGCAGTAGCTTGCGTTCAGGACCTTCACCTTGATCCGGACCTCGTAAACGTAAACGGCGGTGCTGTTGCACTTGGTCACGCAGTTGGATGTACAGGCGCAAGAATCAGCCTTACTCTCATAAGAGAAATGGAAAGAAGAGGAACTCAGTACGGAGTATCTTCACTTTGTATCGGCGGTGGCCAGGCAATGGCTATGATGTTCGAACTGGTTAAATAATAGGGAGGATCAAAATGGCTATTAAAAAAGTATTTATAATCGGATCAGGCACAATGGGCAACGGACTTGTTCAGAACTGTCTCACAGCAGGATTCGAAACAACGCTAAGATCAAGAAGTGTTGATGACGCAAAAAAGGCAAAGTTAATCGCTAAATTCGAAAAAGCTTGGAACAGAGCTATCGAAAAAGGCAGAATGACAGAAGAAGAAAAGGCTTCGTATCTCGCTAACTTCAACATGACAGCAGATCTGGAAGAGGCTAAAGATGCTGACCTTATAATCGAAGCAGGCCCGGAAAATATCGAATATAAAACAGATATGTTCGCACAGCTTGATAAGATTGCTAAAAAAGAAGCGATAATCGCTACAAACACATCTTCATTATCACTTACAGAGATTGCTGCAGCAACTGAAAGACCTGATCAGGTTATTGGTATGCATTTCTTCAATCCAGTTCCGATGATGAAACTTATCGAAATCGTTATGGCTTACCAGACAAGTGATGCAACATACAAGATCGCATTGGCTGTCGGCGAACAAATGGGCAAGGTTCCTATCCAGGTTATGGATAAGCCGGGATTCATCGTTAACAGACTTCTCGACCCAATGATCAACGAAGCTGTTTTCTGTCTCGAAGAAGGCGTTGCTACAGCTGAAGATATCGACAATGGTATGAAATATGGTTGTAATCACCCAATGGGACCCCTTGCGCTTGCTGACCTTATCGGTCTCGACGTAATGGTTGCTATCATGGACGTTCTCTATGGCGAATATCAGGATCCAAAATACAGATGTTCACCTCTCATGAGAAGAATGGTTAGAGCCGGAAAGCTCGGAATGAAGAGCGGCGAAGGATTCTTCAAGTACGATAAATAGTCTGCTAGTACATATTTGTTCAACTAATTAATATAAATTTTATTGGCTCATAATAGGTGAAAACCTATTATGAGCTGATAACAAGTAACAGGAGGAAGATATGAATTTTGCATTAACAAAAGAACAAGAAAACATCCAGAAAATGATGAGAAACATCGTTGAGAAAGAAATTGCTCCGGGAACAAGAGACAGAGACAATGAGCCGGATCCTAAAAAGGCTTTTGACTCAGCTCACGAAATCCTCAGAAACAAGATGGCTCCTATGGGTCTTCTCAGCCTGTGGTTCCCAAAAGAGTACGGCGGACTTGACGTTGGCGTAGTTTCCCTCGTCGCTGCAGCTCTCGAGCTCAACAAACAGGAAGTTGGATTCGGTACAGCTTACGGCGTACACATGGGTCTTGCTGCTTATGCTATTCCTACATACGGAAACAAAGAACAGAAAGACAAATGGCTCGGCGGAATCGCTAAGGGCGAAACACTCTGTTCGTTCGGACTTACAGAGCCTAATGCTGGTTCTGATGCTGCTATGCAGCAGACTGTTGCTGTAAAAGATGGCGACGACTACATCCTTAACGGATCAAAGATCTACATAACGAACTCAGGATACTCGGATCTCTACATGGTTTATGCTATGACTGACCAGTCAAAGGGAACAAAGGGCATCAGCTGTTTCGTAGTGGAAAAGGACACACCGGGCCTGGTAATAGGACCTGCTTCAAACAAGATGGGTATCAGAGCCAGTATCCAGTGCGAACTGTACTTCGAAGACATGAGAATACCTGCATTCAACAGAATCGGTGAAGAAGGCGAAGGATTCAAGATCGCAATGAACTCACTGAACCTGGGTAGAATCGCTGTTGCTGCACAGGGTGCAGGAAACGCTTGGGGAGCTCTTCAGGATGCTATCGCTTACACTAAGGAAAGAATCCAGTTCGGAAAACCAATCATAAAGCAGCAGATGGTTCAGGCAATGCTCGCTGACATGGCTGTAAAAGTCGAAACAGCAATCATGCTCACATACAAAGCTGCATGGCTTGCTGACGAAGGTCTTCCTTATGCTAAGGAAGCTTCAATGGCTAAGAGATATGCTACTGACATAGGTATGGAAGTAACTACAGACGCTGTACAGTGCTACGGCGGTGCTGGATTCCTTAAGGATCACGACGTTGAAAGAAGAATGAGAGACGCTAAGATCCTCCAGATCTACGAAGGAACAAACCAGATCCAGAGAGGAATCATCGCTGGTTTCCTCGAAAGAGAATAATCACAAATACTTTTTACTTTCAGGTTCATCCCTTTTTCAGGGGTGGACCTGAAATATTTATTAAGAAGTGTCGGAGGAAATTTAAATGGAATTCAAGAATATAAAATACGAAATAAACGACGGCATAGGCCTTGTGACCATGAATAGACCTGAAGCATTAAATGCTCTTAACACAGAAACTATGAATGAGCTTGAAGAATTTTTTGATGTTATTGAAAAAGATGAGTCTGTAAGAGTACTGATATTCACAGGAGAAGGAAAATCTTTCATCGCCGGTGCTGACATCGCAGAAATGCTTGTAATGACCGGTCTTGAAGGGCGTGACAATACCATTCATGGTCAGGTTGTTTGTAATAGGCTTGAAGCGCTTGGTATTCCTACTATCGCAGCAGTAAACGGTTTTGCATTAGGCGGCGGTTGTGAATTTGCAATGGCTTGCGACATCAGAATCGTTTCAGAAAAGGCAAAATTCGGTCAGCCTGAAGTCAATCTTGGAATTATCCCTGGATTCGGCGGATCACAGAGACTTCCACGTCTTATCGGTAAAGGCCGTGCAAAATACTACACCTTTACCGGAGAAATGATAAAGGGCGAAGAAGCTTACAGAATAGGACTGGCAGACAAACTTGTAGGGCCGGATGAGCTGATATCAACGGCAAAGGAAGTTGCTGCCACTATTTTGACCAAGGCTCCTGTAGCTCTTAAGATGGCAAAGAAGGCAATAGACATCGGTTATGACCTAACCCTGGAAGCAGGGATAGCTTACGAAGCTGAAGCTTTTGCAACAGCTTTTGCATCCGATGATAGAATAGAAGGAATGTCTGCCTTTATCAACAAAGGCAAGGCAAATTTTAAAGGAAAATAAAAGCAGGATTGCAATTTATTTTCCTCATGTTATGGAGGTAAATTAATGGACTGGAAAGCTTATTACAAGGAACATACTGTTTCTGCTGAAGAAGCTGCTAAAAAAGTCAAGAGCGGTGACGGAATCGTTCTGACACATGCCAGCGGAGAGCCCGGATTACTGCTCAAGGCTCTTAAGGAAAGACAAAATGAACTTGAAGGAGTTAGAATTTTCCATGGTCTCAGCTACGGCCCAGGATATCATGTTGCCGAGGATCTTAATCCTGAAAGCATCAGACATGAAGCCATGTTCGTAGGTGCCGCGACAAGAAAATCAGCATGGGAAGGCAGAACTTACATGAAGCCCATGCATTTTTCCGATTCATACTACAATATCCTGAACGGAACAATCGGCTGTGATGTCGCTGCTATGCACGTTTCACCACCGGATAAGTTCGGATACTGTTCATTCGGAGTATCCTGCGATTATGAAAGGGCTGCTACTGAAACAGCAAAGACAGTAATTGCAGAAGTTAATCCAAATATGCCATATGTTTTCGGCAAATCATTCGTGCACGTTTCCGAGATCGACTATTTCATTGAGAGCAATGAGCCTATTCTTACAGTAGGAGAATCAGTAATCGGTGAAAAAGAAGAAGCTATCGGAAAATACATTGCCGACCTTATCGATGATGGATCATGTCTGCAGATTGGCGTTGGCGCTATGCCTGACGCTGTAATGAGTTTCCTTACTCACCGAGAGAACCTGGGAATACATACAGAAATGATTACAACCGGAACTATGAATCTGATCAAATCAGGTGCTGCAAACGGTAAGAAAAAGACCATCAACAACGGTATCGCTGTTGCATCATTCGCAGGCGGAACGCCCGAATTGTACGAGTGGCTGAATGAAAATCCAATGATAGAATTCTGGCCCATACATTATGTCAACGATGCCAGAACAATCAGCAAGTTGGACAATATGATTTCCGTAAACTCAGCTCTTGAAGTTGACCTTATGGGACAGGTTTGTGCGGAAGCTATCGGAGTAAAACAGTACAGCGGTATAGGCGGACAGATGGACTTCGTCAGAGGTGCAACTTGGGCTAAAGGCGGAAAATCATTCATCGCATTGACATCTACTGCAAAAAAAGGTACTCTATCAAGGATATCCGCTGCTTTGGCACCGGGAACCACAGTAAGTACATCAAGAAATGATGTGGACAACATCGTTACTGAATATGGTGTTGCGGCACTCAGAGGTCAGACGTTACCGGAAAGGGCTAAGAGACTTATTGCAATAGCTCACCCGGATTTCAGGGACCAGTTAAAAGAAGACTACGAGAGAATCTACGGTTTTAAACTCAAATAAATAAGACTGCATGGGCGGCAAAATGGATATGTGAGCCATAAGGCGACCCATAAAAAGACGATAAGAGCACTTATCGTCTTTTTTTATTGCAGTCTTAATTAGGGCTTGCTGAACAATTATTGTTCAAGATAACCTTTTTCTTTGAGTTTATTTTCGATCAGATCCAGAATGGCTTCCGAATCGGCTGTAACGGTGTGCCTGTGCTTGCCGTTTGTCAGATGATTCAGCGGCTCCGATTTCCCTGAAGACAGCGCTTCTATGAGATTATCAACGTCTCTTCTAGAAGAAATATCGAGAACTGTGTCAAGGCGGCCATAAACCTGATGTTCGATAAATACATCTTGCACCTTACCTCCAAGATCCACAATTGCATTGAGCTCATCTCTGATCTGGTCATCCTTATGAAGAACGTGAAAAACTCGTGTCTTAGATGCCGCATGATTGGGGACATATCCATTGTTAGTAGAGAAAATATCATGTCCTCTGGCCCTTAGAAGTGCTATATCCTGAACAATGAGCTGCCTGCTGACATTATATTTTTTTGCCAGTTCGCTGCCGGATATAGGCTCGCCCGAACTGTTGATATCCTTTATTATATTCTCTCTTCTCTTTTCCCCGGTCATGGCTCTCCTGTTATTCTTCGTTTTTTATACGATGGGATGCAAATTCTTAAGAGACAGATCCATTATTGGGGCAGAGTGAGTTAAAGCCCCACTGGATACAAAATCCACCCCTGTTCCCATAATTTCTTCGATATTTTCTTTAGTAATATTTCCTGAGCATTCAGTGAGGGCTTTGCCTCTAGCCATGGCTACCGCTTTCTTCATGGTCTCCGGATCCATATTATCCAGCATTATTATGTCCGCTCCAGCATCCAACGCCTCTTTCACCATATCAAGGTCCTCTACTTCTATCTCGATTTTTCTGACAAAAGGTGCATACACTCTGGCCATTTCAACGGCTTTTCCAACGCTTCCGGCGGCTCCTATGTGATTATCTTTAAGCAAAACTCCATCCGATAAATTGTAGCGGTGATTCTGCCCCCCACCGACTTTAACCGAATACTTTTCGAAAATACGCATGTTGGGAGTGGTCTTTCTGGTATCAAGCAGAGTCGTATTACTTCCTTCAAGAAGTTTTACCATTTTATTCGTATATGTCGCGATACCGGACATTCTCTGAAGATAATTTAGAGCAGTTCTCTCTCCTGAAAGAAGCACCCTGATATCTCCGGTGAGTCTGCCGACGAGGTCGCCCTTCTTAACATGATCCCCATCTTTAAAATGGAAATCACATTGCACATCATCACTTAAGAGTTGAAAAACTCTAAAGAAAATATCAAGTCCGGCCAGTACACCGTCTTCCTTGCAAATAAGATCGACCTGTCCTGTTTTTCCCTCAGGCATTACTGAATTGGTGGAAACATCCTCGCTGGATATGTCTTCCTCAAGTGCCATTCTTATATATTTATCCGCATTTAGTCCGGCAAGTTGCTGTCTCATTTCTTTTCTCCTTTTCCTTTTCGATAGCATTTAATATCAATGTTTTCTTTTCCTGATCCAGTTTAGCCTTATCAGTATAGTCGCTGTAATCTATATCAAAATTTTTATCGCTGAATTCAAATCTGCCGTTTTTCATGATATCAACTGACGCTCTTTCAGCAAATACAACGCTTTCCAAAAGCGAGTTGCTTGCCAGCCTGTTTGCGCCATGGACACCGATATTTGCTGTTTCACCGATGGCATAAAGATGCTTCATTGATGTCTGCCCATTGATATCCGCATCGATTCCGCCCATCAGATAATGCTGGGCCGGTACAACTGGTATGTATTCCTTTTTGGGATCGTACCCTTCTTTTAAACATTTTTCATGGATGTTCGGAAATCTTTCCGCTATGTCGATATTTTTCATCTCTTTCATCGAAAGCCATACGTGAGGTCGGCCATCCAGTTTCATCTGTCTTTGAATCGCTTCAGATACCTTGTCTCTGGGCAGCAGCTCATCAACAAACCGTTCACCATCCTTATTCAGCAGTATGGCGCCCTCACCGCGGACAGCCTCTGAAATGAGAAAGCGCTTGCCTTCATCTTCAGTGTAAAGTGTGGTGGGATGGATCTGGACATAGTCTATATCCTTTAAACGTACATCGTTTTTTAATGCTATGGCAATGCCATCACCGGTCAAATGAGAATAATTCGTCGTGTTTTCGTAAACGCCACCCAAACCGCCTGTAGCCAATATTGTATTGTTTGATCTAACCTGATGATACTTTCCATCATCAGTTTCTATTACTACTCCGTAGCAGACATTATCCTTAGTCAGAAGGTCCACCATAGTTGTTTTAGTGAATATTTCTATATTGGATTTTCCCTGTAATTTATCCAGCAATTTGGAAGTTACTTCCTCTCCGGTTATATCCTTGTAGTGCATAATTCTATTTGTGGAATGTCCGCCCTCTTTCGTGAGAGAAAATTCACCTTGATTTTTATCAAATCTGACGCCCATACTAATCAGTTTGTTGATGATATCGGGGGAAGAATTGACCATTATTTGGACTGATTCCACGTCATTTTCGTAGTGACCGGCTTTAAGAGTATCTTCAACAAAGGACTTACTGTCATCATCGTCCTTTTTTACACATATACCACCCTGAGCAAGGAAAGAGTCGCTTTCCTCAAGCTCTGCTTTTGTTATCATCATTACAGAATAGATTTCAGGGAACGCAAGAGCTGCAAAACACCCGGCAACGCCGGTTCCCACGATTATAACATCATATTTGTCTTCCATTTTTCCTCCCTAGACCTAACCCGATTTTTTGAAGAAATCGCAGGTAGGTCAGATACTAAGATTCTCCAGCTTCAGCCGGCTAAGAATCGGCAGTACAACGGCAATTGCCTAATTGGACAACTCCAGCATCCTGGTGAGAGATGCTTTTGCTCTATTTATAAGATCATCTGACATTTCAACTGTGTTTGTTTCGTTTTTTATGGCATCAAAAACTTTTTCCAGAGTGATTTTTTTCATATCTTCACAGACCTGTTCCTTGCCCGCCGAATAAAAGGTCTTGTTGGGATAACGCCGCTTCATTTCATAAAGAACCCCTATTTCAGTGCCTATGATCAACTCATCCTCCTTGAATTCGCCGGCCATTTCAATTATGCCGGAAGTACTCCCGGCATAGTCGGCGAGCTCAGTTATTTCGGGTTTACATTCAGGGTGGACAAGAACTTTGGCATTTGGGTGCGTCTTCTTTGCCTTTTTTAGCATGTCAGCAGAGAGCTGAGAATGAACATGACAGTGACCGTCGTTGAAAATGAACTCCTTATCAGGGCACTGAGCGGCTATGAATCTTCCTAGATTTTCATCGGGAATAAAGTATATATGCTTGTTGGGCAAAGCCTGTACTATTTTAAGAGCATTGGATGAAGTTACACAAACATCGGAATGAGCCTTGATCTCCGCTGTGGAATTCACGTAGCACACAACAGCAACATCAGGGTATTTTTCCCGAACCTCAACTACCTTAGAGACTTTGGCCATGTGTGCCATAGGGCAATCGGCCTCTACCTCGGGGATAATGACTGTTTTGTCAGGATTGAGTATCTTGGCACTTTCCAGCATGAATGAAACACCGCAAAGCAAAATCTTCTTTTCTTTCAGCTTGGTTGCCATCTCTGCCAGAAAATATGAATCTCCGACATAATCCGCAACTTCCTGAACTTCGTCAGGCAAATAATAATGTGCAAGAATGGCTACATCTTTTTCCTTCTGAAGTCTTTTTATTTCTTTAGCTATCTGATTCATTAATGTGACCTCCATATGTTGGTTAGGCACCGGGAACTTGAACCCGATACTTAATTAATGGAATTAGCATATCACATATCTTTACAGGTGACAAGACACCCTACTGAAAATCATCCCAGATAGCTATTATTTCCGGAATTATCTTATAAAGATCATCACAAATTGCAAAATCCGCAGCCTTCATCATTGGTGCATCGGGATTTTTGTTGATCGCCACGATCACATCTGAATTCTGCATTCCCACAAGATGTTGAATTGCTCCTGAAATTCCGCAGGCAAAGTATATTTTGGGCTTAACATATGTACCTGATTGTCCAACTTGATGGGAAACATCTGTCCATCCTGAATCCACGACAAATCGGGAAGTTCCTACGGCGCCGCCCACTTTTTTTGCAAATTCTTCCATCAGCTTGAGTCCCTCTGCATCACCAAGCCCTCTTCCGCCGGCGCAGACTATCTCAGCATCCGTCAGCGAAGCCATTGTACTTATCTTTTCAACTATACTTACAAGATCAACCCTGATATCACCTTTCGTGATATCAGACTTTATTTCCATAAGCTCTCCCCTACGTGAAGCATCCTGTTCATTTTTATCCATTACACCGGCACTTATAGTAGCCATTTGAGGTTTTGAGCCGGCAGTGACTAAAGTATCCATCAATCCGTCTTTACCGGCTCTGGTCTGTTTGAGCAAGCCTTCCGCTGTACTGATGTCTATATCTGTGAGATCGATGTCGCCTGTGTTTTCCAGGTACTTGAGGTAATTACCATTATCTATATCCAGTCTCATACAGTTGGAAACCACTCCTGTTCTTGCTTCCGCCGCAACTCTTGATGCAAGTTCATTGCCCATGCGGGTTGCCCCAAACAAAACAATCTCCGGTTTGTATTCTTCTATTGCATCAGCAAACACTTTTGCATATCCATCTTCGTTATAATATGAAAGAAATTCCCTGTCAAAAATATATACCGCGTCCGCCCCATACTCATACAGTTTTGTTATCAGATTGTCCAGTTTAGAACCTATCAGCACAGCACAAACTTTGCAGTCGCCGTCTATTTCTCCTTTTAGTCTGGTTCCCTCACCTAAAATTTCCAGTGTAACATTCATGAGCTTTCCGTTCTGCTGCTCGGCATAAACCCATATATCATTATGTTCGTTATTACTCATCTTGACCTCCTGAGACCTAACCCGGATTCCTATGAATCCGTTGGTAGGTCCAATACTAAGGTTCTCTAAATCTCGGATTTAGTCAGAACCGACAGTGCCGAGTACTATAAAACAGCCCTTTTACGTAAATTATTCATCAGTTTCTCCGCGATGTCCTCAGGGGAATCACCTTCGATTTTGATCCCGGCACCTCTGGGTTTGAGCGGAAATGAAAGCAGAGTATCGATTGGTTTACTGTTTATGTCCTCTTTATCTTTAAAGTCCAGGTCATGAGCGCTAAGTACTGTAAGATCAGCACTTAGTGACATGATCATATCCTGTATGGTCGTATACCTTGGAGTATTGATCTCTTTGACAACCGACAGGATACAAGGGAAACCTGCCTTGAGGTCCAAAGTACAATGTTCAAAATCGCTTTTTACATCTATGGTACCGTTATTTAGTTTCAGCTCGCGGACCTGAGATATGAGCGGTATATCAAGTTTTTTCGAAAGCTGTGGAGTCACTTGTATAATATCCATATCAAGTGACTGGTTTCCGGCAATTATAAGATCGAAATTTTCGCCTTGCAGTATAGCCTTTGACAGTATCTCGGCAACCATCCACGGGTCTTCATAATCAAAAGCATCGTCTGTTAGCAAGACGGCATCATCTGCACCTTTTGCTATACATTCACGAAGCATATTTTCAGTTTCGGCAGGACCTGCCGTCATAGCTATGATCACCGTATCTTCATGGTCGTCTTTGATCCTCAGCGCTGCTTCCAGCGCGTTCTCGTTATCAGTATCCAGAATTGACGGGTCTTCATTCTGAGCCAAGCTCCCGGCTTGATTATCAAGCTCGTCATCCGGTTTATTTATGCAAACTAGTATTCTCATGTTTTTCCTTTCTCTGTATTTCCAGCGGTTATTTTCCACGCTCTATTATATCAGAAACCAAGTGTTTTCAGCAATTGGAGATTTATCTGGAAACCTAAACATAACTTGATTATTTTGGGCTTTAATTATGTAATATTTAGTGATACAATTACAATAATATCTAAAGTTATGTGGGGAAAATTATGACCGTAGATTTTTTTGAAAAAACATTCAAGAACCTTCAAATGCCCGTGATCGTTTGTGAAAACAAGAACGGGTATCCTCTTGTGTTTGCAAATACAAGCGCAAGATTATTATGCAATCCGCTTCTAACCATAGACAAACTCAAGAATAAAGATTCAGAAGAATTCTTTGACGACTTTATGCTATTTCAAAAACAAGAAACTCGTGACACCTTTCTTGTTTCTCTGGAAAACATGGGCGCACTTACAGGATATAAAGTTTCGCTTCTGACAGTTGAAAAAGAACCTTTCACTGTTTATCTTTCAGCGAATGTGGTTACCGTGGATAAAAACGAATATTTTGTCATATATGCAAATGAAGATGACGGCGGAAAGCTGACTTTTTCTGATGTAGACAATACTATCAATACCGCCTTTCAGATCGCATTCCAGACACACGATATAGATGAGGCAATAAACAAAATACTCAGCATCGTCGGTATCTATGTAGATGTAAGCAGAGCATATATCTTTGAAGAAACATCACAGACGATGACGGCAAATACCTATGAGTGGTGCAATGAAGGAATAGATCCTGCCATTCAGGATCTTCAAAGTCTGGCAAAAGCTGATTATAACTACAATGAAATCGTAGAAAGCGGCATGTATATAACAGATGATGTCAGAGATCTTCCGGACATGGACAGAGAGATCCTGGAAGCTCAGGGAATTAAATCTCTTGCTATAATAACGCTTTACGGGGCGGATAAACCTCTTGGATATGTTGGTTTTGACGATACTATGTCTTACAGAAAATGGGGTAAAGCAGAGATCCAGCTGCTCAAAGGCATTTCAAGTATCCTCGTATCCCTGATCACAAAAAGAAACGCACTTAGTCAGATGCAGCGAAGTTCCGATCTTGTCCAGACCATCTTGGACAAACAGGACTATATCATATATGCAAACGACATAGAAACTCACGAACTTGTATTTGTTAACCAGGCGTTCTTGAGTGCTGTAGGCATGAAAAAGGATGAGGTCATCGGTCAGCAATGCCATGAAATAATCCAGGGAAATGCGGAAATATGCGACTTCTGTCCAGAAAAGCATCTTAAAGATGAACACGGTGAATTCACCGATAAAACATATACCTGGGATTTTCAGAATCAAAAATCGGGCAAGTGGTATATGACAAAAGACACTGTTTTCCCCTGGATAGACGGCAGACTGGTCCATCTCGAAAGCGCCGTCGAGATCACAAACAAAAAGGAATACGAACAGCAGCTTGAGTACTACGCTTCAACGGATACCCTAACCGGAGTCCACAACAGAGAATGGGGATATCAGGTAATCGGTAATAATATTCTTAACCCGAACCGTGATCCCAGTAAATCTTCCAGCCTTGTTTTCATCGATATCGATGATCTGAAATTGACAAACGATAAATTTGGTCATGATGCCGGTGACAATATGATAATTGAAACAGTTAACATTATTAGGTCAAATATCAGAAAAACAGATATGATCTTTAGATGGGGCGGAGATGAATTCGTAATAATCCTGGAGGGCGTAGGCAGCGATGCGGAAAACGTACTTCACAAAATCCAGTCCGACATCGATAATTTCAACACAAAATACAATCTACCATACAAGCTTTCGTTCAGTTATGGAATAACCGATTTTGATACCGAAACCGAAACTGATATCGACACTCTTATAAGCCGTTCGGACAAATTAATGTATGCACAAAAAACCGAGAAAAAAAATCGGCGTTAGCTACTTCATTTTCTTTTTGGCTTTTTTGATTGCTTTATTAACAGTGGTTCTGGCATCGTCCAGGATCTCTTCTGTTATATCCCCGGATTTATCCTTAACACTGCTCGCAAATTCAGTGCCGTGCTCAGCAGCATACTCAGCAAAGCTTTCAGCTCTGTCTATTGCGAGACCTGCGATTTTTTTAGATTCTCTTTTGATCTTTCTGGCTGCTTTTTTGATTTTTTTTTGAGCCTGGTCTTCTGTATCCAGTTTTGACAGCACTATAACTCCTGCCGCCAATACCAGAATACCTGCTCCAACAGCTATTCCATATCCATATTTTTTCCCCATGTTACGCTCCTTGTTACTCTCTTTGCTTTGGTAAAAAAAGCTCATAAACAAATCCTTTCTGTTATCCTTTCAGCATTTTAAGTTTCTCTGCCCGTGTTTGTTTTTTTATTTCTTTCTCACGTGATAATGCTTTACCTTTACCCAGAACCTCCTCTTTGTAAACCATCTTAACCGGCAATCTCGATCGGGTATACTTGGATGCTTTGCCGTTGTTGTGGCTTGTTATGCGTTTATCCGGGTCGTTTGTTATTCCTGTATAGAGGCTTCCGTCTGCGCATTCCAGCATGTAGATATAATACACCTCTTCATCCTTGTTTTTTTCCATACTTGATTTTAACATATTACAATGTCATTTGCATCATATCAAAAGAGCAGACCGATCGGCCTGCCCTTTATGATTACATGATGGTCATTATTCGTAATGATGTTTCATCTCGATCTTATGCTTCTTTCTGCCCGGCTTCCATTCGATCTCGCCCGGTGTGATACATTCCTGAACGGGACAAACATTTAAGCACAGGTGACAACCTACGCAGTTATCGTTGAGAACGGGACGTCTTTTCTTCTCATCCCAGTCGATAGCCTGGTGAGCTGCATCATAACATGATATGTAGCATCGCCCGCAGCCGACACATGTCTTGTGATTGAAGTCCGGAAGGATCTTGAAATCTCTGTCAAGTTCTTCGGCAGGTATCAGATTTGGAAGAGCCATACCGATGAAATCGTCAAGTTTCTCGAATCCTCTTTCATCCATCCAGTGTGACAGTCCGCTGATCATATCGTCAACGATTCTGTACCCGTACTGCATGATGGCAGTTGTGACCTGCAGGTTCCTGCATCCTACAAGGAAGAACTCGAGACAGTCTCTCCATGTTTCGATTCCGCCGATACCGGAGAAATGAATTCCCTTGAGCTCCGGATCCTGAAGGACCTGAGCTGCAAATCTCAACGCAATAGGCTTAACAGCAGCTCCGGAATAACCTGAAATCGATGATTTTCCGTTTACAACAGGCATGCCTGTCATGTTCTCAAGATCTATATTTGTGATGGATTTGATTGTGTTGATAGCTGAGATTCCCTGGGCTCCGCCTTTCATAGCTGCCCTTGCAGGGATCTCCATTGAAGTGATATTCGGAGTCATCTTGGCTATGAATGGAATATCTGTAGCGCCGGCTACAGCCTTACTGTTTCTTTCCACCAGTTCAGGGTTAGTTCCAACGTCTGAGCCCATGGAGTGAGTTGTCATCTGAGGGCATGAGAAGTTACCTTCGATCAGGTCTGCTCCTGCCTGCTCCGACATCTTGGCAAGTTCCTTCCACTCGTCTTCGCCCTCGCCCATTATAGATGAGACGATTACCTTTTCAGGGAAGTCTCTTTTGAGTCTCATGAGAAATTCGAAGTTCTGCTCTGTCGGTTTGTCAGAGATCTGCTCCATGTTCTTGAATCCGACCCAAGGCATTCCTTCTTTGACGTTGTTGTCAAATCTGGGAGAACATTCGTCTGCTACGAATTTACCGATGGTTTTGAAGAATACTCCGCCCCATCCGGCTTCGAAGCATTTTGCAACCATGTCATAGTTACCGCCTACGGGTGATGATGACAGGAAAAATGGATTTTCACATTTTACGCCTAAATAATCGATCGATAAGTCTTTTTTAAAAGTCATCTTATTTCACCCCTTTCTTTTCTAAATATAAGGCTATCTCGGCAGCTGCATCCTTACCCTCTTTAACAGCTTCAACTACCGTGTTGCCTCCGTTAACGATGTCGCCTGCGGCGAATACGCCTTTAACATTGGTCTTTCCGGTCTTGGTCGCTTTGATAGTTCCTTTTTCTGTAAGCTTGGTTCCGGATATCTTTGTCATATCTTCGGGAGCCTGTCCGATTGCAAATACTACGTAGTCCGCCGCTATTTTCGCTTCGGATTTCTTGTCTCTGCCCTTGAACTTGGCGAACTGTACTTTCTTGTCTCCTTCGATCATGTCTGGAGCCATATTTGTTGTGACAGTGATCCCCAGTGAAAGTGCATAATGCCACTCATCCATGTTTGCTGGAGCTTCTTCCAGAGTTCTTCTGTACCAGATAGCTGACTTTTCTGCTCCGGATAGCTTGGCTGCTACTGCGCAGTCGATGGCAACGTCTCCGCCGCCTATGATGACGACGCTTTTGCCCTTGACCTTGGAAAGTCCGTTCTTTTTCCTTGCTTCTTTAAGAAAATCCACTGCGGCAACTGCATTCTTAAGCTCTGCACCGGGGATCTGGGGCTTCTTAGGGTTCCAGAGACCTGCACCGATGAATACTGCATCGTAATCATCTTTAAGGAGATCTTCTACCGTAACCTTTTTGCCTATTTCCTTGCCGAATTCAAATTTGACGCCCAGGCCTTTGACAGTTGCGATATCCTGATCAACTGTCTTCTGAGGCAGTCTTGAAGCGGTTATCCCGTAAGAACAAACACCGCCGGCCTTTGCTTCTTTTTCAAAAATAGTAACTTTGTAACCTGCCTTTGCAAGTTCCGCTGCACACGCAAGTGATGCAGGTCCTGCTCCTATACAAGCCACTTTTTCTTTTAGCTTCTTTGCCGGAGCTGTGAGAGGCTTCATTTTCAGAGCCTTTTCCTGTTCCATGGCATAACGCTGAAGTTTGCCGATCTCTATGGGTCTGTCAATTCCGCATCTGCTGCATGCTTCCTCGCACAGTTTGTCATACGGACAAACTTTCGCGCAGGTTGCTCCCATGACATTGCCTTCACGGATCGTATCGACTGCACCTTTAACATTCCTGAATCGGATAGATCTGATGAAATCTCCCGGATTTGTTCCGGCGGGACACCCTTCACTACAGGGAGCGTCATGGCATAAAAGACATCTTGCAGCCTCTTCCATAGCGGTCCTGTGATTGAAGCCTAAAACAGCTTCGGAGGTGTATTTCCCGGTTTTAACTTTACTCAAATCACATTCCTCCTTTTACTTTATCAAACGAAAAACTATGTAATAATTGCATATAAACAGACGTACTGCCCTGTCAGAAAATACCTCTGCTTCTATTTTTTCATTATAACACTATGACTTGGTAATACAAGAAAAACCTGTATTATTCTTCTTCGAATTCCGGCTCGACTATGGCGAGAGAACCTCCCATTTTAGTCTTTTTCAGCCACTTTTTAAAGTCGAGCTGCATGAGTTTCCCATTGTCTATAACATCTAGCATTCCATTTTCAGTATCCATTCTGACAATGATGACCCAGTGATTGCTCTTCAGATTTTTAAGATGACCGCTGCCCAAATTTATGAACCCGACGGGTATGTCTCTGGACAGTCCGTCATATATATATTGAGTCATTGCCCGGTATTCAGGTCTATTGAGTTTCGGCCCGGGTATGGCAAACTCCGATGAAGTAAATACGAACCCTCTTGTTTCAGAGTATTCTTTGGCGCCTTTTCTAAGATCGCCGGCCATAATACCGATCAGACCCGGCGAAACAAATCTCAAAACGTCATACATGTATTTAGTGAATGTATCCTTTTTTTTGGGATCAAATGAGCAGAGAGAATCGAAGTATTCCCAGCTGCGTGCATAATATGAAAGTATGGTGGCCAGGGTAGCGGCGCCGTTGCCGATCTCAAGGTGTTTTTTTTCTGCATACCAGGTGTCACAACCTCCGTAGTATTCTGCTCCCGCCTCATCGCTGATGATGAAGTTCTCAATGTTTTTCAATTCGACAATATTTCCCATATCTCTCCTTTGATTTCTGCTTGAGTTTTGCTACCGTCAAGTACAAATTCCGTTTCTATCGCAGCCGGCCTTCCTGATATAACTATTACACGATCCGACAGAAAAAGTGCTTCATCTATATCATGGGTCACCAAAAGAACCGTCCTGTTAAGCCTGCTTTTCATTTTAAGGAGCCACTTCTGCATATCTTTTCTGGTCATAATGTCAAGAGATGCAAATGGTTCATCCAAAAGCAAAGTTTCCGCCCCGCAAAGAGCTGTCCTAAGGAATGCCGCCCTCTGCCTCATCCCTCCCGACAGTTCATTTGGATACTTCTTTTCATATCCTCTTAAACCAAATGCTTCCATCTCTTTTTCGGCGACATGTCTGGCATCCTTCTTTTCGCCGTTGATCCTCCCATACAGTGTAACATTATCAAGGACATTTTTCCACGGGAGAAGAAGATCGTCCTGAGGCATATATGCGACGTGGGACGATATTCCCGTGACTTTCTTTCCATCTGCCAATACTACGCCTTCATCGGGTATCACCGTGCCGGAAATAGTATTAAGAAGTGTGGTTTTTCCGCTTCCTGATCTGCCGAGAATGGTTACAAATTCTTTTTCTTCCACATCCAAATGAAAATCCTCAAGGATCATCTCCCCGTCAAACCTTATATTAAGTTTTTCTATTTTGATCTTCATACAAATATCCTTGCAACATAATTTTCATTGAGTGAGAAATTCATTTGTGTAACACTCTTTTGCCGAGATTTTCTTTTCTATCAACCCGTTTTCTACCATGAATTCTGTATATCTGTTCCAGACCTCATCTTTCATCACACCCCAGTATTCCGCATCGTCAATATATTTATCAGCAAGGTATTTTTGGGATTCTTTGAGCATTTCTATGTCATATGTATCTGCATACGAATGAAGGATCTCAGCAGACTCATCAGGATTTTCTATGCTGTACTCATATCCTTTTTTCGAAGCTGTCAAAAATTTCTTTGCGGTTTCGGGATCTCTTTTGATTTTTTCTTCTGATGCTATTATGACCGGAGTATAATAATCCAGTCTGTCATCAAAGTCTCTGACTTCAAAATAATTGAGATCCATACCGGCCCTCTGTGCTGCAATGCCGTCCCATGCCCAGAAGAACCACATATAGTCCACTTTGTCTTTCAGCAGCTCATATCCGGAACCATCTGAAACAGTTATCTTCGTTTTATCAAAATCAGCGCCGTCTTTTCTCATGACAGCCTCTATGACTGACTCTTCCGACGGTGAACCCCAGCCTGCATAAGTCTTGTTTTCGAAGTTTTTCGGGCTGGTAATATTTTTATCTTTGACCGATGCAAAACCTGATGTATTATGCTGGATAACCGTAGCGATCGCCTTTATCGGCATCGGATCTTTCATAGTGCGGGCATATGTGACATCTTCCTGAAAGCTGATTCCAAAATCTCCTTTGCCGGCGGCAATGAGCGTAGTGACGCTGTTATCACCGGGCTCGATTATCTCAACATCCAGTCCTGCCTCTTCGAACCAGCCCTTTGATTTTGCCACATAAAAACCAGTGTGGTTGGTATTTGGCACGTAATCCAGGATCAGCGTGACTTTCTCCAGACCTTTTCCGCTTTGTTCTTCGCTTGCTCCGCATGCGGCCAGCGAGAACACCATTATCAAGGTAACTGACAATGCCAATAACTTACTTAATCTACTTCTCTTAATTCTCATCTTTACCCCTTTTCTGTCTCATGCCCGGTAAAACAAAATATCTTATCAGCCTGACCAGAGCATTCATTAACAACGATAACACTACTACAATAAAAATACTGGCAAACATTTTGTCCAGCATATATCCGTTTTTTGTGACAAGCATATAGTACCCAAGACCGCTGTCCGACGACAGCCACTCTCCTACTACAGCTCCTGTGACACTGTAAGTAGCAGCTATCTTCATCCCCGAGAAAAGTGAATCGGCAGCTGCAGGTATTTTTATAATGCTGTATACCTGAAGGCTGTTTGCACCATAGGACCTTGCCAGATTTGTCAGTCTTTCGTCCACCCTGCCAAGACCGTCCGTAAATGTAACGATTATCGGGAAAAAGCACATAAGTATGACGGTCAGAACTTTGGGAGCCATGCCAAATCCCAGATAGATGATAAATATCGGTGCCAGGACAATGACAGGTATAGCCTGGCTTATTACCAGCAGAGGATATACTGCATCTTTCATGATGCCGAATCTGTCCATTAGAAGAGCACCTATCATTCCAAGTCCAATGGCTATTGTCATTCCCAAAAGAGTTTCCTCCATGGTAACTGCACTTTCAGCTATTAACTTTCCAAAATCCCGGACCAGAGCGGCTCCAATGTCAGACGGAGCAGGCAGAATGTATATGGGAGTACCGCTTATTTTCACGGCAAGTTCCCATATTATCAGGATGGCAGCAAGCAATGCACCCGGCAGTATGTAGTTGCGTTTGATCGACTTTTTCATAAAATAAAACCGCACCAATCAATATGATGCGGTATAAACCAAATTCCTTATGGTCCCTACGGCGGCATTATCCGCATCAGGTTATATGGGTCGGAGCGTATGCTCCCTCTCAGGCGTTTAGCCTCCCCGTTATTTAATTAGATATTAATGCATTGACTTTACGATGTCAATAGATTTAATGTCAACGGTTTAAATAATGATTCATCAGCTTGAACATCCTGTCGTAATCAATCGGCTTTGCAATATGGTCATTCATTCCAACAGCTTTGCATTTTTTTATATCTTCATCAAACGCGTTTGCCGTCATGGCTATTATGGGCACCTTACTGCCATATCCGTTATCCATAGCCCGTATCTGTCTGGTCGCCTCATACCCGTCCATAAGCGGCATATGGATATCCATGAGAATAAGTTCATATTTCACCGGATTCACGCGAAAAGCATCAACTGCGTCTTTTCCGTTTTCAAAACAATACACTTTCATATCCTTCTCACTGAGTATGCTCTCTACGATATCACGATTTATTTCGATATCATCTACGATCATGGTCGATCGCCCTGACAGTTCATATTCTTTCTCAACTACAACATCAGCTATTGTGCTGATTTCAGAAAGATCACTTTCAAAACCTTTTTCCATTTTAAAAATTGCTGTAAACGTACTTCCCACGCCAACTTCACTCTTTACAATAATATCTCCGCCCATCAGATTGGTTATTTGCTTACTGATGGTAAGTCCCAGGCCGGTGCCTCCGAACCTTCTTGAAGTTGTTTTTTCCGCCTGTTCGAATGCGTCAAACAAATGAGCCTGCAGCTCTTCGGGAATGCCTATTCCGTTATCGGTAACTTCAGCCCTGATAATATATTTATCTCCACTGTCATAAGTATCGGAACTTTTTACACTCAGAGAAATTTCTCCTTTTTCGTCTGTAAACTTTATTGCATTCGAAAGCAAATTCAGAAGTACCTGACTGATCCTTACTGAATCACCCTTTATAAATCTGGGAACATTATCCGCTATAGCAAGTTTGAAATCCTGTTTTTTTTCTGCGGCTTTGACTTCAGATATGAGCTTTACATTTGATATTGTTTTAAAAAGGTCGAAGGTTTCATTGACCAATTCCATTTTCCCGGCTTCTATCTTGCTGATGTCCAAAATATCATTGATCAGAGCAAGTAACTGACTGGACGAAGCATCTATTTTTTCCAGACATTCTTTTGTTTTCTCTATGCTGTCGGATTTCAGTGCTATACTGGTCATCCCGGTTATGGCATTGATGGGAGTTCTTATTTCGTGGCTCATATTTGACAAAAATTCACTCTTTGATTTAGTGCTGGATAACGCTTCTTCCCTGGCCTTCATAAGCTTTTGTATATTCTCGTTCTGATGTAATGCGGTTGCGATCATAACACCGGCGGATTTGAGCATTCCACTTTGAAAGTCAGTGAATGTTCTTTCTTCTTTGCAATCGTCAAACCCTATATATCCCCAGAAATGCCCTTGTAAAAACAAAGGGACAATGAGCACTGACAGGATTCCGTCAGGCACTATTACCTCCCGTTCCATATCGTCCATATTCTTCACCATCCCGGAAATATTCTTGCCACTGGCTAATATCTGCTTCCAGTCCATCATAAAATCGTCATAAGGTATTTCGCTATATACCGACTCCGGTTTGCAGTTGCATGTATTGCTTCTCCATACATATATTTTTTTGCAGTGCAGCCGACTGTCCTTTTCAAAATTTTTCCATACTGTGATCCTGTCTGAGGCCGTAGCCCCCCCTAGATCTTCCAGGCATGCTATAACCGTATCATCGAATTTATCAATATTCAAAGAGAGGAGATTTGCGGCAACCCTGTTCACGCAATGAAGTAAATTATCTCTTCCGATGATCTCGCCAACTTGAGAGTCGACCTCGGCCTGCAGTTCAATATTGTTCTTTTCGATTTCAGAAAAGGCATCGTTCAAATCTTCACTTTTTTTTACCAATGTTTTTGTCAAAGTATACATATGAAATATCAATAGATCCATAAAAACAGCTGCTACGAAGAATACGATTATGACAAAATAAAACATGGGAGCGATATCTATATTCGAGAAAACATCTACACCGCCTATGATAAAACCGATGACAAAAAAAACTATCATTAACCTGATTGCATTTTTGATCGCATTATAATGAAGTGGCAGTTTAATAATATTTTTAACAGAGTATTTTAAAATTTTATTATAAGTAATGAAACCTATAATGGCTAGAATTACCCCTGCAATGACCAGTACTAAGCATATGAGTCTCAACACATGCAAGTCCCCCCGTAATTTTAAAATGGAAACAAGTTCCACTCACTTTCTACCTACACTTAAATATTATACCTACCTAGCTTTATAGTCAATTTTTTTTTAACATATTTATTCCGGTTATCACATTTGGGGGTTTTTCAATTTATCCGCCAATTATGTGTTATTGAATATTCCCGCGATGGAGAACCACATGACTGATATTCATTGAGCCTTGATTCCGTTATTGCCGGACAGGTGACTCAATTAGTCAAAGATTATTCATTGTGGGCAATACTTAAAAAGCCGGGAGTATTTAAAACCATGAGTATTTAGGCATTGCATTTAATTTGTCCAGCCATTATAATGATGCTTGTAGAATTATTATGCACGCGTGGCGGAATTGGCAGACGCGCACGGTTCAGGTCCGTGTGAAGGCAACTTCATGAAGGTTCAAGTCCTTTCGCGTGCACCATTAAAACACCCGTATACCTTTAGGTATACAGGTGTTTTTTAGTTGAACAGAAGAAAGTACTTGAACCGACAGGACCGAAGCGATAAGCAGATGCTCATGGAGCATTTGCCGCTGAGGTGTTCAAGCTCGTCGCACGAGTGCAGAACGGCAGATTTCGTTTGCGAAAGATGCCAAGTCCGTCGCGTGCACCATTAAAAGGGGCTGTCTCAAAATGACGCTTAGTAAAAGTGCAACTTTTGGAGGCGTTTTATGGTCAAAAATCGGGGTTGTGTCCTATAGCATGTCTCCAAATCAGAGATTTGAGTCTGTTATTATGCATTGATGTACATTTTTCTTAACTGAACTGTGAAAAAGTTCGCATAACCCTGATTTTGGACCAAATTTTGGGTCAATTTTTTGTAGAAACATTTTTTCTTTATCAGAAGTATCATATCCGTTGCCGCAAAAGGCTGAAATAAGGGCTGTCTCAAAATTAATGTTTCGGGACGGTTCTTTTCCAAAGATACCAACAAGATTGAATAGTGTTGTAACTGAAAGCATTTTCTCAAGTCATTCTTGACGGGACATTATCACAAGTTAACCACACATTATTTCCTTCATATTTGAACCGCCCAATCCACCATGATATAATGACCGAAAAATAAATGAATTGTCGGCACTGTCTTTTTAAAGGTGATTCTACAAAAACAACGGGAGAAAATAAAATGTCAAATAAAATAAAACGACTGGGCAAGTATGTGGCGTACGCAGTTTCGACAAATGTAATATATGGAGCGATCCTATATTTTCTGGTTACCGGGCTGGCCAGATACTCCCTGCTGTATGCATATATCGCAAATCTTGGGATGGTTGCTTTGGGTCTGACTCTGGATATACTCATCCTCAGGTATTTTGCATCCCCAAAACTTGTTGAAGAGATAAAGGGAGAGAAGGACATGGAGAAAAATTACCGCCTTGTCAGGTGGTATATCGATAACTATATTTCCTTCAAGGCAATGCTGTACCTGTTTTATGCCATCCTTTTGATAGGTTCGCAGATAATCAATTTCAGTAACATTTCGGTAGGAGAGAATCTCGCAAACTTTTTGCAAACGACCGATTACAGTATATTGATCGTACTCGCTTTTGACGAGTTCTTTGAGCGCTTTGTCCAGGGCAGAAAAAATGCCGAAACAGTGCTTGAGAAGTTCAGAAGAAACTGGGCTGACAATCGAAACTAACGAATCGTTTTTAAAAAATCATCGTTAAAGTCCGTAAACCCTTCCTCATCATTTTCTGCCTTTTCAAATATATCATTTGCGTCGAAATGAAGTGTCCCTCCGCCGGAAAGGAATCCGGGGACCAACTCATATGCCATGAGAAAGTCTTCCGAAGACCCGTCAGGCAGTGTGATTCCGTATTCACGAGCCCGAACAAATCCCAGCTTCGGATAATAATCAGGAACGCCGGCTATCAGCACGGCGCCAAAACCCATATCCCGGGCCTTATCCATGCTATGCATTACTAATGCCCTGCCTATACCTTTTCTGTGGTATTTTGGCAATACCGACAATGGACCAAATGTTATAGTTGGAATTTTCGTCCCATGCTTATTTATCACATAGCTGTGGGTATAAAGAATATGTCCCACTATTTCACCATCGATTTCCGCTACAAACCCAAGTTCAGAAATCACATAAGGCGACCCACAAAGCAAATAGATGAGGTAATGCTCATCCACACGTCTTCTGCCCGGGTAGTCCAATAGCTGGAATGCCTCATAAGTAAGGCTCAATATTTCTTCGTAGTCGTTTGTTTGTTCATTTCGGATAATCATGTATAAATCCCGTGATCTTATTTTGGATCACCTAAATAGAGAATACCCTCTTCAATCTTAGTATTATATGTCTGCAAGTCATGGGGATGTCTGGTGGCTTTGGCCAATTTTAGTTCCAGCCCACTGTAACGAGTCCACAGTATCACTTTTCCTGTCTCAACATCAAACTTTGATCCGTGTAGAGGACATGTGACCACCGATCCTTCGAGAGTTCCCTTTGCTAATTTCCCTCCAAGATGAGGACAGCGTGCATTTGTGAGAAATATCTCTTTTCCGTTATTTACGACAAGGATGTGTTTACCGTCAACTTCAACTTCGGTCATGGTATTATCCGGATAATTCTCAATGGGTCCAATTTTATTTGTTTTCATCATAATACTCTTTTCTCACTCCATAAATCCTGCCTGAGCAGGATTTATCAAAGTAGTTATTATTTGATAACGTCTTTCATTCAGTGCTCATATCCTATATACCCAAAATACCCAAATTTTATAATAATAAATTTATACTATGGTCACGACAAATCCTGATGGACTCATTATAAAGTCTTTTACAATTCGATTTCCCTGTTATCTATATTCAAAAAATTCATTTCCGTGTCGCATCCAAAATATTTTCTGACCTTTGCATCCAGTGCTTCCGTCGCAGCCACAAAATCATCGTGCCTTCCCGGATCCGCCGACTCGATAATCAGAAAAGCATCTTTGGTATCTTCGGTGAGCATAGTCCGCTCCCCTTCACGCCAATTCCAGCATCTTACGACAGCACCTTCATCATCCTTGTAAATGACTTCTCCCGCCAGAGCATGGTCTTCTTTCTCCGCACCCAACGGGAAAAAGGCCTCACCGCCGTCTGCAATAGTCAATAACATATCTCCTTCTAGTGAATCAATGTCTTCGCCACCACAGGGGATGCCGAAATTAAGAGATACCGTGTTATATACATCGACCAAAGGAATAATGGGGCCGATCTCATTACCCTTATCGACTCGCTTGAGAAGAGCCTCTATTGAGCATCTTGCTCCCTTTTTTGTTTTAAATTTCTGGAATGCTTCACGCCAGACTGAGATCACTTTATTCTCGCTGAATACATCTTCGGTCAAAAACTTCTTTGCGTTTGTATTAGACTCCTTGAGCTCACTGTCTATATCACTTCGGCTGGCCGCGACACCGCTTTCGCTGCTGTCCATACCTTTCGCAAGGATCACTGATATTTCTGCCTCGGGGAATATTTCCCAGAATTTATCTGATATAATAAATTTCGACATTTTGTCCTCCTATACATGATGATATTCTAATCGGTACATTATATCATATCATAAATTATTTTCTTCTTTTTTAGCAATCGACCGAATATAGTGTTACAATATAAATCATAGCAGGCAAGTCATAATTAAAGAGAATCATCACAAAGGAGGAAGGAAATGTTAGACAAAAAAGTAGCAAAACTTATAAACGAACAGATAATGAAGGAAATGTATTCGGCGTATCTATATCTGGATATGGCAAACTTCTACAGCGATGCCGGACTTGACGGATATGACAATTACTTCTATGTACAGGCTCAGGAGGAAATGGACCATGCCCTGTTATTCAGAACGTATATGCTGAATAACAGTGAAAAGATCACCTTGCTTCCCATCGATGCTCCGGATGAAAAATTCAAAACCTTTGCAGACCCGCTGGATGTGCAGCTGAAACATGAACAGACCGTAACTGCTCTCATTAACGCTATCTATGCTGCAGCGGACAAGGTAAATGATTACAGATCCAAGGAGTTCTTGAACTGGTTCATCAAGGAGCAGGGAGAAGAAGAAAAAAATGCTGAAGATATGATAACAAAATATAAATTATTCGGATCTGACCCGAAGGGACTATATGAGCTGAATCAGGAATACAGTGCAAGAACATATGCTCCCCCAAGTCTTGTTCTCGACTAGTTATTGATATTTAAGTAAAAAAAGTGCTTTGGCAAAAATTCGCCAGAGCATTTTTTATATTCTGTTGATTCTTTTTGTCTGATGATATAAAATTACAGATGTACGGTTTATTGTATTTATTATTTATTTGAGGTGGATATGCCAGATAGAAAGCGCATCTATTTTAAAGATTTAAACGCTGAACAAAAGAAACGAATTTTTCGCATGGTTGGAAGCTTTGCAGTAATATTTACTCTAGTTCTGACATATTTCTGTTCTGTATTGATCATCGAAAGCGCTGATCAGAATTATCGCTGGGTTAAAGATCTTACTGATACACCAGAGCAGGCACAAAAAGCAAAAAAACTCTCAAAACATGCCCAAAAGGTAAAAGTGGGAACTTACGTTGAGAACATTCGCAGGATCGACATGAAAAATTCGGAATACCGAGTTGAGATCTTGGTCTGGTTTGACTGGAAAGGCGACCCTGATCTGGATCCTGCCAATAATTTCCGCATCTATAAAGGTTCGGTCAATAGCAAGGAAATGATGGAAGACATGCATAACGGTGATACGAATTACCAGCTGGTATCAATGGATGTCACCGTTTCCAAGAATTTTGATGTTAAAAGGTTCCCGCTGGGGACTCATCAGCTCAGGTTCTATGTTGAGTCTGATGATCCGATACAGGAGGTTCGTTACGTCTCGGACCAGAAAAACAGTGGAATAAACGAAAACCTCACAATTACAGGATTTGATCTTAAGCGTTTTGCTGTAGGTGATGTCACATATGAATACAACAGCACTCATGGCAACCCTACAGTCAAAGATAAAGAAATGACATCGGAAGTGGTTACTGCAATGGAGATCAAAAGATCGGATTTCGGTCTCTACTTAAAATGTTTCATCGCCCTATACGCAACATTGGTATGGATCATGATATCGCTTTACATCTGTACGTACCATCATGTAGACCCACTTGGCATGATCCCCGGTGCCTTATTCGGAGCCGTAGGTAATATCATAGTGGGAACTAATCTGCTGCCGGATGCTGAAACCGCCGGACTGGTCGAATTCGGCAACATATGGGGGGCCATCATGATCATCGCAGCTACAATTGCCATAATCAGTATCAACCGGGTCAGAAAGCTCCAAGACAATGATTATTCACAATATTACGGGAGATTCCTCTTCTATATAATTCTTGCATTCATGCTGCTTGGAGAAATACTGCTTCCCGTCATAGCTTACTGGGGATAAAGAGAAATGGCCAAAGAAAAAAATAAAATCAACACACACAAAACCTCTTATCTGATTAAGAGGTTTATTCCCTATTTCAAACCATACAGACATATACTCATACTGGATCTTTTCTGTGCCACACTTACTACTCTATGCGACCTGGTACTCCCCATCATAGTCAGGTTTATTACTGATACAGCAACTACCGATCTGAATGATTTGACTGTTCGTCTGGTACTTACCATAGGTCTTATCTACCTTGCTCTGAGAATCGTTGACGTTATAGCAAATTACTATATGTCTAATGTCGGTCATGTGATGGGGGCAAAGATAGAAACTGACATGAGAAGAGATCTGTTCGAACACCTGCAGGATCTTTCCTATACTTTCTACAATAACACCAAGGTAGGTCAGCTCATGGCCAGGATCACCAGCGACCTCTTCGACGTAACCGAATTTGCCCATCATTGCCCTGAAGAATATTATATAGCCGCAGTTAAGATCATCGTCTCATTTTGCATCCTGAGTTCTGTAAACCTATGGCTTACACTGATAATCTTCGCAATGATCCCTATTATGATTCTATGTTCAATGACATTCAGCAAGAAAATGCGTACAGCCTTCAAGAAGTCAAGAAATCAGCTTGGCGAAATAAATGCTCAGGTTGAAGACAGCCTTCTCGGGGTCCGTGTGGTCAAATCCTTCGCTAATGAAAACATCGAAGAAGAAAAATTCAAAAAAGGAAATGACGGTTTCCTTGATATAAAACGGGAAGCATACAAATATATGGCAGGATTTCAAAGTACTGTCCGTTTCTTCGACGGGCTTATGTATATAGTCGTAGTTGTCGCCGGTGCTGTTTTTCTCATTAACGGACTTATAACCATAGGCGATTACATCGCATATCTTCTATATGTGACAATGCTCCTGGCCACAGTCAGAAGGATCGTGGAATTCACAGAGCAGTTCCAGCGGGGGATCACCGGTATCGAGAGATTTATTGAAGTAATGGACGAAGATGTGGAAATCAAAGATGCGGAAGACGCTGAGCCTATGCCGGATATTGACGGTAACATCAGATTTGATAATGTCAGTTTCCATTATATGGATGATGATGAAAACGTCCTTTCGAACATCGATCTTAAAATCAAAAAGGGAGAAAACATAGCCCTGGTAGGTCCATCCGGCGCAGGGAAAACTACTCTGTGCAACCTCATTCCAAGATTCTACGATGTGACCGGCGGATCGATTTTCATTGACGGTATCGACATAAGAACGGTGACCACCAACAGCCTGAGATCCCAGATCGGCATGGTCCAGCAGGATGTATATCTATTCTCGGGAACGGTATATGACAACATCGAATACGGAAAACCGGGAGCTACTCATGAGGAAATTCAGAAGGCAGCTTCTATGGCAGGAGCCGATGACTTCATAACGGAACTGCCCGAAGGATACGATACCTATGTTGGTGAACGAGGCGTCAAGTTATCCGGAGGTCAAAAGCAGAGGATCAGTATCGCCAGAGTTTTTCTCAAAAATCCTCCAATATTGATTCTCGACGAAGCTACGTCCGCACTGGACAATGAAAGTGAACGGATAGTCCAGGAATCACTTACAAAACTGACTAGCGGAAGGACCACCCTGACAATAGCCCACAGGCTCACCACCATCAGGAATGCTACCAAGATCCTGGTTCTCACAGAAGATGGGATAGAGGAATCGGGCAGCCATGAAGAACTTATGGCAGAGCGCGGGCTATATTCAAGACTCTATAACATGTACACAAGCGACAGTACCACTGTGGGGAATTAATACATGATAAAAGCATTTAAACTCCTCAGAATATGGGTATAAATCAACTATTGCACTTAATAACACCATTATATTAGCGAAATAAGGGGAATTAATGAATTTCATCACAAAATCTAAAAGTTCCATATGCTTTTTGTTATGCATAACATTGGTCATATTACTTTCATTCTGCCTGCCTGATTATTCCTATGCAGAGACAGATGTTGTCTCCACTGAAGTTGAATCTTTGGAAAAGAAAACCGATAACCCGGAGAAAGGTTCTGAATTCGATGGGTTTATCGTAAGCATCAAAGACAGCAAAATAGATCAGGTAAGCAAAACCGAAGTTGCCGAGGAAACTCCATCAACTGAGTCCGAAAAATATTATCTTATCGAAACTACCAAGGAAGCTCTTGAACTTGCAAGCGCCTCTGCAATTACATCAGTTGAGCCAAACTATAGAAGATATTCTTATGCAGTCTATCCGCCAAACGATCCCCATTATCAAAGTTTAATCAGGTATAGCGATGGAAGTAGCACTTTTTATAAAGATGGAGCATTAAAAACCTATCCGGCCATGGGCATCGATTCCCTTTGGAATAATGACCTTCATGGCGAAGGTGTACATGTAGCAGTTCTTGATACGGGCATAAACTCACATGTGGATATGACTGCCCCCGAAAAAATATTGGTTTCCCGGGATAATAATTGTAAAACTGTGGTCGCATCTTCCTTGGGGAATGACCTGGGAGGGCATGGCACAATGGTTACCAGCGTTATCAACGCAGGATATAACAATAATAAAAACATCGCCGGCATTGCAGATAAAGCAAAAATTACATCCATTAATGTTTTTACCAAAGAAGGTAATGAAATATTTGCATATTCATGGCAAACGATCAATGCATACGAATATCTTCTTAAGGACGGAAATACCCCGGATATTATGAATTGCAGTTATGGTGGAGATGGACGAATAGGGGACACCGAAAATATATTACTAAAGGAGCTTATGGATAAAGATTGTATTGTTATTGCAGCTAACGGAAATGATGGAAACAAAACCGGATCCGAAAAGAATCAACTGTCTTATCCGGCAAATTATCCTGGGGTTATTGGAGTAGGTGCTACAAACGGGGATGGAAATATTACATCATTTTCTTCAAAAAATACATCGGTAGATGTCAGCGCCTGGGGTGAATATGTAACTGTGCTGAACCCATATGATTCTCAGGGTACTGCGGCAATGGACGGAACATCATTTTCATCACCTATAGTTGCTGGCATTGCAGCCTGTCTTAAAGGAGAATTTCCTGATATGGATAGTGCTATTTTTCTTAACCTGATCCAACAAACTTCAACCGATAAAGGTGTAGCAGGTAAGGACACAACATATGGTTTCGGCTTAATAAATGCATTAGGTATGAGAGATATCATGCTAAATAGTAAAACTACAATTACACTTAATGACAGAGGAGTGGTAACAACAAAACCCTATTTCTATAACAATACACTCAAAAACTTGCCCATCCCAACAAGAACCGGATATACATTTTCCGGATGGTACACAGCAAGTAGCGGAGGAACAAAAGTTACCTCATCGACTATTGTTAAATCCCCTCTCACTCTATATGCCAGATGGGCACCCAAGAGCTATACTGTCAAATTCAGCGTCAATGGCGGCAAATCGATCAAGACCAAGTCAAAGAAGATTACTTACGACAAATCTATGGAATCGCTGCCTACACCAAAAAGAACAGGTTATAATTTTCTGGGCTGGAAGTCCAAGAGAAGCGGTGGAACTCCCTATTCAAAGAC
This sequence comes from Anaerovoracaceae bacterium, assembly GCA_031553035.1. GTDB lineage: Bacteria > Bacillota > Clostridia > Peptostreptococcales > Anaerovoracaceae > JAVBLY01. The sequence continues at coordinate 36,806 of JAVBLY010000005.1, read as the reverse complement.
TAAGATATGGAAAGAAACAAAGGGCCGAACACTTTATGCTAACTGGACAAAGAGAAAAGTGGTCAAATACAATGCCAACGGCGGACGCATTTCCTACTATGCAAAAGCCGTAACTAAAGGTAAACGATATGGCACACTGGCAAAGCCATCACGAACCGGATATGTTTTCAAAGGATGGTACACAGCAAAATCCGGCGGTAAAAAAATCACCAGCAAATCGAAAGTCAAAATCAGCAAGAATCATACAATCTACGCCCGATGGAAAAAGAAGTAAGCTTTGGTCCCGGTAAGGGGATATCCACGTAATTGACACATATGACAAAAGTGGCTATCTCAAAATGATGCTTAGTAAAAGTGCAACTTTTGGAGGCGTTATATGGTCCAAAATCGGGGTTGTGTCCTATTGCATGTCTCCAAATCAGAGGTTTGAGTCTATTATTGTGCATTGATGTATAATTCCCTTAACCGAGCTGTGAAAAAGTTCGCATAACCCCGATTTTGGACCAAATTTTGGGTCAATTTTTTGTAGAAACATTTTTTCTTTATCAGAAGTATCATATCCGTTGCAGCAAAAGGCTGAAATAAGGGCTTTCTCAACTATTTACATTTTGATACAGCCCCTTATTTAAGATTCTCAGGATTAAGGCATATAAGCTCATCGATGACAAACAGCCCGTCTTTTCTTATCAGAACATCGTCAAAGTACATTTCTCCGCCGCCGTAATCCTCACGCTGGATCATAACCAAATCCCAGTGGACTGCACTCTTGTTACCGTTGAAAGCATCCTCATAGCTGGCGCCGGGAGTGAGGTGGAAGCTGCCGCATATTTTTTCATCAAATAATGTATCTTTCATCGGATGAAGGATGTATGGGTTGACGCCGATGGCGAATTCACCGAAGTATCTGGCGCTTTCGTCGGTATCCAGAAGCTCGTTGATCCTCTTAGTATCGTTGGCTGTTGCATCTATAATTTTACCATCCTTTATATCGAAGACAATATTCTCATAAGTGAAGCCCTGTTCCTCGGAGGCAGTATTGTATGAAATGCGGCCGTTCATGGAATCGCGAACAGGTGCGGTATACACTTCACCGTCTGGAATGTTTCTCTCACCGGAGCATTTGATTGCAGGGATGTCGCGTATGCTGAATGTGAGATCAGTTCCGGGACCTGTCAGCCTTACCTTATCAGTCTTGTTCATAAAGGCGACGAGGGAATCCATAGCAACAGACATCTTCCCATAGTCAAGGTTGCATACATCGAAGTAAAAATCTTCAAAAGTTTCCACGCTTGTGTTTGCAAGCTGAGCCATACTGTTGTTGGGATATCTAAGGACCACCCACTTCGTGTTGTTGACCCGGTAATCCTGTACGGGACGGAGGACCTTGCTGTATAAATTGAGCTTTTCGGATGGAACATCTGAAAGTTCGGCTGAATTGTCGCCGGCGCGGATTGCGATGAACGCATCCATTCCTTCCATCTGCTTGAGCTGATATTCCTTCATGAATTCTATCTGATCCTCTTCTGCGCCCAGCATGACCTCACGAAGAACGGAGGAGTCACGGATCTCCACATAGGGGAATGCTCCTTTTCTGTATATTTCCTTGATTATCTGTTTGACCAGGGGTTTTGTGGTGTCGCCTTCGTATGATACGAGGACCTTTTCACCTTTTTGTACGCTGCATGAGTAGCCTACCAGATTTTGAGCAAGTATTGTAATTCTATTGTCCATAAATTATTTCGGAGCCGGAGCTCCGCACCTCCTTGTTGTTTGTGTAAAATACTATTTGGGTATACTAAGACTTAGTGATAATTATATCATGTAAATATGGTAATAGTCAGTAAGATAGTATATAATTGTTGAATGTTGGATTCAAAGTGAGGGCGCTATATGAAACATGTATTCATCCTTAACCCGGCTGCCGGTAACGGTAAGGTTGCTAAGGAGATCCACCCCAGAATCATAGAAGCATGCAAAAAAGAAGAAATCGATTATGAGATTCACAGAACTGTAAGCTTGGGCGATGCCAGAAATTTTACGAAAAATCGCTGCAATGAGGCTGACGGAAAACCTGTGAGGTTTTATTCATGTGGAGGAGACGGTACTCTCAATGAAGTTCTGAATGGGCTCATGGGATTTGATAATGCCGAGCTTGCTGTGGTGCCTTCCGGAACGGGAAACGACTTTGTCAGGAATTTTATGGACTGGAAACATTTCAGGGACATTCCTGCTCAGCTCCATGGAACGACGATGAAAATCGATGCTCTAGGATATGAGTTTCTGGATCTTACGGAAGAAGACAAGACGAGATACGAAGAGAATAACAAGTCAACGTTGGGTTTTGCCCTCAATATGTTCAATATCGGCTTCGATGCCCAGGCTGTTGCCAAGGCGGCGGAGTACAAGAGAAAGCCTTTTATCAATGGAACAATGGCGTATATTTCGGGAGTTTTGGATGTTTTGGTCAGACTTAAACCCATCGGAATAAAAATGGATCTGAGCGATGGAAGTAAGATCAGCGGTGAATATACACTGATCGGGATTGCAAACGGCAGGTTCAGCGGAGGAGGTTTTGACGGAACTCCCCAGGCGAAGATATTCGACGGGGTTATGGACATTTCACTGGTGAAAAAGGTGACGAGAAGATTTTTTCTGTCTCTTGTCAAGAGTTATCATGACGGAACGCACACTGACGAACCCAGACTCAAAGATATATACAGCCATCATACAAATAATGAGGTGGTTCTTAGACCTGAGGGAAAAGTGATCATGGCCATCGACGGTGAGACTGTTGAAGTTGGCCCCGTGAAGTTCACGATGCATGAAAAGTCTGTAAATCTGGTGGTTCCCGCCGGAGCAAGTTTAGACAGCGATGCGTATAAATAGGCATTTATAATAAATAGGTAATAAGAAAGGAACAAGAAAACAATGAGTGATCAAGGAAAAATTAAAGAAGCGATGAAATTTCGTCATGCAGTCAGGCAGTACAGCGATGCGCCAATTGACAAAGAAAAAGTTGCAACACTTAATAGTCTTATCGCTGAGTGCAACAGAGAAGGAGATCTTAATATCCAGCTCATTATTGACGAACCTGAAGCATTCAACTGCATGCGTTCAAGATACGGAAAATTCGAAAACGTCAAAAATTACATAGCCATGGTTGGGAAGGATTCACAAGATCTGGAAAAGAAAATCGGCTATTACGGCGAACTGGTCGTGCTTAAAGCAGCCGAGATGGGTCTTGGCACATGCTGGGTAGGCATGTCTTTCAGTAAGAGAAAAAGTACGATAAAAGTCAATTCCGGAGAAAAACTTGTCTGTACTGTATCCGTAGGACATTACGCAAATGCCGGGCACCCTCATAATTCCAAGCCCATGAGTAAATTATGCACTGTCAAGGGAGACACACCGGAGTGGTTTAAAAGCGGGATGGAAGCAGCAATGCTTGCTCCGACTGCAATGAATCAGCAGAAGTTTCATATATATCTTGATGGAAATACTGTAACGGCAAAAGCCGAGAGAGCTTTTTTCAGTAAACTTGATCTGGGAATAGTAAAGAGACATTTTGAAATCGGAGCCGGAGAAGGTGTTTGGGAGTGGAATGATTAGATATGAAATGTGAAGACGGCATAAACAGAGAATTAGAGCTGACCATGGCCGTGGTCATGCAGCCAAATCAGGCAAATCTGGCCGGCAATGTCCATGGCGGAGAGATAATGAAACTGATGGATAACGTTGCGGGTGCGACAGTGATCCAGTTTACAAAAGAAAACACAGTTACTGCAAGAGTAGACGAGCTTGAGTTCATGGAGCCTATCAATATCGGAGCATTCGTGACCTGTACGGGGAAGATCGCATATGTTGGAAATACTTCCGTAGAGGTAGTTGTTACAGTGGATGTGGAGCATTTGAGATCACATGATCCTAAGTTCAGGGCGCTTACAGCTTTCTTCACTATGGTTTCCCTGGATGAAAACGGAAAACCGAAGAAAGTTCCGGGGATAATTCCTGAAACTAACGAAGAAGTCCGTATCTATAATGACGTTATGGAAAGGCGCGCAAAATTCAGAAAGAGACAAAATAAGTGACCGTATCGAAAGCCGTAAAACATAATAAAGCATACAAGATGAAGCTGGTTGTTGCCGGCTTTATTGCATTAAGTCTGTCGACAGGGATCCTCATCAACTCGGTGGGGCAGTTCATTTTGCCGATCCACGATGATATGGGCTACAGCGTAGGCAGCATATCACTGGCTTTTTCCATAATCTGGGGTGCCGTCATTTTCTCGGCGACCTCGGTTGCTAAATTCATCGACAGATACAGCCCAAGAGCATGTATGGCAATAACTACATCTGTTCTGGCAGTGATGACACTTTGTATTTCATTTACTAATCAACTGTGGCAATTTTATGTATGTACTCTCATAATGGGACTGGTCTATACCGGACTTCATACCCTGCCTGTATCTGTCATGATCAATGAGGCTTTCTCCAATAAAAAAGCCATCGCAACAAGTATTGCTTTTGCAGGTACAGGTATCGGAGGTATGGTGTTTAATCCTTTCTTCAATTATGTGGTGGGGACTTTCGGTTGGAGAATGGGGTTTGTAACTATGGCCGTCATCTACTTTTTCGGAGGACTTATAATAGTCTGGCTTGTGAAGGTACCGAAGGAACCTATCGATAAGGCTGAATATATGGAAATTGAAGTTTCTGAAAGTTATCCGATTGATCCCGGCGAAGTTGCAGATTCTACCGATGGTATGAGCTATAAAGATGCCGTAAGATCGAAAAAATTCATCCTGTTTGTAGTGGGAATTTTGATATCATGCGGAACCGGATCCAGCACCATGATGCACTCTGTACCGTATATGATAGACGTTGGTATAAGTCCGGCAAGAGCTTCTTTTATGATCAGTGTCTTTCTTCTGATGCTGGCTTTATCAAAGATAGCAATGGGTGTGATCCTTGATAAGCTGGGAGCAGAAAAGGGGACACTGCTTGGCTATGTTCTGTTTATTCTGGCAATCGCATCACTTCCGCTACTTCAAATATCTCCAATGTATTATATAATCATCCTGGCAATCGGAGGTGTAGGCATGTCCACCGCAACAGTGGCAACACCTATACTCATATCGTACCTATTCGGCAATCCTGACTTCACACGAATACTCGGTGCAACAATAGTATTCAACGGAATAGGAAATATGCTGTTTCCGTTCCTGATGGGATTGATCTTCGATCTTACCGGCAGTTACATGATTGGATGGATCATGCTGGACGCACTGCTTGTTGTAGCGCTTGTTTGTTATATTGTGAACTTTCGTGAGCATTCCGGATTTGGCAGCAAGTAGGTCACCGAATATTGGTAATTCTCGCTACACATTGTTGCGATTTTTGATGATTTATGCTTTAGAAAAGTTGAAATATGTGCTAAGATAAGAAAGATTGAAATTGAATAAATATTAAACATGGATGGGTGTCCGAGTGGCTTAAGGTGATAGATTCGAAATCTATTGTGCAGCAATGTACCGGGGGTTCAAATCCTCTCCCATCCGCCATTAACGGAGGTAAGTGTGTGAACACACTTGCCTCCGTTACTTGTTGAAGAGAGGATTTGGACCCGAAAGGGCTTGTCGCGACCAGTCAACAATCGTTGATTGTTGACCGTGACAAGGTTCAAGCCTGTTGCACAGGCGCAGGACGGCAGATGCGGAGCATCTGTAGCATCCTCTCCCATCCGCCATAAACGGAGGTAAGTGTGTTCACACACTTGCCTCCGTTACTTGTTGAAAAGAGGATTTGAACCCGAAAGGGCACGACCTGTATGGCGGACAGTTCTGTGAACTGTCCGCCAGGGAGTGGTTCAAGCCGACTGAAAGAAGAGGCGCAGGACGGCAGATGCGGGGCATCTGTGGCATCCTCTCCCATCCGCCATAAACGGAGGTAAGTGTGTGAACACACTTGCCTCCGTTACTTGTTGAAGAGAGGATTTGAACCCGAAAGGGCTTGTCGCGACCAGTCAACAATCGTTGATTGTTGACCGTGACAAGGTTCAAGCCTGTTGCACAGGCGCAGGACGGCAGATGCGGAGCATCTGTGGCATCCTCGTATCCAGATTTAAAGGTCGCGTCAGATGAACTTATGATTGCTGTTTGTTTAGAAGCTGATTATCTATATAATATTTAGAATTATAAACATTATTTTGATACTTCTTTCTTTTACTTCCTTTTCTTCTTAATATGTCTTAACACTTGTTCAATATTTAAGAAGTTCTTTTTTTTCAACTAATAAAGATGCAAGTATCCCAAATATAATAGCCCAGACAGCAGGTCCGATGCCGAAAAGAGATAAATGTGAAAGGCCAACTGCAAATGATGTTAGAGCTCCGATTTTAAGTTTTCCCGAACGGAAGGCAATCTCCAATGAACTGGTAAGAAGTCCTGTCATAGCAAGGCCGCATATTATATAAACTATGGGTTTGGGCATCAAACCCAGTAATGATGTTGCAGGTCCGGCTAATATGACGACTATTACCGTAACGGCACTGAAAAGTATGCCAGCCAGATACCTTGTATTTATGTTTCCTACATCTTTGGATGAGATAATTGCCATAGCAGGACCTGCCATGGATATACTATGTCCAAGACCAAATGAGCATATTACTGAACCTATCCCGCAAAACTTGGTAATAGTGTTTAAGTCAGCTTCAAATCCATTAGCTTTTAGGACACCATAGCCTTTATAAATATCTGCAACTACCATTATTATCATGGGTATGCTTACATAAATAACTGCTTTAAGACTGAATACCGGCAATATAATTTCAGGCGGATAAATTTCTGCTGAGATCACTACAGGATCAGGATTTCTGCACTGAACAATGACGGTTATGATTATAGCCATAACGAGAGAAGCCGCCTGGGGCGGTATTTTTTTTGTAATTAATGCAGTGCAAAAAAATGGCAATAAAACCAATACCCCATACAGCGGCATATCCTGGACAGATGTGATAAGTCTCAAAATATATTCCATAAATACGCCTGCTACCATACCGAGTACTATGGGAAGTGGGATGTATTTTCCTATGAGCCCGATTATTCCGGTAATACCGAAGACAGATATGGTGATGCCGGTAACAATATATGCAAATACCATCTCGCCGAGAGAAAATTGTTCAAACATTGGGATCATGACTGCAATGGCTGTTATAGATGGTGCAATAAATATAGGCATTTTAAGTTTTTTCGACAGATAAATACTTAGGATAGCTCCGAGCCCGGTTCCGCACATAAGTATGGATGCAGTTGATTTTAATGTTAAGCCGGCTCCCATCCCCATATCGATAGTTATGGGGATGGCACCGGATATCAAAAATACAACAGCGGTTATCACACTTACAATTATCTTGGAGTTTATGTTTTTCTTCATTGTTTTCTGTACACTATGTCCCCATTCATCATGGTCATAAAAACACTAGCATCTTTTATCTCTGACGGATCCATTTGGAACAAGTTTCCATCTACGACTACGATATCGGCTAACTTACCGGGTTCAAAGGTACCAAGTTCGTCTTCTCGGGAATATGCCTTTGCTGCATTTTTAGTGTAAGCTGTCAAAGCTTCATGTAAGCTTATCTTTTCCTCAGGGTTGATACCTGTAGGGTTTCCATTTTCATCACAACGTGTCATAGCCATATAGATGGTCACAAATGGATCGTAGTCAACAACAGGGTAATCGGTTCCAAGAGCCATCTCGCCGCCGGCGTCCAGAATGGATCTGTGTGGCCATTCAAGTTTGCTTCGTTCTTCACCGCATCTTGAAATTTTTTCGTTTTCATCCAATATCAAGTGCCGGGGTTGAAGTGAGGGGATGACCTTCAGCTCCTTGAATCGTTTTATGTCGGCAGGGTGGATGGTTTCGATATGCTCAATAGTATTATTTAGTCCATGTCCCGGATTTGCATTGTTTGAAGCTTCAAAGACATCAAGGGCCAAACGGACCGATCCGTCGGCTATACAATGGAGCCTTACAGGAAGTCCGGCACGATTTCCATTTATGACAAATTCCTCAAGTTCCTCTTTGGGTACGATGGGAGTGCCTATGCCGGTTGTATCAGGCCTGTCTGTATACGGTTCCAGCAAAAGGCCTGTATATGTGGAGGTTACTCCGTCTACAAAACTTTTTAGACCGCTGATCCGGAAAAGGTCGGAGTTGTACTTTTTTTGCAGTCCAAGAGGGATCGACAGATCAGGTTCTTCAAGATAAGTATATACATGTACTCTTGATGTGACTTGTCCTGATTCCGCCATTTCTTTGAACAAACGGTAATGATCATAGTGGATCTCTTCATATTTATTTGCTGTCATATCGCTTGTTGATGTTATTCCCTTGGATACCAGATTTTTCTGAAATTCCATGAAGACTTTCTTCAGTTCATCTTTTGGTATATTCAATATCTGATTCATTGCAATGTCATTGGCATCTTTTTCGAAAAGCAGTCCGGTAAGTTCACCTTTATCATCTTTGCCGATCTCGCCGCATTTTACAGTGGTCTTTGTAGTTATACCGCATTCGTTTATTGCCATGGAGTTGAGCCATATAGTATGTACATCGGCACTGACAAGGTAAACAGGGATGTCGGGAAACGCCTCATCTACACTTTTTTTTGAAGGTAATGGTGCATCATGCCAGTTTACAGGGAACCAGCCCATGCCCACCAGCCTTTTAAGTTCGGGATGCTTTTTGCGGTATTCTTTCATCATCTCGATACAGTCATCTTCTGATGTGGAATTGATGATATCCGTATTGATATATTCACTGTCTGCAACAGCCGCTTGGAAAAAATGCATATGAGCATCGATGAATCCCGGCATGACCAGTCTTTGGCCTACATCATAGATTTGGCAGGAACCATCTTCATATTTTGATATATTAGATGTTTCGATGATATCTATGATTTTATTTTTTTCAACAAAGACTGCACCCTCAAAAGGTTCATTCGTCAATCCTGTGAAAATATTTTTGCTTTTTATAACTATTGTTTTTTCCATATCTATCACCTATTGGACCTTAAACCATTATGAATCCGGCAATTATAAATAATATAGAGGCAAGAACTGTGGATCCAAGGACATATGGCGCCACTGCCTTTATTTGAGTCATATTTGATACACCGGTACCTGCAGATGTCATAAATACTGCATCTGAGTAGAAACAGAATTTGCTTCCAAAAGCTACTCCGGACATGATGGCTGCAATGACGAGAGCCGGATCGACGCCCATACTGATGCTCAAAGGTATAAAGATAGGAACAGTTATCAATATCAATATCCAGAAACTTGCGGCTGCAAAGGCCACAAAGCCGACAATCAGAAATGTTAGAACGGGAAGGAATTCAGGTGAAACTACCTTGGTCATATTGTCGATTACAAATTCAGGGAACTGCATCACTTCATTTGCATAACCGAGAATAAATGACAAACAAATAACCACGGCAAGGGTAGACATAGAAGCTACCCCATCCCAGATGCCTTGCATGAATTCGGTAAATGTCATAAGTCTCTGTGCCAGGTACATTATTCCCTGACAGACGATAGCAGCAAGGATCCCATGAATTATATCGTTGTCAAATATGATCATAACGACTATTAATACTATTATTGGGATGATAAGATTCAAAGGTGAACTGCTTTTTTCTACATCATTTGATTCAAGATTGACTAAAGATGTTCCTGCTTTTTCTTCAACCAGGGTAGGTCCTCCTTCTTCAACTCTTTTATAAGCCTTTTTGATAGGACCGACTTTAGGGAATAAACCTACTGCAACAAGAAGACATAGAATAATTGCTATGAAAGGGAAGAACATGAAAGGGATAGCTCTAAGATAATCCGAATATCCCAGTCCCTGTTCTGATAAGCAGCCTACCATATATGCCGCCCAGCTGGTAAAGGGGATGATGACGCAGACACAGGCGCCCATAGAGTTGACCGCATATGCAAGATGTTCTCTTGGTATGCCCTGTTTATCTGTTACTGCTCTCATAGATACGGAAACAGCGAGAATATTTAAATAATCATCTATGAATACTACAATACCCATGACCCATGTTGCAAACATGGTTTTCTTTTGTGTTGTAGCAAACTTGGAAATGATTTTGCCAAAGCCCATGAGAGAGCCTGACTTTTCGAATAATGTGACCATAGCTCCAAAGCCTAATAACAATATAAGCAAGAATTGAAATGAAGGGTTGGATAATGATTTAAAAAGCATTTCGATATAGCCGGAAAAGAAATGCTGTTTATAAATAATTACCGCAGCCACCAGTGTTGAAAGAATAATCATTTCGGCCATTCTCTTAGTGATCAGTGCACCGACGATCAGTACCGCTAACGGGATACAAGAAATAATACCATACTCCATACTAAAAACCTCCTTTTAACAACCTCCTCAAAATTTATAACTTTGTTTCGATAGTATCAAAAGAATCAGCAGGGATATATTGTTCGAATGACTACACTTTGGTGACCTAAAAAAGACTATGGTATCCAAATGGTTACCATAGTTACTTATTTTATGATATCATGATGAAGGTGCTATTTTATTTTAATTAATTCCCATCGATGACCTATATCAAGTTTTTTGAAAATATTTAGGGTATGTTTCTTTGTCGTACTGGGACTAATGGAAAGTTTTTCACAGATTTCCTTATAAGATAATCCTTCCAGTAGAAGCACCAGTACTTCTGCTTCACGGTAGGTGAGATTATATGTTTCTACATAGTATCCGGTGTTTATCTTTTGTTTACTATCCGTTACATTTAGACCGTTTTTTTGTCGATAGAGTCTTATTTCCAGATGATCTTTTAACAGGTCAAGTATAAACAACTCATGGTCTGTAAAGTCTCCGGATTTTTTTGATCTGAATAAGCTAATTACTCCGAGAAATTCTCCTCCGAATGAAATACCTATCTGAGCTGAATAGTACTGATTGATTTCCATGAACACAGTTTCAAAATATTCTGTTCCTTCTCGAACATTTTCGGGGTAAATGTCTGTTTCGCGAAATACAATAGACTTACCGCCCATAAAATGCCAGCGGGTATAATCGCTTTCGTACATGCCGTCAACATAATCCATTAAGCGTTTATGAGATACATTTCTTGAAATCGGATCGCAGAAAGGCTTGTCAGGGTCTCCGGACGAAAGAAAAAAAGTTGATGTGCTGCTGGGGATCAGGACCTCAAGATTATCCAGAATGTAAAGTCTGAATTGATGGTCATCCTCAATAGTATAAATATGCCTGATAATGTCATTTAGTAGTATTATTTCCCGCGTTTCCATTTTAGCCCCGCCAAGTCATATTAGTTATATAGTCTGATTATAATACCTATTCTGTAGACTGGTCAACTATAACTATTTTATTAAAGCAGGTACGATTTAGAGAGTCCCATATTGAACTAATTGCATCATCTTGCCTTGAACATATCTAGAGGAATATGGCAATAGCCATTAGGGTTTTTGTCCAGATATTTTTGATGATAATCTTCGGCCGACCAATAATTATCCAGTTTTTTTGCTTCTACAGCCAGCGGTTTGTCATATTGCTTACTGAGATTTCCAAGAGCATTGTTTATAACTTCCAGATCATTTTCATCTGTGTAATATATTCCGGTCCTGTACTGGACACCTACATCATTTCCCTGTCTGTTAAGGGATGTAGGATCGATGACATTAAAAAAGTCACTTAAGATATTTTCAAGTTTGATTTTATCACTGTCATATGTGACTTTGACAGTCTCAGCATGGCCGGTATCTTTATAGCAGACATCCTCATATGAGGGGTTATCGGTTTTCCCATTTGCGTATCCAACCTCTGTATCGGTTACGCCGTTTAAAAGTGAAAGGTATTTTTCAACTCCCCAGAAACAGCCGCCTGCAAGAAATATAGTTTTTTTCATGACTCCATCCTTTTTTATCTCATTGATGTTTTTATATACTATACTGATACCACGTTATCTTTTATGTTAAACTGAGATATGCCATTGATCTATATTTGCGTAAAAAACAGGAGTATCTAAGATAATGAAATATGTTGCATTGCCCGGTAATTATTCGATCAAGTGCAGAAGTAGAAAATACCACTGACTCATTGCCTTTTAAAACTGAAGATATAGAATATGCAGTTAGGCAAAATCTCGATGTAGAACACGGATATGTTTATTTATCTGATGTATATTTACTTTGTCAGCAGAGTATTCGAAATTCAAAACTTGCGGTCGTACTTTCAAAACTAGAGCAACCATTGACTACCCGCAATCTAAAAACTATAAATAAAATAAAATCAATGCTATAGTTACTATATTAGAACAATTATTAGAAGAGGGCGAAATATTATGACTGAGATAAAAAATACAACTCTATTGCCGGATGGCATGATGGACACCTACAAATGGTTGGATGAATTTTTATAAAACCTGCCGGGCACAGAAAAGGAATTCCAATCGGCATGGCAGGCATATAAATATTTACTCAGGGGCAAGATGTATGCATACATTGGGATGCAGGATATCGTTGGTCGCCCAATCATAACCATGAAGCTGGAGCCTGTGTACAGCGATATAATGAGAAAAGAATACGATGATATTTTTCCGGGTTATTACATGAACAAGGTACACTGGAGTACTGTATATTTGGACGGCGAGGTAGAGAAGAATGTGCTTTTCGATATGGTAAGCGCCGCTCATGAAGTGGTGTATTCGTCATTAAGTAACAAAGCTCAGCGTGAGATTAGCGAATCAAAGGGTGTTTAAGTCAGTAATTTTGATAATATAAACACCATTAGGGTTTTTAAAATAATAAAGGCGCTTATGTATACAAGAGTACTAGATCAATTACAATGAAAATCAAACAAATCACGAAACAAAAAAAGAATTATCTTCCTTTACTTCTCCTGGCTGATGAGCAGGAAAGTATGATAGACCTGTATTTGGATCGCGGTACCATGTTTGCATTGGTCGATAGTAGCTTTAATTGTGAAACTATAGGCATTTGTGTCGTTACCGATGAGGGTTACAGTACTCTGGAAATCAAAAACATTGCCGTCGAACCAGATTATCAAAATATGGGATATGGAAAAACTCTGATCGATCTAATCTGCGAGGAATATAAAGATGATTATCGCTGTGTACAAGTGGGGACCGGTGATATCCCATGGATAATTTCTTTTTACGAGAAATGTGGGTTTCACAGATCACATAGAATAATAAACTTTTTTACAGATAATTACGATCATCCCATGTATGAAAACGGGATACAATTAATAGATATGGTTTGCCTGATCAAGGAGCTTTCAAAGGAGTAACTTTATTTGTGGCTAAAATATTAATACTTGAAGATGATGAAATGCTGAACGCAGGTCTTTGTTACAATCTGCAGTTAGCAGAATATGAAACTGAATCAGCTACATCTGTTGATGAAGCGAAGGATAAATTCCCCAGCGAAGAATGGGATCTGCTTTTGATTGATGTAAATCTTCCCGACGGTAGTGGATTGGGTTTCAGCAAGTGGGTCAGAGAGCAAAGTAACGTGCCCATAGTTTTCTTAACAGGGAATGATTTGGATGAAGACGTGATAAAGGGTTTTGACGCAGGAGCTGATGACTATATAACAAAGCCATTCAATATTAAGATCGTGGTAAAAAGGATCGAAGCTATATTAAGCAGAATGCCAAATGATCGTGAAATTGAGGATGCCTACATGTGTGGTGATCTTTTGGTTGATTTCAATAATATGACTCTGATGAAAAAAGGTGCAAATATTGAACTTACACCTACTGAGTACAAACTGCTTAATATATTTGTTTTAAGCAAGGGCGTCGTTCTGACCAGGGAGATCCTTCTGGAAAAACTCTGGGACAAAGATAGGAATTTTGTTGACGACCATACACTGACCATCAACATCAGCAGATTGAAATCAAAGATAAAAGATGAAAAATATTCATATATTAAAACGATTTACGGCACAGGTTATCAGTGGATAGGTGAGAAAAATGAATAATATAACATTTATTATAATTGCTGCTGTTTTGATTGCAGCGGTCCTTTTCTGCATAATATATGCAGTTTCTCAGCGAAGAAAAACTATCAAATTCACTAACGCAGTGTACGAAGATCTGGACGCTCTTATCGATGGCCGTAAAATAGAAAAACACGACTTGACCCGGGAAACTCTGATTTCAAAAGTACATTTAAAAACAAAACAGCTTTCGGATGTGATGGAACATCAGGAGCAAACCAATATCAGCCAAAAGGAGGAGATACAAAGCATGGTTTCCGATATTTCCCATCAGCTCAATACGCCTATGGCAAATATTATGATGTACAATGACACAATACTCAATAATGATTTGCCTAAAGAAAAAGAGCATGAATGCATAGAGGTCATTCAGTCACAGATATTGAAAATGGAATTTCTCATAAAGTCTCTCATCAAAATGTCCAGACTGGAAAACAACGTGATCGAACTGAATAAAATCAATGTAAAATCTGACGAAATGATAAACGAGGTAGTTGCCGTTATCAGTGGAAAAGCTTCAGTAAAAGAAATCCAGATCCAGACAGAAGATGTTGAAGTAGTAGATATTTTATGCGACCCCAAGTGGACTGTTGAGGCAATAGGCAATATCCTGGATAACAGCGTAAAATACACACCGGCAGGCGGAAAGATCGATATTAAGATTCAGAAACTAGAGATATATACAAAGATATCAATATGCGACAACGGCATCGGAATATCAGAAGAAAATATAAATAATATTTTCAAAAGATTTTTCAGAGAAAACAAAGTCCACAGGGAAGACGGCATAGGGATTGGTCTTTACCTGACGAGACAGATAATAAGTCAGCAGGGAGGATATATTAAGGTCACATCCAAGGTCGGGGAAGGAACAATTTTTTCAGTATATCTACCTAATGAATAGAATCAGAATCAAATGAGCAGACATGTTTTCTGAGAATGTTTCAAAACCGAAACATTCTTTTTTGTTTTTGAGAGATTATTGAAACATTTGGCTGATATCATGATTATAGAAAACAAGTTTTAGGGAAGGGCAGAAGGAGCAAATATGAGTATTCTAACCACAACGGATCTAAAAAAGTATTACGGTGAAGAACCAAATATCGTTAAAGCACTGGATGGCATATCACTTGATATTAAAGAAGGTGAATTTCTTGCTATCGTCGGAACGTCCGGTTCGGGCAAATCCACGCTCCTTAATATGCTGGGAGGCTTAGACACACCAACCTCCGGAAAAGTAATAGTAGAAGGTAGCGACATATCCCAAAGTGATGATGATCAGTTGACAGTATTCAGAAGAAGAAGGATAGGTTTCGTTTTTCAGAATTATAATCTTGTTCCTATCTTGAATGTCTACGAAAATATAGTACTTCCTACCCAGTTAGACGGACAGAATGTAGACGAAAAATATATGGCAGAGATCATAAATCTTCTCGGTCTTGAAAGCAAGCTGAAAAGCATGCCAAATACTTTGTCCGGAGGGCAGCAGCAGAGAGTGGCAATCGCCAGAGCCTTTGCATCAAAACCGGCCATTATCCTTGCCGATGAACCTACCGGTAATCTTGACAGCAAGACTAGCCAGGATGTACTTGGTCTTATAAAAACCACAAGCGAACGTCTCAACCAGACTGTTGTAATGATTACCCACAACGAAGAAATTGCCCAGATGGCCGATCGTATCATAAGAATAGAAGACGGGGTGGTTTCAAAGGCTGGTGACAACTGATGAAAATGCAAGCCAATAATAACAAAGGCATTATTAATCATATCGCCGGGAATAGCATAAAATACAGTCGTATGCGTAATGTTTTCACGATCCTGACCATCGCATTGTCAGTGTCACTTCTTATGGTCATGGGGCTATTTACTTTGGGATATGAAAAAGCAAATGAACGTAAAGTAGAAAAAGTACAGCATGTCATCTATCAGAATTTGAACGATGAGCAGATAGCAAAACTTGAAAAAATTGATGACATTACATTTCTCACATATTCGAAATCCGGTATGGGTATTGAATACAAAAATAAGTTCATACAGCCATATTATACGGACATGACTCCTGTAAAAGGTGATATCTCAGACATGGAGTTCAATAAACCGGCCAAAGGAGAGTTCCCAGCGAAAAAAGACGAGATAATAGTAAGTCCCGAGTTTTTGAAGATGTTTGGAAAGGATGCCATAGTAGGAACTGAGATAACGACCCCATTCCTGGATAATGTAAAAGAAACTTTTGTTGTTTCAGGTATATATAATATCGAATACAAATCAGATATCCTGTCCATGGGAATGTCAACGGAATATGCGGAAACCGGCAGTCAGCTCAAAGACCTTCCTTACAATGGAATCGTCAGGATATTCGGCGCAGAAAAGATGACACAGGATCAATTCAAAGAAACTATATACAAAATAGGTGCAGACTGTGGCATCGACAGAAAGAATATAAATGATAACAGTAATTTTGTAGATACACTGCCGGGCGGCACTACGGAAACTATTGAAAAGCTGATATGCATTGGCATCGGCATATGTATACTTCTAGTAAGTGTTCTCGTTATCTACAGCATTTTCTATATATCAGTCGTAGGAAGAATAAGACAGTTCGGACAATTTAGAACAGTAGGCATGACAAGGAAACAGCTCAAAAAACTGATTACCAGAGAAGGGTTATTATTAAGCGTAATAGGCATTCCCGTCGGATTGATTATAGGGTGTGTATTAGGATATGCTTTGCAGCCCGAAGGCTGGGACTGGATAAACACATTGTTGCTTGCAGTTGTTGTATCAGCTGCATGTCTGATAACAGTGATGCTGTCAATAAAAAAACCGGGTAAACTGGCTTCAAAGGTGACACCGATTGAAGCAATGAAATATTCGGGTTACGAAGTGGAAAAGACAAAGAAAAGCACAAAGAATCTGCAGAGAAAACTGACACCTTTTTCTCTTGCAAGAATAAGTACCAACAGGAACAGAAAAAGAACTCTTATGACCATAATTTCTCTGGGAGTAGGCGGGATACTGTTCATGACCGCGACAACGTTTATTACGTCAACCAGCCTCATAGATTATTCCAGGCAGAGTGATTTTAAAAACGGTGAATTCATGATCACTATTTCGGAAAATGCCAGAAACACAGCTACAAACGGATTGACAGACATACAGCTGGATAATCCGTTAAATGAAGATATGATAATGCAAATAAAAGGTATCGAAGGTGTGAAAAAGGTTTATCAATATGATCAGTTTGCTGTAAAGTGGGAAGCACACGGAGAAGCTGAAGATGATTATGTAGCCAGCTTTAAAGATGGAGAAATCACCAATGATATGGTAGAAGAAGGATCTGTCGATTATGATACACTGGTTGACAATGATGGGATAGTGATATCAACAAATGACACTGTCAATGAGGTTTTCGGATGGAAGTATAAAGTCGGTGATACAATAAAATTTACTTTCTATGATGGTAAAGGTACCAATGAAAGGGAGTTCAAAGTTGGTGCAATAATCAACAGTGACATAGGGTATGATAATTTGGTTGCCGGTTGGTTTTTTCTCCCAGAGGAAACATATTACGATATGACCGGTGATATCAACACAAATGACACTATAGTGATCTCTACAGATGAGAATAAAACAGATCAGGTTGAAAAGAGTCTCAGCACTATGCTGCAGGAAGAACCTCAGCTTTCCATGGAAACATTGAGAGAAAGAATGGAATACGACAAGAATTCCTTTGGACTTCTGTTCGGAGTGATCCTGGGTCTGAGTATATTCATAATCTGTTTCAGTCTTATAAATCTCATAAACACGCTTATAACCAACATATTATCAAGAAAACGTGAATTTGCAACTATACAGTCAATAGGTATGACTCATGATCAGCTCAAAAAAATGATAATATCCGAAGGACTGATTCTGGCAGTAGGTAATATGATCTTAACGCTGATATTGGGGGTCATAGTAGGAGTAGCCGGAGTAAACTTCATGAACTCAATGGGCGCTATGTACATGAATTACAGCTTCCCCACATTATATTTCATTGGATACGTTATCGTGATAATAGGGATCCCCGTGATAATCTCCATAGTTTCCATAAATATATTTAAAAAACAGTCCCTTGTAGACAGGCTTGGGACAGTTGATTGATCATTAATTCTACTGAATGCACATGAACAATGTTATAATATTGTTCATGTACTATTTTTTTAGTAAACTCTCATACGAAACGGGAGAAATCAATGCACCAGGATCTCAAAGATAAAATCAAAAATTCACCACAAGCCCCGGGATGTTATATCTTTTACGACAAACGTGGATTCATTCTGTATGTGGGTAAGGCGAAAAATCTCAGAAACAGGGTCAGAAGCTACTTCACAAAAGCGGCAGCAGAAGACCAGCGAACTGAGGAACTGGTCACGAGGATCCATGATGTGAAATTTGAGATCACAGAATCCGAACTGGATGCTCTTTTTGAAGAGTATAAACTGATAAAGCAACACAAACCATGGCACAACTCACAGATGAAAGCAGATAAAAAAAGACCATACTTAAAGATATCTGATGACAGCCCATATCCCTCGTTGACAATAAGCGAAGAAAAAGAACAGAATGATTGTATATTTTATGATTTTTTCACGGATGACAGGGATATAGATGACAAACTGGATCTTATATGCAAAGTTTGGGGGCTTCCCAAATGCAAGCGGACCTTCGGAAAAACATCAGCGGTATGTATGTATCGTGAAATAGATGAATGTCTGGCCCCCTGCAGTGGCAATGCCGATTCCGATGAATATTGTCAGGCAATTGATGATTTGAAATCATTTTTTGACGGTGGTAATTCAAAGATTGTATCCCAAATTGAAATAAAAATGCAAGATGCATCGAAAGATTTGAATTTTGAGAAAGCGGCATACTATAAGGATCTCTTGACGTCTGCCAATCTACTTCAAAAAAAAGCAAAGAAGCGCTATCATTTGCCGGAAAAAGGCAAAGCGTTGGCACTTATAAGACCCCACAGTGAAAAGACATTTTCTGCATTTTATATAGAGGATGGAGTGGTCATCTTTCGATCAAATTTTGTTGAGAACCCGGACGATGAAGCAGTATCAGCATTTGTTGAATTGGTGGAAAGTCGAAAGTACAAGATTTACGAACATGAGTGGATGGCGGCATGCCTGACAGAAGTCATTGCAGATAAACAAATAATTTTACTGACCGAAAATAAAAAAGCATATGAAATCGCAAAATCACTTGCTGCATTTTAATTATCTCATTTCCCATCCGAAAATTCAAGACTGCTAAAACCAAACTGCTTGTGTTAAACTGATAAACAGCATCGATATACAGGCTGAGTGATACGTTTATCAGGTACAGGAGCAAATAATATATGGACAGTGAAACCAGGATTCATCCGGACCAGGAAGCTGAAACAAGGCACCTTGATATGGTCCTTAGATTCATGGAGAGCGAAATAGATTCTCTGCGTACAAATGTTGAAAAAAATGAAAACGGCATTTTATCGTTTCAGGAAGATATAAGCGATGAAATATCACACGGATTCAGCGGGAGTCTATATGGCTCAGAGTCTTTTGAACAGCTTGTTGAAGCCAGTCAGTTTTCCATGCAGATGGATGAAGAAATCAAAAAGTATGAAAGAAGCAAAGAATCTCTTGAGATACTTGAAAGGCTTATCCTGTCGCCGTATTTTGCGCGGATAGATTTTACTTTTTCGGGCGAAACTGATCCGTCAAATATCTATATAGGGCGGAATTCTTTTATGCATGAACTGGATATACTTGTCCACGACTGGCGTTCGCCTATAGCCGGCCTTTTTTATAAATACGGGCTTGGAGAAGCTTCATATATTGCACCGTCGGGCACGATCACAGGAGATGTAAGCCTCAAACGGCAATATCAGATAAAAGACAGAAAGCTGGAGTTTTTCTTTGACACAGATGTGGAGATCCTTGATGAATATCTGTGCGGTCTGTTGTCACAAAATGCATCTTCTCAGATGAAAGGCATCGTCGAGACCATACAGCGTGAGCAGGATATCGCTATCAGGGATGATAAAAACAAGATCTTGGCTATCCAGGGTGTTGCCGGCAGCGGAAAGACGTCTGTTGCGCTGCACAGGATCGCATACCTGATGTACAAAGGACTGACTGAAAGGCTGGACAGTAATGATATTGCGATCATCTCTCCCAATAATATATTTGAACAGTACATTTCCAATGTTCTGCCGGAACTTGGAGAAAAAAATGTAAGATCATTCATCCTGGAAGATCTCTATTCGAAAATACTTGGGAAATCTGTAAAAATCCAAAGTAGATACAGCCTGATGGAACAGATCCTGTCAGGCGAGGGGAATTTGCTGCCGGTGATGGAAAGCAGTTTGAAATTTAAAAGTTCAGTCGACTTTGTGAAGATCCTGAATGCCCTTAAGAAAGTCGGGGATTTATATAAGGATATAAAAAGTGCGTATAAAGAATTATTCGATGTCCCCGGGAAACTGCAGAAACTTGCAAAAGAGGCGGCTGTCACACTGCCGGACAATATCGATGATATCATAGAATTCACTAGTGAAAATTTGGGATCCAGAAAACTGTTCTTTGACGATGCTTCCGCCATCGTTTACCTTTATCTTAAAAAAGCAGATCTTCAGGATTATCATAATATCATGCAGGTGGTGGTCGATGAGGTCCAGGACTATTCACCTATACATTTTCTTATTCTCAAAATGCTATTTCCGAAGGCAAAATATACTGTTCTCGGTGATATTAACCAGACCATAAACAAGCCTGAAACTATGAATTTTTATGATGACGTCCTGAAGATAATCGGCAAAGAGCCCAGCAAACTTATAACACTCAACAAAAGTTTTCGAAGTACTAGGGAAATAACCGCTTTCGCTTCGGGTCTTATGGGACAGAGAATAGATTCGTTCGGGAGAAACGGCTCTGAACCTGTTATCAGGATGCTTAATGATGAAAATGATATGGATGTTTTGATTGAAGATGCAAAAGAGTGTCTGGATAAGGGGTATAGCTCCATAGGGATCATATGTAAGACCAATAAGGAA
The DNA here is from genome assembly GCA_031553035.1 of Anaerovoracaceae bacterium. GTDB lineage: Bacteria > Bacillota > Clostridia > Peptostreptococcales > Anaerovoracaceae > JAVBLY01. The sequence continues at coordinate 15,651 of JAVBLY010000005.1, read as the reverse complement.
TGTAAGAAACTGCATAAGAGGATCAATACCCGATCTGCCAAGGGGCTTGATGTGAAACTTCTGGAAGATACTTATGACGAGTCGCCAACCGGTGTTTTTATATTGCCTATATATTTGTCTAAGGGACTTGAATTCGATGCTTCCTTCGTATGGATCGCGGATGACTTTGACCGCAACAATGTCGATGACAAAAGTCTACTGTTCATCGCATGCACCAGAGCTTTGCATGAACTAAGGATCTACACCGGCAAAGAGGAATTGGGTGATTTTCTCAATTCACTGCTTGAGGTAGAGCCTAAGACAAAATTCTAAAGATATTCAAATGAAAAGTGTCACTCATTTAGGTAAAAAACGCATACTAGTGAGAGAAAACTCTCACTAGTATGTACGTTTCTATGTTATTCATGACAGTTATTTTATGGACGACCAGAAAAAGTGTCACTATTATAAGTGGAAAGCCATTATAGTGACAAAAACTTTCACCACCTAGACAAAAAAATGGATTATCGTGACATTTTTCGGTAGAACTGAAATATATCAGTTTGCCATAGGAGAAAAATGTAATCTTAACGCTTTCTACACCACCCTGTTTTTAATAATCACAATGGCAGTCATCATATTTATATCATATTATCTGTCTGCTGCGTTTTACAGGAAACGTGAATTCTAATAAAGCTATCACTTCCGCTTTTTTTTAACATGATCAAGCATTTGTTTCATTTCTTTTTTGCTGCCGAACATCCTGTTTATTTTTTCGTTCTCCAGCTGCCTGGAGTTGAGTCCGTCATATGACATCTCTCGCTGCAACTTTTGATAGCTTTCAAACCGTTCAGGCATTAATGAACCGTTTTCAATGGCTTTCCTGACAGCGCATCCGGGCTCCGACTCATGAGAACAATCATTGTATTTACAATGTTCAGCAAGTTCTTCTATATCTTCAAAGGTTTTGGAAAGATCGCCTGAATAAATCTGCAGTTCACGCATTCCCGGTGTGTCGATAACTATCCCTCCGCCGGGAAGCAGCAGCAATTGGCGGTGAGTCGTAGTGTGCCTGCCTTTTCCGTCATCTTCTCTTATGGTATTTGTGGCAAGGATATCTCTGCCCATGAGGCGATTGATCAGAGTTGATTTTCCCACTCCCGAAGAACCTATAAATGCTATGGTTTCTCCCGGTATGATGTGGTCACTTACTTCTTCATATCCGTCTTGCTTTTCCGCAGAGCAGACTATCGTCTTGACGCCTATGCTTACAGATTCAAGTTCGCTGAGCTTATCGCCAAGATCGTCGCACAGATCGGATTTGGTCAGGACGATTATGGGCATCGCCATGCTGTCCCATGCTATAGTCAGATATCTTTCGATCCTTCGTAAATTAAAGTCGGCATTTAGCGACATGCAGATAAATATTTTGTCGATGTTGGCAGCGATGACCTGTTCGGTTTTGGAAGTTCCCGCAGCCTGTCTGGATAAAATGCTTTTTCGGCTTAAAATGTGGTGGATGACGGCGTTCCCGGTATGCCCGTCAGTCAGCTGTATCATTACCCAATCGCCGACTGCAGGAAACGCAGATGGATTCTCTGCTTCATATGAAAGTTTCCCTGAAACTGTTCCATTTGATTCTCCCTGTTCACTAATTACCCTGTAAAGCTCCCGGTGCTGTTCGGTTACCCTGGCAACTGCGAGGTCCGTATATTTTTCTGCTTCCAGCTTGATGGCATCGGTAAGACCGTATTTTTTTAGTTCTATATTCATAGTTCATTCTTCCCCATATACAAAATCTTCTTAGACAAGCATAGCAAAGATAGTTCGGCAAATCAATCACCAGACGGGGTATAATGTGATATATTATAGCTGATAGATAATGCAGCATAGGAAATTAACAAAGCAAAAGAGGGAATATGGAAAATGAGAATTATAATAAGCAAATAAAGTTTGCGGATAAAAAAATAATATGGAGACTGATCCATAAAGATGAGTCGATTCGTGAATATAAAAAAGCATCTGACTTTTTGTCATATATCGATAATATGATAGATGGAGACAACGGAAGGACATACAAAAATATCAAGATCATTGTGGATGAGATCGTGAATACAGTCACAAATAATTCTATACATGATGATTTGCGGGATGAAATCATCAGAGTCAATGACTCTCAAAATCTGGGGTTAGATCTTGACTTTACCAGAAAATATCAGTCATATGGATTATCCAGAGATAAGCTGAAACTTGTTGTGAAGTTCAATATTTAGGTATATGAAAAGCTGGAATTTTGTGAAGTGTCGGGAGGACAATAATGAAAAATAAACCCATAATAATAACAGGTGTTATCGCTTTATTACTGTTGGTGATCGGTGCAATCATATACGTCGCAAAAGAGAAAGCATCTGCTTCATCCATCGCCATAATAGGAGGCGCTGACGGACCGACTGCCGTCTATTTTGAATGGGGCATTCGGTTCATTCCGATTACTCTAATCGCATTGGTGATTATTACTTTAGGCATCATTTATCTGGTGAAACGCAAATAAATGTGGATTAAAATCAGTTGCAGGTGACTATTCTTGCAATGGTACTGATCAGATTATCTCTGTCTATGGGTTTTCCCACATGAGCGTTCATCCCTGCATCAAGAGTTTGTTCGATATCTTCCTTGAATACATTTGCAGTCATGGCAATTATTGCAATTTTTTTTGCGTCGGAACGGTCAAGGGATCTGATCTGCCTTGATGCTTCGCAACCATCCATAACAGGCATCTGCATGTCCATGAGAATGACATCATAATATCCCGTGCTTGATTTCTTAAAAAGTTCAACCGCTTCTTTGCCGTCGTTGGCTTCGTTGATTTCAGCATCGGTATCTGCCAGCAATTCGGAAATAATGACCCGGTTGATTTCCACATCGTCAACTACAAGTATACGAAGCTTTGAAAAATCTTCCAATGAAATACGATCCAGAGAAAAATCTGAAGAGTCGCCCTGATCTGGTTCAACAATATGCAGACCTACTGTAAAGTAAAAATCACTGCCTTCATCGGGAATGCTTTCTACGCCGATTTGACCATTCATCATTTCAACTATACTTTTTGATATTGAAAGCCCCAGACCTGTTCCGCCGTATTTTCTTGAAGTGCTGGCTTCAGCCTGTTCAAAGGATTTAAATAGTCTTCCGATCTGCTCTTCGGTCATTCCGATTCCCTGATCCTTTACAGAAAACAAGTATTCGGACATGCCGTCATGATTCTCTGTTTCTTTTACTGATAAAGTGATTTCACTGTTTTCTTTTGAAAACTTAATTGCATTTGAAATAAGATTCATAAGAATCTGATTGAGTCTAAGAGTATCGACCATCACGATAGGATGGTTCACCGAGACATCTTCTACAATGGAAATATTATGTTCCTTTGCTCTGGATTTCATTATGCCCGCAACAAAATCGATATTGTCCTGAAGATTTGTTGCTTCGGGATCCAAAATCATTTTACCTGCTTCGATTTTGGACATGTCAAGAATATCATTGATCAGCCCTACCAGGTGGTGGGAAGAGACTTCGATCTGGTTTATGCATGAATTAATTTTTTTCTGATCACCCGAGCGACGGGCAACCTGTGTCATCCCGATTATGGCATTCATTGGAGTACGGATCTCATGACTCATCTGAGACAGAAAATCCGACTTTGCCCGGTTAGATTTTTCGGCGTCATTTTTTGCAAGGATCGGTTCGGTCACATCTGCCATTACCATCATCACGCAGGAGAGCCCGTCGTCTGAATCTATGCGATTCAAGGTCATGCTATAGACTCCGGTTTCTTCTGAATCGACATTGTTTGATGATACAAGGAATGGGGGAGTGCTCCGACTGCCGGAACTTTCAAATAATTCCAATACAGTACCGCTTAAGGTTTCCGATTCTCCGGAATACATTATTTGGGCGATCAGGTTTTTTCGATCGGCCTGATGACCGCTTAAACTCAGCATATTGAGCATTGCGCGGTTCCCATAGAGAAATTCCTTATCAAGGTCAAAGAAGGCTATGCATTCGGACATACTGTCAAATCGACTTCCAAATGCTTCCAACGCATGATTCAGTCCCTGTATAAGATCCTTAAAATCACCTTCAAATCCAAGTGAGTCGGCTCTTTCATTCAGTCTGCCTTCATGGACTGCTCTTATCATTTTTTTATTTGCGCCCACCAGATGGGATATGCTTGAGGATACACTGTTGAATGCACGGCTTACCTGACCCAGTTCGTCTTTGGAATCGTCATCTATGGTGATGCCTGTATTGCCCAGTGACAGTTCTGACGCCGCTACAACTATGGTATTTACCGGTTTCGTGATCGATCGTGTGATCATGACAGCAAGAATAATGAGAAGTGCTGACACTATGATTATAATGATGATGATAAACAGAATTACCTGCTGAAAGACCTTATCGGATTCTATACGACTTGTCTCAGCCTGGACTTCATTTATGGAAACAAGATTTGCGATCATCTCGTTGATCACGACGCCCTTCGGGATGACTACGTTATAAAGTTGGTCTAAGGATTCATCCTTTTCTCCGTCAAGAGCCAATTCTGCTGCCTTTTTCATTTCAGCAGACCATTCATTTGTCTTTTCCTGCAACTGAATAACCTGGCGATATTCTTCTGTATCTTTGATTTTATGTTTTTCGAGATTCTTTTTATACCCTTCGATCTGCTTGTCTAAATTATCAAAATATTCATTGATCGAATTAAAATAATTCTGACTTTTTTCAGGGTCGGATACTATGATATTATCTCTGACTTCTGAACGTATCTGCCCGATATCATAGTTGATTTTGTTTAGGTATACCAAAGGGGCAGCTACGATGTTTTCGTTATAGTCAACGACGCTGTTTACTTTCAGGATCCCGAAATAACCTATAGCTCCAATGAGGATCGAAACCGCAAGTGCTATCGCGAATGCTATGCCCAGTTTTGTTTTTATCGTTGTAGTCCTCATAATATTCCCCTGTTTACTTGCATTCACCACCTATGTAGATACAATCAGATGGGAAATATTCTATCACAGCCATTTAATGATTAATAGTTTTTTGATCATAAATGCGATAGAATGTAATGGATGGAGTACAAAATTTAGAAAGAAATAAGAAAAGGGGGAAATTATGGGAACTATAAAAAACATAGTAAAAACAGTTAAGGGGCATCCTACACAGGACGGTGCCGGAGTCAGCCTTATCCGCGTCATTGGCTATAATGACGTGAAAGAATCGGATCCGTTCCTGATGCTGGATGCATTCGATTCGACGAATCCAAAGGATTACATAAAAGGATTTCCAATGCATCCGCATCGCGGAATAGAAACCGTGACGTATTTGATCGAAGGACAAATTGACCATAAGGACAGTCTTGGCAATTCAGGTTCAATAGGTCCGGGACAATCACAGTGGATGACAGCAGGGAGCGGTATTTTGCATGAAGAAATGCCTCAACCAAGCGACAGGCTTTTTGGTTTGCAGCTTTGGGTCAACTTACCCCAGGCGGAAAAGATGACGCCTCCAAAATATTTTGATATCACAAATGACATGATACAGGATGTAGAAACCGATCAGGGAACTGTCAGAGTTATTGCCGGTGAATTCGGAGATGTCAAAGGCGTCGAGCCCAGGCATGTCAAGGCGACAATGCTGGATATAAACCTGGATCCGAATGAGCAGTTTACAATGCCGATGGATAATGAATCTACCGTTTTGATTTATATTCTTGAAGGCGCAGGTCATTTTGGACCGGAAAATGGCAGTTTGGTGACCAGCCGAACAGCGGCAATTTTTGGACAGGGCGAAAACTTTTCTGTCAAGTCCGGATCCGAAGGACTGCGTTTTGTGATGTTTGCGGGAAAACCACTGCGAGAATCTATAGCATGGGGCGGACCTGTCGTCATGAATACACAGGATGAATTAAACAATGCTTTCCGGGAACTTGAGATGGGGACATTTATTAAATAGGATGTCGAGTCTACCTTTTTAATCTATATTCTAAATCGTCAACATTCATATTGGTCTCTTCGTTGAGCAGTAAATAATTTTGAGTACTCACTTTCATTTTACTACTTGCCGAGGATGTAGACATAAACAGGGAGATTTTTACTGTCCTTTTGGAAGATACTAATATCAAAATCGATATTGTGGAAAACGGGGCAGAAGCACTTCAGATGTTTGAAGATGATCCCTGAGAAGATGACCCTGAAAGGTATAAAGTAATTGTAATAGACATAATAAAGGAAGTTCCGTCGTACAGGGCAATGTTCAAGCTTTATCAAAAGAACAAATTAGTTTTTTATATGGACAGATACAAGGCAAACTTTGAGTGTGCATAAATGTACTTCGCTATTTTTTCTGGTTTTCCTTACCAAAGTAGTATACAATAAACCTAACACTTTGAATGATAATGATATCTTATATCAAGTATTATTTTTCAGCACTGCATCGCTGTTCAAATAGTCGGAAATAAGGTGGGTATATGAGCACGAAAACAACAATAAAAAAAAAGAATAATCAGCATGAGGCAGACAAGATGTTTAATGTACTATCAAGTATTTTGGACAATATGGATGCCTTTGTTTATGTCTCTGACATGGAAAACCATGAAATCCTTTTCGTCAACAGAATGATGCGTGAAGTCTTCAACATCGACTACGATACTACTGGATGTATTTGCTATGAAGTTATCCAGGAAAATACAACTGAACGGTGTTCATTTTGTCCCATCAACAAATTGGAAAAGGACCCTACTCCTTTTGTCTGGGATGCATTCAATTCACGGACCGGACATACATATCGTTGTCTGGACAGTGTTATCGAGTGGACCAACAAACAAAAGGTACATATGCAGTTTGCAGTGGATGTTACAGATACACGCAGAATGCAAGAAGATGCCGACAATATGCTGGCGGTTTTAAAAAATATCCTCAATAATCTGAATGACAATATTTATGTTTCCGACATGGATACTGATGAGATTCTTTTCACTAATAAAAAGATGCTGGAAGAATTTGATTTGACGGAAGGAGATGCAATCGGAGAAATTTGTTGGAAGGTTTTTCAGGATGGTTTTACAGAGAGATGTTCATTTTGTCCTGAGGAAAAGCTTTCAAAAAACATTAACACTCCAATCGTATGGGATGAGCACAATACAGTTACCGATAGAAATTATAAAAATGTTGACACCGCCATTGAATGGATCGACGGCAAAAAAGTTCATTTACAGCATTCGACGGATGTCACTGACATTCTGAATGCTCAACAGGAAGTAAAGGATGCCAATCGTCGACTGGAGGTCGCACTTGATGCATCAGGGGCCGGCGTGTGGGAAATAGATTTTGTGAAAAATCTTTATACATATGACGAAAGATGCGCGAAACTGCTGGTATTCGACGATAAAGCAGGTTCTTCTTCAGTTGAAAAGATCATGGAATACCTTGAAAAAGTAATGATCGATGCTGATCCTGAGATCGTTGCCGGACTAAAATCAAAAGAGCTTTATACAGAATGGCCGACTCAGGATATTAAGCTGTACTTGAACGATGGCGATATTAGATATGTACGTATATTCGGCAATCCGTTACGTGATAAAACGGGCAAAATCCTAAGTATTGTAGGCATGAATATAGATATAACCGACAGTGTCAACATGGAGAATGAACTCAAGGCTGCCAGACAAGCAGCAGAGGACAAAGGACGTGTTGAAGCAGATGAGCGAAGCCAGATAATGCTGGATGCAACACCACTTGCAGCATCATTTTGGGATAGAGACGGCAAAATGCTGGACTGTAATATGGAATGTGTTCGCCTCTTTGGTTTATCGAGGAAAGAAGAGTATATAGATCATTTTTATGATTTAAACCCGGAATATCAGCCGGATGGTATGCGGACAGATGAAAAAGCAGCAAAAGAAATTGCTGCTGCTTTTGAAACAGGATATCGCAAATTTGAATGGATGTATCTAACTGTTGATGGTAGTCCATTGCCGGTAGAAACGACGCTTGTTCGTGTATCCATGAGAGATGAATACAGGTTGGCTGCATATTCCCGGGATCTTCGTGATATCAAAGCCAGCGAGAAGGCTCGCCTTGAAGCAACAGAACATAGTATGGATATGGAACTTCAGGCAAAGCTGGCTATAGCTGCATCAGAAGCGAAAAGCCAGTTCCTTTCAAATATGTCACACGAGATCAGAACGCCAATGAATGCTGTCATCGGCATGGCGACACTGCTCAGCGAAGAGAAACTAAATGAAAAACAGAGCAAATATGTAAACAATGTTCTCGTTTCTGCGACTTCGCTTATGGGCATTATCAATGATATATTGGATCTGTCAAAGATAGAAGCACAGAAGCTTGCTCTTGTCATGTCAGATTTTGATCTACACAAGTTTTTAGAGAATATCGAAGAGATATTCTCATTTTCAGCAAAAAACAAAGGGATATCATTTGAAATGCAACTGGATTGCAATCTTCCAAGGAATATATGCGGTGATGATATCAGACTTCGTCAGATACTGATCAATATTCTCGGCAATGCAATAAAATTTACAGAAAAAGGGAAGGTGTTGCTTGCTGTAAAACGTGAAGATGAACGGCTTTTCTTCCGGATCGAGGATACCGGTATTGGAATGAAAAAAGAGGATATTCCAAGGATATTCAATGAATTTGATCAGTTGAATGCCGGTAATAACAGCAGTATCCGCGGAACCGGACTTGGATTGTCTATTTCAAAGAACTTGATCGAACTGATGGGCGGATCAGTTTGTGTCAACAGTGAATATAAAGTGGGATCTGTCTTTGATTTTGATATTCCGTTCATACCTGGTAATGAAGCTAATCTGGATAACAGTAAAACCATGGATGATCTTCTTATATCTGCGCCGAATGCAGAAGTGCTTGTTGTTGACGATAACGAGATCAACCTAAACGTAGTAAGTGCAATGCTTAAGCTATATAAAATAAAATGTGACACTGCCATAAGCGGACCAAAAGCCATAAAAATGATTTCTCAGAAGAATTATGATATTGTTTTTATGGACCAGATGATGCCGGAAATGGATGGAGTGGAAGTTACGAAAAATCTTAGAGAATCATACAGGGAAGATGAGCTTATTATCATAGCCCTGACTGCAAACGCAATCGAAGGTGCAAAGGAAATGCTGCTTAATGTTGGGATGAATGATTATCTTTCAAAGCCAATCGACAGAAAGCCACTGTTAAAGATTTTGAAGAAGTGGCTGCCGGAAGATAAAGTTTGTCAACTAGATCAAATTAACGAATAGTTTAATTTCTTACATAATGTCTATATTTTTAGTTTAGTATCCATACAATATTACAGATGTAATCAAATAAAAATCAAAAAAGCTATTATTTAGTTAACTTTTGTGTAATAATGGAATGTGTAATACATAGTATTATGTTTAGTAAGGAGATTATAATCAAAGTATGGTTCATTGTCAGATTAGATGCGTATTCAATTAATCTTTAAATTAACGCCTCGGCAATGAATAGCGGATGGTAGTCAAAAAATAGGTGGGAGATAAAAAATGAATGATTTAGCATGTGCAAACGTGCCGGATAATTTCGGCAACGCCAATAAAATGCTCCAGGTTCTTTCAAGCATTCTGGATAACATAGATGCATTCGTTTACGTTTCTGATATGGATACTCACGAAATTCTTTTTGTTAATAGGATGATGAGAGAAGTATTCAATATAGATTATGAAACGTCAGGACAGATCTGTTGGAAAGTCATTCAAAAGGGAAAAACCGGGCGGTGTTCATTTTGTCCTATCAATAAACTGGAAAAAGATCCAAAACCAATAATATGGGATACATTCAATACACGAACAAAACGTACATACCGATGTTTAGACAGTGTGATCGAATGGACAAACAGAAAAAAAGTCCATATGCATTATGCGATTGATGTCACCGATGTCCGCGAAATGCAAAAAGATGCCGATAATATGCTGAATGTATTAACGAATCTTCTTAATAGTCTGAATGATAATATATATGTTTCCGATTTGGAAACATACGAGGTTCTTTTTACAAACAAAAAGATGCTTGAAACATTTGGTTTAGAAGAAAAAGACGTCCTGGGAAATACCTGCTGGAAAGTATTTGATGATAGCCTTACTGAAAAATGTTCTGATTGTCCCAATGAAAAACTTTTAAACGCCGACAAACATCCTATAATCTGGGATGAATACAATGCTATTACCAAAAGAAATTACAAGAATGCGGACAGCATCATAGAATGGATAGGTGGTAAGAAAGTTCACTTACAGCATTCCTCGGATGTAACTGATATTCTGAAAGCTCAACAGGATGTAAAGGATGCAAATCGCCGTTTGGAGATGGCTCTTACTGCATCGGGTGCCGGTGTTTGGGAAATAGATTTTACAAATAGTAAGTATACATATGATGAACACAGCGGTAGAATACTTGGATTTGATGAATCCGAAGGTACTGTTTCACTGGATGAGGCCTTAGATTATTTTGAAAAAATTATGCTCGATGTTGATTATGAAATCTTCGAAAGACTTCGAACAAAAGAACTGTATTCTGACTGGCCGACACAGGATATAAAGCTTTATTTAAAAGATGGAATGATCAGATATGTCCGTATTTTCGGAAATACATTACGTGATGAAACCGGCAAAATCCTCAGTATTGTAGGTATGAATCTGGACATCACGGATAGCGTCAATATGGAATATGAACTAAAGGCAGCAAGGCAGGCGGCAGTTGAAAAAGGTCGTGCTGAGGCTGATGAACGAAGCCAGATAATGTTGGATGCTACGCCCCTTGCAGCATCGCTTTGGGATAAAGACGGCAATATGATTGACTGCAATATGGAAACGGTCAGACTTTTCGGAATTGATAGCAAAGAAGAATATATAGAGAATTTTTATGCTTTCAGTCCGGAATACCAACCGGACGGTATGAGAACCGACGAAAAAGCGACAAAGGAAATCAAAACTGCATTTGAAACCGGATACAGAAAATTTGAGTGGATGTATCATACTAAAAAAGGCGAACCTTTGCCGGTTGAAACTACACTGGTTCGTGTATCAATGAGAAACGAATACCGACTTGCTGCATATTCCCGTGATCTTCGGGAGATAAAAGCCAGTGAAAAAGCTCGCATAGAAGCTACTGAACGGAGTTTAGAGATGGAGCTTCAGGCGAAATTTGCCATTGCTGCTTCTGAGGCAAAGAGTCAGTTTTTGTCCAATATGTCTCATGAGATTCGTACTCCAATGAATGCCGTAATCGGTATGGCAACATTACTTACTGAAGAATCGCTAAATGAAAAACAAAGCAAATATGCAAGCAATGTTCTCGTTTCTGCGACTTCGCTTATGGGCATTATCAATGACATATTGGATTTTTCAAAAATAGAAGCTAAGAAGCTGGAACTAATGCCGGATGACTATGATTTTCATCTGTTCCTTCAAAACATAGAGGATATATTTTCGTTTTCGTGTAAGAATAAGAACATTTCATTTATTCTTGAGGCAGAAGAAGATCTTCCGGCTGTTTTAAATGGAGATGATACCAGATTACGCCAAATACTCATCAACATTATAGGTAATGCAGTCAAGTTTACAGAAGAAGGCGGTGTATTGCTTACCGTTCATAAAAAAGATGAAAGGCTTTTTTTCAGTGTAGAAGACTCCGGTATTGGCATGAAGAAAGAGGATCTTTCAAAAATATTTAATGAATTCGGTCAGGTCGTTACAAAAAGCAACTCTAGCGGAACTGGACTTGGGCTTACTATTTCCAAGAATCTGATCGAATTGATGGGTGGGTCCATAAGGGTCACAAGTGAGTACGGCAAGGGATCGACCTTTTATTTTGATATTCCATTCAAAGAGGGCAGCTCGGAAAATATTGAAAATAATAATGTCACAGAGGATAAGCCGATATCGGCTCCGAAAGCAAGCGTGCTTATAGTTGACGACAATGAAATAAATCTCAGCATAGTAAGTGCGATGCTGAATCTTTATGATATTAAAAGTGATACCGTGACCAGCGGCTTCGAAGCTATCGAAAAGGTAGCAGAAAAAAAATATGACATTATCTTTATGGATCAAATGATGCCTGAAATGGATGGAGTTGAAACCACAAAAAGACTACGTAAAATTTACGGTGAAGACGACCTGGTCATTATTGCCTTAACAGCAAATGCCATTAACGGAGCAAAAGAAATGCTTCTGAATATTGGAATGAATGATTATTTGTCCAAACCAATAAACAGGAAGCCGCTACTTGCGATTCTGAAAAAATGGCTGCCTGCAGATAAAATCCAGTGACATGTCCTGCTTTTTTATTCCTTGTATCTAATTTTTTTGTCGGAATCCGGATTTTTTCTTGTTTAAAAGGGTATAGATAACTAATAATATTTTGTAAATTAATATGGGGTGACTAAAATGAATACAAAAATAGAATTGGTAAACTTCCGCGATCTCGGCGGGATCAAAGGAGAAGGCGGAAAAACCGTGGCATGCGGCAGACTGCTGCGTTCTGCGGAACCAGCCGGGCTCAGTGCATCTGATAAGTCAGTTTTACTTGACGATTATCGTCTTAAGATGATTATCGATCTGCGTACTGCAAATGAGAGAAAAAAGCAGCCGGATGATGCTCTTCCCAATGTTCAGAATATCCACATTGATATAATGAAAAAAGAGGGATCTAAAGTCCCTGATCCTGAGAACTTCCTGTCAAAGCTCAAAACTCCTGAAGACACGGAAATCTTTATGGGAGGCGCTTATGAATCCATGGTAAGTGATCCGGCGGCTCAGGATGGTTTTCGTGAGATGATCAGCTTGTTCCTTTCACAAAACGCTGGATCAATACTTTTTCACTGCACTACCGGCAAAGACAGGACCGGACTTGGTGCTGCCATCATCCTGACAATTCTCGGAGTTTCCAGAGCTGATATCATGAAAGACTACCTCATGACCAACGAAATGCGTAAAGCTCATAACGATCAGGTTCTTACAGCCTTAAAGAAAAAGGGTATCGGCGATACTCAGTTAGAGGCTATCGGGCTGGCTCTAAATGTAGAAGAAGCATATCTTAAGCGGTCATATTCCACAGCAGAAAAGCTGTATGGATCTTTCGAAAAATATATCGAAAAAGGACTGGATGTTACTCCGTACATGACTAAGCAATTAAGGGAAATGTATTTGATTTAAGTAGCAAGCCGATAATATATTTAGAAACTCCCTTTTTTGGTCTGTCGTTTCGTTTCTCCTTACCTTGATGATCAGTCAAAGTAAAACAAATCTTCAAAGTTCTTATCAAGTGCGATGCAAAGGATCAGCGCCAATTTTGCAGTGGGATTGAATTGACCGGTCTCGATGGAACTAATGGTGTTACGGGATACTCCGACCAGCTTCGCCAGCTGTGCCTGGGACAAACCGTTTTCTATTCTTGCTTCTTTTAAATTGTTCTGTAAGATCAATTTGTCATCCATTAGCCCTCTCCTTATAATACAGTCGATGATGTTATCAACTGATAAATATGGATAGCGGTCAGGATGACAGTGGCAGCGGAGTATATTGTGGCTAATACGATATCTCTTTTGCGCTTTATATATTTTGCTTTGAATATAAACCCCACGGCACCTATGGAAAATACGATAGCGTACAGTCCGAAGTTGAATCCAAGACCCAAAACAGATTGCAAAACAAAAAAGAGGGTGGCAAGGATCAGGGCAACGAGTGCAATGACATTGGCCGCCCTAGTCTGTACATCTATCACATAAAGATCTTGTTCTTTATGTTCCTCTCTGCTTCTTGATAAGATTTCTTCTTTTTTCATATTTGTTTTCTCCATTCATTATTTACAGATAAGCGGCGGGGGTCAAGTCATCGATGTTTAATCATGATCTGTTTTGTTGCGTTTGTAAAGTAATCCAAAAACTGCAATAGCTATTGCCAGCCAGACTGTCAAAACAATTATATCCGTTATCATATGACCGCTGGTTTCGTCTGATACGGCAAAAGTGAGCATATTGGTCATAGCACCAGTATAAGTGATTTGGGAAAGTTTTTCCATCCAGTCGATGTCGATCATATTCCCAAGCATGGCCGGAAGCAGCATAAACATCATGATGGGGGTGATTATCAGCGACGTTGCGGTCTGGTCTTTGCATGCAAGCCCGATCCCTGCACCGAGGAGTATTGAGATCAGTGCTCCCAGGGAAGTGAACAGCAAATAATACGGCATAGACAAGACATTGACATTGCATACAGGTATGAGAATCAAATTAACTATTTCAGTTATGAAAAATACCGGTAGCAGGCTTCCAAGAAAATACTCTGCCCAGTTGATGGACGATGTCATGAGGACACGCAGAGTGTACTTTTCTTTTTCTTCGGAAATAGGCAGGGCAGCTACCATAAGACCGGTCATAAGTGTATTCATGAGCACGCCCAGATTAAGGTATATCACCATGAGCACCTGTTCAGAGCCGTCCATATGAGGCGGTACGGGCAGGATGAACCGGTACATAAGTGTGAAGAATATGGAAAAGATGGGACCGAAAAACAGAGTCTTGTTGCTGCTTATTGACATTGTTTTTAATTTGAATAATGCTATGGTTTTGTGTAGTGATAAAGTCATTGTAAATTCCTTCCTGTCAGTTTCAAAAAGACTGTTTCCAATGTTGGCTCAGACGAATGAATGGAGCGGATGTCATTATCCACAATATGTTTTGCTACTTTGTTTCTGCCGTCCTCTGTGCTGTCAATGGTGAGCCTCGTGCCGTCTTTTAGCAGGAGGTTATATGTGTTTTCTTTATTATATTTTAGGCTTATGTCCCGGGGGGCTCCCATTTCAACAATAATTCCTTCGTTTAAGAGGGCGACCCGGTCACATATCTTTGTGGCTTCATCCATATTGTGGGTCGTAAGGAAAATTGCGGTACCGTTTAGCGTTAATTCTTTGAGGAGGTCATGGATGTCCAGCGCAGTTGAAGGATCAAGTCCCGAAGTAGGCTCGTCAAGAAAAAGTACTTTTGGCTTATGGAGTATGGCTCTTGCCAAAACCAGTCTCTGCCTCATTCCTTTGCTGAGTTTTTCCGCCTGTTTTTTCTTTTCATTGATCAATCCTATCCGCTCCAGAAGTTCATCGATCCTCTTTTTATCCACATCCATTATTTCCGCAAAAGGGGACAGATTATTATAGACACTGAGTTTTTCGTAAACTCCGCTGTTGTCTGTCACAATACCCACCTGCATATAAAGGGAGCTGTCCACCTTACGTGTATCCGTACCTAGAATATGCGCTTCTCCGCCACTTTGTCTAAGCTGCCCTGTGAGTATCTTTATTGTCGTGGTTTTCCCTGCACCTGACGGTCCTAGAAAACCCAGAAGTTCTCCTTCTTCCACACCAAAGCTGATATCGCTGAGTGCAAACTTTTCATCAAACTGTTTTGATATATGATTCATGCTAATGGGTCTGTTCATTTTTTCACTCCATTTCTGCTATCGAGGCAAATGAATTGCCTCTTGCAGAAACAAATCACTTGTGAATAATCGAGATTCACTATATGGAGTGAAAAACAATTATATGCCTCCGGCGGCGTGTGAATTAATTATTCACA
>JAVBLY010000002.1:0-116758 GCA_031553035.1 Anaerovoracaceae bacterium | reverse complement strand
TGCGAATGCGAAATTCGTATTTTCTTTTTTAGCGTTTCTTTATAAACGTGCCCTTTTAACGTAGACTGGCAACTACGGCTCGCTTATCCCGCTTCCACATCCCCGTCGAAGCCCTTACATCCCCAGGTTTCGATGAGCCGCCTGAGCGGATATCTCTATATATATTATACCACATTGCGTCAAGACTCAATCATGACATATAATATAAATATGTAAATGTGTTGGTGACAAGGAGTATTACATGGTAGTAAGGCAAGACTGGCTATACAAGCAGATTCAGGGCGCGGTTCAAATCGTAGCAAGATTGGTGTTCAAGAAAAGTATTATTGAACTGGTCAAAGAGAATAAGTTTGAATACCTAGAGACTGAGCGGATCTATGCCCGATTGATCAGCATGATCAACAATAACGAATTCACAGCTGCTGAGGACCTGCTATTTGATTCTCTTGATCCCAATAATAATGACTATCTTAAGATAGCACTTGATTTTTATAGCAGGCTGAATGAAATCGATTCCGACACGCTGGAAGATAATGATTTCTCCCGGGATGAAATAGAGAACGGTCTTAATGACGTTCTCAAGATCTACGATGTGACTCTGCCATAGGGCCGATCATCTTCTGTTGTAATCCTTGATAGTTTTCTGCATACGCCTGTCGGCATCTCGCTTTGCGATAGTATCACGCTTGTCGTATTTCTTCTTTCCTTTTGCGATGCCAAGATCGATCTTCGCAAGACCTTTTTCATTGAGATAGAGCTTTAGCGGGATCAGGGCAAGCCCCTGCTGAGCGACTATACTGTCTATTTTCTTTATCTCTCTCTTATTAAGAAGCAGTTTCCTGGGTCGTATGGGATCCACATTGTGGATGTTACCCTGCTCAAAAGGATTTATATTCATTCCATATATAAAGATTTCGCCGTTTTGTACTTTGGCGAAGCTTTCCTTAAGGCTGACATGACCCAGCCTTATTGATTTTATTTCGGTTCCTGTCAGAACGATCCCTGCTTCATAACTGTCTTCGATAAAATAATCATGTCTTGCTTTTTTATTGTTTGCTATTATCTTCTTTCCCATTTTCTTTAACTCACCGGCCCTATATCGCTGAAAGGATACACCCTGAATACAGCCTTGCCTATAACATCTTTCATATCTATAAGGCCTACCATTGGATCCCTGCTGTCAAAACTGTTCTGACGATTATCGCCTAATGCAAAAATATATCCGTCAGGTATTTTCATTGGATCCATCTGCCCGTCGGTATATCCATCCTTTGTATAACCGTCATCAATGACTTTGTCGTTAACATAAACATTTCCATCCGTTATGGAAACTTCATCTCCGGGAAGTCCGATCACTCTTTTTATCAGATTTTTTTCCGCTTCAGTGGACCCGAGCGGGGGGTTATATCTAAATACGAATATATCGCCGTGGGTTACTTCGCCAAAGTTGTATGCCTGCCTGTTAAGAAAAATATAATCATTTTCATGCAGTGTGTCTTCCATTGAATGTTGCTGGACTATTGTCGGGCGGATAAACTGCATTATAAGTATGGCAACCAGAACAGCCATCCCAATATCTCTGATCCAGAGGAGGATTCGTTTTCTTATCTGGGATCTTTTTACCTTCACCTTGGCTTTTGCAACTATTTTTGGATCAGCTTCGCGGTCGACGACTAATGGGCCTTCTGCCACCGGTAATTTAGCAGCTTCCAGATCCCTGCTGAAGGATTTTAATTCAGAATTAAACCCGATCCCAATTGGCGCATCAGGAACGGTCCCATTTGATATTCGTTCTTTTCTTGGCAGAGATTTTCTTAAATCACTCATTTAAGTATTCCTATATCGCTAAATGGATATATTCTGAATATCGCCTTTCCTTTTAAATCATCAAAATCGATGAACCCAATATCCGATTCTCTGCTGTCATGGCTGTATGCTCTGTTATCGCCCATAGCAAAGACTTTGTTCTCAGGTACTACTGTTTTTTCTATTTCCCCGTCTGTATACTGCTCCCTGATATACGGCTCGTTCAGTTCTTCATCGTTGATATATACCTCGCCTCCGGTAATTTCCAGAGTGTCGCCGGGAAGAGCGATTGCCCTCTTAATAAGTTTCTTGGCCTTGCCGTTTTCATCCAACTCATCTGTCTGGAACACTATGATGTCACCGTGTTTGACATCGCCAAAATTATAAGCCTGTTTGTTTATAAATATGTAATCACCGTCATGAAGAGTATCCATCATGGATTCCTGCCTCACCATAGTCGGGTTGATGAACTGTAATAAAATCAATGCAAGAACTACAGCTATGGCAATATCTCTGACCCAGTACCAAAGCCCGCCTTTCTTTTCTTCCTTTTTTTCTGATTCTACATTTCCGTCCATTGCTGTTTCGTTGACTACTTTTTCATTTTCACTCATTTAATCACTCCAAAATTACTTAATGGCCATATGACCAATATGGCTTTGCCTCGTACGTCTCTTAATATCAGCGCTCCGACTTCTGAATTCCGACTGTCAATGGAATCCTCCCTGTTGTCGCATAAAATAAATACTTTGTTTGCCCCGATCTTTGTCGGTGCCACAGTTCCCGTGGTCTTCCCCTTCTCATATGATTTATGTTTAAGTATCTTATCATTTCTATAAACATCGCCTTCTTTGACCTCAATGATGTCGCCGGGAAGTCCTATAACTCTGCCGAACCTGTGCTCATTTTTTTTACTACCTTTATAAAAATCGACTTTGAATGCCAGAATATCTTCATATTGCGGAAGTCCTTGATTCTCAGAAAATGATTTCTTCTGTATGATGACCACATTCCCGTCACCTATGGTCGGGCTCATACTGCTGCCCTTCTCTGTCATTGGAGCTACGAGCATGAATACTATTATTGCCGCTACGGCTGCCAGAACGTAAGGCTTATTTGAAGCACGCCAGTTAGTGTATTTATCATAAGTTTTATTCGATGACATTTAGATCCTTTCCTATGTCCATCAGCTTTTTCGGCAACGGACTTTTGAATTCCCGGCCTTCAAGGTATGCCAGAGTTCCGCTGCTTTCTTTGAAAAAAAGTTTGTACGCATGCAGGAACTGGCTCTCAAGCCCATACCTGTTGAATATTATACCATTTTTTTGAGGGTTCCCATACTTTTTATCGCCGATTATTGGATAACCTGCCTTTGCAAGATGGGCCCTTATCTGATGTGTCCTGCCGGTAACCAGCAAGACTTCGGCAAGAGTATACCCGCCGTTTGCATAAATCGGTCTTACTATGGTCTCCATAAGGCTACCCCCGCTACTTTTCTCAGGGATAACCTTGATTTTGTTCTTTTCTTCGTTCTTGATCATTTTATCTTTAAGAGTAAGTTCGTTGCCGAATTCACCAAAAACAACAGCCAGATAATACTTTTCCACAGCATCCTTTTTTCTTATGAGCTTATTCAGTTCCTTCAGGCTTTCATATGTCTTTCCAAAGATCACAAGACCTGAAGTATTCCGATCCAGTCTGTTCACAGGTGCCGGGGAAAATGTTTTTTCAGCCCCGGGATCGAAGCTGCCGTTTGCTATCAGGTATCCCATTACCTGATTTGCAAGAGTATTTTTTTTCTCGATTTTATCGCCATGGGTCAGCAGTCCGACAGGCTTGTTGACTATGAGAATATTATCATCCTCATAAATGACATCGAACTCTTTTTTTGCATTTTTTCTCGGCAGAGATTTTGTGAATTCACTGAATTGTTCCTCAGATATATAGAGCGAAAGCTCATCTCCGGGATTCAGTTCTGTTTCGCGGGAAGCTCTCTTCCCGTTCAGCTTTACATCTTTTCTTATCATACGGTATATAAGGCTCAGGGGCGCTGTCCTCAGATATTTTTTCATGAAGCGGTCAAGCCTCTGACCTGCTTCATTTTCTGTGATTTTCACTGTTATCATAAGGCATTCCCTCATACTTGATATACGTGAGGATAATTATATAACAACTGTTGCTGTATCGGTAGGGTGTAAAGAAAATTTAATCAAATCGGGCATCATATCAATTGTCATACTGCAGCATATATGATACATTTAAATGTGCAAAGCGATGATAAATCACATAAAACACACAGGGGTAAATCTATATGGAAAAATTTAAAAATTTCGTTTATGACAAAAGTGACTTGCTGGTAGCATTGCTGATAATTGCGATAGCGGCATTGGTTATTTGGTTTGGAATCAGCAATATCATGAAGCCTTACACCCATCAAGCTGAAGCTCAGTCCACGGTATCGGAAGAACCAACGGAAGAACCTGCTAATACCACAGCCAGTGCGGGAATTTTAACACCGGCAGCTACGGATAAATCTGCGGAAAATGACAAAAATGCCGGAGATATCACAACCAAAGCAGCTAAGATCATCATCCAGCCAGGTGAAAACAGTAATCAAATTGCGGAAAAGCTCATTGCTTCCGGTGCTATCACAGATAAAAATGCTTTTTATGCTAAACTCGAAGAGCTGGGTATAGCTTCCATGATCCAGGAAGGAACATTTGAGATCCCTGCCGGGTCATCACTGGAAGTCGTATGCAGGATCGTAACAAAAACTAATTAATTTTCATGAGGAAAGGAATAATATCATGCCACTGGTAACTACCGAGAAAATGTTCAAAGACGCTTATGCAAACGGTTATGCTATCGGAGCTTTCAATGTTAACAATATGGAGATCGTTCAGGGGATAACCGAAGCCGCCGCAGTAGAAAGTGCGCCTTTGATCCTCCAGGTATCCGCTGGTGCAAGAAAATATGCAAAGCATGCCTATCTTATGAAACTGGTTGAAGCAGCAATGGAAGATACCAATCTTCCCATAGCCCTTCATCTCGATCACGGTCCCGACTTCGAAACATGTAAATCCTGTATCGACGGCGGATTCACATCTGTTATGATCGACGGTTCCCAGTTTGATTTTCAGGAAAATATCAAAGTCACAAAGGAAGTTGTCGACTATGCTCACTCCAAAGGCGTAGTTGTTGAAGGAGAGCTGGGTCAGCTTGCCGGTGTTGAAGATGACGTCAATGTGGAGCAACACAGCTATACACAGCCTGATCAGGTGCAGGAATTTGTTGAAAAAACCGGGGTTGACTCTCTTGCAATAGCAATAGGAACATCTCACGGTGCATATAAGTTCAAGCCGGGACAGAAACCCCAGCTGAGATTCGATATTCTTAAGGAGATCGAAAAAAGACTTCCTGAATTCCCAATTGTACTTCATGGAGCATCATCAGTCATTCCTGAACTGGTTGAAACCATAAATAAATACGGCGGAGCAATGCCTGATGCCATAGGAATACCTGAAGACATGCTCAGAATGGCTGCAAAAAGTGCAGTATGTAAAATAAATATAGATTCAGATCTGAGGCTTGCCATGACGGCAAAGATCAGAGAGCACATGGCCCTTAATCCTGCTGACTTCGACCCAAGGCAGTATCTCAAACCTGCAAGAGCCGCAATAAAGGATATGGTTCAAAGAAAGATCCAGAACGTCCTGGGGTGCGGCGGCATGAAGGACAGAGCACTGTAGGGTTCCACAGCAGAAGCATAGTAACACCAAATAAAAAGCACCTTTATTGAGGTGCTTTTTCAATGTTCCTTTTATACGCTCCCGCTGCCCTTTTGGAGAGCGATAGTTCCTGTCCGTGCTATTTCAAGTATCTTATAATTTTCCAGAAGTTCTATAAGAAGATCCACCTTTTCCGGCCGGTCGTCAAATTCCAGCATCAATGTGGTATGGGAAATATCTACGATCTCGCAATCCATTATCTTTGCAAGGTCGATGATCTCTCCTCTTTTACTTTCATCTATTTCTATCTTTATGAGGCATAGTTCACGCCTGGTTATATCGTGTTCCTCTAGATTTCTTACTTTAAGAACATCTATCAGCTTATTGAGCTGCTTCGATACCTGTTCTGCCACATAGTCATCTCCGTCTACTACAATGGTGATCCTGGAAATCTTAGGATCTTCCGTAGGCCCCACAGCAAGACTGTCAATATTGAACCCTCTTCTGGCAAACAGTCCGGATATCCTCGAAAGGACGCCTGCTTTATTTTCTACTAATACAGCAATGTTATGTTTCATTTATCAACCCTCCTTGAGGTTATTTTACAGCACATTCCCTGTCGTGTACTTCGATGGCCAGTACATAAGGACCTTTATGCTTCAAAAGTGTCCGGATCGCTTTCTCTTCATTTTTTTCGTCACGGAGCCAGCCTCCTTCAATACCGTAGGCCGCCGCGATGGCGACAGGATCCGGGCTGCCGGTAAGATCAACTGCATACTGGTTATCATTGCAAAGATCCGTCTGCAGTTCTCTGACCAGTCCAAGCTTGCCGTTGACGAATACGACAATCTTCACATCCTCATTTTCCTGGCATATAGTGGCGAGTTCCATCATGTTCATCTGAAATGAACCGTCTCCGCATACGGCGACAGTAAACCTGCCCTTATTTTTGCATTCTGTTGAGGCAAGTCTGGCACCAAATGCCGCAGAGATGGAGTACCCCATGGTACCCATGCCGCCGGTCGTAAGGAACCGGCCTCCTTTTCTTATATCCGCATTTCCTGCTGACCAGAGCTGATTCTGTCCAACATCTGCCACATAAATATAATCATCAGGCATTTTCTTTGTAAGCATGTTTACAAATTTCTTGGGATTGATCCCGGCGCCTCTTGAATCATAATCTGGTTTGGCCTTCCCTTTCTCGTCAGTCAGCCGGGCGACCCACTCTTCATCACATACAGGAAGATCATAAGACATTATCTGCTCCATTATGTTCTTAAGATCGCCGACTATTGGAAGAAACGTATCCAGATTCTTGCCGATCTCGGCCGGATCTATGTCAATGTGAATTATCTTGGTTTTTCTTTT
The DNA here is from genome assembly GCA_031553035.1 of Anaerovoracaceae bacterium. GTDB lineage: Bacteria > Bacillota > Clostridia > Peptostreptococcales > Anaerovoracaceae > JAVBLY01. The sequence goes on along the minus strand of JAVBLY010000002.1, from coordinate 109,856 downwards.
TATCCTGTCAGGCAAAAGCACAGCTCTGTCAGAGACCCGCGCCCCCATGAGTATCAGAACATCTGATTCGCTCAAAGCCCTGTTTGCAAGAGATTTGCCGTGTGTTCCCACCATTCCCATATACAGGGGATGTCCGGTAGGAATGCTTCCCAGACCCATCATGGTGGAAACTACAGGTATGTTCATGGTTTCAATAAAATCGCGGAATGTATCTTCAGCATGGGCATTGAATACCCCTCCTCCGGCACATATCAAAGGTCTCTCTGCCTTTTTGAGCTCTCTGATTATTCTTTTGATCTGCCCGGCATGTCCTTTTGTCGTAGGTTTGTATCCTCTAATATCTGTTTTCTTTGGAAATATGAACTTCACTATTTCCCTCTGCACATCAACAGGTATATCAATAAGGACCGGACCCGGTCTGCCGGAATTGGCAATATGAAAAGCCTCCTTGACTACCCGCGGAAGGTCCATGGCATCTTTTACGAGATAACTGTATTTTGTAAAACTTTCGCACGCTCCCGTGACATCGGCTTCCTGAAAAACATCTCTGCCCAAAAGACCGCTGTCTACCTGCCCTGTTATACATACAAGAGGAATGCTGTCCATATATGCGGTTGCCACTCCGGTAATAAGGTTCATAGCTCCCGGTCCCGAAGTCACTACGCATACACCGGGCTTTCCCGATATCCTTGCATAGCCGCTGGCAGCATGGGCCGCATGCTGTTCATGTCTCACAAGAACGTGGTGTATACCTGACTTTTCCAGACTGTCATATACCGGAACTATAGTAGCCCCGGGATATCCGAATATATATTCAACACCTTCATTTTCCAGTGCTTTTATAATTGCATCTGCACCGTTCATCTTACTTCTCCATTTTCCTTTCTTATTGTCACACTTTGACGATCCAGCCGTACTTATCCGGCAATTCGCCGTTTTGGATACCGGTTATGGTTTCATAAACCTTCTGTGATATTTCGCCGATATGATTATCATTGACGACCATATCTTTATCGGCCCATCTCAGCTCTCCCACCGGAGAAATAACCGCTGCAGTACCTGTGGCAAAAACTTCCGTCAGCCTTCCTTCTTCGTAAGCTTTATATATATCTATTATTGATGTACGCTCTTCTCTCACCTTGATTCCCCAGTCTTTGAGTATTCTTATTACAGAATCTCTGGTTATGCCTGCAAGAATAGTTCCGGTAAGAGGTGAAGTCACTGCTTCGCCGTCGATCATAAAAAATGCGTTGGACGTGCCGATCTCCTCAACATATTTTCTTTCTTTTCCATCAAGCCAAAGTACCTGATCGAAACCTTTAGTGCCTGCTTCTTCCTGAGCTTTCATGCTGGATGCGTAATTCCCGCCGATCTTTGCCTCACCTGTGCCGCCGTTTACCGACCTGACATATTTGTCTTCAACATAAATCTTTGTGGGCTTGAGTCCTTCTGCGTAATATGGTCCTACAGGAGAAAGTATCACAATAAACATGTACTCCTTCGCAGGTCTTACGCCTAGAAAAGCCTCCGTTGCGATAATAAATGGCCGGATGTACAGGGATGTGTCCTTCATATCCGGAACCCAGCCCCTGTCTATTTCAACAAGAGTCTTGATAGCCTCCACGTAGAAGTCCTCATCTATTTCAGGAATGCACAGCCTGTCGTTTGTTTTATTCGTACGCTTTGCATTCATATCCGGGCGGAAAAGCTGAACATCTCCGTCTTTTGTTATATAAGTCTTCAGACCTTCGAACATTTCCTGGGCGTAATGTAGAACTGCTGCCGCCGGATCAAGTTCAAGAGGACCGTATGGAATTACTCTGGGGTCATACCATCCCTTTCCCTCTTTATAGTCCATAATAAACATATGGTCAGTAAAAACATCTCCGAATCTAAGTGTCTTTGGGTCCGGTTTCTGTTTTGGGTTTTCTGTTTTTGTTATTGATATTTTTTGTTTCATTGTGACTCCTTTATCCGGCATTATTCTGATGTGATTCAATTAGTTTTGTTCTCAGATCCCACAAGTTTGCGGACAGATCCACATAGTAACTTTGTGGATATTCGAATCTTAATGTCTCGTCCCAAAGGGTTTCTATCTGCTCTCTGCAGTACTTCTGGATCTGAGGGAGGCTCGGGCTCTCGTATATTCGCTTCCCCTTTTCCATGACTTTTTTTCTGAGGTTCACTGCATAAAAGTTGGACAATGTTTTCCGCTTCCAGACAAATGAGGGATCGAATATTACATAATCGTCTCCTGAGGGGACTATATCCTCATCAAGAGTGATGACATCGGCCATTACCTTGTTTGTATCCTTTTCGAACAGCCTGTACACACTTTTGAACCCCGGATTGGTGATCTTAGTTACGTTTTCGCTTATCTTCATTTTAGGGATAATGACACCGTCTTTTTCTATGGCGGCAAGCTTGTAAACTCCTCCGAAAACCGGTTCCGATCTGGATGTTATCAGTCTCTCCCCGACGCCCAGAGAATCCACGAATGCTCCCTGATTCAGGATATCTCTGATAAGCCATTCATCCAGCGAATTTGAAACTACAATTTTGCATTCGGATAAACCTGCTTCATCCAGCATCCTTCTCGCCTGCTTAGTAAGATATGCAAGATCTCCGCTGTCTATCCTGATACCCATGTTTTTAGGTTTTGTCTCCTTGAACACTTTTATGGCATTTGGGATACCTGACTTTGTCACGCTGTATGTGTCTACCAATAAAGTACAATTATCGGGATAGATTTCCGCATATCTCCTGAAAGCTTCATACTCAGTGTCGAACATCTGTATCCAGCTGTGGGCCATTGTTCCCAATGCTGCTATACCCATATCTTTTTCGCAGATAGTACATGCAGTTCCGCTGCATCCGCCTATATATGCCGCCCTTGCACCCAAAATTGCTGCCGAAGTTCCGTGGGCCCTTCTAGTCCCGAACTCCATGACAGATCTGCCCTTTGCGGCTCTGACAATTCTATTAGCTTTCGTCGCAATGAGACTCTGGTGGTTAATCAGAAGCAGAAGCATGGTCTCAAGGAATTGCGCCTGAATTATGGGTCCTCTGACTGTAATCAGCGGCTCTCCCGGAAATATCGGAGTTCCCTCCGGTATTGCCCAGACATCACATCGGAATTCAAAATTCTCAAGATACTTCAGAAAATTTTCGCTGAAGATCCCTTTCCCTCTTAAGTATTCGATATCGCTATCGTCAAAATGAAGACCTTCCATATAGTCAATGGCCTGCTCAAGCCCGGCCATGATCGCAAACCCGCCTCTGTCCGGGATCTGTCTGAAGAAAAGATCGAAATATGCGATTATGTCACTATGACCTGTCTCAAAATATCCGTTTGCCATGGTTAGCTCATAAAAATCGGTCAGCAAAGCAAGATTTTTTGAAGTCATTTCATTCTTTTTCATTTTATCGTCTCCAAATGTCTATCAAGCACGGTAATGCTAATGCTTAATTGTATCACTTAGAAGGCATATTTTCAATATTTGAAGCAACTTGAAACTAAGTCCTATTTTTGATGATTCGACCGGCAAAAATCGCAAATACAAAACCCATAAGACATATGAATGTCCCGGCAATAAATGCGGCAGTATAGCTGCCGGTGGAGCTTTCGACTATTGCAGCAAGCATGGGGCCGATAATGCTTCCAAATACTACACCCATAAAAACGAATCCAAAATTTGTACCGCTGTTTTTCGTGCCGAAACTGTCGGTTGTAATGGATGGGAACACTCCCATACTGCCACCGTAACAAAACCCTATAATGAGCATGTTGATAATCATGAAGATGATCTGCCCCGGCTTTACCAGGATCAACCCGATCATAACTAAAGCCCATAGCATAAATGCGAACATCAGCGCCCTGCTTCTTCCGATACGATCTGAAACTGCAGGGATAATGAACCTGCCGCATGCGTTTGAAATGGCCATTATGCCTACGATCCAGGCAGCAACGCCTGGAGTCACACCGGCAATTGACTGGGCTATAGCCGAAGCGTGGCCCATTACCATCAAACCTGAAGCACAAGAGAATACCACCATACCCATGATCAAATAATAGAGAGGATCCCTGAGCATCTGTTTCCAGTCTTTATCGATTTTGGTCTGAAAGATCGCTTTACCGGCTTTGTCTGGATGCCAGCCATCCGGGATGAATCCTGACGGCGGTTTTTTTATAAATTGGGTTAGAATGATTATCAGGACAAAAATAATGATCCCAAGTATTTTAAATGCATTCAGAACTCCGAAACTGTCTATGAGAAAGTTACTCAGAGGCGCAAAAATAAATGCACTGGAACCATACCCCGCAATAACTATTCCTGTTGCTGTACCTCGCATATCCGGAAATGCATTGGCGGTATTAGTCAGAAATGTACAGTATGATACCCCCAAACCAAAGCCTACAATGATGCCGTAGGATATTATCAGCCACATATAGGAATTTGTAAATCCGGTCAATACAAATCCTCCGGCAAAAAATACTCCGCCTATTGACAATACGAATCTTGGGCCGAGTTTATCATATAAGGCTCCGCCTACAATATTCATGATTCCACTGAAACCGGAGCAAATAGTAAATGCAGCCGTCACCTCTGAGACAGACAGATTCAACTGCTCACTTAACGGAAGAGAAAAGACGCTCCACGCATAGAACAACCCGAAACAAATCGCCAGGGGAACTGTGGATACAAGGGTTATCCATCTTTTCTTCGTATAATCCATGAGTGAAATTATAACATTGTTTTGTTACTTTAGGACTTTATTCAGGAAATCTTTTGTATAGATTTCCTTTTTTTTATGATATGTCCCGAAAATAAAGCTAAGGAAACACCCATAAGGCAAAAGACAGATGCGGCAATAAAGGCCGGGGTATAACTTCCGGTAGAACTAATGATCAAGGGTGCAAGCAATGGTCCAATTATACTTCCCAATACCACTCCAAGAAAAACAAATCCGAGATTCGTGCCGCTGTTTTTCGTGCCGAAACAATCAGTGGTGATAGATGAGTAAACGCCCATACAGCCGCCGTAACAGAACCCTATTGCAAACATGAGCGCAGTGAGGAAAGCAATCTGACCTGATTTCACAAAAATCAGTACAGCCATTACAATTGCCCAAAGTAGAAATGTGTACATCAGTGCTTGGCTCCTGCCAATGCGATCTGATATTGAAGGAACGATAAACCCGCCGAATGCATTTGCTATGGCCAGAATTCCTACTATCCAGGCGGCCACACCTGGGCTTACACCGGCGACAGACTGGGCAATAGCTGAGCCGTGTCCCATGACCATGAGGCCTGCTGATGCGGAAAGAATCACCATGCCCATTATTATGTAGTAAAGAGGATCTCTGAGGATCTGTTTCCAGTTTTTATCAACTATAGTTTGAAAAATCGCATCGTTTGCATTATCAGGATGCCAGCCTCTGGGAATGAATCCAATGGGAGGTTTACTGATAAACTGGGCAAGGACGACTACCAAAACTAAAACTACTATTCCCAATATCTTAAAAGCACTCATCACACCGTAACTGTCTATAAGAAAGTTGCTTAGTGGTGCAAAAATAAACGCCCCTGAACCATAACCAGCTATAACGATTCCTGTAGCCGTGCCCCGTATTTCCGGAAAAGCATTGGCCGTATTAGATAAAAATATACAGTAAGATACGCCCAGGCCAAAGCCGAAAATGATACCATACGAAACAATAAGCCATATATAGGAAACCGTGAACCCAGTGAGAACAAATCCACCGCCAAACAGCAATCCGCCAAGGGTCAATACTACCCGCGGTCCAAGCTTATCATATAAGGCTCCGCCGACTATGATCATTATTCCGCTAAAACCTGAACATATTGTAAAAGCAACGGTAACTTCCGCAATTGACAAGTCCAGTTCCTCGCTTAATGGTACAGTAAAAACACTCCAGGCATAATACAAGCCAAAGCATATCGCCAAAGGAATGGTCGCAGCAAGGGTTATCCATCTTTTTTTCGTATAATCCATGAAGAAATTATATCATTTTTTAATTACTTTAGGACCTTTTTAAGATACTCTCCTGTATAAGATTTTTTATTTTTCACAAGTTCTTCCGGTGTTCCGGTCCCAATTACAGTTCCGCCTCTGTTCCCGCCGTCCGGGCCCAAATCTATTATATGGTCTGCTCTTTTGATAATATCCAGATTATGTTCTATTACAACAACAGTATTTCCCGTTTCCACAAGCTTATCCAGCACTGTTATCAGCTTGTCTATATCCGCAAAATGAAGCCCTGTGGTAGGCTCGTCAAGAATATACAGTGTTTTTCCTGTGCTTCTCTTGCTCAGTTCAGACGCAAGCTTGACTCTCTGGGCTTCACCGCCTGACAGCTGTGTAGACGGCTGACCAAGCTTGATATATCCGAGACCGACCTCTTCCATTGTATCCATATGTCTTTTTATTGTCGGGATATTTTTGAAGAATTCTCTGGCGTCGGTAACGTTCATATCGAGAACATCAAAGATGTTCTTGCCTTTGTATTTGACTTCCAGAGTTTCCCGATTATATCTCTTGCCTTTGCAGACTTCACAGGGCACATAGACATCGGGCAGAAAATGCATCTCGATCTGAATGATCCCGTCTCCTTTGCAGGCTTCACATCTTCCGCCTTTTACATTGAAACTGAACCGCCCCTTGTCATATCCTCTGAGTTTTGCTTCCGGCAGCTTTGAGAAAAGATCCCTTATTGGAGTAAGAACTCCTGTATACGTCGCAGGATTGGATCTTGGGGTCCTGCCTATTGGAGACTGGTCAATATCTACGATCTTGTCGATATCCTCGATTCCAATTATTTCATCGTGATCTCCGGGCTTGACCTTTGCTCTGTTGATACTTCTTGCCATAGATTTATAAAGGACTTCATTCACCAGCGAACTTTTCCCCGAACCGGAAACGCCGGTAACGCATACGAATTTGCCTAAGGGGAACTCAACATCTATATTTTTGAGATTATTTTCCCGGGCACCCTTGACTATGAGACTTTTCCCGTTGCCTTTACGCCTCTCGTCGGGAACCTCGATCTTCTTCTTTCCGGTAAGATACTGCCCTGTGATGGACTTTGGTTCTTTTTTGATATCATCTACAGTACCCTGCGCCACCACTTCGCCGCCGTGGACTCCGGCGCCGGGACCGATATCCACGATATGATCTGCAGCATACATGGTATCCTCGTCGTGTTCTACAATGAGCAAAGTATTTCCGATATCGGTCAGTTCTCTTAAGGCATGAAGCAGTTTCTCGTTATCCTTCTGATGAAGACCGATGCTTGGTTCATCCAGAATATACATGACTCCCATGAGGCTTGATCCGATCTGCGTGGCCAGCCTTATTCTCTGGCTCTCTCCTCCCGACAATGTACTTGCGCTTCTTGACAGGGTCAGATATTCAAGACCTACGTTTATAAGAAACTTGTACCGTTCTTTTATCTCCTTGAATATCTGATTCGATATTGCCTTCTGCTGCTCGGTCATATCAAGGGTCTGGATGAATGCAAGACCTTCATGGACCGGCATGTCAGACAGTTCTATTATATTTATACCACCGACGGTGACCGCAAGGACTTCAGGGCGCAGTCTTTTGCCGCCGCATGTTTCGCATGGGGTAAGGTCCATATAAGATTCCATTTTTTCTTTCTGGTAATCGGAATTGGTCTCACGGTACCGCCTTTCCATATTGGTGAGAACCCCCTCGAAAGGATGGTCCATTTTGGATTCGCGACCGGAACTTCTGCTTTTATATGTATATTTGAGATGCCTTTTCCCTGTACCGTACAGTACTTCCTTCTTGAACGCTTCGGGAAGTTCGCTCCATGGCGTATTGATATCAACATCATGGTCCTTTGCCAGAGCATCTATCATCTGGCGGTAGAACCCGCTGAATTCCATGCTTGCAAAGACTTTTGAAAGAGCTCCGTCAGGTATGCTCTTGTCCTGTTCTGTTATGATAAGATCAGCATCTATCTGCTGAAGATAGCCCAGACCTTTACATTCAGGGCATGCGCCGTATGGATTGTTGAAAGAAAACATCCTTGGCTCCAGCTCACCAAGACTGACTCCGTGTTCGGGGCAGGCCAGTTTTGTACTGAGAACGCGCTCTTCTTCATCCATGTCCTTTTGCTGAACGAGGGCAATTATCAAACCTTCGCCATGTTTGACAGCAGTTTCCAGTGATTCGGACAGTCTCCCGGAAGCTTCCGGCTTGATGACGATCCTGTCAATGACGATTTCTATTGTATGTTTGTATGTCTTTTCAAGCTTGATCTCATCTTCATCCAGACTGCGTATCTCTCCATCCACCCTTACTCGTGGGAAACCTTCCCTTCTGATGGCATCGATGACCTTTTCGTGCATGCCTTTTTTCTGTTTGACAACAGGGGCAAGTATGGTCAGCCTGGTGCCTTCAGGGTATTCCATAAGGATGTCGACGATCTGATCTACTGTCTGACTAGTGATCTCTCTTCCGCAGACCGGGCAGTGTGGCGTGCCTATTCTGGCATACAGAAGCCTAAGATAGTCGTGTATCTCGGTTACCGTTCCCACTGTTGAACGCGGATTTCTGTTGGTCGTCTTCTGGTCTATGGATATGGCCGGGGAAAGCCCTTCGATGTAGTCAACATTTGGCTTTTCCATCTGACCGAGAAACTGTCTGGCATATGAGGACAGACTTTCCATGTACCTTCTCTGCCCCTCCGCATATATTGTATCGAATGCAAGCGAACTTTTGCCTGAGCCGGACAGACCGGTGAGCACCACCATCTTGTCTCTGGGTATCCTAACGTCTATGTTCTTAAGGTTGTGCTCGTCAGCACCTTTTACGAATAGATCTTTGATCATTTCCTGCTTGTTAAATTTACCCGGATCGGGCAAATTCATATCTCCTTCCTGCACAATATTGCTTTCTATAGTACTTTGATTTCCATTATACGGTCACGAAGCATAGCGGCTCTTTCGAATTCCAGATTTGCTGCAGCGGTTTTCATGTCCTTTTCCAGTTTTTTGATGTAATCCTGTCTTTCCTTGAATGTCATTTCTTTGGCACTTCTGCCTTCGTAAAAATCATCCGTCGCTTCAGCCACCTTGGTTGCTTCGATGACCTCGCGGACGCTCTTTTCTATTGTGGTCGGTGTGATTCCGTGCTCTTCATTATACTCTTCCTGGATCTTTCTCCTTCTTGCGGTCTCGTTGATTGCGTAGTCCATGGCCGGGCTTATGCGATCTGCGTACATTATGACCCTGCCGTCCACATTTCTTGCTGCCCTTCCAATGGTCTGGACAAGAGATGTTTCCGTTCTGAGAAATCCCTGTTTGTCCGCATCCAGTATAGCCACAAGCTTGACCTCCGGCAGGTCCAGCCCTTCTCTCAAAAGGTTGATACCCACCAGAACGTCGAATACCTTCATTCTCAGATCACGAAGGATCTCCATACGTTCAAGGGTATCTATGTCGGAATGAAGATACTTGACCCTCAGTCCTGCCTGATCCAGATAATCCGTGAGGCTTTCCGCCATTTTCTTGGTCAGGGTAGTTACAAGAGCACGCCCGTCTTTTTCCACCACACTGTTAAGCTCTCCGATGAGATCATCTATCTGTCCCTCTGTCTTTCGCACATCGATCGGCGGGTCGATCAGCCCGGTAGGCCTTATGACCTGCTCTGCCGATACTCCGCCGGAAAGTTCACGCTCCGGTTCTGCCGGAGTTGCGCTTACATATACGATCTGGTTGACCAGATTCTGAAACTCGTCGTAATTCAGAGGTCTATTGTCTAATGCCGATGGCAGCCTAAACCCGTAATCTACCAGGGACTGTTTTCTCGATCTATCTCCCGCGTACATTGCTCTGAGCTGTGGCAGCATGGCATGACTCTCATCAATTATGATAAGAAAATCGTCGGGGAAATAATCTATTAAAGTATACGGTCTTGTGCCCGGAGGCAGTCCGTTAAGATGTCTGGAGTAATTCTCTATTCCTTTGCACTGACCTATCTCCCTTAAGAGTTCCACATCGTATCTGGTTCTCTGCTCGATCCTCTGAGCTTCAACCAGTTTGTCGTTATCTTTGAACCATTTTATTCTTTCTTCAAGCTCTTCCTCGACTGAAACAACCGCTCTTTCCATGTTCTCTTTGGATGTAACATAGTGAGATGCAGGGAAGATGGATATGTGATTCCTGAGGCCGATTATCTCGCCGGTTATTGGATTGATCTCCTTGATGCTTTCGATCTCATCACCGAACATTTCGATCCTTACCGCACTGTCACCGCCCACAGGGAAGATGTCCACGATATCCCCTCTGACCCTGAAGTTTCCTCTCTCGAATGCCAGATCATTTCTTGTATACTGGATCTCCACAAGCTTCATAAGAATGTCGTTCCGGCTCTTTTCCATTTCAGGTCTTAAAGAGAGCACCTGGGTTTCATAATCTACGGGGCTTCCCAGTCCGTATATACAGGATACGCTGGCAACGATGATAACATCTTTTCTTTCGGCCAGCGCCGCAGTGGCACTGTGGCGCAGCTTCTCTATTTCATCGTTGATATCCGAATCCTTTTCAATATATGTGTCTGTCGTCGGAACATATGCCTCCGGCTGATAGTAATCATAATAACTGACAAAGTATTCCACTGCGTTATCCGGGAAAAATTCCTTGAATTCACCGTGGAGCTGACCTGCCAGAGTTTTGTTGTGGGATATGATAAGTGTGGGTTTTTGTACCTTCTCTATGACGTTTGCCATGGTAAAGGTTTTGCCTGAACCGGTGGCGCCCAGAAGAGTCTGATATTTTTTTCCATTCAAAATCCCTTCTGACAATTTTTCGATCGCCAGAGGCTGGTCACCCATCGGTTTGTAATCTGATACTACTTTGAATTTTCCCATAGGAATATTATACCCAATGTGTCAAGGTTAATCAAGAACATTTGTTCGCTATTGTAACGAGAATTACAAATTTTCCAGATAATTTTGTCTCTGACTAAAGAATCTCATAATTTTGATTATTTTTTTATTTTCATCAACTTGATAAATAACTATATAGTTTTTTATTGGTATTTTTCTGAAAGCAAGATTGTCAAAATAAGTGCCTTCAATTTTTTCATATAAATATGGACTTTCATATAAAAGATCTATTCTTTTTTTTACCTCGGCACTAAAATCTAAAGCTGCTTGAGAATTATATAAATCAGATGAAAGATAGTTCATGATGTTTATAAAATCATTTTCTGCCTGATACGAAGCTTCAATCCTGTAAGCCATATCTTTTCCTCATATCTGCCATGACATCTTTGTAGTCACGAACCCTGCCTTCAGCAAAGTCTCTTTCAGCCTCTAGTAATTTACCATATACTTCATTTAATACCATAATTTTTTCATATTCATCTACGCTGAGCAGAACCATTTCTTCATAGCCGTTTTTAGTCACATAGACAGGACCGGCCGTTTCTTTGACCATGTTGGAAATATTTGCCGTATCTTTTAAATCTCTTATTGGGATCATCTTTGACATATCCATTACCTCCGTGACACAATTGTACCACGCCGCTTTATTTAACTCAAGAAATAAGAGCCGGATTTCTCCGGCTCCTGCGCAAAAACAATCACATTTTATTTCTTTTTTATCGGGAAAAGCACTGCGGTTTCAAGGTCTTCGGGGCTGTCCACATCATCCACATCCTTGATATATCTTTCAATTGACGGTCCTATTATTTCATATTCATCCTGATTTTTGTACCATTCTCCCATGGCTTCGAAAGCATATCTGACATTTTCGTACGGACCTATATGTGTTGTTGCGGCATATGTTCCGGCAGGAAGGGTTTTGATATTTTCATTATTATTGCCTTCGGCAACCTGTACCTGTGCCTCTATGTCCATAGATTCATAATTGAATTCCGTACCCATGAAGATCTGCTGGCATGGACCTGTTCGTTTGAGTCCGGCTTTCTCCATTCCCTCTATAAGGTCTTCAAACAGCTGTCCTGTTTCACTTATATTGATGGTTCTTCTCAGGGTAAAAACTGTCTGCTGCGGTTGTTCCATAATAATTACATGATATTTTTCCATAATATAGTCGGCTCCTTTCATCTCCGCAACGTCTTCTTCCATATTGCGAAGCTGCTCTTTGAGCTTATTGAGCCGTCCGTAGTTTTCCAGTCTTTTGTGATGGATCCTGTTAGCAAGATCCATTTCACTCAAAGGTAATATTTCTTTGATTTCACTTAGTGAAAATCCGTAGCTGCTAAGCTTTTTGATCTGCATAAGGTCTGCAATCTGTGTTTCGTCATAATACCTGTAGCCGTTCTCGCCTGTGTACGACGGTGCAAGAAGGCCGATGGAATCATAATGTCTCAGCATCCTTTTTGATATATTCCCTTTGTCGGAAAATCCTCCTATGGTCAGCAAAATAAACTCCTTAGATAATTTTTCAGAACCGGTTCTGATATCATGTTAACCGTTCACATAATGTGAAGGTCAAGAGTTAATTAAAATTATTTTTCTTTAACCGGCTTCTTGAGTTTGCCGTAATAAAAGTCCATCGTATAGAGACAGGCAGCAGGATTGTGTCCAAGGACCCTGTCTTTGGCGATCAGTGTTGTCACGGGAGCTTCCGAATGTCTGATGAATATGCTGTCGTGTCCCACACACAGACCGATGACGATATTAAGATCTGTCTTCTCATTATTCAAGGCCTTAGCCTGAAGCATGGGATTGCACATAGCCTCATAACCGCCCGGTTCGATTTTTTTGTCTTCAGGCAGACCCATCATTGATTTGTCCTGAGCTCCGGCTTTACAGGAAATGCCCGTGTAGTCTATTCCGTTTGCCATAAGCACTTTGCCGAAAGCATTTGCCTCATTGGAAAGTCCGATGCAGGATGCTATTCCGACTTTTTTTGCGCCAAGTCTCTTTGCGAACAAAACTGTCTCTTCGACTCTTGTCAGTCTTCCATAGTATTCGCCTTCTATCTCGGCAGATATCCTGGCAATTTTTCCGTCAAGGTTCGAGCCGTCCTGATATGCTTCAACTGTTTCCTTTATAAGATCCTTATCCAGTTTTTCCGTAATGCAAAAATCAGGGTAAATGCCGTTCTTGTCTCTATAGCATGTTCGTGCCTTGCATTCTGTGCAGCTTAAGTTTCTTTTGTCCATGTCAACTCCCTATCCTTTCGATTATTATACTGTCATTAATTACCTGACTCTGTCAAAATGATCTTTGTCTGTAGAATATTTGCAGTGCTGTATTTATTATATTGATTTTATCATATATTTTATTTTTAGGAACGGTTAATATATAATAGAAACATGAAACTCGAACTTATAGCAACAGCAACCTTCGGCCTTGAAGCCGTGGTCAAAAGGGAACTCCAGGATCTGGGGTTTCATATAATAAAATCTGAGGACGGGAAGATCACATATTCTGCCGATGAGAAAGGAATTGCCAGATCAAATCTGTGGCTCAGATCCGCTGACAGGGTCATGATCAAGATGGGCGAATTCAAAGCCCTTGAATTCGAAGATCTCTTTCAGGGCATCAAATCCATGCCATGGGAAATATTCGTCGACGAAGACGGGAATTTCAAAGTCGATGGCGCATCGGTCAAGTCCAAGCTTTCCAGCGTCCCCAGTATTCAGTCCGTTTCGGAAAAAGCAATAGTATCCAAACTTCAGGAAACATATGGTGAAAAGCGCTTTTCCAAAACCGGTGCCGACTTCACGGTGAGAGTGTCTATCCTTAAAGATATAGTTACGGTTTCAATGGACACAACCGGCAAAGGTCTTCACAAGAGAACCTACCGTACAAAAAGTGTAGAAGCCCCGATAAAAGAAACTCTGGCAGCGGCTCTGGTCCAGCTTACATTCTGGAAGGAAGGCCGGCTGCTTGTGGATCCCTTCTGCGGATCGGGGACCATTGCCATAGAAGCGGCCATGATAGGTCGAAATATTGCCCCCGGGCTGGAGCGCGGTTTTGCGAGCGAAGAATGGTCATTCATGGACAAAGGCACATGGAGTCAGGAGAGGCAGGATGCATACAGAGCCATAAATCACAAGGCGGATATAAGGATACTTGCTTCAGACATTGACACTAAGGCCGTGGAAGCTGCCCGGGAAAATGCGGTGAATGCCGGAGTAGACGATTGTATAGATTTCAGCAGAATGGCATTTTCCGAGCTTACAGCTGAGGAAAAGAGTGGGATAATAGTGACCAATGTACCATACGGCGAGAGAATAGGTGAAGAAAAAGGGTTATTAAAAATATACAAAGAAATGGGTAGATTTTTTGCACTTAATCCCACATGGTCATTATTCTTAATTACTTCAGATAAAGGATTTGAAAAGAAAGTTTTCGGAAGACCTGCAAACAGAAGAAGAAAGCTGTATAACGGCAGGATCGAAACTACATATTATCAATATTACGGCGAGAAATAGGCTTTCCGTTTGAAGAACTACATGCGGGCAATATCATTTCCGACGCTGGCAAAGCTGTCACGCACAACTGCTTCGTTCCAGACAACATACTGATTCTTCCCCAACCTTTTGGCAGCATACAGAGCCTCATCGAGAGCTGCAAATAAATCTCTTTTCCCTCTGAACATTTTAGGATCATATCCACAGATACCGGCGCTGGCCGTAACAGCGACATCCAGTTTCATTTCAGTCTTGTTTTTGAAATCCCTAAGTATGGAATCCACCATATTTATTACGATCTCCTCAGGTCCCTTGCAGATTATAACAAATTCTTCACCGCCGTATCTGTATGCTGTTGCGGTGTTCACCAGTGATTTGTTTATCGATGATACAATAGTTTCCAGAACTTTGTCGCCAAATTTATAACTATACTCTTCATTTATATGGGTGAAATTATCAATGTCCAGCAACGCCAGTGAGAACTCACCCTTTTCTTTTCCAAACTTCATAAAAGTCTGATCCAGGTCATTATAAAAACCGGAATGGTTAAGGTATCCGGTGAGAATATCTTCATCTTTTTTTATCGCCGATTCTTCTGCTTTTTTAAGCATTGTTTCAGACCTGTCGATGATAACCATACCTGCAACCAGAACAATTACCATAATAACAATACTTATTTCGATATTTATCGGTAGCATTGCATAGACTAGCCCACTGTCAGTCTTATTGAGCATCAACAGCAAGTGAATGGCAAATGCAATCGATGAAATTATAAAACTGAACAGCAATAACCTTTTGTCAAGGTAAAACATTGACAGCACTATCGGTACTATGAAGAACATCATATTGAGACTAACATCCAGATTATTTCTTGCCATAATATAACAGATAATCGTTATGCCTACTATGTAAAGACATGCCTGAGCAACATACATTTTTTTACGTAAAAAGAAATATGACAGAGCATTCACTACGGCCATTACAAGGACGTTAAGAAACCCCGGTAAAATTACATATGTAACAAAAGCAGATGAAAAAATAGTATTGCTAAGAAATTGGGCGTCGATAAATACAGTGAGAGTGTCTGAAAACAGAACAACAACTATACAGATCCATGTCAAAATCAATAATCTGTAACAGGAGCGATTATAATTAATATCATCTGTGTGGTTAACTTTCATCGGTTTAAAATTGTACCATAATTAAAACATGAACACAAGAAACTAGATAAGTTGTCGAATTTCATCCCATAGCTGATAGTTTTGGAGTATAATATTATATATTTACATCCAATTAATTCCAAATTATGATGAAGAACTTTTTCGTAGCGTAAGGAGAAGAAGATGATATTTTTTAGAAGCGACTACAGCACCGGAACTCACCCAAATATTCTTAATGCACTTACACAGACAAATGAAGAACATACTGACGGTTATGGTGAAGATATTTTTTGCGAAAATGCGGTGGCAGTTATAAAAAAAAGAATCGGCAAACCCGACGCAGACATACACTTTATGGTAGGAGGAACGCCGGTCAACCTGACCGCAACGGCTGCTTTCCTGAGGCCTCACGAAGCAGTCATTGCACCGAAAACCGGTCATGTATACGTTCATGAAACCGGAGCTCTTGAAGCAACGGGGCACAAGGTGATCCCAATAATAACTGAAGACGGCAAACTCAGACCGGAACATATCGAGTATACTATGGTGGAACACGAAGATGAACACATGGTGCTTCCAAAAATGATCTACATATCCAACTCAACAGAAATCGGCACCATATATTCCAAAGCCGAACTGCTGGCATTGCGAGAATCCTGCGACAGACACGGTCTCATATTCTATATGGATGGGGCAAGGCTGGGCTCGGCACTTACTTCTTCCCGAAATGACCTTACAATTGAAGAAATAGCAGCAATTGTAGATGCGTTTTACATAGGCGGTACAAAAAACGGTGCATTATTTGGTGAAGCACTTGTCATACTAAATGACTCTCTCAAAGAAAATTTTCGTTTTATCATGAAACAGAGAGGAGGTCTTCTTGCTAAAGGAAGGCTTCTGGGCATACAATTTCAGGAGCTGTTTAAGGATGATCTTTTCTTTGACCTTGCAGCACATGCCAATAAAATGGCCGACATCCTGAGAAACGGACTTATAAACAATGGCATTGAGTTTGAAATTGATTCACCCAGCAATCAGATTTTCCCGGTCTTTGAGAACCAAAAGATCGCAGACCTGGAGAAAGACTTCTTCTTTTATCGATGGCATCCAATCGACCACGAAAGAACTTCTATACGCCTTGTGACATCGTTCATGTCGAAAGAAGAAGAAGTCAATGCATTTCTTGACGCGGCTTGTGAAAAATAGGGGTTTGAACTATAATTAACATCATAACTATCTATCGTGAAGTTTGTATAACGGAGGCGAAAAATGAAACTCGACAATAGAAAAAAAAGAATTTTAGCTGTAATCCTGGCTCTTGCGCTGGTGATGGTATTATTTGCAGGGTGCGGTAGCGACGACGGAGATGATAATGCAGCACCTGCCGAAGAGGAAGTAGCAGGAGATATCAAGGTAACTCTTGATGTCGATTTCCCGGATGGCAAAGATGTTTCTGATATCGAGGACGTAATTGTCGGACTTCCGGCGGAGTCTTCGGTGCTGGACCTAATCTTTGCATATGCAAATGAGAACAACCTTGACGTCGTGACCGAAGGCGAAGACGATCCTTATATCGTTTCTATCGGCGGAGTAGACGCCTCCGGAGATGCAGGCTGGGTATATGAAGTTAATGATGAACCTGTTATGGTATCTGCAGGAAAAGCCATGCTTAAAGACGGCGATGAAGTCTCTTTCGAATATACGACTTTCGCTGATGATTAAATCCGG
Organism: Anaerovoracaceae bacterium; assembly: GCA_031553035.1. Taxonomy (GTDB): domain Bacteria; phylum Bacillota; class Clostridia; order Peptostreptococcales; family Anaerovoracaceae; genus JAVBLY01. The sequence goes on along the minus strand of JAVBLY010000002.1, from coordinate 92,524 downwards.
TGCTCAAGAATTATTTTTGACCCATTCTTTTATCTGTTTAAATGATTCATCGCTGATGATGTGTTCGATCTTGCACGCATCATCAAGCGCTGTATCTTCTCTTATATTCAGTGCTTTTACCAAATACTTTGCAAGATAATTATGGCGATCCAGTACGCCTTGAGCAATATCTTCTCCTTTTTCGGTAAGAAGGATATTTCCGTTAGGTTCGATATTGATCATCCCATTGTCTTTGAGAATACCCATAGCCCTGCTGACACTTGGTTTTGAGTAACCAAGCTCATTAGCCACATCTATCGACCTGACAAATCCGTTCCTTTGATTAAGTACCAGTATGGTTTCCAGGTACATTTCCCCAGATTCTTTAATAGCCATTTTTCCCTCCATCGGTTTTCTATATTATAAAACAATGGGTCGCCAGATGCAAATGTGTGACATCAAGTTAATTTTATCACAGATGCCTTGACTTTTAAGTAATTTGAAAGTATTATTGAATTAGACGTTAGCATGCGCTAACATTTGTAAGCTACAGCTAACACCACATACTGAGGACAACTCAGGAACGGAGGTTGACATGCCACTGATTGCATTGAAGACCGGCGAAAAGGGAACCGTACGTCGAGTCACGGGAACAGATAATAATAAAAAATTTCTTGAAAGCCTTGGATTCATTTCGGGCACTATTGTTAGTGTGATCTCACAGACTGAGGGGGGAATGATTTTGGGAATAAAGGGGTGCAGAGTCGCCCTTGATAAAACTATGGCAAGGAGGATATTAGTATGAAAAGTTTGAGTAATCTTACGGTAGGACAGACATCTACAGTCAGGAAACTTGATGGCGATGGCCCTGTCAGACGAAGAATCATGGACATGGGCATAACCAGGGGGACCGATGTTCAGATAGTAAAGATCGCACCATTAGGCGATCCCATCGAACTTTCAGTCAGAGGCTATGATCTGTCGATCAGAAAAGCTGATGCTGATAAGATTTTGGTAGAGTAATTTTTTTTGTTTAATGCGTTAGCTGTTGCTAACCAAGTGCGGAGGATTAATAACAATGGTAAATAAAAAAATGGTAATTGCCCTGGCCGGCAATCCCAATTCGGGAAAGACCACTTTGTTCAACGAGCTTACAGGTAGCTCCCAGCATGTAGGAAATTGGCCGGGCGTGACCGTCGAAAAAAAAGACGGCAGATTAAAGGGGAACAAGGACATTCAAATAGTTGACCTGCCCGGTGTATATTCACTGTCGCCCTATACTCCTGAGGAAATAGTTGCAAGAGATTTTCTTCTTGATGAAAAGCCTGATGCAATCATAAATATTGTGGATTCAACAAATATCGAAAGAAATTTATATCTGACATCTCAATTGATTGATACAGGTATACCGGTGATCGTTGCTTTGAATATGACAGATATCGTTGACAAAAGAGGGATCAGTCTTGATGTGGATGCAATGGAAACAACACTGGATTGCAAAATGATAAGGATATCAGCGACTAAAAACAAAGGCGTGAAAGAGCTTATAAAGGAGGCTGCAAATACAGCCTTCAGTGCAGGAAAAGAACCCAAGCAGGCGCTGATAGATGAAGCTTACGGTAAGCTGGACAGTGAAGCTGAGGAAACCGCTATCGAAAACAGATACGATTATGTTGAAACTCTTACCAGAGACAATGTTACAAGAAGCATTGACACAGGAGCCCTCACAACATCGGACAAGATCGATCGAATCGTTACGCATAAATGGCTGGCTCTACCCATCTTTTTCGGATTGATGTGGATCGTCTACTATGTATCCATAGTAACTGTAGGAGACTGGACCATTGGATGGGTGGAGTCACTGTTCGGTCTGATAGGAACAGGTGCAGAATCGCTTTTAACTGCCGTAGGTGCCGGAGAAATAGTTATGGATCTGGTTCTTAATGGAATAATTGGATCCATTGGTGCCATAATGGTATTCGTTCCACAGCTCATGATACTGTTCTTCTTCCTTTCACTATTGGAAGACAGCGGCTATATGGCTCGTGTCGCATTTATTATGGACAGGATCTTCAGAAAATTCGGGCTTTCAGGGAAATCTTTCATACCCATGCTCATTGGAACAGGCTGTTCGGTTCCGGGGATCATGGCAAGCAGAACCATCGAAAATCAGAATGACAGAAATATGACTGTCCTTCTCACTCCATTCATCCCATGCGGAGCCAAACTTCCTGTTTTCGCAATGTTCATAGCGATGATGTTCAGGGATCAGACATGGGTAGGACCTTCAATGTATATCATAGGGATCTGCATGGTAATAATATCAGGCATAATCTTAAAGAAAACCAAAATGTTCTCGGGAGACCCGTCGCCATTCGTTATGGAAATGCCTGACTACAAATTCCCAAGAATGAAAGGCGTTGCCATCCACATGTGGGAAAAGGGCTGGTCATTCATAAAAAAAGCCGGAACAATTATATTTGTAGCCTGCGTTATCCTCTGGTTCCTTCAGAACTTCAGCTTTACCGGATATGTAGGCCCTGATGCTATACAAGACAGTATTCTTGCTCAATTCGGTAATGCAATAAGATATATATTCATTCCTCTAGGCTTCGGTGATGATTGGGCTGCGCCTGTTGCCGCTGTAACCGGACTGATAGCCAAGGAAGTCGTTGTTGCCACATTTGCAACAATAGGAAGCGCTGTACCTATCGTGTTCAGCCAGGTCACTGCTTTTTCATTCATGATATTCACATTGTTTGCAGCACCGTGTGCAGCAGCTATAGGTGCCATGAAAAGAGAATTCGGAACATGGAAGATGACTGCATTTGCAGTACTGTTCCAGACAGGTTTGGCATATGTGCTTGCAATGCTGGTCAATGTAATAGGAAGCTTGGTCCTTCGAGGGACATCGGCTGTACAGAAGGTTGCTCTTGATATAGGAGTGATGGAAAGCGCATCCGAAGGAGATGTAGTGGGGTTTGACATAGTATTGGTAATATTCATCGCATTTATTGTAATAGGACTGGTAATCGGGATAGCGAACAAATTCGGATCATCTCGAAGATATGAAGATATAGCTACCGCTAAAGTAAAATAATTAATACAATAGTTGATAAAAATGGTTTAAATCAAATATACAGGGTATGAAAAAGGAAAGACAGGTGATTATATGAATCCTGCAAGTATCGTAGTAATAGTGATCGTAGCTGCTTTACTGGCACTGGCGATCAGGAACATCATAAAAAATAGACAAAAAGGCGGATGTGCCGGTTGCAGTGGTTGCACAAGTGGCTGTGAGCAAGACCACACGGCTGACAAATCCCGACCTTCTCCTCTAAACCAAAAATAACCACTACCACACACAACACACAATAACAGCCACAACACCAAATGAAAGTCCCGGAGAATCTCCTCCCCGGGACTTTTTCTGTTGCACCTTTCATGCGTAATACTATGTATGTCGATCTGGATTAACTCAGAAATCCGTTGATAATCTCTTTCTCAGCCTGCTCTTCCGTAAGCCCCAAGGTCATCAGCTTCGTAAGCTGTTCACCGGCGATCTTTCCTATGGCAGCTTCATGGATCAGTGCTGCATCTATACTATTTGCCGTAAGCTCCGGTATTGCCGTTACTACCGCCTCATCCATTATTATGGCGTCGCACTCGGAATGACCATGACATTCGCTGTTGCCGTATATCGCCGATAAAAATTCCTGCCTGGAATGGCCCTTGGCCACTGATCTGGATACCACATCTGCAGAGGATCCCACTCCGTACAGATCCACGTCGAACCTTGTTGTCGCTGTCTGACCACCTGATGTCATTAACTTTTCCTTGATGATCAGGCTTGCTCCGTCAGCGCATTTACCGCTGGTCACTCTGTTAGTGTTGTCCACCCCTTCAATCTGAACAGTCTCCATCTCTAGATAGCTGTCCTCTTCGAGATTGACTACAGTCTCGGGGTTTAAGATCCTTTTGCCTGTACCTTCACCTTCCCCATAATGTTTTTCAACATATGAAACTCTGGCGTTCTTTCCAACGTGGAAAGTATGGATACCGTCGTGCTGCGAAAGATGAGTTCCGTCATTGTGGATCCCGCAGCCTGCGACGATTTTGATATCGCAGTCCTCGCCGATGTAAAAGTCATTATAGACCAGATCCTCAAGTCCGCTTGAATCGACTACCACCGGAATGTGAACCATTTCGTTCTTCGTCCCAGGTTTTACTATTATGTCTATTCCCGGCTTGTCCTCCTTGGATTTGATTTCTATGTTATCGGAACTGGATCTTCCGATACTTGCACCGTTCACGCGGATATTATATGCTCCCTCCGGAGTACCGCTGATATCTGCTATTGTGTTCAATATACTCTCTACGTTATTATTCATTTCCAACTTGCTCATTTTATGCGCCCTCCCTGTCCTTGAAGAAACAACACGGTCCGGTGCCGTTGAGAAGATCCGGTAAAATTTCGTCCTTTGAGCCTTCTGCCGATAATTTGCCGTCGGCAATGACCACTATGCGGTCGGCTATCTCCAGGATCCGTTCCTGATGGGATATTATGATCACCGTTCCCTTATGTTCCTTCTGTATTTTTTCGAAAACATCTATTAGATTATTGAAACTCCAAAGGTCGATGCCCGCTTCAGGCTCATCGAATATGGAAATTTTTGTCCCTCTGGCTTTGAGCATGGCGATCTCGATCCTCTTGAGCTCGCCTCCCGAAAGTTTGTCATTCACTTCTCTGTCTACATAATCAAGTGCACACAGTCCGACTTCCGAAAGGTATTCGCATGCCTGATCTGTGGAGAGGTTTTTTCCTGCAGCAAGCCTGAGAAGATCTCGGACATGGATGCCCTTGAATCTTACCGGCTGCTGGAAAGCAAAACCTATCCCTGCCTCTGCCCTCTCGGTGATATCCATATCCGTGATATCCTTACCGTCAAAGAATATTTTGCCGCTTGTAGGCTTTTCGATACCCATTATTATCTTTACCAATGTGGACTTCCCGCCTCCGTTTGGTCCTGTGATGGCAACAAAATCGTTGTCATTTATTATCAGGCTTACGTCATCCAGGATGTCCTTAGGCTTGTTATCGTTTTCATCTTTTACTGTAAAAGATATATTTTTTAGTTCCAGCATGATTTTTCCTTTCTTATGATATTTGTCGATTTACCGTGCTCTTCTTCCCATACATTCAAAATTGCTTATTGGCATACAGTTTTGGAGGTTATCGAGAAATTCCAGAACCGTATCACGTTCATCATTACTTAGCCCGCTTAAATAGCTGCACATCCGGTCATTCGCATCCAAATGCTCTTTTTCGTAATCAGCTAAAGTTCTTATACCCGTTTCTGTCAATCTGAGATATTTTTCTTTTTTGTTGTCCGGTTTCGAGTACTTCTCGATGAGGTCACGATCTTCTAGCTTATTGCACATCTGGGTAACCGCACTTCTTGTGATCTTCATCTTATTTGCGATCTCCACAGAATTTATCTCATCAGCGCCGGAGATGGTCTTCATGAAATTTATCTCCGAAGACTCCGCACCTTCCATATCCTTAAGTACATCGAAGAGTTTGCCTACTACCTGGCAATTCATCACGATCCCTCCTCTTTCATAACTATTATTTGCAACTTTAGTTTAGCACCTTAACAATTGCATGTCAAGATTGTTTAGCAAATTAACAATTTTAAATTATTTATTTTTTCCTGTAGCGCTGATTCCTGTTATTCGGATGATCAGGAATAGTCATTTCAATATGTTTTTTTTCGATAGCCGGATTCAAATAGTTTCGTCTAAATGATTGTCTGTGATTCAACCCTAAACGTTTCATAATATCAGCTGCAGATAAAGTTTCATTACCAAGTGCAGAAAGCAGTTTCTCTACGAGAGGATTTTCTTGTGCGTTTTCTTGTGCGTTTTCTTGTGCGTTTTTACCCGCATCTCTAAGTGCAGATAAAATTGTTTCAAGAGAATATTCGATAAAGTATTTTGAGTCGCTTGCATCCGTGGATTTTTGAATGGCATCATAATAATCATCCTGCCTGGCATAAATCATGTTTTCTATAGGCAGCCATTCAAATATTGAGTTCCAATTATATAGAATCAATGTCTGCCACATTCGTCCCATTCTGCCATTGCCATCAGAAAAAGGATGAATGAACTCGAATTCATAATGGAAAACGCAACTTTTTACCAGTGGGTTTAGTTCGGATTCTCTCAGCCAGTTGAATAAGTTATTCATATTTTCCTGAACCATTGCAGGGCCTGGTGCAGTGTGGATAACCTTTTCTCCGTTAAACACACCTATGTTGTTTTTTCTGAATCTACCGGCATCTTTTGCCAACCCGATCATTAAAAGCTTGTGCGCAGCTAATAAATCATTAATACTGAATAGGTCAAATCCGAACAGTTTGTTGTATGCAGAATATGCATTCTTTACTTCAAGAATATCTTTACCGGGTCCAATCACTTTCTTATCGTTTATAACGTCGGAAACCTGATCGAATGAAAGTGTATTATTCTCAATTGCTAAAGATGAGTGGATGGAGCGGATACGATTTTCTTTTCTCAGTTTTAAATCAATCGATTTATATTCGGCAGAAATCGAGCCTAAGAGTCTTGAAATTTCGACTATTAGATCCAGTGCTCTTTCTGTAATGGTAAATGGTGGCTTGTACTGGTTTATGTCCATATTCTCTCGTATAATCTCCTTGATTCATTATACATCAAACCTTTCCGCCATTAAAGCGGGGTTTCTTTTAAAACAGCCATATTTTTCGGTTGCCATTACTGTGAACAAACGATATACTTTAGTAAGTTAAATAAGTGAAGAAAGGAGAAGGTTATGAGGTTAAGCACCAAGTACACAATCTTTGAATTTTCCGGAGATAATCCGCCGGCTTTGACTGTGGCAACACCCACTTCCATAGACATTGAAACCATGGATTGTTTTTCCAATCAACTGCGCGAACCTACGGACACTGTGGACCAGCTGGACTGGGACAGAGTCAACCCTGCTACGGGCCCAATTTTTATTGAAGGCGCCGAGCCGGGCGATACCCTTAAAGTAGTCATCAACAGTATCAAGTTGGACAGTAGGGGCACCGTTTGCTGCTTGGAAAATGAAGGGATACTGGGACATATGATCGAGGGTTCTCATCTGCGTATCGTACCGGTCCAGGATGGGGAAGCAGTTTATCTGGATAATATGAAAATCCCGTTAAGAAAAATGATCGGTGTTATCGGCGTTGCGCCTGCCGAAGGAGGCATCAGCAACGGGACTCCCGGTCACCACGGAGGGAATATGGATACGCCTATGATAACTGAGGGAGCAACTTTATATTTGCCTGTATCGGTTCCCGGGGCACTGCTTGCAATGGGTGATGTCCATGCGGTCATGGGCGACGGAGAAATCGGAGTGTCCGGTCTTGAGATCCCAGCTGAAGTAAATGTAACTATTGATATAGTAAAGGGAAAGACCATGGATTACCCCTGGCTCGAAAACGAAGACAGCTTTGCAGTTATCGTTTCTAAAGAAACCGTGGATGAGGCAATAGACCGGTCAACGGAATTGATGTGTGAATTCCTGGAAGAGAGAATGGATATAAGCCGCCCGGAAATAATCATGCTCATGAGCATGGTTGGCAATGTAGAGATTTCTCAGGTTGTAGATCCGGAGAAGACCGTCCGTTTCGTTTTTCCAAAGAAGTACATTAAAAATGCACAATTTTAAGTTATAGATTTTTTGAGGAGGAAAACAATGTCAAAAGAAATAAACCCCGGTCAGAAACCCCCTGGCCAGACAACAATCGAAAGCCTTGGTTACAAACAAGAACTCAAAAGGACGCTTACCACAAAGGACCTGATCGTATACGGTCTCATCTTCATGGTCCCCATCGCCCCCTTCGGAATCTACGGAACCGTAGCATCCATCTCAGGCGGCATGGTCGCACTTGCATATCTCATCGGAATGGTCGGCATGATCTTTACCGCATTCAGTTACTGGAGGATGTCGGAAGTCTTCCCCATATCGGGATCGGTATACGGATATGCTACACACGGTATTGGAAAAGGAGTTGGATTCGTTTCAGGATGGGCAATCCTGCTTGACTATATCCTTGTGCCTGCACTTCTGTATGTTGTTGCGGCATCAGCGCTAAACTCAATAATCCCCGGTGTACCAAGCTGGATATGGATCGTAGCATTCGTTTTATTCAACACCATCATCAATGTCCTTGGAATCGAATTCACTTCAAGGCTTAACTGGGTCATGCTCATATTCGAACTCATAGTATTTTTGATTTTCTGTATTGCTGCAATCATGACCATTTCATCAGGGAAAGCGGGCGACGGATTCACGTTACTGCCGTTCTATAATCCCGATACATTCAGCATGACGCTGATAATGAGCGCCGTATCTGTTGCGGTTTTAAGCTTCCTTGGATTTGATGCCATCAGCACACTGGCTGAAGAATCAAAAGGCGGTTCAAACTCCATAGGTAAGGCCAGCGTATGGTCGCTTGTGATCGTAGGCGTACTGTTTATTATCCAGACTTACCTTGCTTCATGTGTAATGCCATGGCAGGGTCTGGACACATTCAGCGATATAGACAACGCATTTTATGAAGTTGCAGGTGTTGCAGGCGGTCCCGCCGTAATGTGGATATGTGCAATAGCAACAGGGCTTGCATGGGGCATCGCAGACTGTCTGGTTGCACAGGCAGCTATCTCAAGAATTCTTTTCAGTATGGCTCGCGACGGATTCCTTCCCAAACCGCTTGCCAAGGTCCATAAAAAATATAAGACACCTTACGTGTCCACTGTATTTATCGCTATAATTTCGCTGATTATAACACTTGGATTTGCAGCGGCGATCATCGATCTTGCAGAGCTCATCAACTTCGGAGCACTGTCGGCATTCCTGGTACTGCACGTCACGGTAATCTACTACTTCATATTCAAGAAAAAATCCAAGCACTATTTCAAACATCTTGTGCTGCCTCTTATAGGACTTGCCATAATTGGATTCGTATGGTTCAGCCTTTCGGCAGCAGCCATGAAACTTGGAATCATCTGGGTAGCCATCGGTATCGTTCTTTACTTCTTTATTACCAAAGTCCTCAAGAAAGATGCCAAGCTGGAAGTATAAGATCCGTATTTAAATGATCCGCATAACACAAAAGACTCTGCATGATCGTGCAGAGTCTTTTCAATTATATTTATTTCAGATCCAGAGTCGATGAGATGTAATAATTATATCCTTTTGACTTGCAATATTTGGCTATATTTTTTCTCAGAGATTTTTTGCTTTTTTTTGCGTATTCAAGAACATAAATATCCAAGCCTTTATTTTTGGCTTTTTTCAGATATCTTTTAAAATATGCTGTATCTGATTTTGTCTGTTTCTTAAATGTGTTATTGTCGAAATCGATTGCGGTAAAAACGCATTCCTGATTTATACCATCGATACCGGTCTTTTTTAGATGCTTCTTTTTGATGACCTTCTTTACGAATGTATCACCGCCATTTATAATAATATCTTTTTTGTATTTTTTGAGCCCTTTCAGAATCTTGACAAGTCCGTAATACGTTTTGCCTGTTTTATACTTATAGTACACATCGGTGTTGTCGATAAAAAAGCCGTCAACGCCTTTCTTCTTCATCTTCTTGGCAAGAACATTCACAGTGTAATCGCGCCATCTCTTCTTTGAAACATCTATCCACTTCTCATCCGGCCAGTCATCGTAGATATCATAGGTTATATCCTGGAATTTACCGGCATAGGGTCTGAAGTCTTCTATGGTTCCTATGTTCAGGTAGGAATAAACCTTCTTTCCCTGCCTTTTAAGCTTTGTTATGGACTTCTTTGAATAGTACTGAGCGTCTATCACAACAATATCGTATTTTTTGAATGACCTTTTGTCGGATGATGATGTGCCGATGAATACACCGTATTTATCCTTGGCCACTGCGGCATCGACAGTATAAAAAGAACCGGGGATACATGCAGTAAAAACAAGCCCCGGTATTATTATCAATATCAAAAGTCTTGATAAAAATGTTTTGCTCATAATCACTTTCGGACCAGAACTTTGAGATCCGTGTCTTCTTTGTATCCGTCAAGTTCCTTCGCTACGGCTTCAACAGAATTCTTCAATATCGCTTTCACAAACGGTTCCATTTTCAGGGCTGTATCATCTATAATCAATTCGACATCTTCTTTTTCGAGGCTTTCCTCTTTAAGTGCTGTTCCGTCAAGTATATTCTCTATAAGATCTATTCCTGAGATTTCTCCGTCTCCCATTGAATCAGAAGCAATATCAGGATCGATATCATATTCCAGATCCAGGATCTCTTTCATTATATCATCAAAGCCCGTATCTTTTTCAGCAGTAAAAAATACATCTTCCCTGCGTTTCATATTATGCATATTGCCAAGCTCATTAACATCGGCAGTATTTTCCAGATTGACTTCTTCATACATGAGAAGTTTTGGGATGTTGCTTTTTTCGTCATTGTCTACTACTACATATTCTTCATCGAAAAGTTTGAGAAGGTCAAGAAGAGATGATTTATTTTCATGGTAGAAGAGGGATTGATGTTCGCCCCATATAACAGCTTTCTTTGTCTGACTGTTTGAAGAGATATTCTCAGTGCGCTTTATAAAACCGACGGTTTTTCCGTCATCCTCAAGTGCCTTTATGATCTTTGGAGCGATATCTTCTCTCATTTTTTTGTCGCCTATAATAGAAAAAACTTTCATGTTGCTGTTCCTTTCGTATGATGTTTTTGTTTAATGAAATGGTGGTAAGGCTATGTGTATATCTTACCACCGTTATTTGTAGATGTCATGAAGTTATGAAAAATTGAGCTTGTCTATATATCCGGGGATCTCATCACCTTGTTCATAATATCTGGAATACTTTTCTCCGGCACGTGACATGATATAGGTCACGTCTTTTTCTTTTGCCGTTCTCATAAAAACATGCTGATGCCCGCAAAATCCAAGATCTATATGATTTTCAACGAATAAAGGTTCCCACCTTTTCTGTATCTTTTCATATATGTCAGAGTCGTGACTTATGGGATACATTGGGTGATGCATAGCTACAACTTTCCATTTTGCATCAGTATTTTCCAGATCATTTTTGATCCAGTATATATTCTATCAGATTTTTACCGTCTTTTTTTACAGAAAATATGTAATTGATTTTTAACAAAACCCCCAATATTACTTATTTAAGCCTGCTCCTTTAGTTTTAAGTTTTATCTACTGACCTATATCTTGACAATGAATATGCCTATGCCTTTTTTCTTGGAAAGAAAATACGGGAACTCAGGATCTCCTGTAGGATCCACATTATCGAGGTTTTTTCGAATCAGTTCATTCTGTTTGGTGGGATCGCTTTCTCTGGAATAACTTTTAAAATATGCCTCCGCAGATTCAAGATCCCTGAAGGGCTGCCCGAAATCCATTTCCCTTCGGATCAGTTCATAATCATATCCTCTATCTATTAAATACGCTTCGTGTTCAGCTGTGGTAGGTCTATTGTCGCTTTTTTTGAGTTTACCGTGTTTGTCTGAAAGGGGCTGCTCATATGTGATGAGGACAGCTTCTTTTTTTGCCATGACAAATATACGATCCAGTTCTTTTCCCGGTTTTCCGAAAAAACTTAGGAGAAGAACATCCCATGTTCTTTCTATAGGCTTATCCAGATCGCCCATTTCTATACTTATATTTGTTACATCAGTTTCTGCCAGTCTTTTGCGGTAATCGTCTATGGCGATCTGACTGAGGTCGATGGCGGTTATATCCTTAACATATGGTGCGACTACCAAATCTAGAAACCCCAATCCACATCCCAGATCACAGAGAGACCAGGACTTGTTCAGGTAAGGCCTTATGATCTCACCGACCTCCCTGTGAAATCCGGTATATATACTTGCTTCTTTAAAGAAATCTATCTTTTCTTTTGTCCATGTAAATGCCATAACTCCTTCGTTTCCTTTTTACGAATTTATGAATAAAAATCCCAAATAATATATATGCCCACGAGCACCACGGGATCCAGAGCAAGTATGCCGGTGAGAAAAATATGCATTGTTTCATCCTAGTCCAATGATTTGGGTTCCAGCATTTTGAAAAAGTCTTTTCTGAAATCGATTATTCCGTCTTTTTTCATTTTACTCAGTTCATGGGACAAAGCACTTCTGTTGACACCAAGATACTGGGCAAACTGTTCTCTATCCATTCTGATATGAAACTCGCTTGTCTCCAGCCGTGACTCCATAAGTCTCAAAAAAACCATTATCCTTTCACGAAGCGCCTTCTTGTACAGAACATCTATCTTGTATAATTTTTTGATATTTTCATTAGCCAATATATGAATTATGTTTTCATGGATCTTATAAAAGTTATTCTCGGTAAGATTGACCACATTGATGATCTTGCGGTCAAAGAGCAAGACTTCCGAATCTTCCATGGCACTTATCTGGACAGGGCTGAGCCTGGTAGTAGTACACACGGTTTCCAGATTTACAATATCGTTTTTTGTATAGATCTCAATAAGATCCAGAGTTCCGTCATATCTATATTTTGCTCCCTTGAGCCTCCCGGACAACAATATCCCGAAGCTGTCTACCTGAGAGCCGTCATCACATAAGATCTCGTTTTTTTTGAGAGTTTTTCCTGTTGGCTTTGAGAAATCCAAAAAACGATCACACTCTTTTTTATTGAATCCGTCAAATAATTTTGATCCTAACATAAGTCATCCACCGGTATCAGCTGTCCGAGTATTTGTCGGGGACTTCTATCTTTGAGAAATCCTCAAGCTCCGGACCGGCTGCATTGACAAACTGAACACCATGAGGCTGGTCTTCCTCTTTGTGTATTTGGGGCTCCGGTTCAGGGAAAAAGTCGTTCAAATCAATCTTTTCATTTTCGGCTGTACCATGATCATCATCGTGGCTACTCACACTTGTATCAAGAGTTTTTTGGTAAGGTGACCCATCTTTTTCATCTTTGGTTTTGAACCTGGAAATCATTTTGTTAAGGTAGTCGGCCTGAGCGGACATTTCCTGAGCTGCTGCAGCACTTTCCTCAGCCATGGAAGAGTTTGCCTGAACAACATTTGATATCTGGGAAATACCCTTGTCGATTTCAGATATGGATTCCCCCTGTTCTATGGATGCCTGAGACATCTTTGTCATACTGCTTTGATTTTTTTCTGATATCTCCCCCATCTGCTTTATCCCGGCATTGGTTTTCTCAACCAGCCTGGAACCTTCATCCACACTGTCGAGGCTTTTTTTGATCAGATCTGATGTTTCCTTGGCGGCCTGAGCCGATTTGCTGGCCAGTTCTCTCACCTCATCTGCGACGACTGCAAAACCTTTTCCGTGCTGACCAGCTCTCGCCGCTTCAACTGCGGCATTCAATGCCAGAATATTTGTCTGGAAGGCAATGTCATCGATTACCTTGATGACTTTGGCTATCTGCTTAGAATCCTTAGCCAATTCATCGATAAAAATATTCACCTTTCTTATCTCTTCAATATTACCCTGCATCAGTCGGGAGTTTTCTTCAATATCATTTAAAGTTCCCTGAGCGGTCTGTGCATTTTCATCTGCTTTGAGTTTTATATCCGTGATCGACGCACTGAATTCCTCAATGGTTGATGCCTGTTCGTTAGAACCGCTGGCCAAATTCTGGGCGCCGCCTGCTATCTGTGTGGCACCGGTGGATATCTGGATAGCGGCGTCTTTGATCTCAGATATGAACTTGCTGTTCATTTTCTGCAGGTTCATCAGTGACATATATATCATGTCGTGTTCGCCCCTTAGGCTAAGGTGTTCAGTATAATCACCTTCAGCAAGTCTCTCAAGCACTTCTGTCTCCATTTTGATCGAATCCGCCATTTCCTGCAAAGTCCCGATAACCTGTGAAACCTCGTCTTTGCCGTCATGTTCAAATGTAACGTTAAGATCGCCTTTACCTACTTTTTCTACATTACTTATAGCTTCCCTGAGAGGGTATACTATCTGTTTGGTAAGTGACCTCCCCATCCATATGGTAAAGCCGACGTATATGGCCGAATAAACCACAGTGATCGGGATGTATACTTTAAGCACATATGCCGGGTCCCAGGTTCCGTTATCGTTGCCGAGAATATTGATCAGAACAACGGCGCCAATTATATAAGGTATCGTCCATATTGTTATATGGACATATATGACTATAAGTTTCTGTCTTATATTCAGATTTCGCATCAGCTTATTGTACATTTGTTGTCCTCCTGAGACCTAACCCGGTTTTTAAAACCGATGGTAGGTCCAATACTAAGGTTCTCTAAATCTATGATTTAGGTAGAACCGGCAGTTCAGTGCCTGTTTTACCTGCCGGAGACAGGATAGGTTGCGATGATATAATTACGTAAATTTATTACATAATATCATAACGGTTAATTGTCTACAAACATTTTTTACTTTATAAAATACTCTACACAAACCCTAGATATGTTCATATTTAAACAAAAAAATAGAATTTATGAGCAACTATGTCATTGACTTAACCCATGGAATTGATATACTTGAACGTGAGTAAGTTGTTTCAGCAACAATAAATTATTTTCATGCAGAATTCTGATCTCAGAATTCAAAAAACACTATGGATAGGAGAAGTGATATCTAGTGAATTTCAAAAAAATGACGCTCAAGATCAACGGTGCAGATCGAATGTTTATTTGCGATCCGCAAAAAGACACCCTGGCAACAGTCTTAAGAAGGCTGGGATTAACAGGTGTCAAAGTTGGATGCGGCACAGGAGTATGCGGAGCCTGTTCTGTCATCGTGGACGGCAAAGTGATCCGTTCATGTACAAGGAAGATCACCGCAGTAAAAGATTACAGTGAAATAACTACTATAGAAGGTATAGGCGCACCCAATTTTATGCATCCTCTGCAGGTTGCATTCATTAACAGAGGCGCCGTTCAGTGCGGATTCTGCATACCGGGATTCATCGTATCCGCGCATCAGTTGCTTATCGAAAACAACAATCCAACAAGAGAAGAAGTAAGAGACTGGTTCCAGAAAAACAGAAACATCTGCCGCTGCACAGGCTATAAACAGATAGTTGATGCCGTAATGACAGCCGCAGAAGTCATCCGGGGCGAAAAGACAATAGACGATATAACATTCAAAGATCCTGAAAATGGAGAATATTACGGTAAAGCTATTCCAAGACCTGCTGCTACAGCCAAGGTATGCGGAACAGCCGACTATGGCGATGACATAGAGCTGAAGATGCCGTCAAGCACACTTCATGCTGTCATGGTCCAGCCAAAACTAACCCACCACGCTAAAGTAAAGAAGATCAATATCAGCGAAGCAGAAAAGATGCCGGGAGTCTACAAGGTAGTAACCGCCAAGGATATCAAGGACTTCGGCGGGACCAACAGGCTGATGTTCTTTACATTCTCGCCAAGGTCCCTTGTGACTGAACCACGGCATAAGCTTCTGGTTGAAGATGCTATCCATAATTATGGCGACATAATAGCAATGGTAGTTGCCGACACCAAGGACAATGCAAGAGCTGCTGCCGCCAAGGTCACTATGGAATATGAACAGCTTCCGGAAATCATGAACTACCTTGAAGCTGCCATGCCTGATGCTCCCAGGATCTATGAGGAACATCCCAATGTTTGGGGTATGCAGCCTACAGTAAAAGGCGCAGGGATAAAAGTGCCCGAGATGATCGACAATGCTCCCAATGTAGTAGAAGGTAGCTTCTACTCAACAAGAGAACCTCATATGCCTATCGAGGGAGACACTGTTCAGGCTTACTTCGACGAAGATGACATGCTTACAGTCCACTGTAAAGCCATGGCCATCTATGCCAATGTCGGCGACATTGCCGAAGCAGTAGGAATGCCTGCAGAGAAGGTAAGAGTCGTAGAGAATCCCACCGGAGGAACATTCGGATGGGGTATCGCCGGAGCAACATATTCACTTGCTGCGATCTGCTGCATTGCATGCGACAACAGACCGGTAGCCTTCTCAATGACATATGAAGAGTTCATGCTTTTCTCAGGAAAAAGAGCTCCTGCATATTCCAACTCAAGACTTGCCTGCGACGAAAACGGCAAGATCATAGCAACTGAATTCGAAGGCGGATTCGATCACGGTGCTTATGTAGAATTAGGCGATGACCTTATAGACAGAATGAACAAGTTCATGTATTTCCCGTACAATGTCCCCAACGCCCTCGGACTTACCAGAGTCGCGGTTACCAACCACGCCTATGGTACAGCCTACAGAGGCTACGGTTCACCTCAGGCATATACCGCTGGTGAAGCAATGATAGATATGATGGCTGAGAAAATGGGCATGGATCCATTTGATTTCAGAAGAATCAATATTGCACATCCGGGAGATCTGAATATGGCTCAGTATCCGTTCAACATCTACCCTATGGAAGATATAATGGACGAAATGGAACCCATATACAGAAAAGCCAGACAGAAGGCTGACGAATTCAATGCAAAATCCGACGGCAAAATAAAACGCGGTGTCGGCATAGCATGGGGCGGCTACAACGTTACAGAAGGTCCAGCCGACCAGTGTACCGTTTCTCTGGAACTCGCTCCGGACGGCAGGATCATAAAAAGAGACACATGGCAGGATGTAGGCCAGGGCGGAGACGTCGGGTCCCTCGTAGTTACTCTTGAAGCTCTGAGAACCACTTTCGGAGACAAGAGAAAATTCATGAGAGAAGATATTGTACTTGAACAGAACGACAGCAAATACTGTCCTGATCACGGAGCATCCGCATCGTCAAGATCTCACTTCATCAATGGCACTTCCACAAAACAGTGTGCCGAGAAACTTTATGAAGCAATGCTGAAGGCTGACGGAACACTGAGAACATATGATGAAATGATAGCTGAAGGTATCGACACATTATACGAGAACCAGTTCTTGAATGAATCCTATGGCGATCTGTGCGTTTTGGATCCTAATACCGGTAAAGGTAATCCCAACTCTGACTATACTTATGCTCTGTTTGTAGCGGAAGTGGAAGTGGATACAGAAACCGGCAAAACGACTACCATAGGTTATCACTGTGTAGATGATGTGGGCGTTATCGGCAATATCGATGCTGTAAACGGACAGGCATTCGGCGGAATATCACATATGATCGGATTTGCGCTTTCCGAGAACTATGATGATGTCAAGAAACACAACAATATCCTTGGTGCGGGGATACCTACAATAAAGGATATCCCTGACGATATCACACTTATACATCAGTGCACACCGAGAAAAACCAACCCGTTCGGTTCGTCCGGAGCTTCCGAAGCTTTCCAGTCAAGCGGCCATGTGGCAGTAATCAACGCCATCAATGATGCTGTAGGTGTAAGGATCTATGAACTTCCTGCAACAGCAGACAAAGTCAAGGCAGGCCTGGATATCGTTAAGAGCGGCGGAAAGACTGAACCACCGGCAAAATACTTCATGGGCTCAGACTTCTATGAAGAGATGGAAAATATCGTTAATAACCCGGTGAAAGTCGACTAAAATTTTCGGTCAGGATTTTTATTCAAAGAAGGGGCTGTCTCAGAATGAACATATTTTGAGGCAGTTCTTTTTTAATGAAAACTATCACGGTAGTCTTTATTTTAACCATAATAGTGAGAGTTTTTCTCACTATCATGGGCTTTCGATTTAATAAGTGACACTTTTTTTTGATACAAACAGTTTTACTGTCATGGATGTAGTAAAAAACACATATCTAGTGAGAGTTTTCTTTCACTAGATATGTGTTTCAACCAAAATCAGTGACACTTTTTCAGTCGATTCCTATCATAACTGAAGTCGCCTTTATAACAGCATAAGTTTCCGTGCCTTCCTTAAGACCAAGTTCCCTAATGGAATTTATGGAAATAGTTGAAGTGATTTGGATCCCTCCGCCGATATCTATTGTCACCATCCCATTGACAGCTCCTTTGCCACCTTTACAACTTTTCCTTTGAACTGATTCCTTGCACTTAATTTCATTTTATTATCTTCTTCCTCTGCCTTGTCTGATGAACAACGTGTGTTGTAAATAAAACCTTGTGCATATCTTTCACAAATATCCTCGCAGAGGTTCTTGTGGCCCCTGTACTGATTTTAGTGAAAGTAAATGCCCTTATTGACAACAATATATTTTTCATACCCTGATGCAAGGCTGATAAACACTTTATATCCCCAATATATTCGCAAGCCAACATTTTTAAATACTTTTGCAAATTTCGGGTCTGATATTTGGTCCAAAATCCGGGTTGTGCGAAGTTTTTTGTCGGCCTATCCGGGTAATTATACATTAATGCACAATAATGGATGCATATCCCCGATTTGTAAGGATTTTATAGGACACAACCCCGATTTTGGTCCACAAACCCTAACAAAAATTTGCACTTCCACTCAAGCATCATTTTCCGACATCTACTATCAACTTTATTTATCCGTTCCGTGCTTCACTACTAGGTCCATTCCAGAATCCACTCCAGGGTCCGTTCCGTTCAGGGCCGAAGCAATATGCAGAATATTGATAAACACAGGATAAACCCATAAAATGTTGGCGTGCCAACATTTTTAAATATCCTGACATGATAAAATATTGTATTAATTATCGCTATACAAGATGTAAGGAATATCAAACATGATAGAAATCAAAACGCAGGATTCAGTCGGACACATAATATGTCACGACATAACCAGAATAATCCCCGGCGGGGTCAAAGAAGCCGCTTTCAAGAAAGGTCATGTAGTCAGAGAAGAGGATATACCGGAACTTCAAAAGCTTGGCAAATTCAATCTATATGTCTGGGAAAACAACGATGATATGATGCATGAAAACGAAGCTGCCACTTTCATATATGATCTGGTAGCTGGTGAAAACATGCACCCAACAGAAGTCAACGAAGGTAAAATAAATATAATTGCAGATAAACGCGGTCTATTGACGATAGACAATGAAAGGCTGTTAAGGCTGAATTCCATTGGGCAAATATCACTTGCAACAAGACATGATTATTCTCCGGTCCAGCCTGGAGACCTTCTTGCAGGAACTCGGATAGTGCCGCTTATTATCGAAAAAGAAAAGATGGATTCCGCAAAAGAAGCAATCGGCGACAAATCCATTTTTACGCTCACCCCTTACTCCCGAAAAAAAGTAGCAATAATAGTAACCGGAAGTGAAGTCTATAAAGGGCTGATCGAGGATGGATTTTCTCCAGTGGTCATAGAGAAAGTCGAAACTGAATATAATGCAGAAGTCATCAGCGTCGTCAATGTCCCTGATGATGATGAATCGGCGACTGCCGAAATCATGAAAGCCATCGACATGGGTGCCGATATGGTAATGCTTACCGGCGGCATGAGCGTAGATCCGGATGATAAAACACCATTGGCCATAAAAAATACCGGAGCGGATATTGTCACATACGGGACGCCGGTGCTCCCGGGAACCATGTTTATGCTGGCATATTATGACGGTAAACCCATAATGGGACTTCCCGGATGTGTCATGCATTCAAAGCGGACAGTCCTTGACTTGGTATTACCAAGACTGATGGCAGATATGAAAGTGTCAAAAGACGACATCGACGCAATGGGCAAAGGCGGCCAGTGTCTTTCCTGTCCGGTATGCAATTTCCCGATTTGCGGTTTCGGAGCGGTATAACTGATATATATCAGGTTTGTTGTCTGACCAACAGACAGCGTCTTAAACGCCTCTATATACTTAGCTTATGTTATTGCACAAGCTATATAGATTAGTAAAGGAGCAAAAGAAAAATGAAAAAAAAGTTAATGATTTTGACGCTGATCCTGGCACTGGTAATGGGTATGTTTATGATGGGGGCATGTTCATCGGATGACGATGCAGCAGATGATTCTGCCACACTGACAGGTGAAGTCAAAGTAGCTGCTGCAGCAAGTCTCGAAAACACAATGGTAGACGAACTCATACCATTGTTTAACAAGGAAAATCCTGACGTAAAGATCACAGGTACCTATGACAGTTCAGGCAAACTGCAGGAACAGATCGAAGCCGGCCTTGATGCAGGGATATTCATGTCAGCTGCAACAAAGCAGATGGATGCACTGGTCGATGGCGGATTTATCGATAAAGATAATGTGACCAACGTACTTGAAAACGAAGTTGTACTTATTAAATCGACAGAGAGCGATACCAAAGTCACTGGATTCGACAATATCACAGATGCCGAAAAAATCGCTATCGGTGATCCTGCAAGTGTTCCTGCCGGTCAGTATGCGGAAGAGATTTTAAAGAACTTGAACGAATGGGATGCTGTCCAGTCGAAGCTGAGCCTGGGAACAAATGTAACCGAAGTTCTTAACTGGGTCGCTGAAGGTAGCGCCGAAGTCGGAATCGTATACAAGACCGACGCTATGAGCATGCCGGATAAAGTCGATATTATCGAAGTCGCACCTGAAGACAGCCTTGATACACCGGTGATCTATCCAATAGGAATGCTGAATAATGTAGCTGAAGAGAATGCAGATGCAACCAAGGCGTTCTATGATTTTCTTCAGTCAGATGAAGCTCTTGCTGTATTTGAAGCTGCCGGATTTAAAATAGTAGAGCCTTTAAATTAAACACGATAACTTATGAATATTGATCCGATACTGATATCTTTAAAAACAGCGGCCGCCAGCATAGTAATCATCTTCGTCATAGGGACTCTGCTTGCATACGCAATGTATCGGATGAAAAACGGAAAACTGAAATCTGCACTGGACGCGCTGTTCACATTACCACTTGTGCTGCCGCCGACAGTTGCAGGTTTTTTTCTGTTATATATCTTCGGACTTTACCGCCCTGTTGGGGCGTTTCTTGCCGATCTGGGAGTCAAGTTGGTTTTCAACTGGGAAGCTACAGTTGTGGCTGCTTCTGTAATAGCAATGCCGCTCATGTACAGATCCGCCAAAGCTGCTTTTACTCAGGTGGACCCCATATATATTCAGGCAGCCAGAACAATAGGATTGTCCCAGCCAACTATCATAAGAAAAATATTACTGCCTCTTGCTTCACCGGGGCTCACATCAGGAGGGATTCTCGCATTTTCCAGAGCTCTCGGTGAATTCGGGGCAACTGCTATGATAGCGGGAAACATCGCCGGCGTATCAAGGACCATGCCGCTGGCTATATACTCCGCCGTTGCGGGAGGTCGGATGGAGGAAGCCTACGGTTATGTCATAATATTGCTGATAGTATCTTTCTTCTTTGTATTTATAATGGATTTTGTCAGCGAATTTAGAGCACGAAAATATCGAATGGAAGTGAACCGGATCTGATGAGTATTTATCTTGATATAAAAAAGAATTTCAAAGATTTTTCTCTTGACGTCCAATTCGAAAATGATCAGGATACTTTAGGTATTCTGGGACCGTCGGGCTGCGGAAAAAGCCTTACTCTAAAATGCCTTGCAGGGCTTGAAACCCCGGATGAAGGCATCATCAAAGTAAATGGTAAAACCGTTTTTGATTCTACGGCCAAAATCAATGTAAAGCCGCAGCAGAGAAACGTGGGATATCTCTTCCAGAGTTATGCATTGTTCCCAAATATGACAGTATGGCAAAACATAGAAATTGCTGTTAAAAAGGATACCTCCGACCGTGATAAAAAAATCAAGTCCCTTGTCGAAAGATATGAATTAGGCGGATTTGAAGAGAGATATCCGGTCAACCTATCCGGTGGGCAGCAGCAGCGTGTCGCTTTAGCCAGGATATTTGCCTACGAGCCTGAAGTATTGCTCCTTGATGAGCCGTTCTCTGCGTTGGATTCATTCCTCAGAGAAAACATGCAAGCCACAATGCTGGAGATAATAAAAGAATACAACGGAGATGTGATGATGGTGACCCACAGCAGAGACGAAGCTTTCAAGATCTGCGATCGCCTGCTGGTCCTAGACCAAGGCAGGCTCATAGGAGATGGAGGACCTGAAGCATTGTTCGATAGTCCTGGTACCGTGGAAGTCGCACGAATGACCGGATGCAAGAATATATCGGCTATAGAGAAAATCAATGACAGCAGAGTATTTGCCAAGGACTGGGGATTTGAGCTTGATGTAAACGGTCCGATCAAAGACCAAACTCACATAGGCATTCGTGCCCATTTTTTCAGTGCCAGCGGTGAGCCGGGGCAGAATGACTTCGCCGGCAGGAACAATGGCTCTGATCAGAACAGATTCAAAGCCAAGGTAATAAATGAAATGTCCGGTCCTTTTGAGAAAAGTGTTATCCTCAAAAACCCGGACAAAAAAGACAGTAAGGAAATTTGGTGGATCTGCGGCAAAGATCAGGACACAAAAAATCTTGAATATCTTTGCATAGACAAGAAAGATATTTATCTCCTGGATCAATCTTCTTAATTGCCTATTTTTGTGTGACAAATATGCAATTGAAATTTAGACTAGAGCATTAACGGCTATTTGTCTTCCAGTTTCCTCTCGACTTCCGCCATTCTGCCGTTTACCAAATCCTCCGAAAGATAAACCTGTCCGCAAACAGGGCAGCGCTTTACTTTATGCCTAAAATTCTTGCCTATATACCTGAACTGGGCATCGATGTCTTCCATCTCTACCTGGCATTTATCACATATCAGTTTCGACTTTTTTTCCATTCCAGACAGCCTCCAGATCTATATACATTCTGTGTGTGTAAACTTTTGTCACGTGATATACGTCATCTTCATGCCGGTATCTGACCCAGCAGGTTATGTAGTTGAGCTTGGCATAACAGATAAATTCGCCTGTTTCCTCATCGATGGTCCTTCTGTTAAGATCATTGCTCTTTTGGATGACTTCATAAATATCATCTTCAGTGAGCTTGAGTTCTTCCATTACTGCCTTGACATGGTCGGGCAGCTCAACAGTGAATGGATAATTCTTTTTCTTTTCAGTCATATCTTCACCCCAGCATTCTTTAAGAAGTTCCTTCTTGAGATCATATCTGTTGTTCCGTCTTTCTGTAAGTCCGGGTGCCTTTGCATCCAGCCCGCCAACGCCGAACAGCACATCAAGCATGTGGAGCACAGGTTTACCCTCATCGAGAAAAACGTCTCTGCAGTTTATGCAGTATGTAAGATAAGGATCGTCACTCAGTGCCGCCCTCTTCTTCGCGATAAAATCGGCATATTCGGGATCCGCTATTTCCACATTCCCGCCAAAACCGCAGCAGCCGTGAAGGTCACCTTTTGGCAGTTCCGTAATATCAAAGTCGACTTTGCCTGCGGCGATCCTGACTGCCTGTTCGATCCCTTTGTCGTTTCGGGCAGAACAAGGATCGAATACGGCAAAACTTCCCATACCTGATCGGCCTGTTTCTGACGATTTGCCCGGAGTCTCCTGTTTGTTCATGATATCCGGCTTTTCCATAATCTCCGGTTTTTCCGGCCAGACACCGTTGTCGCTCATAAACTCGTATATGGATATAGTCTCTATTTCCGGCAGATATCTGTGCAGCTCTCTTGTACATGATGGACAAGCTGTTACCAGTACCGGTTTTCCAAGTTCTTCCCAGTCGGCTTTCAGACTTTCTATCTGTGCTTTGTGCATCTTATCATTGCCGGACCAGTCCGCAGGGACACCGCAGCATCTGAGCAAAAGCCCCATATCATCGAAGTTTTTAAGGAGCCATTTGTATGGCGCCGTGATATACTCTGGATCCGCCGCTCCCAAATTGCAGCCGGGGAAAAAAGCATAAGTGCATGAATCTTTGCCCGGAGCTTTCTTGCAGATTTTTGATATTGGACTATTTGAATGCTCCATGTCATCCAGCCAGAATCCATGGAATGCAGGCGGCATCTTGTTCTGCTTATGCAGAAGTTTCCTTGCCTCAAGCATCATGTTGCCAAGTTCGATATGGGGAGGACAAAGCTCCTCGTAAACACCGCACTGGGTGCAAGTATTGATAAGTCTGATGGACGGGGTTTTGTGGACCATTGACTCGGAAGATGCTACCGTCCTTGATACATCCTCCCGCATAGCCATGGGCCACTGTTCATGGAATTCAACCATATCGCAGTAAGTCATGCAGGCATCGCATTGACATCTGATACATCTTTTCGCCTCGGTCTCGGTTTCTTCATCGGTGAATATTCCGTTGTCGGCGGGATCCACCGGATCACATGGTGTGAATTTTTCTATGTCGGGAACCACCAGGCTTGCGGCTCTTTGTACGGGATATTCCTGCTTGCCTGTTTTAAGAAAAATCTCGCATGCCCATGCCATATCGATGCCATCGGCTATGGACTGTACAACGTCTTTTCCGGTAAGTGATCCGCCGCCGAAAACAGCAGTCTCATCTTCCATATAGCAATAGCCATCTTTTTGGTCGAGAGTGAAAAAGTCATTTCCTCCCTTGCCTGTGGCTATGTATATGCAGTTGAATTTATATTCTTCTAAATCATCCAGCGCTTTGATCTCAGTATGGAGTTTAAGTTCGTATTCTATTTTTCCAAATTGCCTCTTAATATCTTCAAGATATATTTCAGGTGGGAGGAGTTCCTTAACCTGACCGCCTATTTCGTTTTCTTTTTCGTAAACTACGACTTCATAATTCTTTTCAAGAAGTCTTAAAGCACAGGCAAGGCCACTTATGCCGGCACCGATGATGCCGATCTTCCCCTCTTTTTTCGGGACATTATATGAAGTAGGATCTTTTCTTTTGGTTTTGGCTACGCAGGTCTTTTCAAGCAGGTTAAGCTGCACCGCTCCGTCGAAATCTTTTCTGGGGCAGACCTGGTTGCAGTATTCCGGGCATAAGGCAGCAACGATATCGGGAAAAGCCATTGCATTTCTCATATCCTTGTAGGCACGATCATATTTATGCCGACTCATCTTGTCCTGAAAGTCGAATACATCCAGATGGAAGGGGCATATATTTTCACACGCAGGCTCTTCCTTCTGCCTGCAGAGTTTGAATTCTTCGTAGTATTTATCGATTCTCATAGTTTTATTTTACCATATTCTTTTTCAAGAGGCTTATATCAAAATCCTTTTTCTGTTAGCCATGCAAAAAAGCAGATTTTGGTCAATATCTCTCATATAGGGTGGATTATCTCTCATTTAGTTAACATAATGTTAATTTTTATTGATTATGGACACCAATACCCCTCAAAACCTACCCTATATTAACTTTTTTGACCAAAATTTGAAGATTTTCATGTATGAAGCTCTGAGTAGTTTCAGCATCCGTTCCATCAAGTAAGGAAAAGGAGCTGTCTCATAATTTATTCAATTTGAGACAGCTCCTTAAAATTTTAAACTAACCTATCAGAGCCGATTATTCAGCTTCGATCGGATTTTCCTTGAGTTTTTCAACTTCATCGAGGAAGTCTGAACCGAGGAAGTACTTATCAGGAGATTTTACTTCTCCGCCTGCTGCGATCGTGTCGATTCCTGCCTTAACCTTGTCGGGTGAAGCCGGGATTTCGTAAATTCTTACGCCTACAGCATCTTTGATAGCATTTATTACTGCTACGTGGTCTGATGACTGGAATGCTTCTGAAGCTCCGGATGAACCGAATGGTCCTCTTTCATCATAACCTTCAAGATGGATAACCGTCATATCGTCGGGAACATCCTTGATGTAAGGAACTCCGGCTGCCAGCATGTTTGTATGCTTCTTGACATCTTCGTAGTTTTCGGAGAGAGCGAATCCGATAGCATGTGACATGCCGCCGAATGCCTGTCCGTTTACTGACTGGATGTTTCCTGGCTTGCCGATTTCGTCGATACATACCATTGAATTAACAGTTGTTTTACCTGTTTCGGTATCAACATCAACTTCAGTCAGGAAGAGAGCATATGTATATGCGTATGTTGGGTTACCGCTACCATCGTTTGGATCGAGATCTGTGAAGTAATCCCATTCGCCGGCAGCTGACCAGTCGCCGTCGTATCTGGTTTCGATTCCTGCTTCCGTCATTTCTTCGTAGGTTCTGTAGGATCCGTCTTCTTTTCTCATTGCATCTGCAAGATTTTTAGCAGCAAGAATCGTAGCCTTACCGTTTACGAAGTGTGATCTTGAACCTGCCGATTCACCAGTGTTCGGGCAGTGCTTAGTGTCTGCCTGCATAAGCTGGATGTCATCGGGAGTTACATTGGGGAAGTACTCTCTAAGAGCTTCTAATGTAAGGATGAGTGAACCTGCGTCGCCGCCTTGCCCCTGATCCTGCCATGTGTCATACTTCATGAATTTCCCGCCGGGAAGAAGCTCTATTGCTACATGTGCTTCGTCCATTCCGCCTGCACCAACATTGTAGCCGCCCCATGCGATTCCTACTCCGCGCTTGATTTTGCCGTCGGACTTGGCATTGAAGTCATCTCTGCTCTTGCAAGCCTTGTCATAATATGGCTTAAGCTTATCCATCATTTCTTCCATTGGATACTGGAGGAATTCTGCCTGGTTAAGGTTCTTGTCACCTTTTCTTGCGATATTCTTATATCTGAAATCGAATGGATCCATTCCAGCTTTTTCTGCAAGCATATCGATAAGAGCTTCGCCGGCTGTGTATACCTGTGGAGCACCGTAACCTCTGTATGCTGTACCGAATGAATGATTTGTTGTTCCGACTCTGGCTACACCAAGTGCATTTGGTACCACATACGGGAACCACATGAATCTCAGGATTCTGAATGCTTCGTCGTCACCAAGCTCAAGGTATGCGCCGTGATCAAGAGCACCGTCGAATTCGCCGGCAATGAGCTTTCCGTCTTTGTCACATGCAAGACGTCCGTTGAACAGTCCCGGAGCTCTCTTTCCTGAAATAGCCATGAACTGTGCATAATCGATATGAAGAGCACAAGGCTTGTCTGTGACCTTGGTTATTACAGCGGCCATAGCATATGTTTTTGAGTTCATCGCCCAACCAAATGATCCGCCGGTGGGGTTCTCTATTACTCTGATTTTTTCTGCATCCATACCGAGTACTTCTGCTATGTCATCTCTGTTGAAGTATACGGACATTCCCTTACAGTGGACTGTCAGGATATCGTCTTCATCATAGTAAGCCTGGATCGTGTCACCTTCGATTGAAAGGTGGGGCTCTCTTGATGAACGGAAGCTTCCTTCTACTGATACGGCAGCATCATCTATCATGGATGGTACAGCTTCCGCTTCCCCTTTTCTAAGAGGCATTGTGCTGAACATATTCGGGATGCCTTCGTGGATCTCCATCGCATCAGGCATTACTGCTTCTAAATAACTCATATATTCAGGCAACT
Organism: Anaerovoracaceae bacterium; assembly: GCA_031553035.1. GTDB lineage: Bacteria > Bacillota > Clostridia > Peptostreptococcales > Anaerovoracaceae > JAVBLY01. Next base: position 65,243 of record JAVBLY010000002.1, on the reverse strand, counting down.
GTTCATATTCAAGTTTTACAGCATCAGCTGCTGCTTTTGCATGTTCTTTTGTGTCTGCAACAGCGATTGCTATTACATTGCCCCAGTTGACGATCTTGTCGTCTTGCAGGAGTTTATGGTTTCCTTCGTATTCAAATGATCTTGGTGAGAATTGGAATCCCATGATATGGTTGGTTCCGCCGAATGCTTTGATATCTTCGGCTGTTATGATCTTGTATACACCTTCCATGTTTTCTGCTACGGAAGTGTCAATATTCTTGATCTTTGCATGATTTGTAACTCTAGGCATTGCAAGAGCTGCATGCAGAGTTCCATCCGGCATCTTAAGAGCAACGTCATCACCGTAGTCGGCAACTCCGCAAGCCTTAGCCATACCGTTTGGTCTTTGTAACGGTTTTCCGTAAAGGTCTTTTTCGCCCTCCCAGTTATACCAGATATCTTCGATCTTTTTCTCGCCGCGCATAATCGCAGCTGCTTCAAGGACAGCATCTACTATCTGCTTGTAACCTGTACATCTACAGACGTTTCTGTGCTTCTGGAACCAGTCTCTTACTTCTTCTCTTGAAGGATCGGGATTTTCTTCGAGAAGCTGATAAGCAGAAACTTCGAAGCCAGGTACACAAAAACCGCACTGTACAGCTCCAACGGCTACCCATGCGGCTTGTAACGGATGTGGATTTATTGCTGTGCCCAGTCCTTCAACAGTCATGATCTTTGAGTACTCATCGACTGACTTGATTTTTCTGGTACAGGAACGAATCACTTTCCCGTCAACTATTACTGAACACGCACCGCATACTCCGATTCCGCAGCCTACCTTTGTGCCGGTAAGACCGAGTCTTCTAAGTACTTCGGCTAACGTGTCATTTTCTTTGTCGCAGATAAACATACGGTCTGCGCCATTGATGTTGAGCGTCATTTTTGAAAATTTCATTTTTCTCTCCTCACGTATCAATCACTCACTAACAAACCCAAATTGTGCAATTTAAATCCTCTCATCCGATGTCCGTGCCAAACCGGGGTACTCAAGCCCAGTCATTGCAGTCGTTCCAAAAGTTGTTTGGACAACAAAAAAGCAGACTATTGACTGCATTATATCATATTACATTTTACTAGTCTATAATTTAACAAAATATTGACACAATTTAAAAAAGCTATCATGAAACTGTATTTCATGACAGCTTTTCTGTTCTTTTGATGGCCTGTTGGATCAACCTCCTCCTACTGATCGAAAAATTCTGACCTCCATAAACTCAGTAAATGTGTATACTGCTATCAACAATGTTCACCGCCATGGTTGGGGTTATCAAACCTTTTATGCAGTTTCTTACTGGGCATATGCAAAGTTAACTGTAAAGCTTGCATTTCCCCCATCCAGTCCATAGAGTTCCAGCATCATGTCGCATGACTTGCCGTTCCATTTTGTCTGGGTGGTCATCTGAGAAGTGTCCCCTACCCAGCCTTTGGCCTGAAGATCTTTGACATATTTGTCCACTGCCGCCTGATCCATGCCCTGACAGGTATAATAAAATAACCATGCATTGTCGCCATTAGGACTTAGATCCACATCAGTCAAGGTATAACCTTCCGGCGCAAAAAGTGCTGTTGGGAGTTCATCCTCGCCGGGCCATTCGGAAACATCCGCTGTTCTGAGTATGATTTGGAGCTGGTCGTCTGCGGTAAAGAAACTGAAGTCCGCTCTGTAAATTCCCTTTTCCGCAGAATTGTCTGTAACAGTCCAGCCGTCATTTGCCAGGGAATCTATATATGCTTTCAGTTCGTCATTATTAGTCCCTTCCACTTTGACCACGTACTCACCATTGCCAAAGTCTCCATGGTTGATGACTTCACCATTGGGATATTCAGGAAGGTCACCCATCTTATCCGTCGGCCACTCGGTCATACTAACTTGAGATATGTCACTTTGAGTTGATGTGTCAGTTTCTTCGGTTGGCTCTGACTCTGAACCGCAAGCGGTCAGTAATACCAGCACTATTACCACAAGTGCAGCCAGCAATATAGACTTCATTTTCATAATTCCGATCCTCCTGTATTATAATTGGGGAAAACTACTTCTTCACTTATTAATTATCAGTATGGACCCAATTTATGCAGAAAAAAACCTAGCAAACATACTAGGTTTTCAAATTTCAAAATTATTTTTGGTGATACTTTACTTCCTGTCTTCGGCACAGTCTCTGGGCTTGGATCTGAGCATTTCAACACCGTGTTCCAGTGCGTCCAACACTGCATCCAGATTTTCTTTGATTGCTTTTGGGCTCCCGGGAAGATTTATTATCAATGTTCTTCCTCTTATGCCTGCTTCCATCCTTGAAAGCATTGCTCTTTTTGTGGCTTTGAGACCTTCTGTCCGCATAGCTTCCGGTATTCCCGGCACTCTTTTATTCACAACATTTAAGGTAGCTTCAGGTGTGACATCTCTTTCGGCAAATCCAGTGCCGCCGGTTGTTGCTATGAGCGCAACATCTTTTTCATCCGTATATTTTATAAGGATATCTTCGATCTCATCCTGCTCATCGGCGACTGTCTCTGTAAACGCAATATTGAAGCCGTGTTCTCTGAACATCTCACATACAAGAGGTCCGCCCGTATCGACCCGCTCACCAATGCTTGCCTTGTCGCTGACCGTTATGACAGCGATATCATAACTTGAATTATCCATTATGAAAGCACCTCGATCTCATCGCCTTTTTTGATAGTCCCTTCTTCCAAAACCTTGGCAAAAACCCCTTCTCTGGGCATTACGCAGTCGCCTGTCAGTTTCTTGATCTCACAGCCGTGATGACATTCCTTGCCTATCTGAGTCATCTCGAACAACACGTCTCCTATCCTGAATCTCGTTCCTATTGGGAGTTCATACCAAGTCACTCCTTCTGTAAGGATATTCTCCGCAAAATCTCCGGCAGCCAGTTGAGGCATCATGTCCCTCAGCTTATCGACGCTTTCATCTCCGAGAAAACTGACCTGCCTGACTATATCGGCTCCGTGGGCATCGCCTTCGATACCGCCTTCTTTCTTTAATTCTATTTGATCCACTTCCTGCTTTCTTACACCTTTTCTGTCACTGGTGCAAAGTGCTTTTACAAATGCCATTTGTCCTTACTCCCTTTCTTTGATATAATCGCCGGACTTGCCGCCGCTTTTTTTAAGTAGTGCTATATCTGTTATTTCTATGTCTCTCTGTACCGCCTTACACATATCATAGACAGTGAGGGCAGCAACTGATACCGCTGTCATGGCTTCCATCTCGACACCGGTTTCTCCCTTGCATTTAGTTGTAGCTTCTATCTCTATAGAACACGTGTCTTCTTTTGGTGTCAGTGTCATTTCAACGCCGGTTAAGTTTATGGGATGGCACATGGGTATGAGATCCGGTGTTTTTTTTGCCGCCATTATGCCTGCAACTTGAGCGACACTAAGGACGTCTCCTTTTTTTATCTGGCCGCCTGTGACCATATCAAATGTGTTTTTATTGAGTTTGACCGTGCACCCGGCTGTGGCTGTTCTTATGGTAATATTCTTATCCGAAACGTCCACCATCCTGGGCATGCCCGAATCGTCAAAATGAGTTAGATCGCTCATGTTATCCTCCTATTGCGTTCATATTTCTAAGGCTCCCGCTTACACGGTCCTCACTTAAGCTATGACCTTTAGGTTTGTCATCAATACCTTTTGTCATGGCTTCTTTTATTTCTTCTTTATCCAGTCCCTTAAGCACGATCTCCTGTGACGTGTGAAGACACGGTTTCAGCTTGCCGTCCGAAGTGATCCTCAGTTTGTTGCAGTCTGGACAGAAGTGAGAACTTATTGGGCTGATCAAACCTATTGTGGTTCTGTGACCGGGAACTCGGTAATTTGTAGATACCCCGTCGACGCCATCCTTTTCCAGATCAGGCATAACTTCCAAAACTTTATTGACGCTAATAAACCTATCGTTATTCCAGCCTGCACACTCCCCGATTGGCATTATCTCAATAAATCTTATATTGATACCGTTCTTCTCGCCGAATTCGGCAAAGTCTTTTATTTCATCATCGTTGATGCCGCCCATTAGAACAACGTTTATCTTAATAGGATCAAAGCCGTATTCTTTTGCGGTACGGATTCCCTTCAGGGCATCTTCAAGGTCGCCTCCTCGTGAAATCATTGCATATTTTTCCGGGTCAAGCGTGTCCAGACTGATATTGATCCGCTTTACTCCCGCTTCTTTAAGTGCCTGGGCTTTTTCAGGCAGTAGCAAGCCGTTAGTAGTTAAACCGATGTCATTTATTCCCGGGGTCTTGCCTATCCTGGATATAATGTCTTCAATTCCTTTTCTGACAAGAGGTTCGCCGCCTGTAAGCCTGACCTTGGTAATGCCAAGATCTGCCGCTGATGTCACGACATCCTCTATTTCTTCAATGGAAAGTATCTTGTCGTGGGGCAGCTTGGTTATGCCGGATTCAGGCATGCAGTATATGCATCTAAGGTTACACAGGTCTGTTACTGACAGTCGTAAATAGTTGATTTCTCGTTCGAATTTATCTTTCATATATTTAATTATACTATGGTAGGAAGGTTTAAACAATTGGGTATTTGCGATTGACAGCAAACCCTCCTTAGTCATCACCTTTTTGCAAATCATCTTCCTGCAAAAGCATATTCCAGAGTTTCGGGAGGATGAGTGTCTCTTCCGCATTTTACGCATTTACAGTATTGTCATATTTTGATACAATATGTATATATAAAAATGTTTTCAATCTAAGGAGGATTACAAAATGCCTATAATAAAACCCAGTTCAGATCTTAGAAATAACTATAACGAAATGATCGAATTAAGCCGCAAAACAAACGAGCCTGTATACCTGACCAAGAATGGGAAAGGTGATGCAGTGCTGCTAAGCATGGAATCATATGCAGAACTTCTTAAAGACCAACTAATGAGCCTATTACAGCCGGCAATAGATGAAGCTCTTGCAGGAGAAAGCAGACCGTGGGAAGAAGTCTATGCTGAGCTCAGAGAGGAGTTTGGGTTTGGAGAAGTATAATATTAAAACATCTAAAAAGGCTAAATCAGATATACAATCAAATTTAAAATATATCAAATATACTTTAAAAAATAACACCGCTACAGAAAAACTCGCTAAAGATGTAGATAAAGCAATCGTATCTCTATCATACATGCCCGGGCGGTATGCTCTAATTGATCTCGGTGAAAGAACTTATCTTGGAGTTCGTGCCATGATTTTAAGAAAATACAAAATATATTATTTCGTCAATGATGAGAATTCAACTGTTGAGATTCTTAGAATGCTGCATTCACGCCAGGATGAATTCAATGAATTACTTTCAGACGATAACATTTATCCAAAATATATTAATGAAGATGAAAATGAATATCAAGCTGATTTTCCAGGGCCAAACTTCGGTGGCATGGTAACTAGAAGCAGTGCAGATTTGAGGAGCAACTATAGTATGATTTCTGAATTGCTTAATATCGAAAATAAACATGTCATAATCACTAAAAATGGTAAAAGAGAAGCGGTCCTCGTTAATATTGACGAATTCGAAAGATTGAGTAATATGTTATAATCAAAGCATCGGAAAGAGCAAATTTGTATACCAAGGGACGTTGGTCCCGATAGCTGACATATGGAGTGGATATGCCTGACCTGAAACTAAGCGATTATATGGACGATTTCAAAGAATGCCTTCAGTTCGAGAAACCTTACTGTCAGGCGGAATGTCCCTTTCATATTGATCTCAATGATTTTACGGAAAAAATAAAAAAGGAGAATTTTAATTCCGCATACAAGCTTTACAGAAATGCTGTGGGCTTTCCTGTCGTTGTTTCACACATATGTCACCAGCCATGTAAAGCGGTTTGTCCGATGAAAGATCATGGGGGAGCAATTGAACTTCGGAAACTCGAGGAAGCTGCTGTCGAATATGCAACACGCAAAGATCCCACAAGCTACAACATTCCTGGGAAACCCGGCAAAGTTGCCATCATCGGATCAGGACTTGCAGGTCTGGGTGCCCTTCTTAGGATGGCAACTAAAAAATATGAAGTCCACTTATTCGAAAAAACTGATCGAATAGGAGGATTACTGAATGATACACCCGGTGCAGACCTTTTTTTCGATGATATAGAAAAACAGCTTCATCATGAAAAATATGAAATCCATCTCAATACCGAAATACAGACCCGGGAAGAAATCAATGAAATGGGTTTTGACGTTGTATTCGTTGCCACAGGAAATAACGGCAGGGATTTCGGAATAACTGAACCTACTCTGGACGGCCGGGCTGCATGGTTTGCAGGAGGTGCTCTTGCAGGTGACGAGGGTGTGTATTCACTGGCCGCAGGTCTGCATATGGGAATAGTTCTGGAATCATATATCAAGACAAAGAATCTTGACCCTAAATCAAACGCCATTAACACTGATGTCATCATAGATCCAAAGAAAATAACAGAATCTAAGCCGACCAAATCTGCCGATCCGGTCTATTCCAAAGAAGAAGCAAAATTAGAAGGGGAAAGGTGCCTTCAATGTCAATGTGACTTTTGCAGGACATATGAGGATCTGACTGCATTTTACGACAAATGGCCTCTGAGAATAAAGGACGAAGTATTTGCCACAACTCTTGAAGGATCGTCGGAAGTTAAAGCGACACCTGCTAAGCGTCTGATGAGCACTTCCAATCTTACAGGGATAACAAAGGCTGTTTGTCCTAAAGACATAGATCTGGATAATCTTATTCTGGCCGGTAGACAAAAAATGCACAGATTGGAGAAGGCTCCCTGGGCGTTTCACGATTTCTGGCTCAGGGATATGGACCATGCTAACAGTGAAAACGCAGCTGCTGTATTTAAAAACCCTGATGAGATAAAGAGTGAATATGCTTTCTTCCCCGGATGTCAGCTCGGAGCGAGTATACCCGAAATAGTCCTGAAAACATATGCGTTGCTGTTGTCAGTCGATGAGCGCATGGGATTGCTGCTGAGATGTTGCGGCGCGCCCGCTCTCTGGTCAGGGGATGAGGATAAACATGATGAAGTCCTTGATGAACTAGTAAGTCAATGGAATGATTTGGGATCTCCCGTTCTTATTGCCGCCTGCCCAACCTGCAATTTGCAGTTAAACAAATATGTGCCTGAAATAAAAATCATTTCATTATATGAATATATGGATAAAGAAAACATAGATTTTAAAATATCTGAATCGGATGGCAAAAAGGAGTATTCGATATTCGATCCCTGTTCAACAAGAGAAAATAGGGAAATCAAATCCGCAGTCAGAAATCTGACTGATAAACTGGGAATAGAAAACCGGGAGCTGCCTGAGCAATCCGATATCCAAAGGTGCTGCAGTTTCGGAGGTCAGCCGGCAATCGCAAATCCGGACTATGCAAATTATGTTACAGAAAAACGTATAAGTGAAAGTGAATCCCCATATATAACATACTGTATCAACTGCAGAGACTCATTTGTTAAAGCAGGTAAAGATACCCGTCATATACTGGAACTGATTTTTGATATCTGTCGCAGTGATGTCCCTACCGCCAGTGAGCGAAGAGACAACCGGGTTTATCTTAAAAAAATGCTTTCGGGAAAAAATAAGGATGAGAATATGACAAGTTTAAAAAAGGAGTATGATTTCAAGCTGATAATACCTAGCGAAATCCAAAATGAAATGGATGAGGAACGGATTCTGGAAGAAGAAGTCTATAATGTCATGGATTTTATTTTACATACAAATCAGAAGGTCGTCGATCCTGAAACCTGTATCCACAGCGGATACAGACAGATCGGTTATATGACCTACTGGGTTTCATATAAAGAAACTGCGGACGAAAATTTATATGAGATCGTCGATGTTTATAATCACAGGATGGAGATAGAACTGGAGGCGATCTGGAATGGAACAAAAACTGACCTTGAAGTGTGAAAAATGCGATGTCCCCATGGAACCAATGGACGCCAGATTCAAATATCTGAAAAGAGACTTCCAACACAAAGTTTTGCGATGCCCCAAATGCGGTCTGGTTTATATACCCAAAGATCTTGCCAAAGGCAGGATGAAAGAAGTTGAAAGCGCACTAGAAGACAAATGATCCGCTTATTCGAGCGGATCATTTGCATTTTCTTTATATCTTATTTATTATTTGCTCTGGCCTTTCTTCGCCTGCTGCCTCTTATCATACTGACTATAAATGTAAGGATTATAACTATTATGGCGACACCAAGACCCAGCATCACATATGTACCCATCATAGGCTTTGTTATCTCGGCTTCTGCAATGTCAGTTCCGGAGCCAACAGGAACTTCCTTGCCCATTATGACAAGGCGTCCGCTGCCATCGCCGTAAGTATATTCGCATGTCGAAAGAATAACGAATTTATCACCGTATTCTATGGTCTTGCCCGTATCATATATATTATGCGCCTTGCACTGCTCGGCAAATTTGTTAAAGTCGTCTTCATCTTCAAAATCAGAATACTGATAATATGGAAAAACATCTTCTGTTCCATCCACATCTACCCTGATTCTCATAACGTTAGTGACTTCAAATTCTCTTCTTTTCTCGAGACTATCGAGCCATATCCTATCATGTTTCTGCAGGAATTCTGAATCCTCATACCTGTCAAGAGAACCGAACATCGTTTTATCCCTCATGTGGTGGCCAAAAACAGTTATTACATCAGAGGGCTTATAGACATCTGCAACAGACGATAAAAAGATAGCACCGGCACGGCTGGGATTTCCTTCATAATCATGATCCAGATAGTAATCCTGATCATCCACCCTTTGTACAAGTGGGTTATTTACGTTGGTACCATCCGCAATTATCCAGCCCCGAAAATCTTTGTTTTCTTCCTTCATCTTCTCATATTCGGGAAGCCGTGAATCGTAATCGACAACGTCGGCAACCATATCTCTCTGCTTGTCGACAGCTTGATCCGCCTCCATGTTCCCGTAAAAATAGTCAAACAGTTTGTATGCACAGACCGCAAATACTATCAGACAGATTATTATAACTATATTCAGAAAAACATTTCTCATTTATGTTTTCTCCTCTTGCTTGTCTTTTCCCCTACTGCTGCGTTACTTATACATTTTGGTTGACAGATATCTTTCCCCGGTATCCGGTAAAATCACAATAATATTTTTATCTTTGTTCTCTGGTTTTTTCCCGTACTCAATAGCTGCCCACAGTGCTGCTCCGCTGGATATGCCAACTGTAATACCTGTCATTTCTCCCATAAGCCTTCCGGTATCAAAAGCATTTTCATCTTTGACTCTGGATATCTCATCGTATATTGACGTATCCAGTATCTCCGGGATAAAACCTGCGCCGATACCCTGGATACCGTGAGGTCCCGGTTTTTCTCCGGACAAAATAGAAGAACCATAAGGTTCTACCGCTATTATATTTATACCCTTATTTTTGGATTTTAAGAACTGACCTGTGCCCGTTATTGTACCGCCGGTACCGACTCCGGAAACAAGCGCATCTATCCTGCCGTCAAGATCGTACCAGATCTCAGGACCTGTTGTATTATAATGGGCTTCAACACAAATTGGATTTGTAAATTGACCTGCGATTATTGAGTCTTTGGTTTCTTTATGCAGGGATTCTGCCTTCTCAATGGCGCCTTTCATCCCCTTTTTGCCTTCTGTAAGTATGAGTTCCGCACCGAGGGCCTTCATGAGCATTTGTCTCTCTTCGCTCATTGTGTCAGGCATGGTTATCACTACTTTATATCCTCTTGGAACTCCGATGGCGGCCAGTCCGATACCGGTATTCCCGCTTGTAGGTTCTATTATAGTACCGCCATCCTTTAGCTCACCTGTTTTTTTTGCATTGTCAATGAGAGCCAGGGCTATACGGTCCTTGATACTTCCACCCGGATTGAATTTTTCCATTTTTCCGTAAAGATTTGATTCTAGACCGAAGTGATCTTCGATCTGATTGAGCCGCATAATAGGTGTATTTCCAACTGTTTCGGATATGCCGGTTTTGATATTCATGTTTTCCTCCCTTGGCGTTGATAATTAATTATATCATAAGGAACAGAAGAAATTTATCTTATCCTTTAAAAACGGGTTTTAAATTCCCGAATTATTATGTTTTGAGATATAATATAACAATGATTGAAAAAACTGACAAAATAATGATAGCCATGAGCGGCGGTGTGGACAGTTCGGTAGCCGCATTTCTTGCAATGGAAAAATCTCAAGACTGCGCCGGGGCGACCATGAACCTGCTTCCTGAATTTGATCCGTCAGATGCGGAAAAAGTAGCAGATCGGCTAGGCATACCCTTCTTTGTGTTCGACTTTCGGCGTGAATTCAGAAACTGTGTCATTCAGCCGTTTATCGATACATATAAAAACGGCGGAACGCCCAACCCCTGTATCGAGTGCAACAGACTTCTCAAGTTCGATATGTTTTATGAGAGAGCGGGAATGCTGGGCTATGATAAGTTGGCGACCGGCCATTATGCCAGAATCGAATTCAGCAAAAAATATGACAGATACGTAGTGAAAAAGGCAGCTGATATTTCAAAGGATCAGAGCTATGTCCTCTATTCCCTTACTCAGGAGCAGCTTGCAAATACATATTTACCTCTTGGTGAGCTTTCAAAAGATCAGGTCAGAAAAATCGCTGCCGAGCAGGGATTCGAAAATGCTGACAAAAAAGAAAGTCAGGATATCTGCTTTGTACCGGACGGCGACTACAGCAGGTACATAGAAGAATATACAAATGAGGAGTTTCAATGCGGTGACTTCGTTGATCTGGACGGAAATGTCCTGGGAGAGCATAAGGGAATCATCCGATATACTATAGGCCAGAGAAAGGGACTTGGACTTGCACTGCCTGAGCCCTTGTATGTCTGCGAGAAAAATGTATCTGAAAACAAAGTTGTCCTCTGCAGCAACGATCAGCTTTTTGGTGATACAGTTACTGCAAACAACATCAATCTAATGGCGGTGCAGAACATCAGCAGACCTCTCGAGGTCAAAGCAAAGATAAGATACAACCAGACAGAACAACCGGCTACGGTGATCCAAACAAAAGAAGATGAAATCAGACTGATTTTTGATGAGCCTCAGCGGGCCATAGCAAAAGGTCAGTCGGTTGTAATGTACGATGGAGACATAGTAGTTGGCGGAGGAACGATCATTTAGGAGAATAGTATATTGGAAAGCGTAAAATTCAAAAAACTGAAACTGGAAAATATATTGAAAGGTTACGGCAAGGTGTTAGTCGCTTTTTCAGGAGGAGTAGATTCAACATTTCTCCTAAAAACAGCAAAAGATACATACGGGGTTGAGGTTACCGCAGTCACAATGAAATCAGCTGTTTTCCCGGAAAATGAGACCGAATTTGCCGAAGACTTCTGTGATAATGAGGGCATCGATCAGAGGATCGTTGAGGTAGACCTTCTTGCTGATCCCGAATTCGCTATTAACCATACAGACCGGTGCTACACATGCAAGAAGCTTTTGTTTGAACAAGTCATCGATCTGGCTTCTGAACTGGGGATCGAGCATATCTGCGAAGGATCCATAAGCGATGATGATTTTGACTACAGACCGGGGAAAAAGGCAATCAAGGAACTTGGGATACTAAGCCCCATGAAAGAAGCTGACCTGACAAAGGACGAGATACGTTTTCTTTCCAGGGAAATGGGACTTCCTACCTGGGATAAGCCAAGCATGGCATGTCTGGCTTCAAGGATCCCTTACGGTAAGGAAATCACGGAAAAGAAACTCCGCATGGTTGAGGAAGCTGAGAATTATTTATTCAGTCTTGGATTTGATCAGGTCAGAGTGAGGGTGCATGATGACATTGCACGGATAGAAACTGATCCAGTGGAAATGGAACGTATGATGGCTGATTATTTTAGAGATCGGATATATGACAAATTCAGGAGTATAGGATTCTCTTATATTTCTCTGGATATGAAAGGATACAGGACAGGCAGCATGAACGAGCCGATCCTTTAATCATCTTCAGCAACTTTTTGTGCCAGAGATGCATCTTGAATATATTTTTTATTGAAACTTAAGAGTTCTTCGGTTGATTTCCCGAAGAAATATGCAAAATAAGCTAGTTCAAGATCAGTTACGAACCTTTCGCCGCTTTCGATTGTCTGGATAGCATTCTTCCCTATATCAAGTCCGATAAGCTGCATGGCATCTGCCAGCTCCCTCTGGGACAGATTCAGCTTTTTTCTGAATTTGGCGATACGCTTGCCTGATATATTGTTGGATCCGTCACGGCCTCTGTTCTTGAACATGGTATCCTCTGCATTTTGTGATTCTTTATGTATAATTAATTGACCCGCACCAGCTGTCATACATAAAGTATATTGCAGAATAAATAGACCGTTGACCTGCACAAGATGTCAGATGCAACTTTTTTGTGGATTTTATGTCTTAAAATTGAGGGGATGTGGTAAATTAAGCTTCCAGATTTGAAACAGTTTTCTATTATCATGTATTATCTTCCATTATGGTTGAGCGCCCAAGAAAACGCTAAGAAAAACACCACACTCCCTCAAATTTGGGACAGAATTTGGTATTTTTTCTTGCACGGAAAGGAAACGGAAGCGACATATTAATATCGCTTCCGCACCAGTTTATATTCTTAAATATCTTCAGTGAAGTTTTACAGTTCAACCTGTTTGGTATCCAGTGTGATATCCAGCTTCGCCGCTTCTTCGAAATAGTAATCTATTTCGTCGTAGGTCAGCATGTCTGATGTGATCAGACCGGTCTGATCGTATTTGTCATTGGCGAACATCTTCGTAAAAAGTGCTCCGCCCTGACCTGTCAGATACATTTCCGCCGTGAGGCCCGATCTTTCGAAAGAATCAACCAGTCCGGGAGCGAATACGTGAACTTCATTCCGAACTTTTTTGCCGCCCTTTTCACCGTAAGCTTCAATGACCATACAGCCTGAGTCGCTGACAAGGCCTTCATCTATTATCTCTTTTATTTCTTCCTTATATTTAGGAGCAGGAGGAAGATGTTTGAGGACCAGATCAAACGGCACTATCTTCTGCCCGTTAATCTCTTCGACTTCCCTTGAAAGGAGACCTGCTCTGTAAAGAGGTTTGGCAAAATCGATTCCTGCACCTGCGTATTTGAAATATGCATTCTTACATCCCTTGAAGTGAGTCTTTGCATTAAGTCCGATCTGGACAGGTTCGTCATGTTCGTGTTCCACGAATTCAACTTCCTTGTCCATATAGTCATACTGTCTTTTTATTGGCATGCTGAACGCTTCTGTTCTTACTATCTCACCGTCTATAAAAGCGTACGCTTTTCCCGACATATCGATGAGAGCCGACACGGGGGACCACCAGAACGGCTGAAATCTCTTGGCTTCAACGCCTTCCCAGACGATATTGTATATGGTATCGCAGGTGTCAAGGTCTTTGACTGCAAGACGGGATGCCGCCATGATCAGCCCGGGAGCCGAACCTGTTCCGCATATGGCAAGATTACCGTTTGCCGCAAACTTGGGGCTGTAGTCTCTGAATAAAACCTTGAATCCTTCTACCCAACTTTCATGAAGTTCGGGAGTTTCGGGAGTTGCAAAATCCTGATAGTTTGTCTTTACTTCAAGTGCCGCATCCAGAACTTTTTTGCCGAACTCAAGCGGAAGTGCGTTCACTATCAGATCCACACCGCGAGCCACTTCAACAATATTTTCCATCTTTGATGCATCGACCTGTACGCTTCTGCCTTTTTTTAGCTGTCCGGTTAAAGAGTCGACTGCTTTTTGGTCGTAATCAGCACATATGATTTTTTCAACATTTGGTTCTTCGTCCATTCTTAAGGCCACGGTAGAGCCCTGCGCTCCAGTGCCCAGTACCAATATTTTCTTACCCATTTTTCCACCTCTGTAATATCAATAATAGTGTTAGTTGTCCGATCAGTGTCTCTCTCAGGTTCCACCTCCCGATCAATAAATAGAATTTCATAAAATAAAAAACGAACATGACTGAACAAAGTTCTTGTCCATTCAGTATTCGCATCAGATTCTACCTTTAAATTCCCACCTCAAATGCTATACATTGTTACATGCTGCTTCTTGCCTCTATTGTACATTGAAACCATGTGGAAAGAAAGTCTTATTATTGAATCTGTGGATTCTCATCTTATGACAATTACGACAAACTAGTAAACTTTTGCACGAAAAAGGGGTATAATATGGGTAAATATTTTTACGAAAATGTTGTTATCAACCAGCTGGTAGTCAGGGGTCACAAAGAACATGTGATCAAGGTCACTGTTTACTTAGGGAAAGGATCCATATGAAAAATAAATCCATAGCCTTTACAATTATGCTTGCACTAATGCTATGTATGCCTCTTGACACAGCTCTTGCAGAAACGGGCAGTGCTGTTGAGCCGCCACCTGTCCCCGCCACCGTCAAGGCAACATCCATAAAACTGGATGCAAAGCGCCTGATATTTGGAAAAAGAGGAGATACTCTTACCTTGAAGCCAACGGTAAAGCCGGAGAAAGCATACCCGGCCAAAGTCACATATACATCCAGCAACAGAAAAGTTGCAATCGTAAACAGTAATGGCAGAGTCAAAGCAAAAGGATGGGGCGAATGCACCATAACCGCCAAAGTAGATGGTTTAAAAAAGACATGCCGGGTTTCGGTCGCGAAGAAATGGGTTGCCATAACTTTTGATGACGGACCGGGAAAATATACTAATAAACTTCTTAAGGGACTGAAAAAACAGAATGTACAGGCAACTTTTTTTGTGGTAGGTTCTATGGCCAAACCAAATAATAAGATCCTGAAAAAAATCAATAAAAACGGTCATGAGATCGCTAATCATACATACAGTCACAACGCGGGTGCATCAACTCTGAAGAGTCAGCTCAGCAGGACAGACAAGATAATAAAGAGCGTGACAGGATCCAAAACCAAGCTCATGCGTCCACCGGGAGGAGCTATAAACAGTACAACCAAACGATGCGGCAAAGCTGTGATCATGTGGAGTGTGGATCCAAAAGACTGGCGTGACCGCAACTCGGCCACAGTGCGAAAGAGAGTCGTCGGCAATACAAAAAGCGGCAGTATCATCCTGCTTCATGATATTCATAAAACAAGCGTGACCGCCGCATTAAAGATAACCAAAGATCTAAAGAAAAAAGGCTATACTTTTGTGACTGTATCCGATATTATAGGAAAACCAAAAGCCGGAAAAGTCTATTTTAAGGGCAGATCCAAGGTCAAAACCATGAAGATCAAATGATCAGGCTAAACGATCGCAACTGCCATATCCGGAATCTCTTTTTCTATAGATAATCGTTACTCCAAATCCAATAACCGAAGCAACCATCAGGCATAGCCACAACCCTGCGTCACTGTCATCGCCTGTCTTGTAATTTGCCGTTCTTCCCAGGACTCCGAAACCGCTGCCTGATTTCTCGGAATTTACAGGTGCACCATCCTGATTACCCAGAACATCATCGCTTTTATCAATACTGCTGGCAATAACCGTAGGTGAGAATCCGGCATTTTCTACTGTCATTATATTTTTATTAGACAATGTAGCGGGCAAAGCTTCCACTTTTCCCGTATCCTTATTGATATGCAGCATATTAAAGTCACTGTCTTTATCCAGAATGGGGGTCAATCCTTCAATATCAGTGAATCCCAGCCTGTTGATGGAGTAGCTTTTTAAACCTGAAGGAGCTGTTCCGCTGATCTTCCCTAAAGTTCGCGCCGAAAAATCTATATTTTCTTCAGATACGATCTTAGCCCATTCTGTCCCGCTTTTTTTTCTGAGATTTTTAAGTGAAACTTCTGATCCCTTCTTTATCTTAAGCTGGTTGCCCGTTCCGGTACCGTCATAAGATATAATATCCTGATTTGTTTTGTAATTCGGATCAAAATTCTCGATGTCTCTATCGAACATAACTTCATCATCCCAATCGTAATCCAGATATACCCTCTCACCTGAAGCTTTTTTGTAAAAACTGAAATCATCGATTTCATCATATAAATCGTTATCCGAATAGAAATATTTTCCGTCCCCATAGAACTGATAAGGATTGAAATCCTTGTCAAAATAATAGGCATTGCCGTCTTTGTAGAAAAAGTTTCCTTCCAGATAATATAAGTCATATTCCTTTACAAAACTACACTCGTCATAGCTGACAGGATCCATGATACTTCCGATTTCACTGCCGTCATTATCCCTGTAATCATCATCTTCATCATCTTCGTCATCATCACCATAAATCGATTTTTCTGTTTCGATCATGAAGTGCATGTTGTCAAAAAAGCCCTGGTGTTCAGCTTCGAATTTTTCATCGATAAAAAATGCATCTTTTGTCTCATCGTAGTAGTAACACCTGTTATCAAAGCAGTAAACACCGAAGTAATAATCATAGTAGTATCCGTCATCCATGTCGGTGTCGTAATCCCAACCGTCATTATAATAGTAATAATAAAGGCCGTCTATGCTGTAGTACATATCCTCGTCATAGCTTTCATCGGAGTCTTCGTCTTCATCAGAATCCTCATCCCAATCATCATCGCTGTCAGAATCTTCATCGTACGAACCTTCCTCATCATCGTTCTTACCGTATTTTTCTGATGCGCTGATATAGTAATCTTCATGATCTTCCTTGTTGTAATATCTGTCATCCTCATCGTCATAAATGAAGAGATCTCCATCGAAATCGTAGAACCAGGTGGAAGATCCCATGGTGTAAACCTGATCATCGCTGAAATCAAAGTCCTCATCATCCTCATCTTCATCCCATTGGTAATCGCAATACGCCCACTCTTCTTCCCCAATATTATTGTAATCTGAATCAAGGGATATTGCGCCCTTAAGAAGCAGATCCAAGTTAAATTCAGCTGTGGCATCTGTTACCTTTATTTCATTATGATCACCATCGAATATCTTTATATCGCCGATGCCGTAAAAATCATAATAATCTTCCTTATTCTGCCTGGACATAATTTTCGTTTTATCCTGATCGGTCAGAGGAGTATATTCCACGATACATGGCCCGGTGACAGCTCCACTGGTCGTAAAAGTGACAGTGATGGCATTGTCTGCTGATTTAGCCGTATAACTGTATGCATATGCCTTTATCAAATTAGGCTTAAGCTTGATTCCCGAGTCCGTGTTCTTTACAGCCTCTCTCTCAACCACAGAAAAAGCAGGAGCGTCAGCTTCAT
Source organism: Anaerovoracaceae bacterium (assembly GCA_031553035.1). GTDB lineage: Bacteria > Bacillota > Clostridia > Peptostreptococcales > Anaerovoracaceae > JAVBLY01. Next base: position 48,004 of record JAVBLY010000002.1, on the reverse strand, counting down.
ATTCGCCATCCCCTGCATTCATGATCTTCACATAATAATAACCGGCATCATAATCGCCTTTTCCCGGTAAAGAGATATCAAATTTCCAGGTCATTTCATTTGACCCCGGATCATCCAGCCGACATGTCTTAGTAAGTCCGCTTCCGGAAGTGTAAAGACCTAGCTCAATGTATTCCATTCCCTCACCGGTCCGTACAGTTCCGGTCAGCGTGGCATCTTCATTTTCATAAAATGTGCCGTTGTCGGCTTTGCTTTGAAATGCATCTACAGTAACAGGTTCATTTTCTGCAAGCACCATGGCAGGTGCCAGCATAATCAAAACCGCAAATATAATTATAAACGAAATGGGTGCTTTTTTCGTCAGCATTATGTTCTCCAATCTATATCGGTGCGCTATATTCATATTTATGATATAACACTTTCTTTATATACATTAGACACCATTTTGTATATAAATATTGCATTTTGAAGAAAAAACTTTGGACTCAGGTTTGACAGATATAATAATGAGGTATAATATTCGCAAACACAATAGACTATGAGGGGCATGCGGGGATATGATCGACTTACACTTTTCTGAACTGGCATTTTTATTTATTGCATACAGCATTTTAGGCTGGATATGCGAGTCCTTTGTTGCAAGTATAGTAACAAAAAGATTCGTCAACAGAGGATTTTTATTCGGTCCGTGTGATCCTTCATACGGGGTGGCCATGCTTCTCATTTTCGGATTTTCGGTTCTTGTCACAGATAATCCAATATTCATTTTTTTCATCTCTGCACTACTTGGAACGTTGATGGAGATTCTTACAGGGTTTATGTTCGAATACCTTTTTTCTGCAAGGTGGTGGGATCACAGCAAGGAAAAATTTCACTTCCGCGGCAGGACAAGCCTTATGAATTTTGCCTTATTCGGTGTCCTTGGGACGGTTACCTTATATTTCATCAATCCTTTACTGAAATCCGCAGTGGACTGGTTCTATCCCGAGTCGCTGAGGGTTCTAACAACGATGATCCTCGCTCTTCTGCTGCTTGATCTGATTTTCTCCATTGCATCAATGATCGATATCAGGTCGCGTATGGAAAAGATAAGAGAGATCGAAATTTCTCTTGAAAATCTCAATAACAAATACCATTTCATGGACAAAGAGAAATTCACGCCGGATGATATCGAATCCTGTATGGAAAAACACGCAGACAACGAAGAAATCTATTACATAATGGCTGACATGAAGAGTATCCTCAATTTAAAAGCCGGCGCAAGCAGGATAATCAAAGCGTTTCCCAAGCTGGTACCTCTTGAATATGCCGATGAATATAAATTTCTCCAACTGGAAAAAGACAAAATGTCAGATAGCCTGAAACATCTGATACACAAACACGAATTTCGTTCAAACACCGCCAAGCAGGATGAACCAAGGGAAAAACAGAAGTTAAGCCCGTGGGCAAGCATCAAACGCAGTTACAGCACTGTAACTGTTACAAGGCTGATCTGGGTCTTTCTAATCGGCTGCGTCGCCGGTTATGTGATAGAAACATTGTACTGTGTTCTCCACAACGGCTATTTTGAAAGCAGACAGGGAATGATCTACGGTCCATTCAGCCAGGTATACGGTCTTGGCGCGGTACTTCTTGTTTTATTTCTGGATCCTATCGCCAAGAAAAAAATGATCTGGCTCTTCCTCTTCAGCGCACTTATCGGAGGTTTATTTGAAGCCGGTATGAGCTATATGCAGGAGTTGATGTTCGGGACCACATCATGGAATTATTCCGATGAACCTTTGAGCATGTTCGGCGGCAGGACCAGCGGCTTATACATGTTTTTCTGGGGGATACTGGGAACAGTGTATATGAGACTTATATATCCCAAGATAATCTCTCTCGTTGACAGCATCCCTATAAAACCGAGAAGATTCTTCACCATATCCATAGCTGTCGTCCTCACTTTAGACCTTCTGATATCCGGGATCGCAGTGGGCAGGTGGAGCCAGAGGCAGCAGGACATCCCGCCGGCAAACAAATTCGAACAGTTCATCGATGACCACTATAACGACGCTTACATGAGAGATGTATACCCACACATGAAGATATCCTAAATATGTTTTATTTCATATATATAGGGTATTATTTTGATAAGATATTTCAGGGCATTGACACCTTATTTAGAAGAGGGAAAATACATTGAATATTACGGACTTTTTTAAGAAAAACTTCACCTGGGACAACAGAGGATTTCTGCTGTTATTGATATCGGTCATCCCCGCTATCGTAATCTCCATTCTTTATCAGCCACAGACCGGTCTTGCATGCTTCATAGGCATGATCCCTGCTGTGTTCGGCGGAGTCAGACCTAAACGTAAAGAACGTGTCTATATTCTGCTTCTGGGCGTTATTTTCCCTGTTTCTCTGTTCCTGGGAACACTATTAAAAACATATTTGAATATTTGGATGGTCGCAATTGCAATGGCTTTACTTGGAATAATGGCTGTCTGGCTGAACACCAGATTTAAATGGGCACCTATCACATTGGGAATGATAATACCTATCATCGGGATCGGACTCAGTTATTCGGATTTCAAAACTCCCCTGATGATTTTTGTGGTTATGGCGGCAGGTTCCATTACTGCATTCATAGTGGCACTGTTTTTCCCTGAACGGGAAGAGCCTCCGGCACCCGAAACTAAACTGCTCCCGAAAAAAGTGGCTAAGATATACGGCTTATTGTACGGCGCGGCGCTGGCTGCAGCATCACTTCTGGGCTTCAATCTGGATCATACCGGATGGATAGTGGGATCAACGGCATTTGTCATGAGACCGATGCCTGAAACTGAAGAATTTCGCTCAGTCTGGCGTATGGTATCCATACTTGTAGGCATCACAGCAGTTTCGATAGTTATGCTGCTTCAGCCACCTGGTATGGTCATCGTGATTTTATCAGCAGTTGTTACCGCACTTGCAGCCGGCCTCCATGCAAGCAGAGCTTACTTCATGCCGGCATTTATGACGTATGTTGTTTTTTCGTTCCTGCTGTATCCCCTGCAGTCAGTCACGGAAATTTATTATAGATATTTTGAGAGATTAAGTTGGGTGTTCATAGGAATCTTTGTTGCGGCTGTCTTCGGACTTGCACTTCCGGCAATAATAAGAGCAATCAAAAAAAGGGGTGACAAAAATGTCAAAGATCAAAAAGCTTAACAAATACATACTTCCTTCTTTCAGGGGATATAAACTAAGTTATCTGAAAAATGATATACCGGCAGGTATAATAGTTGCGGCTCTTACCATACCTGTAGCCATGGGGTACGCTCAGGTAGCCGGACTTCCGCCTATATACGGGCTTTATGCTTCCATGATACCTGTCATTGGCTACGTGCTTTTTGCAAGTTCAAAACAGATGGTCTTCGGCATGGACGCAGGAGGAAGCGCCATTACCGGATCAGCATTAACAGCCATGGGAGTAACTTACGGATCTGCCCAGGCAATCGTGGCAGCACCGGTACTGGCATTTTATGCGGGCGTATTTTTAATTATTTTTTCAATACTGAAATTGGGGAGGTTCTCAGAATATATATCCAAACCTGTAATGAGTGGATTCATCAGCGGTATATCAATATCTATCATGATAAGTCAACTTCCTAAAATGTTCGGGGTCACAGTCTCGGATTCAAATTTCTTCGACAACATTGCAGTCCTGTTTATAAAGGCTTCTGACATCAGCTTATTGTCAGTCGTATTGGCAGTATGTTCAATCGCCATCGTTCTTCTTGGAAAAAAATTCCTGCCTAAAATACCGTTTGCACTGATACTGCTGGTTATCGCAACGGCACTCAGCGCATACTTTCATTTTGACAAACTGGGTGTAAGCACCGTCGGTTCCATACCAAAAGGCATACCCCCATTTTCCATACCTGATATTTTCGGTGCAGGCAATCTGTCTCTGTTCATCGGGTACGGATTCGCAACAGCGGTAATAATATTCGCGGCATCCATCGTCGCCGCAGAAAGCTTTGCCGACAAGTCAAACTACCCAATAGATTCACAAAAAGAAACCTTCGCTTACGGCATATCAAGCCTCCTTGCATCATTTACCGGATGCCCTCCCACCAGCGGAAGCGTTTCCCGTACAGCTGCAAGTGAGCAGTTCCATGGCAGATCGCAGATGGTTTCCGTAGTTTCAGTCATAGTGATCACACTCATCGTCCTCTTCCTGGGCGGAGTTCTATACTATATGCCTCAGCCGGTCCTGGCAGGCATAGTCTTCGCAGCCATGGTCGGTATCCTGGAAATAGGACGGGTGAGATTCCTATTGAGGGCCAGCAGAGCTGAAGCTATAATTTGGATATTATCAGCTGCATCCGTCGTGATCGTCGGCGTGTTGTTCGGCGTCATGGTCGGCATCGCTCTGTCATTCATAGATGTAATAATGAGACTTGCCAAACCCCCAAGGGCATTCCTCGGTAAAATAAAAGGCCGAGACGGCTATTACGATTTTTCTGTCAATACCAAGGCCAAAGAGATACCGGGAGTTCTTGTATACAGATTCAGCGCCATGCTGGTATTTGCAAATATCAAGTTGTTTGTTGATGATATTAATGAGATGGTGGAAAAAGAAAATCCAAGTTTTATCATAATAGACGCTTCTGCAATACCACAGCTGGATGACACTGCGGCTCAGGAACTGAGGAAGCTTTTCACTGATCTTAAATCAAAGGATATCGATTACTGTCTGGCCGGTGCTGTAAACAGACTGAGGACATCCATCAAGAATTTCAAGTTGGATGATCTTATCCCAGACAAGAAGATATTTAAAACTATAGATGATGCGTTAACATCCAAAGCTATCTAACATTAACCATTATAGCCTGTAAAACCGCAATAAATTTTGATAAATTCATTGCGGTTTTTTATTTATTGTTCTATAATTAGTACAAAGAGAGTGATCATATGCTAGAAATCAAACAACTAATCCGATCTATCTTTAAGGGAGAGGATACAACTGAAGCTCCCCCCGGACACACTGATGATGATCATCAACACGCCAATGCCACTTCTGGTTCTGATGCCCAAATTAACATTAATCGTATATATACATTAGCAATAATCGTCTGTTTGGTTTTTCTTATAGGCGGAATTGCATTTGTCAATCACGCAAATGATCTGAGTAAAGAAAATACAATCAGTTATATCCGGGAAGCGACCAGACAAACCAAGCTTGCTATAGAAGAACACATAAAAGAAGAATTCGACACACTGATGGCTACTGCCGTAATCACCCAAAACGAAGACCTGCTAGATGACAATGATGCGCTTAGGGCACTTCAGCAAGGTCTCGTTTCTCACAATGCTTATACGATAGTCGGTTACGCAAATACAAATGGAAAAGCATCCTGGATCGACAAGGAAGAAAGGATACATCATGGCGACCTATCTTCTGAGGTTTATGTAAAGCGGCCACTGAAAGGCGAAACCGTATTATCCAAGGAACAATTCGACGATGTAAGCAGAATGATGGTTTATTATTATGCTGTGCCTGTTTATGATGAATCAACTAATGAAATCAAAGGTGTCCTCTTTGCTGCCGATCCCAGAAGAGAACTTCGAAATATCATTAATCGCTCACTTTATGCGGGAAAAGGGCTGGCACACATAATAGACAGTAACGGAAAATATATTTTGCAGTCTGACAGTCCTCTTTTTATGGGTACCGGAGACAATATCTTTGAAATCCCGAACCCCTTGGATAAAGACGAAGAAAACAAGATCATAAAAGATCTTCATGACAGAACATCTTCACAAATGGAGAAATCTTTTTACGGCGAAAATCGGTTGGTGGCATATGCTCCTCTTAATATTAATGACTGGAGTGTTTTCTATGCGGTGCCTGAGAATATGGTTGATGCAGGCTTAAGAACTCTTACAATGGGTGCGGCACTTATCGTGTGCACTGCCACCTGCGTATTCGTCTTCTTCATACTTTTGATACAAAGCCTCAATAACCGTAACCGCAAGGCTTTAGAGCAACTTGCCTTTGTGGACCCTGTCACAGGTCAGCGCAATTATCAAAAGTTTCTTATTGATGCCGAAGGAATACTAAAAAATTCCAACGGAACCCATTATGCTATGTGTTACTCTGACATAAAAGGTTTCAAATATGTCAACGATATATTCGGCAGGGATGTGGGAGACAGTTTGCTGAAATACTACGCGGAGATACAAAAAAACATATCCCAGGAAGGCGAGATCGCCGGTCATATTAGCGCAGACACATTCGTTGCACTGCGAAAATTCCAGTCAAGACAAGACATCGAAAAGCGATTTGAAAGCTGTGCCCATCTGGTGTCTGTTTTCCCAGAAACTTTCTCACAGGGATACAGGATCGATCTTTTTGGCGGTGCGTACATGCTTTGCGATATCGAAAAAAATCTCACTATAAACGACATGCTCGACAGGGCGATATCAGCCCAAAAAGAAGTCAAATACCAATCAGGATCCAAACGCTTCGCTTTTTATACCAATGAAATGCGTGAAGAAAAACTATGGGAAGCGGATATTGAAGCAAAAATGGAAACAGCACTTGAGAACGATGAGTTCAAGGTCTATCTGCAGCCTAAGATCGACATTCAGCATAATGATAGTATAATGGGAGCCGAAGCTCTGATCCGCTGGGATTCACCGGAATACGGACTTGTGCCTCCGGGGCGTTTTATCGATCTATTCGAACGAAACGGGTTCATCCTTAAGCTTGATAAATTTGTGTTTGAAAAGGCGTGTGAATATTATAAAAACGAAGTACTGTCCGGAAACCTATCGTATTTTGTTATGTCTGTAAATGTCTCCCGCCTGGGAATGGTGCAACCTGATTTTGTAAGAACATACTCAGAAATCAAAGATAAATACGGCATTCCTGACAAATGCATCGAGCTTGAATTCACTGAAAGTTTGGCGGTTGAAAATTATAAATTGCTAAAAACTGTAGTCGCCGATTGTAAGCGCAGCGGTTTCACATGTTCAATGGATGATTTCGGTTCCGGCTACTCCTCCCTGAACATGCTCAAATCGATTCATGTAGACGTCCTTAAAATCGATCGACAATTCTTTATCTATGAAGAAGATATTGAACGAGGAGAAGAACTGGTCAAAATCATAATAATGATGGCAAAAGCCATGGATATGAAAACCATTGCCGAAGGTATCGATGAAGAAGAGCAAGTAAAGCAACTTCGGGAAATGGGTTGTGATGCTGTTCAGGGATTTATTTTTTCCAAGCCCATCCCCATCAATCATTTCGAAAGATTCATGGAAACGTGGCATGGGAACTGATGAAAAATATTTCACCTCATGAAAGAAATTTATTTCCTTTTACTGTATAATTCGGTTATATCTCCTTTGCTTTCAACGTATTTTTTTCATATCATGTTTTTTTTATTCTTCGCAAAATCCCATAATTTCAACGTTTTACAATCATCATATTAGCAATATTCTGACTACTCCAACTTCATAATGACATTTTGGCACGCTTCTTGTGCTTATAAAAGACAATGACTTATATTCTATTTTTATTTGATATCGAGAGGAGATGTTTAAAATGAGTCAAATTCAAGAAAATCAGGGATCTGACGGATTACAGGGAAAACTAAAGCAAAGACATATCACTATGATAGCGATTGGCGGCGTTATCGGTGCCGGTCTTTTCATGGGCAGCGGTGAAGGTATCGCTGATTATGGTCCCGCAACAATCATATCGTATCTTATTGCTGCGGCCCTGGTAATCGTAATCATGAGGATGCTAGGAGAAATGGCCAGTGTCAGGCTTCGTGTGACAGGATCTTTCCAGGCTTACGCAAAAGAAGGTTTAGGCCCACTTGCAGGCTATGCTATCGGCTGGCTTTATTATTTTTTCTGGATGTACATCATAGCACTTGAGGCTTATCTGGGATCAGAAATTTTGAGAACACTTTTACCGGATCATCCAATACCGGATCCGATAGTAAGTGTACTTTTATTGATACTGTTGACTCTGACCAACTGTTATTCGGTTCAAAGTTTCGGCGAGTTCGAATTTTGGTTTGCATGTATTAAAGTTACAACAATAATTATATTCCTTGGGCTGGGCGTATTGATAATGCTGAATCTTGTTCCAAGTGTGCCGTCACCCGGCTTTACGAACCTTATCAATGCAGACAACGGAGGCTTCATGCCAAACGGAATTTTATCCATATTGCTGGGATCACTGTTTATCATGTTTGCATTCTTCGGTGCCGAGATCGGTGTTATCGCAGTACGAGAATCCGACAATCCGAACAAAGCGATCCATACAGTAATCAACAGTGTTGTATGGAGAATACTTATCTTCTACATTGGGTCGATCTTCATCATCGCCTGCATCATTCCTATGAATGATACTGCTGATCTGTTCAATCCATATGCGGCAATATTTGATATGGTAGGTATTCCATATGCCAGCACAATCATACAGTGTGTTGTTCTGACTTCGGTTCTGTCATGTCTCAACTCGGCACTTTACACTAACTCACGTATGCTATTCACGCTTGCAAAAGACGGAGATGCTCCGAGATTCTTCCTAAAGCTGAGCAAAAGAGGCGTTCCTATTCGTGCGGTCGTTGCAAGTACAAGTCTTGCATATGTAATCACCATTGTCAGGTTCGCATCCACTGCAGAATTTGATATGTTCTCATTCATTGCAAACGCATCGGGTGCAATAGCATTACTGGTATATCTGCTCATTGCTATAACTGAGATCGTCCTTCGAAGAAGGAATCCGGATCTTCCGTATTCCATCAAGGTTTGGGCATTTCCATATGTCTCATATGCGGCAATAGCAATTATGGTGATCACATTGACATCAATGTTCTTCATTCCGCCGGAAATCGGGTCTTCTCGAACTGAGATCATTTGTACTCTGGCACTTGCAGCATTCATTGTCATTACATATTTTGTTGGTGCAGGGAGAAAGAAAAAAAAGGCGAATAATAATAATTCTCTCAACGAAGCCGGATAATGTCAAATCCATAAATTGACATCCTAGATAATTCTATCGAAGAGACCTGAGCGTATCGCCCGGGTCTCTTCACTTTTGGAGCTACTGAGAGGAATCGAACCTCCAACCTGCTCATTACGAAGAAGAGACCCATTGTTTGCCTTTGCACAGGGTGCAACAAAAGGCAGTAATTACAACAAAGGTGGTCAAAGAGTGGATATGAAAATGTAACTGAGAATGTAGCAGAATTACCAATATCTGTAAAGTGTAGCAGTGACATAGGTCGCTGATTTATTCATAAATTAGTGGCCTATTTTGTGCATCTAATTTCATAATATATCAAATAATGAAATTAGATGAACCTTTATTGGTAATAATTAAAACCGCGATGAGGATATAATGCTAGATTTCTTATTACGAAAAATCGTGACTATCACAATATTTCGTAATAGAAAACTTTGATAAGTTAACTTCTTATATCCATACTTTATAAAAATGTTTATTCGACATGCCTGACTTTCATGCTAATATAACGCATGAAATTAGCACGAAAATCAATAGCCTATTAACAAAGCCTCGAAAGAATAATGGGTACATAATTACAAACATTTTGATATCATGCAAATATTATCATGATTGGGGTAGAAATTTTTAACTCAAAATCGCTTATCGTTCCGCATAATTGCGTCATCGTTCTTGTTTTATTGATATTTATTCAGAAATATCATATATCGTTCTTTACATTTACTTTTCGTTCACGTATAATAACCATGAGGTGATAAAATGAAATATTCAATTGAAATTGGAAAAATTGTTGAAGGTGCTTTAAAACACGATAAAGTAAAAGTACAAAGCTATACGAAACAATTAATTGAAAAACTTGAATCTAATGATGATGTCAGAACAGCCAACAAGTTTAGTAAACTACTATCAATGCAAAGTGATGCAACATTATCAGCTATGAATATAAGAGATGTAGCCAATATTCCTGTTGACATGGAATCACGAACTATGCTTGCTGATGTTATTTATCCTTATGAAAATGACAATGAGGTAATACTTTCTAGCGAGAATAAGAAAAAATTAGATTCATTTATATTGAGCTATAAAAATGCTGACGAATTAAATTCGTTAGGGGTAGGCGTTGCTAACACACTATTATTGTATGGACCACCAGGGTGTGGCAAAACAAAATCTGCATATTTAATTGCACGAGAACTTGAACTTCCCTTGGTCATTGCACGACTAGATAGTTTAATATCATCATATTTAGGAACTACTGCAAAAAATATTCGAACTTTATTTGAATACGCACAACAAGTACCCTGTGTTCTTTTTCTTGACGAATTTGATGCGTTAGCAAAAGCAAGAGATGACAGTAACGAATTAGGAGAACTGAAAAGAGTAGTAAATAGCTTGCTTCAAAATGTAGATGCTATGAGTCATGATAGCTTGTTAATTGCTGCAACAAATCATGAAAATCTATTAGATTCGGCTGCTTGGAGAAGATTCGACTATAAACTAAAAATTGAGCTTCCTGATTTTCAATCCATAGAAAAGATGATAGATATTTTTTCTAATGGGACAGGTGAATTTGATGAAAAAACAAAACATAACTTAGCCATTGCATTTGAAGGTTTAAGTGGTGCAGACATAGAAGAAATAATTAAAAAATCAATCCGGAACAAAGTTATTCATAGGCTAGATTACTCGTTAACTAATGTATATGATGAATATTTTTTATACATTAATCTAATCCCACAACAAATAGATAATCAAAAACATATTCTGAAAATGAAAGCCAACTATTTACGAGAAAAGAATAGCAAAGTGTTTAGCTACCAGTCAATTGCTGATGCACTTAATGTATCAAAGACACAAGTATCTAATTTATTACAGGAGAGTGATCGGAATGAGTAAAAATAATTTACCTATTAAAGTAATAATGCCCCGATCAAGCGACATTGTTAACAATGAGGCTAAAGGAGGCACCACTTTTTTTGAAGAGTTCACATCAGATTTACAGGCTGAGATATCGTCTAAGTTTGAGTATATGCTTTCTTACTATGATGAAGTCTTCAAAGAAAGTCCATATACTCCAGCCATAGGAAAAATAACAATGAAACCACAAGCCATTGCAAAGTCACATAAACCAAATGACTTATGTAGAAAATGTACAATTATTGGAAGTGAAAATTTGGATGAAATTTACATAAAGGTTACACCTCAAACTATCAGCGGAACAATTAAATTGGTTAAAAAGGCTTCATCTAAAAAAATAAAGGCTAATATGACTGCAGTGTCTGATATCTCACCAATCACTAATAAAGAAAAAATTTCTTCAGGCCTAAGGAATATTCTTTCACAGAATCGATTTAATGAAGTGAAACATAATATTAAATTAAAAATGTTTTCATTTGATGATGAATATGATGATAATCAGATAAAAACCTATGTAATGAATAAATTAGATGAATATGGATTTAATGGGCGATACCAAGAAATCAACTATGGCGAAGATATACATCTTGTTCGAGTAGAGACTGAGCACAAAGATGATATTGAAAAACTATCGTCTATTAATGGAATCAAGAATGTTGATTTTTTTCAAAAATATGCTTTACCTCTGAACAATAATGTTGATGTAAATTTAGAAACAATATTAGAAGATGAATATAATGATAGTGAACAGATAATTGGTATTATTGATGGTGGAATAAGTGATAATAACCCCTATTTGGCAGACCACATTTACTCGAGAGAAGTATATGTACCAGATGAATACCAAAACTTATTGCATGCAACCTTTATTGCATCTACAATTCAATATGGGAATAAACTCAACAATCTTCCATCATCTGACAAAAAGAGGTTTTTATTCTTGGATGTTGTAGCAATGCCTAACAGCGATCCAGATTTTGGCGAAATCGATTATATTAGCGAACAAGATCTCATAGATATCATAGATGAAGTAATGGAAAAGCACTCTCATCTTGTTAAAGTGTGGAACATGTCTATAGGTATTGTTGATAATATATGTTCAGATACGATTTCGGACTTTGGATCTTATCTTGACTATATCCAAGATAAATATAATGTACAAATATTTATTTCAAGCGGAAATCTAATGGAACCACCATATAGAACTTGGCCTCCGCAACAGACAATGGGAGAAAGAGATAAGATTATCTCTCCAGGAGATTCTGTAAGAGGAATAACAGTTGGCTCAATATCCTTACATGAAACATATAATTCCATTGTAAAAAAAGATGAACCCTCACCATTCAGTAGAAGAGGTCCTGGCCCAAATCACATAATTAAGCCAGATATAGTTGATTATGGCGGAAACATTGATTCCGATGGGACATGTGTAAATATCGGGATTAAAGGATTAGGTCCAAACGGAAATATAATCGAAGGTATTGGAACTAGCTATTCTAATCCAAGAGCAGTTCAAAAATATGCCGCGGTTTATGATGAACTTATTGAAAAAGATTTACTTCTTGCAAAAGCTATGACTATTCACTCAGCCAGAATGAATTCAAGAGATTTATTTGAAAAAGCTCCTGAAAACATACATTACTTTGGCTTTGGGACACCAGCTTTATCCTCTGCTGAAATTTTGCAGTGCAGCGACGATGAAATCACAATGATTTTTAAACAAAAGATCATCCGTGGCACACACCTTGAGATGATTGATTTTCCTTATCCACAATCACTAATTCGAAATAACAAGTACTTCGGAGAAATTGGCATGACACTTGTTTATGACCCTCCAGTGGACATGCGTTTTGGGCAAGAATATTGTAGAGTTAATATTGATGCGCATTTTGGTACATATAAGATATTAGAAGATAAAATCGATTTTAAGGGGCGTGTACCACTAGAACAGGAATGGGATGAAAAATACGAAGAATCACGTGTCAAACATGGTTTTAAATGGAGTCCAATAAAATCATATTATAGAAAGTTTTCAAAAGGAATTGACGTTGCTGATGGCTGGAAAGTACGTCTAGATATGACAGCAAGAAATGATGCTATCATAAATGAGCAAGAATTCGTTTTAATACTAACGGTAAAAGATTCTGAGGGTAATGATATTTATACTGAATTGACAAACGGATTACGGTCAAAAGGGTATAACACCATTAACCTCGAAACAAAACAGCAACTTCGACAGCGCCAATAATTAAGATTCATGAAAGGAGGGGTAATGTGCCTAAACATAGCGGAGGCAAAGTTGGAAAAGCGGGAAAAAATCTTTCTAGCAAAACAACATCCGAAGCCACAAAATCAAAAGCTGCAAAAATCTTGAATGATCATAAAAAAGCAAAGCATTAAGCTAAAAAATGGAATACCTCCATGTTGTGAGGTATTTCTATTATAATCAATATATGTCATTTGATGCACTAAATGCACATATCTTAGTTGGACGCACGAAATATTTAGTGTAGCTGGCAACAGTAGCTGAGACGCATCTGAGGCTAATAAAAAATATATTTATCCATAACCACAAATAAACATTCAGCTCAACATTAATAAAAAAACAAAAGGGTTTGAGCAAATTCTCTTCGCAAGAACCTCTCAAACCCTTGAAACATGGAGCTACTGAGAGGAATCGAACCTCCAACCTGCTCATTACGAATGAGCTGCTCTACCATTGAGCCACAGTAGCAAATATAAAATAACAACGAATAAATTGTACCAAAATATCTGCATTTTTACAATCAGTTTATACACCTGTCATGTATATTGTATTTTAGCTGTCTTATGCACTATATCATTTGACAATGCCTGTCGAAAAGGGTAATATCTATTTAATTAAATAAGATTCATCGGTTGGCGGCATAAGGCTGTTTCAAGTTTGTATAACCGGCTCTGAGGGTGGAGAGCTTCTCTTAAATGAGGCTCTTTATTTATTTGGAGAAACGGAAGGAGCATGTCATGGAAATGTATGAAGCCTTTGGCACCGCTGTATTTATTGTTTGCATTGTATTTTTAGTACTCGTATCGTTATGGCTGCTGTTGAGAGTGATGTCGGCAATAGTGAGAAAGTTGGAAAGCCTTTTTTCAAAGGGTGGTTCCAATACGCCAAGCAACCCGCAATAATGGTGACTGATCAATTGGATTAATTGAAAGATTTGTCATAACCGCATATGCCTCTGTATTCACAGTAGGTACATGCGGTTATTTTTTTCTTTTTTGATTCCTTTGGATCGGCTTTCACATCTCCAGACAGCATATCTTCACAAAGATCTGCAATAAGCGATGAAACAGTATTTTCAATAGCCTTAAAGTCATCTTTTTCCACTATGGCATTCCCTGTCGCTTCTTCCGGTGCATCCTTATTTAGTTTCGCACCGATGATCTTTGAGGTTTTCGATCCAAGTTCTCCGGTTATCGACTCCACGACCGACTTGTCGTTTATGACTATTCCATCCATTTTGTACTCGCCGGTCATCTTGTCCGCCAGTTCACTTTGAATTTCTTCAGGACTCATTCCTGCAGTCTCAAGATGAGGTTCGGGAATCGTAAAATAAAATACTCCCGCCGGCTTGAGATTCCCGACAGATCCGGTCACTGCTTTCATATAAATCATAAGCTGGAGCTGCCAGCCATTAAGAATATCTTCGGCAATCAGCTTTTCGGAACCGGATTTGTAATCTATGATCTTGGCATAGCCGCCTGTCAGAACATCCAGCCTGTCTATTTTACCCGTCACCTCAACTGTTCTGCCGCTTCTCTCAATGATGATCGGTTCAAAGTCGCTGTTTTGCCTGAATTCGGTTTCAAAGAACATGTTCTCGATCCTGCCTGCCTGTACCTGTCCTTTTATTTCCAGAGCCGCATCAGTGATGATCTTCTTGAACCTGCTGCTTCGGTATTCCTCATATTCACTCTCTTTAAAAAGTCCATCGTTATATGTATCTTCGATACTCTCATATATATCCGAAATAGCCCGGGTGCATTCTTCATCATCCATAGTATTCCACTTTGATTCAGGGTCCAGAGGTTTGAGTCCGTCATCGCACATCTGCCGACCAAAACGCATAAGTGTCTCATGATATACGTCGCCTACGTTACGTCCATCCAGTTCATATACTCTCCGTTCCTTTAATCTGATCCCTCTGCTCATGAAAAAAGAAAACGGACATCGGCTGAAGCTTTCCAGACCGGATGGGCTGCTTATAATTTTTTCATCTGCCTCGTCGAAAGTGGGTTTATAAAGGTCTGTCACAAAGCTCTCGTCGATTCTGTCCCGATTGTTTCTGAATGAAAGTCCGCTTACGATCCTTTCCGTGATCTTGGACTCATTTTTCTCAAACCACAGGAACACGTTTTTCCAGACCTGGGGCATAAGGTCGTCAGCGATCCACTTTCGCATAGCATCAGTCAGATGATTAGCAGTGCTTGCCCGGCCCTGTACAAGATCCATAAGAGCCTCATCCCTATTCAGAATATCTTTTCTGACCGGGTCTTTGGGAAACAGCCTTCTGATTTTTTCAAAGATGATTGACGGTCTGATCTCACCGCCTTCCGTATCGGATACTGAATAACTCATGGAGAGATAGTCTGATGGCTTGGAAAGATTTCTGTATATGGCCATTTGTTCTTCGTGCATGATCTGATCGTCATTACGGCAGATAGCATTTCCCTTATTATAAAGCATGTCTCTTTCGTCTTCGTTAAGCAGAGTTTCCTCACCGCTATATGCAGGGAGTACTCCGTCATTGGCGCCTAGTACAAATAATGCCTTAATATTTCCTGTTCTGGTTCTCTGCATAGTTCCTAGAAGTATCTGGTCAATTGAAGGCGGCAGCATTCCCATCTGTATGGACTCAAAACCTGTTCGAAGTATGATCGAATATTCTTCGTCTGATAACTCCTCGTCACCAATGATATCGACAAGCTGATCCAAAATATTCAGTATTACCGACCAAACCTGAGACATCTCTTCTGCATAGTCAAGACTGCCTTCTTTTCCCAGTGAAATGCGATACTCATCTATCTTGACCGGCAAAAGGGCTTGTTCATCCAAATATCTAAAAAGCTCCGCTGTTTTTTCTCTTACATTTCCGTTCTTATTAAAACCGGTCTCGAATCCCGAAATCTGCTCTACAACCTTTTCCCTAACCTGATTCAATGTAGTTAGTTCCTCGTCAGAGTACTCCCCCGCCGTCAGTTTGAATTCCCTCTTCCATTTGCCGCCAATGATTTTAAACTTTATAACATAATTTTCCAATTCTTCGATCTCCGCTGTAGATAAAGGAGTCAGACCGGTTTTCAGCAGTTTGAAAACAAGATCCGGTCTCCAGCCTTCAGCAGCAATGTCCAGAAGTGAAGTAATATACTCTAAAGCAGGATTATGATGAATGCTCCGCCTCTGGTCAATGAACACAGGAAGACCATACTCGGAAAAAACTCTCTTTATGACCGATGCTCGTAAGTCCATGTCGTTGCAGATAACAAGAATATCCCGGTACCTCATCTTCTTATCTCTAATCAGCTCTGTGATCTTAGCTGCTGCGGTTTCCGCTTCCGAATAGAAATTGGCGGCGGCAATCAGTTCTATGTTTTTTGATGACGAATCTTCATATGACTTTGGAGACATGGCGCAGTACTGCTCTTCAAGATAAACAAGAGGCTCGCGGTCTACTGTATCCCGTTCATATTTCTTCGAAATATTTAATATCTTGGAATCGATCCCCGCATCAAGTGCCATGGATCTCAATTTATCCGCTAATCCATTGGTTAAGCTGAAAAAACTGTTGCCTTTTTCGGCGGTTAGAACCACATTCAAATTCCCCGAAGTCTTTGTTATCTCCAGTATTGCATCCATATTCTTCGGCGTCATATAGTCGAATCCCGACACCCAGAATTCAGAGTCACTTACAAGGCCGGCGCTGCCGATCTTTGAAATGAACATGGAAAGATAATCAGCGGTGTCTATCTGCTCATTGCCCATCCGCTTCTCATACTCTTTGTATACCTTGCTGATATCCTCAAGTTTTCGAAAGAGAAGTGAATCGCCGTCCTCCGTATCCAGTATCCTTTTTAGATCTTCGTGGGTTATGTTGTGATTCTTGATTTCGGAAATAAAATTGTTGATCTTTTCTATAAAGTCAGCGGATCCTTCCAGACCTTTGAATACTTTTAGACTGCTATTCTCATTTAGCAGAATTCGGGAGATCATCATAAACTTTCCGTAATTATTTATGAAAGTCTTTCGCCCTCCCCCCACTTCGGAGAATACCCTGTTTGCCAGCCTCGAAAGGCTGAGCACTTCAAGATCCATCAGGCCGGCTACATCCAAATACTCAAAGGCATTTTTTTCTGCCTGCAATGTATACTGATCAGGCACGATAAGAATGACCCGTTTGCCATTGTCCAGCCTGGTTTTTATCTCATCAAACATGAACCTGTCTTTATCTAGATTTTCCCGTCCTGTATAAATGTTTAACATGGCAATATTATATCAGTAAAAGCGGCTTGTATCTAGGACTAGGAGAAGTTGTTGTGATTCACTTGTTGTGACTATGTCCCGCTACTTTTTTTATGCAACTTTTTTTCGGGTTTTACGTCCCAAAATCGAGGTAGTGTGGTAAATTCGGCTTCCAAATTTGAAACTCTTGTCCATTATTATGTACTATAATCCATTACAACTGAGTATACGGGGAAATTGCAAAAAAACACCACACTCCCTCAATTTTCGGACAGAATTCAATGTTTTTTCTTGCACCAAAACAATTCATACTATTATTCCAACAAGAGATCCCGATGACAGAAATTATTAAAAGTGATATCATATCCCATATATCTCAATACAAATTATTGAACAAATGAGGAGATTTGTCATGACACATCTTGTAACAGCCGACGAAATGAAGAAGCTGGATGAACATACAATAAAAAACATAGGAATCCCGTCCATGGTACTGATGGAGAGAGCGGCTCTTGCGTCTGCCAACGAATTCCACAAAGGCGGATCGGTGCCTGAACCTTGGTTTTTCAATGAGAAAAAAGTTCTCTGCATTTGCGGTGCGGGGAACAACGGAGGTGACGGTTTTGCTGTTGCGAGGCTGCTTGCCATGAAAGGCGTCGACGTTGATATTCTGTTCGTGGGAAGAAAGATAGGCATGAGCAGAGAAACTGCTCATCAATTCAAGATCGCAGAAAACTACAAGATCAAGATATATGAAAACGAATTCGATATCTTCAGTAAATTTAAATATACTTCTTTTGTAGACGGACTATTTGGGATCGGACTTGCCAGGGAAGTCAAAGGACTTTACAAAAATATAATCAAAGAGATGAACCATCTCAGGGAATCTAGAGGAGCTCGAATTCTCGCATTGGATATTCCATCCGGGCTTTCTGCCGACACCGGCGAAATCATGGGGATCGCAGTAAAAGCCGACAAAACAGTGACCTTTGCCTTTAATAAAGTCGGCATGACCACAGGCGAAGGACCTGAATATGCCGGTGAAGTGATTGTCAAAGATATCGGGATCTATCTGCCTATATAGTCCTGATCATTTTCGGCCCTGGTGCTTTATCCATGCCGGGGTTTAGTCAACTCCGATTTCCCGGTAGTTGCTGCCATCCAGATCCATGCGGCAAAGCTTAGGCGAATCGCCAATTACAGTTTTATTAAAATATATAGTATCATTCAGGATATCCAGGCTGGTGCAATCGTCATAGTCATCATATAACGGTGTTTCCTTACCGGTCATAAGATCAATGGTCCCTATACTATCACTTTTGTAATAACCTTTCCCATCTTTGATCTTGATCCAGTATCCGAAGTCGTATTCTTCATGGTTAAATAATTCTTCCTTTTCTGTGCCGTCAGTTCTGATGCGGTACATTTTGTTGTTGACATAGTTATCATAGTATATGTATCCGCCGATCACATAATCCGGGAAAAATCTCATTATATTTTCCCAGGTTAGTGCATCCTTGATCTCACCGGTCTTCAGATCATATGATTTTAAAATCCCATTATTGTTACCCCATGATGAATAGTAATATAGCATGCCATCAACCTCGATAAACTTCGCCGGAACGTCATCGTTGATTTTTTTCTGTCCTTTCGTAGTCATATCCATAATGTAAAACCCATCCTTTGAGGAAGAATCGGGCACTGACAGTTTTGAATAATACATATTGTTTCCTGATATAAAAACTTTCCACACGGTATCGTCTTTCATGGTTTTTTCTATATCGCTTCCGTCAAGAGCGCATGAATAAAAAGGCCCGTCTTTTACTCCGTCCATATATGTGTAATATACACGTCCGTCAATTATATCGATGACATATATCATATCGTTTATTACTTTTTCGTATGATGAAAATTTGCTGTCTGTTTTATATAGATATCCAAAATCCTGGAAGGCGTAAATATCTCCCTGTATATCCCAAACATACCGGTCGTCAGAGCCACTCAAACTGCTCAGCACTATCTGCTCATCAGATACCTTTTTATCTTCATCACTGACAAGAATATCCGACGGGATACATGCGGTCATGGTGATTGGAATTAGAATCATTAGTATAAGTATTGAGACTTTTTTGATCATTATCATAGGATCTCCCTGCTTTTTTTTATATACGATATAGAAATCGTATAGGTGATAACTAGGGTAACAACAAGTATTAAGCTGCCCAGAATCGTTAATGCCCCTATATCATCTAACAAATATGTATAATAACCTTGTACCATATATAACGATCCGACTGTTACGCCTAATAAGATGAGGAACCCTATTAACGTGATAGCAATGTTTGTGCCTTTTGTTCCTGAAATAAGCTCGGCCATAAGCGCAATAAACATAATAGATACTACGAAAAAGAGCATCATGATGCACTGACTTACCATAGAGTCCAACTCTATTTCGTTATTGGTATACCATCTGTCTCTTGTAAGCAATAAAACCAAAAAATTCATTGCTATCACTATGGCTGTAATAATCAAAAAAATTGTAAATTTTTCGTTTACTATCGCCGACTTCTTTATTGGAAGTGCCCATTGATATTCTTCCCATTTAACTTTCTTGTTATCATCGGACAAAAATCTTACCAATGAGATCCCGGTTACAAGATTTAGCGCATATAAACAGCTAAACATCCACATCCTATTAAGAACGTAGCAGACAAATAGTGAAACCACGTATGTTAATGCCAGCAATGCGACTTTTTTTCTTGATGAGTATATATCATATAATAATAAGAACTTCATTGCGTTGCACCCTTTCCTATTGCATCATAGGATTTCTCTACCTTTTTTCACATATAGCAATGAAATCGTATATGTGATTCCTATCGTGACTGCAAGCATAGTGCTGCCCCAGATCGTCAAAGCCCAGATGTCATCCAAAAAGTTTGAATTAAAAAAGGTCGGTATAATATATAAGGACACCGAATTTAGTCCCAATAAAACAGCGGTCCCGGCTATTGTGATTCCGGTTATTGCACCTTTGTCCCCGGAAATGGATTCTACCATTATGCCTATGAACATGGCAGATGTATAGAGAAAAAGAAAGATAACGAATTGAGTCGCTATAAATGCTATACTTCCATCCTCTTCAACATACCAGCCATCTTTTGTAAGCATCAAAACCAGAAAGTTAACAGATATAAGTATAATAGCGATTGCTAAAACAAACAGGAATTTTTCATTGACCATAGTCGATTTCTTTATTGGAAGCGCCCATTGGTACTCCTTCCATTTCACTTTCTTGTTTTCGCTATATAAAGAATTAACAAACGTGACAGCTATCATTAGTCCCCAATACTGAGTGCTATAAAGAATGAAACTGTCATTCGAACTATAAATCACCATCGTAGACAGGGCACCTAAAGATGCCAGCAATATCAATTTGAATCTCGATGTATAAATGTCATGTAAGAATAAGAACTTCATTGCTTAGCATCCTTTTCGGTACTCATATATGTCATGATATCTTCTATATTTGCGTTATCGATGACAAAACACTCATCTATTTTTCTTACTGCATTTTTGTCGTTGACAAGAACCTCTGTAGAAAAATCACCATGGCGTATTCCTGAGATGTATTCCGGATTCACCTTCTTGATGTCTTCCCGCTTGCAGCGAAGGACTCCGAATTTTTCTTCCATAGCTTCTTTAGTCTCTGACATAACTATCTTACCGTTTCTGATAAATGTAATATAATCAGCGACCTTCTCAAGATCACTGGTAATATGAGATGAAAGAAACACGGATCTTTTACCATCCATAATAAAGTCATAAAATATATCCAGTATTTCGTTTCTGACGACCGGATCAAGACCGCTGGTTGCTTCGTCCAACAGAAGAAGCTTCGCATCATGGGAAAGGGCAACGGATATAGCCAGCTTCATCTTCATCCCCCTGGACATCTCCTTGATTTTTTGTAATTTATCAAGACCGAATTTTTTCAGATAATCATTATAAACATCCATATCCCATTTCTTATACGCCAGTCTCATCAGTTTCCCGATCTGTTCCGGATAAAAATTCTCATTGAAATGATTCTCGGAGAAAACCACACCTATATTTTCCTTGATCTCGATCTCGTCACTGACCGAATCCAGCCCGAATACATTAATAGTACCGTCGTTTTTCTTAAGCTCATTAAGTATCAGTTTGATGGTGGTAGTCTTGCCTGAGCCGTTCTCCCCCACAAAACCCATAATCGCCCCTTTGGGTAGCGTCAGGCTTATATCATTTAAAGTAAATCTTTCAAACTTCTTCGTTAGGTTCCTGATTTCAAGTATATTTTCGTTCATAATCCTGCTCCCGATCACTCATCAAATAAAAGCGATATCATATCTGTTAATTCATCTTTTTTTATGTCTGTCTTCTTGGCTACATCTACCGCTTCACAGAAAAGTTCCTCAATTTGTCTGAGATTGTTTTCCCGTACCAGTTCCAAATTCTTCTCAGCAACAAAGGTTCCCCTGCCCGTAGAGCTAACGATGAATCCGTCTTTCTCCAGTTCTTCGTATGCCCGCTTTGTAGTGATAACGCTGATCCTGAGATCTTTGGCAAGAAGACGCATTGATGGCAGAATATCTCCTTCACTCAGCGCTCCACTTAGGATCATCGCTTTTATCTGCGTAGCTATCTGCTCATAAATAGGCTTGTTATTCGAATTGCTGATTATTAATTCCATCATTTCCTCAATAATGCATATTGTATATATACGATATACACAATATATCACGATGATCTAAACCTGTCAATAAATTAAAATATATTTTCGAAGTTTACTGTCCGGATAATCCCTCAAACCCTTTACAATTACACATTTTTTATATATAATTCTTATTTGTAGGGTGCATGAGCACAGTAGTTTAGTAGGATGAATGAGAATACATGATTCGGCTGTTGCCGGAATTTATGGTCTTCACGCTATCATACTTTTACGAAAGTGCCTTGCATAGTAGAGAAGACTTTTTTATTTGCCGGGTTTACTGGCAAATACGTCAGAGAGGAAAATATTATGCCAATAACACAATTTTTGGAAAAAAACGCAAAGGACTGCCCGAACGATGTGGCGCTAATTGAGCTTAACCCAATGCACGATGAAGGTCAAAATCTTCAGTGGCAGGAATACGAGCTTGTGGAGACCGGTCATTCCGCTCATTACCGTAAGGAGGTCACATGGGAGGAATTTGATAAAAAGGCCAATAGGTTTGCAAATATGCTCATGACAAGAGGTGTCAAAAAAGGCGACAAAGTCGCTATACTACTCATGAACTGCATCGACTGGCTTCCCATTTACTTTGGTACTATTAAGACCGGTGCCATTGTAGTGCCTCTGAATTTCAGATATACAGCTGAAGAAATAGATTACTGCCTTAACCTATCCGATGCAGAAACTCTCATATTCGGACCTGAATTTTTGGACAGACTGGCAGAAATTAGACCTAACCTCAAAAAAATCAACGATTTCTTTTTTGTAGGAAAGGACTGCCCCTCATATGCAATAAGCTATGATCGTATAATCGACTCGTTCCCAACAGATAAACCTGATGTGGCTATAAAAGACAGCGATGACGGTGCAATCTATTTTTCATCCGGGACAACCGGAATGCCTAAAGCAATCCTTCATGCCCACCAAAGTTTGATGACCGCTGTTGAAGTCGAGCAAAAACATCACGGTCAGCAGAAAGACGACGTTTTTCTGTTGATCCCGCCTCTGTATCATACCGGAGCAAAGATGCACTGGTTCGGAAGCCTGGTGTCCGGAAGCAAAGCAGTCATACTCAAGGGAACCAATCCTCAATGGATAATGGAAACCGCATCTAACGAAAAAGCAAGTATAGTTTGGCTTCTGGTACCGTGGGCACAGGACATCCTGGATGCAATAGAGCGAGGCGAAGTGGATCTTGATTCTCTGGATCTAACGAACTGGAGACTGATGCATATCGGTGCCCAGCCTGTTCCTCCAAGTCTCATCAGACGATGGAAAAGCTATTTTCCGAAACATGAATACGATACAAACTACGGGCTGTCCGAGTCTATAGGACCCGGCGCAGTACATCTTGGGGTGGAAAACGAACACAAAGTAGGTGCCATCGGAAAAGCCGGACACCTCTGGGAAACAAAGATTATCGATGAAAGCGGCAACCCGGTAAAACAGGGTGCAGTTGGAGAGCTTGCCATAAAAGGCCCCGGCCTCATGAAAGAATACTACCGCGATCCCGAGGCAACTGCAGAAGTTCTTGTGGACGGCTGGCTCAAAACCGGAGATATGGCCAAAGAAGATGAGGATGGCTTTATTTTCCTTGTAGATAGAAAGAAAGATGTCATCATTACCGGAGGTGAGAATATCTATCCCGTCCAGGTCGAAGACTTCCTTAGAAAAAACAACAAGATCAAGGATGTTGCTGTTATCGGTATTCCGGACAAACGTCTGGGCGAGCTGGCTGCTGCGATAATTGAAGTGAAACCTAACGAAGAGCTTCTGGAAGAAGACGTTCTGGAATTTTCGAATGAACTTCCAAGGTACAAAAGACCCCGCGTGATCATCTTTGACAAGGTTCCAAGGAACCCTACGGGCAAGATCGAAAAGCCAAAACTCAGAGAAAAATATCATGCAGACAGCATTGTTGCACAGCAGACAGCGAATGGTGATTGATCAAAAAACTTGAATTCACAATATCTCTGTGTTAGAATCGATTCGTACGCAAAATAATTGAAGGAGGTAAAACTATGTGCGGCACAAAACTGATCAATGATTCCCACCCGATGCCAAGTTCGGTGATGGGCAACAGACAAATGAATATACTTTAGTGTGCGAACATAGTCTTGCTTTTGATAAAAGATATCAGCGATGACGGATATGTCCGTCATCGTTTTTTTCGCTCACTATTACATGCTTTGAAGAAAAAATACGAAAGGCTTTAATATGGACGACAAAACATTAAGTAGTAACGAAACACAATTTCATAACTGGAAGAGAAGGATTGCAGGATTCCTGGTAAGCCAAAATGTATCATTATTCGGTTCATCAGTGGTGGGATATGCGATCATTTGGTATATAACACTTGAGACATCTTCAGGTATCTGGATGATGTTTGCAACTATCTGTATGGTCTTACCGCAGCTGATACTGTCGTTGTTTGGCGGAGTCTGGGCAGACAGGCATAACAGAAAATATATGATAATGATGGCAGACGGATTTATTGCCGTCGCCACTCTCATACTGGCAATTCTCTTCCTGCTTGGGATCAGAAACCTGCCATTGCTGCTGGTTGTATCATCGATCCGCTCTATTGGTGCCGGGATCCAAATGCCTGCGGTAAGTGCACTTTACCCCCAAATGGTCCCCGAATCGGAGCTTGTCCGAATTCAAGGTATCAATCAGACATTGAGCTCGGTCCTTCAGTTGATAGCACCAATCGTAGGCGGTGCGGTTCTGGGTCTCATGGGCATCGTCGGAGCATTCTTTGTGGATGTTGTCACAGCAGCCAGTGCAATACTTATATTTGCATTTATTCCGGTGGGTAAAATAAAACGAGTTGACGCTATCACTACAGTGATGGGAGAACTAAAGCAGGGTCTCGCATATGCATTTTCCGATGTGAGGATCAAGAGGATGATAATTTATTATGCAATCGCATTCTTCCTCATGACACCAACCATGGTGCTCACACCGCTATTGGTCGAACGTAGTTTCGGTTCAGACATATGGCGGCTTACTGCCAACGAAATGGTCTGGGGAGTGGGATCGCTTCTGGGCGGTGTCTTCGTTTCCATCAAAGGATCGTTTAGGGACAAGCTTCTGGTACTTACTGTGTCATTTGTAGCTTTCGGTGCAACATTCGCACTGCTGGGCGTAGCGCCAAATTTTGTAATATATCTTGTAATAATGGGAGTTGCAGGCTTTTTCCTGCCTATGATGATATCCGCGGAAACAGTATACCTTCAGGAAATAGTACCGCCGGACAGAATGGGGCGGGTGTTCTCGCTTGTGAATATAATCGGCGGATCGGCTATGCCAATAGCAATTATCCTGTTCGGACCACTGGCAGATGTGATATCGATCGAATCGATCCTCATAGTTACCGGATCCATCGTAGTCATACTGGCATTTTTCTTCCACAGAGGGAATGTTAAGCTTAGGGAAAAGGGGCTTTATGATCTTGCGCCTATTGATGGAAAAGATGAGTCTGAACAAGATTGATTAAAGAAACATGGACATATATAAAGGATATGATGTCACTTGATCAGAACTGCCCACATTCTTTGTAGAAAGCTTTATGCCCTTTTGAACGCCATAATTATTGATAATGGAATTCATTGATTTGGATTTGGTATGGTCTGCAGATTTGACTTCTACGGCTGTGGCCGTACCTCCAAATCTTATTATGAAATCCATTTCTATTTGGGATCTGTATTCAAAATAGTATAATTTCTTACCTGATTTGGCAAAAATATCTCCGATGATATTTTCGAAAATGGCACCTTTATATATGCCCAGATCTCCATTGATTATATCTGCCTGAGAACCATCTTCCAACATTGATACAAGAAGTCCGGTATCGCACATATATACTTTGAATATGTCCTCGATAGCATTGCCTTCCAAAGGTAAATCTATTTTTCTCAGATTATGGCAGAAGTTGATAATGCCGGCATCATAAAGCCACATTAGACTACCGGCATATTTTTTGGATTTGCCATTTTTTTCGATAGTACTGTATCTAAATTTTTTATAATCTCTGGCCAGCTGTTTTGGGATAGACATCAGGCATGCCCTCGCTTTAGTTTTCTCCGGTCCATCTGCATATTTTATGATGTCATCGGTATAGTCTCTCACTATATCCTGTTGGAGCTTCAGTACTTCTGCAAAGTTTTTGGTTTCTATATAGTTTTTCACCACTGCCGGCATTCCACCCACAACAATATATTCCCTGAATAATTCCAGCATACGAATATGCATTGCATCAGGTACTTTTTTTACGTTGTCAAAGGAATCTTTAAGAATATCTATGTGTTCATTCTGTATGCCGCATGCCCATAAAAACTCTTCGAAATCCAGCGCATGCATATCAAGCCTTTCGGTATATCCAACCGGAAAAGATGACACCTCTTTATAACTTATACCGAGAAGTGAACCTGAGGAAATCACATCAAAACGGTCGTCTGAAGCTAAAAACTTGAGTGATGTAATGGCTTCCGGACAACTTTGGATCTCATCAAATATTAAAATAGTTTTGTATGGGATTATATCTGTTTGTGGCACTAGCAAAGAAAGCTGACTCATTATAATGTCAGGTGAAAGATCTCCCTGAAAAACCTGCTTGAATTGGGGCTGTTTCTCGAAGTTAATGTATACAACATTATCGTAGTTCTCTTTTGCGAACTTTTCGATGATATATGTCTTTCCAACTTGCCTGGCTCCAGAAATTACAAGAGCTTTATTATTTTTGCCAGCTTTCCATTTGAGCAATTTGTCATATATTTTCCTTTTAAGCATGATATATTACCCTCTCTTATACCAAGATTCTATTTCAAAAAATATATGTTGTCAAGAGATATCGCCTGTTTTTACGCCGAATAAATCGACATAATGCCTGTTTTTACGCCGAATAAATCGACATTACGTCTGTTTTTACGCTGAATAATACCTAGCCGCAATACCCCACCGGCACTTTGCCATCTATTGCGTCTATGATCTCTCCTGCTTTGATTTCATTGAAATAACTGCAAAGTTCGATAAAATCGATCCCGCCGTCCACAAGACCCTGAGCCGCTGCAGCAGCCATCTCATCGCTATCCACCATGACGATAGTCGTATTGAACTCTGCGCCTACTACTTTTTCTTTCTTGGTTGTACCCTGGGTCAGACCTTCGGCCATGATGATAATACCGTATTCATCCATCTTTGGAAGATTACCTAGCTTCTTCATCTCTGAATCGAAGTACTTTGCATATTCGACTTCTATTCTGCCGCCGGTTGCCTTCACTACTTCCTTAGCCATATTTGCATCGAAATCTCCGCAGAGATCTATATATTCGAAACCTTCGTCAGCGATTTTTTTCGCATACTTCTTTGTCATTTCCATCCCGCTGGTAGCAAAGAACTTGAATTTCATTTCCTTATTGTTGTAATTCCAGGAATAATCCTCCGGACTCTGACCTTCAGAATTCACGATAAATGCGTAAGTAAACATGTTAATCCTCCATATTCATTTTTTCCAGTATCTCTATAACTTCCATTGGGTCCTTTATAATAAAATCCGGTGCATTGGTCCCCTCACGTTCCTCTTCTCCAAGTGCCACCGACCAATCCACAAGGATCGATTTGACACCTGCATTTTTTGCGCAAAGGATATCAAATTTTGTGTCGCCGATCATAATAGCATTATCTGACTTTTTGCCTAGCCTTTCAAGTGTCATATTTATAGGCGCAGGATCCGGCTTATGTTTGTCAGTGTCTTCGCAGGTCAATACCGTGTCGAAATATTTCTTAAGATCATAAGCTTCAAGTCCCTGATTCGTAGTAGATTCAAGCCTTGAGGTTACAAGTGCCATTGTATAGCCAGCCTCCTTTAAGGTCTCGAGGAGTTCCTCCATTCCGGGGAAAACCTTTATCAAATCACCGAAATTATCGTAATGATAGCTTCGGTAGATCTGTACGCTTTCTTCAACAGGATGATTCGGAAAGAATTTCTCCATAGTATATGGAAGTGGTTCTCCGAAGGTGGGATAAATGTCGGTCAGAGGTCGCTCTCTGCCTTCCAGAGTTCTGAATGTATGCTGCCATGAATTGACTATCACTTCCGTCGTATCCATGACCGTTCCGTCAAAATCAAATAAAACTGTGTCAACTTTTCTCATTATTTGTCCTTTCCTAATATATGCTATTTCATTCTAACCAATATATTTTATAGAGTCAATGACAGCGACATGGTATGAAAAAGAAGGCATGGATGCTGTGAATCATTTTTGATTGGCTGAATCACAAATAATTATTTCACCCTCAAAGTTACCTCGAGCTAACAAATTGCAACCTTTCCCGCATTTTTCAATAGATATACAGCTTCCTGATTATAAAATTCCAATTGAAATGGCGATATACATATGTTACGCTGATATCAGGTGTTAGCATATGCTAATCGGCTTGTAATGCAGGGAAGGAGTTTATAATGAGTTTTTGGAAAGATGGAAAAGTATTGGCGTTTGCAGGAGGGGTACTGATTACCACTGTAGTGCCTGCAATTCTAAAAAGCAAGGCGGCCCACAATGTAGCCGTATCAGCAATGGCTAAATCTATGGAAGTCAAGGACGATACCCAGGCGAGAGTTACTTCCGTTAAAGAGGAAGCTCAGGATATCTACGCTGAAGCAAAAGATAAAAATAAATAAAATATGAACTATCGTATAATTAGTGACATCACGGGAAGAATGCGTATCAGATACGGACGGTATGCATTTGACCCGGTGTATGAATATGCAATAAAAGAATATTTCGAACAGAATTCCTATGTGGAAAATACCGAGGTCAATCATCTGACCGGCAGCGTTCTGGTTTTTTATGATCAGGACTGCAGGGCGGATATCCTTGAGCTGTTTAAAAATCTTGATATATTAGCATTATCACCGGTGCTTCCCGATGAATACGAACAAAACCAGCTCATCGATAATGGCTTTCTGGGTAAGCTAATCGGAATCGTAGGCGGGTATTTGATCAGAACATTGCTCCTCCCCGGCCCCGTAAAAAAAGTTATCACAGTATACCGGGCATTAAAATATGTGAAGGCCGCCATATGTGCCCTTCGCATGCGCAAACTGAATATTGACGTGCTGGATGCATCAGCTATAGTTGCTTCAATAGGCCAGCGCCATTACGGTACAGCATCTTCCGTCATGTTCCTTCTCAGTATATCGGATCTTCTGGAAAGCTATACTCTTGAAAAGACTAAGAATCTTCTGGCAAACAGCCTGGTCGAACATATAGACAGTATCTGGATAGACGACAACGGAACCAGAAGACAGATCAATATGGCGGATCTTAAAAAGGGAGACATAGCTGTAATCAACACGGGCATGACCATGCCCATAGACGGCACGGTCAAGGACGGCGACGCTATGGTCAATCAGTCGGCAATGACCGGAGAGCCTCTTAACGTACACAAAAAACAGGGCGACAGCGTCTTTGCCGGAACCGTAATAGAAGAAGGCAATCTCTGCGTTGAGGTAAGAGAGCTTGAAGAGCATACGAGAATAAGCAAGATCGTAGATATGATCAGCGAATCCGAAAAGCTAAAGGCCAATATCCAAAGCAAGGCGGAAAATATTGCCAACAAAATCGTCCCGTTCAGTTTCCTTCTGGCGGCAGGCGTATATCTTTTTACGCGAAGTGGCAGCAAGGCCTTAAGCGTGCTCATGGTGGACTATTCGTGCGCCATCAAGATATCAACACCGATATCGGTGATCTCCGCAATGAAGGAAGCCTCAGAAATGGGCATAGTTGTAAAGGGCGGCAAGTATTTTGAATCACTGGCCGAGGCGGATACGGTCGTATTTGACAAGACAGGCACACTTACGGAAGCCCGTCCCGAAGTCAAAAAGGTGGTGCCCTTAAACGGATACACAAGAGATGAAGTGCTTCGCAGCGCAGCCTGTATAGAAGAACACTTTCCACACAGCGTGGCAAGAGCAATCGTAAACAAGGCAAAGGAAGAAGACCTTAAACATGAAGAACATCACACGGAGGTCGAATACATCGTCGCCCACGGCATCGCCACTACTTTATACGGTCAAAAAGCCCATATAGGCAGCCGTCACTTCATAGTTGAAGATGAAAAGATCCCTCTGACCGAAGAAGAAGAAATGCTCATAAAAAAAGAAAGCAAGGGCTGCTCAGTCATCTACTTCGCCCTTGATAAAAAGCTTGCCGGATTCATATGTATAGATGATCCGGTCCGCCCCGAATCCAAAGCGGTAGTGGCAGGTCTCAGAGCTCAGGGCATCAAAAATATCATAATGCTCACAGGAGACAGCGAGGAAGCTGCAGGTATAATAGCAGCCGAACTTGGTGTGGATTCCTACGAATCCCAGGTCCTGCCCGAAGACAAGGCAAATATAGTAGGAAAGCTGAAGGCAGAAGGCCATAAGGTCATCATGGTTGGAGACGGTATCAACGACTCCCCCGCCCTGTCTGCGGCTAACGTGTCCATATCCCTCCACGATTCATCGGACATAGCCAAACAGGTGGCAAACATAACCCTTCTTGATTCGGACCTGACTAAGCTAATAACAGCAAGGAAACTTGCAAAGAAACTGATCAAAAGGATATATAACAATTTCAAATTCATAGCCGGGTTCAACAGCATACTGCTTGCCCTTGGAATCAGCAATACCCTTTCTCAGGTGGCTACCGCATTTTTGCACAATGCATCTACTGTCGGTGTCAGCACATCAAGTATGAGAAAATATTTGAGCGAGAAAGAGAAAGAAGAAGTCGATACTTCCGAATCACTTAGGCTTCAGTGATACTGCCGGATAATATTCATATCAACATCAAAGGATGCGATTTATCGGGCATAAAGCCTGGCAGATCGCATCCTTTAGTTTAGAAAAATGGCCAATCCTTCCGTTTCAGACGGGCAAACCCTTCCGTTTCGGATGGGCAAATCGTTCAATGAAGTTTTCGATTTTTTCTTTATACTCTTCCCTGTGATCGTCCCAGATTTCAGTGTGCTTTGAGTCATCTACAGTCATGATTTCTTTGTTTTCCCCTCTGATGGCGTCGAATACATCAGTTCCCATAGGATAGGGAACGATTTGGTCGGCTTTAGTATTTATTATGAGTACGGGAACTTCCGTGTCTGCGATCTGCTTTGTGAGGTCAGCGTCGCCATAAGTGAAACCCAGCTTGATTTTATTTACTATGTTGCCTGCAAAAAGCAAATATGAAACAGGAACAGCGGTGTCCATTTTTTCAAGCTCATACTTGATGATCCCTTCCATGCTGCTGACAGGAGATTCCATAACGGCAAAAGAAACATTTTCTGAAACCACCTTTTTGTCTAGCGATAATCCAACTGTTATACCGCCATATGACCATCCCCATAATCCGATCGCCTTGCCAGTTTTTTCTCTCACAAAACTGACGAGATCAGCCAGATCTTCACGTTCATAATATCCGTAAGTAGTGTATTCGGCTGTATTTTCTCCATGGCTTCTCTGGTCGTAAGCGATGACATTATATCCATGTTCCGTAAAAAAAGCTGCCATATGATTTACCGTATGCCTGTTGCCGCTTAGGCCATGAACGATGATCACAGTCTTATTGTCCATGGAATCGATATCCTTTGCGTAGATGTAATCGAAAGGGATATGGTGATCATCAAAGGACGATGTGATACTGGACTTTTCTATTTTGTTTTTACCTGGGAATTCCTTGCCATAGCCCACCGTCTGTTCATTTGTGACGAGCTGTGAAGTTTTATCAAACATTATCACACCTGTCACTGCGGTCGATACCACAGTAAATACAAGCAGCGAAGATATAATTATAACTATTGCTTTTTTCATAAAAACCTCATTGACTCCATTGGCTTGTCGGGAAATTTACTGTATATTGAATATATCGGATTACTTAGGTAAAATCTCTAATAAGGGTGTATTGTAAATGAAAAAAAATAATATATTTAAGAAAAAATCAAAAGAAGAGCTTAAAAAAGAGCTGACCGGACTTCAATACTCTGTGACCCAGGAAAATATGACTGAGCGGCCATTCCAAAATGAGTATGACAGAGAGTTCAGAAAGGGCATATATGTGGACATAACAACCGGTGAGCCTCTTTTCATTTCTGCGGACAAATTTGAATCCGGATGCGGCTGGCCCAGTTTTTCCAAGCCCATGAGCAATGATCTGGTCGAAGAACTTTCAGACAAAAGTCTTGGTATGATAAGAACTGAGGTAAGGAGCAAAACAGGTGATTCCCATCTTGGACATGTCTTTGACGACGGCCCTGCCACTGAAGGCGGGCTGCGCTACTGCATCAACAGCGCATCGCTTAGATTCATACCGTATGAAGATATGGATGATGAAGGATACGGGGATTATAAGTCACTGTTTTCTGTTTAGGAATATATATTCATAGACAAAACAATGGTGAACTCATTTTGATTTTGGATATTGTTGTAAATACTTTAATAGCACAAATCGCAAATAACGGAATTTCAACAATTACAAATGCTACTATGATTGGCCCTATTGTCTTTAATCCAATATCTGTGTTATCTGCTTCTATTTTAGGCACAATATTTTTGTCAATTGGTTTGTTTGTCAAATATAAGAAGCGTGAACTCTAAATCACAAGTCGGATGTTATCGACATGAGTACCCTATAACCTACTGCAATTACAATATCGAGATAATAATGGTCAATACTTCTTTTAACTTGTCTCCTGCCTTCTGTTCGAAGGGGCTGGCTCAAAATGGATGCTGAATGGATGCTGAAACACCACTCTTGTTGTGGGTTTAACAAAATCATTATGGGCAAGAAAAATGCGGGACTCTGGCTGAAAATCAAGATTATGTGTGAAAAATCAACAGAAACGTGGCAAACTGTCACTAAAACCCAATATTTTTGCCCGTTAGTGACAGTTATTCTCACTATGTTGGCTTCAAAACGGTATTTAGTGAGAGTTTTTCAAATTCTTGGAGTTAAAACTGTCACTAATATCCGGAAATACCTATATTCTATGACAGTTTTTGTCACTTATATTGGCTTTCAAGCTGTATTAGTGAGAGTTTTTCAAATTTATGGAACCGAATTGTATTTTGAGACAGCTCCTTGAATTTTTATCAAGTTCAACATCTTGATAAATCAAAACTGTATTGTCTTCAGTCATATAAACACGTATTACAATTATTTTTATAAATGTTTGTCCCGGGAAACTTATGGCACCCTATTTTTTTGTAAAATGTAAACCCGCAATTTTCAACGTTTTTAAAACTCTATTTGTATAAACTTGCCTATTTTACCCTGCTAAATCAGACAATTCCAGCAACAAAAAAAGGAGCCTAAAAGCTCTACACATTACACAAACTCAAAGCTTGACTTTTCGCTGTCCATTTGGAAAATCAAGTCATCATTCTCATAAAACTTGAATATTGCTCTGCATGAAGGTGCTTCTTTGATGTTATCTGTCATTTTGCCGGTTTTGGGAGCAAGCAGCATATGTCCCTTATTTTCAAATATATCTATATCCAGCAGGAACTTGCCCCGCTTGATGGTTATTCGGTCTTTTGAATAATGGATGACCTTGGCTCCGTTATAGGTTGCCAGCCTGTATTCCCTTCCCTTATACCACACCACACAGATGATCCCTTGAAAATCTGTTACAAGAAACGGTATATGGGCAATTGCAGCCATTACGCAGCATTTTTCGGGGAAATCATTGCTCTGGATCCAGGCATAATTCTTTGGAAATGACCGGCCGCTGTCTTTTTCGATATAGCCGGTCCCGTTGTTAATGTCCAGATGTCTGCCGTTGATTTCAAGGCTGCCTCTAAGACTGTGATGGAGGCTTATAACTCCGTGCCTGCACTGCAAAGGAAGGAATCTGAAGAATCCCATTATATCGCCATGAATGGGCGTAAGATCCTCATATTTGATACAGCCTTTGATCCTATCTCCTTCATAGTCGATATCTACATCTATTCCCTTATCAGAAAAAAAGTTGCGTCCGATAATTACATCCTCACCTTTTTTGGTAAATTCAGATATAGGGAATGGGAAAAAATACGGTTTCTCATGTGTGATCACTTGAATAAAAGCCGTGTCATCAGCTATCCCCGGGATCAGCGATACAGTTTCCGACTTGTTCTGGTGCTTATAAAACCAACCTTCAAAATAACCTTTCATTACTGCTCCAAAACGGACCATATTTGCGGACCATATTCATCATGATCCTCCTCTGTTCACTCCTCTGGTTTCAATTTATTATAACAAAATTACTCGAAGTGGCGGGATCTTTTCTTTAGGGTATTTTTCGATCATTATATCATATCCGATTGAGAATTCCTTGTGATATAGCAGATAATCAGTGGAGTGAAATTTACATTGATACAGCACAATTGACTGGCGGTTGGCTGCCCAGCGCGCAGCCTTTTAAAACTCCCGTTTCTTATAGAATTTGACCGACAGGCAGTAAGATAATCCCACGATGATCACAAAAGATAGTGCGGCCAATGGGACGATCATGCCTTTTATAGATAAGCTTTCGAGGCCCTCCACCAACCAGATATTTATGCTTTTGATATTTAAAAATGCCATAAAACCCAGCATAAGAATTATAAACGGTATTATGCTGAGAACTTTTGCCTTTGTATACCCCAGCTTGAAAAAAAACGGAATCTGTACAGCCTGCGTAAAAATAAATATCAAAGACAGGATCAGCAGCGATTCAGCATATCCTCCCACTCCGATATCGGTTGCAAACCCGCCTATTCTGGAGATATACAGTCCTGCTACCGCAAGAACATTCGAAAATACGATAGCGCAGATATTGATGATAAGAGCAAACATGAACCGCCCTTTCACGACTTCTTTTTTCTTTATGGAAAGCGTTGTATAGAGCGCATCCAGATTACTTTTTTCACCTATGGCGAAGGGATATCCCAGCAAAAGTGTTGCTATCATTAACCCGACGCCAATCCCGGATGAAATGTCATGTGACATGGTAGTCAGAAACAATGCCACAAACGAGAATATCAGCAGGTTTTTAATAGTGAAATACGGCTTAACGGTCAAATAGTCTAATACAATAAAATTCTTCAAATTTGTCATCAATTTACGCCCCCTTGCTCATAAAAATTATGATCTCATCCAGTGTTATATCCTCTGTAATCACCGACTTTGGCAGACCGCCCAAATTGCCGGTTTCCAGCATTCCCTCAAATCCATTTTCATATTCCCTGTAACCGATGACAAGATTCTTCTGCTCAGGGCTCAGGGCTCCCGGACCTCCGGTGATGCGGGTATATTTTTCCATCAGAATATCCTTTTCGCCGGTAAAAACTATGCGGCCGTCTAGGATAAATGTGATGTGATCAGCTATTTTGTCCAGATCGGTAGTTATATGTGTGGAAAAAAGAACGCTCCTGCCTTCATCGGATACGAATTCCTGAAGAAGATCGCATATCTCGTCTCTTGCAACAGGATCCAGGCCGCTTGTGGGCTCGTCCAGAATAAGCAATCTGGCATCATGGGACAGAGCTGCGGCTATCTGAAGCTTGACCTTCATACCGCGGGACAGTTCCTGCACCTTTTTCCCGGGATCGAGACCGAACCTGTTAAGATATCCTTTGAATTTAGCCTTATCCCAGGTTTTGTAAAACGGCGATATGGCATTTTCCACATCACGGAGAGTCCACTCTTCCACATACATGGGCGTATCCATCACGACACCGAGCTGCATGTTATCAGATATATCCATCTCCCTGCCCATGATTTTGACGCTGCCGGAACTCCTCTTTATGATATTTAAGATCTCTTTGATCGTAGTGGTCTTTCCTGTGCCGTTAGGCCCGATAAAACCCATGATATAGCCTGTCTGCACATCGAAGCTGATTTTATTTAATTTGAATGTGTCGTAT
This sequence comes from Anaerovoracaceae bacterium, assembly GCA_031553035.1. Taxonomy (GTDB): domain Bacteria; phylum Bacillota; class Clostridia; order Peptostreptococcales; family Anaerovoracaceae; genus JAVBLY01. Next base: position 11,877 of record JAVBLY010000002.1, on the reverse strand, counting down.
TCCTTGCTGAGGCCCCTAACCTCCAGCATATTGTTCTTTGTACTATTATTCATCATCTATCCCCCATAAAAGATTTACCCTTTCTATTAACTCATCCTTATCGATGTCTTCGGACCTCGCTGCCGAGATGGCGGTGCTGAGTGCATCTTCCATCCTGTGCATGGCATTTTCCACTGCCAGTTCCTTGTTTCGGGGCAGCACATAACACCCCTTCCCCTGTACATTTACAATAAAACCTTCTTGCTCCAGATCACTGTATGCACGTGTGGTTGTGATAACGCTTATTTTCAAGTCCCGTGCCAGTTTGCGTATGGAAGGCAGTAAGTCGTCTTCCTGTAGTTCACCGGAAAAAATCGCATCTTTGATCTGTTCTTTGATCTGTTCGTATATGGGAACCCCTGAACGGTTAGATACGATGATTTTCATATACTTCTCTTCCTTTCATAAAATCAAAAACTATCGATATGAACACTATATACAGTATGTACTGCACTGATGATATTGTCAATACAAAAATAAAACCAAATAATAATGCCGCCTGTCTAAGACGACATTAAAACCTGGTTTATCAAATTTCGTATGCCTAATGAATTACATTAGTATTTATCGGATTCGGAGAGCTTGTACCCGAGCATGCCTGTGCTTCTTTTAAAGCCGACAATGTGGAGTTCATTTTCACACCTCCATTCCTTGCACTCCTTATATTCCCTACATTCCTTATACTATAACAATAGAATAAATACAATTTATATCAGATATTCCAGCCCAGACTTTTCTGCTGTATGTTATACATTCTTGCATAGATACCGGTATTCTCCATAAGCTGACGGTGGCTGCCCTGCTCTGCCACACGGCCCTTGTCCAGTACGATGATCTGATCACTGCCTGTGACTGTTCTTAATCTGTGGGCTATCACGAGAGTCGTTTTATCTCTTGTGAGAAGTGACAGCGCCTGCTGGATCTCTACTTCGTTTTCCGGATCCAGTGCCGCCGTGGCTTCGTCAAGGATGATGACCGGTGCATCTTTTAATATGGCCCGGGCTATGGAGATACGCTGCCTCTCGCCTCCCGAAAGTGTGCTTCCGTTTTCTCCTATGACGGTATCATATCCATCCGGCATCCTGGATACAAAATCATCGCAGTTTGCTGCTTTGGCGGCGGCTATGACTTCATCACGGGATGCATCTTTTTTACCGATTTTTATATTCCCGTATATAGTATCGTTAAAGAGGATGACCTCCTGGAACACAAAGGAAATATGGCTGAGCAGCTTTTCGGGGTCTATATTCTTTTCCGGTATCCCGCCGATGCTTATCTGTCCCGAGTCTGCATCCCAAAACCTTGCTGCAAGTCTGGCCACGGTGCTCTTGCCTGAGCCCGACGGCCCCACCAGTGCCGTCACCTTGCCCCGGGGTATGTCAAAGGAAATATCACTAAGGACTTCCTCACCTTCTTTATAGGAAAAAGATACGTTTTCAAAGCTTATGCCGTTGTCTTTGACTTCTGCATCATCACTGCCTTCCATTACGGGTATCTCATTCAGTTCCTTAAGCCGTGACAGGGCAACTCCGGCATACACAACATCTCCCCACATTGAAAGAGGCGCTGCAAGACTGCCGTATATCCTGGTTGCGACCAGAAGGAAAAAGAGAAGATAAACCGGATCCAGGGTTCCTGCCGTCAAAAGATTAACACCTGCATAAATGGTTATCGGAGTTCCAAGACGCAAAAGGATGATGGAGATGGATGACAATGATCCTGCCATCACCTCTGTCCGCATGTTGACCCGCTTCATTTCAAGGCATGCATTTTCAAGATCTTTATAGCCTGATCCCATAAGACCGAAGGCCTTTGTCACTTTGATGCCCTCAAGATACTCCTGCATGGCAGCATCCATATTAAGAGTGGTGTCATAATGCTTTGCCGCAACTTTTTTCTGAAATCTTGTGGTAAGAAGTATGAGCCCGAATGAAACCGGCGTGGTGATAAAGACCGCCAGCGCCATGCGCCAGTCTGCCAAACTCAGGATTATGCACGTAAATGTAATGGATATGAGATTGCCGATGAGAGATGGTATCAGGCTTGTGAAGCCTGTCTCTATCTGTGTGCAGTCCGACATTATATTTGTGGCAAGCTCGGTGAGGTTCTTTCTCTCAAAGAAGCTTAAGGGCAGACTACGCATATGCTCCGCCACACTTATCCTCTTTTCCGATGAGGCCAGATTGCCGCTTAAATATATTCTGTTGTGCTCCATGACATGGAGAAGATAGATGACTATGACGGCTGCTATACCCGCCCCGAACAGTATCCACATGGTCTTCCAGCTGACTTCGCCTCCCATAAAGGGCTTTAGTATCTGCCAGAATACGAATGCGGTCACCAGCGAAAGCAGGATCATGCTGAAGTGGGCAGCTGCTGAGGCTGCTATGGATTTTTTCATGTTCTTCCATGCCTGGTCGGATAAAAGTAAAAATTGTCTTATCATTTTGTTTATGCTCCTTCCCTGAGTTTCCAGCTTAATGCCGACGAATATGCTTCCCACATTTCATCGTACTTGCCGCCTCTTTTTATAAGATCGTCGTGTCTGCCCTGTTCTGCTATCCGGCCTCCGTCTATGACGACGATATGGTCTGCGTTGCGTATAGTAGAAAGCCGGTGTGCAATTACTATAACAGTTTTACCGTGCATCAGCGTCTCCAGAGCCTTCTGTATTTTTTCTTCGTTTTCAGGATCGGCAAACGCTGTTGCTTCATCCAGTATTATTACCGGCGCATCCTTTAGTATGGCTCTGGCGATGACTATGCGCTGCATTTCTCCGCCGGACAGATGAGTGCCGGACTTTCCGTAGACAGTATGATAGCCGCCCGGCAGCGCTTCTATGAATTCATGGCACATTGCGGATCTGGCTGCCGCCATTACCTCTTCATCCGTTGCGTCTTCCCTGCCCATTCTGATGTTTTCCATAATGCTTTTCTGAAACAGGAATATATCCTGAAATACAAAGCTGAGATTCTTCATCAGTGATTCGAGTCTGATCTCACGTATGTCCACCCCTCCTATTGTTATTCTTCCTCCCTGTACATCCCAAAAGCGGGGTATGAGCTGGGCAATGGTAGTTTTGCCGCTGCCGGAAGGGCCCACCAGAGCGGTCAGCTTACCGGGCCGGGCTGTAAAGCTTATATCAGACAGTGCCTGCTGATCCTCTTCTCCCGTGTAGGAAAAACTTACATCCTTAAATTCGATGGTATGATGGGAAATACTGTCCTTTGTTCCCGTATCGGGTATGGGCTCTGTTGACATGATGTCATTTATCTGCCTTACGCAGAAGTTCATGGCATGGAACTGGGTAAAAACGTAGAGCAGCTTCATGACAGGTCCTGCAAGGGCGCCGCTGAAAAAGAGATAGAAAATAAATGCAAGGGCAAATGCCTGATAATCGGCGGTATGGCTTCCTATCAGTATTCCCACAGGCATCACAAACAGAAAAAGACTGTTCAAAAGTACCTGAAACAGGCTGAAACTGCGCTTGACGCTGCCTGCATAATCCAGCGACATCTTTTCGTTTTCTTTGATGGTATCGTAGAACCGCTTAAAAGAATGGACCGTCTGTCCGAATGCTTTGACAACGGGCATGCCCCGTATGTATTCCACCGCCGAATTGGCCATTTCAAGCTGCTTCTGCTGGTACACACCGGCGAATTCCCTGGCGGCAGGTTTGGCCATGCCGTATATTTCCACTCCGAATGACGCCAGCAGTCCAACAAGACAGGCAAGACCCATCCTCCAGTCAAATACGAAAAGCAGGGCAATGGCCGCTATGGGAGCTGCAAATGAGCCTATTGTATCGGGAAGCTGATGGGCTATGAAGGTCTCGACTTTTCCGATGTTCTCGTTCATGGTCTTACGTGTTCTGGCCGTGGTATTGGCCGTATGATATCCCATGGGCAGTTTGCCAAGATGCCTGGCAAACTCCATCCTCAGCTCATGGACTATGTCAAATGCCGCTCTGTGGCTGATCATATTCGCCAAGAAACTGCATATTATACCTGCTGTGGTGGCTGCCAGCACTATAACCGCTATTCTCATGAAAACCTGAACTGATGCTCCGCTTAAATCATGGATATTTATGAGAATTTCACGGACTATAGCATAGACTCCTATATATGGAGAAAACGACAGCAGCGCTCCCATGACCGCGAATATGCCCGATACGGTAAGGGCCCCTTTTCTCCTTCCTGCCAGGCTCAGAGGGCCCGGTTCTTTCTTCTTCTTTTCTTTAGATTTTTTCTCTTTTGCCATTTTGTTCCTCCTTGTCCTTATGACCTTAAGAACCCAGGTCATATGCTGTATTGTTTTATTATAAAATTTCATATATAATTTATGTAGTTAGTCATTGCTAACCAACTGTAATTATACAGATGAGAACTTTTTTTTCAATATACCCGGAGGTATTGCTCCTTTTAGTGTGAAATAGCTCCCTTCTGTGTGAAAGGATCATAAAATGTCTGTCAAAGGAATAAATAACTGGCTGGATTATATGTCGGATGAGATCGGATTCACCCGGGAGGATACCCAGTGGGGAAAACGGTATTCCCTGCCTGAAAAAGCAGGGACAGGTATGACCGAGTCCATTGAAGAGCCGGGACTCTGGTCCGTCTGGTTCAGTGATTTTGTGCTGGCCAAAGACATAAAAACCACTTATGAACATGATGAGCCGTATTATGTATCTTTTACTTATCTTGATAATCCGGGCATGGACAGGATACAGAGCAACTGGCCCGGAACAGAAGCCGTTGATTTCTACGTGGAATCCGGCTATTCGGCCCACGGCGTAGGTGTGTATTTTTTTACCGCCTATTTTGAACGGCTTACAGACGGAGATATCATGGATTTTATCGAATCAGTCCAGTCATACAGTTATACCATACTCATGAAACAGATAACTCCCCCTTTGCGTCAGATCCTGGATTACTCAGGCGAAGGTCTGACAAGAAAGCTGTTTGTGGAGAGCCGGGTCCTTGAGATCGCTTCCATATTGGTGGCAGTAGCAGAATCGGAGCGTAAGCCTGAGAAAATATCCTTGAGTTCCTTTGATAAGGCACAGCTTCACAAAGTGCTTGATATCCTGGAAGAAAGGATGACCGATCCTCCCGGCATAAGCGAGCTGGCCAGAATGGCGGCTCTTAACGAATATAAGCTTAAAGCCGGGTTCAGACAGCTCTTCGGTACAACTATCTACGAATACCTGCGCCTTCTTCGAATGGAAAAGGCAGCAGACCTCCTTAAAGATCCGCGGCTTTCCGTAAATGAAATCGGCCGGGTCGTGGGCTACAAAACGCCTCACGGATTTAATAATGCTTTCAGAAAATATTACGGCTCATCACCATTAGAATGGCAAAAGAAGTTATAAAATGAAAAAATCTAAAAAAATATATTACGGCAGTAATGTGATACAAACAGGATCCGATCCATATCAGGAAATATTCACAATGAGCAACCCCACCGGCCGGGGAACCCTTGTGATGCATCATGTCTTTCCGGGAGTGGACATTATTTTCAATGAGTTCAATATGAAAGAATGTCTGTCCGAATTCAGATCTGACATACGCCTTCTCAGCTTTGACTACTGTCTTGAAGGCCGCATCGAATGGGAAATAGGCGGCAACAGATATTGTTATCTTCAGCCCGGTTCCCTTGAAACAGACACAAAGAGGACACATGCAGAAAAGTTCGGCCTTCCCCTATCCTATTACAGAGGATTCACGGTTGCCATTGCCGTAGATGCAGTGGAAGAAAATGACAGAGAGCTGCTTCTTTCTTTTGGCGTGGATGTGGAAAAGCTGTATGACAAATTCTACAGAGAAGATCTTCCATATATCACAATGGCGGACTCTTATATCAAAACACTATTTCAAACTGTGGATTCGGCGGATCATAATAATAATCATGATTATCTTAAGATCAAAGTCATGGAATTCCTGCTTTACATGCAGAATATGGATATGACCCATAGCGTCCAAAAGGATTACTTCCCCAAACATCAGGTGGATATAATAAAAAAAATCGAAAAATTAATGACTGAGAATTATGCTGTTCACTATACTGTAAGACAGCTTTCTCAAATGCATGGAATAGCCGAAACTTCCTTAAAGTCCTGCTTCAAGGGAGTGTTCGGAAAGCCCGCAGGAGCCTATATGAAGGAATACAGGATAAACATAGCCTCAGGACTTCTCAAAGATACTGATAAAAGCATAATGGATATCGCCGGAGAACTTGGATATGACAACCAGAGCAAGTTCGCTGCCGCATTCAGATCCCAGAAGGGAATCTCTCCCAGAGAATACAGAAAGATCAAAAAATAATTTTATGACCGATCAGAGCCAAATATAACGATTCGGAGTAGAGCACAGGTGACTCCTCTGTTAATATTGAGTTAGCATATGCTAATCAAATCGAATTAACAGGGAGGTATCAATATGGACAGAACAGAAAAACAAAAGACATGGCTGGGAACCGTTTTTGAATTTGCGGCTCAGTGCAAAGGCAAAATGACACTGGCAGTCATAATAGAGATATTAAGCGTTATAGGGGGCTTTATACCCTACATCGCAGTATACATGATAATAAGCGGATTTTTTTCCGGGGACATGGATCTTGATATAATAATTCGCTGGACCTGTGTCTGTGTCGGAGGTTATATCGCAAATGTAGTATTTCACGGAATAGCGACGACACTGTCACATCGCTCCGCATATTCCATTCTGGAGAACATAAGGCTGTCTATGACGGAAAAGCTTATGAAGGCTCCTCTCGGGGTGGTCATAGACCAGCCTGTGGGCAGGCTCAAGAACAATATAGTAGACAGGGTAGAAACCATAGAGCTTCCCCTTGCCCATCTCATACCGGAAGGGATATCAAATCTTCTTCTTCCTGTCATAGTGTATGTGTACCTGATAACCATCGACTGGAGAATGGCTCTGGCAGCACTTATCAGCATACCGGCAGCAGCGGTGGTATACGGGATCGTAATGGCAAGTTACAACAAAAAGTACGAAAAATTTATGGAATCCAGCAATCATGTGAACAGCGTAATAGTCGAATATATAGAAGGAATCGAAGTGATCAAAGCCTTCGGCAGATCAGGGTCTTCCTATGAAAAATACGTGGAATCGGTAAGATCATTCAAGGATTTCACCATGGACTGGTTCAAAAGCACCTGGATACACATGAGTCTTGGCGGGGCAATACTCCCCTCCACTCTCCTGGGTACGGTTCCCATAGGTTTACTTCTTTATTCAAACGGCAGCCTGTCTCCTTCGGATCTCATCATGTGCTTTATCCTGGCGCTGGGCATCGTCGGTCCTTTAACCACCTTCACAGTCTTTGTGAATGATGTCAAAGCCATACAATTTGCAGTCAATGATGCCAAGAAGATCCTCGATATAGAAGAACTTGAAGAAAGATCGAAATATAAAGCGGCAGATGGAGCTTCTGATCCTGAACCGCTGTCATGGGACATAGATATAAGAAATGTCACATTCTCTTATGGAGACGGTAATGATTCTGACGAACTTAACGCAGTTGAGAGTATAGACCTGAGCATCCCCAAGGGCAGCTTCACAGCCCTGGTCGGCCCTTCAGGCAGCGGCAAATCCACCATAGCAAAGCTTATAACCAGATTCTGGGATGTTGACAAAGGAAGTATTATGATCGGAGGCAGAGATATAAGAGAGATGCCCTTAAGCAACCTTAATAATCTAATAAGCTATGTGGCCCAGGATAACTTTCTGTTCGACTGCGATATTATGGAAAATATAAGATTGGGGAATCCTGAAGCTTCCGATGAACAGGTCATAGCGGCTTCCAAAGCAGCAAGGTGCCACGGATTCATCGAAAAACTGGATGAGGGCTACAGGACTTCAGCAGGTGTTGCAGGGACCCGCCTTTCAGGAGGTGAAAAGCAGCGGATAGCCATAGCCAGAATGATGCTCAAGGATGCCCCCGTCGTTATCCTTGACGAGGCCACGGCATTCACCGATCCCGAAAATGAAAGTGAGATACAGAAATCCATCAGTAAGCTTACAGAAAACAAAACTCTGCTTGTCATTGCCCATCGCCTGTCTACCGTTAAAAATGCTGATTCCATCGCTGTGGTGGACAAAGGAAGCATCAAAGACACAGGGACACATGAAGAGCTTCTTAAAAAGTCGGATTTGTACAGATCCATGTGGGATGCCCACAAAAGTGCAAAATCCTGGGCCGCTAATATTGATGAAAATAGAATGGAAGAGGTGGTTTGATGTTAAAAACTATAAAAAGACTGGTCATTTGGACCGGACCGTATAAAAAAAGACTTTACGCAGGATATATCTTCTCGTTTTTTACCGCCGTGTTCTCTGCCATGCCAATCGTTCTGGCAGCATACGCAATGAATATGGTAATAATGGACTTCAGAGGTGAGCAGGAACTTATATCCCGTGACATCATTCTGGTCATGGCTGCCATGATAATACTGGTATTGCTGAGATTTCTCTTCTCGTATCTCAGGTCGGTATGGCAGGACAGTATAGCCTATGAACAGACAGCGGCGGAAAGGATAAGGATAGGAGATATACTAAAAAGAGTGTCGCTGGGATTTTTTTCAAAAAACACCACCGGCCAGTTGTCGTCAGCCGTGACTTCCGACCTTACCTACTTCGAGCTATACTCCATGAAAATGCTGGATACTGTGGTCAGCGGATATCTCACATCCGGGGTGATGATCCTCATGCTGCTTTTTTACAGCCCCCCGGCAGCCGCCATTATGGCAGGAGGACTGATACTTTCCATGGTGGCCCTGAGCTTTCTTTCAGCAACAAGCACAAAAAATTCTCCTGTCCATCAGCAGGCCCAGGAAAAGATGATATCGTCGGTCCTTGAATATCTTCGGGGCATATCCGTTGTCAAGTCCTTCAACTATGAAGGAGTTGCATCGGAAGGCGTAAAAAAAGCATTCAGGGATCACAGGGATATCAATGTCAAAATCGAAGCCGACCATGTAGTCGCAAACGGATTTCACAGACTTGTTCTTAAGATCGCAGCAGCAGGAGTGGTGCTTGCCTCTTCTGTCATGACCTTAAGCGGCAACATGGAACTCTACGTGCTTCTGATGATGCTCATGTTCTCATTTGTTATCTTCACAAGAGTCGAAGAGGTCAGTATGGCCCTCCATGTCTTTACCATGCTTAGAACTATATTGGACAAACTGGAAAATATCGAAAACGCCCAGTTCATAGATCTTGACAGCAAGGAAAAAGATATCTCAGATCCTTCCATTGAATTTAAAGATGTGTCCTTCTCATATGGAGACCGGGGCATCATAAAAAATGTCAGTTTCAAAGTCCCCGAAAAGTCCGTCACCGCCGTGGTCGGTCCGTCGGGAAGCGGCAAGACAACATTAACCAGGCTTATGGCAAGATTCTACGATGTCGATACCGGCAATATAAAAATCGTAAACGACGATATCCGTGGATTCAAATGCGATTCACTCCTTCAGAATTTCAGCATGGTATTTCAGAATGTATATCTTTTCAGGGATACAATCGCAAACAATATAAAATTCGGAAACCCTGGGGCCTCCGAAGAAGAAATAATCAATGCAGCCAAGGCCGCCAACTGTCATGAATTCATATCCGGACTGCCTGATGGTTATGATACTGTCATCGGAGACGGCGGAAGCACACTTTCCGGCGGTGAAAAGCAAAGAGTATCCATAGCAAGAGCCATACTTAAGAATGCACCCATAATCATTTTGGATGAGGCAACGGCAAGCGTGGATCCAGAGAACGAACATGCTATACAGACTGCCATAGGAAATCTTATCGCAGACAAAACCCTTATCGTCATCGCCCACAGACTGGCCACAGTAAAAAACGCTGATCAGATCCTCGTCCTGGATGACGGAAAACTGGTTCAGCAAGGAACCCACGATGAACTCATAGAGGCAGACGGTCTTTATAAAAAATTCTGGGATATAAGATCTCAGGCTGAAAGCTGGCAGATTTAATATCTGCCTGTCAACTAACTTACTTGCCCTCCTCCATCAAGGCGGGCATTTATTCTCTGTCCAGCTTCTTAAATTGTACTATAAGGATAACGATACCTATGACCAAAACTATCACATCATTGAGAGGTATGGCGGCCCAGATACCTTTTGTCCCCATGAATAGGGGCAGTATCTTAACCAGCGGAACTATGAGAAGCACCTGTCTTAAAACCGTTATGATTATTGCAGGCAATGCTTTACCTAGAGCCTGTAGATATGTCATGATCATTATAAGCAAACCGTAACTGAAGAACACGGAAAACATCAGACTGAAATCAGCTATTCCCCCTTCGACTATTTCAGGATCGGTTATGAAACTGCTCAGTATCTGACCGGGGAACAGCTGGATTATAAGGAAGAAAAATCCCGCCAAAACTGTACCTCCCAAAATGAAAACTTTAGTGAATTTCTTGACCCGGTCATACTGCTTCGCACCGTAATTAGTCCCAACTGCCGGCTGGAACCCCTGGCTCATGCCCCAGATGGGAACAAAGGAAAACTGCATAACCCTCTGGGCGGCGCCCATCAGAGCTATATCGGCATATGTACCCATTTTTGCAATTGTGCTGTAGATCACTGCCATCTGCACCAAAAACATAATCTGCATCATTGCACCGGAAAGTCCTACCCCCATCATTTCTCCAAAAATATTTTTAAATATGCCTATCCTTTTGAATTTGACTACAGGGCTGAATTTTTTGAAATATATGAATGTCGCTACCGCCTGGACAAACTGGGCGATTACTGTGGCCATAGCAGCGCCCTCGGCTCCTCTTTCTCCCATCATATGGATGAATATGGGGTCCAGTATTATATTGAGTAGCGCTCCTGCGCCCATGATAACCATGGCGACCACCATCCTGCCTTCTGCACGGATTATCATGTTTGCCGACTGCATGAAATTTACAAAGAAAGAGCCGATATATATTATTCTCAGATATCTGGTCCCGATCTCAAGCAACTCTCCTTCTGCGCCGCCAAGCCTTAAAAGCTGCGGAGCAAAAATGGTTCCAAGAACCATGACCAATGCAGACAATATTAAAACAGAAAGGATCAGATTGCCCATTATCTTATCGACCTTGTCCTGATTCTTTGCGCCTATTGCCCTTGATAATACGGAGGCGGATCCCATGCCTATAAGAACGGCTATCCCGTTATTTATAAGAACGAACGGAGCTGTGATGGAAACTGCACTCATTGATACAACACCGACCATTTGCCCGATAAAAATCATATCCACAAGCGGATATAGGCCTACGATGGCTTGTCCGATAATAGCTGGCAAACTTAGCTTTATCATCAGGCTTACTGTGCCCCCTTCTAAAAGCTGTGTTCGTTTTTCATTCATTATGTTCCCCTTTCCCTATTTAGTTAGCCACTGCTAACTTATGCAGTGTTATACTACTATGGTTTTTTGAACTTGTCAAGATATGGGTATGATTAGTATATAATTAACTACAAATTAATCGGTTATTATCAAATCAAAATATGGAGAAGGATATGAAAAAACAAAAGGAATTTGAAAGAAAATCAAAAGAGCAGCTAAAAAAAGAACTCACAAACACCCAATACTCTGTGACCCAGGAAAATATGACGGAACGGCCTTTTCAAAATGAATACGATCATGAATTTCGTAAAGGAATATATGTTGATATTACCACCGGTGAGCCGCTGTTTGTGTCAACTGACAAATTTGAATCTGGCTGCGGATGGCCCAGCTTTTCCAAACCTATAGACAAAGATCTTATTGAAGAGCTGTCTGATAAAAGTCTGGGTATGATCAGAACAGAAGT
>JAVBLY010000004.1:0-175718 GCA_031553035.1 Anaerovoracaceae bacterium | reverse complement strand
ACTTGAGGATAAAGACGGAAATATTACAACCAAGCAGGCCATTAACGGCACTTTAAAATTCAGTGATCTTCCCTTAGGTGAATATACATTAGTTGAAACAAAAGCTGCTTCCGGTTACGACATTACAAGCTATAAACTGTTTGACAAAGATAACAACCCTATTACTGATAACAAGGTAACTATAACTGAAGAAAATCTTGACCTGAAATGCATCGCAACAAACGTAGAGTTAAAGGGATCAATCTCACTAACGAAGGTTGATGCAAAGGACTCTGAAAAGTTTCTATCAGGTGCTGCATTCTCCCTTGAGGACAAAAACGGAAATATTACAACTAAAACAGCAATCGGTGGTAGCCTGAAATTCAGCGACCTTCCCTTAGGTGAATATGCATTAGTTGAAACTAAAGCTGCTTCCGGTTACGACATTACAAGCTATAAACTGTTCGATGAGGATAACAATCCTATTACTGATAATAAGATCACCATCAGTGAAAAAAATCTTGACCTGAAATGCATTGCAACAAACGAAGAGTTAAAAGGATCAATATCACTAACTAAGGTAGACGCAAAGGACTCTGAAAAGCTTCTATCAGGTGCTGGATTCTCGCTTGAGGATAAAGACGGAAATATTACGACCAAGGAAGCCATTAACGGCACTTTAAAATTCAGCGACCTTCCCCTTGGTGAATACACATTAACTGAGATTAAGGCAGCTTCAGGTTATGATCTTACCAGCTACAAGCTGTTTGACAAGGATAATAATCCTATTACTGATAATAAGATCACCATCAGCGAAGAAAGTCTTGATCTGAAATGCATTGCAACTAATGCTGAACTAGTTGAAGTCCGGGAAAACCTCGGCTCAATCTCAATAACAAAAGTAGATTCGAAAGATGCAGACAAACTTCTGTCCGGAGCTGTTTTCGCTCTTGAGGATACCGATGGAAATATAGTCACAAAAGAAGCTATCGATGGTATAGCTTCCTGGGGTGCATTACTCCCGGGAGATTATATGATTTCAGAAACTAAAGCTGCCAGTGGTTATACAAAAGATTCATTCAAATTGTATGATGAAGATAATGAGCTCATAACAGATAATAAGGTAACAATAGGAAACGATACTCTTAATTTGAAATTGAAAGCAACTAATATCAAAAAAGAAGTTCAAGGTGAAACGGCTACCCCCGGTGCTGTCGCCGGAGAAACAGACACACCGAGCGCAGTTGATAATGAAAATCCGACTTTCATCCAGAAAATACTTGGAGAAGAATCAACAACAAGCGATATCGTAAATATAGCCATATTGATATTCATTGTTCTGGTTGCGCTGGCAGTAGCAGGCGGCATTTTTGCACAGCGAAGAATCAATAAACGAAAATAAAATTATTGTAATTTGATGTCTATCGATGTCATACTAAAAAAGAGATCTGAGTGATATTGCTCAGATCTCTTTTTATCCTTTATTAACATAAAAACCGGATAGTCTAACCGGCAAAGTAGCCGATGGCTTCATTGACCGATCTAAGGAATACGATATCACCGTTATTCTCGTTGCATTCTCTGATGTAATCATCCAGAGCTTTACTGTCATAACCTGTAAAGTCACCTGTGATAGCCATTCTTGTCCTGTAGTTTACGAGTTTCTGATGAACCATACCTGCAAATCCGGACTTCAAATCGAAGAATTCCTCGGGAAGAACTGCTTTTTCAATAATTACGATGTCAGCATCGGCTTCCACCCTCACCTGCATCAGAAAATCCAAAAAATCCTGTTCGTTATCAAACAGTGCTTTTTTAGATTTGACGATCCCCATATGAACGCCGTATTTTTCAAATTTCATTACATTGATATTCATGAGTCTGATTATAACATAATTTCGCGGCTTAATAAATATTGTTTATGTTAGGACTTACAAAAGAAATTGCCATATCAATTACAAATACAATTGTAAGTATGCATAACATTCGGGTCTTCCATTTATTTTTTATTTTCACCAGGATGCTGTTGATCCTGGGAGCGATCACATATATTGAAACACACCCCAGCATACCGAATACCACAAGACCTTCAATGCAGATCCTGCCGTTTATATTCAATAGATATTCAGAATAATCCCACCATGTGATACCGAATATACGTTCGGTTGCAGCATGAGTCGCATATTCCATGATGCCTGCAACTGCCATGATGCCTGCGAAAGTTTTTTCCGGGCTTCTCCTGATATTTTTAAACAGTTCAAGGGCCATCACTCCGCCGACTCCATATATGGGACACCATGGTCCATGGAGAAAACCTGAATTCACAAATTCCTGCTGGACTGCTAAAAACAGTATGACTTCCCATATCTTGCCGACTATGGCGTATGTGAAAAACATAAGTGCATAGGTCTGTAAAGAATAGTCAATGACCGCTGCTTTTTCGATCGCACATTCCAATGAACTGTACTGACGTTGCAAACCCACTTTTTCCGCTACTGTTTTTATCATAATAATTACCTCGAATTTAACTAGCATTACCCTGTTGTTACTATTATCCAAGACAATAATTAAGTCACGGTTCCATAAAAATGAAAATCAATATAAAAGTTTCTTAAGAATTGATTAACATACAATTGTATGTGGGCTTTTCTTAGTTCTATTTATTTCTTTGAGCTTCCAGATACCCCTGAAGAATGATCACGGCTGCCTGTTTATCGATTACATCTTTTCGTTTTTCTCTTCGAACATCGCCTTCTATAAGAACGCTTTCCGCCATTTTGGTCGTGAATCTCTCGTCATAAAATGAAAGTTCAACATCGGCAAGTCCCTGGCTTCTCAGCTTGTTTGTCAGTTTGTCAAAAAACTCCCTTACTTTTTCAGTTTGGATGCTGTCTGAGCCGTCAAGATTAAGGGGAAGTCCAACCACTACTGCGCAGCAGTCATGTTCTTTGATGAGGCCCATGATCACTGAAGTATCCTTTTTTATCCCTACCCTCTCGATGGTAGTAAGTCCGTTTGCCGTGATTCCAAGCTCATCGCTTAAGGCTACTCCAACAGTTTTATCCCCTACATCCAGCGCCATTGTTCTCATATCTTCTCTCCAAATCTTTTCTTTCGTAAAAAAATGCCGCAACTAAGATATGCGGCACATTTAATAACACTTAATCGATCATCAGTTACCTGAATGCTCTATCTGTCCAGATAGCCTTTAAGCAGTTCTTCGACCAGATCATCTCTTTCGATGTGTCTGATAAGATTTCTGGCATTGTTATGTCCGGTGATATAAGAAGGGTCACCGGAAAGAATATATCCGACCATCTGATCTATCGCATTATAACCTTTTTCTTCCAATGCGTCATACACTGTCTTCAAAATATCGTATGTTGTATTCTGCTCCCCTTTTTCTGAGCCGTTAAAGACAAGTGTTCCTCTGTCGTCCATTGTTTCACCTCACCTAATTTCCCACTTTGAATACACCTACATACGAAATTATATCATCAGTTGCACGAGACTTAAATAGAAAATTTGCATCTTCACATAGATTTAATAAAGGTTATAAAAGGGTTTCGGCCAGTTTCATCGCATCTTCCACTTTAGACGGATCCTTTGCACCTGCCTGTGCCATATCCGGCTTGCCGCCACCGCCGCCGCCTGCTGCTTTTGCGATTTCTTTGATCAGTTTACCTGCGCTGTAACCCTTTTTTACCAGATCGTCACTTACTGATACAATGAAAGTTACCTTGCCGCCCAAGGTTGAAGCCAGCACGATTATGACATTGTCTTCCTTTGATTTTATGTCATCGCATAATTCCCTGAGATCTTCTATTTCAAGATCATCGAATGTTTTTCTGATAAGCCTGATGCCGTTCACTTCATCAGCTTCGTCCATTATGGAGCCTAAAGAGCTGGACATCATTTCTTTTCTTACGTTTTCCAGTTCATGTTTGGTTTTTTTCATATCCTCAACGACTGTTTCAATTTTTTGAACGATCATATCAGGATTTGCCTTAAACATATCCCCGAGAGAATTCAGAATATTTTCTGCTCTGATAAGTGGAGTCAGAAGAGCTGTACCCGTTATAGCCTCTATTCTTCTGGTTCCGGCTCCCACCGATCCTTCGGAAGTGATCTTGAAAACTCCGATTTCTCCGGAATTAGCCACATGGGTGCCGCCGCAGAGTTCCATGCTGTAGCCGTCAACCGACACCACTCTGACTTCATCACCGTATTTTTCATCAAACAAGCCAACTGCACCGCTTACTTTTGCGTCATCGATTGCCATTATTTCGGTCCGGACAGGCATGAATTCCAGTATTATGCTGTTTACGATAGTTTCGATTTCCGAAAGCTTAAGCGGTGAGATCTCTTCAAAGTGGGTGAAATCAAATCTGAGTTCTTCATTATCCACTCTTGAACCGGCCTGCTGAACATGATCGCCCAGAACATCTTTAAGAGTTTTATGAAGAATATGAGTAGCAGTGTGGTTTCTTGCAGTGGCATTTCTTATTTTTTTATCTACTGTCGCCTTTAAAACATCTCCCTGTTTGACGGCGCCCTGCTTTATTTCGGTTTTATGGACAAATACATCCTGTATCTTCTCGACATGATCGACTTCACTGTAACTGTCATCACCGACAAGTTCTCCTATGTCACTGTCCTGACCGCCGCTGATGGCATAAAACGGAGTTTCATCAAAGACAAGGGAAACGGTTTCCCCTTCGTTAGCCTCCGTGACTTCCTTCCCGTCCGAAATAATATGCATGACCTTTACATCATCCTTGATTTTGTCATATCCGATAAAAACAGTTTTTTTAAGATCTTTGAAGATCTGATCGTCTTCAGACCATGCATCTTCTTCACCGAATTTGCGTGCCCTTCTTGATGCATCCTGCTGGGCCCTAAGCTCTGCCAGATAGCCTTCTTCGTCTATTTTTATATTATGTTCGGCAAGGATTTCTCTTGTAAGTTCCGGATTATAGCCGTGAGTGTCGTATAATTTGAATACCTGTTTGCCCGAGAGAACATTCTGACCGATTTCATCAAGTCCCTTTATATACGAATTAAGAAGTTCCTGGCCCTGATCTATTGTTGCTGCAAATCTTTCCTCTTCGATTTTGATAAGTTTTTTTATATAGTCCTTTTTCGCTACAAGTTCAGGATATTCGCTTCCGGACATTTCGATCACCCTGTCAGTCAGTTCATACAGAAAAAGATCGTTGATCCCCAGCTTTTTACCATGGACTGTAGCCCTTCTAAGAAGCTTTCTGAGAAGATATCCCCTTTCTTCATTGCTTGGCATGACTCCGTCAGCAATTAGAAACGTGACCGACCTGATATGATCGGTGATTATCCTGATGGAAATGTCTGTTGCAGCTTCGCCTTTCATATATTCGATTCCGCTAAGTTCGGTCACTCCTTCAAGGATATATTTAATAGTATCAACATCAAAAATGGAGTCTGTATCCTGCATTATACATGCTACCCTCTCAAGACCCATGCCGGTATCGATATTGGGCTTTGCAAGAGGTGTATAGTTACCGTCTTCATCCTTGTTGAACTGGGTAAAAACATGGTTCCAGAATTCTACATATCTGTCGCATTCGCATCCCGGCTTGCAGTCGGGATCGTCACAGCCGTACTGTTCTCCCCTGTCGAAGTATACTTCAGAACACGGTCCGCACGGTCCGATCCCTATTTCCCAGAAGTTATCCTCTTTTCCCAGACGCACTACTCTTGACGGATCCATGCCTATATCATTTACCCAGATATCATATGCTTCGTCATCGTCCAGATATACACTTGCCCAAAGCTTTTCTTCCGGCATTTTAAGTACATCAATCATGAATTCCCAGCCCCAGATGAGACTTTCCTTTTTAAAATAATCCCCGAATGAAAAACTTCCCAGCATCTCAAAGAATGTACCGTGTCTGGAAGTGTGACCGACTATGTCCAGATCCCCTGTTCTAAGGCATTTTTGGCATGTTGTCATCCTCTTGCTGGGAGGTGTCTCTATACCCGCAAAATAAGGCTTTAACGGCGCCATACCGGAATTTATGACCAAAAGGCTCTTATCCTTTTCCGGCACCAGAGAAAAGCTTTTTCTGGGATAATGCCCTTTTTCCTCATAAAAATTTCTGAATTTAGTCCTTAGTTCGTTTAAGCCCATTTTTTCCATTTAAAGTGATCTCCTTGAATGTGAATTATTATTTTATATCAGATAATTATAGCATAAATGTATTGATTTGACTATTTAGTAACGGCTATAATGAACATGTATGAAGATGAACGAACTGGGAAATACTGGAATAAAAGTAACCCCCGTGGGAATGGGAGTCCTTACTATCGGAAGGACTCAGCTTGACCTGCCCCTTGAAAAAGGTGCTGCTATCGTAAGACATGCTCTTGATCTCGGTATCAACTTTCTCGATACAGCCCAGTGGTATGAAACATATCACTATATTAGAAAAGCGCTGGAAGGTTCATCCCATGATCCGATCATCACATCTAAATCTCTTGATTATACATATGAGCAGATGAAATTTGCGGTAAACGAATGTCTTACCGAACTTAATCGCGACTCTGTAGATATTTTTCTGCTTCATGAAGTCCGAGAAGCTCCTGACTTTGAGAATCGCATTGGAGCATGGGAGTACCTTAAAGAAGCCAAAGAAAAAGGCCTTGTAAAAGCGATCGGGATATCCACCCACTATGTAGATGTAAGCTTTATGTCCGCTGAGCTTGAGGAACTTGATATACTCTTCCCTCTTATAAATTTTAAAAGTATGGGGATTCGTGACGGCAAGGGCACCGGAAAAAAAGAGGATATGGCAAAAGCCATCAAATTGGCTTCAGATAACGGTAAAGGCGTATTTACAATGAAGGTCTTCGGAGGAGGAAACCTCACCGGTGACTATCTAAATGCTATGGATTATGTGAGCGGACTTCCCGGTGTTGATTCAATGATGATCGGTTTCGGCAATAAAGAAGACGTGGATGCGGCAGTAAAATATGCTGAAGGTACTATTTCAAGGGATTACGCACCTGATATTTCAAATAAAAGAATATGGATTGATAAAGGTGACTGCGAAAGCTGCGGAACATGCCTTGACATATGCCCGAATAAAGCAATATCTTTCGACACAAACGGGATCGCAGAGGTGGATCACAGCGTCTGCCTCACCTGTGGATACTGTGCACCGGCCTGTCCTGTCCGGGCAATCATCATGTACTGATTTTTAATTACTTAGTTTTATCCGAATGAATATGTGTTTCGATATACTGATAATCGTGTATCTCATCTTTAGGCATGTTTATCTTCGCTATTTCCTCTATATACTTTCCCTTTTCAAGGGTTTCAAATACTCCCTCTCCTACTACTATGATCCCGTGATTTTTTATAAGCATATAATCCCTGTGATTGATGGGATTTTTGATAAGACTTGCAATATCGCCGGTTTCACTGTCAGCGGGATCGATGCAGTCCGAAAGGAATATGATCCTGTTTCCTTCATTCGCTCTCTCAGATGCATGTACAGGGTTGATATGCATGACAACATCGATGGTATCTTCTCTTTCGTCGTAGCATACCTTATGAAGATCAACATCATCCGGGATTGTGTTATCATTGATATTCTCTACGATAGCAGCCTGTCTGTCCATAACTATGATGTCATCCGGTCTTAGGTCAAAACTATTTTTGCCGGCAGGTGTGATCAATATATTATGTTTTTCATTAACGAGAAAACTGAAAGAACCGAATTTGTTCCTCGTTAGTTCGTAATCTTCGGCTTCCCTTGCTAGATATATAAGTTTAAGTTTGTCATCTTCATAAAGCATTTTGTTCTCCTACTCTAAAAATCACTCATTAGGGAGACAGCAGCCATTGTTTTCGGTATCCATACCTTCCGCATCATGATGATCTTCTTCTGCGTCGGGATCAAAACCTTCCAGTCCTTTGTAAGTTTTGCCGTTCTTCTTTGCGTAGTCATAAATAGCAGACTTGATGGCATGATCCGCAAGAACGGAACAATGTATCTTGACCGGAGGAAGACCGCCAAGCTCATCAAGCACATCCTTATTGGTGATATCCAGAGCCTCATCGATCGTTTTTCCTATTATCATGTCGGTCGCAACACTTGAAGAAGCAATTGCAGAGCCGCATCCGAATGTTTTGAATTTTGCATCTGTAATAATATCATCTTTGACCTTGATAGAGATCTTCATCATGTCGCCGCATACAGGACTGCCGTATGTGCCCTCGCCGTCCGCATTTTCTATTTCCCCGACGTTATGCGGGTTTGTGAAATATTCCATTACTTTGTCATTGTACATTGCCATAATTATATTATCCTTCCTGCGACCTACCCAACGAATCTAGTGAGTTGTTGGTAGGTCCGTGTGCAAAAGTTTCCAAAATCTCTGATTTTGTGAAACTTACTGCCCTGCCTGTGCCCCTTGCGGGTATGACCTATCCGATTGAGGAAATTTTTCTAAGCTTTTCCACAGCTTCTTTAAGTGCTTCAAGTGTATAGTCAAGATCTTCTTTGGTAGTAAAATCTCCGACAGTGAATCTCAGCGACCCGTGGATCTCTTCCACCGGAACTCCTATGGCCTCAAGGACATGAGAAGGTGTCAATGATGCAGAGGAGCATGCTGATCCTGTCGAGACTTCGATCCCTTTCATATCCAGAAGCAACAAAAGTGCCTCACCTTCGATATACTTGAATGTTATATTTGCATTTCCAGGTAGTCTTTTTTCTCTGTTGCCGTTAAGATGACAATCGGGAATGTCTTCCATGATCCGGTCGATAAAATAATTTCGAAGTTCAGTAAGATTTTTAATATGTGTATCGATCTCATTTCCTGCTATCTCCGCCGCTTTGCCGAAACCTACTATTCCGGTCAGATTCTCAGTTCCGGCTCTTTTTTTATTTTCCTGACCTCCTCCGTGAATGAAATTGGGAAGCCTGAATCCTTTTCTGATATACAGTGCACCTATGCCCTTTGGACCGTAGATCTTATGGGCGGATACGGACATCATGTCAATGCCCAGTTCTTTGACATCGATTCGTACATTTCCAAGTGCCTGGACGGCATCGGTATGAAATGGGATATTATGTTTCTTTGCGATCCCGGATATCTTCTGTATCGGTTCAATGGTTCCGATTTCATTATTTGCAAACATTATGCTGATCAGTGAAGTCTTGTCTGTAATGACATTTTCAAGTTCATCTATATCGATGAACCCGTCTTTATCGACTCCAAGATACGTCACTTCGAATCCTTCTTTCTCAAGGTATTCGGAGCTGTGAAGGATGGCATGATGTTCGATTCCGGTAGTAATAATATGATTTCCCTTATTCCTGTTAGACATAGCTGTCATTATCATCGCCCAGTTGTCGGCTTCAGTGCCGGAAGATGTGAAAAATATTTCGTCGGGACGGCAATTGATAAGCTTCGCGATGCGGCTCCTAGCAACGGAAAGAGCATCTTTCGAATCCTGCCCTATGGAGTATAGACTTGATGGATTACCGAAATTTTCTGTAAAATACGGCAGCATTTCTTCAAGCACTTCTTTTTTTACCGGTGTAGTTGCCGAATAATCTAAATATATTTTTCTCTCATTCATTTTTCAGTTCCTCCGAGACAGCTTCTTCTGCTTCTTTTTCCATTTCAGGATCGACTATCTCTATGCATTCGAGCTGAGCTTTGAAGCTCTCTCTAAATACCTTTATATATGCGTCACGCAGCTCTTTTTGTTCTGTTTTTTCTTCTTTTGATAATTCGGTGACTTTGGATTTTCTTGCAAGCTCATTTATCCTGTTCATCTTTTCTTTTGATAACATAAAAACCTCCGTTTTTGCTCTAAATATTATAGCATATTACGGAGGTCATATAAATTATATTGAGGATAAATAACTATTTATCAGACTTTTATATGGGGGGAGAGCTTTTCAAATGTCTTATCTCCAATACCGGAAACATTCTTTATATCTTCTATTTTGTTGAATTTCCCGATATTTGTACGATAATCGATTATTTTCTCCGCTGTAGCGGGTCCAACGCCGTTGAGCTCCTGCAGTGCGGTGGAATCGGCCGTATTGATATTGATCTTGCCCTGGCCCGACCCGGATGAACTACCGGTTGTATCTCCATTATATGAGCCGGAACTTGCAGCGGCGGCTGTGCCGTCTTTTACTTCACTGTCAGTGGGTATGTAGAGAAAGGTGCCGTCTTCAAGTATTTCCGCCCTGTTGATCTGCGATATATTTGCATCCTTTGTCACTCCGCCTGCTGCCTCAATCGCTTCAAATACCCTGCTTCCTTCGGCTATCATTATAACTGAAGGTTCTTTGACTGCTCCGCTCACATCTACATAAATAGTGACTTTTGCTTCCTCTTTCTTTTCGATTCCTGCTTCAGATGTAGATATCCGGTCTTCTGAATCCTTATTTTCTTTTGAATATCCCGTATTATGCTCTGTAAAACCGAAATACAGAAGTGCAGCAATTACGATTATTATTGCTGTCCCGATTATAATCGCGTTTTTTCTGACTTTGGGCGAACCAAAGTCAATTATCACCTTTTTATTTATCATCCTATCCCCCTCTGTTCACCTGCATCGACCACACAAAAAGAAATTGTACTAAATAGAAGTAAAATGTTAGCAGGTGAATTACAAAAACACTATATAAAAAATGGCATTTTATGTCAATTACTTGTATAACAGCGTATCGTGGATTTTAGTTGATGATAATGTGATCGGCATCTGACAAAGTGCCGTTAACGGCTAAATATACCCGCATTCTGGTTATAGAAAGCTGATTTATATCAAGAGGGATTTCTAAATATTTATAAAGATTTTCTATTAGGACAGTTGGATTAAGAACTGAATCATTACCTGCATGAAGAAGCATGGTTAACCGAATATTATTATCGTCAATCGACTTGATTTCCATTTTATGGATAGAGGGTTTTAGATCGATTTCTTTGGTTTTACCATTTTTTCGGCTGGTTTTCTCATATGATATATGTTTCTGTCCCAGATATTTTTTTAATGCTTTTTCCGGTTCGTCAATCTTGGGGCAAACTGCCGAGTATTGGGTACAGTCTATGTACGAAGCAAGCTTTTTATTGAGAAAATCAGGCTTTTTCCCAATGTAAACGATGCTGAGTCCGTCCGGCAGATATTTTTCAAGCTTACAGATCACATCGTCGATATCAAAACCGGTTTCAGATTCGGTTTCCAGTTCCAGATACTCAGCCTCAGATGCGAATCCAAGTGATAAAGGAAGAGCAAAACTTAGCTTTGGGTGTGGGTTGAAACCATTGGAATATCTGGGCTTGATACCTATGATTCGAAATATCCTGAGAAACACCTTCTGAAGGTCCAGGTGTGATATAAAGCGTATTCTTCCTTCTTTTTTGAATTTAATTATATATTTCATTGCTGACACCCCAGCCCGCAGGCAGAACAACTTATTTTGCAATCAGCCGTCGTTACAGGCTTAAGAGCTTTTTTATATTCGCTGATCAAAAATTCCTTTGACACTCCGGTATCTATGATATCCCAGGGAAGTTGTGAACCGATATCAGTGTAATGGTTCGTATCCGTTGAAATTCCTGGCTCGTCAAAGGCGCCGAGCCATTCATCATACTTGAAAAATTCTCTCCAGCTGTCGAATTTGCATCCTCTTTCCACAGCTTTGATAATTGCTTTGAGAGTATTTCTGTCACCTTTCGCCAGGAGCATTTCTATATGGCTCGGCCTGGTATCGTGATACTGAAAACTTACACCTTTGATTTTTTTCAGCCGGTCTTTTAGATAATAGTTCTTATCCAGCAATTCTTTTTCCGAATTGCCGCTGCACCATTGAAAAGGTGTATTAGGCTTAGGGACAAAGTTTGAAACACTCACATTTACATTGAAATTACGCTTTCCTTTTTCCTGAAGACTGCGGGCATATTTCATTACTCTATCTATAAGATCAGCCAGGCCGTCGAGATCTTCGTATGATTCTGTGGGAAGTCCGATCATGAAGTAGAATTTGACTTTGTTCCAACCGATTTCTATAGCTTTTTCAACCATACTCATGATATCTTCTTCGGTTATATTCTTATTTATGACATCTCTAAGCCGCTGAGTTCCTGCTTCCGGTGCAAATGTAAGGCTTGATTTGCGATATTCACCGATTTTCTTTAGAACCTCCGGATTGAGTGAATCCAGCCTCATGGACGGAAGGGACAAAGCCACGTCTTTTTCCTTAAGATCATCCATTAATTCTGTCACAAGAGGTTCGATACGGGAATAATCTCCTGATGAAAGGGACAGAAGAGAAACTTCATCGTATCCAGTATTCTCAAGTTGGACATAAATGCTATCTTTGATTTTGTTTTTATCACGTTCCCGGACCGGTCTGTAGATCATTCCGGCCTGGCAAAACCTGCATCCTCTGCCGCACCCTCTAAAAATCTCCATTACAGCTCTGTTGTGTACAGTATCGATAAGAGGCACCAGAGGTCTTTCAGGGAAAAAGCCTTTGTTAAGGTCAGAAAGTATTCTCTTTCGGATCTGTATCGGTGCACCGTCAAAAAGCCTCTTAAATCCAGTAAAAACACCTTTCTCGTCATACTCAGGATCGTAGAACGAAGGTACATAAACACCTTCAAGAGCTGCGGCCTTTCGCAAAAACAGTTGTTTGCCGATTCCGTCGTCTTTTGCCCTTTGATGGAGCCTGCACAGCTCAATGAGCAGCTCTTCTCCGTCTCCAATAAGCACCATATCAAATATGTCCGCAAGAGGTTCAGGATTGAACGCACAGGGACCGCCGGCGATTATCAGAGGAAAGGTTTCATCTCTGTCTTTGCTGAGCCACGGTATTCCCGCCAGATCCAGCATATTCAAGATATTCGTATATGATAGTTCATACTGTAGTGTAAAACCGACTATGTCCATCTTTTTTATATCCGTCTGAGTTTCAAGCGTGAATAAAGGCAGATCATTTTTCCTCAAAACTTCTTCCATATCTGCGGCAGGAGCAAATACTCTCTCGCAGAATATGGACTTTTCGTTGTTGAGAAGACCGTATATGATCTCAAGACCGGTATATGACATGCCGATCTCGTACACATCCGGAAAGGCAAAAGTGAACCTGGTCTTTATATTTTTTAACGCTTTGTTCGCGGAATTGATCTCTCCGCCTATGTATCTACCCGGTTTTTCGACTTTTTTTAAAATGGAATCCAGGGAAAGAGTATCACCTAATGCTATCCTGTCGATAGTTTTGCCAGTAGTTTTTTCTATTTCAGATAGCAGTGTATTTGTAGTCTTCATTCTGGCTGTTATTCTCTCGATCGCTTCTTTATTATCCCTGAATTTATGCAGGATATCTTTCATGCGTTCCGTAAATCCTACATATCTGTCTTCCTTGACCATTCTGTCACCCAGGCAGACTATATCCGTTTCAGTTATTCCGTCAACGTGGGGCGAAAAATCATGTTTCATATGGACGCATATTATATCGGCAGCTTTCTTATCGAATTTTCTAACTATGTCTGCACCTGCTTCCGCATGATCTTTTTCCGTTCGCATAATGTCATGAAGCATCGATGATGCGATAATCAAATCTTCATCCAAAGAAAAACCTGCCTTGTTAAGCGCCTTGGCAAGTTTAAGTGCAATATCCGTAACAGCTTCGCAGTGATCGATCACGTGCTGTGGCGTACCGTTTTCAATAAGAATGGATTCATAGTGTTTGATTTTATCCTTGTTATTCGTCATAGTATTCCATTTCATAATCGAATATTTTGATGTTGTCACCTTCTTCAAGTCCCATATCTTTGAGTTTATCTATTATTCCCGCATTTTCGATGTATTTATATAAATATCGAAGGGAACCGAAATCATTGAAATTTGTAGAGTCAAAAATTTTCTTAAGCTGCTTTCCGGTAAGTATGAAGTTTTCTCCGTCCGTATCTATATTTATGACCTTGTAATCTTCGTCTTCTTCTATAGGTCTGACTTCCAGTATCTCGTAGTCTTCAAGGAGTTCATCCGTGCTTTCTATCTTATACAGTTCTTCGGCAGCACGGTTCAGAAGTTCCTTTACTCCCTGCCCTGTCGCAGCACTTATTTCATAAAATTCTATATCGTTTGTTTTTAAGTATTTCTTGAAGCTGGTATAATCGTCGGTGCCATTTGGAATCAGGTCGATTTTGTTGCAGGCAACTATCTGAGGTTTGCCGGCCAGTTTTTTCGAGTATTCGGCAAGTTCCTTATTGATCATGACAAAATCTTCTCTCGGATCACGCCCTTCAAAACCGGACACATCCACAACATGGATGAGCAGCCTTGTTCTTTCAACGTGTTTAAGAAATTCAAAACCCAGCCCTGTGCCTTCATGAGCACCTTCTATAATGCCCGGGATATCTGCCAGCACAAATTCTGTGTTGGGCAGTGTGACTACGCCCAGATTTGGGTGTATTGTTGTAAAATGATAATTTGCAATCTTAGGTTTGGCTTTTGTTGACATTGAAAGCAATGTGGATTTTCCTACATTAGGAAATCCAATAAGCCCGACGTCGGCAATCAGCTTAAGCTCAAGAACCACTGATCTTTCCTGACCCATGCCTCCGGCTTCAGCAAAATTAGGAGTTTGTCTCACCGAGTTTTTGAAATAGACATTCCCTTTTCCGCCTTTTCCGCCCAGAGCAGTAACAAATCTATCCCCATCCTCGGAAAAATCATGCATGACCTTCCCCGAATCTTCATCTATGAGCATTGTACCGCAGGGAATTTTTATTATGAGGTCGTCAGCATCCTTACCGAATCTTTTTTTGCGCATGCCGTCTTCGCCGTTATCGGCTTTATACTTTTTTTTGTATTTAAAGTCCATCAGGGTACGAAGAGATCTGTCGGAAACGAAAACTACATCTCCGCCTCGACCGCCATTGCCACCGTCAGGACCGCCATCAGGTACGTACGGTTCAGTTCTGAAGGAAACGGCGCCGTTGCCGCCTTTTCCCGATATAATTGTTATGTTCGCCTTATCTACAAACACTAATAACTCCCTTGCTGTTACATGAATAAAGCCCCTATTATTATAGGGGCTTTGGTTTTATGCTTCTTTGCTGTAAACGCTTACCTGTTTTCTTTTCTTGTCCATTCTTTCGAATTTTACTGTTCCGTCTATCTTTGCAAACAGTGTGTCATCTCCGCCGATCCCAACATTGTTACCCGGGTGGATCTTGGTTCCGCGCTGTCTCATCAAGATGCTTCCTGCGCTTACATATTGTCCGTCGCCCCTTTTGACTCCCAGTCGTTTACTTTCACTCTCCCGACCGTTCTTGGAACTACCTACTCCTTTTTTACTTGCCATGTCTATTCACTCCTTCGTTCTTGCTCGTCTTTTTTCCAAACTACTTTGTTTCTCTCATCTCATTCACTCATTTCGTGCGCCGCGTATTTTGAAAAAAACTTCACAATAGGTATTATTTGTTTATTTATCTTCTTTCTTTGTTTCTGTCTTTTTAGCTGCAGGCTTCTTTGCAGGAGCCTTCTTTTCTGCAGTATCTTTTTTAGGTGCTGCTTTTGTTGTAGTTTTTTTAGCCGCAGGCTTCTTTGTGTCGTCTTTCTTTGTTTCTGTCTTTGCCTTAGCAGGAGCCTTTTTGGTTGCAGTTTTTTCTGCATCTTTCTTTGCTGTAGCTGCTTTCTTGGATGCAGGCTTCTTTTCAGCTTTTTCTTTTTTATCAGTATCTGTCTTTTTAGCCGGAGCTTTTTTAGCAGTTTCTTTTTTAGTTTCGGTTTTCTTTGCTGCTTCGGATTTAGTTTCTTCTGCTTTAGGCTCTGCAGTTTCCTTTTTAGGTGCAGGCTTTTCAGCTTTCTTTGCCGGTTTTTTGCCTTCTGTCTTGCCGTCGATAGTAAAGTTTTCTACTTCTATCTCGGTGAAAGGCTGTCTGTGTCCCTGCTTTTTACGATAGTCCTTCTTGTTTTTGAACTTGAAGATTATAACTTTATCGCCTTTGCCGTTTCCAGTAATTGTTGCATTGACTGTCGCGGCTTCAAGGTATGGTGTGCCGACCTTTGTCTTTTTACCATCGCTGAATGCCAGCACTTTGTCGAACTTTACCTTACTCTTTTCTTTCCCTTCGATCGTCTCGATCCTAAGGATGTCACCGGCTTCAACCTTGTACTGTTTTCCGCCTGTTTCAAAAATTGCATACATGTTTATTGATCCTTCCTCAATCCAGTCTCACCATCGGGGTAAGTCCATTGCTTATACGGACTTTTACTTGACCCTTTCTGAGTGGCTCACAGACATATATAATACCATAATATTTTATTTGGTGTCAATATGAAAATCATGCATTTTTCAATATTTTCAGAGCAATTTATCTCGTTTTCCTATGGATACGAATCCGCCACCGAGCAAAGTCGTATTAAGCCACTTTCTAAGATCGATATCCTTCTTCTTCCCTTGATCATATACTGTCAGCATTTCATCATTCAGACCTACCGCCAGAACCCAATGCCAGCTTTCAAGGTTATTAATATCGCCGTTTGACAGATTCAGGAATGCTACAGGGTTGTTATTTAAAAACGATTTTTTTAAAAAAGCTGACAGCGTTCCAAAATCAACTCGTTTCTTTCTGCTTCGATCGATGTCAAGACTATCGATGCTAAGATCGATGGATTCAGACTCAGAATATTTCAAAAGTCCTTCTGCCAGCGCTTTTGTGCTGTTTACTCCCAATTGCCCCGGTGTCACATATTCCCAAACATCTTCCATAAGTCCGTGGATGTATCGCCAATCTATCCCATTCATATTTTCTTTATTACGACCAGACAGATATAAAACTGCATTTGCACAAACTGTAGGGCCGCATCCTGAATAACGCTGTATCCCTTTTTCATACCATTCCTGATCGGAACCATAATATGTTCTGCCATGTTTATTGATATTTAATATATCTAAGTTTTTTAAATGTGTCATATGAATAAGATTTTACTACAATGTAAGTACTATTTCCATTTTATAACTATAATTTCAAAAAAGCTGAAGAGCAGATCACCCTTCAGCCATTTTAATTTTTAATTCTATGCCATTATTCTATAATTACGCCATCTTCGTCGACTTGGATGTCATCTTCTTGTGATGTATCGTCTTTCTGTTTTGCCGGCGCTATAGCTTCGATAACAAGTGCTTCTATCTTAGCCGCTATCTCAGGGTTATCTTCTAAGAAGGTTTTTGCATTCTCTCTGCCCTGCCCGATACGATTTCCGTCGTAGCTGTACCAGGAGCCGGCTTTTTCAATAATCCCTTCTTTTGAAGCGCAGTCTACAATGTCTCCCGCTTTTGAAATTCCTTTACCATACATGATGTCGAATTCCGCCTGCTTGAAAGGAGGAGCGACTTTGTTCTTTACTATCTTGGCTCTTGTTCTGTTGCCAAGCATCTGATCACCCTGTTTGATCGTTTCTATTCTTCTTACGTCTATTCTCATGGATGAGTAAAATTTAAGAGCTCTTCCGCCGGAAGTCACTTCCGGATTACCATACATTACTCCAACCTTTTCTCTCAGCTGATTGATAAAGATTGCGCTGGTATTGGATTTGCTTATTGCTCCTGCCAGCTTTCTCAATGCCTGTGACATCAGTCTTGCCTGAAGCCCTACGTGAGAATCTCCCATTTCCCCCTGTATTTCCGCTCTTGGAACCAAAGCAGCAACAGAGTCGACCACAACGATGTCGATTGCTCCGCTTCGTACAAGCATTTCGCATATTTCAAGGGCCTGTTCTCCTGTATCCGGCTGGGACACAAGAAGCTCGTCAACATCCACTCCAAGTTTCTTCGCATATTCGGGATCGAGGGCATGCTCAGCATCGATAAATGCTGCTTTGCCTCCCATTTTCTGGGCTTCTGCAATGACATGAAGGGTCAATGTGGTTTTACCTGAACTTTCAGGTCCGTATACTTCTATAATTCTTCCCTTGGGTATTCCTCCTATGCCGGTTGCTAAATCCAAACTTACTGAACCTGTAGGTATTGCTTCTATGTTAAGTCTGGATTCATCGTCGCCCAGTCTCATTATAGATCCTTTACCGAACTGCTTCTCGATTTGGTTTAAAGCAGCTTCCAGGGCTTTATTTTTTTCTTCGTTATTTATGGCCATATTACGGACCTCCTAATTACCAATGAGTACAAGAACGTATGTTCTTTGTCTATTCTACTGTGTTAATAACATTAAGTCAACAGTTTTTTTATTACAAAATGAAAATGCGGATATCCCGTCAGGAACACCTGCATTTTATCATAACACAACAAATATGTAAATATTTACCAATTGAAATTTATGCAAATACATTCATTATTCGAGGTTTTCATCCAATACATTATTAACCAGGTTATACATGGCAAGACAGAACCAGTTTCTGTTCCATTGTCTGCCCCTGTCTCTGGCGTCGGTTTTTCTGGTGTAGACCTTATCTTTATAAGCGACGCAGATATGGGCAAGTCCAATAGGCTTTTCTTCAGTACCGCCGTCAGGACCTGCAACACCTGTTACGGAGATCCCTATATCTGTGCCGGAAAATTCGCGAGCACCTTTGGCCATTTCAACGGCTGTTTCTTTACTGACGGCACCGTGGGCTTTGAGAGTTTCTTCCGAAACACCCAGTTCTTCTATCTTTGCATCGTTGGAATACGTGACAAATCCTCTGTCGAATACAGCAGAAATGCCGGGTACGTCGGTCATTCTTTTTGCGAATAAACCGCCTGTACATGATTCTGCCGAGGCCAGGGTGAGTCCTCGCTTAATAAGCTTGCTACCGACGACCATATGGATATCCTCGTCGTTTTCACTGTATATAAATTGACCGGAGATAGCCTTGACTTTTTCAACCATTGAATCTACTGCATTCTGGGCTTCTCCGGCAGTCTTCCTTTTGGACGCTACTCTTAAGGCCACCTCGCCTTCTTTCGCATATGTTGCCAGCGTTGGATCGGTCTGATCATCGATCAGTTCCTTAAGATCGGTCTCAAGTGCTGATTCTCCCACACCGTAGAGCCTGAGTATCTTGTATCTGATAACGCTGTCCGACATCTTTTCAAGATATGGAATAACATGGTCCTGCATCATGACTTTCATTTCTTTTGGAGGTCCGGGCATTGCCATCACTGTTTTCCCATCTTTTTCCACAGCAAACCCCGGCGCAGTGCCTGAATCGTTTGTAAAAACAGTTCCGCCGTCCGGCACATATGCCTGTTTCACATTATTTTCCGTCATTTTACGGTTATATTTTTTAAAAAATGAATTGAGGTGTTCCATGGTCGGTTCGTGTAAAACCAGCTGGTAGCCCATAGTTTCGCATATCACTTCCTTAGTCAGATCGTCCTGTGTAGGCCCGAGACCGCCGGTGGCAATGACGATATCTGTCTGTGAAAGAGCCAGTTCAAGGGTTTCCTTTACTCTCTGGGGGTTGTCGCCCACTGTGTAATGATACATGACGTTTATGCCCAGTAACTGGAGATTCTGGGATATATATGCGGCATTTGTATTTACGATCTGACCGAAGAGCAGTTCTGTTCCTATACTTAATATTGTTGCATTCATTTTATTTCGCCTTCTCTTCCTTCATGCTGAATACTTTCCTGTTTTTGATCAGATACTCGATTCCGGAATATAATGTCATTGCCAGCGCTGCCCATAAGAAAATCTGATCCATTGGTATACCGATGTATACAAAAGGCCAGTTGTTAAGCAGCAAAAGCGGTATTGCGACCATC
The DNA here is from genome assembly GCA_031553035.1 of Anaerovoracaceae bacterium. Classification (GTDB taxonomy): domain Bacteria; phylum Bacillota; class Clostridia; order Peptostreptococcales; family Anaerovoracaceae; genus JAVBLY01. Next base: position 155,955 of record JAVBLY010000004.1, on the reverse strand, counting down.
TGGAGGACAGTCTTTATCTTACCCGACATACCGGCTGCTATAACGATGCCTTCACTTGCAGCAATTGACCTTAATGATGTTATGGTCAACTCACGTGCAAGAATGATAATTACCATCCAAGCCGGCACTGTTCCCAGCTCAATAAGGCACAGCAACGCCGAAAAAACTAAAAGTTTGTCGGCCAGCGGGTCCATAAGCTTTCCGAAATTTGTAACCAGGTTGAGTTTTCTTGCCAAATGTCCGTCCACAGCATCTGAAAGTGCTGCAAATACAAATATTCCGGTTGCCCAGTAGTTATACCCAAGCATCAATACAACGATAAAAACAGGTATAAGTATTATCCTCATCATTGTGATTTTATTCGGTAGATTCATCTTCGATTTCTCCTATCAGGTCATAATCATAAGCATCAACGATCTTTGCTTTCACTAAATCACCGATCTTGATATCTTTATCGGTTTCGATCAAAACAGCATTATCAATTTCAGGTGCGTCGTACCGGGTCCTGCCGTAGAAGATACCGTCTTCTATGTCGTCAATTATGACATCATAAGTATTCCCCACCATTTCCTCGTTCTTCTTAAAGGAGATATCCATCTGGATCCGCATGATATCGTCTCTTCTTCCGCTGGCCACTTCGTGATGGATCTGCTCTTTCATTTCAGCAGCTGCTGTTCCCTCTTCTTTCGAATAACAGAAGACGCCTAAGCGATCGAATTCAGTGCTTTCTACAAAATCCTTGAGAGAACTGAAGTCTTCTTCCATTTCTCCGGGAAATCCGGTGATAAAAGTGGTTCTTATAGCGATTCCCGGGACTTTCTCACGAAGCTTTTTCAGAGTCGCTTTGATCTGATCCGGCTTAGACGTCCGGTTCATGGACTCAAGTATATCGGCAGAGATATGCTGAAGCGGTATGTCTATATATTTACAGATCTTATCTTCGGATGCCATTACATCCATAAGTTCTTCGGTGATCCTCTCTTCATAGCAGTAAAGGAGCCTGATCCAGCGTATGTCATCGATTTTGCACAATTCTTTAAGAAGCTCGGGCAGTGCATATTTATCGTAAATATCAATACCGTAAGCGCTGACGTCCTGAGCAATAAGAACCAACTCTTTAACGCCCTGCTTTGCAAGGTTTTTCGCATCTTTTACAGCATCTTCGATCTTTATGCTCCTGTAAGGCCCTCTGATCTTCGGTATGACGCAGTAACTGCAATGATTAGAGCATCCCTCTGCGATCTTTAAGTATCCTGTGTGACTGGAATAAAGAAGAGTTCTTTCGTCCTCCATGAACCCCGGCTCACCGCCGGTTTTCAGGATACGTTCATTTTCTTCTTCATTCATGAGATTTTCCACTATTGCCGGCATATCCGAATAGTCGTTGACACCGATCATGGCATCAACTTCCTTGAATTCATTGAATAACTCATCACCGTATCTCTGGGTGAGACAGCCTGTGACTATGACTTTTTTATTGCTATCAATGTCTTTGAATTTAACAAGTTCCAGAATCCTGTCGATGGATTCTCTCTTGGCATCGTCGATGAACCCGCAGGTGTTTATTGCAATTACATCGGCTTCATCAGGAGAAAAAACAATTTCATGTCCCTTATGCTTAAGGAGTCCTGCCGCTCTTTCGCTGTCCTCCTGGTTTTTGGGACAACCCATAGTATCAATAAAGACTTTACTCATCGTAATAATCCTCACTATCGCTGTATTCGGGCGCTGCCGGCTCCTGTGCCCCCAATGCTGACACATCACCAGTTGCAAGTACTTTTCTTGGGCGGCTTCCGTCCTGAGGCCCTACGATTCCTCGTTCTTCAAGCATTTCCATCAATCTGGCGGCTCTGTTATATCCTATCCTGAACCTTCTCTGCAGCATGGAAGTCGAAGCTTGTTTTGCGGATACGACAGTATCAACCGCATCCTGATAAAGATCATCCTCTTCCTCTACGAGTTTACCGGTGGTTTCGGTCTGAAGAGTCTCAAGTATATCCGGAACATACTGGGGACTGGCTTGCTTTTTGACGTAATCCGTGACTTTGTGGACTTCACTGTCGGTGACAAAAGATCCTTGTATTCTCATTGCTTCCCTGCTGCCAACCGGATGGTAGAGCATGTCGCCGTTACCCAGAAGTCTTTCTGCTCCCGGGTTATCCAGAATTACTCGTGAAGCTGAGTTGGAAGACACGGAAAAGGCAATCCTTGACGGAATATTTGCCTTTATGACGCTTGTAAGTATCGAAGCCAGCGGCTGCTGAGTTGCGACAATCAAATGCATACCTGCGGCTCTTGCCATTGCTGCCAGCCTTGATATAGAGTCCTGGACTTTCTGGGATGCCACAAGCATAAGGTCGGCAAGTTCGTCTATGACGATCACGATCTCAGGCATGACTTCATCATCTCTGCCTTCAGTCCTTACTTTTTCGTTGAAATTCTTTATATTTCTTACATTTTCTTCAGCAAATCTGTTATATCTGTGATTCATTTCCCGTACGGCATGCTCAAGTGCCGATGCTGCTTTATCGGCATCGGTAACCACAGGCATTGCCAGATGGGGTATCCCGTTGTAACTCTTAAGTTCTACGACTTTCGGGTCAATTAAAATCATCTGAACTTCCTTGGGTGTAGCTCTGTATAGGATACTTAAAAGGATGCTGTTGATGCATACGCTCTTTCCTGATCCCGTAGTTCCGGCGATCAGAAGATGTGGCATGTCCTTAAGATCAGAAACCATCCTTATCCCGGAAATATTCTTGCCCAGAGCGAATGCTATCTTGGAATCCGGATCTCTGAACTCGGGAGAATCTATTATATCTCTAAGTGTCACCAGACTGGTGTTCTCGTTATATGCTTCTATTCCTATGACTTTGCCGCTTGACATAGGAACGACTCTGACGCTTTTTACTTCCAGATTGAGGGCCAGATCCTGCTCAAGATTTTTGATGCTGTTTATCTTGACGCCTATGCTGGGCTGGACTTCATATCTTGTAACTGTAGGTCCTACTGTTACCTTAAGTACCTTCGCATCCACTTTGAATTCCATGAGAGTCTTTTCAAGCTTGCCGGCTTTTTCCTTAAGCTGAGCAGCATTATCTGTTTTCTGTGATTTAGCTGCTTTGGAAAGCAGATTCACGGGAGGAAGCTTGTAATCGGACATGTCATCTTCCTTGGAAAACGCTCCAAAGCCGGTGGCGGGAACGCCTGTAATCTGTTTTGTTTTGTTTGATATTGACGGATCACCTGCAAGGTCGGAAGCTTCATCGAAAAAAACAGGATCAGGATCTCCGTCCAGACCGAAACCTGTTCCCTTTGTAAGTGACGGTACTTCTTTCGGCTCATCGGTTTGAAGTTCAAACCCCGTCTTGTCTGTATCCTGCTGCTCACCGAACAATTCGTCATTCTTGGCAAGGTCCATTATATTCTTCTGTCCGTTTGACAGATTAGGATCATTTGCAAATGGATTCTTCATTTTCTCTTTTACAAAGGACTCCTTTGGAGCTGTAATGACCGGGGCAGGCTCAGATTCCCTCCTTACGGGAGGAGTCTCGATGCCCTCGATCTTTATGTCGTCTTTTATGTTATCATCCTGTCCGCGGCCTATCTTAAGAGCCTGCTGAGATGCTTTTTCATCGATTTCACGCTGCTGTTCTTCCTCTTCAAGCCTTTCCAGTTTACGTTCTTTTCTTTCCAGCCGCTTGGCATTTAGTGCTTCAAAGTATTTGGAAATAGGAGTGTTCACTGCCAGAATGATCAGAATTATCAAGGCAACTATGGTGAAAATATATAAGCCGGATTTGCCTATAAGCTGCACCAGAAGTCCGCCCAGATAAACACCGATGATGCCGCCGCTTTTTCCGTGACCGCTCATTGAAAAAATCTGCGAGAATGTCCCTGCCGGATCCGGATCCCCTGCGCTGTCCAGGAATCTTGCCGAATTCAGAAGCATCAGCATAAGAAACAGAGAAAGCATGATTATTATTGCTCTTATGCCTCTGATACCGGTCTGCTTGAATAACATGAGAACTGCATATGTAAGAAGTATGAACGGGAGCAAATACGCGATCTGCCCCATTATCCCAAGCAGGAATCCCTGAATGAATTCACCCAGCTTGCCTGCTGCCGATACATATAGAGCAAATATCAAGAAAGCCCCGAAAGCAAGCATAATGAGGGCTTTTATCTCATCTCTGATCCTGCCGTCATACTGAGGTTTGTCATTTTTTTTCGAAGTGGCTTTCTTGCTTGTTTTTTTCTTAGCTGTGGATTTTCCTTTTTTGGCTTGTGCCATATTTCTAAGAACCTCCAAATTCCTATTCTTGTTGCATATTCTTATAACTTAGTTTAGCCTACAATTGAGTAAATTACAACGGCTATACCTACGAGCCAGGTATAGATGGAGAAGATGAACAGCTTCTTTCCCGTTACTACTTTTATCATGAATTTTATGGCGATTACTCCTGATATTGCGGCGCATACTACACCGACTATCAAAGGAATAATTATAGCTGAATCGATTCCCGAATCGAGCGCATCAGGAACTTCCAGAATAAAGGCTCCCAGAATGGACGGTATGGACACGAGGAATGCGAATTTAACCGCCAGTTCTCTGGTCAGTCCCAGAAGAAGCCCGCCTGTTATAGTGGCACCGGATCTTGATATCCCCGGAAGAAGTGCAATCGCCTGAAATATACCGATTGTAACTGCGTTTCTGTAGTTCATTCGATCTATATCTCTGAAATTCTTCCCGATTTTTTCAGCGAACCAGAGGAAAGTACCTGTTATAATCAGGCATATTCCGATTAACAGTATGCTGGTGAATGCTTTCTCCATATAGTCATTAAGAAGCAGTCCGAATACCGCAGCCGGTATAGTACCGACTATTATCATGAGACCCAGTTTACGAGTGGGATTGGCATTGGGTCTTAAGCCTTTTCCCGTAAAGATATCTTTGAATGTTGCTCCAAGCTCCTTGATAAGTGCCCAAATATCTGACCAATATACGATAAAAACGGCTACAAGTGTTCCAAAATGCAGCATCGTAGTGAAAGCTAATATTTTTCCGCCTTCTATGTCGAAGAAATTCTGAAGTAATGCAAGATGACCTGAACTGCTTATTGGCAGGAATTCTGCCAAGCCCTGTACTATCCCTAATATGGCTGCTTCTAATATAGACATAAAATCTCCTAAATAATGATTCCAAAATAACTATCAATATATGATATCACAGCTCTTTACATTATATATGTTAAAAAAAGATTAAACAAACCGGTCCGAATAGTGTATAATGAACCTTAATCTAAAATACAAAAGGAGTGAGACTAATGAACAAAAAACCAAACATCGCAATCGTCGGAGCAACCGGTCTCGTGGGGAGCACCATGCGCAAGGTGCTGGAAGAAAGAGATTTTCCCTTTGAAAATGTCTACATGATGGCATCTGCAAAATCCGCAGGTAAGACAGTGACGTTCAAAGGCAAAGAATATACAGTGGAAGAGCTGACAGAGGAAAGTTTCAAAAAAGATATCGATATCGCAATTTTTTCTGCAGGAGGCGGAACCAGTAAGAAATTCGCACCGATAGCCGCAAAGGACGGCGTTGTGGTAATAGACAACAGCAGCCAGTGGAGAATGGATAAGAATGTGCCATTGGTCGTACCTGAAGTTAACCCTCAGGATATCAAAAAGCATAAAGGCATAATAGCAAATCCCAATTGTTCGACTATCCAGGCTATGGTTCCGCTTAAGCCGCTGCATGACAAGTATGGAATAAAGAGGATCGTCTACTCCACTTATCAGGCTGTCTCAGGCTCGGGGCTCAAGGGGATCGAAGATCTTAAACAAGGTCTTGCAGGAAACGACATCATGTCTGCCTATCCTCACCCAATAGCAGGAAACTGTCTGCCTCATATCGATGTATTCCTTGACAACGGATACACTAAGGAAGAGATGAAGATGATCAATGAGACAAGAAAGATCCTGGGTGATGAGGACATAAGAATAACCGTCACCACTGTAAGGGTCCCTGTTTTCGACTGTCACAGCGAGACTATCAATGTGGAATTCGAGAAGCCGTATGATCTCAAAGATATCAAACCCATATTTGAAAATTTCCCTGGGCTCATAGTTCAGGACGACCCTGCTAACAACATTTATCCAATGGCAAGGGATATTGCCGGAAAAGATGGAGTATACGTAGGGAGAATCAGAAGAGATGAAAGCATAGATAACGGACTGAATTTCTGGTGCGTTGCCGACAATATTAGAAAAGGCGCCGCAACCAATGCAGTCCAGATTGCAGAGGAGCTTATCAAATAGCCTAAAGAGAGGTATACAATATGAAAGTAATAATAAGCGGATGCAGCGGTACCATGGGCAAAGTGCTCATAGAAGAGCTGCAAAAAGAAGATGATATACAGATATTAGCCGGATTCGACACAAGGATAGGTGATAACCCCCTGCCCTTCAAACAATTCATGGACCTTTCAGATGCACCGGGCGGAGCCGATGTGGTCATAGACTTTTCACATTTTTCTGCTGTGCCCTCACTGATGGAATACTGCGTAAGAACAAGTACGCCAGTCGTGGTCGCCACGACGGCTCTGGAAAAGAAAGAAAAAAAGATACTGATAGACGCATCAGAAACTATTCCCGTGTTCAAGTCTGCCAACATGTCTCTCGGAATCAACATCGTTAAGAATATGTGCCGGAATGCTATGCCTTCTCTTGAAAAGGACTTCAATGTGGAAATAATCGAAAAGCATCACTGCCTCAAGGTGGATTCCCCCAGCGGAACAGCCATACTACTTGCCGATGCAATAAATGAAGCATGTAAGACCAAGAAAAATTATCTATACGGAAGAAAAGGAAAAGCTGATGCTTGCAAGATCACAGATCTTGGAATCCATGCTGTAAGAGGCGGATCGATCCCGGGACAGCATACGGTTATGTTCGCAGGTCCGGATGAAGTCATTGAAATAACCCATACGGCATACTCAAAGAAGGTATTCGCTCAGGGCGCAATCAAGGCCGCCCGATATCTTAAAGACAAAGAGACCGGATACTACGACATGGACGATCTGATCGCAGAAAGTAAATAGCCCGGGATATCAGAATAACCAACAACGAAAAACCGACTGCAAAATATTTCACAGTCGGTTTGTTATTGGTTCAGTATTTTTAATTAGTCAGCTATTACCTTTTTACCATCATAGAAATTGCAATTTGGACACACTCTATGTGGTAATTTCGGTTCATGACACTGGGGGCATACTGAAAGTCCCGGCGCGTCCATTTTCATGTTCGGCGCTCTTCTTGAGTCTCTTTTCGCTTTTGATATTTTCCGTTTGGGAACTGCCATGTTTACACCTCCTTATAGTAATTATTCAGCCTTTAAATTATATCCATCAGGTCCTTGATTGTCAACCAAAATTTACCTTTTGGTTATATCAGCCCATTTGTTCCACTAATCTGTATGTATCTCTGGCAATCACAAGCTCTTCATTTGTTGGAATGAGAAGGATCTTGACCTTGGAGTCATCTGCACTTATGACGGTCTCCTCTCCCCTTACGTCATTCTTGTTACGATCGAGCTTGATTCCCAAGGTATCCAGTCCTTCACAGATCCTGGCTCTCATTCTTATATCATTTTCTCCGATACCTGCTGTGAATACTATTGCATCGGCACCGTTCATCTCAGCCATATAGCCGCCGATATAGAATTTTACCTGGTGAGCAAATACTTCAAGTGCAAGCTCTGCTCTTTCGTTACCTTCCGCTGCTGCGGATCCCAAGTCTCTGAAGTCGCTGCTGACACCGGATATGCCCATTACGCCTGATTTTTTGTTGAGGACATTTGTTACTTCCTCAACAGTCATTTTTTCTTTTTCCGAAAGATATGCAACGATCGCAGGGTCGATATCTCCTGACCTCGTTCCCATTACAAGGCCTTCAAGAGGAGTGAATCCCATTGAAGTATTTATGCTCTTGCCTCTTTTTACTGCTGCGACACTTCCGCCGTTGCCAAGATGGCATGTGATAACTTTTATCTCGGAAGGTCTCTTTCCAAGCATTTCTGCAGCCTTTTCCGAAACGTATTTGTGACTGGTTCCGTGGAATCCGTAACGTCTTACTCCGTATTTTTCATAATATTCATAGGGCAGAGCGTAAATGAATGATGAAGGTGGCATGGTCTGATGAAATGCTGTATCAAATACGCCTACGTTTGGTGTTCCGGGCATGAGCTCCTGAGCGGCCTGGATACCAAGAAGATTGGGAGGATTATGAAGCGGGGCCAACTCGACACATTCTTCGAGAGCATTGATGACATCCTGATTCAGGACGACTGATCTGGCGTATTTTTCACCGGCATGTACGACTCTGTGGCCTACCGCACCGATCTCATCCATGCTCTTTATGACTCCGAAGTCATCCATTATGATGGCATCCATTACATGTTTGATGGCATCCTTATGATCCTTCATTGGAGCTTCCAGCTCAAACTTGTCGTCTCTGCCTTCCTTCTCGTGTTTGAGGATGGAGCCGTCGATCCCGATTCTTTCAACAAGTCCTTTAGCCATTACGCTTTCATCAGTCATATCTATAACTTGATACTTAAGTGATGAACTTCCACAGTTGATTACCAAAATTTTCATATCTACCTCCGTTTATTTGAAATTATTATTTACATAACATTGTTTTAACACGAGCAATATTATATACCAAAGCCGAGCCAATTCAAACCATTTATTGAAATAATTTTGCTTATCCCTTTACAAAGGCGGGAACCCGCCTGTAATCCGAATTTTTATGGATATCATGAGTCACAGCCAGGTTAAAAATATCTGTCGACATCATATCGTAGTCAAACAATTCCCGGCAGGTTTTAAGGTTGTCCGACTCTTTTGATATATTGGTTATGATTGGGATACTTGACATATCTTTCTTTTTTATTTGTTTTAAAAGTGATGCGCCGGTTTCGTTAAAGGCAAGTACACGTGCATACATCTGTTTCTCTTCAAGTATTATGTTCATCTTTTCTCTGGTGAGGCATGTCAAAATGTGGATCAGAATTCTCTGGATCCTGGTTTGGGTGTAACGCTTTGATTTGATATTGTCGATCATTTCGTTGATGGAAGCTGATTCTTTGGCGGCTGATATTGCTTTGTTTTCAAGACCTTCAGTTACTGAATAAATATTGGCAATTTCTTCATTTGACTTGGATATGATGGAATAAATTATCAACTCACGAAACATTTCATAACTTGAAATGCAGCTTCGGCATTCAGCCAATATTTTACGGCTTATGAGAGGCATATATCCCATTGCCTCATAAAAATCCCCAACATCTATCATATCTCTGATGGCTGTGGCTCCTGCCATACCATGTTTGGCATTTTTTTCGTTGATAGCCGCTCCGGTTCTTTTTATTGTGAATGGCTCCATTTTCGAATCAATTAAGCTAAGCTGTTTCAGATATTCGATTCCAAGTATGTTATTAGGTGATTCCAGCAGTGAAGCTTTTTCCGCACCTGCGAAATCAGCCAGTGCTTCCTGCCTGCCCTTAGGGAATGAAACACCTTCTCCCAGTTTTTCCTTCAGCACTCTGGAAAAATCGGGCGATTCTTCAGTTAGTATATCCGATATCTCCTGTAACGGAGCAATTTCACCGTTTTCGCTTCCAAAGCAAACAGAATCGATGCAGCCAAGACCGTCAAGCAGCTCAACACCGCCCCTCGAAAAGAGTTCCGCATTATTGCACCCATAAGCAAATGGCAGTTCCACAACAAGGTCTACCCCGTTTCGTACTGCCATTTCTGATCTTATCCATTTGTTAAGTATAGCAGGTTCTCCTCTTTGAACGAAGTTTCCGCTCATTACCGCCACACTTGCATCTGCACCTGTAACCTTCCTCGATTGTTCGAGATGATAGAGATGACCATTGTGGAAAGGATTATACTCTGCTATAATTCCCTGAACATTCATTATTCGTCTTTATCGTCAGCGTCTACCCTTGTCTGGTAAGCCAATTCTTTGATCTCGTTTCTGTTCTCCAGAAGCTTGTCATTGATATCATCAAAAGTCTTCTGAAGATTATTGAACATGTCACCGAAATACTGAGTGTTGAGTATCTCCATCTTCTCCTGGAAATCGAAGAGTATCTTGTCCACATATTCGAATGATCCCATTTTGAGCTGTCTGACATTATCTTCTGCTCTTTTGGTGATTTCCATGGCTCTGTGCTTAGCCTGAGTAGTGATCTCGTGATCATCAACAAGCATTTCTGCTTGTTTTTCCGCATCTTTTATGAGCATTTCGTACTCGTTCTTTGCTTCTTCCAGTATCCTCTGGCGCTCATTCTTGATGAACTGTGCCTGCTGGATCTCATCAGGGAGCGCGACCTTGATGTCTTTTACGATCTCAAGGATCTCTTCTCTGTCCACCATGATCTTGGCAGTTAGTGGTACACTGGAACTTGTATCCGCGATTTCTTCGATTTCTTCAAGTAGGTCAAGTACTTTCATTTATGCAACCTCCGTTGTTGTTTTCTCCTTAATATAAAATATTACGTAAATAATTTGATTACAGTTTGCTGTATTTATCCTTCATAAACTCCAGAACTGAGTCCGGTACGAGACCATCCACATCTCCTTTAAGAAGGGAAACTTCCTTTACAATGCTGGAGCTGACGAAGGAATAGTCCGGAGCGGTCATGAGAAAAACCGTCTCCACATCTCCGTTATAAAGTCTTGCATTCATCTGTGCCATCTGCATTTCGTATTCAAAGTCCATATACATCCGAAGACCTCTGAGCACGATGTCAATATTGTTCATCTTCACATAATCGGCCAGCAGCCCGTCAAATGTATCTATCTTTATATTGTCTATGTCACCGGTGCACATCTCGATCATTTTGATCCGCTCATCCGTAGAAAAAAGTGGCTGCTTTGATTTATTTGAAAGGACTCCTACCACAAGTTCTTTACACATTTTCGACCCTCTCCTTATGAGATCCAGATGTCCGTTTGTAATGGGGTCAAAAGTTCCGGCGTACAGCATTTTGGTATTTTTCATGAGCTTCAGTTCCTCTATCTGCCAAATTATTTTATCTCAAAAATGTCTATTGATGTTTTACCGTATTTCCTTGTATCTTTTTTCGTGTATTTTGCAACTTCATCAGGGATAGGATTCCATGTATCCCGTTCGATGATGATAACTCCGTCTTTTTTGAGAGAATCATTATCCGAAATTGAATTCAGCACATCTTCATATATGCCTTTGCCGTAAGGCGGGTCAAGAAATATTATATCTGCTTTTTCTTTGATCTCAGTAAGGACCTCGCTGTAATCTCCATAGAGCACTTCACCTTTATCATCGTCTTCTTTTGTGTAATCCAGATGTTCCAGATTTTTCTTTACGAGATTGAAACTTGCTTTATCGAAATCGCCGAAATAAACTTTCCTGGCCCCCCTGCTGAGGGCTTCGATTCCTATAGCTCCGCTTCCAGCAAATAAGTCTATTATTATGGCATCTGAGTTCTTTTCCGCAAGAATATTGAACAATGCCCCCTTGACCTTATCGGGTGTAGGCCTTATAAGATCTCCCTTTGGCGAGCCTAATTTACGTCCCTTTTTTTCTCCTGCTATAACCCTCATTATTACCACCTCACGATTACTCGTTATCATTGTTTCAGTCTGTTACGTTATGGATTATTATACAGTAAGAGTCTATATAAAAACAACAGAATTTACAATTTAATTCGGACGTTACAAAAGTAAATTGCCTACTCTCTTTGTCTCACTGGCAGACAGTCCCGACTCTCCCGCAAAATCAGGCCAGAAGCCGGCTACCTTTCTAATATCTCTGAGTATGGTTTCCGGATTTTTTACGTAAAACTTATGTCCGACTTCCAACATATCCTCGTCGTTTATATCTGCGAACTTGCCGTTTACACCCATAAGATGCTGATTCAGCCATTTATTGCCCGGATCCGAAGCAAATGTCAGATCATAGGCCGGTGACAGCTGCCATAAACCATTATGAAACAAAAATCCATGATTCTTTGAATGATCATCATTGTTGTGCATTACAATGTTGAATGCCATTCTTGCAAAAGCCTGGTCAACTGCGTTGTAACCTAGATCCAGTTCGTTTATTGTATTAAAATACTGGATGTAATCATGGACAGCCCTCATATTGTAATCAAGTTCAGACATTGCACACAGACTTTGCATATGAATCTTTTCGTTGCCGCTGCGGTCGAATCTCTTTGTCATAAAATGGGCCCTGTCGTCTATGACTGCCAATCTGGATTCGGTCATATTTATCCCGCATTCCTTTGCCATAAGATAATATGCATATTCGATTCGGCCGTATTCTCGTATTGAGTTTGCGCCTTCCTGCTCGGGAAGATCGAATTTTATCATCCAGTGTTCGTAATTCTCAGGAAGGTCGAATTGACCTGAAAGAAATTTTTCTTTTACGGGATCAAATCCGATTACCGCTTTCGCTCTTGCTCCGCCTGCGGATGTCCCTACGGAAATCAGCTGTCTGATAGCCGAATCTGTGACTCCCCTTACATCTCCGGCAAGATCTACATTGACGGCTTTTCTTGCAGTTGTCACAAGATCGTTCATTTCGATGGCAGTTGGTCTGCGATCTCCCAGCTTGATCATTGGCTTGAATTCAAGAGCACCCATGCCTCTTCTGCCTATATATGCCAACCTGTCCAGGACGGTCAGGCTGGATTTTTCGATATCGTTTCTTGCCATCCAAACATCGATCAGAGCGTTGCCGAATGTATCAGGAAGGGAATCTGCGATAAAAGGCGGAAGTTTATGATAAGTGGCTTCTGGCAAATATGGAAAAACAACCGGCTCATTCCTGCTGAGTGGCATAGTGAGAGGACTCAGTTCAATGCCGGACTTGGAAAATTCCGGATCATACTCAAAAGCATAAAACCCGCTGTTTATGTCCAGTGCCAGAGCACCGACAGACTCGTGATGATACATCACTTCTATCAGATCTGTGGGAACATATTTCATTTAAGTGCCTTCTTTTTGCTGCTGGCCCGTTTCCGCGTCTCTGTCTTTTTTTTCATTGCCATTGGACTTACCGCAACTTTTGGCGCAAATGAATCAAGCCATTTGCCTTCTCCAAGTACATCAACGACCTTAATAAAAGTATCAAGAGAGGATCCCTTCCCGGATTCAAGTCTTGATATGGTAGGAAGAGTTACTCCTATTCTTGCTGCTACTTCTCCCTGTGTCATATTCTTTCTGAGCCTTGCAGATTTGATTTGTTCACCTAAATATTTTTCTCTGTTATTAATCATTATCATCACCTGATAATATTATACAACATTGCTTTATAAATGTAAATATATTTTATATTAATTGAATTTATCAGTAATAACATTAAATATATTTTATATTATAGTCCAATTTTATTCAAATCAAAAAACATCTTTTCTATTTTATTTTTAAGAGGTTTGTTTAAATGATCTGAAAGGTCCGGATCGGCTTCTAAAAGTGCCTTTGATTCCTGTTTTATGACCTCAAGAATGTTTACATGTTTGATAAGGTCACTGAGTCTCAGTCTTGGCAGGCCGTGCTGACGTGAACCGAACAGATCTCCCGGCCCTCTCATTTCAAGATCTCTTTCGGAGATCTCAAATCCGTCGTCGGTCTTTGTCATGAGATCCAGCCTTTCTCTAGCTTCATCTGTCTTAGAATCTGATATGAGCACACAATACGATTGATGTTCTCCCCTTCCCACTCGACCTCTGAGCTGATGGAGCTGGGCCAGACCGAAACGTTCTGCATTCTCAATGACCATTACTGTTGAATTTTTGACATTTATTCCGACTTCAATTACGACAGTAGAGACAAGAACCTGTATTTCTCCCTTGTAAAAACTCTCCATTATCTGATCTTTTTCGGCTTGCTTCATTGCACCGTGGAGAAGTGCCAGTGAGTATCCTTTAAATTTTTTCTGTAGATCTTTATAAAGAGTTTCTGTGCTTTTAAGCTGCTCCAGCACTTCTGAATCTTCGATCAAAGGTGCAACAACATAAGCTTGCCTACCCTTTTCCACTTCTTTCATAACGAAATCATATGCGGCTGACCGTTCCCTGCCGCCTACATACTTGGTGATGATTTTTTGCCTTCCCGGAGGCATTTCATCGATCACGGAAATATCAAGATCCCCGTACAGTATAAAAGCCAGTGTTCTGGGTATGGGAGTTGCTGTCATTACAAGCACATCAGGATTTTTACCTTTTTCCGAAAGGGCTATCCTTTGTCTGACACCGAATCTGTGCTGTTCGTCCGTCACGGCCAACCCGAGATTTTTATATTTGACATCTTCCTGTATCAGTGCATGGGTACCGATCATGATATCTATATTTCCGTCAGCCAGATTTTTCAAAGTTTCATTTCTTTCGTTTTTTTTGACTGACCCGGAAAGAAATCCGATATTGATATCAAATCCGGCAAACAATCTTTTGATCTCCCCAAAATGCTGTGAGGCCAGTATCTCCGTTGGTGCCATCATAACTGCCTGGTATCCTGATTCCACCGCCTTGTACATTGCAGATGCCGCTATCACTGTTTTTCCCGATCCAACATCGCCCTGAACAAGCCTGTTCATAGGACTGGATTCTTCCATATCCCTGATTATTTCTTTTATGACTCTATCCTGAGCATCGGTAAGCTGAAATTCAAGGCTGTTTACAAATTCCGTCGGGTCTGCATCTACAGAGAAAGCGATTCCTTTGTCATCCGATGTGCTGTTATTCTTTAGGAGAGTCAGCCCCAGATGAAGTTCGAGAAGTTCTTCGAACACCAGCCGGTATCTGGCCTCGAGGTATTTCTTTTTGTCTTCCGGGAAGTGGATATTCGAAAGAGCATATGAAATACCACAAAGATTATTTCTTTTAAGTGTAGATTCAGGCAGATATTCTGCCATTGAGGCTGCCAGAGGAATCAGCGATTCCTCCCATTTTCTTATCTCTCTCTGACCCAGACCTTCAGTCAGCGGGTATACGGGAAGTATTTCCGGTCCGGTACCTTCACTTTCAGGTCTGAAATCCGGATGTATGAGCTGAAGCTTGTTCATACTTCTCGTAGGAGAGCCGTAGAATATGAATGTCTTTCCAATTTTAAATATGTTGTCCATATAGACAGATTTAAAAAATACGATTTCCAGTACTCCAGTTTCATCCTTTACATAAAGTTTGAAGGGAGACTTGCCCCGCATATAACCTTTAGGGCTTTCCTTCGATATCACCTCTCCTGTTATTACAGACGGCTGACCTTCGATTAATTCTGAGATTGATACCTTGTTCCGCCTGTCTTCATAATTTCTGGGAAAATAATAAAGAAGGTCTTCCACAGTGAAAACCTCCAGTTTTTTAAGTATTTTTTGTTTTTTGGGACCTATCCCCTTGATGTCCGATACAGGGCTTGTCAGATCCAGCATTACCCTTCGACCTCGATGTGCCTTCTTGAGAAATTCTTAGAGAGCATACCTGTAATTATTATTCTGACTTTGCTGATCTTCATCTCTGTGATCTGAGTAACCTGTTCCCGGATCGTTTTGATAAGTTCGTTTGATGTACGTCTGATGCTGGTTCCGAATTTCAAAACTATATATACATCAATCACGTAACCTTCTTCACTGTTTTTCATATTCATAAATGTGATATCATCGGAATTTCTGTCTTTCGGAGAGTTCTTTTTGATCCTGCCTTTGGCACCTGATAGCATGACTCGACCATCAAAGTTATCGGATGCCCTTCTTATTATATTTCCGATTATCTTTTCGTCGAATTCGATCTTGCCGAACTCATTTTTTTCGCTGTATAACATATGATTACCTTTATCATTTTATTTGAGATGTATTTGAATATTATTCTATCATATCGGCATCCAAGGTAAAATAGCAAAAAAAGAAAAAACCGGCAATCCTGTCACCGGTCGTTTAGCCAATTCTATAAATCCCGGAATTATATTGCTCTTTGTACTTTTCCGGACTTGATGCATCTTGTGCATACGTTTATTCTTTTTTTTGTTCCGCCTTCTTCAATCTTTACTGACTGAATATTTGCGTTCCATTTTCTTCTGGTGTGTCTGTTTGAGTGAGAAACGTTATTTCCAGAAACCTGCCCTTTTCCGCATATTTCGCATTTTCTTGACATTCGTTCCACCTCCTTCTGCATAATTTAATCACGAACGAAACTAACTATACCACAGGTTCTGACTCATTTCAAGGAATAATCTTTCAAAATTTGTCTTTTGTGTGAAATCTACTTTAATTTATTCCTCGTCTATCTTCTTTATGGTATAGTGGATGGGTGCATAAAGGAGATAAATTAATGAATAAAAAATATATTTCGTTAATACTGATAATTACTTTAATAGGAAGTGCATTGCTCACTTCCTGCGGGAAAAACGAAGAAGAGTCAACTGTTGAAGATGAGATGCAGATGGCTATACTCAAGGAATTCACTGATATCTCAGCAGTCCCCCGCAATAACGGCGACGACATGAGCAAAGTCAGTAAGTACATCACAGACCGAGCCAAAGCTCTGGGACTTAAAAGCAAAACAGACAAAGCAGGAAATATAATGATTGAAAAGCCAGCATCAGCAGGCTATGAAAACGCACCGGTCACAGTGCTCCAGTCGAACATGGATATGGTCGTAAAATCAAGCCCTTCAATAATATTCGACCCAACCAAAGACGGTATAACACCTATGATAAATGATGATACAGGAAAGATAACCGGAAATCATACAAGCCTTGGCGCTTCCAGCGGTCTTGGGATGGCCACAATGTTTTATGTCTTGGGAAGCACTGCTGAACAAGGCAAAGTCAAAGCTATTTTCACTGTTGACGGCGAAGGCAATATGACCGGCGCAAAGAATATTGATGCGGAATTTCTAAAAGGAGAATACCTTATAAATCTCAATAATAACAACACCGAAAACATTGAAACCGGTTCAGCTTATTCATCCGTCCTGTCTTGTGTTGAAAAAGTAGAAAAAAACGATACTCGCAATAAATATTCATTTGTTCTGGCTGCCGATGGTTTTGTAGGTGGAGATTCCGGTGTTGGTGCACAAAAGAATCAGGGAAATCCCATTATGTTCCTTGCGGAAGTAATGGCTCTTACAAAAAGTGAAGGACTTACCTTTGAATTGAATGACATCGAAAGCGGAGATAAAGCTACCGAAATTCCGAAATGTGCAAAAGCAGTTATAACCCTTAATGAATATGAAAAAAACAAGATAAACACAATATTCAATAAAGCTAAAAAAGCATATCTCAAAGAACATTCGGAAAGTGATCCTAACGCCAAACTTGAGATCCTTGAAACAACTGTTCCTGATAAAGCACTTGCAGATAAAGATGTCGACTCCCTGATCAGCTTTTTATATAGTATCGTGGACGGCAAATATAATGACAATGATAAAGTGACAGCTTCTTCTAATGTCGGTTCTGTCAATGTCACAGATACAGAAATCGTGTGTGAAATATTCGCTCAATCAAAGCTGGAATCCGCTCTTGACAAAATGATAGTCGATCATACGCAAATCGCTAAGATTTCCAATATGACTCTTAACATAAAGGATCAGGTGGACGGCTACAATACAGATAAAAAGTCATATCTCCCCTCTCAACTATCAGAAATATATAAAACAGATTTAAAGATAAAAGCAAATATGGGATATAGGACCACTCGTACTGAACTTGGTTTTTTCAAGGAGAAAAGCCCGGATTTGGAAATTGTTTCAATCGGTTTTACTGATGAATATCAGGGAGAAATCACTGAGTATGCTAAGCTGGATAGTGTAGACATTCCCGCTTGTACAATACTGAAATTTCTCAATGGTCTTAGTACCCGGTAAAGTTTCAAATCAACTTATCAGGGTATATGATAATATAAGACGAACATCAACTATTGTATATTTTTATATAGGAGGTAAATCATGATCGAAAAGAAATTTTACAGATGCAACATATGCGGTAACTTATTCGGAGTTATCAATGACAGCGGTGTTACTCCCGTTTGCTGTGGACAAGATATGGAATTACTCAAGGCAAATTCAACTGATGCCGCTCAGGAAAAACACGTTCCGGTAATCGAACGAGACGGAAACAAAGTAACAGTAAAGGTCGGATCAGTAGAACATCCAATGCTTGATGAACATTACATCATGTGGATACTGGTAACAAATGCCAAAGGAACTACAGAAAGAGAAGAACTCAAACCTGGTGAAAAGCCCGAAGCAGTATTCTACATTCATGAAGATGAGGGTCCCATCACAGCATATGAATATTGTAACCTTCACGGATTGTGGGTCGCATCAGAATAACAGATTAGCTAAAGACATAAAAAAAATCGCTTCTTTTGAAGCGGTTTTTTTATTGGGGTGCGATGAAATTAAAATACAGATAGAGACAGCTGAGTATTAGAGGTTGATGTGCAAGATAAATTATTAGAGTGTGCTGACCGACAAACTGCAGCGGTCGAATATGGGTTTTTCTGGTCCAGAGCGGCCACCTTTTTATCCAGTCCGAAAGGAATACACCTGCTGTAAAGATAAAGAAATACGGAAGCAACGGAAAATAATCAGCTGATGTAAAACTTCCTGATGTAATTCCCAGCGGCAACAACCAATTAGATTCGATTACAGGCAAACTTATGGTAAAATCGCCTATTCCGAGATACCCGTTAACAGCATTCCAGGTAAGAATCACAAGCACTATAGATACAATAAATCCAATAATATTGTTTATTTTATTTATGGGGTGTCTCAAAATAACATAAAGAAGAATAGATATCCCTATCATATGAAGTATGCCAAACACTATGAACATCTCAGGCATAAAGGCATATGTGACAAGACTGATACCGATTCCGCAAGCAAGTACTATTATACCGTGTTTAAAAGGATTCTTTGCATATGGGATCGAGATCCCGGCGATGGCTATAAATGAAATACAGATATATTCCTGCCATATTTCAGTTTTCGGTGAAAACATCCAATCAGGTCCCGAATTGTAAATGGCAGCAAGATCATACAGAAAATGATATACTATCATATTCAGCAGTGCCAATCCTCTTAGTTCATCTATTATTGCTATTCTACCGGATTTGATCAAATTTAATCTCCTGTCATTATGATTTGACGATCTTTGTCAGTAACTCCGTATGCTTTGTAAAAGGGAAATTATCATAAGGTTTGACATAAGCCAGCTTATACCCTGCATACTTCAGGCTTTCCATATTTTCGGCGAATGTCTTCGGATTGCATGATACATATATTATTTCAGGAAGATCATATTCAATTATTTTTCTCACAGCTTTTTGATGGAGCCCCGCTCTTGGCGGATCCAGAATAAGAGAATCGGGTTTTAAATCAAGAGAATCCATGACTGCAAAAGCATCTCCTTCAAGGAATTCACAGTTTTCTATATTATTGATTCCGGCGTTTTCTCTGGCAGCCTCCACTGATTCTGGGACAAGCTCGATTCCGTATACCTTTTTTACATATTTTGAAACGGCAAGGCTTATGGTCCCTGTGCCACAGTATACATCAAATACAGTGCTTTCTCCTCCTTTTGACATAAGATCTACAGCATCTCTGTATAACCTTTCGATTGCTTTGGTATTAGTCTGGAAAAAAGAGTCTGGATTCACCTTGAACTTCAGTCCAAGAAGATTTTCGGTGTAATGGTCCTGTCCCCAGAGGAGTTTTATATCGTCCATATAAATAAAGTCAGAGGCTCCATTATATACAGTTCGAAGGATCCCTACTTTATCAAGCTGAGTATCCAGATTTAGAATCATTTTGGTAAAAGCCTGTTCATCGAATTCAGCTTGAGTAGTCGTGACGATATTGACCAGCAGTTCTTCAGTGTTCTCGCCTGCCCTTAGAACCAGATGGCGAAGCAGACCTGTATGACTTTTTTTGTGATAAAAAGAATAATCATGATCCCGAGCAAACTTCAGTGTCGCTATTAAGATTTTGTTGAAATCTTCCGGGACGATCTGACATTGATCAGTAGTCACTATGGACATGAATTGTTTTCTCTTGTGCATTCCCAAGGTCATGGGACCGTCTATTATTTCATCTCCGAATGTATAGTCCATTTTATTTCTGTACGAATAAATGCGGGGTGCAGCCTCTATGCCGGCAAATTCCCCGCAGGTTATGTTTCTTTTTTCAAAGATTTTCCTTACATGGTCCTCCTTGATACTGAGCTGTTCTTCATATGGTGTGCCCTGATAAAGACAACCACCGCAGCTTTCACAGTGGATACATCTTTCCATTAAAACTCCTTCAAATTATTCAGATCATACGGAGTTTCCTGATATATATAGTTGAGCCAGTTTGCAAAGAAAAGATTGCCGTGCCCGCTCCATCTCACCACGATCCTCTTACTTGGATCATCATCCTTAAAATAGTTCCTTGGAACGTCTATGTCCAGCCCCTTGCCAATATCACGGTCATATTCGAGCTTAAGAGTGTCCCAGTCATATTCAGCATGCCCCTGCACGAACAGGAATCTGTTATTCTGATTGCTCATAATGTGAAGGCCTGCATCTTCCGATTCTGCTAGTATCTTAAGGTCTTTTTCTTTAAGGACATCTTCTTTGAGGATCTGAGTATGTCTTGAATGAGGAGCAAAGAACTCGTCATCGAACCCTCTTGTGAACTCAGACCTGTTGTCAATGGTATCATGCTTAAAAACGCCGAACAGTTTTTCATCCATGATCTGCTTATTGATGCCATAGTGGTGATAAAGTGCAGCCTGTGCTCCCCAGCATAAGTGAAGTGTGCTGAAAACGTTTTTACGTGAGAAATCCATGATCTCTTTCAGTTCGTTCCAGTAGTCTACATCTTCAAAAGGCAGAAATTCAACCGGAGCTCCGGTTATAATAAGCCCGTCCAGTTTTTCACTTTTTATTTCATCGAAAGTTTTATAAAAAGTCTCCATATGAAGCTCATCTGTATGTGTGGTCTCATGACTTTCCATAGTGAGCAGCTGGAGATCCACCTGCAGCGGTGTGTTTGCAAGCATTCTGATGAGCTGTGTCTCTGTGACCTCTTTAGTAGGCATCAGGTTAACGATTGCAACACTCAGCGGTCTTATATCCTGAGCCTCGGCACGGTCCTTATACATTACAAAGACGTTTTCGTCTTTAAGTGTTTTATAAGCGGGTAATCCTTTTTGAACTAGTATTGGCATTTAATATTACTCCTTGATCATTTATATTTCTTTTGTACAATTTTACTATTTGTCATAATACTTTGTAAAGAATTCTTTTTTTAATTCCGGGAATGTATCATTATCGATGGCATTTCGAATATCTTCCATGATTTTTACCAAAAATCTTATATTATGGGTCGTCAGCAGCATTGATGACAAAATTTCATTCGATTTATAAAGATGTCTCAGATATGCTTTTGAGTAGTTCCTGCAGGTGTAGCAGTCGCATTCCGGATCCAACGAGTCAAAATCCTTTTCAAATCTGGCATTTTTAATATTGATGCTTCCCTGAGATGTCATAGCAGTTCCGTTCCTGGCAATCCTTGTGGGAAGCACACAGTCGAACATATCAATACCTCTTTCTACTCCCTCAAAGAGGCAATCGGGGCTCCCTACACCCATTAGATATCTTGGCTTGTCATCAGGAAGATAATCGACACTGGCCTCCAGGACATCGTACATTATATCTTTCGATTCTCCAACACTCAGGCCGCCGACCGCATAACCGGGCAGATCCAATTCTGTGATCTGCTTGGCACTTTCTATTCGCAGATCGTTATACATTCCGCCCTGCATTATACCGAACAAGCTCTGATTCTCTATATTTTTGTGTGCATCTTTACATCTTTTGAGCCATCTGGTCGTCATTTCCATGGATTTTTTTACATAATCCCTATCCGCAGGATACGGAGCACATTCGTCGAAAGCCATTATTATGTCAGAACCGAGAGCATTCTGTACTTCGATGGATTTTTCGGGTGAAAGCATATGCTTTGACCCATCCAGATGAGATCTGAATTCCACACCTTCCTCTGTGATCTTTCTGATATCACCAAGGCTGAACACCTGAAATCCGCCGCTGTCAGTGAGTATGGACTTATCCCAGTTCATGAACTTGTGAAGACCGCCGGCCGCTTTGATAACTTCAGCACCAGGCCTCAGATATAGATGATATGTGTTGGAAAGAATTATATCCGCTCCCAGAGCCTCTACATCTTCCGGTTTCATGGCTTTAACGGTTGCAGCCGTTCCAACCGGCATAAATACAGGAGTTTCAATACTTCCGTGAAGTGTTGTTACCGTTCCCCGCCGGGCTTTGCCTTTTTTGCTTGTTTTATGTAGTTTGAATTTTACCGCATCCATCTTTTCTTATCCTTTTTTATAGTATAATCATCGCATCGCCGTAGCTGAAAAAACGATAGTTGTTTTCTATAGCCTGCTCGTATACATCGAGGATTTTTTCCCTGTCATAAAATGCTGAAATCAGCATCAATAACGTCGATTTAGGCAGGTGAAAGTTTGTAATGAGGCCGTCAACTGCCTTGAATTTGTACCCTGGGTAAATAAAAATATCGGTTTCCCCGCTTCCCGGGTGAATAATTCCATCATCATCAGTTACACTTTCCAGTGTTCTCACTGATGTGGTCCCGACGCATATAATTCTCCCGCCGCTTTTTCGGGCAGTGTTGATTATATCCGCCGCCTCATCGCATACAGTATAAACTTCTTCATGCATGATATGGTCTTCGATAATATCTGTTTTTACAGGCCTGAAAGTTCCGATACCTACATGAAGTGTGAGAAAAGCCTGTTTTATACCCTTCGCCCTGGCTCGTTCAAGCAATTCGTCGGTAAAGTGTAATCCCGCTGTAGGAGCGGCAACTGAACCTTCTATTTCAGAATATATTGTCTGATATCTGCCGTCGTCATCATGATCAGCAGGTCTTTTGATATAAGGAGGAAGAGGCATCTTGCCAAGTTCCGCCAATCTCTCCATAAAGACGCCATCATAATAGAATTTGATTATCCTCAGCCCGTCATCTGCATCTCCTATTAGTTCGGCCTTAAAATCCTCAGAAAATACGACTGTATCACCTTTTCTTAGCCTCTTTGCCGGCTTTACCATGGCTTCCCACGTGTCTTTTTCTTCATCAAGTCTTTTGATAAGGAATACTTCGATGTTTGCACCGGTTTTTTCTTTGATGCCTATTAGTCTTGCATGAATTACTTTTGAGTTGTTAAAAACAAGACAGTCACCCGAATCTAAATAATCAAGAATGTCATAAAAATGTTTATGGTTAATCGTGTTGTCCGATCTGTCAACAACCAATAATTTGGATTCATCTCTCTTTTTCGCCGGGAATTGTGCGATTTGATTCTCCGGGAGGCTGTAATCAAATAAACTTATGTCCATATTCAGCTTTGATCCTCATTGTCATCCATGAAATTTATCTGTATCTCCCTGTCTTTATTAGTATCACTTTTGGTCGGCACACTGAGTCCCAAATGAAGATATGCATCATCTGACACGATTCTTCCCTTTTGAGTCCTGTGCAAAAATCCGGCTTGCATAAGAAACGGTTCGTAAACGTCTTCTATAGTAACCTTTTCTTCACCGATTGCAGCTGCTATAGTATCGATCCCCACAGGTCCGCCGTTGAATTTTTCTATAATAAGTCTCAGTATGTCACGATCCAGTCCTTCCAGTCCTTTTTCGTCAATTCCGAAAGATTTAAAAGTACTTTTAGTTATTGTCATGTCGATCCTGCCGTCGCCTTTTACCTGGGAAAAGTCCCTGACTCTCTTAAGCAGCCTGTTTGCGACCCGGGGCGTGCCTCTTGATCTCTTTGATAAAGCTTTAAGGGAATCTCCGTCTATTCCTACATCCAAAAGCTTTGCAGATCTTCTTATGATCTCGGCAAGTTCATCTTTTGTATACATCTCAAACTTGCTTACGATCCCGAATCTGTCTCTAAGAGGCGCTGAAAGATTTCCTGCCCTGGTGGTTGCACCTATAAGCGTAAACCGAGATAATGGCAGCCTTATGGAACGTGCAGACGGGCCTTTTCCAATTATCATGTCGATTTCATAGTCTTCCATGGCAGAATACAATATCTCTTCTGCTGATTTGTTCAGCCTGTGAATCTCGTCTATAAAAAGCACGTCGTTGTCATTCAGGTTAGTCAGAAGAGCAGCCAGATCCCCTGCTTTCTCGATAGCAGGACCGGATGTTATTCTTATCTCAACGCCAAGTTCATTGGCAATTATACCGGCCAGCGTGGTTTTACCTAATCCCGGAGGTCCGTAAAAAAGTACATGATCCAATGCCTCTCCCCTCATCTGGGCAGCATCGATAAAAACCTTGAGATTATCGGTGACATTTTTCTGTCCGATATACTCACTTAACTTTTTAGGTCTCAGAGAATAATCCTGGACTTGCTCTTCTTCATCGATATTTGAACTATTGATGATGCGGTCATCGAATCTTTCTTCAAAATCCATACTAACTCCTAGGTACAAATACTACATTCGTTTAAGTGCTTCTTTAATATACTCTTCCGTGGTCAGCCCATCTTCTTCAACACTGAGAACTGCGGAAGCTGCTTCCGACTTGGAATAGCCCAGATTGAGCATGGCTTCTATCGCTTCGGCTCTTGGATCTCCCGGTATTGCTTCCTTAGTTGATCCGATTGCGCCTGCAGTACCGCCTACAGCGATACCGAAATCAGACAGCTTATCTCCCAGCTCCAAAATTATTCTTTCCGCAGACTTCTTGCCCACACCGTTTGCTCTAGTCAGCATTGCGGTGTCTCCGAATGTTATGGCCTTTATTAGTTCATCCGGTGGAAGTACCGACAGTATGGACATTCCTGCCTTGGCGCCGACGCCGCTGACTGTCAATAGCTTATTGAAAAGAGATACAGATTTTTTATCGAAAAAGCCATATAAACTCATATCATCTTCTCTTACAATCATCTGGGTGAATACTTTGACATCCTCACCTTCAGCTGCCAGAAGAAGCGGCGAATTGTCAGGAACATGGATGATATACCCTATTCCGCCAGTCTCGATAATAACGTTTCCGTCACCTTTTGATGCGAGTTTTCCTTTTACATATCCGATCAATTTATATATTCCTCCGTTTTTACTTTATTTCGCCTTATGGATCCTGCCCAAACTTGTGGCAGAATTGCAGTGACAGATCGCTGCAGCTACTGCATCTGCAGCATCATCCGGTTTTGGGACAGCCTTTAAATTGAGCAAAGTCTTTACCATATATTGTACCTGGTCTTTTTCAGCTCTGCCATAACCGACCAGCGCCTGCTTTATCTGAAGAGGCGTATATTCAAACACTTCCAGCCCTGAGTTGATGCATGCAAGTATTGCTGTTCCTCTGGCCTGCCCAACAAGAATAGCAGTCTTTGCATTGCTGTTGAAAAAAAGTTCTTCTATAGAGCTTACATCCGGCTCATATTCGGATATTATTTCCATAAGCCGCGAATATAGGTGTTTAAGCCTATTTGGCATATCCATATCGCTTTCGGTGGTTACAACACCGTATGCCACCGGGGACAGCCTGCTGCCGTTTATGTCGACTACGCCGTACCCCAATATTGCATATCCCGGATCTATACCAATAACTCGCATTTAAATTTTGCTCCCCATTATTATCGCTTCATCACATAATAATTTTCAAATAAGTCATCACTGTTTCTGTCAGGCTTGCTGACCTTACCCATCCATGTTCCACTTTGAGTTTCAAGGACATACCATGTGCCTTCGACCTTCACGTGGCACCACTGATGAGCACTGAAATTCACATTGGTATGGATACATTTGCATTTTAGCCCCATTCCGTCCGCAAGCGCTTTGTAGCTCCTCATAAATGCGGAACATACTCCTTTTTTCCGGATAAGACCTCCGTATGCTGTATTATAGTATTTGGTTCTGTTTCTGTCATTATATTTTATTGAACGTGATACATACTGAGCAGCAAGTTCCGCCTTCTCTGCCTGTGAAAGACGCCATGTCTGATTCTTATTTACGAAATTAGCGACTCTATCTCTTACTTTACGTAATTCTTTACCGGAAAGATTGCTGCCATACATGCTTGGCTGTTTGTATTTGCCTTTTACCTTTATCTTTTTGACTTTTGGACTGAAACTCGTCCACACGCCATTAACCTTTGCCCTTATTTTATAAGAATATGTCATCTTCATACTCAGTTTCTTTTTTGTATATTTGGTTTTTGATGCAGAAAAAGTCTTTAGTTTCTTCCATTTATTTTTTCCTTTTTTATGATATATCTGATAATGTGTAGCACCTTTGATTTTGTTCCATTTTAAAGTAACCTGCCTGGACTTGGCCGAGCCGACTTTAAGCTTCGGCGGGTCTACTTTCACCGAAGTTTGGACAGCCTGTTCTGTAACTGCTGTAGGCTGCCCCGTGTCCGTTTCAGCCGATACAGTGCTTAATACGCCAGCCATCAGGATAATCATTATTATTATGCATATTATCTTTGAAATATTTCCTGTGTTTTTCATCTAATTTTCCTCTGAGCACAATTATAACATAAAAAACATGTGTTCGCATTTGAAATAATATATTTATGCCATAATTGAATAGTTAAAAACGTATTCGCAAGTTTATCCACAAATTGAAATTCGTATTACAAATACCATATATTACCACATAATGAATATTTCGTTGTTATTATGCATATTTATGTTATAATTAATTAATATTATGAATAAATATAACTTATCATTTTCTTAGCGTAATTGATAATCATTAAAAAAGGAGTGCACAATGAGATATTCAAGACAAAATAAGATATTGGATATAATCAATTCTCACGAAGTTGATACACAGGAAAGACTGGCAGAGCTTCTGAAAGAAGCCGGTTTTGAAGTAACTCAGGCAACCATTTCAAGAGACATTAAAGAACTGCAGCTTGTCAAGACCCTTTCCTCATCGGGAATGTATAAATATACAGTTGGCAATAATGTAAATCAGCCTATA
Source organism: Anaerovoracaceae bacterium (assembly GCA_031553035.1). Classification (GTDB taxonomy): domain Bacteria; phylum Bacillota; class Clostridia; order Peptostreptococcales; family Anaerovoracaceae; genus JAVBLY01. The sequence goes on along the minus strand of JAVBLY010000004.1, from coordinate 128,870 downwards.
ACCGATCGATTTGTAAAAATTTTCAAAGAGACTATACAAACAGTCACATATTCAGGTAATATAATAGTAGTGAAAACTTTGAGCGGATGTGGCCCGGCTGCCGGTGAAGCCATCGACTCTCTTAACTTCCCTAATATTCTTGGATCTATCGCAGGAGACAACACCGTAATGGTTATTGTAAATGTACCGGAAAATGTGTCTCCGCTGGTCAGCAGGTTCAATGAAATACTGAGATAAACCTTTGGCATGCGGAGGAATCCATGATCAACCATTTATCAATAAATGATTTCGCCATAATAGAAAATATAGATGTAGACTTACATCCCGGACTTAACATCATTACAGGAGAGACCGGTGCAGGTAAGTCTATTATTATTGAGGCAGTAAGCATGGCTCTAGGCGCCCGCGCTGATACGACTATGGTAAGAGCCGGTCATAACAAGGCGATTATCCAGCTTGCAGGAGAACGAACCGATAATTCCGATTTGGAGGAGGTTATCATCAGCAGGGAAATCAACAGTTCAGGCAAGAGCCTATGCAAGCTTAACGGCAAGATACTAAGCCTTTCCGAACTTACCGATGAAACCAGCTCCATGGCCGATATCCACGGCCAATACGATCATCAGTCCCTTCTTGACAAAGAAAATCATATCCACATCATAGATTCATACAGTTCAGAGTTCATACGCCCTGAAAAAGAAAAAGTCAGTTCTTTATATAAAGAATATAGCCGGGTCAAATCTACACTGGATTCTCTTCTCAAGAAAGAAATCGACTCAAAACGTGAACTGGATTTCCTAAAATTCGAAATAAGCGAGATCGATGCTGCTGATCTTAGGACCGGCGAAGATGAAGAGTTGAGAGAAAAAATCAAGCTACTTCAGAACGGAGAAAAAATACACGACAGGCTCTCCGAATCGTATACCGCATTAAAGGACGTTTCTCCTTCTACTTTGGATCAGCTTGGAAGCATCATGAATAATCTAAGGGATATTAATAATCTTTCTTCTGAATTCAAGGTCATGGAAGAGTCGGTATCCGAATCATATTACCAACTCGAAGACCTTTCTGTCAGCATCAGGGATTATCTTGATAAGATGGATTATTCAAAGAAACTTCTCGATGATTCAGTAGACAGACTGGATATCCTTGAGCGATTGAGCAGCAAATACGGCGGCAGTATAAACGCTGTCCTTGAATTCAGAGATGAATCATCGAAAAAACTGAATGAGATCGTCAATATAGACGAGCGAAAAGAAGAGCTTTCTGCCGAACTTTCAAGACTTACTGAAGAACTTACAAGAGAGTCTCAAACTCTCAGCAATCTAAGAAAAAAAGCCTCTGAAGAACTTTCAAAGAAAATCCAAAGCGAGCTTGACGAACTGAATTTTTCTGATGCTGCTTTCCAGGTAAAATTTGTAGATGTTGATTTAATAGAAGATAACTTCAGCTCAAACGGCATCGACGATGTTGAATTTTTACTTTCAGCTAATAAAGGACTTCCACCTCTGCCACTTGTAAAGATCGCATCCGGAGGAGAAATGTCCAGGATCATGCTGGCTCTCAAAACAGTCATCGGCGATTATGACCGGATTCCGACCATGATTTTTGATGAGATCGACAGCGGTATCAGTGGAATAACGGCTTCAATTGTTGGTGAAAAGCTTCGTAAAATGTCAGAAAAACATCAGATTGTTTGTATAACGCATCTCCCTCAGATAGCAGCTTTTGCCGATCATCACTATGTCATAAAAAAAAGCAGTGATGATGACACTACTTATACGACGGTCAATGAAATTTACGAAGAAGACAGAATAAAAGAGATCGCAAGACTTCTGGGCGGCAAAAACATCACTGAGAACACAATGGCAAGTGCCAGAGAACTGATACAAATGTCAGCTAATCAACAGTGACTCCTTTTTGTTGATCCTCGATTATTTCTTCAACGATCCTTTCCACATTTTTATCTAGAGCATCAATGGTAAAATCCGCATGATTTTTGTATAGAGGTTTTCTTTTTGCCAGAAGAAGTTCAATAGTTTCGCCGGGACCCATGGTGATCCCGCGGGTTTTTATATTATAAAGACGTTTTTTGATTACATGAAGCGGAACGTCAAGATAAAAGACGGTGCTGATCTCTCTAAGATGTTTCATTGCAGGCTCCGAATATACTGCACTGCCGCCGGTTGAAATCACTGTCTTATGGCAGTCCAATCCGCACAGAACATCTTCTTCTATCTTCTGGAATGTGTCGTTGCCCGATTCATTGATTATATCCTGAAGTATTCGACCATCCTGCTCCTGAATGAGAAGGTCTGTATCGATAAATTTATATCCAAGTGTTTTGGCCAGCACGACACCGACCGTACTTTTGCCGCTTCCCGGCATACCTATGAGTACTATATTATTTTTTGCCATGTTTCCTCTGTTGATCCGAATGTATCAATCTAAATAGTATTATCATTACAATTTAAACGACAGACCGAAGTCTGTCGTTTTTAAGCATAATTACTAAAAGATCTATTCTTTTTCAAGTTCTTCTTCAGCGGCATCCATCACTTCGTCTACTTTTTCCATGACTTCATCCACTTCGTCTATTTCCTTGTCTGAAAGAGCTATTTCGTCAGGAACAGTTTCCATGTCTTTACCTGTTTCAGTGATTTCTTCAGCTTCTTCGACGACTTCCTTGATCTTTTCAACAGCTTTTTCAGCGAGGCTTTCGTTGATCTGTTCTTCTTCAACAAATCCTGCTGCTTCTCCGCTTTCGGGAGCCTTAACCATTTCTTCATCCCCTTCATCTTCCTCAGGTTTTTCGATTGTCTCTTTGATACTGAGGCTGATCCTTTTTCGATCTTGATCGATCTCAAGAATCTTTGCAGTTATATCCTGACCCACTGTAATCTCATCGTTTATATCATTGACTCTCTTATGGGCGATCTCTGAAATATGTACCAGTCCGTCAAGACCCGGTTCAAGTTCCACGAATACTCCGTAGTCTTTGAGTTGTACAGCTTTACCGGTTATTACCTGGCTGACAACATATTTATCGTTGATCACAGACCATGGCTCAGGCTGATTCTGCTTGTATCCAAGAGATATCTTCTCTTTTTCCTTGTTCATTGAAAGGATCTTTACTTGTATCTCCTGATTAAGTTCCAAAACTTCCTGAGGATGTTTCAGCTTGCCCCAGCTGATCTCTGAAATATGCAGAAGACCGTCGATCCCGCCTATATCAACAAAAGCACCGTAATCTGTGAACCTCATGACCTTGCCCGGGATAACGTCTCCGATATCCAGTGAAGCCCATATTTCTTCCATTTTCTGTGCTTTCTGTTCGTTCAATACTGATTTGTGAGAGAAAACAACTTTGTTTCTCTTCTGATCAACTCTGGTTACACGTACTGTTAGTGTCTGTCCCACGAATTCATCAGCTTTTTCTACATATCTGTCTGAAAGCTGTGAAAGTGGTATAAAACCGTAGATCTCATTGTATACGGCAATGACACCGCCATTGACTTCTCTGGTAACCTTGACCTCGATGGGAGTCTCCTCTTCCATCGCCTGATTTATTTCATCCCAGTGTTCATTGATGACTACACGTTTTTTGGACATCAATATGTTTCCGTCCCCGTCATCATTTTTCAGAACTTTGGCCTGGACTTCATCACCTTCTTTGAAGGCGTCAAACATAGTCTGACCTTCTTCGAGAGTAATTTCGTCTTTTGGAATGACTCCGTCTTTCTTAGCACCAATGCTAATTACCACATCGTTATCCGAAACCTGGATAACTTCCCCAGTTACAACTTCTCCGTTTCTCGGCAGTCTCAGTGACTTGTCGATTTCGTCCATGAACTCGTGCATCGGGTTCATTTCATGTTCTGTTTTGGCGTCGCTCATCTTGGCAATAACCTCCTTAATTATACGTTCAGGCGTTGATGCGCCTGCCGTAATGCCTATTGTATTATAATTCCAAGTATCTTGCAACGATAAAGATTCGATATTTTCAATAAAAATAGCGTTTTCGCAGCATTTTTTTGCGATTTTAAATAGCTTTTTGGAGTTGGAGCTGTTCTTGTCTCCTATGACCACCATCATATCCACTTTCTCCGCTAAATCGCTGCACGCTTTTTGTCTTTCAAAAGTGGCATTGCAAATGGTATTTTTTATATCTGCGCCGGGATCTTTTTCTTTCAGAACTTCTTCAATTTCTGAAAATAGTTGCCGATCGAATGTGGTCTGTGCAAGCACCAGGATATTCGTAAGGTCCAGATCTTTAGCCTGATCAGGTGAATCTATTATTACAGGATCGCCGGCTCTGCTTTTGATCCCTATTACCTCAGGATGATCGGCATCTCCAACAATGACTACTTGTTTGCCAATTGAATCCGCATCAGATGCCAGATCATGGATTTTTTTTACATTGGGACAAGTGGTATCTACTACAGTTATTTTTTTTGTTTCGGCTTTCTCATAAAATTCTCTGCTCTCACCGTGAGATCTTACGATTATAGTAGCACCATCCGGGACTTCTTCTATTGAATCAACCGTTATCAGACCTTTGTCCTTAAGTTCTTTAGATACGTGAGCATTATGTATTATGGGACCGACAGCGTACACGTTACCGCTGTTTTCCGAAATTGTTTCCAGAGCTGCGTCAACCGCATTTTTTACACCAAAGCAGAACCCCATATGTTCAGCTCTCATGATTTCACTCATATCCTTCTCCCTCTGACACTTTCCGGAATAATCCGTTCATAGATCCTGACTACAAGAGTGAGTATATAGTCATACAACACAAGCATGACCTGGGCACCTATAAGGATAAGATACCACGCAAGATCCGGCAGCTCTATCCCTGCGAAAAATGCTTCTTTGAATATTAGAAAACCTGCACCGAGTAGAATATTAAATGAAATGATCTTCAGGACATATTCTATTATCCGGTTCTTTATGTATCTTTCTATGATAGATTTGATTATGCTGTAAGGTCCGAATATGAATGCATACATCAGGAGTATTGATTTGTTCGGAATGATCAGGAATGCCAGTATTACCGCTGCAATGTAGAAAATAATCCCACCTCTAATACTGGTTTCTGAAACAACTATCATAACTATAACTCCGCTTGCCGCCAGAATCGTGAGCTCAATCCCCGGTACTATCGAAGAAAAAAACAAGACCACCACTGAAAGAGCAAGCATTACTCCGCTCAGGGTGATCATGTATGTATTTTGTTTCATGTTTTTTGTCGTGATTGTTCGATTCTCCTTATTACATATCTGTTTTATATACAGTCGCAGCACATATCAAATGCGCAGTATGCGGCGCAACACTTACAGCACATATCGTCCGAATTTCCGTAACCCATGTTCCTTGACTGTGAAGTATAAGGACTTCTCACATTCATAATCCTGTTTAAATTCTGTCTGTATTCCATATTGTCAGGATCCATTACGCACGCATCCTCAATAAACTCAATGGCCTGGTCGTACCAGCCTTTTCTGGCGTAAGTCATTCCATACAGAAAATGCCACTCTGCACCACGGTCATCTGCGGCATTGAGCATCTGCTCGGCTCTTCCGATATCCCCTCTGTCAATTGTCTTTCTTATTTCATAAAACGCCGGATTGTTTCTCTTGTACGGACCGCTGCTTCCACCGTTGGAATTGCCCATATTTCCGTAAGAACTGTTTCCTCCGCCTTCCATTAAAGTATCGTAGGCCTCATTGATTTCCTGCATCTTTTCTTCCGCAAGATCGTTTAGCGGATTATCCTGGTGCTTGTCAGGATGATATTTTTTGACCTGCTCTCTGTAAGCAGCCTTTATTTCGTCTTTGCTGGCACCTTCCTTGATACCAAGAACTTCATATGGATTCATTATTTTCCTTTCGCTTCGTTTTCAATTTTTAAAATTTCATCTGTCTTGCCCCTAAGGCCAAGAAAAACTATATTTTCTATTATTTCCTTATTTTTTTTCAGTGGCAGAATTTTTGCCTGCTCACTTATATTAGCAAGATAAAGCTCCAAATTCAAGCGTATCCGTTCATTTGTCCTCATTTTGAAATCATCGATGCTTTCACCTGAATGTTCACCTTTATTATACCCAAATTGTCTCAAAACCGGATTATAATTTTTTTTCTTCAGATCTTTTTCAAGATCATCAAATGCGTCAGCCAGGTATATCCATTTACCAAGAAGAAATCCTATCTTTCTATATTCATCTTTATACTCACTCAAATACTTGCTTTCATAATCAAATATCTCTTCCATGAGAAAAGAAAAAGGTTCTGCAGCTTCGTCAAAAATGTCGCTTCCTTTCTTTTCCACTTCTGTAAGCTGCTTTAGATGTTTACCTACAAGTTCACTTTTTTCCGGATATTTTTTATTGATTTTTTTGAATGCCCGTTTAAGATATGCTGAACCGGCAAGACCTATGATGCTTTTCTCATCTTCGTAATCATCCCTGAGGTTGTAGTATCCCAGAAGGATCATCATATCAGCAGCGTAGTCGATTTCATCAGTGGATGTTGATATATTCCTGATCCTGGTTGGATGAGTCATGCATCTGAATTGATCAATATTATCCGGTGTTTCATCAGGCGATGAAAGCAGCATGGACAGAAAAACCGAATCATATGTTAGCAGCAATCTGGGAATCTGACCGTACCTGTCTCTGATAGAGTGGCAGACAGCGCAGTAATATGAATTATAAACTTCAAATTCTCTGACTTTTAATTCATTTTTATTAGGTATTACATATCCGAACATGTATGTTATTATACATCATTTTTGTAAATTAATTATTAAGGATTTATTAGAATTTATCTCTGAATAAACACAGTCCAAGCATTTTTCTTTTACACATACAGCTGGTAACCGGAATCTGTCGCAATCGATATTAAGAATTTTCATATGCTCCCTATTCGAATAAACAATCTATAAAATATAATGCTAAAAGATTTGATATATTATTTCAGCATATATATCAATGAGTTACTAACAATAAGAGGCTGTCTCAAAATGAAGTTTAGTAAAAGTGCAACTTTGGGAGGCATTTTGTGGTCCAAAATCGGGGTTGTGTCCTATAACATATCTCCAAATCAGGAGCTTGAGTCTGTTATTATGCATTAATGCACAATTCTCTTAGCCGAGCTGTAAAAAAGTTCGCATAACCCCGATTTTGGACCAAATTTTGGGTTAATTTTTTGCAGAACATTTTTTCTTTATCAAAAGTAACATATCCGTTGCCGCAAGAGACCGAAATAAGGGGCTTTCTCAACTATTTAAATTTGAGACAGCCCCTCACTACATTTATTCAATCATAAGAAACATATAGTTACATATTCAGATTTTCATTATCATAAATCTTTGTTATGGGTTTTCTTTTATCCATTGTTTTGCTTATTATGAACATTATGATACCGAATACAGTCAGTCCGATCCCTATATAGAAGAGCATATTCAGCATCGCATAATAATCGTTGAAGATCCAGAATGTGCTTTCTCCGTCTTCAGCGTAGTATTCTTCACCCCAGGAGCCTTCCCAGACTCTAAGGAAGAATGAACCTATGATTGACAATACTCCGGAAACAACTCCGTATATTCCCAGGTGGAATGTATCCCCGTATGCCAGCCTGGTCTTCGGATTAATTGGATAATTGACCGGGTCTCTTTTAGTGACACCACCGTATGCCCATTTACATATCACATAGAACAGTGGTCCTGTGGAACATCCTATTATTCCTATGAGGAAGTAGTCTGTACCGTTGATCATAAGTGCGATAACGGAAATCAATACGACAATTCCTGCAAAAAAGTAAATTCCGTATTTCCCTCCCGGCATGACATAAAGATTGTTCTTGACCCTATCTTCAATCGGAGCTAGTTTTCTCAGTTTTACAACTGACAACGGCATTATGACATATAGTGCCAGAACGAACACAACTTCCGCCATGACCAGCGTGGTAAAATCATATTGAGCTAATATTGCAGTCACTGCAGCGAGTGACAGAATACCTACATACGGAACGCCTCTTTTTTTACTGATCTTCACAAGGAATTTAGGACAGAGATTGTCATCCGCAAGGACGAAGAACCCTCTGGAACCCGATGCCAGATAAGTATTAAAAATCGCGCATTGAGAGATTATTGCAATAAACAAAAATGCATATCCCCATGCAGGTCCGAGATTCTCGGCGAGAACAGCGTAATAACCAAGTGAACCCTGTGTTCCGTCTGTTGACCAGTCAAACCAATTACCTATCGAGCCAAGACCCGCCAGTGTCGGAAGTATGTATGTGAGTGCGATTAAAGGCATTGCAATGAGAAGTCCCTTGGGAATTACCTGAGGGTTCTTAACTTCACCGGCAAGAGTCGATATACACTCATATCCGCAGTACATCCAGATACAGATCGCAAGGCAACCGCCGATTGCTTCCGTTGGTTCAAGATAATCTCCGCCGCCCCAGTCTGCAAAGAACGGGTCGAACGGGTTACCGTGCCAGTTTAAGAATCCTACTATAGCGACTAAAGTAAATGCTGCAAGAATGGCTACGGAAAATCCGGTGCTGACAGCTCCTACTTCTCTGATACCCAGAAGATTGATAATTGTGAATACTACTATCATTGCTATTTTGAGCATAAACTGTGTTGCCTGTGACATTTCAATAAATTGAGAGGTATAACCTACAACCAGGGCTGCATAAATACCGTTTGTTATATAGATTGAAACTGTGTTCCACCAACCGGCCTGGAATCCCCAAAATTCTCCGAAAGCATCACGTGCCCAAACATAGACACCGCCTTCGGACGGCAGCAGTGAGCCCGCTTCAGCAACCAGATTACTGATTGGCCATGCCCATATAATAGGAAATATTATAAGCATAGTGAGAGCAATTCCCGGTCCACTTTCTGATACCATCTCCTCGATACCGAAGGCCCCTGCAGCTACAAGACAGTAGATCATAAATACGACTGTTCGAGTCTTCATATCCACTTTCTTTAAGCCGGCTACGCCATCTAAATGGCCATATTCTCCTCCGTTAGACATTTTTTCACCTCCAAAACATTTCTATAAATTGATGATAAAAAATAATTCCATACACATAAGTATCTTTAGGATATAAAAAAGACAACTAATGCGCATCGCATCGTTGTCTCTGTCCATTTGCCAGTTGGTTATATCCACGTAGGCGCCATCACTTTGATCATGATGATCTCTCCAAAGTCACGTCCGATAACCTTCCTTTTGCCTGTCAGTTTCCACATATACAATGCCTTGTACATGATTTGCTTCTTCGGCCCTTCCGATTTGCTTTGGGGGAATCGTAAAACAGAGGAAGTGTCTAGGGTTATCATCATCCGTATTATTCTATTAACATCATTATAATTCTTTACGAATAAAAGTCAACATTAAAGTGCCCACAATCCTTGAAATTTACACATTTTCGTTAATAATATAACGAGCATTGCATTCGTATTACATACAAAATTATTTAAAAATCGCTATTGACAGCTTATTATTCTCGTGTTAATCTATTGAAGATTTAAGCAATTATAATATGGTCACGGAGGATCATGATGACAATAAGGGGAAAAATAGTTTCAAGCATACCGCTGCCGGAAAGATGTCCATCGGCGGAAGTGTTTTCCTCTTTTACGCCATCTGCCTCATCAATAAAATTTAAACTCAATTAGAATCTTCATTTGAAGATTCTTTTTTTATGTCTGAAAGACCAGGTAGGTCATATCCTCAAGGGGCACAAGAACCCCTACGGGGCAGAAAGGAGTAAGTATGTTAAAAGGAAGAAATCTTATAGAACCAATGGATTTTTCCGTAGATGAACTTGAATGGCTTTTCGATTTGTCAGAAAAAATAATCGACGATCCGGGGAAATATTCAAGATCATGTCAGGGGAAATTACTTGCTACGCTGTTTTACGAACCAAGTACAAGAACGAGATTCAGTTTCGAAGCAGCCATGTTCAGGCTGGGAGGCCAGGTAATCGGATTCTCCGAACCAAATTCCAGCTCAGTGGCAAAGGGGGAAAGTATAGCCGATACGGTTAATACGGTTGCCTGCTATGCTGATCTGGCTGTAATGAGACATCCAAAAGAAGGCGCGCCAAGAGTTGCGGCCCAGAGAACTGAAATGCCTGTAGTTAACGCAGGTGACGGCGGACATCAGCACCCGACACAGACGCTGACCGACCTTCTTACCATAAGAAGAGAACGTGGAGAACTGGGGAATTTCAAAATTGGTTTATGCGGTGATTTGAAATTCGGTCGTACGGTCCACTCACTTATCAAGGCACTTTGCAGATATAATAATGTAGAATTCATACTGATTTCTCCGGAGGAGCTGAAACTGCCAACTCATATAACTGAAGATATCCTTATGAAGAGCAATCATAAATTTACAGAGATCACAGATCTAACCGAAGCTCTACCAATAGTCGATATCCTGTATATGACCAGAGTCCAGAAAGAAAGATTTTTCAATGAAGACGATTACATTAGACTTAAAGACAGCTATATCCTGGATGCGGAAAAGATGAAGCTGGCAAAAGAAGACATGATGGTGCTTCATCCCCTGCCCCGTGTCAATGAAATATCCACTGATATGGATGACGACCCGAGAGCAATCTATTTCAAGCAGGCAAAAAACGGCATGTTCGTCAGGATGGCGCTTATACTGGCGCTGCTGGGCTTGGAAGACAACACCGAAAATGAACATAAAAATTTGAAAGTAGGTGCATAGTTATGGTAGTAATAAACAGCATAGAAAAAGGCATAGTCATCGATCATATAAAAGCCGGCTGGGGCATGAGGATCATCAATTATCTCAATTTAGGTACTAGCGACAACACCGTTGCTTTCATCATGAATGCGGTCAGCGAAAAACATGGCCGAAAAGATATTATCAAACTTGAAAAAATTACCGACGTCAATCTGGATGCCCTTGGACTTATCGACCATAGCGCAACGGTAAACGTTATTGAAGATCACCATATCGTAAAAAAAATAAATTTATCTCTTCCACAAACGGTCACGGATGTAATAAAATGTAAGAATCCGAGATGTGTAACGTCAATAGAAAACGTGCCTCATATTTTTCATCTTGTAGACGAAGAAGTAGAAAAATATAGATGCGAATATTGCGACGAAGTAATAACGACAAAGGGAAAAATGCTGTGAAAATAATCATAAAGAATGGAAAAATAGTTGATCCATATTCGAAAAATCTGGAACTTCGGGACATCTATATTGATTCTGAAATGATATGCGCCCCATTCTCTCCTGATCATGCAACAAAGATCATCGATGCAAGTAGCAAGCATGTAATTCCCGGATTAACTGACCTTCACGTTCATTTCAGGGATCCCGGGCAAACCTACAAGGAAGATATCTTAAGTGGAAGCATGGCCGCAGCCCGGGGAGGATTTACAACCGTGTGCTGCATGCCCAACACTTCGCCACCTATTGATTCTGCCGAAACCCTTAGTTACGTGGATAAAATGGGAAAAGAAACAGGATGTATTGATCTGTTTGCGGCGTCAGCAATGACAAAATGTCAGAAAGGGCTGGAGCTATGTGACTTTAAAAATTTGGACAAGACACATACTTTGGCATCGAAGCTTACTTCTCATGGTATTTGCGGAATCTCCGAAGACGGTATTTCTCTCAGTGATAAAGAATTAATGGAAAAAGTGTGCATCACCGCCAGGGATATGGATCTTCTCATTATGGAACATGCCGAACCGGAGATACAGATGATTTTCAGAGATATTGAGTTGGCTAAAAAATATGGATGTAAAATCCATATCCAGCATATCAGCAAAGCTGAAAGCATAAATATGATCAGAGAAGCAAAGAAAGACGGTATTTTTATCACATGTGAAGCTACGCCCCATCATTTTGCTCTGGATAGAACGGCAGTGACCGTGTATGGAACAAATGCAAAGATGAATCCTCCTCTTGGACACAGTTCTGATCGAGCTGCTGTTCTTGAAGGGATCGTTGATGACACTATAGATATCATCGCAACCGATCATGCCCCCCATTCGGAAGCAGAAAAAAACGTTCCTTTTCCTGAAGCGGCAAACGGAATAGTTGGACTAGAAACATCGTTTCCTGTATCGTATACTTGCCTTGTGAAAAGCGGTCTTTTGAGCCTTAATAAGCTTATATACAAAATGAGCACCCTTCCGCTTGAGCTAATCGGCGCTAAACCACATGGTTTTTTACAAGGGAACCGTCCTAATATGGCAATAGTCGATACCGAACAGTTATACCTGATAGATAAAAATCATTTCCTTTCTAAAGGGAAAAACACGCCTTTTCATGATATGGATGTTTACGGAAGAATTGAAACAACCATATATAACGGAAAAATCTCATGGGAGCCAAACAATGAATGTAATCAATAATTTGATAAAAGCTATCGATTCTTTAAATTCTCCGATTGTTGCGGGCCTTGATACAGCTCTTTCCATGATCCCGGAACCCCAAAAAAATAAGTGTTTCGAAGAATATGGAAAAACCCCGGAAGCTGCCGCAGGGATGCTGCTTGGATACAATAAAATGATTATCGACAATATATACGATTTGATCCCTGCCGTGAAAATTCAAATCGCCATGTATGAAGTCTATGGAACCGCCGGAATAGATGCGTATAATGAAACTGCAAAATATGCTCGCGAAAAAGGACTTCTTGTGATCGGCGACATCAAGCGCGGTGATATCGGAAGTACGGCATCAGCATACGCATCGCATCTTACAGGCACAATCATAATTGATCATGCAGTCGAAACTTGGAGCGAAGATATGATAACGATCAATCCATATCTTGGTAAAGACAGTCTACTGCCCTTCACCGAGGCATGCAATCAAACAGGAAAAGGCTGCTTCGTTCTGGTGAAGACCAGCAATCCCGGCAGCGCGGATATACAGGATCTTGTTGTTAATGGCTATAATAAACCTATTTACGAAATCGTAGGGCAAATGGTGTCGGACCTGGGAAAATCCAGTCTGGATGAAGCCGGTTACAGTTTGATCGGTGCAGTAGTTGGGGCTACACACAGAGACATTGGAGCAAAACTCAGGCATGATATGCCTCATACATTCTTTCTCGTCCCTGGTTACGGAGCTCAGGGCGCTACTGCTGAGGATCTGAAAGGCTTTTTTGATAAGGATGGCAGAGGTGCAATAATCAACTCATCAAGAGGAATCATCGCCAACTGGCAGAAAAACTCCAAATTCAATGAAAACAATATTGGAGATGCCGCAAGAGAAGCTGTTAATTCAATGAAGAATGATCTGAGAAAGGTTATGCCATAATGACAGAGATGTTAAATGTTCAAATTATTAAAAATGAAAAAATATGTGAAGATACATTTTATATGATACTGGAACTGCCTTTTTCATATCCTGCATCCGTTCCCGGACAATTCGTGAACTTATATCTAAATAATCCATCAAAAATGCTTCCGAGACCAATCAGTATTTTTGACCATAAGGATCATGAACTTCATCTTGTCTATGCTGTTGTCGGAAACGGTACAAAGGAGTTTTCAGGTTATAAAGCCCGATCTTCGATCAGGATTTCAACGCCTCTTGGGAATGGGTTTGCGATCCCTGAATATATTGAGGACGGTGATGACAATTTTAACGATATTTTGCTCACTGGCGGAGGAATGGGTATTGCTCCCCTTCATTATCTTGCACGAATAATTCAGAAAAAATACAGAGAATCAAATGACAAGCCAAATGTATATGCAGTTCTTGGATTTAAGGGTACTCCTTTTCTAGCCGATAAATTTGATAAGTATTGCACCGAAGTGCAAGTCAGTACAGAAGTGACTCATGAAGATTGCTGGAACGGAAATGTCATTACTCCCATTACAGAATGCAAATATACACATGTAAAAAACTGGTTTACATGTGGACCCGGGTCCATGCAAAAAGCACTTTCGGCATTGGCAGTAAATCAAGGAATAACGAATATCCAGGTATCACTTGAAGAAAGAATGGGCTGCGGATTCGGGACTTGTGTTGGGTGCAGCGTCAACATAAAAGATCGGGTCAGCGGATCAACCCAGCGAAGGAAAGTCTGCAAAGACGGCCCCGTCTTCAACGGAAACGAGGTGATCTGGTAATGATCGATATAAAAACAAATATTGCCGGCATGATATGGAAAAACCCGGTAACTACCGCTTCAGGAACATTCTCCCCAAAAGATTCTATTGAACTATATAATTACAGCGATCTGGGCGCAGTGACAACAAAGGGAGTTAGCATAGACCCATGGTCAGGCAACGAAACACCCAGAATTGCAGAATCATCATCGGGGATGCTTAATTCAGTCGGTCTTGAAAATCCGGGTGTTCACAAGTACATAGAAAATGAAATCCCATTTCTTGTGGATACTCTTAAAGGGAAAGACTGTCGAATAATTTCCAATGTTGCAGGACATACCAAGGAAGAATATATCAGAGCCGTAACTGAGTTGAACAAGTCCGATGAAATTGACATGCTGGAAATAAATATTTCCTGTCCAAATGTGGACAAAGGCGGAATGAGTTTTGGAACGGATCCCCGCACTGCCCATGATCTCACAAAATCACTCAAATCCATCACTGATAAGCCTATCATAATGAAGCTTACGCCTAATGTGACAGATATATGCAGTGTAGCTGCTGCTGTCAAGGACGGCGGCGCAGATGCTGTTTCTCTTATCAATACACTTTCAGGAATGTCCATTGATGCAGATGCAGGGAAAATAACGTTGGCAAATATAAGAGGCGGCCTATCAGGGCCTGCGATCAAGCCGGTTGCACTTAGAATGGTTTATGATGTTGCGAAAACAATCGATATACCAATTATAGGAATGGGCGGAATAATGACGGGAAATGATGCAGCAGAATTCATTATGGCAGGGGCATCCGCGGTAGCAGTTGGCACCTCGGCCCTGATAGAACCGGGAGCTCCGCTTAGAATACTGAAGGAACTTGTATTATTCATGGAAGAACATGATTACAGCTCAATCGAAGAACTGAAAAGAGGTTTAAATGGCCAGTAACGAATATAAAAAAGAATTCATTGATTTTCTCATAAAAAGTGAAGCTCTTCTTTTCGGTGAATTTACAACAAAGAGCGGCAGACAAACTCCGTATTTTATCAATACCGGCAAATTCAAAACAGGAGAACAGATCAAAACCCTTGGTCAGTTCTATGCACGGAATATTATTGAGCAGATAAAGGCAGGCAATATCGACAAAGATATAAAATTCCTCTTCGGGCCTGCATACAAAGGTATCCCCCTCGTAATTGCCACATCAATAGCTTTATATGATTTTGGCATGGATATTAGCTATTGCTTTAACAGAAAAGAAGCAAAAGACCATGGTGAAGGCGGCAGCCTTGTCGGTTATGATCCAAAACACGGAGATAAAGTACTTATTATCGAAGATGTCATCACAGCCGGAACCGCTGTTCGTGAGATTCTGCCTGTATTAAGGAATGCTAATGTTGAAATCAACGGATTGATCGTTTCGGTGGACAGAAAAGAGAAGGCCCGGGGCGATGAGACTGCAATCCAGTCGCTTCATAAAGAAGAAGGCATATTTACCTACCCTATTATTGATATCCAGGATATAATCAATGAGCTTTATCTTACTCCCGAAGCTAGTGAACGCAGCATTTCTGATGATATTTTTGAGCGTATTACTTTGTATATGAAAAACTACTGTAACCACATGTAACATGCTTGTAATCATCACAATTTCATCACATTAAGTCTCTATTATAAGGGAAAGCTTAACGCACGATATATGTAGGTTAGAGGAGATATAGACCAACATATAGTGCAAATAAGGAAAACAGGGAGATTCTTAATGGTTATGAGTTTAAAGAGAGTAAGTGTATCACTTATATTTATCATTTCTATAGCTTTATCACCAATTTTAATATCAGATTCTAATACCGTACATGCCGCAAAACAAGACGACCTTGCAAAGATTGCCAACTCCTATAAAGGGCAAAGCGCAGGTCAAGTTGGTTTGTCTGGCGGATGGTGTTCGAAGTTTGTATGGAAGGTTGCTAAGGAAGCGAAGCTAATGAATGGTAAAACCTACCCAAAGAAAAGCGTAGGCGGAACAAACGACATGCAGAGTTATTGGACAAAAAAAGATCAGTATCACAAAGCTACAAAGAAATTCAAACCTCAAAAAGGCGATCTCGCAATATTCGGATCCAGCAGACATGTTGGCATCGTAACTAAAGTCAAAGGCAATTATGTAACAATTACACATGGAAACTGGTCAAACAAAGTTTGCATTACAAAAATAAAGAAGGTCGGATACGACGGCAGAGCCCACGCCAAGATTAAAGGATACGTCAGGCTTGATTATAAAGCATCAGAACCCAAAGTCAGACTTAAATTCAATGCTAACGGCGGAACAGTAGATACGGCATCTAAGAAAATCAAAAATACCTGCAAAGTAGGAACTCTTCCTGAAGCTGAGAAGGCAGAAAATGAATTCATAGGCTGGTACACCAAGAAATCCGGCGGTAAAAAAATAACCAAGTCATACAAAATAGACGTAAAAAAATCCATGACAGTATATGCTCACTACGATGAGATAGAAACTGCTGACTAAGCAAACAGAATTACAAATAGATTTAATAAACAAAAATACCCTGAATGTCAGGGTATTTTATTTAAGCATTTTTATATAATCAGGGAGTTCCCAGAATATAAATTTTAGGATATTTGACGCCCCAAATATTACATTCAAGTTCTGTATTCACATAGACATCAATAGTTTTACCTATGATATCTCCTGAGGGTGAGAAGTCAAATTTGATTTCTCATCCTCTTATAAGTCACCAAATTATGTCTTATTTGTTGTTCAGCGCGCTCTGTGCAGCTGCCAATCTTGCAATCGGGACTCTGAATGGAGAACAGCTCACATAATGGAGTCCTGTTTTATAACAGAAATCTATTGATGAAGGATCTCCTCCATGCTCTCCGCAGATGCCCAGTTTTATATCAGGTCTGCTTTGCTTACCTAACCTGACAGCCATGTCAACCAGTTTTCCCACACCTTCCTGATCAAGCCTTGCAAACGGATCGTTTTCATATATCTTAGTGTCATAATATGAATCAAGGAAGTTGCCTGCATCATCTCGACTGAAACCGAATGTCATCTGAGTAAGGTCATTTGTACCGAAGCTGAAGAATTCTGCATCTTCTGCTATTTTATCTGCAGTCAGAGCAGCTCTCGGGATCTCAATCATGGTGCCAACCATGTATTTAAGGTCGGTTCCGGATTCTGCGATAAGCTTATCAGCAATATCTGTGATTATTTTCTTTACGAACTGAAGCTCTTTCTGCTCGCCTACGAGCGGAATCATTATTTCCGGTACCATTTCCCAGTCCGGGTGTTTTTTCTTTACGTTAATCGCGGCTTCAATTATTGCCTGAGTCTGCATTTCGCCTATCTCCGGATAAGTAACATCAAGACGGCAGCCTCTGTGTCCCATCATAGGGTTGAATTCATGCAGTGATTTAATCTTAAAATTGATCTTATCGATGCTGAGATCCATTTCTTTTGCCAGTGCTTTTATATCATCCGGATCTGTTGGCAGGAATTCATGTAGCGGCGGATCCAGCAGCCTTATAGTTACCGGATTCCCTTCCATCGCTTCATAGATACCTTCAAAGTCGCCTCTCTGCATCGGTAATAGCTTTGCAAGGCCTTTCTTTCTCTGATCCTGAGTTTCTGACAGGATCATTTCTCTTATAGCAGCGATCCTATCCGCCTCAAAGAACATATGCTCCGTACGACAAAGGCCGATGCCTTCGGCTCCGAATTTCTTTGCCTGAGCTGCATCATGTGGAGTGTCAGCATTTGTTCTTACATTCATTGTCCTGTATCTGTCAGCCCATTCCATGAGCCTTTCGAAGGTTCCCGTTATTGTTGCGGGAACTGTCTTTATTGCTTCACCGTAAATATTTCCCGTTGATCCGTCCAGAGAAATAAAATCGCCTTCTTTATATGTCTTTCCATCTAAATCAAAGCTCTTTTCGTCTCCGGCGATTTTGATCTCGCCTACTCCCGATACGCAACATGTTCCCATGCCTCTGGCAACAACTGCAGCGTGTGACGTCATTCCGCCTCTTACCGTCAGAATTCCTTTGGCATAATTCATACCTTCGATATCTTCAGGTGAAGTTTCAAGTCTTACCAGAATTACATCTGCATCCTTCTTTGTTGACCATTCAGTAGCATCTTCAGCAGTGAATACCACTTGGCCGCACGCTGCTCCCGGTGATGCCGGAAGTCCTGATCCGATTGGATCGGCAGCCTTAAGTTCTTTTACATCGAACTGTGGGTGAAGAAGAGCATCAAGCTGTTTTGGGTCGATCATTCTGACTGCTTCTTCTTCAGTTATCATGTTCTCATCCACAAGGTCGCAGGCGATCTTGAGCGCGGCAGTAGCTGTACGTTTGCCGTTTCTTGTCTGGAGCATGAACAGTTTGCCCTCTTCTATGGTGAATTCCATATCCTGCATATCGCGATAATGTTTTTCCAGTTTATAAACTATGTCGTGGAATTCATTAAACGCTTCCGGATTTGTTTCTTTAAGCTTGTCGATGGTCATAGGAGTTCTTACGCCTGCAACTACGTCTTCGCCCTGGGCATTCATGAGAAATTCTCCGTATAATCCACTTTCTCCTGTAGACGGGTCTCTTGAAAAAGCTACGCCGGTTCCCGAAGTATCTCCCATGTTTCCGAATACCATGGACTGAACGTTGACAGCTGTTCCCCATGATGACGGTATGTCATTCATTCGTCTGTAATAGATGGCTCTCGGATTGTCCCACGAACGGAAAACGGCCTTGATTGCACCGAAAAGCTGATCTATGGGATCGCTTGGGAAGTCGGCTCCTGTCTTTTCCTTATATTCGGCTTTGAACTGTTCTGCAAGTTCTTTCAGATCTTCAGCGGAAAGTTCCGTATCTTCAGTGACACCGCGATCGTCTTTCATTGCATCGATGAGTTTTTCAAAGAAGCTCTTGCCTACTTCCATAACTACATCCGAATACATCTGTATGAATCTTCTATATGAGTCATAAGCAAATCTGGGATTACCTGTTTTCTTTGCAAAACCTTCGACTGCTTCATCATTCAAACCAAGATTGAGTATTGTATCCATCATTCCGGGCATGGAAGCTCTTGCACCGGAACGAACTGATACCAGCAGTGGATTTGCAGTATCACCGAATTTCTTGCCGGCTTTTGCTTCCAGTTTTTCAACATATCCGAGGATCTCTTTTTTTATGTCATCATTGATGGCTTCACCGTCTTCATAATATTGAGTACAGGCTTCTGTAGATATGGTGAATCCCGGAGGTACAGGCATTCCAAGTCCGGTCATTTCCGCCAGATTTGCGCCTTTTCCGCCCAATAGATTTCTCATTGAGCTGTTGCCTTCCTCGAATAGATATACGAATTTTTTAGTCATAATTGTTCAACCTCCTTAAAAAACAAGCTTTTCTTCGATATATGATCTTACCTCCGAGATAGGTATCCTGATCTGCTCCATAGTGTCACGGTCTCTGATGGTTACAGAATCGTCTTCTGCCGTATCAAAGTCGACAGTGATGCAAAATGGTGTTCCTATCTCGTCTTCTCTCCTGTATCTTTTACCGATATTGCCTGAAACGTCATAGTCGGTCATGAAGTGTTTGGATAGTTCGGCATGAACTGCTTCAGCTTCCGCAGCCTGCTTTTTGGTCAGAGGCAGTACGGCGGCCTTAAAGGGTGCCAGAGCGGGATGGAAATGCATGACAGTCCGTGAATCGTCAGTGCTCTTTTCATCACCCTCAAGAGTCTCTTCCTCGTAAGCATTACAAAGAAATGCCAAGGTCAGCCTGTCGACTCCAAGTGACGGTTCTATGCAATAAGGTACATATTTTTCATTTGTCTCAGGATCACGGTAACTCATATCCTGACCTGAATGTTCCATATGTTGTTTTAGGTCGAAGTCGGTTCTGTCAGCGATGCCCCACAGTTCACCCCATCCGAACGGAAATCTGAATTCGATATCCGTGGTGGCGTTGCTGTAATGGGAAAGCTCTTCTTCATCATGATCTCTCATTTTGATATTATCTTCTCTGACTCCAAGATCAAGTAAGAAATTTTTGCTGTAGTCCTTCCAGTATTCGAACCATTCCAGATCCTTGCCCGGTTCACAGAAGAATTCCAGTTCCATCTGTTCGAATTCTCTTATTCTGAATATGAAGTTCCCGGGAGTTATTTCATTACGGAAAGATTTTCCGATTTGAGCTATTCCGAACGGCACTTTCTTTCTTGAAGTCCTCTGGACATTTCTGAAATTCACGAATATTCCCTGAGCTGTCTCAGGTCTTAAGAAAATTTCGCTGGCACTGTCTTCGGTAACACCCTGGAATGTCTTGAACATGAGATTGAATTCCCTTATTCCTGTAAAATTGCTCTTACCGCATGTAGGACATTTTATCTTGTGCTCCTTGATATAGTCTTCCATCTTTTCTTCGGACCAGCCGTCGACAACCACATCCATATCGTCATTTTTCTGGATATAGTCTTCGATGAGTTTGTCTGCTCTGAATCTGGCATTACATTCTTTGCAGTCGATCAGCGGATCTGCAAATCCGCCTACGTGTCCGGAAGCCACCCATGTTTGGGGGTTCATCAGTATCGCTGCATCCAGTCCCACATTATACGGTGATTCCTGAACGAATTTCTTCCACCATGCTTTTTTTACATTGTTCTTGAGTTCGACTCCCATGGGACCATAGTCCCATGAATTAGCAAGACCGCCGTAGATTTCCGAACCGGGATATACAAATCCTCTGTTCTTACAAAGTGCGACGATCTTATCCATAGGCGGCATAGCCGCCTTATTTACTTCTTTGCTCAATTTATATCATCCTTAAGGTTCTCCACTTTAACTTTTACATCATCTACTGCGCTCTTTGCACTGTCAGCCACATTCTGTGCGGAATTTGCAGCATCGTCGGCAAAACCTTTAGCGGCATCCACGGCAGCATCTTTTACATCCTTGAAATCTTCGGTTGCATCGCTGGCCTTATTCTTGGCATAGTTTATTTTGTCAGCTGCTTCTTCCTTGAGATCATCATATTTTTCTTTGAATTCATCAAAGCTCTCTTCGCCGTTGTCCTTCGCCTTGCCCCACATATCAGAGGTCTTGTTCTTTATATTGGAAAAAATGTCGGCACCTTTATCCTTAACATCGCCGGCCATATCAACACTTTTTTCTTTAACGTCACCAAATGTGTCGGTTGCCTTTTCTGTTATGTCAATAACAGATCCGTCGTCTTTTACAAGCTCGATGGTGCAGCCATAACCGAATGCTGCTATGATCCCTGCAATAGCGCCCCACGGAGCAAGAACTGTGCCCACAATACTAACATTAACAGGGAAATTCAGGATTTTCTCATCGTTTCTTTTGACAACTATCTTAGTTATGTTGCCCTTCTTGACCAAAGCTTTGATCTGATCGATCACCTTTGCACCCTGTTCACCGATTTTGGTGGAGCCTGACATGTCGATGGTCTCTTCGATATTGATTATCGCATCGACAACGCTGCCTTCCGACGCTTCAAGGGCTTCCTTTGCCTCTTTGTAGCTTACACCGGTCCTGTCTTTTACCAGTTCGATTTTTTCAAGTGTAATTTCCATTTTAAGTCCTCCTTTTATGGCTTACCATACAATTATATGTCTAGCAAGGCTTCACTTTTTATATTGCCTATATCAAGATGATAGGCGGTATATTCTTTGATTATTTCCCTGAGCTTCCCCAATAGTTCAGGTCTGAGCTCCAGACTTTTCACCCGCTCAAGCGGGTTTTCCATGAGAAAATTTAATACATTTACTATATCAAAATTTATTTTATAAAGCAATGAATTATAGCCATTATTCTCCTGACCCCCTGAGCAATTTTCACATATAAAACCTGCATCTTCCATATGAAAGAAGGCTGGCGGATTCGCTTCTCCGCAAACTATGCATTTTTCAAGTTGAGGAGCCACACCGCTTATTTGCATAGCTTTGATCAAAAAGGCAAGTGTCAGAGTCTCATATGATTTTTTTCTTCCTTCGAGAATATTCAGATATGTTTTGAGCAGAGAAAAAAGAGCTTTGGACTTGACTGCCTCCGGGAGCAGCTTTTCGGTGAACTCAAGAACGTAGGATGCGTTGGCGAATTTGTCCAGATCGTCAGCGATCTTATAGTAACTCTTTATAGTGTCTGCGCTTCTTATGTTCAGATATCCTTTGTTCTCCGTTATGTCGAACCGGCTAAGAGTGAAAGGACGCATTGCAAGAGCTGACTTGCTTTTGCCTTTTTCGGAAATGGAAGTCCCTGCACTGACTTTCCCGTAATCTTCAGAAAACAGCAGAATCATTCGCCTGCTGTTTAAAGTCTTTATCTGTCTTAATACTATTGCCTGGGTTTCGCCGTGCATTCTATTTGTCCTTATACCCAAGTGAATTCAGCATAAAATCGCTGTCTCGCCACTTTTCCTTTATCTTGACGAATAATTCGAGGTAGACCTTGCTGCCGATAAGTGCTTCGATTTCTTCTCTTGCACTTTTACCTATGCCTTTAAGCTTTCGACCTTCCTTTCCTATGATTATTCCCTTGTGAGATTTCTTTTCCGTATAAATCACTGCCGAGATCCTGGTTATCTTTGGAGTTTCCTCATAGCTTTCGATCTCGACGGCAACACCATGAGGAACTTCTTTATCAAGGTACATGAGCATCTTTTCCCTTATGATCTCAGTAACTATGAATCTTTCCGGATGGTCGGTTATCATGTCGTCAGGAAAATACCTCGGTCCTTCCGACATCAAAGGTTTTATTGAATCTATGAGTCTTTCTATATGAGTACCCTCTTTTGCTGAAATGCCTATGACTTCATTGAAAACCCCCATATTTTCATAAGTTTCGAAAGTCTTTTTAAACTCACCGGGCCCCATTTTATCTATCTTGTTTATTATGAGGAATTTGGGGGTTTTGACATTTTCCAGATTTTCAAGTATAAAGGAATCTCCGCCCTTTTCACTAAAAGAGCTGTCTACTAAAAACAAAACAGCATCCACTTCCTTGAATGTATCGAGAGCGGTGGATGTCATGAATTCTCCAAGCTTGTTATTAGGCTTATGTATCCCAGGTGTATCGATGAATATGATCTGGTATTCGTCTTTTTCGTCCTGAGTATTCAAAATGCCCCGGATCCTGTTTCTTGTAGTCTGAGGTTTATCCGATGCTATAGCGATTTTCTCTCCGATTATTGCATTGAGCAGCGTTGATTTTCCTACATTAGGCCTTCCTATTACAGCTACAAATCCCGATTTCATTATTTTTTCTCCAGTCTGAACCCGTGAGGCATAAGCTCGTCTACAGTATAACTTTCCAGATCATCCCTGTCTTTGCCGACAATCACTCTGATATTTCCGCCGAACTCGTACATGAACTGCCGGCAAGTGCCGCATGGGAAGGCATAACCTTCATTTGAAACAACGGCGATAGCTTCAATGTCTCTGAGACCGTCCGAGACAGCGTTTGAAACTGCCACTCTCTCGGCACACAGCGAATCCCCGTAAGCAGCATTTTCAATATTGCATCCGATGAATACCTGACCGTTTTTTGTGAGCACCGCAGCTCCAACACTGAATTTCGAATAAGGGGCATATGCATTTTTCATAGCCTCTTCTGCTTTGATGTACAGTTCTTTATCTGTCATTTTTTCACTCCATTTCTGCTATCGAGGCAAATGAATTGCCTCTTGCAGAAACAAATCACTTATGAATAATCGAGATTCACTATATGGAGTGAAAAACAATTATATGCCTCCGGCGGCGTGTGAATTAATTATTCACACTTTCACTCCATTTCTGCTATTTTGGAATACAGTTCTTTGTCTATCATTTTTTCTTTCTCCCAAGTCCGATTTCATCAAGTACGGCATTCTCTATTTCACGCATTTGAATCTTGTCATCATCATCTTCATGATCATATCCCAGAAGATGGAGAAGGCTGTGTGTAAACAGATAGACCAGTTCTCTTTCAAAGCTGTGAAAAAAATACTCCGCCTGTTCATTCACTTTTTCCTTGCAGATGACGACGTCACCCAAAGTTATATGTATTTCTTCATGAGCAATGATATTTTCTTCATCTGATATCTCCCGTCTGATCGTGTCGGAGTCAACATATTGCGGAAAAGAAAGAACATCCGTCACCTCGTCTATATTGCGATGAAGTCTGTTGAGGTCCTTTATTTCTTCCGGTTCTACAAAAGTTACGCTCACTTCCATAAGTTCGGGATCGATTCTTTCGTTTTCAAGGACTATGGCCGCTGCCTCATCCATATATTTCATTATATCTTTGCCGGGCAGCCACCCTTCGCTGAAGTTTATATCCATTATTGTTTCTCCGCCTTTTCATATGCACCAATTATCTTCTTGACCAGTGAGTGCCTGACCACATCGGTGTCTCTCAATCTGCAGATACCGATCTCCTTTACGTTCTTCAGGATCTTAAGTGCATGTATCAATCCTGAGGCTTTTCCGTCAAGGTCTATCTGGGTTATATCACCTGTTACCACTACCTTGGATCCGAATCCCATTCTGGTAAGGAACATCTTCATCTGTTCCTTGGTAGTATTCTGTGCTTCATCCAGAATTATAAAAGATCTGTCCAGTGTACGTCCCCTCATATATGCAAGAGGTACTACTTCTATGGTCTCTTTTTCCTTAAGTCTCAAAGTTGTATCCCTGCCTAGAATTTCGTATAGTGCGTCGTAGAGCGGTCTTAAATAAGGATCCACCTTCTCCTGAAGGTCTCCGGGGAGAAAACCCAGTCTTTCCCCTGCTTCCACTGCCGGTCTTGCCAGTATTATTTTCTCCACTTCCTTGTTCTTGAAAGCTGTAGCGGCCATTGCAACAGCCAGATAGGTTTTTCCTGTTCCCGCCGGTCCTACGCCGAAGACGATGTCCTTCTTTTTGATCTCGTCAATATATGATGTCTGACCCAGAGTCTTTGCCTTTATAGGTTTGCCTCTGTGGGTAAAGCAGATTATATCCTTGTTTACGTTGGTGTCCTTGTATGAGATCCCCTGCTCCTGAAGGTTGATAACGTAATTCACCTTCTGGGCATCAAGTACGCCTTCGCTTTCCAAAATAATGAGCAGGTCTTCTATAACATTCTCTGCCCTTTTTGCGTTAAGTCCTTCAACTATAAGTTCGTCCTGCCTCTGGACTATATTCACATCAAAAGCTTCTTCGATTTTTTTCAGATTCTCGTCAAGATTGCCGAAAAGCCCGTTGGTGTCCTGATCTTTGTGGATCTCGACCTTTATTATTTCTTTTACGTCGTTGTCCAAATTCGTTCTCCTTGTCATTTTTAATACTGATAATTATACCATAACAGGCAGGCTTTGGCTTGTAATAATAAGCAAATATCCCGGCATAAAAACCGGGATATCTACGTTATTGTGTGTTCTTGGAGCTAAAGATTTTCTTATTCATAATGATGCTTCATTATGATATCGGTATGCTTTCTTCCTTCTTTCCATTCGATCTCTCCCGGAGTGATACACTCCTGAACAGGGCAAACGTTCAGACATAGGTGACATCCTACACAATTATCATTGAGCTTTGGTCTTCTTTTTTCTTCATCCCAGTCGATAGCCTGGTGTGCTGCATCATAGCATGATACATAACATCTTCCGCAACCGACACATTTTTCATCGCTGAAGTCCGGAAGGATCTTAAAATCTCTGTCAAGTTCTTCAGCAGGGATTATGTTTGGAAGAGCGGTTCCAACAAAATCGTCCAGCTTGTTGAAGCCTCTTTCTTCCATCCAGTATGAAAGTCCGCTTATCATATCTTCCACGATCCTGTAGCCGTACTGCATAATGGATGTTGTGACCTGGATATTCCTGCATCCAAGGAGAAGGAATTCCAGAGCATCTCGCCATGTTTCGATACCGCCGATACCTGAGAACGGAATGTTCTTAAGTTCTTCGTCCTGAAGGCACTGAGCAACGAATCTCAATGCAATCGGTTTTACTGCAGCTCCGGAATAACCGGATATTGACGATTTACCGTTTACAACCGGCATTGCAGTCATGTTCTCAAGGTCAATATTCGTTATTGATTTGATCGTGTTGATAGCTGCGATACCTTTAGAACCGCCTTTGACTGCTGCTCTGGCCGGGATCACCATGTTTGTGATGTTTGGTGTCATCTTGGCGATGAACGGTATATCTGTTGCGCTTGCTACGGCTGCACTGTATTTTTCTACCAGTTCTGGATTCGAGCCTACGTCTGAACCCATTGCATGTGATGTCATCTGTGGACATGAGAAGTTACCTTCGATGAGGTCTGCTCCCGCCTGCTCAGACATCTTGGCAAGCTGCTTCCATTCTTCTTCGTTTTCTCCCATTATGGATGAAACGATGACTTTCTCAGGATAGTCTCTCTTGAGCTTCATGAGAAATTCGAAGTTTTTTTCAGTAGGTTTGTCTGAAATCTGTTCCATGTTCTTAAAGCCCAGCCATGGAGTGCCTTCTTTTACATTGTTGTCGAATCTCGGTGAACATTCGTCAGCAACGAATATACCAATGGTTTTGAAGAATACACCGCCCCATCCTGTTTCGAAACACTTGGCAACCATATCATAGTTACCGCCTACAGGTGATGATGACAGGAAAAACGGATTTTCGCATTTAACGCCTAAATAATCGATTGAAAGATCTTTCTTAAAAGCCATCTTATTTCACCCCTTTCTTATTCAGATATGCAGCTATCTCTTCGGCTGCATCTTTTCCTTCTTTTACTGCTTCCACAACTGTTTTTCCACCATTTACGATGTCACCGGCTGCAAAGATACCGTCCTTATTTGTCTTTCCCGTCTCTGTAGCCTTGATATTGCCTTTTTCGTTAAGATCGACATCGGCCAGTGCACCCATATCTTCAGGAGCCTGCCCGATTGCAAAAATAATATAGTCGGCAAATATTTCAGCTGACGATACTTCATCTCTTCCCGCAAATGACATGAGGAGTCCGCCGTTTGCTTCCTTTATGGATTTAGGAGCCATTCCTGTGGTTACGGTGATGCCTAATGAATAAGCGTAGTTCCATTCATCCATGTTGGCAGGAGCTTCTTCGACAGTTCTTCTGTACCAGATCGCCGACTTTGCTGCTCCTGAAAGTTTAGCAGTCACTGCACAGTCTATTGCAACGTCACCGCCGCCGATTATTACTACATTTTTGCCTTCTACTTTTGATGATCCGCCATTCTCTCTGGCATCTTTTAGAAATTCAACTGCTGTTAGGACATTTTTGCTGTCTATTCCTTCAATGTCAGGTTTCTTGGGTGACCAGAGTCCGGTTCCCATGAATACGGCATCATATCCCTGACTTAGCAGGTCATTTGCTGTTTTGTCTTTTCCGATTTCAGAGTTGAACTTAAACTCTACTCCCAGATTTTTGACTGTTTCGATATCATGATCTACAACCGCCTGAGGAAGTCTTGCTGCAGTTATACCGTATGTAAGAACTCCGCCGGCCTTGGCTTCCTTTTCAAATATAGTTACTTTATATCCTGCTTTTGCCAGTTCTGCAGCACAGGCAAGGGATGCGGGTCCTGCACCTACACAAGCTACTGCACCGCCTTTGATATCTCCCTTGCTCAGGATATCCATTTTATATGCCTCTTCCTGATCTATGGCATATCTCTGAAGCTTGCCGATCTCAATAGGTCTGTCTATTCCGCATCTGCTGCATGCTTCTTCACAAAGCTTGTCATATGGACATACCCTCGCACATGTTCCGCCCAGAACGTTATTGCTTCTGATAGTCTCGGCAGCACCCTTTGGATTTCTGAATCTTATCGAACGAATGAATTTTCCAGGATCTGTTCCGGCCGGACATCCCTGGCTGCATGGTGCATCATGACACAAAAGACATCTTGATGCTTCTTCCATAGCTGTTCTGTGAGTGAAACCAGAAACAGCCTCGGAAGTGTAATCACCGGTCATTACTTTACTCAATTTGAATCCCTCCTTACTTTATAAACACATAATTTTCCCGTTGCTATCATGATACAACTTCAACCATAGTTTCATTCAATACCCTTTTTCACAAAAACATGAACCATGGTTCACGTTTTGTTTTTGAATGTTTATAGTGTATAATATCTTCGAATAGCTGATGCAATTTGATTTGGAGAAATGTCTTGAAAATAGGAGAATTTGCCCAAAAGTTCAATATCAACAACAGCACAGTCAGATACTACATAAAAAACGGTCTTTTAAACCCATCTCAGAAAAACGACCAGTTTGTGTTTGACGAAGAATGCATCGATGATATGAACAAGATAATAAAATATAAAAAATATCGCTTTACCATATCTGAAATGCAGCTTCTGTTTTTTCTCGAGAAGACATCCAGATTCAACGACAAGGTAGTCAATAAACTCTGTCTGGATATCCTCGGTAGTAAAAAAAGTGAATTGCTGAATGAAATCGAAGAACTAAAGACAGATATTTCAGATCTCAACAAGGAAATCGAGAGATTCCCTGTGGAAACAGGCAACAAGGAAATGAGCTCGGGAGTACCGTTTTCCGCAATACCTCTTCTTTACTGCCCCAAATGTAATCTTCCCCTCCAGCTCAATTCGGCCACAATATCCAAAGGCAAGATCCAGAGCGGTCATCTTTTGTGTGAATGCGAATACAGGGCGGACATCATAGACGGCATAATCATATGTCAGGATCATGAGGAGGATTCTCCGCTTAAAGCCTTCAATAATATTGAATCGGTCAAATCTGCAAAAGACGAGTTCAGTTCTCTTTTCAGAAAGCTCTATCACAAAGCGTATATGTATATGGCCGGCAAAATCTCAAATCATGCAGATGGACACATGAATCTGCTCTTCGGTCCGTTTACCTATAATTTTATTCTTGAAAACATAGAAAAATTAGGCATTGAAAATACATTTATCATTAATGACCCGTCACTGAAGCGAATCAAGAAAATCAAGCAGTATCTTTCCAATGAAGATCAAAACATCGTATATATTGCAGGCAAGATCGATGATATCCCTCTAAAGAAATCTTCCATCGATGTTTTTGTAGATGACTATTCCACAAGTAACCAGATATTTTCATATAATATATTCAGGGCTGATATGTTGTCCGGGTTCATAAAGCCAGGCGGGCTGGTAACCGGCTTATTTACCAGTTATCAAAATGCACCTAAAAGCATAAGCGATTTTACCAAAGATCATCCTGATTTCGATTCGTCAAAGCTTACCATGTCAAATGTGAAGTTTTTATGGGAAAGCAACGGTATCGTAATCTCGGAAGAAAAAAGCATGGGATTTACGACTTCAGCCGGTATCCACTATGTAAGAGATAACGCCGGAGAAAATGTAGAAGTCATATGCTACGAGGCACACAATGATTCATCCGATTCCAAAATTAAAAACTATTAAAAAAGAAGTTGCCACCTGACAACTTCTTTTTGTATTCTTCTATTTTGTTATACTATTTGGATAAGGCTTTGGATACCGCAGCTTTTACCATGTTGCCGTCGGCTTTTCCTTTTACCTTTGGCATTACCGCTCCCATGAGTTTGCCCATGTTTTCCGGTCCGCCATCTATTTCAAGTTCCTGTATTGTTTCTTTGACCACAGAATTAATATCTTCTTCTGACATCTGTTCCGGCAAGTACGTTTTCAAGACAGAGATTTCGCTGTTGTAGTCGCCTAAAAGATCTGTTCGTCCCGCTTTCTCAAAATCGGAGAGGGCATCTTTTCTCATCTTGACTTGTTTAGTAAGGATCTGAGTTACTATCTCATTATCGGCATCTTTCTGATTGTCTTTCTCGTATTGCTTGATTGCCGCTCTTACAAAGCTTATCGTACTCTTCCGTACTGTGTCCTTTTCTTTCATTGCGGTTATAAAATCCGCATTCAATTGTTCCTGTAAGGTCATTTGGTCCTCTTAATACTTTTTGTTAGCCTTTTTTCTTGCAGCTTCTGATTTTTTCTTACGCTTTACACTTGGTTTTTCGTAATGTTCTCTTTTTCTGAGTTCTGACATAACGCCGTCTCTTGCGCATGATCTTTTGAATCTCTTGAGAGCACTTTCCAAGCTTTCGTTTTCTCTAACGAATACTTGTGCCATTGTTCGCTGTCACCTCCTCCTGACAAATCCTGAATCGTCTACAACACATGCTATTATACAATGCGAACGTGGGCATTTCAAGTTTTTTGTTTAGGAATCAGCCTGGGGGCCAGGTCATCTTTCTTTTTCCCAGCAGATGGAAATGCAAATGTTTTACTGTCTGGAAGCCATCTTCGCCGCAATTGTTTACGACCCGATATCCATTTGTAAGATCGAGTAATCCGGCTATCACATGAACTTTGGCCATCAAATGACCCAACAGCTCCTTGTCTTCTTCAGATTCAGTGAGATCATCTATCGACTCGATATGCCTTTTGGGTATGATAAGTACATGAACAGGTGCCTGAGGCTCAAGATCATGAAAACACAGTATCTCTTCATCTTCATAGACAATATTAGACGGGATCTCTTTGTTTGCTATTTTGCAGAATATACAGTCAGTCATTTTGTTCCTTTCTTCATTTAAATTCATTGTCTTGAAAGCTATTTTATCTTAGAGCTGGTTTTTGCTGTGCTGTATTTTGAGTAGTAAGCAGTATAACCTTTCAACTTTTGCAGGCCTCTTACTTTGTACTGATATCGTTTGCCTTTTTTCAGTTTCTTTATTGTAAGAGAAGTCTTACTGCCGGATACTGTCTTGCTGTACCACTTCTTTGTTCCTTTGGCTCGGTATTTTATCTGATAATAGTTTGCAGTACTAATCTTCTTCCATTTAATTTTGAGTTGACGCTTTGCCGGCCGGGTGGAACTGATTGTTGTCTTTTTTTTGTATATCGTGACTTTGTTTGGTTTGATTGTGTAAGTAAAGAGAGTTTGTTTATATGAATTAACTGAGCCATAGAATCCGTTTTTCCCTTTTACAGTCAACACACCAGTACCAATATTTACATTGCCTTTAGAGTAATGAATCCAATAATCACGATCTCTGATTAGTAATGGACTGGAAGAAGTTCCGCCAAGTCTGACATTTTTCACAAAACTGACTGGTTTCCCGGTGTAAGGTAAAACTGTGAATCCACGGTCAGTATATATTTTCCCGACAATATTTTCTTTCATGTAAACATCGATTTTAAAATCACTATTCCATGCTTTGTTTTTTTCATCTGTCCGCAAAATAAGGGTGTATGTCCCCGGATTCAGGATCTTTGTTTTAAAATCCTTCGCTCCGGTATTATCTTCCTTGTCAATTGAATAAAATGTTTCTGTTTCATTTTTGAATATAATATCAAAAGTTCCAGTTTTTCCGGGACTTGAAGTCAAAGATACCGCTCTGACATATACTCGAACCGGTGAATGGTAATCCAACTTTATTTTGTAACCGATAGCACATTCAGTCAAAGCAGATCCCCCGGTAAACTTACCTTGGCCATTATAAGTAGTTTGTAATTGATTGATACTTGTATATGTAGACGGATCAGTAGCAGCATCCACCTTGCTCTCATTTGCTGATAATGGAATCATCGTAACCACCAATGTCATAGTTAATATAATTACCAAAATTACCCGAAATTGTTTATTTGATCCTAATTGCTTTTCTTGTTGTTTGTCCATAACTCCCCTCCAAATAATAGAACTTGTACTGCAATGTAATATATAAAAAAGTATACTATCTTGCTTTAGATAATTCAACTATAAGTCTACTTTTATGAAGTTGTTAAGAATATCAGAAGATGACTTTATTTCAACGTCTATGTCGTTGTTCGTAATTCCTAGATAGATATCTTTTGAGGAATCATATTCCAGAATAAGAGCCTCTCTTTCAGTTCCGGTATTTTGCCTAAGAAAATCTGCGGAAGCCACCTCTGCTTTTTCGATCAAGGCACGGCTTCGCTCATTTTTTATCTGCCCGGGAATCTGGTCCGGCATACTGGCTGCAACAGTTCCTTCTCTCTTTGAGTATTTGAATACATGGACTTTGGAAAAACCTACTTCACTGACAATAGATAAGCTGTCTTCAAAGTCTTTTTCTGTTTCGCCGGGATATCCAACGATTATATCGGTCGTAATTGAATAGTTCGGATCATGATTCTTTAAGACTTTGATGATATCCAGATATTCTTTGCGTGTATATCTTCGGCCCATTGAAGAAAGAATACGGTCACTTCCGCTCTGAAGTGAAAGGTGGAGATGAGGACACAATTTTGGTATATTAATCAATTCAGCGGCGTATTCCCCATTTATGACTGTCGGTTCTAAAGAGCTGAGCCTTATTCGAAAATCATCTTGATCGGCTTTATCAGTATCAATGTCGGATATTTGTTTGATCAGAGAAATTAAATCATTATCCGTATCTGATCCGTACAGTGCGGCATTGATCCCGGTAAGGATGAGCTCTTTATAACCTTTCTCCAAAAGCAACCTGGCTTCATCAAGAATGCTGTCTACCGGCCTGCTTCTGACAGGGCCCCTTGCATAAGGGATTACGCAGTAAGAACAAAATCTGTCACATCCGTCTTCAATTTTGATATATGCACGGGTGCGTGAATCCATTCCGCTTACAATGCCGTAGTCATCATAAACAGAAATACTGCCGACTCCGCCTACACTGACTATTTTGGAATGGCTTTTTTCAGCAGGTAAAGCTTGTTCTATGACTTCAAGCAACCCGCTTTTTTCTGCTGTGCCCAGAACTATGTCGACTTCATCGATTTCGCTGACTTTTTCTGTTCCTGTTTCAGCATAACAACCGATTAGTGCGGTGATGGCTTCGGGATTCAGTTTCTTTGTTTTTCTTATATACTGTCTGGTTTTTCGGTCTGAGATCCCTGTAACTGAACAAGAATTCACTATATAAACATGGGCGAATTCATTATCGCCCACGATTTCATATCCGTTTCTTTCAAATTTTTCTTTAAGTGCCTGTGTTTCGTACTGGTTTACCTTACAACCTAAAGTAAAAAAGGAGATTTTTTTCATCAGTTGTCATCCTGAGCTTCTTTTGGCGTTAAGAATTTTGCGGTGTATTCCTCAAAACTGCCCATACCTTCTTCTTTCATTTTTTTTGCATGATCGATACCGATATACCTGACATGCCAGGGTTCGGGCATATATCCGGTTATATTTTTATTTGCTTCGGTATATCTGATAATAAAGCCGTATTTATAGCAGTTTTCTGCGACCCATTTAGCTTGATCGGTTCCGATAAAATCATATAGTTCACCGCCGTCCGGAACATTCATATCTATTGCAAGTCCGGTCTGGTGTTCACTGTATCCGGCTCTGGCGCTGTATGTGTCAACATTTTCCGGGTCCGCAGCTTTGGCATCTTCGTATAATATGGACTGTACCTTATATGAACGAAAACCTGATTGAGGCTTTATTGCCATCCCTGCTTCCTTTGCATCTGCGATCATCTCTTTATACGCTTTTGCAACTTCAGGTCTGGCTTTAAAATCGCCTCCGATGCTGACAAGCTTATCTGGCTCAAATGACATAGGCAACATATTATGTTTATTGACAAGTACCAGTGTGTCATCTGGATCTTCAACAATCTCCGCATTATTATAAAATTCATCGTCAAGTCCCATATTTACCATCCATATAATGTCAGCGCTCCTGATCATAGGATTGTTGTTCTTGTAATCCACATATCTTTTGGAGTTTTCTTTAAGATAGTATTCATAATCAGAAAACTTTTTGGTCGGGTTTTGTTTTTCATTGTATTTTTCACCATTGTTTGATAAATAGAAATTGCTTAAATAAATCATGACGGCCAGTAAGATCAAGCATATTATCGACAAAATTATCCAGGTGCGTTTTTTTGTTGTTTTTTCCATAAAATCAAATCATCTCCAATTCATACATGACCATTGCAATTGCAGCAGGTCCAGCTGTTTCGGTTCTCAAAATTATTTTTCCCAGACTTACAGAAATAGCATTATGGTCAATTATTTCGTTTGCTTCGTTTTCGCTGAACCCTCCTTCGGGTCCTATTATTACTGCGATCCTTTCGGGATCGATATCCAGATGTCTAAGGCAATTCTTGATTGTATTCTCAGACTCTTCTTCATAAGGGAAAAGAACCAAGTCAAATGCTGCTAAGTATTTTACCATTTGCTCGAATGATATTGCTCCATCAACATTAGGAACCCGTCCTCGCTGGCATTGCTTAACGGTTTCTGCAGCGATCCTGTTCCATCTTTCGATCTTCGGCACCATATCGGTGTTCTTATCAATTACGCTTCTGGAGGTGAATACAGGAACTATTTCACTGACTCCCAATTCTATTGATTTTTGAACGATCTCATCCATTTTCTTTTGCTTTGGAATCGATTGAAAAAGCGTGATTTTTCTGGATGGCTCTCTCGAAAAACGTCTTTTATCAAGAATCTTAGCCTTGATCTCATCATTATCGGTTGATAAGATCTCAGTTTTATATTCCCATACAGAACTGTCCGAGATGTCGATCTTACTCCCTTTTCCCAATCTAAGTACATTTATGATATGAGAAATATCACCTTTATCATTTATTGTGATTATTTCATCTCCCACTTGGGATGGTGCGACAAAAAATCTGCTCATATCTATCTTACCTCTGTTTTTCCAGTAAAACTGTGTACCAGTCTCCGTCAGTTATCTCATCTAAGATCGATAATCCGGAATCTGCAAAGAATTTCTGCATTTTTACTTTTTCTTCCTTGAGCATTCCGGATAAAATCACCTTACCATTACCCTTCAGTGCTTTTGCTACAGTTGGTATCATGCTTTTTATTATCCGGCTTGTCAGGTTTGATACAATGATATCATATGCTTTTGCTAATTCAGTTTTCAAAATATCTTTTTCTGCCACATTGACTCCGGCGGATATTTTGTTTACGTTCAGATTCGCTTTTGCAACTTCTATAGCGGTAGAATCGATATCATATGCATCAACATTTTTTGCACCCCGTAATGACGCTATTATTGCAAGAATTCCGGAACCGGTACCGATATCCAAAACGTCATCATCTTTTTTGATATACTTCTCAAGAAGTATTGCGCAAGATCCTGTCGTTTCATGTGAACCTGTACCGAATGCCATGCCGGGATCGATTTCGATTATGATTTCATCGTCTTTTTTTATATATTCTTCCCAAGTCGGCTTGATTACGATATTTTCAGTTATTTTAAAGGGGTGTATCCCTTCTTTCCACTTGTTCTTCCAGTCATCGGATAATGGGTTTGATTCCATATACATTCTGCCAAAATCCACATTTTCGCCATAATTACCGTACATTTCATCGCTTTTGAGCTTCATGACTTCTATCTTGATCTCATTAAGCAGATTTTTGCCCGATTCAGTATTCTCGATATAAAATATTACGATGGCTTCGTCTTCGCCCTTGATCAGAGAAGTATCTATATAATCCCATTCCTTGTTGTCTTTTTTTATGATCAGTTCTCTTACATCTCTTGGATCATCTACAGAAATGTTTTCGATTCCATAAGAAAGGAGCAGCGCCATTACAGGCTCAGTACCCTGAGAAGTTGTAAATATCTTTGTTTCAATGTATTTCATGTTTTCCTCTATATAAAATCTTTTGCAGCTTCCAGTCCGTATGCCGGCTCTGCATTCTTTACGGCGTTGTTTATGGCCATGGCCATTATCTCTCCGGAAACTGCGCCTAGCAGGTTACTGTCGGCATCTACTTTTCCTGTTCCAAGAGTAAAAATCGCATCACCGTCAGCTGATGTATGTACAGGCCAAATGACCCTGGCCAGGCCATTATGAGCAATACCACTTATCTTTGTGGCTTGAGCGTTTGTTATTCTGGCATTGGTTATGATACAACCTATTGTCGTATTTTCCGTAAGATAATCTGTCGATGCATCAAGTTTGCCGACGACTACGTTTTCAGTTCCCAATATTTCTCTTTTATCCTCACTGAGAAGTCCTGCAAGAAAGTTGCCTGTTTCAATATTGTAGATATCGCCGAATGCATTAACAACGACAATAGCAGCAATCTGAAGATCGCCAAACTGTATAGCGCATGTGCCCATGCCAGACTTCATCATTCTTTCGGGGCCCATTATTTTGCCTACAGTAGCACCTGTTCCCGCACCAAAATTACCTTCTTTGAATTCTCCCTTGTATGCATTGACACATGCCTCGTAACCCATTTGCTTGTCAGGTCTCGCCTTACTGTCTCCAAGTACCAGGTCATAGATAGATGCACCGGATACGAGGGGCACCAAACCTGCTCTCGTTTTGTAGCCTATTTCCCTTTCTTCAAGAAATTGCATTACACCGCCTGACGCATCCAATCCAAACGCACTGCCGCCTGACAGCACTATAGCATGGTTTTGATCCAGCGGGCATAGAGTGCTCAGACGATCTGTTTCTCTTGATGCGGGACCGCCGCCTCTGACATCTACTCCTGTAACGGCTCCCTTTTCTGTTATGATCACCGTACAGCCTGTGCCTCCGGTTAAATCCTGTGCATTTCCTATTTTCACATCTTCGATGTCTGTGATACTTATGGTTTTTCCCTGATCAAATATACTCATTCTTTGCTTCCTTATGTATTTCAGTTTCTGTATTTTACGCGACAATGCAACTTTGTTAATTATATAAAATAATACTATTTTTTACAATAAAAAATCCCGAATGAACCGTCAGGCCGCTAAATTCACCCCTTATCTTAGATAAGTGGGGTCCCTGCTCTGAGCTTTTGCCTTCCGGTCAAGCCGGCATGACAGCTGTCCAAATGACTCGGGATCCCGTGAACGTAGATGTTGAAGAAATTATATAGCCTTAACGTGAACCTCAGGATGTTTATATATCTACCCTATCACATGTATATGATTGTATCAAATTGTTTTTTTGTAAACGCACGTACGCACGTAGGATCAATCAATCCAGATAGATCGTTTCATCTTCTACGGGCATTTCATCAATTATTTCATTTTCCGTTATAATGCCGCTATCTGACTCTTCATGAAAATCCTTCATGATCACTATATAACTGTAAATAGAATTGCATGTTATAACTATGAAAGCCATAGCAGAAATTACTATTGCAATTACAAGTTTCCTGTCAATACGCTTATCATTCGCGGACTCATTGATTTTAATCGATCCTTTCTTTCTGTTTCTCACCAAACCTACTAACGAAATAACAAAGAAAATAAGTATTACCGATACACCCATTTCATAACCGTCTAGAATAGACATAAAAGCACTGACAACTGAAACCCCTTCGTTCATATATGTCCATGCACTTAAAACGGACACAACAAAAAAACTGATAAATTCAATCAGGTAAAGCACGCCTCCAATAATAAGAAGCTTCAGACAGCTTTTCTTCCAGGCAAAGATAAATAATATCCCGTATACAAGAGATAAAAGATGAAATAGGAAACTGTAGATATTTCCTGTATCAAAAAGTGATCCATAAACACTCATAGAATCGATTATCACAGGCACTGCCATAGACAAAATTGAGATAAAAGATACCAGTGAAGCTACTGCTATAAACAGAATTTCCGGCCGGCGGTCAGTATTTCTGGTTTCAGTATATAATCCAAACACATAGAGAAGCATTATATCAACCGATAAAATATATGAACTAAAGACAATAGTATAAGCGGCGATCAGTATAACCTGAATCAATATTATGTAATTGCTTTTCATTATGACAGCTATCATTGAAATAATAATTACAGCAGCAATCAGGATCGATGATATTATTATATAGACTTCGGAATAGCCTGGATCTGTACTGCTTAGCATGTCCATAGGGTCGACGAACATGTTGCGATCTTCCATGACTCCTATTGTTCCTGAGTTCAATCTGAACAATATCAATATTGCTGCAACTAATAAAAATATATTCAAATAGAACTTTCCATTTGATGGGTTTTCATCCCCCGGCTTTTGTAGCCAGAAAACCTGAGCGATATACACAAGTGCCAATAATACCAGACTGACGTAAAAGTATTTTCCTACAAGCGGCTTGACGATCTCGTTATATGGATCGGTAATATTTACATATGAAATAATCACGCCGATTATCCCAAGCATTATGCATGTGATTACGAGTGATTTTAAAATATTTATATTCATGAATTTTGTGCTTCTGATCTCCATATTGAAACAACAATATCATATGCATCTATCAATATCAATAAATCTACAGTATACTGTTCATATTATATAAGGAGAACTGACAGACATGAAAATCGAATTGATTCTTACCGGCGGGACTATCGGCTCAACATATAACGAAAACAATATAATCGATATTGATACGGTCATGGCTTCTAATAAACTAATTACTAATTTATTCGAACTGAAGCCTGAATACAAAGGAAAAATCGAATTCAATATCAGCCGGCCAATAGATCTGCTCAGCGAAAACTTAAACTTCGATCACTGGAATGCTCTGATAGAGCATCTAAAGAGCATCGACATGAGTATTTCCCATGGAATAATTATTACTCACGGCACAGACACGCTGGCGTTTACAGCCAACCTCATGTCCCTTTTATTTGATGGAATCGATGTCCCTGTTTTTCTCGTATCATCAGCAAAGCCACTCACTAACGAAAATGCCAATGGGTATGATAATTTCAATAAAGCGGTCGATCTCATCCATGAATGTGTTGTCCCCTCGGTTTATGTCCCCTATAAAAACAGAAATGAAGAAATGAATATCCATGGTGCTAACCGCATTGTTCAAAGTGCCGACCTGTCACCTGATTTTGAAAGCGCTCACCATAAGCTGAATGTAATAGAAAAAATCCGTAATGAACTTGGAGGCGGCAGTACTCCTCTTCTAACTCGAATAGAAAAAATAAAAGGTAATATACTCTCAATATCGCCTTATCCGGGTCTTAATTATAATGACTTTGATTTGGATAGTGTTGATGCCGTCCTTCACAGGACATATCATTCCTCAACGGTATCTGCAGGCATCAGTGAGGACGAGCATTCTATTTTTTCACTCAAGAACAGATGTGATGAAAAGAACATTCCTCTTTACATAACACCAGTTCTATCTGGTACCGAGCAGACATACGCATCGACAAGTGAAATAATAAAGAGAGGGATAGTCCCTCTCTTTGATATGACTTTTGAAATGTCTTACATTTATTTGGTGTTAAAACATTCTCTATGATTTTACAATATACTTGCCGTATACATATCCGGTCTTTCCTTTTGCCTTTACTTTGTACCATGTTGCCTTACCAACTTTAACGCTCTTGATTATATGGACCTTAGTTCCTTTTTTAAGAGCCGTTATTATCTTATGAGAAGGCCCTGCATTGCTGCGCATATTTAAATAGCTGCATTTGGCTACTTTTCCGTTTTTACCTATATAAGCAGATTTATCAACAGCACTTTTCTTAGACCAGTGGGCATAAAGTGTAAGGTTTTTACCTTTCATAACTGTATTTTTAGTAACTCTTTTACCGCCTTTAGACTTGGTATACCATCCTTTTAATTTATATCCTAATCTCTTGGGGGCAGGAAGCTTACCTAGTTTTCTGTTTGCTGCAACTTTTTTAGATTTAGGTGAAAGATTGGTGACATTTTTTGCATTTGCTTTGAAAGTGACTTTATACTTTCCTAAACCCGGAGTAGTCTGAAGAAGTTGATATTTCAAAATGCGACGGCCTGTTAATTCCAGTGTATTATGCTTAATTGTTTGTTCTTTACCAAGATACAAAACAGCAACATAGACTTTTTTGTTACTATACCACTTTAAATCTTTAAGGCTCTTAGTAATCATCATAGATTTTTCTCCGTCTACATGATAATCGGGAGTTATCGAATTACTAGCAATAAAAGTATAACCTTCATTGTCCTTATGAGTATACTTTGTCGGGTCAAGAGGTTCATAAAAATGATCAAATGCGTACATTCCGCCATCCGGTGCCGTACCGGGTGATATCAGATCATAACTTGCTTTATGCGGAATAATGGAAAATCCTAAATTCGCCTTTTGCGGTGGATGTGAAACTACGTCTGCGTTTACTGTCATAGACATCATGGTGAATGCCAGACAGAATACCATAATAATGCCAAATAGCCTTTTTTTCATAATTGCTCTCCTTTTTTTTAAATACCGTTTCAGTCCATTTGATTATGAACATAGTGCGATGCAATTATACTAAAAAAATATAAAAAAACAGGCCTCTGCGTATAATTGGCCTGTTTTTGCGGATAATTGACTTTTGTTATGATGCTTTTCGATTATTCATGTAAATCAACACTGCTGTTTGTATAAACTTTCTGTACATCGTCATCTTCTTCAAGAGCTTCTATCATCTTAATCAGTGCTTTAAGATCAGAATCCGATTTGGGAGCTGATTCCATATTTGGAACAAGTTCCACATCCGACTCGAGGAACTCATATGAGCCTCGAAGTGCCTCGGCAACATCATGAAAGTCATCGGGTGTTGTCTGGATCTCAAAATATTCATCATGAACCACAAAATCCTCAGCACCTGCTTCAAGAGCTGCTTCCATGAGAGTGTCCTCATCTACTGAATCGGACTTTTCTACCAGAACAACGCCTTTTCGTTCGAACATATAGGCAACACATCCGGGAACACCCAGATTGCCTCCGTGTTTATCAAAATGATGTTTGATGGACGAGCTGGTCCTGTTCTTGTTATCGGTAAGAGTCTCGACTATTACCGCCACGCCGCTGGGTCCGTAACCTTCAAAAGTCGAACTTTCATAGGATTCACCGTCGATCTCACCGGTTCCTTTTTTGATGGCGTTTGCTATCTTGTCATTTGGAAGATTGACGGCTTTTGCCTTTGCGATGGCGTTTTTCAGGCTGGCGTTATATTCAGGGTCTCCCCCTGATTTTGCAGCCATGATTATCTCCCGAGTCACCTTAGTGAACATGGCTCCTCTTTTTTTGTCCTGCGCCGCTTTTCGGCCGGCTATGGTTCCGTGTCTACCCATGATTCAACCTCCTAATTCGCATCTTCGAGTGTATCTCCATCTTCATCTTCGGTTGTTTTCTTTTCCAGATTCTTGTATGCTGTGGCCATCATCAACTTGATCCTGTTCAGCTGGTTTACATCGCTGGCGCCGGGATCGTAGTCGATGGTAGCTATATTCGTGTAAGGATTGTACTTTCTCAGTGCCTTGAGCATTCCTTTGCCTGTTATGTGATTTGGGAGACAGGCAAATGGCTGCATACACACGACATTCTCAACTCCGGTATCGATCAGTTCGATCATTTCCCCTGTTAGGAGCCAGCCTTCACCGTACTGGTTGCCCAGATCCAGGACCTGCTGAGCTTTTTCCGCCAGGTCTTCGATCCTCATTGGACCGTGGAACCGCTTGCTGTTATTCAGTATCTCTCTGGTGGGGTTACGATAGTATTCAATGACAGAAATAGCCACATTGTTCCCCAGCATAGTCCCGTATTCGCCGGACAGATAGTTGAAGTTATATCTTTTGCTGTACATGCCGTAGAGGAAAAAGTCGATGAGATCAAGAACAACTGCCTCGCCGCCTTCCTGCTCTATTATACTTACTATATCATTATTTGCCGTCGGATGATACTTAACGAGGATTTCTCCCACTACACCTACTTTCGGTTTTTTGACATCGCGAAGCGGCAGATTGTCAAAGTCGTTGACCATCTCCTGTATATATTTCTTGTATTTACGGAAGCTCATATGAGGAAGTTCTCTGGATATTTTGACTGACCAGTAATTCTCCAGCTTGTCCGCCGATCCAGGCTCCTTCTCGTATGGTCTTGTTGAATATAGAACCCGCATCATGACATCCCCTGCGATGAGTCCCATCAGGGCTTTTTTTAGAAGTGGTATTGTGAACTTAAAACCCGGATTCTTCTCGAGTCCCGCCATATTGGCAGAAACTACAGGCACCTGTCCCATATCCATATCTTTAAGAGCTTTTCTGAGTAGTGCTACATAATTACTGGCTCTACATCCGCCGCCGGTCTGTGACATGAATACAGCCGTTTTATCAAGATCGCATTCTCCGGATTTGAGATATGATATTATCTGTCCAAGTGAAACTATCGTAGGATAACATGCATCATTATTTATGTATCTAAGCCCCTCATCCACCGCATGAACATCCACCGACGGAAGAAGTTTGACATTATATCCGGCAGCATTCAGTGCAGGTTCCACAAACTGAAAGTGGATTGGAGACATCTGAGGAATGAGGATGGTATAATCCTTCCTCATTTGCTTCGTGAAAACTTCTCTTTCGAATTTATAGATCACATCGTCGGGAGTTATATTGTTCTTTTCTCTCTCAGCCATGGCGGCTTTGAGCGACCTTATCCTTATCTTGGCAGCACCGAGATTGGAACCTTCGTCTATTTTAAGAACTGTGTATAGCTTGTTCTTTTCTTTCAGTATCTCCTCGACCTGATCTGTAGTAACAGCATCAAGACCGCATCCGAAGGAATTGAGCTGAACCAGCTCCATATTGTTGTTCCTGCCCACTACTTCAGCAGCTCTGTAAAGCCTTGAGTGATACATCCACTGATCCAACACTCTGATCGGTCTGCTGAGGTGGGTCATGTGTGCTATTGAATCCTCGGTAAGGACTGCCAGGTCGAACGAAGTAATCATAGTATCGATTCCGTGGTTTACCTCAGGATCCAAGTGATACGGTCTTCCCGACAATACTACGGCACTGAGGCGATGATCATTGATGTATTTGATTGCCAAAGCTCCTGCCCGCTTCATATCGTTTTTGAAACGTTTATCTTCTTTTCTGCCGATCTTGACAGCTTTGTCGATTTCGTTCATGCCGATGTGAAGGTGCCGGAAACTTTCATAAAGCCTCTTTACCAACCGGTCGTCTCGATCATATGGAAGGAACGGATTGACGAAATTGACACCGCCCTCTTCCAGAACATCATCCATATTGTTTGCGATGACCTCGGGATATGTTGCTACGATTGGACAGTTGTAGTGATTGTCAGCCTTCTCGTCTTCTTTTATTTCATAATTGATACTTGGATAAAAAATTGTCGGTACCCCTGCGTTCACAAGCCATTTTATATGACCGTGGACCAGTTTTGCCGGGTAACATGCTGTATCCGAAGAAATGGTCTCCATGCCGTTTTCATACATTGTCTTTGATGATGCCGGAGACAGGACGACTCTGAATCCAAGTTCGGTGAAGAATGTAAACCAGAAAGGGTAGTTCTCGTACATGTTTAAGACTCTCGGTATTCCGATGTCCCCACGCTTTGCATCGTTTTCTTCCAAAGGTTCGTAGGAAAACAGTCTCTTGTTTTTATATGCATAAAGATTAGGTATCTCTTCTTCCTTTTTCTCGTTGCCGGCTCCCCGCTCGCATCTGTTACCGGTTATAAATCTTTCACCGCTGTTAAATGTATTTATAGTCAGAAGGCAGTTGTTCTCGCAGCCCTTACACCTCGTGTGATTGCTTTCGACTGTGAACTTGTCAAGTTCATCCAGTCTTGAAATGCTGGATTCCGTGCCTTCGATATAATTTTCTCTTGCAATTATCGCGGCACCGAATGCACCCATATTTCCTGCGATATCAGGTCTGACGACCTCCCGCTCCAGTATTCTTTCTATACTTCTCAAGACAGAATCGTTAAGGAATGTTCCGCCCTGAACCACCACTTTTTCCCCCGTTTCATCAGGATTTCTCAGCTTGATGACTTTATATATGGCATTTTTGATCACGGAATATGAAAGCCCCGCCGAAATGTCGCCTATAGTTGCCCCTTCTTTTTGAGCCTGTTTTACTTTTGAATTCATAAATACCGTACATCTTGTGCCAAGATCAACAGGAGCCTTTGCAAACAGAGCTTCTCTGGCAAAGTCCTCAACTTCCATATTGACCGATTTGGAATATGTTTCTATAAAAGATCCGCATCCCGAAGAGCAGGCTTCGTTGAGCATGATGTTGTAAATGGCCCCGTCACGGACCTTCATGCATTTCATGTCCTGACCGCCGATATCCAAAATAAAATCGACGCCCGGCAGGAATTCTTCACTTGCCTTATAGTGAGCGATTGTCTCGATCTCACCCATATCCACTTTATAACCTGTCTTTATAAGCCCTTCACCGTATCCGGTTACTACCGAATTTGCGATGTAGGCCTGTTCATTCATATTTGAATATAGTTCTTTGAGCATGTTCTTCGTGGCTTCCAGAGGATTACCTTCATTGCTCTTGTAGAACGAATACACCATGTTCTTTTCGTCGTCGATGACGACAGCCTTGGTCGTCGTTGATCCTGCATCTATACCGAGGAAAAGTTTGCCTTTCACCTTCCTCAGTTCTTTTCGGTGGACCTTGTTTTTGCCGTGTCTTCTTCCGAAATCTTCATACTCTTCGTAATCCTTGAAAAGCGGTTCAATATGCTTAGTTTCGCTTAACATGCTTTCATCAGCTTCTATCATTCTCTCAAGAATATCTGATATGGGAATCTG
The DNA here is from genome assembly GCA_031553035.1 of Anaerovoracaceae bacterium. Lineage (GTDB taxonomy): Bacteria > Bacillota > Clostridia > Peptostreptococcales > Anaerovoracaceae > JAVBLY01. Next base: position 84,199 of record JAVBLY010000004.1, on the reverse strand, counting down.
ATCATGCTTTTCAGCAAGCATGGCTGCGCCGATCGCCACGAAGAATTGGGGATCTTCCGGGAAAATTATATTTTCATCGGTCAATTCAAGTGTTTCAATGAATCTTTTTCGAAGTTCGGAAAGAAACGCCAGAGGTCCCCCGAGAAATGCGACTTTGCCTTTGATAGTTCGGCCGCATGCCAGTCCGCTTATTGTCTGGTTTACAACAGCCTGAAATATAGAAGCAGACAGGTCTTCCATACCTGCCCCCTCGTTTATCAGCGGCTGAATATCAGTCTTTGCGAATACACCGCATCTTGCGGCTATTGGATAAATAAGTTTCTGCTTCTTGGCCGCTTCATTCAGACCGGTTGCATCTGTATTTAAAAGAACTGCCATCTGGTCGATGAATGCGCCTGTTCCCCCTGCACATGTTCCGTTCATTCTCTGTTCTACGGTCGTTCCGTAGAATGTGATCTTGGCATCTTCACCGCCAAGTTCGATAGCGACATCGGTCTCTGGTATTACTGTTTCTACCGCCTTGCTGCATGCTATTACTTCCTGTTCGAACGGCACGCCAAGCATATTAGATAGCGACAAGCCCCCCGATCCGGTTATGACAGCATTGACGGATTCATGACCGAATTCATCCTCAAGCTCTTTCATCAGCTGGGAGACTTTTTCGAATACATTTGACATATGTCTTCCATAACGAGAAAAGACGATATTGTTATTATCGTCCAGTAATACCAGTTTTACAGTTGTTGATCCTACATCTATTCCTAATTTCATACTTATATTATACCCCAAAGGTCATATTTCTGCACATTAAATGTCTATTTCAAGTCTGACCGGGCAATGATCGCTGCCAAATACTTGATCCAGTATAGTAATGTCTTTAACTCTATCTTTTATTCTATCTGAAACCAAAAAATAGTCAATTCTCCACCCTGCATTGTTTGCCCTTGCATTGAATCTGTAGGACCACCATGTATACGCTCCCGTAAGATCAGGATTCCTATGCCTGAAAATATCTGTAAAACCTGAATCAAGCAATTCACCGAACTTACCTCTCTCCTCATCGGAAAATCCGGCATTTCCACGATTGCTTTTGGGATTCTTAAGATCGATCTCGGTATGTGCAACATTCAGGTCACCGCAAAGGATCACCGGTTTCTTTTTATCCAGTTTATGTAAATAGTCTCTTCTGGCGTCTTCCCAATCCATGCGATAGTCTATCCTTGCCAGTTCCTGTTGCGCGTTTGGTGTATATTCATTCACCAGATAAAACTCTGGAAATTCCAAAGTTATGGATCTTCCTTCAGTATTGTGACCTTCCGCATCTATATCGTATGAAGCAGATAAAGGATTTTGTTTTGTAAAAATAGCCGTTCCTGAATATCCTTTTTTTACTGCGCTGTTCCAGAATTCATCGTAGCCAATAAGATCTACTTCTGCCTGCCCTTCCTGCATCTTGGTTTCCTGCACACAGTAAATATCTGCATCTTCTTTTTTGCAAAAATCCAGAAAACCTTTTTTCAGAACTGCACGCATGCCGTTTACGTTCCAGGTAATCAGTTTCATAATTTTTCTCCTAAAGGTTTGATCTCTTTTTTGTAGATATATCTTAAAAATATGATTACAAGTATGATGGACAGAAGCTCTGCTATCGGGAATGAGAACCATGTTGCGTTTAGACCCAAGGTATGTGACAGTACATATGATAACGGAACTATCAATACCAGCTGTCTTAAAAGAGCTACCATCATACTTAAAAAACCGTGTCCCAGAGCCTGGAACATTCCTGTCGTTATTATGGAGAATGCCGCAAATATAAAGCACAGGCTTATGGTCCTTAAGGCCGGTATTCCAATTGCAAACATTTCCGGTTCGGCGTTGAACATAATGAGAAGTTGTTTCGGGAACAGCCAGAATACGGCGGTTCCGATTGTCATTACTGCGATTGCAATCTTCAGACCGCTTTTATATGTCTTCATCACTCTTTCTTTATTTCTTGCGCCGAAATTGAATCCGATTATTGGGAGTATACCCTGATTGAGCCCGAACACAGGCATGAATATAAATGAATTCAGTCTGAAATACGCTCCCAGTACTGCAACGGCTATCTCCGAATACTTTATAAGGATGGCATTGAGGCAGCCGGTCATGACTGTCATAAGCGACATCATGGCTATTGTGGGAAGTCCAACTGTATATATGTCCCCCACAGTTTTCCAGCTGAGCCTGAAATTTCTGTATGAAATCTTTACATGATGGTCATATTTGAAAAGGAGGAAGAGTGCCGCGGACATAGCACAAAATTGAGCTATTATCGTGGCAATTGCTGCTCCCGGAACCCCCATCTTGGGAACGCCAAGAAGGCCGTATATAAAGACAGGATCAAGGATCACGTTTATGATCGCTCCGAAGATATTGAATATCATAGGGAAAAGCATATTTCCGGTAGCTTGGAGCACTTTTTCGGTGGTTATCGTGATCAGGGAAAAAAGTGAACATGCTGTAACAATTGATAAATATAAAGTTGCATTTTCTACAACATAAGGATCTTTTGTAAAAACACCGATAAAGTCATCGGCAAAGAAAATTCCGAAAACCGCAAATACTACCCAGCTTACAATTGCAAGGATAAAACCGTGGCTGGCAGCACTGTCTGCTTCAGCTTGTCTCTTTGCCCCAAGTCTTCTTGCAATGAGAGAATTTATTCCCACTCCAGTGCCTATAGCGACCGAGATCATGAGCATCTGCATGGGGAACGCCAGGGTCACAGCCGCCAGAGGTTTCCCTGTCTGATCCAGATGTGAAACGAATATGCTGTTGACGATGCTGTACAGCGCATTGATGAGCATGGAGAACATTGCCGGCAGCGACATTCTCCATATCAGCTTGTTTATGGGGAGAACTCCCATTTTGTTTTCGGTTTCAGTGATCCCCTGCTCTAGTTTTTCCAGTTTTTCGATACCGTGTTCCATGGATTCAGATATCTTTTTTTCTTTTTTTTCGTCGTTCTTGTCTTTTGGATCCTTAGTCATTCTTTTAGCGTTATCTCCTTATTATTTTTAAACTTTTTTAGATAATAATAAATAAAATTGAGCAAGCCGTAAGCCGGGTTCTGTATCTGACGGTCATCTATCTGGGAACACAGTTGCCTGTATCCTCATGCGGCCCACCAATTTAGGGCGGAGACGGGCAGCCTCACTTAATGCCCAACTTGGCCTTGCTCCGGGTGGGGTTTACACGGCAGACATGTCTCCATGTCCCCGGTGAGCTCTTACCTCACCATTTCACCCTTGCCACAGCATTATCTGTTTCGGCGGTGTGTTTCTGTTGCACTTTCCTTAAAGTCGCCTTCACCGGACGTTATCCGGCACCCTTGCCCTGCGGAGCCCGGACTTTCCTCACAGCAAAACTGCGCGATCGCCTGGCTTACTCAATTTCATAAATCGTTTGGATTGTAGTTGCCGATAAGACACTACATTATATCATAATAATTTAAAAGCATCTACATCTATGGCCGATTCAATTATCTCCACTCTGTCACCTATCTGTGATCTGAGCTTGTCACCCATGTTTTCCGCAAAATACTTCTCAGTAGCATAATGACCGGCTTCTATGACGCAGAGTCCGCTCTCGCTTGCCATCTGGCCATAGTGATACTTGACGTCTCCCGTGATGAGAAGATCACAATGCCCGATCAGCTTGGGGATCGCATCAGCGCCTGAACCGCCGCAGACCGCCACTTTTCTGATCTTGGCCTTGGGGTCGCCGATGGCAAGAAGTTTTCTCTTTATATCCAGTGATTCCTTTATTATTTCACAGACTTCCTCAAGTGTCTTTTCGGAGTCGTATTCACCCAGCCTGCCCATGATAGGTTCCTGCTCACCGTTATAATTATGTGTATGCAGCCTTCTTACCTTGAACAGTCCGATCCTGTCCGCAAGATCGTCGTTTATCCCACCGAATGCATTGTCAAAATCCGTATGGGCCGAATATACAGATATTCCAGCCTTTATCAGCTTGATCATATAGTTTCCGGTAGCAGTGTTATTGTCAATCATATCGATGCTGCCGAATATGAGAGGATGATGGGTAAGCACAAAGTCGGCCCCATTCTTCCTTGCTTCTTTTATTACATCGTAAGTGATCTCGAGAGCTACCAGTACCCTTTTGACTTCGCTGTCACCAAGATTTATCTGCCATCCGCTGGAATCCCAGTCCTCTTCAAGGTTCCTTGGCGCAAAATTATTGATGACTTGGATCAGTTCTTCGGTTTTGACGGACATATTGTCTCCCTTCTAATACAGATCGCTTATGATCTTTTCCACCTTATCTATTCTATTTCCTACTTCGGCAAGTTTTTCTCTTGATTCGAGGTTTCCCGCTTTTTCTATGGATTCTTTTATCTTATATTCTGTTTCCAGTTGTTTTATTAGCCATTCTCTTACTATCTTTGATTTCTTTTTTGTAAGTATAGGGCTGAATTCGTAATCAAGTTCTTCTTCAAACTCGTCATTCACCTTGCTTATGACCGGACTCACTGCTATTATCTCACATATCCGGCCGTTTTCGCATGCCAGATCTTCATCATATATATAAAGATTTTGTTCGGCAAGCCATTTTCGCAGTTTATCTGCTGCGGTTCTGGGCTGAAGTATGAGTTTTTTAAAGCTCCTGGTCTTTTTAATATCCTTACTTAAAATATCTTTTATCAGAATACCGCCCATTCCTGCTATTATTATATCATCTACTTCTCCAAAGGTCAGAGGCTCAAGACCATTTCCCAGTCTTAGATCGTAATCCGCCGGATCTGAATCCGGGATCTCTTTCTGTATTATGTTTTGAGCTTTGGTTAGGGGACCATTGTTGACGTCAGTGAATACAGCCTTTCTGGCAGGATTTTTCATCAGCAAATAAAGAGGAAGATATCCATGGTCTGTGCCTATATCGGCAATATCTTCCTCGTCCTTTATATATCCTGATATAATACTGAGTCTTTCACTTAAATCGATCATTATCTATACTTAAGACCTGCCATTTCCTTTATGTATGCCACTGTCTCATCCTCTTCCTCTGTAGATTTAAAAGCCGTATGAGGAACCATGAATGCAGACATAGGGCCGTTGTATATGTACAGATGTTTATCGTCCATACTTATCTTTTCAATGATATCATAATCTGATTTAACGCTTCTTGCGTGATTTTTTTCATGGATCCCGTCCTCATTGATGGTCAGGGTGTACTCACCTACAAGTTCATCCTTTTTACCTTCTTTCATAAGTGTAACCACCTGTTTTTTCAGCTCTCTTTTCACAAAGAACGGATATGCCAGGACCCAAACCACAGTTCCCAATATGCATATGATCAACGGTGCTAAGATAGAATCAGGCTTCGTAAAAACCACATAAAGGGTTCCCAAAATGAAAAACAAGACAGGAATGGCAACAAGCTGTCTGGTATTCTGCTTTTTCATCTTAGGAGAATTATTATAATGAAATAGATTAAAATCAATATAATCTTCTTCTGTTAAATTATAATTTAAAGTCATTGACCGCTCCCTACTCGAGATAATCCTTGAGCTTCTTGCTTCTGCTCGGATGACGAAGTTTTCTCAAGGCTTTTGCTTCGATTTGCCTTATTCTCTCTCTGGTGACATCAAATCGTTTTCCGACTTCCTCAAGTGTCCTTGCTCTTCCGTCGTCCAGACCGAATCTTAAAATCAAGACTTTCTGTTCTCTTTCTGTCAATGTATCAAGAACTTCTATGAGCTGTTCTTTGAGCATTGAAAATGCTGCCGCCTCAGCCGGCGCCGGTACATCTTCATCGGGGATAAAGTCTCCCAGATGACTGTCTTCTTCTTCTCCTATTGGAGTTTCAAGAGAAACAGGCTCCTGAGCGATCTTAAGTATTTCTCTTACCTTGTCCTCTGTTATATCCATTTCGGCTGCTATTTCGGCCGGTGTAGGCTCTCTTCCGTATTCCTGGAGAAGCTGTCTGGATATTCTTATAAGCTTGTTGATGGTTTCTACCATATGGACAGGTATACGAATCGTCCTTGCCTGGTCTGCGATGGACCTGGTTATGGCCTGTCTTATCCACCATGTGGCGTAAGTACTGAATTTGAAGCCTTTTTCCCAGTCGAATTTATCGACAGCCTTGATCAGTCCGAAGTTCCCTTCCTGGATCAGGTCGAGAAAAAGCATTCCACGGCCTACATATCTTTTTGCAATACTGACAACAAGTCTCAGATTGGCCTCGCAAAGCTTCTGTTTGGCTTCCTCGTCGCCTTTTTCCATTCTCTTTGCAAGTTCAACTTCTTCCGCCGCAGTGAGAAGAGGAACTGTACCTATTTCTTTCAGATACATTCTTACAGGATCATCGACTGCAATGCCTTTGGGCAGCGTTGCAGCAAGATCTACCTTGCCTTCTTTTGTAACGGTTTTTGGATCGACCTCTTCCTCTTCTTCGTCGTCTTCTTCAAGTGCGATGAGATCGAACTCGTTTGGCTCATCATCACTGTCTGTGGACAAGACTTCGATTCCTGCTGCATAGAGCTTGTCAAAAAAATCATCGATCTGGTCCTTGTCAAGTTCCAGACTCTGCAGATACTTAAATATTTCGTTATAAGTAACCGACCCCTTATTCTTTGATTTTTCAAGAAGCTCCGTTAAAGCATCCTTTTTCTTGTCGTCGTTTTCGTATACCATAGAATCACCTTTCCTTAATGTTCTTCTTTTTCTTTTGAATATCTGCCAGTTCCCCTGTCAGTTCTTCTGATCTGCTGATTGCTTCTTCATGATTTTCTTTTAAAATGTTCAGGATCTCTTTCTCTCTTCGTTCGAGTTCCATTATTTCTATTTCTTCCAGCAGTTCTTCAAGCTGCTGTGACGGTTCACCGGCAAGCGGAACACTCTCCATGATTTCAGATATCATTTCAGGATCTTCTCCGTCCAGATTCTCCGTCAGTTTTTCAAGTTCATATTCCTCATCTTCTTTGAACAGTGAAGAAATTGTTTCATATATCCTGTAATATATCGGCGTTTTGAAAACGCGATCATAATTCTTTCCTTCCTCCTGTATCCTCCTTAAAAACTCGCTGTCGTGAATGAGCAGTCTTATGAGATTTCTTTCTATTATCTCTGTCGTGCCTTCCTCTTCCTGACCGGTATCACGGTTATAGCCGGTTTTTTCGGCCTTCTTCCTTCCGTCTGTTCCGAATGCCTCGGCTTTGATAGCTTCTTCGGATATATCATTTTCTTCTGCCAGCTTTTTTATATAAAAATCGGCTTCCACCGGTGTCAGTTCCGAGATCGTTTTTGACGCTTCTTTGAGAAATCCCACCGAGCCGTCTTCCGTATTCATGTCGTACTTGTCCCTGACACGGGCAAGCTTGTAACTCATAAAGGACTCTGCTCGTTTGATCGCATCAAGAAATTTATCCCGTCCGTATTTTCTGACAAAATCATCCGGATCTTTCACTTTTCCCATGTCCAGCACTTTGATATGGCAACCTGCCTTCCTGAGGACATTTATGTTTCTAAGTGTGGCATCCTGTCCCGCTGTATCCGAATCGTATGCGATCACCACATTTTCCGAATATCTTCTGAGCAAGCTGCCCTGATTCGGTGTAAGCGCCGTCCCAAGTGATGCCACCACATTTTTTATATCGTGCTGATACAGCGAAACTGCATCCATATATCCTTCCACCAGGATGGCATAATCATTCTTTTTTATGTCGTCTCTGGTGATGTTTATTCCGTAGAGATTATTTTTTTTCTGAAACGCCCTTGACTCTGCGGAGTTTAAGTATTTTGGATTGTCATTTGGATTTATGACCCTTCCCCCAAAGCCTATGACCTTGCTTCTTGTATTGATTATGGGGAACATCACTCTGTCCCTGTATCTGTCGTAATTTCTGTCTTTGCCGGTTGATATGAGCCCCAGTTCTTTTGCGGTATCTTCCTTCACACCGTTTTTTATCAGGTGTTCGTAAAGGCTGTCCCACTTATTATCGGCGTATCCTATTCCAAACCTGGTCATGATCTGAGGAGTTATCCCTCTTTTGGCCATGTATTTGAACCCCGGGCTATCCGCCTTACGCATAGCTTCGTGAAAAAATGCCGCAGCCATCCTGTTGGCATCATACAGCAAGGTCTTTTTGCTGTCTGTATCGAATGTACCTTTTGGGAGCTCAAATCCGTATTCGCTTGCCAGTCTTTCCGCAGCTTCCATAAAGCTCAAATTGAACTTTCTCTCCACATAACTGATAACGTCACCGCTTGCTCCGCAACCGAAACACTTGAAGTTCTGCATGTCTTCATTTACAAAAAAAGACGGTGTCTTTTCATTGTGAAAAGGACATAGACCAACCCATCTGTTCCCTGATTTTTTCAGTCCGACGGTTCGCCCGACAACGTCTACGATATTGACTCTGCTTTTTACTTCATCAGCAACGCCTATTACAGTTACCCCCGGTTATTTTTATCAATAAAATATCTACTAATCTATATACAACATAATCATCCGATTTCCTTTTTTCGGATAAATAATTTACGAAGTTCATCGACGGCTATCATGAAGAACGGACAACAGATCAAATACAGCCAGTCGTAAAGCCCAAGGGGCGCTGTATTGAACAGATTGTGAAACGCCGGAACATACATCAGTATACAGAGCAAAGCGATTTCAAACAGTATACCGATATTGACCATTTTATTTCCGACTATGCCTCTTTTGAATACGGACTGTTTCTCCGTTCTGCTGTTCATCACTGCACCGATCTGACAGAATATGATGGCTGCCAGAGTCATTGTGGTTGCTTCCCTGTAAAATACTCCTGAATCGGCTAACGGTATGCCCGGCCATCCGTTTAGGTAATTTGCCCAGAAGTATGCTCCGATGGCTATGATACCTTCGAGAAGACCATACCAACAAAATGCCTTGAATAATATATTCTTGTTTAGAAGCGGTGCGCTCTTTTTCCTTGGAGGCTTATCCATTATCCCCGCCTCAGCCTTTTCTGTACCAAGTCCCAGAGCCGGAACCATATCTGTTCCAAGGTCGATGGACAGAATCTGCATCACTGTCAGAGGAAGAGGTATTCCACCCTTTGAAAACAGGAATACTGCTGAAGGCATGGCTTCAGACATATTACTGTTCAGTATATACATCAGAAATTTTTGTATATTGTTGTATACAGCTCTTCCCTCTTCGATTGCATCTACTATTGACGCAAAGTTGTCATCTGTCAGAATCATGTCAGCAGATTCTTTGGCAACGTCAGTGCCGGTGATCCCCATTGCTATTCCGATCTCGGCTTTCTTCAGTGCCGGAGCATCATTGACCCCATCTCCGGTAACGGCTACTATATTTCCCATTCCCTGAAGATTCTCCACTACTCTGTACTTCTGAGACGGAGAAAATCTTGCAAATATGACTTCCTCTTTTAGTGCTTCCTTTATGTCATTATCCGACATGTCCTCAAATTCCAAACCGTTGATGACTCTCGGATTTTCACCTTCTACTATGCCGATTTTTTTTGCTATACTTTCTGCGGTGAGACCGTAATCTCCTGTTATCATAATTATCTTTATCTTAGCTTTTTTGCACTTTTCTACGGCTTCGAATATTTCGGGATGAGGTGGATCCAGCATGACTATAAGCCCCATGAAAACATAATCTTTTTCCACTGTTTCGATCGTGCTGTTTTTCATGTCAGCAGACGTGTCAAAATCATCATCTATCAGTCTGTATGCTACAGCCAGAACTCTCAGTCCTTCTTTTGCGTATTCGTCATTCATTCTTTCGATCTTTTTTAGATCATCGTCGTTCATTTTTCTGATACTGCCATCTTCTCTTATGTGGGAAGCCAGCTTCACGACTTCTAAAGGCGCTCCCTTTGTAAATGCTATCTTGCTTCTTCCGTCGATCTTCTCGGGGAGAGTGTTGATGGTCGTCATTCTCTTTCTGACAGAATCGAATGGAAGTTCCTTGAGCCTTACATAATGTTTTTTTAACTCTACAAGATTGATACCGGCTTTTTCGGAAACAACATCAAGACAAGCTTCCGTAGGGTCGCCCAGAACAGTGAATTTTTCTTTATTTTCTTCTGACGGAACCACCTTGGCATTACTGCAAAGTGCAGCACCTTTAAGAAGGAACAACAGATCTTCTTCAGAATGCCGGTCTATCCTGACGTCATTGTATAGAATATCACCGTCTGGAGAATAACCTGCACCTGTTACCTTGTATTTTTTATTTATCACACTGATATTTGTAACTGTCATTTCGTTCTTTGTAAGAGTTCCCGTCTTGTCGGAACAGATAACAGTAGTGGCACCCAGCGTCTCAACAGAGGAAAGCTTTTTGACCAGAGCATGTTTCTTTGCCATTCGCTGAACTGCCATAGCCAGAGACAGGGAAACCGTAGGAAGGAGACCTTCCGGAATGAATGCGACCATCATTCCCAGAGCGAATATGAATGCCTGACTGAATGGCGTATGGACGACAAACATAGATGCAGCAATAAAAACAATGCCAATGGAAATGGCGATGATGGAAATTTGTCTGGTCAGCTTGTCAAGTTCTTTCTGGAGCGGACTCTTTTCTTCCTTCATGGACTGGGAAAGATGAGCTATCTTGCCGAATTCAGTGTCCATGCCGATGTTTATGACGACAGCTTTGCCATCACCTTTAGAAGCAGTAGTGCCTGCGAATATCATATTTGTAAATTCAAAGTCATTTGTATCTTTTATCTTAATCGTTTCAGCTATTTTGTGGGCAGGGCTGGACTCCCCTGTCAGCGTGGACTGGTCGACCTGAAGTTCGGTGGCGTTGATCAGCCTTGCATCGGCAGAAATGAGATCGCCTTCTTCAATAAGTACCACATCTCCCGGGACCATATCTTCAGCCATGATCATGACCTCTTTGCCGTCTCTTAAGACACGGGCATGGGCAGGCAGCATTTTTTTAAGTGCATCGGTTGCCTTTTCCGCCCTGTATTCCTGGATAAAACTGAACACACCGTTTATGACATTCACAAGCCATATTGCTATACCCAGTTCCATAGTACCGGAAATAATGGCAATCAAACCCCCTGCCCAAAGCAGTATGGCCATGAGACTGATAAAGTTGGATAAAAAAACTATGATCAGCGGTGTTTTTTTTCTGGTTTTGATTTGATTTTTGCCGTATTGAGACTGAAGATCACTTATCTTGTTACTGTCAAGTCCGTCTTTGTTTGAGCCAAGAAGCGAATACACTTCATCCGGCGTTTTTTCTGCTATTTCTTTAAAGTCAAACATGTTTTAATGCTCCTGAAATTGGGGGATTAGCTTATTATTAACTTATACCCCTTATGTCGGAATATATAGAATAAAGGCGGGATTACGGTAATTTGTTAAAAACAAGAAAAAAGTTGTAAATAAAGGGGCTGTCTCAAAATGAAATAGTTGAGACAGCCCTTATTTCGGTCTCTTGCGGCAACGGATATGTTACGTCTGATAAAGAAAAAATGTTCTGCAAAAAATTAACCCAAAATTTGGTCCAAAATCGGGGTTATGCGAACTTTTTCACAGCTCGGTTAAGGAAAATGTACATCAATGCATAATAACAGACTCAAGCCTCTGATTTGGAGACATGCTATAGGACACAACCCCGATTTTGGACCATAAAACGCCTCTAAAAGTTGCACTTCTACTAAGCGTCATTTTGAGACAGCCCGCTCCTATTCAAATATTCATTCAGATTCTGAAAGGGCCTATTCGGTTTCAACCTGTGCGAACAGTGATGCCGCATTGGCGAATTCAGTCGCTCCGTCTGTCATAAGCTCCGAAGCTTCCATGATCTTATCTGCATCAAGCGAATCAACGCCTTCCGTATACAGATCCATGGCTTCTTTATAGATTTTTGCTCCTTTTGAATATGCTGCCTGAACATCAGCATACTCGTCCGGTACATCGGTCCGATCTATTATCTGATCGCAGTATGCTTTTATTTTGCCGGCTTCTGCCCCTACATCCTCTTTCCACTGGTTCTGTGTCATAAGAGTAGGATCCTCTCCTGCATCCAGATTAAGCGTACTGAATTCTGACAGGCTTTCCTGAAGTCCGGTAGATACATCTACGATAAAACCAAGGTAATCGCCTTCAGTAGCAGAGCCTGTGTCACTTGGTATCTCCGTTTCCGTCTGACTGCTCGAATCTGTAGCTAAATTATCGTTGGCTATAAATGAAGCCATAAGTCCGAAGCTGAAAAGTGCTACAGACATAATTATCGAAACGACGACTCCTATTATCCCACCTATTCCTGACCACTTTGCAGCTCTCGGCTTTTCATTTCTCCAGACGAGGAAAAGTATCAATCCCACGATCGGGATGAAAAAGCATAAGATCGCCCATCCAATAGGTGCGCCGCCTTGCTGGGGCGGTGGTGTCTGCTGTGTTTGCTGCTGATTATGGATGCCGTCTGCTTGCGGCTGTTGGGATTCTGTCATATCTGTTGTACTGCCCTGATTGCCTGTTCCATTGATTTCCGGTTTATCCATTTTATTACCTCCAATGGTTAAATTCTCTTAAAAAAACTTTATATTCATAATTAATATACCATGAACCGTTAACTAAAGGAAATACTTTCCCGGTAAAAGTATTTTAATAATGTTATTACTGGCAAAAGATTATATAATGTAAATAAATATTGATTTAGGAGGCGCACTATGAGAAAAGAACTGAAAGACAAACTGCCTGAACTTAGATCCATGGCATTTGACAGAAACGATATCAAAGCCGACTATTACAGAACTAAGGGTAATGTTGTCGTTGAGAATTTAAAGAAAAATAATTTTGATGCATACTATGCCGAAACTTTGGACGCTGCGGCTGATTTGCTGTATGATCTGATACCGGATGATTCCATGGTCGGCTGCGGAGATTCACATACACTCTTTGCCCTCGATATGGAAGACCGGCTGAAAAACGAGAAAAATTGCACTGTTATCCCTCACCTATGTGCCATGAACAAAACCGCATATTTCAGTTCCGATGAAGGATACTGCCGTCTGGGCTCAAAAGAGGATATGAAAGAGATATTGAAGGATTACCTGACCAGTGATGTTTTTCTTCTTGGGGCAAATGCCATATCTCTTGATGGTCAGATCGTCAATGTAGACGGAAACGGTAACAGAGTGGCAGGAAGCATGTACGGACCTGACCGGATAATTGTGATTGCAGGAATTAATAAAATCGAAAAAGATATTGAAACCGCACGGGAGAGGGTCAAATTCACAGCAGCTCCCATGAATAATATCAAATACAGTAATTTTGATATGCCCTGCGTCAAAGCCGGATACTGCGTAGACTGCAGAAGACCCGAGAGAGTCTGCAACATGACTACCATAATACACAAAAAACCCACCGACTCCGACTTTCATGTAGTCATCGTCGGTGAGGATCTTGGTTTCTAAATATATTTAAAGTTATTTATTTGTAAATACAGCTTTAACGATAACATCAGAATCAGGCATTGAAAATTTCTCACTGACTGATTTTGAATTTTTTACATCAATAATGAATGTCTTGATAACTTTTCCATTGCTGTCGATAATACTGAGATCGGTCAGTCTGTTTCCGGTATCGGCAGTTGCTTTGATGGTTATTTCATTTCCGGGCTGGGACTTTACTGCCACATGTCCATCTGTATTCAGAAGTTCAATATTGCCTTTACCTGTTTCGGAAATGCTCAGTGAATGAAGATTTATTTTATGACTGAAGTATGGGAAGCCGCCGTTTACATCGGGATTTCTTTCCCAGCGTCTTAAACTGTCATTGGTCTTGGCATATTTATTGAGCATATCAAGGAGAACGTTGCTGTTGTTCATTTCTTCTTTATCAAGACCTGTCCCCCAGCTTTCAGTGACTCCGTCCCTTAAGTAGTAAGAATTTTTGCTGTTTCTCTCAGGGTCTTTCCCGTTTGCAGTGAGAGCATTCGTATTGGTGAAGCTGTTTATGATCTTGCTTTTTTCATCGCTTTTATATGCTATCCCTGCAATTATCTTTCCGGATCTTATTTTGGTTTTTTCTTTATATGTATAGCAGTTTTTTATCGTACCTCCGGAATTATCATAAACTAGACAGTAACTGTTTAATTTATTGGTTTCCAGATTGCTTGATGAATTGATGATATTGCCGCTGTTTTTTTCTACTATAGACGCATTTTGCTCTATATTCTTCATCTGATCATAACCTGTTGCTGCCACATTGATCCCGTCAATAAGACCTTTGTTTTCATATACGACTGTATTGATAGACGTAATAGGTTTGCTGTATTCAAACACTGCGTCAAGGATCTGCCCTCCCTGATCGACGGTTTTAAACAAAGTAGTTCCGCAATTGGATATTGAATAGCTTTTACCGTCAAATATACCTGAATACTCCTTATCGCATAAGAGGCTTTTCTTTTCTGCATTGTATCCATAACCATCGGGCAGATCGATATTCCCGTTAAGCTCATAACAGGCTCTGCTCATGTCCTGGGTACGGGCCTTTTTTACGTAAAAATCAAAGTCTTCAAAATCATTTATTATATAAGGATCATCAACAGTTCCTGAACCTCCCCTGCTGCCTTCCTGGAAACATGCTTCTATGATCGCATCCTGATAAGGCATGGGGTATGTGAATGTGTATGTGCCATCTTTGTTTTTCGCAATATTGAATGTATCTGTAGTTGCCAGTTCATCCAGTACTTTTCCGCTTTTTGACTTTATGACAACCCTATCCAGTTCGCCGTCTTTTTTTTCTGTTACCTTGATCTTGATCAGAGAACCAGAAGGGAAATTACCTTTTATGGCTGTACCGCTTGTGTCTGCAATTTCCACTGTGCCATATTTTTCATTATATTTCTGATCCGTATGATTCTCCGCACGAGCTGATACCGGATATTTTTCTGCACCGACTTTTTTGTATATGAACATCATCCTGTTTGTTTTCTGATCGTCGAATCTCTGTTCGATTACGCTGTCTTTGTAAAAGTCTCTCTGCATCTCCCCCGTAAACCAGTAGGCTGTTTCCCAAAGATTGGTATCAAAGACGATTCCTTTTTTACATGATTTGATATTATCTACCGCAATAAAATCATTGCTGGTTATTTTTGGTATATCGCGAAGACCCTGACTTGCAAGATACTTTGCGAATTGGGGAGAATAATCTATATATGCAGTTGAACGGATGAGACTTTCGATCATAGATGCATTATCTATCATCTTATATGCACCGTCTGCAGTACTTTGATTATTAAACCAGTCCTGACTTCTTACAAAGTAATTGACCGGTAATGTCCTGACATTATCATCCCAGCTATTGTACGCATAGGTCATATCTCCCAGGGTATATCCATAATCCTTCTGAATGAGATAAGTGTCATTATCCACCTGTACGCGATAAAAATCCGCCTTCATATGTGATTTCTTTGCTTCAGTCGGATACTTGTCGTAATATTTCTTTCTGTTCTGATCAACTACTTCAAGAGTATGTTCAGCGGAGCTTTTATAATTCATATCCTTAGTTGTTTCGAAGTCATAGTCTCTCACATAGCCGTTTATGTCATATTGACCGCATACATCATTGACCGCGTTCAGACACCTGTTGATATTTTCCTCGGCTTTATCGCTTTCTATTTTTATATCTTTATTTTCAACAGCCATCTCATGGTCAAATTTTAACCGTGCGACCTGAGACATAGCCATGAAAGTTTTGGTACAGTCATTTATTGAATAATACATAAAATCATACTTTTGATTTTCAAAAGGTAACTTTTCACTGCAGACATCATGAGCTTTTCTCGCATGTGTATATCCTGACGCCTTGTTTTTTGTAGTTTCATCAGCTTTGTCGCTTGGATAAAAATTACATGTTATCTTTGCGATACCGTTGATATCTGAAGTGATTTTGTCCTGAGCAGGAAGGCTTTCATAAAAACGTTTTTCGTTTGTTCCCGCTTTGTCTTTTGCTTCATCCCTTGCAGATTTATTGGTTTTATTTGGATTGTGCAAAAACAATTTGCTTGCTTTAGCATAATCACTTACTGAATTTACATACTTTGAGTATTTTTCGATTATGCTGTGGTATTCGTTATATATTCCGTTGATCTCTGCTTCACTTTCAACATATTTTTGAGTAACTTCATATTGTTTCAGATCATGGATCGATGCCTGGAGCTGATCATCCATAAATTTAAGATCCTTGTCCAGCTGTTTTACATCTTTGCTTATTTCCTGACATAGTTTCAATATCTGGTTCAGAGTATCATCCGTACAGCCTGAACCGGTAATCCATCCAAGTGCATCATTCAGATACTCAAGTCCCGACCAGTCCGTGGCCTCACCTGCTTTGCCCAGTGCTGTAAGAACAACATTAGAGGAAAGATTAATTGAAGCATCTAAAAGTGTTGTAAAAAACCATTCTCCAACAAAATTCAATTTTATTTCTTTTTCGGTATTATACTCTTGAACCGATTGATCAGTGGTATTCGGTTCAGCAAAGACAGCTGCGGGCGCAGCGATTGCAAGTGCAAAGATAAGTAAAAAAGCGATGATTCTTTTCATAATTGTTTTTCTCATGTTGTTTTCCTCATATCTAATAAGTTGTGTGGTCACTTGGATACATTTTACCCATTTTTCGCTCGTTTCATATATTTTTTAAGAAAGTTCAACAAATCTTGATTTTACGTAGAATGATGATAAACAAGAAAATCCGAAATTGCTATTTGATATAAATTCTTCCATAAAAAAACTGTCTCAAAGATTTGCACTTAGAGGCAGTCATTTTATTTATTCAGTTTAAATGATGCTTAATAATACATGCTGGTAGAAAGCAAAGATGCAAATGCTACTGAATAAATGATCGAGCTGATTATTCCCACTACGAAACCGATTATTGCGCCGATACCTGAAGCTTTTGCAGCTCTTGGCTTTTCACTTCTCCAAACTAAAAAGAGAATAAGTCCTACTAGCGGGATGAAAAAGCCTAATACTCCCCATCCAAATTTTGAACCTTGGGTCTCCGGTGCAGCCTGTGGTGTCTGTGGTGTTTGTTGATTATCCATGTTGAACCTCCTATAAAAATAAAATTACTAATGATTATTATCGTTAAACATATCACAAATTGCTTTGTAATGCAAAGTATTTTTCCGTACACTCCTTGAGTGCCATGCATAGGGAGTGTACGGAAACAGTGAAGTTATTATGCTAATAATTTTTTCAAATCTTCACTTGGATCACCTATGGGTGTGATCCCAAACATATCGACAAGCGTGTTCAGCACATCTTCCGAGAAAAATGCAGGTATGCTGGGTCCGATATGAATATTTTTGATGCCGAGAGCCAGAAGAGTAAGCAGGATGCAGACAGCTTTCTGTTCGTACCATGAGAGAACAAGAGTTAATGGCAGTTCATTGACATCGCATTCGAATGCTCCTGCAAGTGCTATTGCTACCTGGATCGCACCGTATGCGTCGTTACACTGTCCCATATCGAGAATCCTTGGGAAAGGTCCGATCTGACCGGCATCATAGTCGTTGAATCTGTATTTTCCGCAGGCAAGTGTCAGGATAACCGTATCATCAGGCGATTCCTTTACAAAATCTGTATAGTAGTTTCTGCCAGGTTTTGCTCCGTCGCATCCGCCTACCAGGAAGAAGTGTTTGATATCTCCCGCTTTTACAGCATCGATTATAGCCGGTGCATTATCCAGTACTGTCTGTCGACCGAATCCGGTTGTTACGGTTTTTCCTCCGTTGATTCCTGTGCGTTCCTGGTCTTCTTTATATCCTCCAAGTTTGATTGCCTGTTCGATCAGCTGTGAAAAGTCTTTATGTCCGTTTGCATCAGCTTCGATATGAGGAGTATCGGGGAATCTTACTACTGATGTGGTATAGATCCTGTCTTTGTAGCTGGGCTGAGGAAGCATGAGGCAGTTTGTAGTGTACAGGATCGGTGCAGGTATGTCTGCGAATTCCTTCTGCTGATTCTGCCATGCAGTTCCGAAATTTCCTTTAAGATGTGCATACTTTTTAAGCTCGGGGTATCCGTGAGCAGGCAGCATTTCACTGTGGGTATAGATATTTACGCCCTTTCCTTCTGTCTGTTCAAGGAGCATCTTGAGATCGTGAAGATCATGACCTGTTATGACGATAAACGGTCCTTTTTCTATACTGAGAGATACTTCTGCAGGAATCGGATTGCCGTATGTTTCGGTATTTGCGGCATCTAATATTTCCATGCATTTCAAATTGATCATTCCAAAATTCATGAGAAGTCCCAACCATTCTTCTACTGTATGATCGTCTGCCAAAGTTGCCATACCGTTTATGAATTCAGCATCAACATCAGGATCACGTTTTCCAAGTACCCTTGCGTGATGTGCATATGCCGACATTCCCTTGATTCCGAATAGCAAAGTTGATCTTAAGGATTTTGGATTGTCCTCGCCGTGAAAAAGGTCTTCCGGCTTGATCACAGGCTGTCCGCCCAGTTTTTCCCTTCTTGCTTTTACTGCTGCTTCGATATCAGCAACCTTATCCTGATCAAAGCTTACATTAGTGATTGTAGTAAAAAGTCCGTCAACTATCAGGTCGATACTCTCTTTATCCGCACTATCGCTTGCCTTCGCAAGACCGATCATTTCGCATATCAGGCTGTCCTGTTCATTAGCAACATCCGGTTTCTTACCGCATACACCCAGAAAATCGCATCCCTTTCCCTTTGCTGTTTGTTCACACTGGTAACAAAACATTAATTCTTTATTCTCCATTTTTTGCGCCTCCTATTTAATTACTTTTCCGTCGGTTGATATGGTGATAACTTGACTTGGAATGAATTTCCCGCTGTTCGCGACTGCTGTTTCAACAGCTGCCTGTATTCCTCCGCAGCACGGAACTTCCATTCTCGCAACTGTAACTGACCTTATATTATTATGCTTGATGATCTCAGTGAGTTTCTCACTGTAATCAGAGGAATCTAATTTTGGACATCCTATGAGAGTTATTCTGTTTTTCATGATGTCGTTGTGAAATCCTGCATATGCATAAGCTGTGCAGTCGGCCGCGATCAGAAGATCGGCACCGTCGAAATATGGTGCATTAACAGGTACAAGATTTATCTGTACAGGCCACTGCATAAGTTCGCTTTCCATAGCTCCTGCAGGCTTGCTTTCTGATACCTGACTATTTGATGTCTTTGCTTTAGCTTCTTTTTTTAGAGCCTGCATATTTGTTCCCGGGCAGCCGACCGGCTTATCTGCCGGCAGATCACCTACTTCCCGCTCTTCAAAACTTATGGCATCTGTGGGACATGTGGGTATACAATTGCCGAGACCGTCGCAGTGATGAGCATTAAGCAGCTTGGCTTTACCGTCAACGATGCCTATTGCACCTTCCTGACAGGCATTCGCACAGAGTCCGCATCCTACACATTTTTCTTCATCGATTTTTATAACTTTCTTTATCATTTTATTCACACCTTTACTATGATTTTTAACTGATTTTGTTGACCTTGTGACCTTATAATAATATAATCTCAATCAGGAGGATGTTGCAAATGCAACATAATTAAAAATGTTTGAAAAATATTTAGATATAATCTTAAATACCCCGTTATTTGACAATTTAACTCAGGATGACGCCAAAGACCTGCTTTCGTGCATGAATGCCCATTCAGAGACTTTTCCAAAAGAAAGTTTTATTTTTCTTGCGGGAAATGTGCCAAGCGGTATCGGGATAATGCTTACGGGAAAGGCAAAGATAATCAAAGAAGATATATACGGAAATCTGTCTGTAATCGACAGTCTGGAAGCAGGTGATATTTTCGGTGAAGTATTTGCCTGTGCAATGATAGACGAAATACCAGTTACAGTGGAAGCAGACACTGAATGTGAAGTTCTTCTTATGGATTATCAGAAAGTCATCACCTCTTGTTCAACGAATTGTGTTTTTCATAGCATGCTCATCAAGAATATGCTGAAGATACTGGCTCAGAAAAATATGTTCCTGAATAACAAGAACGATATCCTGACATCCCGCACAACAAGAGAAAAAATCATGAAGTTTCTTGAGAATATGGCTGCCCAAAGAGACCAACTGTCATTCGATATCCCCTTTGATCGTCAGGAACTTGCCGATTTTCTGGGGCTGAACAGAAGTGCCATGACAAGAGAGATGCTTAAGATGAAAGAAGACGGTCTGATCGATTTCAATAAGAATCATTTTAAATTATTAAACTAATAAAGAACCAACATAAATAGAGCTGTCTCTAAAAATTATTTGAGACAGCCCCATTATTGATTGATGCTGCTTGGTAATACGGGGTTAATGATAAACGCTATCCTTGACTTTGTTCCTATGTCGTGCGATGAGATAAATCACTATAATCGCTATTATTAAAAATGCAGCCAGAAACAAAGCAATCCCCAACGCATTATTTACTTCACTATCAGCAGGCGGTCCGGTTATTCCATCAAGTCCATCGTCAAGCGGTACACTGCCGTCACCTATCACTACACCATCGGACGTACCTGACGTATCAGCCGTATTTGTATCATCATTACTACCGGTACTGGAATTAGTGTTACTTGCCGTGTTGGAACCAGTTTGATTACCGAAACGGTTACCAGTGTCCGAAGACGGAGAAGAAGGATGTGCCACTTCCCCTCCCCCCAGTATCAACTCCGGCTCAGGATCAACAGTCGGTTCAAATGGTTTGACAAGTGTCAATTTTCCTGTCAATGCAGTTACTTTATAATTGCCGGTTACTATAGTAGAATTTCCATCCTTTATTATATAACTGGATATTCCGCTCTTTGTCTCGCCTACTTTATTATTGCTGCCACTGTAAACAACGGTAATTGCATGATTCGTTACCAGTTTTCCTGACGTTATTTTAAATGATTTTGGTTTGATTGTCTGTTTCGCAAATTCTTCAGTGACATCATTTGGTTTGATCGTGATCATTCTTTGGGTTATTTGATAAGCACCGGTCAGAACATCTCCGCCCTCACCCAGAGTTACTGAATAATTCCCATTAACGGCATCACTTCCTATGCTTATACTTGGCCCTGATGCTGCTGTTCCGCTCGATGTATTATCAGGTGTAATAATCCAGACTATTGCTTCAGGGGTTACTTCAGCAGGGATATTAGAAACTTCCAGAAACTTCTCATCCCCGTCGTAATCAAAAGTCGATAAACCGACGGAAGGGCTCACTGCCTCCGCATATACCCCGACAGGAATTATAAATATCAATAAGAGGACTGAAATGAATGTTATGTATTTTTTCATATTACTAACCTCCACCTTAGTAAATTGTAATATGTGTCATATACAGTTGTTACTATTTTACACTATTTTCAAAGATAAGTCGTAGTTTTCAGTAAATAATTATTAAATAAATTATATTTGAAATTATAAATTGAATTTTGTATTAACAAACAAATTTTAGTTGCAATCATATCTCTTCATTCGATTAATTATTGCAGCCAAACAGCTTGTATTCTTTATTTTTTTATATACAATTAATAGTACAGTAATACGGAATCTTCAATAAAAACAGTGGAGGTAAGAGCAATATGGACACTATGGATAATTTATTCAGTCGAAAATCAATAAGAAGTTATACCGGTGAAAAAATTTCCGAGGATGATTTCAAGTCAATAATGAGGGCAACGGACGCTTCTCCTGTAGGAAGGGCAAAATATGATAATCTCCATCTGACAATAATCGAAAAACCGGAGTTACTTAAGTCCATCGATGAAAATGCGGCAAATGCATTTGGTGACCCCGACATGCATCCTCTGTACGGGGCCCCCACTCTAATTATCGTTTCTGCAAGAAATGATGAGGGACCTGTGGAAAACGTTCAATATTCAAATGCTGCGATAATGGTCCAGACACTGACCATGGCAGCAGTCGATCTTGGTGTGGGACACTGTGACATTTGGGGAGCTGTACGTCTTTTATCAGATGAGTTAAAGGCAAAACTTAAACTTCCTGAAGGATTTGTGCCTTGCTGCGGGATAATACTTGGAAAAACAGATGAAAAATACACGAAGAGGAATATTCCCGTGGACAGAGTGACTAAGAACTTTATTTAGCGATGTAATCAACGCAATTTACACATTCATTAATGTAACCGTCATATTTATCGTCGTTTATATAAGCGCCGCATAATTCTTTGTGGTCAACAAAAGCCTGGAGACACATGTCACCCACATAGTTGAATGTTGTCGCTTCGCCGGCGCAGTACTTGCATACAAAGTTTTCGCATACTTTTTCTTCAACAACTGTGCCGTCGTCCATTTTGAATATTTTCAGTTCCCGACAATTTGACATATCGATGCTCCTTATATTTTTTCTTTCATTATGTACTGTCATGATACATACTTTACAGGGCATTAGATAGAGAAAACGCTACACATGTAGCTTATGTTACATACCCGGTCATTGTAATATATGTTAAAATGTTATCGAAACAACATTTTCAGGAATCCAAAAGAAATGGTGGTGAAACCGGTGACAGATAATCAAAATCATGACCATGAATCCTATTCGACAAGGCTTTGGTTCAGTTCCGGCGAAAGCGAGTGGATCGAGGAGATCGGAACGAGAGTTAATCTTCCCAAAGGACATATCCTTCTTGAAGCAGATGTAGTTCCTCAGTGTTGTTATTTCATACTTCAAGGTCAGGTCAGAACATATGAATATACTCTGAGCGGAATGGAAAAGATCTACAATATCCACGAAGAAGGTTCATTCATACTTGAAGCAAATATGCTAGCCAGACATGCACCCCCGGTGGCATTCGAAACAATGACTCCTGTAGTCCTTCTAAAGATCACCAGAGAAGATCTTATCAAAAGGATCTATATTGAACCTGAAGTCAGTCTAGAGATCATTTCATCACTTTCCAACAAATTCCTATCTTCCATGGAGCAGCTGAGAGAAATGACTCACCACGATGTTCTCTGGCAGGTCTGCAATCTTCTTATTACCTTTGCCGACAAACACGGCGAGGACTATGATGGAAAGATACTTATTAACGAAACCATAAGCCAGCAGAAACTGGCTAACATGCTTGGTGTCAACAGGATAACTCTGGCCCGTGCAATCAAAAGGCTCAAGGAAATGAGGCTTATCGATCTTGTAAACGGATTTTACTGCATACGTGATATGGAGAATCTAAAGGAATTCATGGAATCCGAAGAAGCATAAACTTTATACATGTAGCCTATGTATCACTTGTCAAACGCACTCCCCCTGTCAATCCTGCAACTATGCAGGATTTTTTACTGTTCTTATAATGAAATCAAGTTAAAGCATAATTTCTGTTTTGAATAGGAGGAAAATAATGGTACTACCTAATTTTGAGTATCTAACACCAGCTACATTAGGTGAAGCATGTAACCTGCTTGCCGAGCTGGGAGACGGTGCAAAGGTCATGGCCGGCGCCACAGATCTTATCCCGCCAATGAAAGACAAAGCAATCAGTCCGGAATACATCATCGATCTTAGAAATATACCTGATCTGGATTATCTCGATTACGACGATAAGCAAGGGTTAAAGATTGGAGCAATGACAACACTGAGGACTATAGAGTTTTCCAAAGAAGTAAAGAAAAACAATCCTGCAGTTGCATATGCATCAAAAGTCGTGGCATCACCACAGATAAGAGCTAAAGGCACTTTGGTAGGAAATATCTGCAATGCCTCTCCTTCCTGCGACAACGGACCAAATATGATCGCCCAGGAAGCCACGATCTTGGTACAGGGACCAAACAGCGACCGGGTTATCAAGGCGGAAGACTTTTTTACCGGTGTAAAGAAAACATCACTTGAGCCCGGGGAGATCGTAACAGGAGTCATCATCCCTGCCCTTGCCAAAAATCAAAAAGCTTCATATATAAAACACGCAGTCCGTAAGGCAATGGATCTGGCCATAATCGGTGTGGCAGTAAAGCTCACAATGGACGGAAACAAGTGCACAGACGCGAAGATCGCTCTTGGCGCAGTTGCCACAACGCCAATAAGGGCTCCACAGGCTGAAGAGATACTGATCGGCAAAGAACTTACAGACGAAATCATCGTGAAAGCCTCCGAAGCGGCTATGAACATATGTGAACCCATATCTGACATCCGTGCATCCAAGGAATACAGAAAAGATATGATCCGCGTCTTCACAAAGAGAGCCATCAAACAGGCTTTGGAAAGTTAAGGAGGATAAAATGGCAAAGAAAGTAATATCATTCACACTCAATGGCGATCCCATTGAAGTCGTGACAAAGGAAAACAGGACACTGCTCGATCTCCTAAGAGACGAACTGTTCCTGACCGGTACAAAAAAAGGCTGTGAAGAAGGCGAATGCGGAGCTTGTACAGTCATGATGGATGGTCAGCCAGTCAATTCATGTTGTACCCTGGCTGTCGAATGCGAAGGCCGTGAGATCATAACCGTCGAAGGCATTGCTCAGGACGGAAAGCTGACTCCCCTTCAGAAACAGTTCATCGACAAATGGGCCATGCAGTGCGGATACTGCACCCCCGGGATGATCATGTCCGCCAAAGCATTATTGGACAGAAATCAGAATCCAACTGAACTTGAGATCAGAGAAGCTATTTCAGGCAATCTATGCCGCTGCACCGGATATGCGAAGATCATCGAAGCCATCCAGGCCACAGCAGCAGAGATGAACTTTAAATAAGGAGGCATAGATCATGAATAAAGATTGTGATAAACATTATTTTAAATCACCTGATTTTTACCGTGTGACCGGCGGCAATAATTATGTCAGGATTGATGCGGAAGACAAGGTTACTGGACACGGCCAGTATGTAGGCGACATCATGTTCCCGGACATTCTGACAGGAAGAGTCTTAAGAAGTCCATATGCATCTGCGATAATCAAATCCATCGATACTTCTGAAGCCAGAAAACTCCCCGGCGTAAAATGCGTATTAACAGCAAACGACTTCGAATGGAAGGCCAAAGTCGGTAATGCGGAATTCGCCATGGAATTTTCCGATAAGGAAGTTCTCTGCAAAGAAAAAGTCCGCCAGGTCGGCGACGATATAGCTGCAGTTTGTGCAGTAGACGAAGAGACAGCTCAGCGAGCTATCGATCTGATCAAAGTGGACTATGAAGTACTGGAAGGCGTTTACGATCCCTTTGAAGCTATGGAAGACGGCGCTCCCGAAGTACAGTGGGAAGGCAAAGGACTTCATAACATCGGAATGAAATCAGTCATGAAGGCCGGTACAGACATAGATGAAGAATTCAAAAATGCAGGATACACACAGCACAAAGAATATTCGGCTCACAGAATGGTCCACGCCGCTATGGAACCTCATGGCGCAGTTGCAACGTTCAGAAACGGTGTCTATACTATCTGGATGTCAACTCAGATGGCTTATGTAGACCAGTTCTGGTATGCAAGATGCTTAGGCGTTGAAGAAAAACAAGTCCGCGTGATCAAGCCATTAGTAGGCGGCGGATTCGGCGGAAAGCTGGATTCATATTCATTCGGTCTGTGCGCTGCAAAAATGGCAGAACTTACAGGACGTCCAGTTAGGATGATCTTAAACAGAGAAGAAGTTTTCCAGAGCACAAGAAACAGACATCCCATATACATGGAAATCGACACGGCATTTGCTGAAGACGGAAAGCTTCTTGCCAAAAAATGCTACCACGTTCTCGACGGCGGTGCTTACGGCGGATCAGGCGTTGCAGCCTGTGCACAGTCTACTTTATGGGCAAACTTCCCTTATAAGCTGAATTCCGTTGATTTTCTGGCTCACAGAGTATATACAAACAACCCGTCAGCCGGAGCAATGCGTGGATACACAGCTTGTCAGGTACATTATGCCCATGACCTTAATATGCAGTTTGCTGCTGATAAAATGGGCATCGATCCTGTAGAATTCAGAAAGATGAGCGCCGCAGATCCCGGTTATGTAGCTCCTGCAGGTCTTGCAATAACAAGCTGCGCATACAAGGAGACTTTAGATACCGCGTCCGAAGAAATCGGCTGGAAGAAACGTAAAGACAATCTTGCAAAGAACGAAGGAATCGGATTTGCCGGAACAGGCTTCGTATCCGGAACCGGATTTGCCGTACTTGAAGTACCAAACCAGAGTTCAGCCTGTGTAACCGTAAGAATCAATAAGAATGGTATCACATCACTCTATATAGGTTCTCACGACATCGGTCAGGGCTCTGATACAGTAATGACAGCTATCGTAGCTGAAGAGCTGGGACTGGAAATGATAGATGTAAAGACAATGATGTCGGACACATTCTTCACGCCTTTCGATTCCGGTTCCTACGGCTCAAGAGTTACCTTCCTTGCAGGAAATGCAACAAGAAGAGCTGCAGTAGATGCAAAACGTCAGCTGTTTGAAATCATTGCTCCAATGTGGGGCGTCATGCCTCAGACACTTGAATGTCTCGAGGGCAAGGTAATAAGCAAAGAGAATGCCGATCTTCAGATGCCTTTTAAAGATGCAATGTTCAAATACATGACCATCAAAGGCGGAGACGAGCTTACAGGTATCGGTTCATATTATCACAGGACTGATAACTCCCAGTACAACGGTGTCAATACTACTAACTATGCTCCTGCTTACAGCTTCTCCACCGGCGCAACTCATTTGACCGTTGACGAGGAAACAGGCGTACTTGATATTGACGAATTCGTATTTGCTCATGACTGCGGAAGACCTCTTAACGACAGAGCAGTTGAAACCCAGCTTGAAGGTTCGATAGCAATGGGTCTTGGTTATGCGGTTTACGAACACAATGTTACGGAAAAGGGAAAAATTCTTAATCCTAACTTCCGTGACTACAGACTGCCGACAGCTCTCGACATGCCAACAATGAAGACTTACTATCATTTTGCAGCAGACGATGAAGGTCCGCTGGGTGCAAAGGAAGCCGGCGAAGGCTCGGCAGCTCCAGTAGCTCCAGCCATTGCAAATGCAGTTAATATGGCCACTGGTATCCATATCACTTCCCTGCCCCTTGATCCGGAACATATCTGGAGAGCACTTAATGGAATGATGGATGATCGAAACAGTAAATAAAATTACCCCTAGATAATTCATGCCCTGTCACACTAAAAAAGAGACAGCCTCATATCAAAGTGATGCTGTCTCTTTTTCCGTTCCCCTCCCTATTTGAGCTATTTTTATTTGATCTTTTTACTGGTCTTTTTCGAACTCCAGGCGCTGTAGTATTTCACTTTGGAGACTGTTTTATAGCTTCTCACCTGTACTTCATATCTCTTGCCTTTTTTAAGGCTCTTAATTACCCCGGAGGACTTAGAGGCACCGTAGGTTTTTGTTTTCCATTTGGAAGTGCCTTTTATGCGGTAACGCACCTGATATTTTGTGATCTTCTGTGCTTTTGATACCTTTTTCCATGTGACTTTCATCTGTTTTTTGCCTGCGGTTATTTTTGATATGGAGTTTTTCTTTGGCAGGATATTGAATGTTATTGTCCTAGTTCCAGTGAAATTTATTCCTTTACCTGCTATTTGGATCGTACCTTTACCGATGTTTTTATTTATACCGAATTTGTTCACCGTGACGTTGGTACTTACAGCATAACTCATGCCATTAAACGTGAATACCACAGGTCTCAGCTGCTTACCGGTCCAGGTCATGTCCGGAATGGTTAAATTTATATTTGAAAAGTTGGCTTTGTTGATTACGAATGTTCCTAAAGGTATTTCCGTTTTGGCGCCGTAATTTATTCCAGCTGCCACATCTGCAGTTACCATATATGACCCGGCGTTGGTCGGCGCAGCTGCTGATCCGTTATATTTTACAGTAACTTTGCCAACGCCTGATTTTGGCATTATATTCACACTTTGCGCCTTGCCATTATATGTTTTAGGGGTCAGGTCGTATGTCAACTGATTCTTTGTGGCTACGGATTTACTTCCAAATTCATACGCTCCTATATCAATCGTTCCGTTTGCGATACGGATGTTACCAGCAAGATCAGACGAGGTTATGGCATTTGAAAAAAAACTGTTGTCGCCTGCGTCGATAGCGGGACTTCCTGAATCCAGTGTACCATTTTCGTTCAAACCCAATGATCCCGATGTCACAATATTGTTGTGGTTATCTTGATTGCTGCCCAGCGAATCATAATCGGTCAGTGTGTTTTTGAAAATAACATCATCTAGTTCAGTGTAGCAATAAAACAAATCTTTACCATTATTTGCATCTACAATTATACAGTTGAGAAACTGAGGGGCTACAAAATCATTAAGATTTGCATAACCGAAAATATTACCGTTTAATGCTGCGGTGTTATCTTCCGTAAAAGTACAATTAATGAATTTTATGGGATTATTATGATAACTTTCATCGTAAAATAGTACTGCGCCACCATATTTATCCGACGTATTATCAGTGAAGAAACAGTTGACTATAGTAGTTGTATTACCTTTTGTGTTGGTTTCCGGGTGTGATATAGATATGGCACTTCCGCCGCTTCCGTTCATAGTGTTGCCGCTAAAAATGCAATTTGTAATTGTCAGATTTCCGTTTTTACTGTTAACGGCACTATCTCCATTATCTTGTTCCCCTCTTGCATTAATAAACGTGATTCCATCGAGCAAAACGTCAACATTTAATATTTTTAATATGCCGCGAATATCATCGCCTGAAATTGTTATTCTGTTTCCGTTAAAAGTACAAGCTTTTTTTATGCTCGGAAGTGCCTCGGTCAGTGTAATCGTCTTTCCTCCAAGGATAGGATCAAAATTGATCGTGTCTCCGCCACTGCCCGTGTTAATTCGGTTGATCGCCCAACGGAGGGTACCGACAGTATCTGTGTCAGCAGTTGAGGTAACGGTATAAGAAGTAACGGCATAAGTGCTTTTTGCCATGCCAGTCAAAGGAGTCAGAGAAAAGATCATTATAAGTATCAGAATTACGGTCATGATTTTTTTTCTGTATGTGTTTGCTTTAATCATTTTGATTTCTCCTTTTACACACCGTCATTATTTGATTTTTTTGCTGTTTTTTTTCACGCTCCATGCACTGTAATATTTTACTTTAGATACTGTTTTATAGCTCCTGACCTGCACTTCATATCTCTTGCCTTTTTTAAGTTTCTTGATGGTCGCAGAGGACTTGGAGGCGCCGTAGGTCTTGGTTTTCCATTTTGATGTGCCTTTTATACGATATCGCACCTGATATTTAGTGACCTTCTGGGCAGCAGACATTTTTTTCCAATTCACCTTCATCTGTTTTTTACCTGATGCGATTTTGGATATGGAGTTCTTTTTAGGCAATATCTTGAATGTTGCAGTTTTAGTTCCGATAAAGTTAGTTCCTTTGCCTGTTAATTGTACCGAACCTTTACCAATGTTTTTATTTGCACCGTATTTATTTACTATTGCATTTGTACCAATAGCAAAGCCAATTCCGTTATATGTGAATTTGGTAGGTTTCAGCTGTTTGCCAATCCAGGTCATATCAGAAACTGTAACGTTTGACTTAGATAGATCAGCCTTGTTTATATTGAATATGCCCAAGGAAATGCCAGGTTTTGCTACGTAGTCTGAACCTACTGCAACATCTACTGTTACCGCATATGATCCTGCGTTGACCGGAACATTTACAGAACCGTTATATTTTACTGTAACTTTGCCGACACCGACCTTCGGTCTTACTGATACGCCCTGCGGTTTTCCGTTATATATCTTTGATGTCAAATCGTATGTAAGCTGATCTTTTCCAGGAGCTAAAGACGTCGGTACTCCTTGATATTCATATGCACCAATGTCGATTGTATTGCCAAAGACTCGCAGATTACCTGCTAAATCTTTTGAAATTTCCGCATTTGCAAAAAAACTGTTGTTGCCTGCATTGACAGCAGGACTGTATCCATACAGATGCCCGTTAATAGCCACACCCAAAATATTCCTGCCCACTATGTTATTCTCATTATTGCTGTTGTTTCCTAAAGTGGTATTGTTAGTAAGAGTATTTTTAAAAATCACGTCGTTGATAGTGGGATTACCACTCCTTGATCCACTAAATAGAGATCCATTGTCTGCATTGGCAAGAATGCAGTTTAGAAACTGAGGAGATGGTTCTGCAATTTGCTTGGCGTAATGAAAGATATTGCCGCTATTATCCGAAGTATTATCATCTGCGAAAGTGCAGTTGATAAATTGGATGCTATCGCCGTTGCCATCAAAAAAAACTGAACCTCCAAACCAAACTGCCTTATTTCCTGTAAAATAACAGTTGGTCAATATGTTGGAAGACGCATTGGAGGACGTCTCATCATTTTGGGAGTAAATCGCACCTCCATATATTGCTGTATTATTGCGAAAAATGCAGTCATTGATGGTAAGACTGCCATTCTCATTGTTTATCCCACCACCATAAATAGCTTCGGTATTCCCTCCATTGGAAAAAATAATATCATTTAGCGTAACATCGCAATTTACCACATTAAAAATTTTACGTTGATTTTTTCCGGAAATATTTATGCCGTTTCCGTTGATAGTAATGTTTTCAGTAATAAAAGGAGATACTGTCAGTTCAATAGTGTGTCCGGCAAGTTCAGGGGAAATATTAACTATATCTCCATTTTGGGATTGAAAGATAGCAGTTCGCAAAGTGCCGGGATTACTTGTGTCATCAGTCGATGTAACAGTGCGGGTTGTTGCATTGACAGGCTCCGTCATCCCAGCAAGAGGAGCCAGATAAAATACCATTACCACCATAAGCAGTACGGACAGTTTTCTTTTTTTCCAATTGTTTGTTTTCATCATTTGATTATCTCCTTTACCCTTAAGAAAAATTGAATATCACCGTTTTTATATAACGAAAGCACCCTCCCCCCGACGGATGCTCACAAAAGCTTAATTATATAAATAATATCACTTGTAATACAAAAAATACGAAGGTGTCAGAATTGCCACCTTTAAAAGGTTTAAGTCATACACTGTCTAGACGGACTCAAATAAATAGCCTTTGCCACGTACCGAGGAAATAGAATAACCTGAACCATCGATCTTTTTTCTCAGCCTTGATATTGCACTTTTTATGGCTTGTGTATTGCCGTTCATGGGAGTATTCCATACCTTTTCATATAAGTAATCTGTACTCATCAGTTTATTTTCGTTTTGGGTGAACAAAAGCAGGAGAGCAAAGTCTTTCTGGGTCAAAAGCAGATCTTTTTTATTAAGAAGTGCCTGCCCTGCTACTATATCCAGCTTCAGGAAACCTTTATCAATGGACTCAGGCATTTGCTCTGCCCGGTGTAATAATTCCTTTGCGCGCATGAATAAAACAGGAAAAGTATATGGCTTTACCATATAATCATTACAGCCGCTTTCAAATCCCGTAACCACATCACTGTCGTTTCCATATCCCGTAAGTATAAGTACAGGGATTTTTAAGTATTCGGGACCTGATGCCCTTAGTTCCCGAAGAAATTCAAGTCCGTTTCCATCCGGCATATTGATGTCAAGAATAATCAAATCCGGTATTTTATGAGATAAAATTCGCCGTGCTTCATGAAGAGTCATAGCCAGCTCCACCGCATAACCGCGATCCTCAAATTCCAATTTATTGAGGGTCTGTACCTTTTTGTTATCTTCTATACACAATATTGTTTTTCTAGTCATATTCTGTTCTCACTTTGGCCTTCATAAACAGGAAGAGTAAATATGACTGTTGTGCCCTTCCCCTCTGTGCTGTCAATATTTATTTTGCCGCCATGGGCTTCCACAATTGTCCGGCAGATAGATAGTCCGTATCCCGAACTTTCTTTACCAGAAACTCCTCTTTCAAATACACGGGGCAACAACTCGGGAGATATGCCTTCACCGGTGTCGCTGATACAGACTGATATGAAATTATTTTCAAGGAATGCCTTTAGTATAATATCTCCGTTTCGCGTATGTTTTGCAGAGTTTGCCAAAATATTGATAACCACCTGTTTCAAACGATCAACGGTGGCATATACTAAAGGCAAATCAGGCTCAATATCAATAAGGATCGTATTCGCCCCGCTCTCAAAGCTAAATTTCAGTGCCTCAGCGCAATCCCCCAGCATTAGGGAAAGATCTGCCTTTTCTCTGTTCTCTGTGTCACCTCTAATATCTGCCAGGTTTACCATACTGGTAACCATGCGACCAAGTCTAAGAGCTTCTTCCTCTGCCATCTTCAAAACATCCCTGGCCGCTTCCGTACCGTTTGGTTTGTCCATGCGGCTTTCGGCATGACCGATGCCACGGGTAATAGTGGTCAGCGGGTTTTGCATTTCATGACTCATATCTTGCAGAAATTCGGTTTTCATTCTATTGAGATCTTCAAGCTGTACATTGGCTCTTTCAAGTTCCTTGTTCCTTATATTATACATTCTGATATGCAGAAGAATTACCAGCGTGATCAATAAGCTGCAAACTGCAAAACTCATTGTAACGTCTATCAGGTAATCTGTTTCATTCGAAAATCTATAAACAAAACCGGGCAAAAAATAAGCTGCAAGGCAGCAGCCAATATACAGAACGAATTCAATTGTCAGAGCAACTACTCGTTCATTTTTACTGAGCATGACCGCGGAAAATATGATTGCAAATATGAAAAAGCAGGGCATGCCGCCCAGATATCCGCCGGAATAAAAGAACATAAAAGGAAATGCGATGATAAACACGGCAATTACAATGATCCTGCGGCATATCTGATAGCTGACCCAATTTCCTGCGACATTTATCATACCAAATGCTATAAAAAGGGCAACCAAACAAATTGCAGCGTTTGCAAATGCATTCTGCGACAGTGACATCACTGCGATAGCAAAGCTGGCGATCATTCCGGCAAAACCTAGCAAATTGAACGACTGTATGTTAAGATCGATGTTTTCTCCAAAGTATTTACTGAAATACTTTTTTACAGCTTTTGTCATTTTTAGTCTCCGTTTAACGTATCACCGATTATCCCAATATATAAAAAAGACCATCTAAAGTCAATGTTAGACAGTCTTTTAATCTTCTAGTCAAATTGCTTTTTTTACTGAGCTTTCTCTCCTGTGATTGGAACGCTTTTAAGTGCTACTTTAACAGCCAGTGCTTCTGCTATCAGTGATACTACATAACTGAAGATGAAGAAAAACAGCCAGTCATGAGCTACAGCTGCCCAGTAAAACGGAGCAGTGAAAGTTACATTTACGCCTACCAATACCAACGTGGCAGCAGTGTTATAAAATAGTGTGGGAACTATATTTGACACAAGACCGAACGGGAGTGTCCTGGGTTTGAGTTTAATTGCAGCTGCAAGCTTGTCGCCCCATATTTTTACGGGAAGGATAAGAGTCACAAGCATGATGGTCAGAAATGCAGATCCCCAATTCTTGATCCACAGCTCGATACTGAAATCCAGATGGTTCCAGAATATTGCCGCCGTGGCCATCAAGAGAGATAATATTAGTGCGATGATTAGACTGACTACCATTCCAAAATGATTTTTAAAAAACATAGTTGTTTCCTCCATATAATTAACTACTACATAACTTTTTCTTAGGGATGTTTAGGGATGTACAATAACCAATGTGCCGTCCAGATCACCTATAGGCACTATCAAAAATGCACCGAATTTTTCTTCCATATCGCTGACAGCCCTGCTGACTCCGCCGTATTCCTCATCATTGTACCCACTTAACATGATAATTCCACCCTGACTCATTCTTGGGAAAAAGAATTCCAAACCTGATTTTGTCGGGGAGTACAGTTTCGCATCCATATACACGAACGCAAATTTTTCATTTTCTAAATCTAGAGCCGTTTCGGGAAACCGGCCTTTTTTTATGACGACATTATCTTTGTCAGGAAGTCTGGCAAGGAGTGCATCTTCATCGTCGTGCTTTTGCTGGCCGGCTTCGGCTTTTGATAATTCGAGCACCTGTTCCTTATCAATGTCACGTTTGTCAAAGCCTTCAAATGTATCAAACAGAAACAGCTTACGTTCAGGAAAAAGAACATTGAGCTGCCACGATACATCTCCTTTCCCAGCCCCCAGTTCAGCAATACTGCCATCCATACCAAGACTGTTGATCCTGTGAGCAAGCCTTCTTAAGGAAGCTCCTGAAATAGAAAACTGTTCTTTAAGATCTTTTAGAAAAATTATGTCATTCTCGTAGCCGGATCTGATTATGACATATCTGATATCATTGACTATATGATCATCAGTATCGCTGATCATAACGATATCTGGCTCAAAAGCCGGAATCATTTCAAGAGGCATTATGGGCATCTCGGTCATATTGGCTTTGACCTCTCCGACTTCATCAAAGATATTCCAGAGTTCCTCTCTGGTATCGCTTAAACCTACAAGCTTCATCTCACCAGGATCAAGAAGTTCTGACAAGCTGTAAATCGTGTTATTCGTACCGGCTACAATAACTTTTTTGATATCGACCACCTCCAATAAACTGCTTGATATAATTTGTTCTTAGCTATATTGTCAGCGATTTATCAATTTTGGAATAGTAGTATAGGCAACACGTGATACCTACATATCAAAGTGGCCGGTACACAAGAGAAAGAAAATTAATAACGGAAAAATGGTAAAAAAATTTAGTAATGTACAATTTTACAGTTATTTTTTGTATATTACACAGTTTTCTTACCAAGCCAAAGCTGTATCTCTAAAATAATCGTACATTACTAAATTTATTTGCCAGAAAACACTGTTTTTCTTTGCACGTTGATTCGGAAAAGGTTACAATGACTCTCATGGGTATATTTTTTCAGGGGCTTGCCATCGGATTGGCATATGTAGCCCCCATCGGACTTCAAAATCTGTTCGTCATCAACTCGGCTTTGACTCAGACGAGGAGCCGTGCTTATATTACCGCATTGATCGTAGTCTTCTTCGATGTGACTTTAGCTCTAATATGTTTTTTTGGGATCGGGCTCCTTCTTGAGCAGTGGAAAGTACTGCAGATGATCATTCTCCTGATCGGAGGCGGAGTCGTTATTTATATCGGAATTTCGCTGCTCCGGGCTAAAGCCCCTGAGGACACCAAGAAAAACATGAATATGCCCATTACCAAGGTTATAACCTCGGCTTGCGTGGTAACCTGGTTCAATCCACAGGCACTGATCGACGGTTCTATGCTCCTCGGGGCTTCAAAAGCATCTCTTCCCGACGGTGGCGATCTCTTTTTTATCTTGGGTGTAACGGGAGCATCGGCTTTGTGGTTTCTCGGAATCACAACTATACTAATGCTCTTTCATAATCTGTTCAGTCCTAAAGTGCTACGTTGGATCAATATAATATGCGGAGCTGTTATTGTTCTCTATGGCTTTAAGCTTATCTGGCAGTTTATAAATTTACTTTTAGAATCAAACTATTTCTAAGGTAATTTTAATCTTATTTCAATTACTGCCGAATCTTAAATGTTTATGATATCCATATAAGTTATTTTTGACAGAAAACAAAGGAAAATGCTATGGATATCAATAAAATCAGATTTATAGAACCGGGTAACCGGCCATACAGA
This sequence comes from Anaerovoracaceae bacterium, assembly GCA_031553035.1. Classification (GTDB taxonomy): domain Bacteria; phylum Bacillota; class Clostridia; order Peptostreptococcales; family Anaerovoracaceae; genus JAVBLY01. The sequence goes on along the minus strand of JAVBLY010000004.1, from coordinate 48,636 downwards.
CCATCTATCAAAAATTATTATGTCTATGACAAATACATAAGAACCCCTTCTATCGGCATAAATACACTTGCTACTATAGTTCACCATCATGTTAAAGACACACTCATGTACAGCGAAGCAATATCAAAAATCAAGTGGGATGATGTCTTAGATGCAGACATAATTTTTATTGGGATGTTTACATTCCAGGCGATCCGGGGCTATGAGATCGCAGATCACATCAGAAAAAATTCAAATGCTATCATAGTCTTCGGCGGCCTCCACCCCACCATGGCAACCGAAGAAGCCCTTGCCCACTGCGATTATATTCTTCTGGGTGAAGGTGATGAAACTATTCTTGAATTCATTAATTCATTGTTAAGCGACTCCGAACCCGATTTTCCGGGCGTTTCATACATGAAAAACGGAGAACCTATTTCCACCGGCATGGCTCTCCCTCCGGAAAATATCGACATTATTCCAAACAGACATCTCATATATAACTACAAAAAAATGACGGGGCATAATACCATCTGGCCCCAGGTCCACGGGTCCCGCGGCTGCCCCCACGACTGCGATTACTGTGCAGTTGTCAGGCTTTTCGGTCACAGAGTGAGGAAACGTTCCCCTGAAAGCATCGTTGAGGATATCAAGCAGTCCATAGCTTTTTTTGAAGAAGGAACTCACAGACTTGCTAAGATGCTCTGGCTTACTGACGATAATTTTTTTGCAGACCGAGAATGGGCAAAAGAAGTTCTAAATGCAATAATAGGCAGCGGCATCAAATACAATTTTACCATCCAGGCAAGATTCGAAGTTGGTTTTGACGACGAAATGCTTGAGCTACTAAAAAGAGCAGGGTTTGTGGAAGTGGCAATGGGGATAGAATTCCTGGAAGATGAGACATTTGAAAGATACAACAAAAAGAGCAGCTGCGATGAAATCATCAGGTCTGTAAGGAATATCCAAAGTCACGGCATAAGAACGAGGGGTTTGTTCATCATGGGTGCCGATAATCACACCATAGGTGTTGGTGACAGACTGGCTGACTTTGTGATCAAATACGACATAACAGGAGTGCTTATTCAGTCAATGTACTTCATTCCCGGCACCCCTGTTTACGAGGCGAAAAAAGACAAGCTCCTTCATACGGATTGGTCCAAATACAAAGGCATGGTCGTTCACGAACCGGAAAGTATATCAGCTTGCGAATTGAACAGGGAAATCATCAAGGCAAGCAAGAAAATATATTCAGTAAAAAGACTCACTCATGCAATACTGAAAAGGCGTGGATTGGATCGGACTCTGTTTATCGGAGAATTTTTCTGGCAGAAAAATGTAAGGAAAGAACTCAGATCAGAACTGAAATTACTTAACGAAGATAATCATAACTTCCTGGCAACTGCACAGATCGTATCCCCAGATTCACTATAGGGATTTCCCATCACATCACCGAAGAAGTCAATGTCTTCGAACCCTACCGCCATGAATTCACTGAGAAGCTCGGCGCGGGCAAAAGCGTGATTCCAGATATTATATGATTTAAAATTTTCTTCGGTCACGATAATATACTGCTCAAGGAAATGCTCTTTAGGGTAAACTTTGTTCCGTTCGATACAGAGATGAGGGCTCCCCAGCCAGAAGCCGCTTTCTTCATATTTCAAATTGAGTGAATCTTTGAAGCCTGCATAATGGGTTTTTGTAAACACATCCATTACAAACATTCCGCCGCCCTTGAGTGACTGATGTACTTTCCGAAGCAGTACCTGTCTGTCTTCGGGCTGCATGACTCCGTAATCACAGTAAATCAGCACAGCGATATCGAATTCATCTTTGTAGTTCATGGTCAGATAATCCTGATATCTGTAATTTATATGCTTACGCTTTTTTAAAGCGGACTCTTTTGCGTATGCTATGGATCTTTTAGAAAAATCAATGGCAGTTACCTGATATCCCATGTCATCGAAATGTTCGGCGTAAAGCCCGGGACCGCAGCCAAGGTCGAGGATTTTTCTCTTGGGAACAGGCAGAGAGGATAACCAGTCTACTGATTTTTTTATACTGTCCATCTTACGTGAAGCGCTGTCCGTATTTTCTCTCAGATGGGCTCTGAGCATGTATTTTGAAATGTGGCCATCATCCCAAAATGGGCTGCCGGAAGTCTCATAGAGTTCCGGTTCTTTTTTGATGATGTCGATTAGCTTTTTATACATATTGACTCCCTCATGGTTAAGGTCCCTGATGACTATGCTATATTCATTTAAGTTTGTTGTCAAGATACGGCCATTTGTGGGTATAAATATAGGATAAGCTTCATTTCATATTAACAGGAAGGAGAATTCCCATGTTAAAAACAGGTAAACAATATATCGAAAGTCTCAGAAAGCTGAATTTGAACGTCTATATGTTCGGAGAAAAAGTGGAATCGCCGGTCGATCACCCTATAATAATTCCATCGATGAACGCAATGGCAATGACGTATGATCTTGCCTCAGATCCATTACACGAAGACATAATGACCGTAAAATCTCACCTGACCGGTGAGAAGATCAACCTTTTCACCCATATTTTCCAAAGCAAAGAAGATCTTGTAAAAAAAGTAAAGCGTCAGAGGATGCTTGGTCAAAAAACTTCATGCTGCTTCCAGCGTTGCGTCGGACAGGATGCTTTCAATGCCGTCTACAGCACAGCATTTGAAATAGATAAAAAATACGGTACCGACTATCAGAAGAAATTTATCGAATATCTTAAATACATACAAAAGGAAGACCTGGCCACAGACGGTGCAATGACTGATGTCAAAGGCGATCGTGCCCTTTCACCAAGCGCTCAGGAAGATCCGGACCTATATCTTCGGATCGTAGAAAGACGGGCCGACGGCATCGTTGTCAACGGTTGTAAAGCGCATCAGACCGGCATCGTTAATTCCCATGAAATTCTGGTAATGCCTACTATTGCAATGAAGGAAGAGGATAAGGATTATGCGGTATCATTTGCCGTTCCATCCGATTCTGAAGGAATAACCATCATATACGGTCGCCAGTCCTGTGATACCAGAAAGATGGAAGGCACCGAGATCGACCTGGGGAACAGTCAGTTCGGCGGTCATGAAGCCCTTATAATCTTCGATCACGTCTTTGTTCCCAATGAAAGAGTTTTCTTAAATGGCGAAACTGAATTCGTAGGCATGCTTGTAGAAAGATTCGCAGGACACCACAGACCAAGCTATGCGTGTAAGTCAGGTGTGGGAGATGTTCTCATCGGCGCTGCGGCTCTTGCTGCTGACTATAACGGTGTTCCCAAAGCTTCCCATATCAAAGACAAGCTGATCGAAATGACACATCTGAATGAAACTATATACTCATCGGCACTTGCCTGTTCTTATGAAGGCTACCCTACTCCATCCGGAGCTTATCTCATCGATCTTCTTCTCGCAAATGTCTGTAAGCAGAATGTCACCAGATTCCCGTATGAAATGTGCAGACTGGCCGAGGATATAGCAGGAGGATTAATGGTCACACAGCCGTCGGAGAAAGATCTAAGAAGCGGCGCGATCGGCCACTATGTAGAAAAATACCTTAAAGGCGTCGACAACGTTCCCACCGAACACAGGATGCGCATAATGCGTCTCATTGAGAACCTGACTTTAGGCACAGGAGCCGTCGGCTATCGTACCGAGTCCATGCACGGCGCAGGATCACCTCAGGCTCAGAGAATAATGATCCAGAGGCTTGGTGATTTCGACCGAAAAAAAGAACTTGCCAAGGTAATTGCCAAGATCAAATAAACCTGTCACGATATTCGTAATAATCATATGATAGTGAGAGTTTCTCTCACTATCATAGCTTTTTGTCTAACCTAGTGACAGTTTTTTGTATAATAGAGATGATAACTGTCACCGGATTAGCGATAATCATGAAATAGTGACAGTTTTCTCTCACTATCACATTATTTTATTTAATTTAGTGAGACTTAATTAATTTTTCAAAGACAAAATTATGATATAATGCATTTGTTAATTTTTGTGTATAAAAAGTAAATTGGGGAGACAAATAAATGAAACAATTGTATGACGGCAAGACTAAGACTGTACTCAAAGATGAAGAAACCTGTGATGTTTTTCTTCTTTTCAAGGATTCGGCAACTGGAGAAAACGGTGTATTCGATCCCGGTTCAAACAAAGTAGGAGGAAGCGTCAAAGGAAAAGGAAAAATAGGTCTGGAAATATCCAAATACTTCTTTGAACTGATGAAGGACAACGGGGTTCCCACACATTATTTAGATGCAGATATCGAGAAAGGTCTTATGAAGGTCAAGAGCCTTACAGTGCCTCCTCTTGAGTTCGTATTAAGATACTTCACAGCGGGAAGTATGTGCAGAAGATTCACACTCGAAGATGGTATCCCTTTTGATCCGCCTTATCTTGAAGTAACTCTGAAAGATGACGATCAGGGTGATCCTCTTATCAGCGAAAGGCTGTGCCTAATGAAAGGGATATTGAAAGAAGGTCAGTACGATGCAGCTTTGGACTTGCTGGTCAAAGTCGGTGAAGTCCTAAAAAAAGACCTTGATTCAATGGATCTCAAGCTTATCGATTTCAAAATCGAACTGGGATATGACGAGGACGGAAATATGTTTGTCGTAGATGAGATCACTCCCGATATATGGAGAGTCAAAGACAATGATGGAAAAATCCCCGATCAGATAGCCTGCGCGAGGATCATCCTTGATAAAATCAGTTAAATTGATTCATCTACAGCTTTTTTCTTTTATATGTTGATAGAATCACTAATGCAACAATACATAAAATCATGATTATCGACGCTGTCATCAAATCGACAGCGTCGATTGTTTTAGATGACATACCGTCCGAATCGTCATTTGCCGCCGGCATGTCTTTTTTATCCGGAGCAGTCGCCGGTTCAATTGGTATTTCGCCAACCGGGATGGGACCTGTCACAACGGTCCGGATTTTGAAACACTCCTCGCCCACTGGTATATAAAAGGTTCCTCTTTTTTTATGACTATACAATTTAAACCTAAAATGTGTTTTTCTTAACAACATTTCAGGTTTTGCTATTTTATTTATGCTAAAATAGGATTTGATGTATAGCAATAAAAAAAATACTGCCCATAAAGGAGTTGGAAAATGAGAGTCGGATGTCACCTGTCATCATCAAAAGGCTATATGTCTATGGGAAAAGAAGCTCTAAAAATCAGTGCAAACACGTTTCAGTTTTTTTCAAGGAATCCCAGAGGCAGCAGAGCCAAAGCGTTGGACTTAGACGATATTTCTCGCTATCTAAGGTTTGCAGAAGAAAATGATATTAAAATGATCCTCGCTCATGCACCATATACACTAAATCTCTGCTCTATCAATGAAAGTACGAGGGATTTTGCAAAAAAAACCATGGCAGACGACCTTGCCAGGCTAGAGCACCTTGGCGGATGTTATTACAACTTTCATCCGGGAAGTCCAGGCGAACAAGGTACTGAAGCAGGTATCGATTTTATTGCGGACGCCTTAAATGAAATAATCACAGCGGACCAATCCACCACGGTTCTTCTTGAAACTATGTCCGGCAAAGGGTCAGAAGTCGGAGGTACATTCGAAGAACTTGCAATAATTATAGATAAAATACAAATCAAAGACCACTTTGGCATATGCCTCGATACCTGTCATGTGTTTGACGGGGGATATGATATTGTCAGTGATCTGGACGGAGTTCTCACAGAATTTGATCGAATCATAGGTCTTAACAAACTTAAAGCCATACATATCAATGACAGCTTGAATACAATTGCCAGCCACAAAGACAGACATGCAAAAATCGGAGAAGGAAATATCGGTATTGAAGCATTCAAACGAATAATAAACCATCCTGCCCTGCGAGATCTTCCATATTATCTTGAAACGCCAAACGATCTTCCGGGCTATGCCCGGGAGATCGCTTTACTCAGAGATATGTATGAATAGACTTTATTATCCTAGTCTTCATCGTCATATTCAATAACGCCGGCAGGATTACCCTTATCAAGCAGCATTATTAACCTTTGTCAAGAAACGACTTCTATTATGGCATTGTCTGCTACCTTGTCTGACAGCTCGTCCCTTATTACGTTTTCTTTTGCTAAATCGTTTGACTTCCCGATAATGACATATTTGATACTATTATTCAGGATAAAATTCACCAGCGTGTCCACTGGATTTTCAGATCTTAGAACGCTGATATTTGTACCGTATTCCATTGCTTTTTTGTAAAGATAATCCATGACTTCCTTATCTTCGTCAGCTCCTGATTCTTTTTTGTTAGCATGTGCAACATGGATTATTGACAGCTCTCCTCCGCTGAGGTCCACTAACTTTTTTCCACGCTCGATCAGCCTGTCGCATGTTTTTTGTTTGGTTATGCAGACAAGAACATTTAGTATATCGCTGGTCTCTTTAGGAGGTCCGGAAATCTGCTCGTCCATATATTCATACCCCAAGGCAAATGCCTCTTCATTTACATCAATAAGATCATTTCCAAAGTTTTCTTTTAGTTCATTCAAAACACTGATCTTCGATACATCATCAAGAAGTCTGGTCAGGGCACCAAGCATAACAATGTTCACTGATTTACGATTCCCAAGTTTTTCTGCTATTTCTGTTGCAGGAACACTGTAGTAATCTTTATTAACAGAGTCGATCAGGGTACTGTTTATAAGAATCGCTCCACCCTCTTTGACATCTGAAATATATTTCTCAAAGCCGGCTTGATTGAAAGCGACAAAAACATCGGCCTTGTTTACCTTCATATAATCGATATCTATGTCGGATACCACAAGCTCGGCTTTACAGGCACCGCCTCTGGCTTCAGGTCCGTAACTCTGTGTCTGAGATATGTTGAGCCCTTCACCGAGGCCGTATGCTCTGGCGAGAAGTACAGAGGCTAGTATTACCCCCTGTCCTCCGGCTCCGGAAAATCTGATATTCTTTTTCATCTATCTTGTTCTCCTACATTTATTGCTCCATCCGGACACATTCTTTCACATAGTCGGCATCCAACGCAGGTCTCCTGATTCACGTCAGGCAGGCATGTCCCATATTTATTTCTTTTTTTTGACACAGAAAAAACTGTCTGAGGGCAGGCGCTGATGCAGATCAGACAGCCTTTGCAGCATTCTTTGTCGATTTCAACCTTATACATTTGATTCATCCTTTTTATCCAATTTCAATAAACCGATTTCCATTTCAGCATCGTTTTTCTTGAATGACTCCATAATATCCCAGGGCTCACTTACACCGTAAACTTCCTCACCGGCCTGGACCGGACATTGTGACAGCACTTCAATATAGGAAAAGCCGTCATACTCAATAGCATCTTTTATAGTATTTGCAATCTGCACCGGATGAGCAGTTGTCCATCTGGCAACATGTCCGGCACCCATGCCGATTGCAAGTTTGCATCCATCCACCGGTTCTCCCATGGCACCATATGGAGAAGTTTTGGTTATGGATCTTTCAGGTGTGGTGGGAGATTTCTGCCCCCCTGTCATCCCGTATATATAGTTATTTACCAGAATCATTGTAATGTCCATATTCCTGTGGCAGGCATGGATCAGATGGTTTCCTCCTATAGCCAACCCGTCGCCGTCTCCCGAGAAAACAATGACTTTTTTATCCGGCCTTGACAGTTTCAGCCCCTGGGCGAAAGCCAAGGCTCTGCCATGGATAGTATGCATGACGTCCATATCTAAATAACAAGGTATCCACGAAGAACAACCTATACCGCTGACGCATGCAATGTCTTCCCTTAGTCCTGTCTTCTCAATTGCTTCAATGGCGGCCATCTGGATTATTCCATTTCCACATCCGGGACAGAACAATGTAGGCAACATATCCTTTCTTATATATTTGCTGTAAAGATCATTCATTCAGACCAACTTCTTTCAGTATCTCATCAAGCATTTCTTCCGGAAGATGCAGGTCACCGCCCATCTTGGGCAGTGAAACAACCTTTTTACCGGGAAGTGCCCTTTGGATTTCACGATAATACTTTCCGATATTCATTTCAGGAACGACAATAATGTTCACATTTTCAGTTAGTTCGGCCAATTTTTTTTCAGGAAATGGCCATACAGTATTTATTTTGATAAGCCCGACTTTGAGGTTCTGATAATTATTATTCTTAACCGTCAAATCTCCCTTTGCGATCATACTCACAAAAGCGCTTAATCTGCTCCTGAACCGTTTATCCTTCACGCCTCGGGCAAGCTGAACAGCGCTGACGGCAGGCCTTGCCACAGTTCCGTATGTCACAAAAGCTATGTCGGCATCATCCATAAAATAGCTGTTCATGTCAGTAATATCCTCGATATTGTCCAGTATCTTCCTATTGATCCTTTTTACGAATTCGCCGCTTGCCTTTGGCAAATGACCGATTCGTCTTCCCTCTGGATCATGGAGCTGCCCTTCAGCTAGTGTATTTGCACCGGTATAAAAATCTTCCTGAGGAGAAGATACATATGGATTTTTTTCATCTCTGTATAGTTTTAGCTCTTTACCTATTTTGATTTTTTCTCTCATATGCCCGATGATCTCATCTGTAAGGATAATGACAGGAGTGCGATATTTCTCAGCTAGCTCAAATGCCCTGACAGTAAAGTCGAACATTTCCTGTACGGAGGACGGAGCCAGTGCGATTATCTCGTAATCACCGTGACTTCCGTATCTCGCCTGATAAATATCCTGCTGAGACGGCAGTGTGGGCTGTCCTGTAGATGGACCGCCTCTTTGGACATCGACTATCACTATTGGAGTCTCAGTAGCAACAGCATAACCTATTGCTTCCTGCATCAATGTAAAGCCGGGGCCTGAAGTTGCAGTCATGGACTTGCTTCCTCCCCATCTGGCACCTATGATGGCACAGGCTGAACCTATTTCATCTTCCATCTGTATGAAACTACCGCCGATATTCTTCATTTCGGAAGCGAAGTATTCGATTATTTCGGTTGAGGGCGTTATGGGATAACCGGCAAAAAAACTACAGCCGCTGTGAACAGCACCCTTTGCACAGGCTTCGTTGCCCTGAAGGATCAGATTTTCAAAATCATTTTGATTTCTGTCCATATTTTGTTCTCCTGGTTTTTCTCCGTTTATTTAAGTTCTTCTATATACTTGATTACATCAGGTCCGTTGATTCCTGGCTCATCCCTATTTATCAGCTGATTTTCTTTTGACTTCTCTGCCAGAATTTCCATTTTGGAGATATCATATCCATCCTTTAGTATCATAAAATTGAATGGACCCGCTTTAATAGCTTCCTCCGGGCATCCATATATACACCGCATGCAGAGATTACATTTCCAACCGAAGCGAGGCTTTCCATTTACTATATTGATATTAGCCGAAGGGCAATTATTAGCGCAAATACTGCATCCGCTGCAGTTTTTATTGGGTTTCATTATTCTCCCTATAATTGGAAATCCCAGCTTCCCTGCAACTCTGCCAAAAGTTCGAATCACTCTTTTATTCTCAGTGTTATTACCGGACTGGGCTATCAGATCAAAATTTCCTACGCTGATTTCGGTCAATGTGTTTGAAATTCTGTCAGCTTTTTCATCCATTACATTAATAAGCATCAGCGAAACATCATCTGCAGTTTTCATTGCCCAATTTGAAGGCATGATTATCATATCTTCGTAGATGATACTGTAATTTTTTGAATTCAATATGCGGATCGCATCGAACCTGCTGCTCTTGTTAAACGGGACTTCTCCTCCGCCGGATACACTGATAACAGCTGCATCTTTGAGATTTTCAGCTAATTTCAGCCCTGATAAAAATTTCCTCATTATTCTCGGAGGAATACCTGCATAGACTGGATACATTACGATAATCATTATACTGTCACTTATTATTTCAGACGGGTTCGATGTTGAAATATCTGTTATTATACAGCTATTACCCTTCTCATAAAGCTTATCTCTTAGCTTTTCCGCTGCAAGCTTCGTCCCGCCTGTACCGGAAAAATAAATGATTTCATATTTTACCAATGTCGCTTTCTCCTTGCCTTTTACGCGTGTCCTATATTTGTGTTGCCGGATATTTCACTGCTTATTGTACAAAGATCGTAAACATCCAAATCATGGATATTATCCTTACCACATATCCTGGCATACACCTTGAGCTCATTAACTGATACATTAAGAAAATTTTCAAGTCTTTTAGCAGACTTTTCAATATCAAACCTTGATCTTAGTTCGGGATCCTGAGTGCATATGCCTGCAGGGCACAAACCAGTGGTACACAAGCGGTATTGCTGGCATCCCATGGCAGTAAGTGCTGCAGTTGCGATAGTTACGGCATCTGCTCCCATTGCTAATGCCTTGGCAAAATCCGAAGATACTCTAAGCCCTCCTGTTATTATGAGACTGATATCAGACCCATTTTCCTCCAGAAACTTTCGGGCTCTGTAAAGAGCATAAATCGTCGGTATACTGGTAGCATTTCTTAACAGCCTTGGACTTGCCGCAGTTGCACCGCCACGTCCATCTATGGTTATAAAGTCGGGTTCTGCAAATAAACAAAATCTCATATCATTTTCTATATGTCCGGCTGCTATTTTGATGCCTACAGGACGTCCTCCGGATCTTTCCCGCAAATGATCTACTTTTGCCTTTAATTCCTCTTTGCTGTTTATATCTGCATATTTCGACGGAGCGATCACATCGTTACCCGGCTTTATGCCTCTTATCGTAGCGATATCTTCAGTGACTTTGCTGCCGGGGAGATGTCCCCCTATGCCGGGCTTCGTCCCCTGACCTATTTTTATTTCTATCGCATCTGCCCTTTTCAGATTGTCATCATTTACGCTGAATTCATGAGGAGCATATTCAAAAATATATTTGTAAGAGTTATCCATCTCTTCAGGGAGTATCCCGCCTTCACCGCTAGAGACAGCTGTTTTGACTGCAGCGCTGCCCTTTGCCAGAGCAATCTTGGCTTCTTTAGATAGCGCTCCGTATGACATATGAGACACATATACAGGATGGTCCAGAACCAATGGCAATTTAGCATTTTTACCTATAATTGTTTTAGTGTCCACTTCGGCATCTTCCATGAGCGGCATTGGATCCAACTGACATCCGAGGAACAGTATCTTTTCCCATTTTGGCGAAATCCTATCTATACTCATTGGTTCGATTATAGTTTTCCCCGAAACACTCATTTCATGTATTTCGTCCATCCATTTTGGACCGGATTCAGATGGCATATATTCAAACGAATATGCCAGTGGATTTTCTTCCGGCTCACCTTCGGTTTCAATTTTTTTCTCAATATCTTCTTCCAACACCATCAGATTTTTTCTTGGTGCGTAACAGATAGTACACTTGATATCATCTGAATCAACATTATCTGCTTCGAATTCATTACCGCACATCTTGCATTTATACATATGATCACCCCCATCTATGCATCATTAATTTACATGGATATTATAACACCAACCGTAAACACTATCTATATTCTTGCTTCGATATTGATATCAAAAAGAGCTGGGTGACATTTTCTCAAATCATCGAGATATTGTTGCTTGACAAAATTTACTATTTAGTAATACAATATACTAGTACCACGTAACACTATATAGTAGCCCAACATACGGGAGGCAAATATGAACAACACGGCAATTTTGGTAAAAGACCTGAAAAAGGCATATAAGGATCTTGAAGTGCTTAAAGATGTTGATTTCGAAGTTGCATCGGGCAGCATCTTCGCTCTGCTGGGTTCCAACGGTGCTGGAAAAACCACCACTATAAACATTCTGTCCACACTACTCAAACCTGATGAAGGAAATATCACCGTATGCGGTTATGATCCGTTATCTGAACCCGGTAAAGTCCGTGAAAAAATCAGCCTGACCGGTCAGTTTGCTGCTGTTGATGAGATCCTTTCCGGAAGAGAAAATCTCATAATGATAGCTAAACTAAGGCATATCGATAATATAAAAAAAATCACAGATGATCTTCTGAAGAGATTTGAATTATCTGACGCTGCGGACCGCAGAGTAAAAACATATTCCGGCGGAATGCGCAGGAAGCTGGACCTTGCCATGAGTTTTATAGGGAATCCTGAAATCGTTTTTCTCGATGAACCGACGACCGGTCTTGATCCGGAAGCCAGGCTTGAAGTCTGGGCAATGGTTGAGGAGCTTGCCAAAAGCGGCGTTACGATTTTTCTAACGACCCAGCAATTAGAGGAAGCTGAGCATCTGGCAGATCACATTGCTATACTCCATGAAGGCAGGATTATCGCGGAAGGAACGCTGGAAGAACTGAAGAAGCTATTCCCACCGGCCGAGGTGGAATATATAGAAAAGCAGCCGACACTGGAGGAGATATTCCTCTCTATCACTCGTAAAAAGGAGGAGAAGCAATGACAGCAAGACATTTTTTTAATGATGTGGGAGTGATGCTGGGACGTTCGATGAAGCACCTATTTCGCAGTATGGATACCATAATCACTGTGACCATCATGCCTATAGCAATGATGCTCCTCTTTGTATATGTATTCGGCGGTGCAATCCAGACCGGTACCGATAATTATGTAGACTATCTGCTCCCCGGGATACTTCTCATTGCAATAGCAAGCGGCATAACATATACAGCTGTAAGATTGTTTGCAGATGTGGAGAGCGGCATATTTGAAAGGTTCAATGCTATGCCCATTGCCCGCTCTTCTATGCTTTGGGGCCATGTATTTACTTCACTGGTATCAAATTATATTTCAATAGCGGCTATAATCATGGTGGCACTGATCATGGGTTTCAGATCATCAGCAGGGTTCTTGTCATGGCTTGCTGTTAGCGGCATTCTGGGGGTATTCATACTTGCTCTCACCTGGATCGCTGTGATCGCAGGATTATCGGCAAATTCCATGGACGGCGCCAGCGCTTTCGCATACCCCATAATATTTCTGCCTTTCATTAGTTCGGCGTTCGTACCTACAGATACTATGCCTACAGTTATACGTGTTTTTGCGGAAAATCAGCCTGTGACTCCAATCGTCGAAACAATCCGGGATCTGCTTGAAAGCAGGCCTGTAGGAAATGAAATATGGATCGCCCTTGCCTGGTGTCTGGGGATCATGATTGTAGCATATATCTTTGCTATGAGGGCGTACAGGAGAAAAGTCTGATCCTTAGATATTTTAAAGCATCCACTGAATAAATGCTGTTTTGTCTTCACTGTTGTAACCGGCTTTCCTGTAAAGACTAAGTACGTGCTCTTCTTTATGACCGGTCATCAGCATTATTTTATAACAATTTTCCGAAAGAGCCAGTTCTTTGGCGTAATCAAGACAAGCTGAAGCGTATCCTTTGTGACGGTATCTTTCATGGGTGACTACGTTTTCGATGAGTGCATACGGTCTTCCGTTAACAGTAAGATTCCGGACTATTATCAGGACGCAGGACGATACGATCTTGTCATCCACCAGTGCAACAACAACATGATTGTTTGGATCCGCAATAATAGAGTCCCATGTTTTCTTGAGTTTGGTATCTATCTTTGGGATGGGGACATCATCAAAGAATGAATACAGGTACAACAGTTTATTCAAATCTTTTTTTTCTGCTTCTCTTATCATGTTACTATTATATCACGCCTGCACTCTAATCTAATTTTAATTTAGTTCATATATTACCGTAAGCATCTTGTTTTAGTATATGATTAAAACAGCAAACAAAAAGCATTTTAAAGAAAAGAGGAATAGCATGGAAGACAAACGATTATACAAGTCAAGCAGAGATAAAATGCTGGCAGGCGTCTGCGGAGGGCTGGGAGAATATTTCGGCATCGATCCCACATGGATCAGGATCGCAGTCGTTGCGTTCACATTGCTCGGTGGCAGCGGCATTCTGGCATATATCATTGCCGCATTAATAATGAGAAAAGAACCTGAATATTACTGATCCATTTCCTCATACGGCTTCCGGCTGTCACGATTCCTGTTGAAAACAAACCGGCGTATATCCAGAGATAAACATCCTTATCATCCCTTGTTGCAGGAGAACGGCTTGTCTTATCCGTTAAACATATCACTGTACAGCATAAAAAAACTAAAACATTTCTGATATTTTTCATAACCATGTCCTCCCAGAAAATATATCGGGACATCAGCTGCTTAATACCATTTTTATAGTAGAATAGCATAGCCATACAAAGTAATACCTTTATTTGTTTTTATTTGCATAGCTATGGTAAACTTACGCAAAACCTGAACATGATTCGCACTAACTGATTTTAAGGGGATTAGTATAATGAGGGGTATTACACTGAAAACAAAGCTGGTTGCTGCATTTTCTCTGGCAGTGATCGTATCTTTTTTGATCGCATCAATAGGATATTTGAATATTTACAAAATAAATAAAGTTGTTGAATACTATCAGGACGATGTAACCCTGTCTCTTGCCTATCTCAACAGGATAAACTACGATGTGGGGCAGATTCGTGCAGAAGTCAGAGATATCATCATTTCCTCCGACCATAAAAAAAGTCAAAAATATTTTGATTCAATTAACGAATATTTTATCGATCTGCAAAAACAAATCAACGGCTATAAAGAAAACCTGGAAAAATATGATCGTACACATTCCTCCGAGTATCAAAAGGTATCTTTTTTGAATGCCAAAGCGAAAGAATGGGCTGACGAAATGAAAGAATCAGCAAAATTGAGTCTGGAAGATAAAAAGGTCGAATCACTTGAACATCTTTATGATGTAATCATTCCAAAAGGTGTGGTCATCAATGATATACTGGCAGATCTTTTGTCAATCAATGAATCCCAGTCAGCCCATAGCCGGAAGGAATCCAATGACGCATTCAAAGATGCAGTGATCGCAATGATAATAATTCTTGTTTCTATGTCGGCTTTACTGATCATATTAGGATTCCTGATCACCAGGTCCATTACAAGACCTGTAGGTGAAATCTTGACAGCCGGCGACGCACTTGCACAGGGAAATGCAGGCATTACCATTAACGACAACCATACTGACGAACTGGGTCAAGTCTGCCAGGCATTTAACAGTGTATCGACGAGTATCGCCCATCTGGTCGATACGAATAAAAAAATGATCGATTGCATCCATGAGGGAAAATTCAATGAGCGCGCTGAATGCACAGGGTTTGAAGGAGATTTCAAAAACCTCATACAGGGATTCAATAATGCTCTGGAAGCATTTGGAAGCCGCCTTGACCATATGCCAGAATGTATCGCCTTTTTTGATCTGAATGTAAACCTTTTATACGGAAACAAAGCAATGCATGAAATGCTGAGATCCGGAGGGTTTGACTCTGATGACAAATATCTATTGATGAATATCCTGCATTCTTTTGATGAAGATATTCTGAAAGATACAGTTTTGGAACTATTTAAAGGTTCCACAATCCAGAGTATCGATCCGATTCTATTGACAGTCAAATCAGCAACCCAGGGAAATTCTCCTGTTTACAGCATGACATTGCACCGAATAGATACCGTAGATGTGGCATCATGTGTGATGATGGTCCTTGAGGATATAACGGAACCTACTTTGGCCAGGCAGGAAGCTGAACATGCAAATCGGGCAAAATCAGACTTTTTGTCCCAGATGAGTCATGAAATCCGGACCCCAATGAATGCAATAATCGGCATGGCACAAGTCGCCCGCAGGTCAGGTGACCCCCGTAAGATCAGAAAGTGTGTCGATCAAATCGAGATATCTTCGAATCATTTATTGGGATTGATCAATGATATACTTGATATGTCCAAAATTGAGGCCGGTAAAATGCAACTTTCACCTGAACCTTCCAATCTTAAGGACGATATTGACTTTGTAATAAATATCATGAAATCCAGAGCAAAAGAAAATAAAATCCAGATCACACAAAACATAAATATCTTACACAACAATGTGTTGGTCGATATCCTTCGGCTGAATCAAATTTTGATGAATCTTATTTCAAATGCCATAAAATTCTCAAAAGAAGACGGTGCGATCCATATATCGGTGACTGAGTCATCCTGCAATGGAGGCAAATGTGAATATAGATTCTCCGTAAAAGACCATGGTATAGGGATGACAGAAGAACAATCCGCAAGGTTGTTCAAAGCTTTCGAGCAGGCAGAGGCCGGAACGACCCGTAAATACGGAGGAACAGGGTTAGGATTATCCATTTCTAAAGGTTTCGTAGAAATGATGGGCGGGAATATAGGAGTTGAAAGTGCACCGGGTGAAGGAAGTGATTTCTTTTTTTCTATAAATTTACCGCTCCATGATACAGTTTGCGGAAATGCAAATACCGATGCTGTGCCTCTACCGGACCATCTTTTTTCTGGACTTCGCATTCTTGTGGTAGACGATGTTGAAATCAACAGGATAATAATTTCCGAACTGCTTAGTGACACAGGTGCTGAATTGGAAGAAGCGGAGAACGGCCAGGTAGCTTTAGATAGATTTGCAGCATCCGAAACGGGCTTTTATGATGTTATCCTTATGGATATGATCATGCCTGTTATGGACGGATGCGAGGCTGCAAGACAGATACGTGCACTTTCCCGCCCTGATGCACAGAAGATCGCTATCATCGCTATGACTGCCAATGTATTTACTGATGATATCAAACAAACATCGGCTGCCGGTATGAATGCCCACGTCGGCAAGCCCATTGACAGGGAAAAAATGATCAATACCATAGCAAGGATCATTGTGCAATAAAGACCACCGACTAAGTAGCCGGCGGTCACCAATTATCCTTTTATACCTTCTCGACCGGGACTTGAATCTCAGTGAGCCAGTCTTCTTCTTTTTCTTTATTCCAAATACCGTCGATATAACTTTCGCGCACATGATCGCTGATTTTGTATCCGTTTTCTTCCACCCACTTTATTGCGTAGGCATAGGCTTCACCCAGTTTGTTATATGTACCCTTATGCAGTATGGAGACTACTTTTGCTTCTGGAATGTCTTTGAATATTACCCCGTCGCCATCCTTACCGCGGCTGGTAACAGCCTGACAAATCTCAACATTGATGTCTGTATCCCTGTACTCACCGTCAAGATATACATTGAAGCAGTAGTCCGGTTCAACGCATTTTATGCCTGGATTAGCTTTGCTGACCTTTTCTCCCAGAGCGGGCATTATTTCATTTAGAGCTGCATAGTTGGGTATCGTATATTTTGCCGAATAAACTGTATACGCCGGTATTTCTTTGATCACTGCCTTATAATTCATAATCTAAGCCTACATCCTCCGGCAGCAGGAGAGTCAATAGCTTTTATTAATCTTTTTTGTATCATATATATTAATGGAATTTATGACTTAACTCCACAAAACGCTGATCGCCTTTCAAAAACTCTGTGTCTTCGCGTTTTATTATTCCATCGATGATCGCTCGCTGATATATTGATGTATTGCCGGCAACTACGTTTTGATTCATGTGTTTGTACAAGACCGAATTGTTCATGCTCCATGGTGTCCTGTCCGAATTCACCATATTTTCCAAAAGTTCAATACAGGCATCCACGTCTCTATCCAGTATAGCGATTTCAAGCTGCCCCTGGGAGATTAAGTTATAATTCAAATCGAATAAACTACCTACTTCATCATATACCTTTGAATATTTCCCGGCATCATCTCTTTTATCTTCATCTTTTGTAATCTGGATCATTCGCAGCAGAAACGCCAGGATCTCTGTGGCATTAATGAGTATTTTCCCTTCCAATTTTTCGTATGCCTTCTCATACTCGTCTTTCGCTATATGCAGCTCTGCCTGGAAAAACTCTTTACTTAATGTTGTCTCCGGCATACTATTGATTATTTTTTCAGCTTTTTCATAATCTTTACTATCCAGATATTTGCCGATCATTATAGATTTTGCATGCACTTTTATAGCAGGATCGTTGCTCTTGATGATTTTATTCAAGTATTTTTCTATCATATTACTATAATCATCTTTCTTTTCCTCATTTGCCATACTTAGTGCACTCAATAAAAAGGATCCTATCATAAAAATCAGTTTATCATTTGATGGATATTTCCGGATCTTTTCGATTGCGGCTTTAAACGCATTGTCAAACCCCTCATTCTCTAGAATTGCATTGAGTTCTCCGATAAAAGAACCGACTTCTAAGTCTGTCAGATCATTGTCGAATGATAATAAAGTGTTGAGATCCGTATCCAATACTTTTGCCAGTGCAGGAAGCAGTGTTATATCAGGGTATGCATTACCTTTTTCCCATTTGTTGACAGCAGGAGCAGAAACCCCGAGATATTCCGCCAGAGCTTCCTGAGTCATATCTTTTTCTTTTCTTTATTCCTTTATGATTTCATCTATCCTCATTTCCCTATCCCCCATAAACTCTTAGATATTATTTATAATCTCAGTTTATCCGGATTTATTCCAATTAACCATTGAGTAAGTATCAATTAGAATTCCCTAAAATTAACTAATGGTTAATTTAATCATATTTTTCGTATGCCTTTACGCAAAAATGGCGTGATTATCCGTGCAAGCCAGCTCGGTATGGCGCTACTACTTGCCGTCAACACTATATTTTCTATATCCACGTTATCAGCATTCTTTTTGATCGGGAACCAGAGAAGCTCATATCCCACTCCTAAATAACTCATACGAAAGCCGGTTTCTTCAGCTCCGTTTCGCAAGTAAAAAAAAATCCGCCTATTGCGGATACCTTTTTCTTTTATGTCATTTGTGTATTCAGGTGATTCACATTCAATCAAAATGCCGCTGATATCAAATTTTGATGCTATATCTTTGAGAAATTCACTGCCGATATTTTTATTCCGGTATTCGGGTATGACGGCAAAATAGTCCAGCAATTCCGTATCGATCTCAGGCATATGGAGTAATCCGGCATATGCCAATATTTCTCCAGTGCGGTCATCGTTTAGTGTAAAAAAATCATATAACCCGCGCCGATGCAGTCGATCAAGCATAGAAAGCGGCCTTCGTTCGATTTTTTCAAAGTCCCGCTGGATATGAATATGAAACAGTTCTTTAAAAATCCTTTGCTCTACTTTTTTTATCAAAACCCTACCCCCCTGCAGTTTTGATTATTAGTATTTTCGGATCCTTACGCTATCCTTTCCAAGCAGGCTTTTTCTGGATATGGACCATATTTTGCCCAAAACATCTTGAATAGATAAAATATTATTGCCCAGAAATCTTATTATCATCAATGATTCTGTTACCATGGATGCACCGAATCTGACTTCATTCTCGTCTGTTTCTATAGATCTTATCTCGCCTAACAAACCGGTATCCATATCTTTTTTATATATGAACAATGTACCGTTGGACTGGTATCCTTCCAAAAGTCCCAATCTACCTAGCTCCTGAGACTTTGGTTCCATAAGAGTTTTGTCGTATGCAATAAGCTTGTCATCGACATATATTCTGGTAACAGATGAATATTTGTCATATTCAAAGACTTCTCCTCTGCTGACTCTGCCTGCTGTCACAAGATCAGATGCAATCAGCACAGAACCACTACTGAGCCTGAATTCGTTGTTCTGATACGTGACCGAATCGGCAAACGGAACATTATGTTCCGGAAGATACTCGAGTGCGCCACCTGATTCCACAACAAAATTATTATCTATCTCCGCATGACCGTCGTCCATTTTATAAAATTTAGTATTGCCCGGCGTGGTTATAAATGCCTTTGCATCCTGTTCGACTTTGATATTCGTTTCCAGGCGATCATTCTGAAGAACTCCGCCGCTTGGATTGAGAAGATACAAAAAAGCAGTGCCGTCATCATCCTGATAATGAGGAGGCATGACCTGAAGGGGCAGTTTGTAGTACTGCTTTGCAAGTATAGTCTTACCACTTTCCTTTTTACGAAAAACGATATCCAGATTCCCTCTGTTGGCTTTCATTTATGCCATCCCCTCAAAGAGCATGTCCTTTTTGATCCATTCTATTATCTTGTCCAGGCCTTCGCCATCATACAGATTCGTAAAAACGTAAGTCTTATCGCCTCTTTGCATCTTTGTGTCCCGATCCATCACATCAAGATCTGCATGGACATATTCGGCGATATCTATCTTATTGATTATTAGAAGATCAGATTTTGTTATTCCGGGACCGCCTTTTCTGGGTATTTTCTCCCCTTCGCCAACATCGATGACAAATATCAGCCCGTCCACCAGCTCCGGACTGAATGTTGCAGCAAGGTTGTCTCCTCCGCTTTCTACAAAAATCAGATCCAGATCATCAAAGCGCGATAACATCTCGTCTATTGCCTCGAGATTCATGGAAATATCTTCTCTTACAGCAGTATGAGGACATCCGCCGGTTTCCACACCGATTATTCGTTCTTCAGGAAGGGCGTCTGCTCTTGTGAGGATCAGCGCATCTTCTTTTGTGAATATATCATTGGTGATGACACCGATCTCATATTCATTTTTTAATGCCTTGCATAGTTTCTCTATCAAAGCTGTCTTTCCTGACCCAACCGGACCGCCGACACCTATTTTAACGGGCTTTCTCATATAATGAACTCCTTGTTTTAAGTCATGTAAAGACGTACCGGCAAAATTTCGTGTTCCATTCCGGCAATGTCGAATCCGGGGCAGAATGTGACTATATCTTCCGGTTCTGTTAATAAAGCAGTATCAATAGCAGTATTTATCCATCTCTGAAATTTGTGAAGAACCGTCTGTGCCTCTGTATTTCCAAGAGGAATCAGCTTTACGGCACTCTGGATGATGGCATTTGCTGCACTGAAAATATATGAGCCGGCCGCTTCACGGGAAGCAATCCCCAGGCATTCCATAACGATACCGTAGGCAACAGGATATGAAATACCCGTTTTCTTGCTTTCAGGGAAAAAATCATTGAGCTTTTTGTTATCCAAGGCGGCTGTCGATATCCTCATGAATGCATTGCCCATCCTAACTGTCGATTCCCTGCTCTCCTTCGTGAGCTTTGAAGCCACGCTCAATTCTTCCAGCTCATAGAGCCTATCGATTTCACCACCTGAAAAGGCCCGCATGGATGCCACCATAACAGGCACTTCTGATTTTGCCAGAACGTTTTCCAGATAAACAGCTAAGAATTTATTCAGTGAATGACTGTCTGTAACAACTCCTTTTTCTACATATGTTTCAAGACCCCAGGACTGGCTGAATGCGCCTCCGGGAAAGGTGCCTCCGGCAAACTGAAGTATATTGAAAATGCTGTTTTCATTCATGGCGGTGCTCCTTGTGACTGTGATCATGGTTGTGATCGGCATGAGCTTTTGTCTGATTCACATTGGCCCGTATTCCCTTTAGCTTGCCTGTCTTTTTTTCATATTTGATGTTAAGAGCTTGGAATATTCTTTCGATAGCCGGGTCATACGGAGTTATCATACTGTTTTCCCTGAGGTAGACTGCATGATGCATATTTCCGATGTTGAATGCGGCTCTTCCCCATTCGATATTATCGGCAGGATAGATTTCCAGAAGTTCTTCGTCAGCCATTTCTACATAAATAACCAGATTTTTATCCTCGTAAAGAACAGCACCGTAGAACAGACCTGCGCCGACAGGCAGCGAAATTGCCACATCTCTTCCCGCTTGGGTCTTTGTCCGCTGATGAGGTTTAGTAAGTTCTTCGTGATCGAGGATAATCATATCCAAATCACGGTCTTTCACGTCATAATTATCAATGGACCCTTTGATTTTTTCCACTAACATTCAGATCTCCTAAACTATCTGAAATAATACTTTTGTCCAAGACAAACATCCAATATTGGATCGCAGGTGATATGTTCGCCGTCGATAAAGACTTTGTAAGTTTCAGGATCTATAGTTATATTAGGACAATAGCTGTTTCTCAGCATATGGCTCTTTCTTAGATTCCGGGTGTTCTTTACCGGTACCAGCTTTTCTGCAGAGTTGGGTACTTTTGCACCCAGTCCGTCATCTATAGCCGCCTGTGTAACGAATATCATGCTGTTTTTATTGATGGCGGATCCGTAAGCTGCATACTGTTTTCTGTAAAGCATAGGCTCGGCAACTTCAATTGATGCATTCAGATCACCTGTTGGCGAATAAATTATTTGTCCGCCTTTGAAGACCCATGTAGGTTTAGTTCCGAAAAATACCGGATCCCAAACCACTATGTCAGCCAGTCTGCCCGGTTCCAGAGAACCAACGTATTCATCTATGCCGTAAACCAGAGCGGCGTTCTTCGTATATTTTGCGATGTATCTTAAGATTCGTTCGTTGTCGTTTCCTTCTTTATCTTCCGGAAGAGGTCCGCGCTGCATTTTCATCTTAGAAGCCAGCTGCCATGTCCTCTGGACCGATTCGCCGACTCTGCCCATGCCCTGTGAGTCCGAACCCATTATGGATATAGCACCCATGTCATGAAAAACGTCTTCAGCGGCAATAGTCTCTCCTCTGATCCTGGAGTCGGCAAATGCCACATCCTCCGGAAGCTTCGGGTTGAGACAGTGGACTGTCATTATCATATCAAGATGTTCATCTATGGTATTGTCCGTATATGGATTTGTAGGATTGGTAGAAGACGGAATAATATTATCCTTGCCGCATACCACCATTACGTCCGGAGCATGTCCGCCGCCGGCTCCTTCAGCATGATATGCATGCATGGTCCTGTCACCGATTGCGTCAAGAGTGGTATCGACAAAACCGCTTTCATTGAGACTGTCCGTATGTATCTGGACCTGAAAATCCATTTCATCAGCAACATCAAGGCAGCATCTTATGACTTCAGGCGTTGCGCCGTAATCTTCGTGTATTTTCATTCCAATTGCGCCATTCAGCGCCTGTTCTCTTATGACTCCTGGAAGACTGGAGTTGCCTCGTCCCAGGAATCCTGCATTCACAGGAAGATCCTCATGAGACATTATCATTGAATGAAGGTGGAAGGGTCCCGGGACTTCTATACTGAGCCATTGTGCTCCCGAACCTCCGCCGATCATTGTGGTCAGCCCGTTTCCCAATGCTTCCCAGACCTGATCCGGTGATTCGAAATGTATGTGCACATCGATGCCGCCTGCGGTCACGATCTGACCGACTGTAGAAACGACTTCAGTGTTACCTCCTATGATAAGTCCGGGAGTGATATCCATGATATCAGGATTACCGGCTTTACCTATGCCGACGATCCTGCCGTCTTTGACGCCGATGTCAGCCTTGATTATGCCAAGCACTGGGTCAATTATAATGCAGTTGGTAAAACACTTATCGAGACAGCCTTCTTCAGAAGTGATACCTGGCTTTTTTCCCATGCCGTCTCTTCCGCTTTTTCCGCCGCCTGTGGTTATCTCTTCGCCGTAGGCAGATGCTGTATAATCTTCTTCTATTTCAAGAATGAGGCCGGTATCGGCAAGATGTATTTTGTCGCCTTTTGTTGGCCCGTATAATTCACTGTATTCCTGTCTGCTTAGTTTGAATGACATTACTTCTCACCTCCGTCGACTACTTTCTTCATATTTTCCATTGCATTTTCCTTGACCTTTGGGTCATCCAGCTGCCCCATGGTAAAGCCTGCAAAACCTGTAACGATCCGATCTCCACCGTATGGTATGAGAGTAACTCTTTTATCTTCACCGGGCTCAAATCTGACTGCATTTCCCGAGGGTATATCAAGACGCATGCCATAAGCCTTTTCCCGATCAAAATCAAGTGCCTTATTTGATTCAAAAAAATGAAAGTGAGAGCAGACCTGGATGGTCCGGTCACCTGTATTGTTTACGATGAGATCTATGGTATCTTTGTCTTTGTTTATTTCAATATCGCCGTCGGCGAATATTATTTCACCTATTTCATATTTCATAATGTGCTGCCTCCTATACCTTATACCATGGAAACGAGATCTTCGAATTGGATTCCCTCGCTTCTTTTTTCCAGTCTGATGGGCTCATGCACGGACAAAAGTTTATTGCCGTCTCTGAGCATCACTTCAAGCTGGACCTGCGGCATCAAAGCTGCCGTGCCTTCCATGACATCTTCCTCTGTGATTATTCTGGAGCCAATATCGATAAGTTCGGCAAGAGTGCTTTCTCCGTCTCTGGCGCGCTCCAGCAGCTCGTCGCATATAATGGCAACAGCCTCCACATAATTAAGTCTGAGACCTCGTTTCCACCTGCGCCGTGCTATTTCAGCCACATTGAATATGGTAAGCCGCTCTATTTCCTTTTGGGTTAATCGCATGATATGCTCTCCTTTCGGTGCGTTTGATATGTGTACTGTTTTCCATGTATTTATATATATTATAGTGATGTATGGGCACGATATCCAGTGATAAATCGAATTGCTAATATTAAAAATATTTAATCAATTTAAATTAATAAAATCTACATGTTCAGAAGCCTGTCAGAGTATATACAAAGCCGTTCCATTATGCAATAATTCATTTGGACTTGCCGTCAAATAAAAAGTGTCACTAGTTTAGGTTGAAAATACCATATAGTGACAGTAAACTCTCACTATTGAAGTGTTTTTTCCTATTTTAGTGACAGTTTATTTTTTAGTTTTCAGAAAAACTGTCACTAACCCAAGTGGAAATCCTTTGCCGTGACAAAAACTCTCACTGCAATAGATGAAATGAGGACTTCAGTGAGAGTTTGTCATCGTGCTTCCTTGTCGTGCTTCCTTGTCGCGCTTCTAAATAATATAAGAATGTTATTTCATATTTTCCCCTATATGGGAAACCTGCCAGATCACGCCGAATTTATCCCGGACCATTCCGTAAAGTTCGCTCCAGAACGTTTTCTCAAGTGGCATGAGAATCTCCCCTTCACCAGCAAGTCCGTCGAAAATGCGCTTTAGCTCATCCTTGTCGTCTGCCCCAAGAGTTGGACTGATATTGTCTCCTATGGTTACCGGCATGCCCGACGGCACGTCACAGAACATGATGTTAGATCCATATATAGGTATATTGCTGTATAAAATCTTGTCTTTGTCAGCATCTTCAATAGGGAAATCGGGATCAGGCGGCATATCCCCGTATGTCATGAGATCCTGCACTTCGGATTCGAATAGTTTTACATAAAAGTCTAAAGCCTCCCGGCAGTTTCCGTTGAAATTTAAAAACAGTGAAAAATTCTTGATCATGATACACCTCCTTAAGTGCATTAGCGCTTGATTTCTATCGCTTGATTATATAGCATGCAAAATCTCAAAACAACAGTCATTAGTAACTTATAATGTTTAATGCAATACAAAACGTGGTAAGTATAGTTAACTAACTAATGTATTGTACCTAATAAGGGGGAATCATCATGGCAAATACCACAAACAACTTTAATGGATCAAACTTTGGAGATATGACTAGACAAGCGACAAGAGGAAACAGAGTAGCAGGTATCATCGTTTCAATCATTCTCATAATATTGGGAATATTACTATTGGTCGTGCCAATGGGAACCAGCGTAGTTATCATGTACATAGCGTCAGGCGGCTTCATAGTTTACGGGATTTATCAGATAATAGCGTATGCAAAAACACCTCATGAACAAAAACACGGATGGACCTTGGCAAACGGTATCATTTTTACTATTCTGGGTTTACTGCTTATATTCGGTGGGCCCATGGATATGGCTTATACATTTATGTTCATGCTTGCATTCATGGCCATTACAGGCGGGATCATGCAGATAACAGCCTACGGCCCTATTAAAAGATCCGGCGCTCAGGGTGCAGGCTGGATGCTGGCAAGCGGCATCATCAATCTGCTTTTAGGATTTGCATTCATATTCATGCCGTTAGGCTCATCCATGGCTGTAACAATAATACTTGGAGTATATCTGATAGTATTCGGAATAGCGTTCTTTGCAGAAGCAGCTTCCGGTCATCATGCCAAAAAACACTGACCATATTCACGTAAACATGCAAGAGTGTATCCTGTGAGATATGCTCTTGTTTTTTATATCAACTTAAACGGAGACTTTTGATGGACGATCAGAATGTGAAAAATAACGAATCGCAAAAAGGGAAATGGCAGGTACTGAGTGTACTGGCTATGGTGCCTTTTCTTATGATTCTGTCCAATACCTGCATAAACGTAGCAATTACAGATGTAGTAAATGATCTTGGTATCACGATCTCTATGGTGCAGGCGGTCATTTCCCTATATGCCCTTGTCATGGCAGTTTGTATGCTTCCGGGGACACGTCTGGCAGATCGATTCGGAGCAAAAAAGATATTCTTCGTCGGTACATCATTATATGGAATCGGAGCACTTATAGTTTTCTTTGCGGCAAACGGCATGATGCTTTTGATAGGGTTCTCTGTTGTCATGGGCATCGGAGCATCGGTGACCATGCCCACTATGTTGTCACTGCTCACATTTGCATATTCGGGAAATTCCAGAGCAAGAGCTCTAGCCATCAATTCCGCAGTTGCATCGGTCACAATGGCTATAGGTCCGCTTCTGGGCGGAGCAATAGCAACATACTTGAACTGGCGATTCGTATTCTTGCTTGAAGTCATTGTTGCCGTAGTTATACTGCTGCGTATCAGAAATCTTACAAAGATAAAACTGCCGAAGCCCAATAAAAATGCCAGGTTCGATCTGCAGGGAACCATACTTTTCATGCTCAGCCTGTCATCGATAATAGTGGGAATGCTTCTGGCCAAAGAGTACGGCTGGATAACAGCACGCAAAGCCTTTTCCATAAGTAGCCTTGATTTTGAAAATATATCGATCACAGCAATTTTATTGGTTCTGGGGATCATATTAGGTGCGGCCCTCATCATATGGCTTTTCCATGCCCGAAAAAAGGGCCTGAGCATGCTGATCGATTTGGACCTATTTAAGAGCAAAGACTATGTGGGTGCACTGACCATTCGCTTTTTCAACGGTTTCGCAATGGTCGGATTTCTTTTTGTTCTGCCAATTTATCTTCAGATCACATCTGGCTATACACCTCTTGAAACAGGAATGAGTCTGCTACCCTTCTCTCTTTCCCTGTTCATCATGGCTCTGACAGTGACTAAAATAGTTGCAAAATTAAGCGCAAGGATAGTCATATTCATAGGTGCATGTCTTCTGGTAATCGGCGGACTGTTTATGTATTTTATTTTTTCTTCGGAAAATCTTATCAGCGGTCTGGATCTTCTTCCTGCCATCATGATCTTAGGAGCAGGAATCGGCTGTATGATGAGTCCGTCAAATAATATCGCTCTTTCAAGTGAACCTCGTAATCTGGCAACTCAGGCTTCCGGGACGCTGACAACGGCCAACAGTTTGGCATCTTCTATAGGGACTGCCGTTACTGGGACATTGCTCCTTTCTGGTCTCAGAGACACTTTATTCACACGAATAGAAAAAAGCATTCCGGAAACTCATGGGATGTCACAGCAGGAGCTGGGAGAAAAACTGACAACGCTTGTGGATCAGATGAAAACAGGCAAAGCTCAACTTCCGCAATTGACGCCTGAGGAAATTACAAGTGCGAAAAATGCACTTGTACAGTCCATGGATATATCCATATCACATATCATGCTGGTTATGGTAGGCGTTGCAGCTATCGCCGCGCTGATTGCAATCATTGTACTGCCTCGAAAAGACAGAGATTAAACACATGTGCAACTTTTCTTAAGGTTTTGTGTCCCAAAAACGAGGGAATGTGGTCTTTTTTATTGGATTTTCCAGCATGTCCTCAAACAATGGACGATAATACATGATAATAGAAAAAAGCCACCAATTTGGAAGCTTCATTAACCACACTCCCTCAATTTTGGGACAGGATTCGGTCGTTTTTCTTGCATACCTATTAATTTGAAATTATTATTTCTTGATCATGGAAATGTTAATAAAATAATCTATGGCCTCAGCATATCCCTCGAAACCTTTCCCGGCAATAGTTTTCTCACATGCCATTCCCGCATATGATATTTTCCTGAAGTCTTCTCTTTCATTGACATGGGAGAGATGTACTTCCACAGCTGGGATATCAACTGCTTTCAGTGCATCCAATATTGCGATGCTTGTATGGGTATATGCTGCAGGATTGATGATAATGCCTTCAAAATTACCGTAAGCATCCTGCATTTTAGTTACGATTTCGCCTTCATGATTGGATTGGAAGACTTCAACATCGACATTCTCATTCCGGCATTTATCTTCGATGAACTTGACTAGATCATCATATGTTTCCTTGCCGTATATATCCGGTTCTCTTATGCCCAGCATATTCAGGTTGGGGCCGTTGATCACTAGTAATTTCATTTGAAGCCTCCGTTTTTATCTGTGTATGATTTTAATTGATCCATGAGCGAAAACACCACATCATCTGTACTACCGTCATTGTCGATCTTTATATCACAGCTGCTATTATATATCTCTTTTCTTTCGGCGTATATTTTTTTCAGGGCGCCCATGTCTTTTGACAAAGGACGATTCCCCATGTCCAGCTCTGTCAAATCTCTCTTGATCCATATGATTATGCCGTTTTGTTTCATTGCTCTGATATTATCATAGTCAAGAACCGAACCTCCGCCGGGAGTTATGATGAGATTATTCATTTTACAGATATCTCTCATCATTTCGAATTCTTTTTTTCTGAAATATGCCTCTCCGTGGGTGCTGAATATGTCAGGTACACTCATTCCTTCGGTCTTTTCAATTTCATCATCGATATCGATATGCTCTCTTCCTGTTATTCTTGCTATTGCCTCGCCAATAACTGTCTTGCCGCTTCCGGGCATCCCGATAAGTACGATGTTAGCTAATGATGATGTTATATCTTTAAAAACTTCAGCGATCTTTTCATCTCTGTCATCAAAAAATCTTTCATCCAGTGCATCCTTTTCCCTCAAAAAAAGCTGCCCCGCGTATTTTGCCTGGGCGATGAGCATAGGGAATCCGTTTGCGTTTTTTATCCCCTTTTCTATGGCATCTTCTATTATAGGTGTTCTCATTGGGTTATAGATAACATCTATGACTGCCTCACATTCGGGAAGCATATCAATGTCAATAATCTTATTATAGTTATCCGGATAAGTTCCTACAGGTGTTGTATTGATGACCACCTGTGTAGCTTTGAATCGGCTTAAATCTTCATATGTATTGAGGCCGTTCCTGGATATCACCTTTACATCAAATGCCATCATATCAGTGACTGCCGCATTTACAGTATCGCTGGTGCCACCGTCTCCAAGGATCATGATTTTTTTCCCTTTTATATGGATATCAGAAAAAGAGCAAAGGTAGCCAAACCCGAATAGGTCGGTGTTATAGCCCATAAGGCTGCCGTCCTTGTCATATATGACAGTGTTTACACTGCCCGTGAGTCTTGCTGAAAGAGAAAGATAAGAGCATAAAGATGCTGCCTTTTTTTTGTATGGAATGGTTATATTAAAGCCGTCATAGTTATTATCCAGCATAAACGAGCTGAATTCATCCTCGTCAAGCTCGATCATGTCGTAATCATAATCATACAGCTTACCGTGTATCTCCTTTGACCAGCTGTGTCCCAGCTTTTTTCCTATCAGGCCGAATTTCATGTTTTTTTCTCCTATTTTTCTGTATAGCTGCCAAGGAATTTGAACTGGTCCAGGGTGACTGAAAGGTCATCCAGAAGACTCAGTGCGTCTTCCGAGTATACGCTTGCTTCAAAATCAAAGTAGAACATGAATTCAAAATCTCTTCCCTTCATTGGACGGCTTTCCAGCTTGGTCAGATTAAGTCCGGTAGCTGCAAACTTTGACATCAGTTCAAACAGGGTACCCGGACGGTGAGGCACTGTAAGAATGATGCTCATCCTGTCCGATCCGGGGTAGATCTCAAGATCCTTGGAAATACATATGAACCTGGTGTAGTTATTATCGTTATTCTGGATCGTATCATCCAGGATATCAAGTCCGTACAGACCGGCGCAGTCTCTGGAAGAAATGGCAGCCCCATTGTCCGAATCGATTTCAGAAACCATTTGAGCAGCTACGGCAGTATTTTCACATATTTTTATCTCTACATCCTTCAGACTCTCGAGATATTTGCTGCATTGGGCTATTGCCTGTTCATGTGAATAGATTATTTTGACTTTTTTAATATCCATTCCCGGTTTGACCAGAAGACAGTGGTCTATTTTAAGGGAAATGCTCCTTGCGATATAGAAATTTCGTTCTCTCATGAGATCGTAGACCTGAGTAACAGAGCCGTTTGAACTGTTCTCGATGGGAAGGATACCGTATTTGCACAATCCTTTTTCCACTGCATGGAAAACTGCATTGAAGCTTTCAAAAAACATCACATTAGGTAATTTGAACAGTTTTTCGCCGGCCAGCTGAGAATAG
Organism: Anaerovoracaceae bacterium; assembly: GCA_031553035.1. Classification (GTDB taxonomy): domain Bacteria; phylum Bacillota; class Clostridia; order Peptostreptococcales; family Anaerovoracaceae; genus JAVBLY01. The sequence continues at coordinate 18,348 of JAVBLY010000004.1, read as the reverse complement.
GCGCCTTCAATGCCCTGACAGGCAACAACTGCATCTTCCGGGAATTCATTATTCGTGGCCTTCACTTTCTCTCTGATAAGATCGGAAAGGCTGTGGTCGTCGATCAGCTTGGAGCTCTGGTACGACTTGCTAAGATTGAAAATCATGGAATACAGGGTTTTTATGTAGTATTTGTATTCAGGGTCGGCATTGCCAATCAGTCTGGTAAGTACCTGCTTTTCCCGCCTCTTATCCAGTACAGATTTACCAGATTCTTTCTTATACTCAGCAACATCCTCGGCTATTTTCATCCTCTTTTGAAAAAGTTCTGATATTTCATCATCGATATTGTCTATTTCTGTTCTCAAGTCTTCGATTTTCATTATTTTCATCCTCTTTGTCCATCATAAATCTTGTCTAAAATAACTATTGCTGCTGCGGCTTCAACACACGGTACTGCTCTGGGAACTATACATGGATCGTGCCGCCCTTCGATTTTTACTTTTGTATTCTTTTTTTCTATCAGGTCTACGGTATCCTGCTGAATGGCTATGGACGGTGTCGGTTTAAAACCTACTTTGAACAATACAGGCATGCCGCTGCTGATACCGCCGAGTATTCCACCGCTGTTGTTGGTCTTGGTCTTCACCACATCACCCTCATAATAAAATTCGTCGTTGTTCTGAGACCCGTACATCCTGCTTCCTTCAAAGCCGGAACCGAATTCGATGCCCTTTACTGCAGGAATCCCGAATACTGCTTGCGATATACTGTTTTCTATTCCGTCGAACATAGGATCGCCGACACCTGCGGGTAAGCCCGTTATGCAGCACTCCACAATCCCGCCTACAGAATCCCCCCTTCCTTTCGTATTTAAAATCTCTGTTTTCATTTCCTGTCCTTTTTCTTCATTGATGACAGGAAACTCTCTGTTTTTCAGCATATCGGCACTGGGATCAAGTGGATCAAAGCTGTCATCATCTATATTTCCGATGGAGCTGATATGGGCATCCACCCTTATCCCTTTTTTTTCAAGTATCTGGAGACATATGGCACCTGCTATACAAAGAGGCGCAGTCAGCCTGCCGGAAAAATGCCCGCCGCCCCTTATATCATGGGCATCTCCGTACTTGGCATATGCACTTTGATCTGCGTGTGAGGGCCTGGGATATCTTCTTATTTTTTCGTAGTCCTTTGATCTTGTATCTTTGTTTTCTATGATGACAGATATGGGAGTGCCTGTCGTTAGACCTTCATATATTCCTGAAAGCACTACCGGTTTATCAGGTTCTTTCCTGGAAGTTGAAATATCGTTTCTTCCCGGAGCCCGCCTTTCAAGAAAATCCTCTATTTTTTTGAGGTCGATTTCCTGCCCTGCCGGGATGCCTTCGATCACCGCCCCTATGGCGTTTGAATGAGATTCTCCAAAAATAGATACTTTTATAGTTTTTCCTATCTCAGATGACATTTGATACTCCTTCCAGATTTCTAAAATCATCAAAAAAGTTTCTATATGATTTATTTACTGCTTCAGTACCTTCAATAACTACATAATCTTCGCAAACAGCTGAAGCGATGGTCATTGCCATGACGATCCTGTGATCGTTATGTCCTTCCACTCTTCCGCCTCTAAGATTCTTCTTGCCTGTTATCTCAAGTCCGTCTTCTGTTTCTTCGATTTGAGCACCAAGGATCTTAAGATTCTCTGCCATAGCCCTTAACCTGTCGCTTTCTTTGATCCTGAGGCGCCCGGCGTTGATTATCCTCGAACGTCCTTCACATATCGAAAGTAAGACAGACAAAACAGGAACCAGGTCAGGAATCTCAGATGCATCGACAGTGACCGCCTGCAGCAGACCTTTTTTTACTGTTATTCCACTTTCATCAGTCTGGATATCTGCGCCGATATTTTCCAGTATCTCAAGTATTTTACTGTCGGGTTGCAGAGTGTCCCTGTCCAGACCCCGGCATGTTATTCCGTGTTCAGATATTGAACCGGCACAAAGCCAGAATGCCGAGTTTGACCAGTCTCCTTCTATCCTGTAATCCTTACCGACCCTGTAATTCTGATCACCGCTTATATAAAAAACTCTGTCTCTGAATGAAACATTTACACCATATTTCTTTAGAGTTTTTATTGTCATATCTATGTATGAAGCTGATTCTATATCTGTTGTAACGGATATAGAGCTGTCACCTTTTAACAGCGGAAGTGCAAACAGAAGGCCTGATATGTACTGAGAACTTATATTTCCAGGCAGAGAAAACTCGCCAGATTCCAGCTTTCCTGATATTGTGAATGGAATACTTTCGCTGCTGAAACTGCATCCATGCTGCTTCAGCTGATCCATCAGTTCTTTTATGGGACGTTCCGGCAGCCGCCCCTGTCCGGTCACCGTGAATTTTTTCCCAAAACAGGCAAGAACAGGCAGTATGAATCTCAATGTGGAGCCGCTTTCACCGCAGTCAATTGCAAATCTATCTTTGAGAATTCCGGGATCTATGGGAGAAATATGAATAGTATTATCGTTTACATCGATCCTGGCTCCTGCAGCCTTCAGGCATTCCATCGTCGCCTCTATATCACTGGAAATAGAATCTTCAGTAGTATCACCGTCAATAATAAGGGAACTGTCTTTTTCCGAAAGTGCAGAGCATATGAGTGCTCTATGAAAATCTGATTTAGATGGTACAGCATCGACTGTGCCACGCAGTATGGATGGAGTTATCTGCATGTTCACTTTTCCATACCCCCTTTCAGAAAATCCCTGAAGTCGTCAATTGTTAGAGTATACAGGCGACATGCGCCGATATCTTCAGGGACAACGATTGTGATATTGCTGCCTGCTCGCTTTTTGTCAGAAAGAGCCGTATTCCATATTTCATCAGAGGAAAAAGGACTTTCGGTTGGCAGGTCAAAAGATTTTAGTTTGGATATGAGAGCATCAGCAACTGCCATATCACAGACCCCCTTTGAAACTGCAGCTCTTGTTATAAGAGACATCCCCATAGCAACCGCGTGTCCGTGTGATATTTCATACCCGCTTAGCTTTTCCACCCCGTGCCCTGCAGTATGCCCGAAATTGAGAAGTTGCCTCTCTCCTTTATCCAGTTCATCCCTGCTGACGATACGGGCTTTGATCTCCACACATCTTTTTATATTATCATTCAAATCTTCTGTGAATTTTTCTTTTATTATTCGCTCAAACAGTTCTTTATCGCATATCATTCCGTATTTTATCATCTCAGAAATGCCGTCACCAAGAACATCATGACTCAGGCTCTTTATATTATTTGTATCGCAAAGGACACCTTTAGGCTGGTTGAATATTCCTGCAAGATTTTTCCCGCTCCTTAGATTTATTCCTGTTTTTCCGCCCACCGATGAATCTACCGCTGCCAGCAAAGTTGTAGGTATTTGATAATAGTCGATTCCTCTTAGATATGTACCTGCCGCAAATCCGGAAACATCTCCGACGACCCCTCCGCCCAGACTTATTACCAGATCGCTTCGAGTGAGCTGTTTTTCGGCAGCATATTCAAGTATCTGTCCGTATACCGAAAGAGATTTTGAACCCTCTCCCGGCGTCATGACATATTCAAATACTTCATAACCATTTTTGACAAGTTCATATGACAAAGGCCCGAAAAAAAGTCTGCTTGTATTTGTGTCCGTGATCACCAGTACCTTTTCTCCATCAGAAGAAATTCGGATCATATCGGTGATGTTTTCGGTTATTCCGTTTCCTATAAGAACGTCATAACAGCCCGATGCCGCACTGACACAAACTTTTTCAACATTATCTGCTTTCACTTTAATTGTTGTCATCGTCTGATAAACCCTCTCTTATCTTCCGTCCTTCAGCAAGCATCATTAACAGCTTCTCTCTATCAGCTTCACCAATACAGTCTCTGTATTTTGTTAGTTCTTCTATCAAACTGTCTATATCGTCGACCAGATATTCTCTGTTGTCCAGAAAAAGCTCTGTCCACATACCTTCGTTGAGCCTGGCTACCCGAGTCATATCGTGGAAACTTCCTGCTGAAAACCCTTTATGCCTTAATGCAAACGGGTTTTTGACATATGCGCTTGACACAACATGTGCCAGCTGAGATGTATATGCGATCATTTTATCATGATCTATCCCGGTGGTTACCTCTATTCGTCCAAAGCCAATGCTCTTGAAGAGTGCTTTTGTCCTTTCCATATGATTATCATTTTTACTGTCCGGTACCAGTATTATGGATGCATCCCGGAACAACTCTGCAAATGAATTATCAAACCCTGACTTTTCGATGCCGGCCATAGGATGAGTACCAATGAATATAAATCCCTTTTCTTTGGCAAAAGGAAAAATCTCACTGCACACTATTTCTTTTACACCGCATGTGTCCATTATCACAGCGTTTTTTTTGAAATTATTGAAATTGGACTTGATAAAATCAATAGTCGCCTGAGGGTATAACGCAATTATAATGTAATCGCAGATCTCCATCTTTGAATCAGTCAGAATGCCTTCTATTGCTCCTGAGTCAACTGCTTTATGAGTTATGTCAGTGTCCAGATCCATTCCCCATACGGTTATATTTTTCTTTTTGCTGAAGGCCCTTGCAAGAGATCCTCCTATTAGTCCCAGTCCTATGATTCCAATATCCATTATTTGTTCTCTCCATATTTAAAAGTATATCTGTTAGGTTTGAGCAACTCCACAGCTTTTGAAAGATCATCAAATGCCTCGGGCGTCAGAGACTGAAGGCCGTCGCATAGTGCATGGGCAGGATCGTTATGGACTTCAATGATCAGACCGTCAACACCGGCGGCTACTGATGCCATAGCCATTGGCATCACCATCTTTGCAATCCCCGTGGCATGACTTGGGTCAGCGATAACCGGCAGATGCGAGTGTTCTTTTATCAAGGGTATTGCGGAAACATCGAATGTGTTTCTTGTGGCTGTCTCAAAGGTCCTGATCCCTCTTTCGCACAGGATGACCTGAGAATTGCCGCCAGCCATTATATATTCAGCACTCATGAGCAGTTCCTGTATAGTACTTGATAAACCTCTTTTCAGAAGGATTGGTGTGCTTCCGCGGCCAAGTTCTTTAAGAAGCTCGAAATTCTGCATATTCCTTGCACCGACCTGGATAACATCTACATCGGAGAACATATCCAGTTGGGACATATCCATAATTTCCGTCACAATGGGAAGTCCGGTGAGTTTCTTAGCTTTGAGCAGAAGTTCGATCCCCTCCGCTCTCATACCCTGGAAAGAATATGGCGATGTCCTGGGTTTGAAAGCACCGCCTCTGAGCATAGTCGCTCCCGATGATTTTACACTTTCAGCTACAGTACAGATCTGTTCTTCCGATTCCACCGAACAAGGACCTGCGATCAAAGTAACATCCCCTCCGCCGATTTTTACACCACCTACTTCCACCACAGTATCTTTGGGATGAAATTTTCTGTTTGCTTTTTTATAAGGCTCCTGTACTCTCTTTACATCTTCGACTATGTCCATAGCCTTGATCAGATCCTCGTCGAGAGAAGTCGTATCTCCAACAAGTCCCAAAACCACCTGCTTCTGACCTTTTGAAATATGGACATCGATATCCATATTTTTCAGCCAGCCTTTAAGACTGTCCAACTGCGGTTCCGTATAACTCTCATTAAGTATAACTATCATTGTGTCCTCCTTTGCCCTACCCAACGAGCCATTGCGAGTTGCTAGGTAGGTCAGTGTAAAAAATAAACCCTGCAACATCTCTGGCTGCAGGGTTTAACGTTTATGTTATCAGTTCGTATTCCGATCGGTCTTAAAACCCATTTGCAGCACATGTATAATCAGCCTTGTAGTTAACAAAGCTAAAAAAATAAAAATATGCTGCTGAATTAGGTCTCACTGTCATTTCATCATCCTTTTGGTTTAACACTAGGTTAGAAGTTATCATAAGCAAGGTCATTAGTCAAGTTAAACAAGATGTATTCAATAATTTTTAATGGAGTATATAAAGCAGAACTGTACTGACAAATACTTTTTTGTAACTGTCGTATTTGAATTCAGCACTGCCTCCATATCTTTTGGCAATCATCTTTACAGATTCAAGTCCATATCCATGTCCTTCCCCACCTTTTGAGGAAGTGAACATATTCTGCTTATCGGATATATAGCCATCGGTACTGTTTTCTATCCTGATAGAAATCGCCGATGGGGTCTGCTTCATGTAAAGATCGATAAAGCGTTCCCCTTCCATCTGCCTGAGACATGCCTCGATGCTGTTCTCCAGAAGATTCGACAGAACAGCGCAAAGATCGGCATCAGACATTTCGATTTCCTTTTCAAGATCAACACTCGTTTTCATTATGATCCCGTTCTGACCTGCGATCCTCTTATAATGCTCAACAAGAGTCCCTGCAACGATATTCTTAGAAACATCCACAGGTTCAAGGATCTGAGTCAACAAGCCCAGATCCCGGACGTAATCTTTAAGACCATCGTAATCTTTCCATTGAATATATTTTTCGATCATGGTTGAATGATGACGAAGATCATGCTGAATGATCTTTGTTTCCTCGACTCTATCCATCAAAAGATCGTAATTCGCACGATGCAGTCTGTTAAGCTGCTCCAGGTTTCTCGAACGTTCTTCCAGAACGGCGCTGCTCCTGTATTTTTCTGCGATCTGCCTGCCGACTGCAATCCCGATACAGAGTATAAGCAGAAAACTGCCTATCTCAGGGAACCAGCCTGTAACGCCCGGTTCATAAAGTGGAAGTACGCGGTCCATTACAAGCCCTGCATCAAATATCAGAAGTCCGCTAAGCAATATACTCGAATATGAAATTTCTCTTATCACTGCACGGATCGTAATAATAGTCAGGTAAATGGCAGTTATCCACTCAAATGCCATCATGAGAAATGAATATACACTGATAAGTATAAGATTGCCTTCCTGCAGAACTAACGAGACGATTATCGATAAAATGCACATGAGTATTCCAAATCCAATGAAAATACGTCCCCAGGCCGCTTTTTCCCCGAGGAGGATCCGCATCAAAATCATGAGAGCAACCATCATAGCGCAGAAAGAAAATCTCTCGGCAATGTACATAAAATAATAACCGCTGGAAAGCGTCTTTATAATTGGATATATTGTATAGCCCACAAAGAAAAGACACAGCAGTCCGTACAGAACCGCTGCTTTGTTTTGCCTGCTCAAGATCCCCACAAAAACAGCCAGGATCCCAATGATAGCCGCTGCCGCCACAAATATGCTTCTGAAAATAAGCCGCCCTGAAAGCAGCTTTGATACGTCTTCCGGATCTCCAAAGGCGGGTGGATATGTCATTCCGCTGTATAAGCCAGAGTAGTCTGACACAGAAATAAGGATATCAGCCTCACCGGCCGCTTCAAAGCTTACTGATTTGTTGCCGGTTTCAGGGTAATATGAAGAAGGATCGGGCTCGCCCATGGACTGGACCTGCTTGCCGTTTATATATGCGTCATATGCCGAATAGATCTCAGGCAATTCCAGCGTATATGTATTTTGACCTTCCGGCAGTTTTATTGTCATCCGGTATGAAGCGCTGCCGTGGGGCGACGCATCATAATCATATCCATCAAACCCTCCGTACTGCCCTATGTAAATATATTCGTCAGAGACCGGCGGTGTACTTTCGAAATCTTCGGGAGTAAGCAGCTTTCCGTCATAATACTCCCATCCTTCCACCAGAAAAACCGCCTGACTGCCGTCAATTCCGTTGGCAACTGACCCGGTACCGGTATAATCAGAGCTCCCGGTCAGATCAAGTACGCCTTCGCTTGCCTGAGGACCGCCGTCTGTATATTTATTATCCAGCTGATAAAAAAGCATGAACATTAGACAAGAAACCGTAAATACAGCTGCAAATATCAGTATTTTATATAATTTTTTCCATTTGTTTGTATCCATTGTTCTACGATCGTCTGTTCTACGATCTTCGTAATTTGAAGAACCTGATAAAAAGAGTACCGGCTGTTAGTAGTATTGCTGCACATGCGGTGATGATTATTGCCAAATTCACGCCGGATGATTCTTTAGCCGTGATGGGATCAGAACCTGATGACGCTGGAATCTCTGCCACCGGCAATTTTTCTACTTTAACTATATCCTGTACAAGGGAATTATTAGATCGGGTGTCTGCAGATACGGTATCTAAGGGAGTCCATGATGTAATACCATTGGATTTTAATTTCTGATCTTTTTTGTTGACAGGATTTGCCGGATCTGTCTGGTTTGGCTTCGACGGATCCTGATTTTTATTATCAGGTGGATCTACCGCCGGATCATTATTTGGATTGCCTGGCAGGTCCTTATCAGGATCTTCGGGATTTTTACCGATGACTCTGTCTACTCCTGTACGGTCTCCTCCGGTACCTCCCATGGTGAGTCCGTCTTTTGAGTAAAGACTGACCACATTGGATTCTCCGTGACCCGGAACTTCAATTTGGAACCATATGGGATCCGTTATATTATCATAATTGAATGCAAGATTATCATCGTAAAGCCATTTCAGCTGGTCGGAATCTGAATAATCGTACCATGTAGCACCTTCGTCATCCGAGCGCCATATGATCACATCATCCTTTGTCCATCCGTCAAATTCCCACAAGCCAAAGAACACATATTTTCCTGTATAATCCTCCTGGAACATTATCTCCCCTATGCACGGGACTTTGGGATCCCATACTTCGAAGGTGAATTCTATTGTATAATCATCTGTGAGTCCAAGTCCTGCCAAAGGAGGAGTCAGTATCCCTCCTATTGTAGACATTCCCAGTTTTCTCGTATCTATCGACTGGATCTTATCCTCATCCCAAATAACGCCCAGGGTGGATTTGGGCGGTTCACCATCGCCGCTCAAAATAAAATTTATCAAAAAATGTTCCCACAATAAATATTCTGTTTCTATTTCATGCTGGCGTATCGGCATGTACAGTCTCACACCTGAGATATCCGTTATTTTGCGTTGGATTATCTTTGCTGATTCCGGCAGATCACCAACAACCCGGCAGGTATCAAGAAGTATATCGTCGCCTTTGGCAGCCAATGATCCCTGTCCTGCTGAATCAAGCTTGCAGTAATAGAGATTTACTCCATTGGGCGCCAGTACCGCTATGCTGCTTTCTCCGTAGGTTTTTATATTAAAACAGTAAATATCCAGAGGTTCTGTTATGTTATCGGAAATTTTCACCCCGACGGCATTTTCCCCATAAGAAAGGATCTCACCTTCGGTAAGCATTTCGCCCATGTTCGGTGAAACATCGTTATTTGCACTCTTTACAAATACTGCTGTCCCGCCGAGAAGGTCAGATCCGTCATCACGACCTGTTGCAGTTACTTTTAGATTTTGTATGGATTGAGACCAGCTTGACATGAACATATTAGGATCAACGACAGTAAGAACCGGTTCATCTACACCTTCGCCGATGATCTCAAATTCATAAGGAAGAAAACCTCCGTTATAAATTATTCCGTAGCTTCCGGTATCGATCGTAACATCAGCATCGCTACCGCATGTAAAATAGTATTTATCTGATATAGTGATGCTTTCACTCAGGGTCACCTTGCCGCCGCTCTCGTAATTGTCCTTACACCACTGGTTAAGTTCGTATTCATTTTTTACGATATCTCCGGACAGAGGTTCTTCCGCCATAGCGAAAACAGGAACACCGGTTACGAGAACAAGTATCAGAAGCAGCAACATTATTTGCTTAGGCATTTTCATCAGATCACCCCCGATGCAGCACCTGCAATAAAATTAGCGATCTCTGTCCTTACCACTTTTCTTCCGTTCTTGCGCATGGGGACAATATCACCGTTATCCATCAGCACATTCTCTATTCTTATATCGGCAACATGATTAAGATTGATTATGTAACTTCTATGGCACCTCAAAAAAGCGGGGGGGCCCAGAATTTTGTCCACTTCTTCCAGAGGAAGCCGTATATCTATATCACCTCCGGTTGTGTGAAACATTGTTTTTCTGCCGTAGACTTCCACATACAGTATGTTGCTGACTGCAACGCTTATTGTTGTGCGTTCGTAAGGAACTTCTATGATCCTGCTGTTAATTTGGAATTTTTCGCGACATAGATGAAGGATATCGTCAAGTGATGCCGTATCCCACGGTTTGACAAGATATCCGGAGGCTTTGACTTTGAAACCGTCCATTGCATGGTTCTGACTCCTGGTAATAAAAATCAGCACGCAGTCCCTGCTTAGTTCCCGGATACTTCTTGCTGTTTCCAGACCGTCGGTTCCTGGCATGTAAATATCAAGAAAAACAACATCGAAGCATTCTTGTTTGAATTCAGAAAGCAATTCATCGCCGCATACAAATTTTTTGATTTCTACGTCGTATTCTTTTTTTCTGCAGTATTTGTTTATATACGTGCCGAGCTCTTTTAAATCCTGCTCATTGTCGTCACAAACTGCTATGCGCATATGATCACCCGCCCTTACCGATGATTCAATATTATATCACAAATAAATTCACTTTCATGTCGTTTTATTCCCGTTGGTGCCAATACTATTTTTTTTTCAATTTATTCAATTAAACTGTAAATATAACAACTATAACTGAAATAATAGACTCCCGGCGCATATATACCGGGAGTCTATTAATGTTCTACAAAACATTTACTATAGCACAAGTTGTTTTATGTGCTGCCTTCTGAACACTAGTGAGACTTTTTCTAATCCTTGAATAGTTCAGGACATCCCAATTCCTGTAATTCTAAATCATGCCCGCTGTCCATCAGCATGTTCTCCAGAAACATTTCAAGATATGAATAATCAGGCTTGATTCCTTTAGCTATATTACTGTAACTGTATCTGACAAGCGCATCACGGAAAAAATCCGAATACTTTTTGAAATAATCGTTATTTGTTGGTACACCCATACTGCGGATGTATAATACCAGAAAAACGGCTATAGTTCTGGTATTGCCTTCTCTGAACGCATGAGTTTCCCAAATACCGGAAATGAAATTAGCCAGCATTTTTATATCTTCCCGTCCAAATGGTATGGTATATTCTGAATTTGCCTCTTTTTCAAAATCATAGTCAAGTTGATCCTGAATCAGACGGTAATCAGCATATCTGACAGATTCACCATTTAGTATAGGTTCTTCCTTAGTAATATTTACTTTGCGAAATTTTCCAGCCTGATATTCGTCTGATGCACTTATGCCCTCAAACAGTTCTTTGTGGATTTTTTTCAGCATTACCGGAGAAAAAGTAAATAAATATGTTTCAAGAACTACAGCGATTCGTGCAGTGACTTCATCGCCCTCTTTTGTGGCAAAATCCTGTGAATTTGGGTCGATCCCATCGTAATATTCACTGATTTTTCTCTGTGCTGCTTCAGTATTGTACTTACCACCCAGAGTATCAGCCATGACTTGATCAAGATACTTGGAAGTTGGCAATCCGTCAACAGCTTGCAGTCCTTTTCCTATCTCCCAATAGTCTTTCCGATTATCCGAATCGTTTTTTTCCGAAACAATGTTATAGGGTATATCTTCTCTGTAAGCCATTTCAATTGCCCTTTACTATCAAACCATGACTGCTTTTCCTTATTTTATCATGATTTTTACTTTTCAGGGGATAATATCGCACACTCCTTCGTTTTTGGGACAAAATTCGACTTTTTTCTTGCAGATGTTTATATTTACATAACATGAATATGCAAAAGTGAATAAATAATATTTTTATTTCCATCGATCAAAAATGATTTCGCTGACAGATGAATTACCGTGATATCTGGCTTACGCTGGCCCATGGAGTGTGCCCTCGTAAATCACCATGCTCCTATGGATTTTCTCCGCCGTCAGCCAGCTTTATACTGGAAAATACGTGGTCCACCACTTCTACATATTTTTCTGTAGCAGCTTCGGTTAGCAGAAAATTGAATGTGTACGCCACTCCGTCATATATTGTCGTTACCGATTGTGCCTTGCGGTTTTCATTCTCCAGATCATATGTGTATTTTATACCCTGAACACCGTTGGCTTCCCAGTCTTCAGATGAAGCAAATGATGGATCATGTCAAAAATAAACGTAAATAAATTCACTTTCATGTCGTTTTATTCCCGTTGGTGACAATACTATTGTTTTTTCAATTTATTCAATTAAACTGTACACATAAAGGAAATCAACTTATCAGTGTTCCGGGGTAAGTGACCCGGGGGGGATTTTATCTTGGAACACTTCTTAAGGATCCGGCTTCGATTTCTGACAGAAATTGGATTAGGATCGTAACATGCATACCGCATCTTTTACCCCTAGGGGGCACAGGTAAAGTTCACCGGTATGGAGGAGGAGAAAGTTATGTGTGAAAAAAGAACGGTAAGAAGTATCGCATTTATAGTGATATTATCCCTTATTATTGTATTCCCCATGGGTCTTCCTGACTCAAAGGCATATGGGACAGTTCCGGAAAATGTGGTGGATATGAGCACTGCAGGCGGTGATGTGACTATATCAAGTGACGGGATCGATACTGTGGCAATGACGGGCAGTTACGTGATAGCGTCAGGTGAGTCAATTACCATCACAGGCAGCACCTCAGATTACGGAGTTACTATATCCGGAAACGATGATGTGGATGTGACTTTGAGCGGCACATCCATAGACGTAAGCGGCACAGATAATAAAGCAGCCGCAGATATCACCAACAAGGGTGATACAAATATAACCCTGAAAGGAATCAACGTACTAAAAAGCGGTAGTGATAGTGCAGGCCTTCAGAAAAACGGCGACGTAGGTGAAGTAGGAGCTCTTACAATTAATGGAGGCAGTATAGACAGTCTGGATGCTCAGGGTGGAAATTTCGGTGCCGACATCGGTAGTAATAGTGATAAAGTTGCTTCAAATATTACGATTATTGGAGGCAATATTACTGCGAAAGGTGCCAATAATGGTGCTGGTATTGGATCTGGGTATGATGAAGGCTTTCAATCGTATCCAAAAGCAAAGAACATTGTAGTTTCAGGCGGCAATGTGAATGCAATCGGGGGCTATGGTGCTGCCGGTATCGGTAGCGGTACTTTCAAATGTGCAGAGAATATTACCATATCAGGTGGATTTGTTACTGCCGAAGGCGGAACAAATGCTGAAGATATAGGCAGCGACCTAAATGCATATGATGAGTCGACCGGTATCAAATTAATCGGTGGTTCGATATTTGCCGATTTCACAAAGAATAGTGGTACATCATCCCCAACTACAAGTGACGGAGCAGCAGTATATAAAGTTACTGTTCCTTCTGTTTCTATTCCTGAAAGACTTGATCTTAAAGGAAACAAACTTGTGACTGTTCCTTTAGATGATGGAAACGAATATAAAGCAAAAACAGTCAGCACCGGCAGTCCAAATGAACACGGAAGCGATTTTCCTGCTGATGCAGCGGCATATATTTACCTTCCCACAACATCGGCAGTGACATATACAGGCATCACTGTGGGGGAATATCTGAACGGATATGCTGAAGTCGTTAGTACCCCTACCCTTTCTAATCAGAATATCATCCTGGGACTTGAGGAGAAAACTGAACCTCAACCGCCGGTTCCTGAAACCTATTTTATCAAGGCTTCAAAGTCCGGATATGGCACCATCAGTCCATCGGGTAATACCAAAGTCAGTTCCGGCGATGATAGGACCTTCACCATCACTCCCAATAAAGGCTACCATATCAAGAGTCTTGTGATAGACGGAAAGACAGTGAAGGCAGTATCAAAATACACTTTCAGCGATGTTAAGGCAAACCACAGCATCACTGCCTATTTTGCACCGAATAAATACAGGCTCACATTCAACGGGAACAAAGGCAAGATCAAAGGCGCAAAGACCAAGATAGTCATATACAACGCCAAGGTCAGCAAGCTTCCCACGGCCAAGAGGACCGGCTATAAATTCAAAGGCTGGTACACCCAAAGAAGCGGCGGCAAGAAAATAACCTCATCGACCAAAATGAGGTACACAAGAGACATGAGGTTGTACGCACATTGGTCCAAGAACGCCAAGATAGTAAAATGTTTTGTTGTCAGAGTCCATAAAAACCCATCAAAGAATTCCAAAACTATCAGGTTCGCAAAGAGAGGAACCAAAGTCTGCTACATCAAAAAACTTAAGAATGGATGGGTCAAAGTCAAGGTCGGAAACAAGACAGGCTACGTCGACAGAAGATATGTGAGAAAAATCTAAATATCACAACTATAACTGAAAAAAACAGGCTCCCGGTGTTTGATTACCGGGAGTCTATTTATATTTTGTATATATTTAATTTAAACAAATTCGAATCACACCTTGTAATCATCATCTTTCTTATCTTCAATCATATTGATCTCTGATATGAGAGCTCTCTGTAGAACCTTGGATGCTGAAATATTGTATTCTTTACTCATTTGATCCAGCCACTTTGGCAGCGTCAACGTCTTGTTGGTTGTTTCTGTTCCTCGTAAGTGATTTACCAGATCAGCTGCTATGTAATTACAAACCTCATCCTTTTTGCATTTCAGTGTATCTATGGATGATGGTTCCGGTATTTTCTTTTCATTCTCTAATAAAGATGCGATATATAACCCTAACGCATCTTCTCCCATTGTCAATGCATCTGCAAGAGAGTTTCCATATGTAAAACAGCCGTCAAGATCAGGAAATTCTACCAGATATTCGGTGCCTTCCTTTTTTATTATTGCGGGGTAACATACTTTCATTTTCATTTTATTTACATTCCTTTTTAAGCAGATATATTAAAATTTTATTTTTGTCTTCTTTTCAATATTCTTCAGTAAACCTTTAGGAAGATCAGTATTTTTGTGGATCGGTATAACAATAGTATCATTATTCTTTTTCAGGATACAGTGACTTCCGTTTTGTCTGTCCACTTCCCATCCATCTTTACAAAGTCTTTTTATAGCATCTTTTCCACTTATAGGCATATTGATTCTCCCTGAGTTTCATTAATTATATTCTAACACATGTTTACACATATTTCAATATCAGATGAGGATTTTTGAATAGTGAAAAACAAGCCCGTCGCATTTACACAACGAGCCTGTTTCTATGGTTTTAACTTATCAAATGTCAATTATTTTGTTTGTTGTCTTCTGACCGATACGTATAGCAGCATTATCAGAGTTAGGATTGTTAAAGTCATAAGTGCCCACGGCTCCATTTCATCGGCAGTCTTGGCTTCTTCAGGCAGAACTTTCTGTGTCGCTTTTTCTACAGGATCTTTATCATTGTCTACAGGCGGATCTTTTTTCTCATCAGCCTTTCCTGTAAACACCACATCCGTGGCTATATTTCCTTTTGTATCAAAGACAGAGTATGCTGTAAGCCGCGAGTCACTGGATTCAGGTATATAAGTATCTGATTTAAACGCTCCGTTAACCGGTGTTGTGATTGTAGTATTGACCATCGTAGGTGCATTTTCAATCAATAAAGCACATAAGGTATTTGAATCGACAGACAAAGAATCTCTTTCCAATAAAGATTCTGTTTCCGATGCATATTCTATGGACAGTTCTTCACCTGTATTCATCATTATGTAGAAATCCCTGCCAGCCAATGCTTTCCATCCATAGGCTGTTTGATCAGGGTACTTGATCTTCCCTTTACAACCCGTAAATGAGAAACCTTTTTCTGCAAGTAGAATGTTTCTATATCCTAAAACATAATCCGAACTACCAGTGTCGTATACATTAAGAATTACGTCAAAATCAATATTACTGAATTTTAGGTAATTTACAACCGCATTGAATAATCCGGTAATCTTTAGGTTTTCGAAAAAGTAGCTGCAATTTCTCAATTGCATAAATCTTTCAAATTTAATGTAACCATTCTGATCTCCTGTGAGTTTATAAGTTGAATCTTCAGAATCAGCATTTCCAAACCAAAGGCTTAAATTGTTAAATCCTTTAAAATTATAATTTACATCTCCTGTGTCCAGAATGTTTGAGGTTATACCTAAACGCGGAGCCTCCACCTGATCAAATGTAACAGATGCATTTTGATAAGTTTCAATGTATATGCTTACTGCTCCTGATGTTGCACCGCTGATGGTTATTGGCCCACCTGTCACTGTTAGAAAATAACTGCCATCCCAAGGGCCTTCATTAAGCGAAAAAGAACCTGTTGGGCCTGATATTCTCAAACCTGAAATGCTGTCATCTTCCTCTACTGCCTTGATATTTCTTGCAGCACTTGTAGTTTTTTCGTCGCTTTTCTTGCTGATATCCTGAATTTCATTCGATATTGGCGGCGGAGTTGTATCTGCAGCTGTATCTGTCGGATTGTCTATAGCATCTCCCGATGCGACTTGAGCATTCCCGTCGAGCGCTCCTTCATTTGCCACTGTATCATTAGCAAGTACCGGAGTGACTGAAGTCACTATCAGCATCACCATCAATGCAAAAACAATAATTCTATTTTTACTTCTCATTTCATCCCCTCCTAATATAATAATAATAAATTTCTATACACCTACAGTTTATAAGAAAAAATCGAATATTCAATAGTTTGGTAATGAACGGGAATAGAACGACATGAACGGGCGTTTGAAACAGAAAAAAGCAGTCCTGAAACGAACTGCTTTTCCCAGTTTCTTTATGGATTCTCCTTGTGAGAGTTTTTTAGTAACCTCTTACATCGCTGTACTTAATGACTTTACATCCCCTGCCGGTAATTAGAGCCTTTGTTTTGTCTGCCGATTTCCCTGAATTTCCGCTGCCGGATGTCATGATAAGTTCTACATCTTTACCTTCAGGTAATTTATTAATGATGTTGTTCATTGAAGGAGCCGGGTACCCTGCCCATATTGGCATTAGAATTATGATTTTATCATACTGGCCAAAGTCACATTCCATTTTTTCTATTTTCGATTCTTTTTGTTTCATTGCCGCAAACGATCCTGCTACATACGCGCCTATTGTCGATCGTCTTTTTTGATCTTTTACCTCGACTATGTCTGCGTTTTCTTTTTCTGCCGTTTCTTTTGCCAGCTTTCTTGTTTTCCCGGTGTAGGAATAATAAATAACTAATGTTTTCATTTCGGTACATTCCTTTCTTCTCTGATATTGCTTATCCTTTGATAGTTTTAAATCGATAAGTTCGTTCTATGTCGGCACTTTACCGTGATATCTGGCTTACACTGATCCATGGTTGATTTTTAAAAATCCCCATGCTCATCCCTGTGATTTTAATATGGTCGCCTTCCGCAGGCTCGGGGCTTGTAAGACCTTTCATATATGTCAGATAAAGAATCTGGTCCTGATTGCCGTCGATGGCAAGATATCCTTCCGCAAGTTCATCTTTGAATACCACATTTAATAGTGTGCCTTCGTAATTGACCATGCTCCCGTTATGTGCGTCAGGATCGTCTATCAGATCCTTGTAGGGAATAGAATAAAACATCTGCCCATTATCAGCTTTAGTGCCCTCTCTTGTGCCGGTGGTACTGCCGTCATTCACATATGGATTTTCTCCGCCGTCAGCCAGCTTTACACTTGAAAACACGTGATCCACAACTTCCACATACGTTTCTGCCGCAGCTTCGGTAAGAAGAAAATTGAATGTGTACGCTACTCCGTCATATATGGTCGTTACCGCTTGCGCTTTGCGACTTTCATTCTCCAGATCATAAGTGTATTTTATACCCTGAACACCGTTGGCTTCCCAGTCTTCAGTGGTAAAATTCAAGGTATTCCC
Organism: Anaerovoracaceae bacterium; assembly: GCA_031553035.1. GTDB lineage: Bacteria > Bacillota > Clostridia > Peptostreptococcales > Anaerovoracaceae > JAVBLY01. The sequence continues at coordinate 616 of JAVBLY010000004.1, read as the reverse complement.
ATCCCGGGCTATTGATTTCACAACTTCTTCTAAAACAGCTTTTGAATTCACCCCGTCGGTAATCGGTTGGACCATCACATCCAGTACGCTTTGCTCTTCGTCATCAAAATAATAGAAAGTATGAATCTTGTCGGTCTGCTCTTCTTTCTCCCAGCCCTGCTCAACGTCAAATGTCATTTCCCCCAATGTATCTTGTTTCCATTCACTTTCTTTTTTGTCGGCACTGCACGATGTCATGCCTAAGATAAAAATCATCATCAGGCAGATAATTAAAATTTTCTTCATTTTGACACCCCCTCCTCACTGATATACCATGGCTTGTTTTGATTATAGCATACAGAAAGCGTCCATCCTATCCCGAAATCGGTACATTTTAAAAAAATTATTGACAAGTATACTTGGCATATGTATAATCATGATTGACAAGTATACTTGGCACGAATAAGTCAAACAAATTAGAAAACGGGAGGATAATTAAGTGTGAATAATTAATTCACACGCCGCCGGAGGCATATAATTGTTTTTCACTCCATATAGTGAATCTCGATTATTCACAAGTGATTTGTTTCTGCAAGAGGCAATTCATTTGCCTCGATAGCAGAAATGGAGTGAAAAA
>JAVBLY010000001.1:0-422224 GCA_031553035.1 Anaerovoracaceae bacterium | reverse complement strand
CGAATCCGCCGAATTGGCAAAGACTGCTTTCAATATTAAAAAAGACCCTCCGATCAAAAAAGATCTGATCATTAAGATCATCGAATGATAAGGAACTGTCTCAAAATGACGCTTAGTAAAAGTGCAACTTTTGGAGGCGTTATATGGTCCAAAATCGGGGTTGTGTCCTATAGCACATCTCCAAATCAGAGGTTTGAGTCTGTTATTGTGCATTGATGTACAATTTCCTTAACAGAGCTGTGAAAAAGTTCGCATAACCCCGATTTTGGACCAAATTTTGGGTTAATTTTTTGTAGAAACATTTTTTCTTTATCACAAGCATCATATCCGTTGCGGCAAAAGGCTGAATAAGGGCTGTCTCAACTATTTATATTTTGAGACAGCCCTTTCTAAATGTCGTAGTATGAGTTTCGACTATTGCCGTTTTTTTATTTGTCGTATTCCGCGTCAGCTTTAAGTATTGCATTAAGAACTACGTTTGCTCCATGCCAGCACTGATCAGGAGTTGAATGCTCAACTACAGTATGGCTGAGTCCGTCCTTACTTGGAATGAACAGCATGGTCGTAGGCATTACATAAGATACATACTGAGCATCATGTCCTGCACCGCTGTACATTTCGTGATATGTATAGCCCAGTTCCTTAGCTGAATCTTCGATGTATCCTACCATCTGTTTGTCGAAATCAACTGTGCTTCTTCCCCAGTGTTCTTCATAGCTGACCTTGCACTTGTCAACTTCGGTGGGAAGATTTTTGATAACTTCAACGACCTGCTTGATAACCTCAGGATCTTTATGCCTTGAGTCCAGTGAGATCTTTACATAGTTAGGAACGACAGTATGTACATTTGGTTTGAGTTCAAGTTCGCCGAATGTGAAAACGAGATCGTCTGCGATTGCGCCCAGCTTATCCCAAAGATCGAGGATAACGGTCGACGCCGCTCTTAATGCATCTTTACGGTACTGCTGGGGGAATGTTCCTGCATGTGCAGACACACCTTCGAAGATGATGTCATAGTTTACCATTCCGACAACGCCTTCTACTACGCCGATTTCGAATCCGCCGTCTTCAAGAACAGGACCCTGTTCGATATGTGGCTCAAAATAACAACGATAGTTTTTGTCATTGAGTCTGTATTTTTCTTCGCCTTCCCATCCGCTGTCTTTTAGGGCTTTGCCGAATGTGAGATCGCTTTCTCTGTCCTTGACAGCAAACATTGTATCTTTGTCGAATTTGCCTGTTACGATCCCTGAAGACATCATAGCCGGTTCAAATTTAGATCCTTCCTCATTAGTCCATACCATTACTGTCAGTGGATGACGCATTTCGATTTTTTCTGTTATGATTGTTTCCGCTGCTTCCAGTCCTGAAAGGACACCGTAAATACCGTCATAATTTCCGCCGCTTATTACTGAGTCCATATGTGAGCCGACAACTATTCTGGGAAGATCTTCTTTGCCCGGATAAGTAGCATATAAATTACCGATATCATCGATTTCCAGTGTCATGCCAAGAGCTTCCGTTCTCTTCTTGAATTCTTCTCTTGCCTGGATCTCTGCCGGTTCAAAGGCTCTTCTTGTGATGCCACCGTTACCTAAGTCGCCAAAGTGGCTCCAAGTTTTAATTTTTTCCGACATTCTCTCTTTACTGGTTTTTTTCATTCTTAAGTTCCTCCTTCATCTGCTTCTCACTTGTGAAGCAATTTGATGCCATAAACTTGTCAAATATTTAAAAAATTACTATATAACGTCCAATAAAATTCTACTCCTAATAAGGGGGCAAGTCAAGTTTATACCGCCTTATTAAGAGCCGTTTCTTATTACGCAAAATACTGTATACGCGTTGAATTTACTTATATTTTTCTGCTAATCTCCTGGCAACCAGCACACCGCTTGCCGAGGCCTGGGACAGGGAATGGGTTACTCCTGAAGCGTCGCCGATCGCATAGAGACCTTTGATGTTGGTTTCAAGATTTGCGTCGACTTCCACTTCCGAATTGTAGAATTTTACTTCCACACCGTAAAGAAGAGTATCTTCATTAGCAGTTCCGGGAGCTATCTTATCGAGAGCGTAGATCATCTCGATTATATCGTCCAGCTGCCTCTTGGGAATAACCAGACTGAGATCTCCGGGTGTTGCCTTGAGTGTGGGTATGGTAAAACTTTTCTTCATTCGCTTTTCACTGCTTCTTCTTCCTTTGACCAGGTCGCCAAAACGCTGAAGGAGGACTCCGCCGCCCAGCATATTGGAAAGTTTGGCTATGGATTCACCGTATTCGTTGCTGTCTTTAAACGGCTCGGTGAACTTATTTGTTACCAGCAGTGCGAAGTTGGTGTTGGGTGTATGAAGTGCCGGATCTGCGTAACTGTGACCATTGACGGTTATAATGCCGTTGGTATTCTCGGTCACAACTTCGCCGTAGGGGTTCATACAGAATGTCCTGACCATGTCATTATATTTGTCGGTTTTGTATACTATTTTGCTTTCATATACAGCATCCGTGATATGCTTGAAAATTTCAGCCGGGAGTTCAACCCTCACTCCGATATCAACACGGTTGCTCTTCATGTCTATGTCGAATTTTTCACATATCTCGGAAACCCACTTGGAACCGGATCTTCCTGTTGCAAGAAGTACATCGCTTCCAAAATACTCATCACCTTTATCAGTCTTAACAACAAAACCGCCGTCCTTCTTGGTAACATCGGTAACAGTTGTAGAAAAAATCATTTCAGTATGTGCTTTGATGTAATCATATATTTTTGCAAGGATCTTCACATTTCTGTCGGTCCCCAGGTGTCTCACCTTTGCATCAAGCAGATGAAGATTATTTCTCAGCGCAACTGTCTTAAGATCAGTGCTGGCAGTTGAATAAAGCTTAGCTTCATCACCTCCGAAATCACACAGGACCGAATCCACATAGTTCATCAGTTCCAGTGCCTTTGCAGGACCTGTCCTTAAGTGCAGCTCTCCGCCGAACTCATTAGTGATGTTATATTTACCGTCAGACAAGGTACCCGCACCGCCATAACCATTCATGATGTGACATGGCTCGCATTTTATACATGTCTCTGTTTTGCCCACACTTATCGGGCAAATGCGGCTTTCCAACGCTTTGCCTTTATCTATCATCAAAACCTTTGCATTGCTCCCCAATTTAGTAAGCTCATAGGAAGTAAATACACCTCCGGCTCCTGCGCCGATAATTATAACATCATACTTTTTCATTGTTTTCACCTCAAACTGCTGACACAATAAAACCTTTGCAAAATCGCAAAGGTTCTATAAACAGGACAAAGAATATTATTCCTCGTCTTCTTTCATAATTTCATCAAATGCCTTTACGGCGGCATTGAACTCTTCATCGTCCTCTATTTCGATGAGTCCGCCTTTTTCGAATTCTTCTTCGTCATAGCCGAATATATAAGCATCATCTGTTCCGTCATCGGGAATAAGTGCGATATATTCTTTTTCGCCGACATCAAAAGTCCCCAAGACTTCACATTCGACTTTCTCACCATCGTCAAAATTCAGTGTCATTATTATTTGTTCGTCTTCTTCTCTTTTTTTATCTGCCATTTTTCATCTCCTTAAAATATTCATGCGGTAAGCCGCACTACATTATAACACAGTGAGCCTGTAATTTAAACATCTGTGAAGAATTCCCTGATCTTCTCCGCGGCGTGCTTATTCATTCCTTCAACTTGTGCCAGTTCCTCAAGGGAAGCTGATTTAATTTTATCTATACTGCCGAATTTACTCAAAAGATTCATCCGTCTCCTTGGCCCTATGCCGGGGATATCATCCAACTCAGATTTTAATGAGTTCTTACTGCGCAGTCCCCGGTGATATTCAATGACAAATCTGTGAACCTCTTCCTGTATATTTCCAATGAGCTTTCCAGCCTTCTGATACTCTTTTAAATCTATTTCCTGTCCTTCTATTAGGAGCCCTCTGGTGCGATGCTTGTCATCCTTAACCATTCCAGCTACCGGAATGCTCAAATTTAGGCCATCCACGATCTGAGTTACAGCAGTAACATGCCCCACTCCGCCGTCTATAAGCATAATATCCGGCATTGGAAGGAATCCTTCGTCTTTCTCAACCCCCCGCTTAAGCCTTCTGTAAACAACTTCCTGCATATTTCCATAGTCATCAGAGCCATCCTCAGAACGGATCTTGAATCTTCTGTAATTCTTTCTCTGTGGTTTCTGCCCGTCAAACACGACCATTGCACCAACAGAATCACTGCCTCCCATATGAGAAATATCATACGCCTCGATCCTGAAATGGGACCCTTTGATATCCAGATCAAACAGGTTACTGAAATCACTTCCAATTTCTTTTTGCAAAGCTTCGTCCTTGGCTTTTCTGGCTTTCTGGACCCTAATCGATTCTGCGATATCCTTCTGCGCCAGCTTAAGAAGGTCTCTTTTCTGCCCTCTTTCCGGCACTGTTATCCTTACCTTTTGTTCCTTCATATCAGACAGAAGTTTAATTACCATCTCTTCGTCAGAGATATGCTCTTCCAGTATCAGTTCTTTAGGGATCATGGATTGAGATGAATAATACTGTTTCAGAAAAGCAGCGATCACTTCGCTGTTCGATGTGTTTTCCGGCTTTCTCACCTTATGTATTTCACGGCCGCTGAGCCGTCCGTTCCTCACAAAAAACACTGTTATATCTGAATCCTTTGGCTCAATGATCACATCAGATGCTATAATGATATCTAAATCTCCCGAAGAAAGGAGTTCAACACGCTGCTTTCTTATGACCGAGTCAGCTGAAGCAATATAATCTCTGTACCTTGCAGCTCCCTCAAAATCAAGATCTTCAGATGCTTCATTCATCTTATCCTTAAGGTAATTGACGACGTCTTTGTCCTGTCCTTTAAGAAAAGAAATGATAGCATCGATGTCTCTCATATATTCATCTCTGTCCACTTTTCCCTGACAGATCTTCCGGCACTTATCTATATGCCCGTTGAGACATGGCCTGAAACCTTCAGGGAAGTTGGGAGAAGCACATCTTTTGAGTTTGAAGACATCATTAAGAAGATCAATAATTATATTGACCGATTTCACATCTGCATATGGACCGAAATATTTGCTCCCATCGTTTTTTACTATCCTGGTTTTGAGGATCCTGGGATATTTTTCATTTACGGTTATCTTAATATAAGGAAATGTTTTATCATCCCGAAGAAGAACATTATACCGAGGCATATATTTTTTGATGAGATTATTCTCAAGAATCAGGGCTTCCACTTCATTGCCGGTGACAATATATTCAAAGTCTGCAATGTGGCTGACCAACGCTCTCATTTTGGGATCCATACTCCTGGGTGACTGGAAATATTGACGCACTCGATTCTTTAAGGAAGATGCCTTTCCCACATAGATGACTTCATCATTATTGTCTTTATGTAAATAAACTCCCGGTTTGTCCGGGAGAGTACTCAATTTTTCTTTGATTTTGTCCATCTAGCTTTCACACCACGTTTTTGTCAGATATAACTTCATCTCGTTTTTATACTCCTGATTCCATAACTCTTTTCTCAGAAAAACCCTGACTCCCTTTTCACCGAATATTTCTTCTTCCCATGATGCCAGTTCATCATGAGCATAATCGTAATCCAGAATGCTGTTGCTTTTCACATATGTTTTTATTGAAGCGCTGAGGGAATTGACCCATTTGTCTTCCTGAGCCGTGAACCATAAAATAAAATCCAATGCCTCTTTTTGAATTTCTTTCGGATGATTTCCGTTGACATAAAGTGAATATGCTATTTCGGCAGGGATCGAGCTGTTAAGCACCGCTCCTTCAGATGATTTCCCACCAAGGCTTGCATCATACGGCATCTTAATAGGAAGATATTCCAGTGACAGTGCCTTCTTTGCATTCATTTCTTCCAGCTTGGTATACTCGCGACTGTCTATTATTGCAAACATAGATTTTCCGGTCATGAACATGGATTCTGTCTGTTCATTGCTGTAATACTCTCCATTGATAAAATCAGTTCCCCGGATCCCACTGCTGTAGTCGCCGCACAGATATGAGGTCATGAGATCCAGTCCGTCTGTATAAGTGGTCAGGGCAGGATTGAGTGTTTGCAAAGCACTGCCGGAAAGTTCGTTCTTTGCACCTTCCCAAGCTGAAAGATCCACTGTCTGCATGACAGGATTGATGACGTTATATCCATATACATTGCTGTCTGCACCCGGTAAGGCAAATACGCCATTCATATCCTTAGTCAATTTACCTTTTTCTCCGGGGAACTTATATACATTTCCGCCTATGGAGAAGTTCTCGGATAAACGATTATTAATATAGTTATTGAGAGCGTCCACAAAGATGGTCCACTCTTGATAATCTGCCTTTCTGAGATCACTGATAAGCTGAGTAGCACTATCTTTCCCAAACATTTCAGTGAACATGGTGCGATCATAAGCGAACCCGTATCCATCCATTTTGTATGGTAGATTATTGCCCTGAACATCAGGATCTATGGTCGCAAAATCAGCGATAAAACCACCTCCGGACAGCCATTCAAGACCTTCATCGCTGCTTGCGGCATATGCTGCAGGAGAATCTTCATCACCTAATATCGACTTAAGTGCTCTGTTATTATCTTCATTCTCTGAAATTATTATGGGGTTGATTTTGATCCCCGTTGTCTTTTCATACTCGGTGAGCATGGCATCTATTTCGATAGCATCGTCCATACCTCCGAAAAATACACTGAAATCATAATCGATTTCCTCCTCTTCAGCAGGTTCACTGCCACATGCTGTGAATAATCCTGTTGTCAGGCAGAGGATCAGAATAAATGCTATTAACCTTTTATTTATATTCACGCCTTCTTCTCCTTCTACGGGCTTTTCTCTGACGGTTTCTGTTAATAGATCTTATGACTAATATAAGCACGATCAGTATGGCAATTACGATAAAGATCTTAGCTAACAGACCTAATAATCCGCTGCCTGTAAACAAATCGTCAATGGCTGATCCTTCTTCCATTGCCTGGGTTATGCTTACTTTCGTTTCTCCGACTTTTTCACCATCATAATACACCTTTATGATACCACCATCTATACCTGCATCATAGGGTGCATTTAAGGATTGGTATTCTGTTTCGATTTTTATATCCTCTTGGTCGCCATCAATAGGAAGGGTTGCATAAAGTCCATCTTTGGCAACAGCCTTTGCGTATTTTTCGGTACCACCATCGACCTTAAGATCGTCGATGCTTGCGCCTTCCTTCATCACCTCGACTGTCTTATAATTATTGAACCCGTAATCAAGCATGGAGACAACATCCTGATAGCCGTTCATGTCCTGGGTTTTCATGGTGACTGCGATAAATTCGGTGCCGTTTCTTTCGGCACTGCCAACAAGGCAGAATTTTGACTTGTCAGTGTATCCCGTTTTGATACCGGTGACTCCAGGGTATTTTATGGACTTGGTTTCACCGTATGCCTCTACTTTTCTGTTTATATTGTAAAGAAGGCGGTTTCGATTGTGTATGAGCATGGAACCGGAAAGATTTGTCTTTGGTATAGTATACTGATATGTAGCTACTATTTTACGAAAATCGTCGTATTTCATCGCTTCCTTTGCTATGAGTGCCAAATCGTAGGCTGTTGTATAATGATTTTTATCAGGCAACCCGTTGGGATTGACAAAATTTGAATCTACAGCGCCAATGCTCTTTGCCTTCTCGTTCATCATACCTGCAAACTCTTCTGTTGTGCCGCCCATAGCCTTGCCCAGCGCCAGCGCCGCATCATTGGCTGAAGGCAGCATCATTCCGTACATCAGATCCTTTACGGTGATTCGCTGTCCGTTTGCAAGATACAGCTGGGAACCGCCCTGTTCTTCCGCTTCACCGTCCACAGTTACTATATCATCAGGCTTTAAGTTTTCCATTGCCAGAAGACCTGTCATTATTTTGGTCGTGCTGGCCGGATATGCTTTTTCATGTTCATCAACTCCGAATATCATATAACCTGTTTTGGCGTCTATGATACATGCCGATGTTCCTAGAGTGGTAGGCTTTTCGCCTTTTGCCTTATGGGCATTCGGAAAACTTTCTTTTTTTGACATGTTCTGTGCAAATACTGAATAAGATGAGATATTGACAAATGTAACCGCCAACACAAAAACAAGTAAAAGGACAATAGTCCTCATGATCATTAAGCCGTTTCTATTCATTGTTTTATTTTTTGAAAAAATAATCTGCCAGTCCGCTTCCCTGTTCAAAATACTTTCCCGTCTCCCCCGATTTTTCTGTGAATGCATTATTTTCATTATATAGTTCTGTACGGTTATCATAGATGACAAAAGGCACAGGCTCATCTGAATGGGTCCTTATACTCACCGGCGTCCTGTGATCAGGCACGATGAGTATCCTGAAATTCTCGCCGCTATTTTTTAGATATTCATACAAAGGCGATACCACTTCAGTGTCGATCAGCTCCAGAGCTTTGATCTTGTCTCCGGCGCTGCCCTGATGAGAACATTCATCGGGAGCTTCGACATGTATATAAACAAAATCGCCGCCATGAATGAGTGCATCAATAGCGGCATCCACTTTCCCTCTGTAATTAGTTTCTATTGTTCCTGTGGCACCATCAACATCAACAGCCGAAAGACCTGCACACATTCCTATGCCCTTGATTAGATCCACAGCTGATACTATGGTCCCGTTTATTCCGTATTTATCCGGAAAAGAAGACAGTTTCGGTTTTTTCCCCTGACCCCATATCCATATGGAGTTGGCGGGATTGAGACCCCTGTCGATTCTCTTTTTGTTTACGGGATGGTCTCTTAATATCTCGTGACTTTTTTTCATCAGATCCGTGATAAAATCTGGATCAGTCCCTTTTGGAAGAAATTCTCCGATTCTTTTCGTTACGATATCATGAGGCGGAGTCAGATCAAAGTCTGTTCTTCCGTCCTTCATTATGAGGGCATGCCTGTAACTGACTCCGGGATGAAATTTTAAAATATCTGTTCCAAGTTCTTTATCTATATCTCTGATAAGAATTTCAGCTTCTTCATTTGTGATATCGCCGGCGCTGTGATCGATTATGGTGAGATCCTCATAATTTCCGTCGCCTTTAAGGGTAACAAGATTTGTTCTGAATGAAACATCAGTATCGGACATGTCAATGCCCATACTGACAGCCTCCAATGGAGATCTGCCTGTTAGATCCGTCTTCGGATCATATCCCATAACTGCCAAATTGGCAGCATCACTTCCCGGCGGTATACCGCCGGGTATAGTTCTGACCATGCCGACCTCACCATGTTTGGCAAGGTCGTCAATATTCATTATTTCAGCTATTTCAAGTGGAGTCTTGCCTTCAGGCCAGTCTTCAGGTCTGTCTGCCGCGCCATCGGGAACGATCACAAGATACTTCAATTAGAGTACCTCTTGCTCGAAGCCTTTCATAAAGCTGATTAGCTCATCTACACCTTTTTCCGGCATTGCATTATATATGCTTGCACGCATACCACCGATAGAGCGGTGTCCGGATAACTCGTAAAGGTTCTTCTTCTTCGCTTCCTCAATGAACCTCTTGTCAAGATCCGCATCTCCTGTGACGAAAACAACATTCATTAGAGACCTGTCTTCCTTATTTGCGGGAGCCGAATAAAGCTTGCTGCTGTCAATATATGAATAGAGTTTCCCTGCTTTTCTTATGTTGATTGCTTCCATAGCCCTAAGTCCGCCTTCACTTAGAAGGTATTTGAATACCTCTCCCGCAACATAAATTGCAAAAGCAGGCGGAGTATTATAAAGTGAATCGTTATCCGCATGGGTTTTGTAATCAAGATACACCGGTGTGCCCTCAGGCGCATTGCCGATGAGGTCTTCCTTCATGATGACTACTGTCACTCCTGCAGGTCCTATGTTCTTCTGAGCGCCGGCATAAATCAAATCAAACTTTGTTACATCTATCTCTTCTGATAATATGCACGAAGACATATCACATACCAGGGGAATATCTCCGGTGTCAGGAATATACGGGAATTTTGTTCCGTATATGGTATTGTTCAGAGTAATATGCACATAATCCGCATCAGCTCTGAAATCTTTTTTTGTAACCTTTGGAATATATGTGTAATTGTCTTCTTTTGAAGATGCAGTAATCTTGATATCCCCGAACTTTTTAGCTTCCTTTGCCGCTTTATCAGCCCACGACCCGGTTACGATATAATCAGCTTTCTTACTGTTTTTCATCAGGTTTATTGGTATCATGGAAAACTGAAGTGTAGCCCCTCCCTGGAGAAACATGACCTTGTATTCTTCAGGTATATCCATGAGTTTCCTGAGATCCTTTTCCGCATCCTCGATAATGAGGCTGAAAGTCTTGCTTCTGTGGCTCATCTCCATTACGGACATTCCGCATCTTTTATAATTCATAAGATCTGACTGAACGTTTTTAAGAACTGCTTCAGGCAACATAGACGGCCCGGCAGAAAAATTATATACTCTGTGACTCATTTTATATCCTTTCTGTGACTTACCCAACTGTTGTACGCTATATACTTTACCACATCTGCTGGTTATTTGTATAGATAGAATGCGTGATATTTGCCTTTATGAGCCTTGACTCCACTTCTGTCGGCAACGAATCTCACATAATATTTGGTCCCTTTTTTGCTGTATGGAGCGTATCTGCCCGCTTTCTTCCTAAGCTTATTATGATATGTATATTTACCGTTCCATGAGAACTTGACTGTCTTAGTTTTGTATATATACTGTACTTTTTGCGCGACAAGCTTTTTCTTGCTGTTGTATATGTACATTTTGACCGAAGTCCTTTTGCTGTTAGTCTTGACTTTGGTCTGAATCATAATTCTGTTCTTTTGAGTTGTTCTCTTTCCTCTTTTTGACTTGTTTGAAAGTTTTGTTTTTGAGTTGTATACTCCGAATTTGAATGTTGCCTTTGGAGCCGGGGCTTTGGCCGCAGGTGGTTTGGGACTGGGCACTATGCTTGTGACAGTACCGCTGTTCACTTTAGTGATATCGCTTTTTCTGACATACGCTTTTGAACCGCTGAATGAATATGCATAGCTGTAACTTGCGGTATTCCCGCTGATTGGAAGATCACTTTGGATCACATAATAATCGGCGTAAGATCCCAGTATTATTACAGGAACACCTGTCGGTCCATTACCTGCACTTTTGGTCGAAAGATTGTATAAATATGTACTGCCGGCATATTTGTATACGCTGACTGAGTTTTTATTTGTTACGCCTACGGAATATTTTCTATAGTCCTTACTTCCAAGATACTTGTCGATAGAGTATGCGATGCCTGAAATTTTTTCTCCGTGCCACGGATCGGATGCATACTTAACATTGACACCGACGGCTTTGCTTCCGGGTGTCAATCCATAATATCTGCTGTCAGACTTGGCATCCCCGTAGCCTCTGCTCAGGTACTTATACATATGTTCATTGATATTGCTTGCTACCGAAGAGTATGAATAAGCATTGTCAGGGTTCGAATCTACCGCATTTATACCGAACAGATTATTTCGGTTCAGAGCATAACTGCTTTTTCCGTATGCACTTTCAAGACAGGCAAATGCCAGCTCCGTAACTGCGTTGATACCATATTTATTCTGGCCGTTGATGAGATTGCTGCCCTGATTCAGAAGTTTACTGGACTTTGCAGTCGGACTTACTGATGGAGTTTTATATGCGATCCATTTATTGAGCTGGGTATAGTTATATCCTGTGGTGCTTCTGTACGGAAGGAATTTATAATATGCATAATAAGATGAACCGACTTTTGTTGTCATTGCTGAATTGGAGTAAAAATTTATTCCGTCAAAGCTGTAATACCTGCCACCGATACTCATCCATGAAGGTGCCCTGTCAACAACATATCCGCCGTTGGAAACTGACTTTCCCGCACCTGATTTATATGGGGTTGTAGTCGTCGGGTTTGACACTCTGTATGTGTAGTGAACAAGATCTCCCGAGCTGTTCTTTGTATAATAATCTCTGTAGTAAAAACTTGTGGTATTTGAATACACCAGGGTCTCAGGCACCAGGATCAGGCCTGATACCGCTACGCTGACTTTGACCCCGCTGATACCGACCGTTGCACTGGTACCTGTACCGGAGAAAAAGTGCATGGCATCTTTAGGAGTTATATATGTATTGCCGATTGACTTTGTAGCCGAGCTGCTATTGAAATAAGCAATGCCGCTTATCATATTTATGACTTTATTGGTTTTGTCTGTAACGACCAGACCTCTGTTGCCTTTATCAGTGCCTGTCGAATATGCATTTTTCATTGCTGTATTGGCTAATGCCAGAGTTTCATATCCTGTTCCGACTTTAGTAAGTGTACCTGCAGTGCTCATCTTTTGAACGAAATAGTTTTGGATCAAAGCTGCCGTCACCCTTTTTTCAGGCTCCTGGGCAGGCTGAGGTGTAATTGCATCCTTTGATGTCACGTCTTCTATAGAACCGTCCGTTATCCCGCTGTCCGATGTGGCACCATCATCGATGGAACCTTCCGTTGCCACAGGTTCCCCCTGAATCTCCCCTTCCATACCGTAAACTACTGACAAACTGGAAAGTGCCATAACCATGATCAATAGTATGGATACTACTCTTTTCCCTTTCATAATAAACCTCCCGAGATCTAGCCCGACTTAAGTGCGTAATATAAACCCCTTATAAAAGTTATTTTCTTCCATTTTATCCTGTAATTATACCCAAAATCTGTTCAAGTTAAAACCTTATGCAATGGATATGACATTAAAATTACTTTACTATGTAATATTTAGATGTTATAATTTGCTGGTATAAATTCAAAAAAAAGAGGGTAATTTTCAAGAAAGTGGTAGGGTTTATGAAAAAAATTGCAACGTTAAATAAGATATCTCAAAAAGGATTGAGTCTTTTCACAGATGATTATGAGATCATTGAGGACATAAACGAAGCTGAGGGGATAATCGTCAGAAGTCATGACATGCATGAAATGGATTTCAGCAGTAACTTGCTTGCTATAGCAAGAGCCGGCGCTGGCGTTAACAATATCCCTGTGGACAAATGCGCAGATGACGGTATCGTAGTATTCAATACGCCCGGTGCAAATGCAAATGCAGTCAAGGAGCTGGTGCTTACCGGCCTCCTGATGGCCGCCAGAAACATTCCGGATGCCCTGACATGGGTTTACGGAGTACAGGACGACGTGTCAAAGACTGTTGAGAAAAACAAAAGCAAATTTGCAGGTGAAGAAATAAGAGGAAAAACACTGGGAGTCATTGGACTTGGCTATATCGGAATCATGGTGGCGAATGCCGCGGAAGATCTGGGCATGAAGGTACTTGGATATGATCCGTATATCTCCGTTCAAAATGCTCACTATCTGTCCCCGTCAGTCAAAATATTTGAAGAGATGGATGCTATTCTTCCTCATTGTGATTACGTGACACTTCATGTGCCGGCAATGAAGGAAACAGAAAAAATGATAAATGCGGACAGCCTGTCGCTGATGAAAAACCGGGCTGTCCTGCTTAACTTCTCCAGAGATAAGATCGTTGATGAAAAAGCAGTGATAGATGCTCTCGAAGAAAAAAACCTAAAAAGATATGTAACCGACTTCCCAACAGACAATCTCGTTGATGTAAGGGGAGTCATACGTATTCCTCATCTTGGTGCATCCACAAAGGAGTCTGAAGAAAATTGTGCTATCATGGCCGTGGAGCAGATAATGGATTACGTTGAAAACGGCAATATTAAAAATTCAGTAAACTTTCCTGACTGTAGTGCCGGCCCGATGACAAATGATACAAGAGTTTGCATCCTCAACAAAAACATCCCTTCCATGCTTGGTCAAATAACTGGAATACTTGCTGATATGGGAGTAAATATCGATAATCTTACAAATAAGAGCAAAGGGGATTATGCATATACTCTTATCGATATAGATGATGAAATCAATGTGAAGAAGATCAAAGACGCTTTAAATTTTGAAGGAATAATATCTGTAAGGGTACTGTAACTGTTAAGGCCAATTTAATGAACAAAACGGTGGACCTGTAAAGAGTCCACCGTTTTTTATATTTTTAATTTTCTGTTATACGTACGCTTTTATCAGCATGCCGCCTTCGATTATATACTTCCCAAAACCTGCGGGAATCAGAAATGTATCTCCGGCTCTGAAATCTCTTTCGCCTGCATGATACTTCAGCCTCCCTTCGGATAGTGCTGTGTAAACGCTGAAATGCCCTCTGGTTTCTTCCTCTTGTCCATCTTTTGCATCTACTCTCTGCAATTTAAAGAATTCACTGTCAAGAATAAGATCTCTGTCTTTTCCAAGATGCTTCGGTTTGGTTTTGATGAGTCCGTCCTCAAACACAAATGCATCCAATACCTTGTCAAGGTGCATTTCATTGTATTTGCCCCAGTCGTATATCCTCGTTGTCTCTTTTAGGGGATGAGATATTTCATAAATAAGAGTTCCCTTGCCAATGGAGTTAAGATAACCGGGCGGTACGAAAAATGTGTCTCCCTCCTGGATATCTTCATAGATCAGCACATCTTCAAGAGATTCGTTTACTATTGTGTTGAAGAGTTCATAACCGTCTTTAAGATCCGCACCTACTACCAATCTGGCACCCGGCTCAGCTTTGATCACATACCATCCCTGAGACTGGACAATCGGTTCTTTCATATCTCCGCCGCTTACTTGAACCGGAAGTTGTTCTCTTGCATCGATCAGCTTTATAACAAACGGAAAAAAATCGCTTTTGGTTCCGAACAGTTCTCTGTGTTCGGTGTACAGATCCGAAAGCATCATCCCTGCATATTCCCCATCTTTAACAAAAGTTTGTCGGTATAAAACCGGGGACAACTCCCAGCTTTCGCCTATGTTGATATCAGTGGGGTACTTATTGTACAGCACACTCAGGGATTTCCCTCCCCATGGTTTTTCTTCGAAAAACGGTACAAAAAAAAGTGGTTCCATATTATATTACCCTCTCTCCTAATAATGATTTTATTCTACAGTATTTGGTCGGTTAAGTCAAAATTATAACTTCTCAACCAGTTTCATAAACTCATTTTGGATAACTGTCATATTTTTTTCAGCATCAATCGAGATTTCTGAGACTACGCTGAAATATATCTTGATTTTCGGCTCTGTACCGGATGGTCTTATAGTGACCTTACTTCTGTTTTTAAAGTTAAATTCAAGTACATTTTCTTTAGGGAGTCCGTTTATCGGTCTGGTACCTACAGCCATTGCACACCCGCCATCTTCTCCGTCAAATAAGCCCATGGTGCGTTTCGTTTGTTCTTCATAATCAAGGAACTGGATAACGTCCTGACTGAAATCAGCAAGGATCTCAGGATTCCTCAGAGCTGCCATGATATTCACTATTTCCTTGGCACCTTCCGGTCCGGTTCTCTCGAGATTTTTCTGGGATGAAATAAAATACCCGTATTCCTGATAAAGTTCATCCATTCTGTCAATAAGGGTTTTGTTATTTGCTTTATAATACCCTACCATATCAGCCACCAAAAGGCTGGAACTTACAGCATCTTTGTCTCGAGCGTAAGTGCCGGCAAGATATCCGCAACTTTCTTCAAATCCGAAAATGAATCGTTGTACTTCCCCCTTTGCATCGTACCTGTCGATGCGGTCTCCTATAAATTTAAATCCGGTCAGAACTCTGTCTACATGGATCCTGTTTTTATATGCGATCTCTGAGACCATTGGAGTGGATACGATGGTCGTTATCAAGACCGGTTTTTCCGGCATCAGATCCTTTCGCTTCAGACTTTCGATAAGGTAATCAAAGAGTAAGATACCAACCTGATTTCCATCAAGTCTTTTATATGAACCGCTGTCTCTGACCATTATCCCTACTCTATCACAATCGGGGTCTGTAGCCAGCAGAAAGTCCGGTGTATCGCCTTCTTTTTCAAGTTCACTACATAACTTAAGCCCTTCAGTCAATGCTTCATTCTCCTCCGGATTTGGTTTTGGACAAGTAGTAAAATCAGGGTCGGGCGACTCCTGGATCTTCACCTTATAAAGCTGTCCGACATTAGCACTTTCAAGAACTCTGGTTACCGGTATATTCCCGGTCCCATTTAGCGGTGTATAGACCATGTTGACATTCTCCAATGAACCTGAAAATGCTTTTTCGTTCATGACTTCATCAAAATAGCTTTCAGTAACAGCACTAGGAACAAAACCGATTTGATCGTTTTGCAGGACTGCTTTACTCACTCTGGTGTCAAGATCGCCGCTGTAATCCTGTGTACAGCTTGATATATCTCTGAACAGGTCGATCCTGTCCATAAAATCTGATACTTTTTTAGCTTCAGGAGGCAGGCACTGACATCCGTTTTCATCATAAATCTTGTATCCGTTATATTCTTTCGGATTATGACTTGCCGTCACAACTATGCCCCCCGTTGCTTTTAAATTACGTACTGCATAAGAAAGCATGGGCGTCGGCGTAAGTTCTTTAAATATCCATACTTTGATTCCGTTTGCGGCAAATACACATGCCGATTCAAACGCAAAAAGATCAGAATATTTTCTGTTATCATAAGCTATGACCACAGAGGGGACATCGTTCTTTGTAAGTAAATGCTGAGAAAAGGCCTGACTGACTCTGCCCACTGTATGTATATTCATCCGGTTTGTTCCGGCCCCGATCTTTCCTCTGAGACCTCCGGTACCGAATTCCATGTCTTTATAGAACCGGTCTTTTATTTCATCCTTTATAGTTTTGTCCGATTTATTTTTATTGTAACTGTCAAGCAGCTCAGACAATTCTGATTTAAGTTCTGACTCAATATTGGGATCTACCAACCATTTATTCAATTTTTGTATGATCTCTTTCATCTGTATCTTCTCCCTCTTTATATTTGTTTGGCAATTCTTCATTACCCTTACTGTCTTCCCAAATTGAATTGATCTGAATACCCAGAACAAGTACATATGCCAGTATGTAAAACCACAGCAGAAGCAAGACTGCTGCACCTAAACTGCCGTAAAGTATATTGAAATTGGCAGAGGAGATATGGCTCAGATAAAGAGAGTAAACCCAGGTCGCAACCATCATGCCCAGGGAAGCAAATATACTTCCCGGAAAGATTATCTTAAATGTATTTCTGGCATTCATGTACCATGCTCCTACGACTCGTTTTACCGACACCCATTTATTTTCTTTATTTATCAGTTGTGAATATTTATTTTGAGAACTGGGAAGCACATAGTAAATGGATGTCACCATGAAGAAGTAAAGGAGGAATCCCAGTACCCATCTGATATTCAGCCAAATATCATTAACATTATAGTTTCTTCCGATATAATCATTGAGATATGTAAGAACTGCTTCAACTATATATTTCCCAAAGATAAGTATACCTATGGCAAATATCAAAGTGAATATTATTACAAAAACAGTGAGCATCGCTCTTGCTCTTTCCTTGATAAATCCTAAGAGAGGGTTCTTTCCGGGCGTCCCCCCAATATATGCATAATTGGTGATCCGCATGAGAGAAAAAATGGCTTTGGAGCCGGACCACAGCGCCAAAATAACCAACAGAATGCTTAGAGTTCCAGCCGATTCATGATTGAGAAGTGGCATGATTATCCCGGTAAGAGCATCGTTAGCATATTCTTTGACAAGTCCCTTGATCAAATCCATGGACTGATCGAACAGATCAAAAACCTGTGCAAGCAGGATGATCGACGGGACGATCGACATAAGCAAGAAAAAAGCAACTTCAGCTGAGTTGCCCGAGAAGTACGGGTCCATTGCTTTTTTAAAAGTAAGCACCGCGATTCTTTTTATTCTATTTAATAAGTTTTTTATCTTCTCTTTCATAAGTACTATCTGCTGAGCAATTCACTTAATCGCTCCAGTGCCTTGGCCCTGTGACTTATCCTGTTTTTTTCATCCGGATCAATCTGAGCAAAACTTTGATCGTAACCGACTGGTATAAAAAGGGGATCGTAGCCAAAACCGTTATCACCCATCAGCCCTGTTGCCACCCGCCCATCACATTCTCCTCTTGCGGTGATCTTTCTTCCATCGGGAAAAAGAAGTGTGATCACAGACACGAATCTTGCTGTTCTTTTCTCGGCGGGAACTCCTTCAAGTTCACTTAAGAGTTTTTTGTTATTGCCATTGTCAGCACCATTCCCATCGATCCCGCCATACCTCGCAGAATATACTCCGGGAGCTCCCGACAAAAAATCCACTTCCAGTCCCGAATCATCAGCAATAACCGGTTTGCTCCCGCCAATGTGATCCATTATGGTTTTAGCCTTTATATAGGAATTTTCTTCGAATGTGGATCCGGTTTCCTCTATCTCAAAATCGGGAACTCCAGCATCATCCCTCGAAACCACCGCCATACCGAACTTGGATACGATGGCTCCTATCTCTTTTATTTTATGGCTGTTTTGCGTAGCTGCGATTATTTCCATCAGGAATTCTTCATTATTACGCTTTCGATAACGTCCGAAGCATCTTCACAGGCATCGCAGACGTCTTCCATGTAATGGAAAACCTGATTCCATGAAGCAGCTGTAACGCCGTCATCTACACTCTTGAAAAGGTGCCTGACTGCGGCGATATAAAGCTGGTCCGCTTCTTCTTCGAGTGTGTTGATTTCTATGATTTTCTCATGTATGGTCTTGGATTTTCTAAAGTTATGGAATTCCATAAGCGCGTCACGAAGTGATTCGGTGCACTTAACAATAACCTCTGCATTTTTCTTTGCATCATCTCTGATTTCCTTGATATTGAACATGTAAAGTCTGAGTGCTACATCTTCGATTTTGTCGGTAACATTGTCGATGGCATCTGCCATCTCCATGATGTCTTCTCTCTCGATGGGGGTTATGAATTCTTTAGCAAGACTCTTTATCATTGTGTGTCTTGTCAGGTCTCCTGCATGCTCTATTTCATGCATTTTTTTTAGATTATCCTTGATCGTCTCAGGATCATAATTATTGATTATTTCCTGTAAATACTCCGCAGCCTCACATGAATAATTAACCATGTCCACAAATGAATCAAAATATTTATTATCCTTTTTACCAGCCATTCTTATTTTCCTCCTTATATCAACTAATTCTTCTAAGCTCTTTACATCATCGATTTAGAAGAATTTCATGAACAACATTGCCATCAGGAATCCTATTATTCCGCAACCGGGGAATGTCAGTACCCATGCAAGGACCATATTTCCTACGACCTTCCAGTTAACTGCGGTTATCCTCTTTGCAGCTCCGACTCCCATGATCGCAGTGGTTTTTGTATGTGTGGTGCTCACGGGAAGTCCGAAGATCGACGCACATAAAAGAGAAATGCCCGCTGCCATGTCAGCCGAAAAACCCTGATATTTTTCCAGTTTTACCATATCCATCCCAACGGACTTGATTATTCTGTATCCACCCATGGCCGTACCGGCCGCCATAACGCCGGAGCACAGAACCATCAGCCAAATAGGTATCACGAATTCGGTAACATCTGCCTGACCCTGAGCCAGGAAAACTCCCAACATAAAAACTCCCATGAATTTCTGGCCGTCCTGGGCTCCGTGCATAAATGCCATACCCGCTGCGGCACCTATCTGAGCTTTTCTGAAAACGGTTGTGCATTTAGCCCTGCTTACATTTTCAAATCTTTTTTCTACTATCTTTGTAATAACATATCCAAGAATAAATCCCATCAATGTTGATAACACTATACCGTAAAGGACCTTCACCCACTCCTGTCCGTTGATCCCTGCTATTCCACCCTGAACGGCGATTGCCGCTCCTGATATACCTGCAATGAGAGCATGGCTTTCGCTGGTGGGGATGCCGAACCACCATGCTGCCGTGGCCCATAGGACTATGGCAAACAATGCCGCACAAAGGGCAACCAATGCCTGTGTGGGATCTCCCCCGAAATCTACCATTTTGTATATCGTTTCTGCAACTTTGGCACTGATCAGTGTCATTACCAGAACGCCCAGGAAGTTCATAACTGCTGCCATCACTATTGCTTTTCGCACACCCATGGATCTTGTGGATACACATGTAGCGATGGCGTTAGGAGCGTCTGTCCATCCGTTGACCAGAATTACCCCGAGAGTCAGAAGAACTGTGATTAGAAGAGGTATATTGGTGGTCAGCTGACCGAGAAAATCCCCTAGATTTACTGTCATTAATTGATCCTTTCTGTTGCTTTTTCCTGTAGATGAAATTATATCATTTTAATAGCATAAATTCAATTTTATTTGGCTATCGTCTTCGACCGAATCCCCTTCTGGAACGGCTGCCCTTGCTGAATGAAAGAGCTTTCTGCCTCATTGCCTTTTCATATGCATCGGCATCTTCTTTTTCCTGGAGCATAATGGGCTCGACTTCGGTATTGGTTGATTCTACGATGCTCTTCATCTTCCTTCGTTCGGAAGGATCAAGAAGAGTATATGCATCGCCGGTCTGGTTCGCCCTTCCAGTTCTGCCTATTCTGTGTACATATGTGTCGCTGTCTTCAGGCATGTCATAGTTGATAACCGCATCTATATTATCAAGGTCAAGCCCCCTTGATGCCACGTCTGTAGCAACCAGTATGCGGGCCTGTCCGCTTCTGCATTTTTTCATGACAGCATCTCTTTCCCTCTGAGTCAGATCTCCATGGATAGCTATGGCGTTGAAGCCTTTCTGCTGCAGGGCTTTGGCAAGCCTCCTCGCATGAGATTTCATTTCAACGAATACCAAAGTGAAACCGTAGTCTTTTTGCTTGAGGAGCTTGACCAGAGCTGCCATTCTTTTGCTGCTCTGCACTTCGGCTGTATACTGCTTAATTGTATCCACTACTCTGGATTTGCCTTCTATTGTTATGCTTACTTCATCTTTTAAATATCTTTCGGAGATCATGATGACTTCCTTTGACATGGTAGCGGAAAACATAAGCATCTGCGGCTTTCCGGGAACGATGTTCATTATATGTTCGATGTCGCCCCTAAAACCCATATCCAGCATGCGGTCCGCTTCATCCAGGATTACATGCTTTACCTTATTTACTCTGATAGTCCGTCTCTTCATATGGTCCATGATCCTGCCAGGTGTGGCTACAATGATCTGGGGCTTGCCTTTCAGTTTCATAATCTGATTCCTGATACTTTCACCGCCATATATGGCAACGATCTTGATCCCGTGCATAAAAGCTGTCAAATCGTGAAACACGTCTGCGGTCTGTTTCGCCAGCTCTCTTGTGGGACAAAGGATGATTGTCGAAACGCTTTTATCTTTGGGGTCAGTCATTTGAAGTATGGGGAGACCGAATGCGGCCGTCTTACCTGTTCCGGTCGGGGCAAGAGCCATTATATCCTTTTTTTCCATTATGGGATCGAATGTCCCCTCCTGAATGGGCGTCATGCTTTCAAAGCCCATCTTCTCCGTAGCCCTTATGAGCGTCGGCTTGATGTCTAAATCTTTGAATTCTCTTGTTTCCATTATATTTCCTTATATAGTTCCTTACATAAAAAGACATATTCAAGTAAATCGCAAAATGGCAATGACTTACATAATATGTCCGCTCGTGTGTTCGTTAATTTACTTATTGATTTTATCATAATGCTTTGACATAGTCAAAAATCAATAGTTGTGTTGTGATTCACTTATGATAATGTCTCGTTAAGATTCACTTGAGAAAATGTCACCCCATAATTCACTTGAGAAAATGTCCCGTCGGAAAAAAATTAGATAAAATTTGAATTTGTGGTCAAAATATCCAGGATAGGGTGATTTTAGTGTTGAAATTCTCCAATAATGGTCAGAATAGCGAGTATCGGGTGTGAAATCCACCCGATACTCGCTATTCTGACCAAATATCAATAATTTACAAACATAGAAAAATAAAAACAGTAAGACTATCCGGTTTGACCGGACAATACTGGAGAAGTCAGACATGAAAAATTTAAAAGGCGATATAATCTGGGCAGCTGCATTTTTGCCAGCCTCACAATGAATATGACATTCGTCCTATGCTATACATATATCATATATTCGGTGATTACTTTTTCGATTGCTTGCTTGCAAAAACTCCGTGGAAAATCACCGGGAAGGAATTCGCAAAAACAATGGACTGGTCGAAAATGGTCTCATTCTTTTGGATGAAGAAATGTACATTCATATGGCTGCCGCGGCACACAGTGATTATTTCTGTAAACTATCCAATATTCCCTCTGATAACTTCGCCTTCGAAGATAACCGCATCAAATTTTATCCCACTCAACTCTTCCGGTAGGACTTTAAATGGATCATCAGAAATAATATTGATATTAGCCAGCTTGCCGGGCGTAAGAGATCCCATCCGATCTTCCCAATGCAATTGTTTTGCTCCGTTGATCGTGTATCCCTTAAGAAGATTGCCTACCGACAGCTTTGCGCTTTCAGGAGGTCTCATGCTCCCCGGATATTTATCCGGGTCAAGGGGAACTTCAGGGTCCACCTTTGTGGCCGCCACCTGCATACCGAAGAAAGGGTCTGCTCTGTTGAGCTCATACTTGGTTACCACATCACTTGAGAATGTTACAAGTGCACCGCTCTTTATCATGGGATTGAACTGATACATCCTGTTCCATCTCTCTTCTCCGAGATACGACTTTGCTTCATCGCCGAAATATCCTCCGGACCAGTGACATGACCAGTTTATGGTTATACCCAGTTCTGCGGGTCTTCCCATATCTGACGGATCTACAAGCTCGCAATGGGCAAGTATCATCTGTGTCACCCATTCGCCACCGGCCGCCTCCACCTCCGATTTCGCCTGCTCGTATGCATCCACCATAGTCCTGAATCCGCGGTCCGCCACAACATGGACATGAAGATCCAGACCTTCCTTGTTTATGAGATGAAGGCATTTCTTCAGTTCGGGGAGTTCCATGGCGATACTGCCTACATTCGTGCCTTCCGGGTCATTTATGAAGGGTTCGAGGACAGCACAGTTTCCGCTTTCGTTGGTTCCGTCGAGAAAAAGTTTCACTGTATTTATCTTCATGTATCTCGAGGTGTATTTTTCTCTGTATCTTTTAAGCTCTGCTATTTTCTCCGTGAGATCTTCGTATGTCCAGAATCTTACATTACCGTCATAGTAAAGCTTGATCTTGTTCTGATCATATAATGTTTTCTGAGAACTGAACTGGGCCTCGCCTTCCAAGATACCTTCTGCAATTGCTGTTATTCCGTGATCCGCCATGAATTCAAAGAAGTCCTCCATAAGTTCCGGGGTCATTTCCACAGGCGGAATCCACCCTATTTTTTCATACATTCTGTCAGCAAATTTGAGCCATGCCATTTCCTTTACCCAGCCTGTCGGTTCTCCTTTTTCGTCTCTGACAAACATGACCAATCCTGGCATGGGATCTTCCGTATCCTTATTTATCTCCATTAGCTCCAGCATTTTCGAGTTGACCCAGTGAAGATGCTCACCGAAGTCCTGCAGGAGACAAGGTCTGTCGGAAACAGCAGTGTCCAGGAGTTCCTTTGTTGGTCCTTTTTCATCGAATATCATCGTAGGATAGTATTCAAAGTACAGGAAAGGTATTTCCGACGGCGGATGCTCCCGGGCATATTTTTTTACGAATGACAGAAGCTCGTTTACATCTTCGGTCCATGGCAATCTTATATGCCATGAACTTTGTGACACCATTCCGGGATGAACGTGGCTGTCAATAAAGCCGGGTATCACTGTTTGCCCGTTCAGGTCATGAATATCGGCATCATCACCTGCATACTTTTCCCAGTCGGATTTGAGCCCCGAACCTACATAGAGTATCTCGTCATCGTTGTAAACAATGGTCTGCGCCTGAGGATTTTTCTCGTCAGAAGTATAAATATTTGCATTTGTAAGAACAGTGTTCATTTTTCTTCCTCCTCAAGTTCAAGCACGAGTTCGGGCGGCTGAGACCTGAAGCCTTTGGTTTTGATTCCGCAGACTACCAGACCTAATGCCAGCCATATGAAACCTATGATCTTTGCGTTAGGAGCGATATTGATCCACAAAGCAACACAGATCCCTATCCCTATTACCGGAATAATTATATGTTTAAGTACATTCAGTTCCTGCTTTTTCTTTCTGGCAAAATACATTGGCACTGATAGGTTAACCATTATAAATCCTGTTATTGCGCCAAAGCTAATAAGTTCCGCACCTGCAAGCATGTTATCTGCAAAGAAAATTGCGCATAGACCTATCGCTGAAACCAGCGCTAGATTGAATGAAGGGATACCGGTTTTGGGATTCATGTATCCGAAGAATCTCTTGGGCAGTGTATTGTCACGACCCATGCTGTACATGATCCTAATAACAGCGGCGATCCCCGAGAGAGCGCACGCAAGACTCGCAAGGTTATCGACCACCAGAAAAACAATATCAAGATGAGGGACAGGCAAGCGAGCAGCAAGCTCAAATATCCCCGCATCAGCATCTTCCAGCATGGTAAAACCTACCGGCCATACTGCCTGTGCAAAGTATGCCATCAGTACAAACAGGAACCCTGCGCCAATGCAGATAAGCATGATGGCTCTTGGAAGATCTCGCTTGGGATTCTTTGCTTCTTCAGCAAAAGTGGATACTGCATCAAACCCGAGAAATGAGACACACAAGATAGCCGCAGGATACATGATAGCTTTGAATTCGAAGAGCTCTGAATTATAAAATGCTTCTACATCAAAGCCTCCGTTTGCTGTGCCGTCTACACCTCCCTGACTGAGAGAATAGATACAAACCCCGGCAAACCCGATACACATTAGGATCTGAGCTCCGATAATAACAGTGTCCACTCTTGCCGCAACTTTGACACCGATGTAATTCACCAAAAAGCTGAAAAGGACTACGATGACTATCCAAAGCCACGCAGGAATAACAGGTACATAAACTTCCATGTAGATGCCTATGAGAAGGAAGCAGACCATCGGCAAAAGTAAATAATCCAAAAGCATTACCCACCCCGTCATGAACCCAAGATTGGGATGGACCGACCTTTGTACATATGTATATGCCGATCCTGATATTGGAAATTCTCTGGACATCTGAGCATAGCTGTATGCGGTAAAGAACATGGCAACAGTTGTGATCAGATAGCACATCGGGAACATTCCATGGGATGCAACGGATATGGGCCCGTAATAGTTGAATACAGCGGTAGGCGCAAGATAAGCCAGTCCGAAGATGACAAGGGAGCCCAGCCCCAGGACTTTTTTAAATTCGCCCTTTTTCTGATCGTCGCTTTTTATAGCTACATTTCCATCAGCTTTCTTTTCCATTTTGATACCTCCAATACAATGAATGAAATACTAATCCGATTATGTGTTCATTGTAATCAGAAGAGAAGGTATAAAGTAGTACCCACCTGGACCATTTTTACTTTTTTTCCTATTTGGATTTCCGAGAGTTGATAAGGTGTACAATCTCCATCCTTGTGGATACGTCCATTTTTTCAAAGATGCTGTGCATATGTTTTTTTACTGTATTTCTCGATATAAAAAGTTTCTCGGAGATTTCAGGGTTGGTCATTCCGTAGTAAGCCAGGAATAACACCTCACGTTCCCGTTGGGTAAGCCTGTGCAGCTCAGCAGACCGGTTGATTTTTGCCACGTCCTCATCTTCATGTACCACTTCCCCGATCCCTGTTTCATTACCGTGTTCATCCCGATAATAGACCGGACTGAAATCAGCTTTATAGATAAAGACGATAGTAGCTATATTGGTAACTAAGAACACCAGCCACACAGGATCCAGAATCTCATTCCCCCAGCCTGACTGTCCGTACAATCCCAGATACAGCTTCCCGTCTACGATCATATGACTGATGTGAAGAACAGCGAGGGTGACAGTCACTACTGTCACATAAATCCTGGGAAGTGAATTTGGTATTTCGTGAAGCGTTTTGTGGAGGAATTTCCACATGATAAAAAAGCATATTGCGGCAAACAGACCTGTACAGATAAAAAGATAAAACTGCCCGTAAAAAGAGCTTACAATATAATAATCATCCATAAAGAATATACAACCGATACCGAACAAAACTATAGCGGAGAAAGTTGTATATTTATAAAATCTTTTGTATCCCTCAAGCCTGTCTCCACCGATAAGCTCATCCATGAGCAGGATCCAGAAATAGTAAACCAAGATCCAGACCGTATAGTCGAATGTTCGCCATACAGGTCCCACTATTAAATTATCCAGCATCATCTCCTTGTAGAAGGAAAGAAAATAATTGAACTCAATGAGAAACGAAATGATAACAAAATTACGGGTCTTTCTGTAAAGACCTTTCTTGTCCGTATCATGCCTCTGTACTACCAGGATTATCAAAATCGCAACCAAGGCGGAAAATGCGGCAATCATATACCCGAAAAATAAAACATGATTATACATTTGTTTTCCCCTTTGCTTTTCTACCAGTATATCATATCAATTGTTTTGCAGTCGTGTTATAATCCTCATTATGAATGAAGAGAAACAGATCTTAAGAAAAAAAATGAAAATGATCATGGATGAGCCGGACCCTGTCTACAGAACGGATGCAGACAGCCATATCGTGCAGAATATTCTTGATTCGAATATTTATAAAAAAGCCGGGACGATATTTACATTCATCACAATGGAAAACGAAATAGATGTTAGACCTCTCATAGAGGACGCCCTTAGAAAAGGGAAGACCGTCTGCGGTCCTAAATGTTATAAAGACCGCCGCATGGAAGCCAGAAAGATCAGAGGTTTTGAAGATGTGATAAACGGCTTTCTCGATATTCCGGAACCGAAGGACAGCTGCCCGGTAATATCCAAAGAAGATATCGATCTGGCGTTCATACCCTGTCTGGCTGCCGACGCAAACGGCAACAGAGTAGGTTACGGAGCAGGTTACTATGACAGATACTTAAAATCATTCACCGGCGAGACCATTCTTTTCTGCAGAGAAAAACAGCTCCTTAAAAAAATGCCTGTGGAGCCTCACGATATTTGTACCGGATACTATGTAACTGAAAAGGGATTGTTTGCAGCCGGTTCTTAGCGTACTTTACCGGGTGCGTTTTCTGAAATTTTTAAATCTCTCGGGATTGAAGACAGGCTTGGGTTTACAGGCTTCCTGATAATCCACCTCAAAAGACTTCATAAGGAATATGAACAACGGAACTCCTATAAGAAGCCCCCACGCTCCGAGGTAATGCTCAGAGACAAGTAAAATAATAAAGACAAAACAAATGGGAAGTGATGTCCTGGTGGACATCAGTTTTGGATTTAAAATATATGCTTCAAGGCTGTGGATCACGATTATCATTATGATTACGGCAATGACCATCTTGAATCCGCCTATGGTAAATCCGATTATGCACAAAGGAACTAGTGAGATGATGACTCCTGCCACCGGTATCAACCCCAGGAAGAAGATCATTATACCAAGTCCGATCACTGACGGGAATCCCATGATCCCCAGTATTATCACGGACAATATGCTGTTCACGAATGAGATGGTAACCTGTACCTTCATTACGGTCCCGAAAGTCCTTACGAAACTTCCGCCGAATTTCATAGTATGTTCGTATACAAACGCGATCTTGCTGTGTTTAAGAGTTTCACTGAATCTTCGTATCTTGTCCTTCTCCAGAAGAATCATAAAACTAAGGAGAAATGCAAACACAAAATTCAAACTGAAAGCCCCGATCAAAGTGACCGAGTTCATAAGGAAGTTGCCTGCATCGCTGATATAAGGATTGAGATCTATATCCCAAAGAATCTCTGCCAGTCTGGGATCCAGAGCATCCCTCATAGTATTCATATCAAAATGCATGAATACGGTTGCTATCTCGTTTATCTGCAGAATAAGCTTTGGAACAAATACAACACTTATCCAGGTAAGAAGGCCGATGACTATTAAATAAAGTATGAACAGGATCAGCCCATCCGGGATCTTGTCTCTTATTTTTTCACCAAGCCTGTTTTTGATCATTTTTTGAAAATGGTAAAAAAGAAATGTCAGGATAAATGTAAGGAGTACCAGATCAAGCATGGTCCAGAGCGTCATGACCAGCAGAGCAAGGATGACCAGGGTCACAGTTATAGTCACAACTACACTTATGATCCTGTTCTTATCCTCTTCCGCAAAGCCTATCAAGGCCTTTTTTTCTTGATTGTCCTCTTTACCCGATTTTTCAGACATTATTTATTTCCTATTTTTTCTTTTTTGCGTCCGCGCTGCCTAAGCCGAAAACGATACTGTTGATACCCTGGAGAATAAAAAATATTCCAAAGAGCATTGCCATGGCCATTCCGATCACCAATGGATTAACCATTCCGTATATTCCGGCTATTACTGTCAGTACACCAAGGAACATCATGAATCCCCACGGTGTTCCCGGGAAGTTTCTCTTTGTCTGTATTGATGCTACTATTCTTAGTATACCAGAAACTATGAGCCATGCGGCAAACCAAATTGCAAGGAAAAACTCTGTCAGTGGATAAAATGCCACTATGGCGCCTATGGCTAAGGTCAATATCCCTTCAAAACACACCCATCCGGAGCTGCCTCCGTTTTTCTTTGATGCAAAGTATGCAATTATCTGACTTATTCCGTAAACCATCATGATGATCCCAAGGAAAAGTGCAAGTGATACGAATGCCACTCCCAGATTGAAGAAGCAATAGATACCTGTAACGATCAACAAGATACCCAAAATAACTGATAAGATTCTCATAAATTCCTCCTAGTACGATTTTGTTTACAATAGCTTGTGAGTCAGGTATATTATACCCAAATATAATATATTTAATTATTTACTTGCATACTTACTCGGATATCATTGTTCCTCGTGTTCATCCAGACTGATACCGAGATCGTTCTTAAGAATCCGACCGTATTTTATTGAAGATGAACCGTATTTGTCCCTTATGTCATCCATAGCCCGTTCCAGCTTTTCCCCTTTTTGGGTGCCCGCATCATCTCCGAAAAATGTCAGCTGCTCATCTTCGTCTTCTGACACCAGATTGATCGCTGTTACTGTGATCAGCCTAATTGGTGAATTCATATTCCAGAAATTATCGATGATCCTGTAAGAAGTGGTTTTGATTACCTCAGCCAAATTAGTCGGGGAATCAAGCTGAGCCTGCCGCGAAACAGTTTCAAACCCGGGATTCTTAATCTCAACTCTGATGCCGCCGGCCTTAAGGCAATACTTTCTAAGCCTCCCCCCAACGCTGTCCGATAGAGCGGTTAGCCCGGTCAGGATATCATCTTTGCCCTTAAGATCTCTTCTGAATGTGATGCCGTTACCCACCGATTTGATCCTTCTTCGTTCTTCCGCACCGGATACCGGGCTGTCGTCCAGCCCATTGGCATAGCCGAAGATCATCTTGCCGGCTTTGCCAAGAAGTGATTCCAGCATTTGCTCATCCCCTGCCGCAAGATCCCCTATGGTTCGTATACCTATGTCTTTGAGCTTTTTGACTGTGGCACTTCCTACAGAAAAAAGTTCGGAAACGGGCATCGGCCATAACATCTTTCTGTAGTTATCCCTGCTTATTACCGTTACTGCATCAGGCTTCTTGTAATCGCTTCCCATCTTTGCGAAGATCTTATTAAAAGATACTCCCACTGACAATGTCAGTCCAAGTTCTTCTTTGACAGTTTCTTTTATCTTATAACCTATATCCTCACCGGTTCCAAACAGCTCCAGGCTTCCTGTCACGTCCAGCCAGGATTCATCTATGCTGAAAGGCTCCACCATGTCGGTAAATCTCTTGTATATTTCGTTTATTTTTATGGAGTAATCATGATATTTGTTGTGGTGGGCTTTAAGTAAAACCAAATCGGGGCATTTTTTCCGTGCCTGCCATAATGTCTCGGCAGTAACAACACCGTATTTTTTGGCATGTTCATTCTTGGCAAGTATTATGCCGTGCCTGCTGCCCGGATCTCCGCAGACAGCAGCCGGTGCATCTTTAAGTTCCGGTCGGGACAGAAGTTCCACCGATGCATAAAAGGAATTCATATCGCAATGCAGTATCACACGATCTTTCACTTTGTTCGCCTGTTATTCGCCAACCGTAAGTATTCGCATCATATTGGTTTTTCCGCCTATTCCCAGCGGTAATCCGGCGGTCAGAACCACCAGATCTCCGTCGCTGATGAGCCCTTCCTTCTTTGTTTCGTCTATTACACTTTCAAAGAACCGGTCTGCGGCTTCCATGTATTCGTGATAGTAAGGTATCACCCCCCACACAAGAGCAAGTCTCCTCACTACACTTTTACTTGTGGAAAAAGCGATGATGGGACTTTCCGGCCTGAAGCTTGCCAGTACTCTCGCCGTATAGCCCGAAGTTGTAGGAGCAATGATTGCCTTGGCATCAAGAGACTCTGCAGTTGAACATGTAGAATACCCGATAGCATTAGTGACAGTATCTTCCTGATCCCTTTTGCGCTTTCTGAGTTTGCCTCTGTAGTCGATACCTTCTTCAACAGATCTTGCAACGCTGACCATCATCTCAACCGTCTCCAGAGGATACTTTCCTGATGCGGTCTCTCCGGATAACATGATGGTATCCGATCCGTCAAGTATGGCATTTGCCACATCGGCAACTTCCGCTCTTGTGGGTCTGGGATTTCTTATCATGGAATCCAGCATCTGAGTTGCGGTTATAACGAATATGCCGCTACGATTGCATTTCTTGATTATCTTCTTCTGAACAAGAGGTACATCATAAGCAGGGATCTCTACACCCATGTCGCCTCTCGCCACCATGACCCCGTCGGATTCGGCAATAATATCATCGATGTGATCTATACCTTCCTTGTTTTCTATTTTGGAAATTATTCTGACTTTTTGACCTTCGTTTTCGTCCAGAAAACGTCTCAGATATTTCACATCTTCCCCGGTCCTTATAAATGATGCGGCTATAAAATCCACTTCCTGCTGAATGCCGAATAAAATGTCCTTCTTGTCATGTCCGGTTATTGATGGCAGATTCACATGAACCCCCGGTACATTAATGCTCTTTTTATTCTTTACCGGACCGCCGTTGTTGACAGTGGTCTCTATGTTTTTCCCTTTCACCTTATCCACAGTGAGCTCGATTAATCCGTCGTCAATAAGAATTTTATCTCCGGGCTTCACGTCCTTTGGAAGTTCCTTGTATGAAGTAGCACAGATGCTCCCGTCACCCAAAACATCTTCCGTGGTTATTGTGAATTTATTTCCTTCTTTTAGTTCCGCCTTGCCGTCTTTGAAATCTCCGGTCCTTATTTCCGGTCCTTTGGTATCCAGAATTATTGGAACAGGTATATCCAGTTCGTCTCTTAATTCTTTGACCAGATCCATCTTTTCCTTTTGTTCATTATGATTTCCGTGGGAAAAATTCAGCCGCGCTCCGTCCATTCCGGCTTCCATCAAGCTTTTCAGCATTTCCCGATCTTCCGATGTTGGACCGATGGTGCATATTATCTTTGTCTTTTTCATATTATTACTCCCCTTGCTTGTCTTCTTCCATATTACTGCGTTGTTCTCATTCGCTAAATCGACAGTATGTCTGCCAGATCGTTTCTGGTAAAATCGCATTCCCGTTTCATTTCAAGTGCGTACTTAAGGTCTGTGTCCACTACTTCATCGCCGGTGACCCCCAAAGCTTTATTTATTCTATCTTCCTTTAGCAATTTTACTGCTTCGTTCCCCATTTCGCTGGCGACCATTCGATCCCGTGCAGTAGGTGAACCGCCTCTTTGTATATGCCCCAGAACTACTATCCGACATTCGGTATCCAGTTCGTTTTGAAGTTCCTCTGCAAGATCCCGGGTTGGTATTTCCACCCCTTCTGCCTTGATTATTATGCTGAACATTTTATCTCTTTCGAACCCGTGAGTTATTTTCTTATAAATCTTTTTTATGTCAACTCTCTCCTCCGGCACCAGTACCACATCAGCACCGCCGGTGATACCGGCATAGTGTGCCAATTCTCCCGAACGTCTGCCCATGACTTCTATTATGGATATTCGGTCGTGGGAAGATGACGTATCTCTTATTTTGCTTATGGCATCCAGGATCGTATTTACCGCCGTATCAAATCCGATGGAATAATCTGTGTATGCCAGATCGTTGTCTATTGTTGCAGGCAGTCCGATTACAGGAACCCCTGCTTCTGCCAGAGTCAGAGCTCCCCTTAAAGATCCGTCACCGCCTATGACAACAAGTCCCTGGATATCATTCTCTCTTATGGTATCAAGGGCCTTCGCAAAGCCTGCCTTCTCCATAAAATAAGAGCTTCTGGCTGTCTTAAGTATTGTACCGCCTCTTTGGATTATCCCGCCTACCGAACTTTCATTCATTGGAATGATATCCCCGTCGATCAGGCCTTCGTAACCCCGCCTGATCCCGAAAACCTCCATATTATTATATATCCCGCTTCTGACAACGGCTCTGATTGCAGGATTCATTCCGGGGGCATCACCGCCGCTTGTAAGTAATCCTATCCTTTTCATGATTCAGGCCTCCCGTCTTTTTTTTCTGTGTCTATGCTTCTAAAATGCTCTTCTGCTACAGAAATATCGGTTATCTTTTTGGCCAGTATCTTTGGTTTCTCTTCCTCTTTAAGTGAAAGCTCTCCTCTGATTGTGACTATATTATCCTCCTGGAGAATGCCTTCAGCATCCTCATCACCCTGAGTCCGGGCAATGCATTTTTTGTATGTTTTTGGAAAAACTATGACCTCAACGGCACCGTAAAGGTCTTCTACCTCAACGAAAGCCATTGTCTGATTTTTCTTGGTAATGTATGTCTGCACATTGCTGATAACACCTACCATGAGCACCGGTCTCTTGTCCCTGATGTCCGGATGGTCTTCGGGATGTGCCAGCTCTTCTGTGGTAATAGTCGCTATCTTCTTTATTATATCCCGCTTATCGGAAAGAGGGTGATCCGTAAGATACATCCCTATCATTTCCTTTTCCCAATTCAGCTTTATTTTTTTATCGAAGTCGGATATGTCCGGAAGATCTCCGGCGTCACCTGAGGCAGCCATCTCGTCCGAGTGAGACTGGAAGAGTGATATCTGCCCGCTGATCACCTGTTTGTTGTGATTTTTTTCTCTGTCGATCAGGGTCTCATACACAGCCATATGCTGAGATCTGAATCCGTCAAGGCAGTCCAGTGCCCCCGCTTTTATCAGGCTTTCCACCGCCCTCTTATTGACAAGTTCGACGTCCATATTATGGATGAAGTCATGTATGGTTTTTGTGTCGGCCGCATCTTTTCTGGATTTGATGATGGCGTCGATCACATTCTCGCCCACGTTTCTGATGCCGTGGAGCCCGAATCTTATTTTACCGTCTTCTACGGAAAATTTCTTCTCGCTCCCCTTTATGCATGGTGGGAGGACTTCAATACCCATATCGTTGCAGTTTCTTGTATACTTTGCCATTTTAAGAGCCTGATTACCGTCACCGATAACACTGGTCATCAATGCCGCCATAAATTCGGCAGGATAATAAGTTTTAAGGTATGCTGTCTGATAGGCCACAACAGCATAAGCCGCCGCATGGCTTTTGTTGAATGCATATTCGGCAAAGCTGGTCATCTGATCGAAGATCTTGTCTCCGACAGATTGAGGAACCCCGCGTTTGATGCAGCCTTCAATTGCCGGCGATTCATCATCTTCTTCCTTGCCGTGAAGGAAGTGTTGTCTTTCCTCCGCCATAACATCCATCTGTTTTTTACTCATGGCCTTTCTGATAAGGTCACTCCTGCCGAAGTCATATCCTGCAAGATCTCGAACTATACGCATGACCTGCTCCTGATATATGAAAACACCGTATGTTACGGACAGTATGGGCTCCATAAGCTCATGATCATATGTGATTCGATCCTGATTTTTTTTGTTCCTGAGATACTCGGGGATAAAATCCATGGGACCTGGCCTGTATAGCGAAATACCTGCGATGATATCTTCAAAATTTGAAGGTTTGAGATTCTGCATGAAGCTTGTCATCCCACCGCTTTCAAGCTGAAAGATGCCTTCTGTGTTACCGGACCCGATGAGCTTGAATACTTCAGGATCGTTATACTTCATCTTGGAAAAGTTAATCTTGGCGCCCTGATTCTTTTCAACCAAGTCGATTGCATCCTGGATTACGGTAAGAGTCCTAAGCCCCAAAAAGTCCATTTTGAGGAGCCCCAGTCTTTCAATAGTCCCCATTGTGAATTGAGTACTGAGGCCTTTATCCCCTTTATACAGAGGAACGTATTCATCCAGATTTTCTTTGGTTATGACCACGCCTGCCGCATGAGTTCCTGCATGTCTTGACATGCCTTCAAGATCTTTTGAGATCTTGATCATCTTTTTAATCTCTTCACTGCCTTCAATAGCTGCTCTTAATTCGGCAGACTTTTCTACGGCCTTCTCTATACTTATGCCAAGTTCCCCGGGAACCATCTTCGCTACCTTATCCACAGTTTCATACGGGATATCAAGTGCCCTTCCGACGTCACGAATAGCATTCTTAGCCTTCATTGTTCCGAAGGTAATTATCTGAGCTACCTTTTCTTCACCGTATTTTGCGTTGACATATTCAATGACCTCGCCTCGCCTTTCATAGCAGAAGTCGATGTCGATGTCCGGCATGCTTATCCTCGATGGATTCAGAAATCTTTCAAAAATCAATCCGTATTCTATAGGGTCTATGTCTGTGATCCTAAGTGAATAAGACACAATACTGCCGGCGGCGGATCCTCGGCCCGGACCTACTGGGATCCCATTCTCCTTTGCATATCTGATAAAGTCCCAGACAATAAGAAAATATTCAACAAAACCCATGCTCTCAATTACAGAAAGCTCATAATCAAGACGTTCCTTATGCTTCGGTGCATCTTCTCCGTATCTTTCCTTCAGACCGGATTCGCACAGGTCTCTCAGCATCTGAGTGTTATCTCTGCCGTCCGGTGCCGTGAATTCAGGCAGGTGATATTTGCCGAACTCAAATTCTACATTGCATCTGTGGGCGATCTTATATGTGTTTTCTATTGCCTCTTCATATCCCTCGAAAACTTCCAGCATCTCCTCCTCCGACTTAAGGTAAAACTGGTCGTTGGGGAAACGCATTCGATCATCGTCACCAAATTTTTTATTGGTCTGGATACACAAAAGAATGTCGTGAGACTCTGCATTTTCTTTTTTAATATAATGGACATCGTTAGTCGCAACAAAAGGAATCCCCGTTTCTTCATGGAGCTTATTCATATCCGGCAAAAGTCTCTGTTCTTCGGGAAGGCCCTGATCCTGAAGTTCGAGGAAAAAGTTCCCCTCTCCAAACATATCCAGAAGTTCCAGCGTTTCCTTCTTGGCGGCACTGTAGTTATTATCCAGAAGATAGCGCTGCACATTTCCCTGAAGGCAGGCCGAAAGGGCTATTATTCCTTTGCTGTGTTTTCTCAAAAGCTCCTTGTCCACACGGGGCTTATAGTAAAATCCTCTTCTATAGGAATCAGAGACGATCTTGATGAGGTTCTTGTATCCCTCCTGAGTCTCTGCGAGGAGCACCAAATGACCCATCTCTTTATCTTTTTCCACATCTTTGTCGTCCATGGTGCGGGCAGCAGTATAGACCTCGCAACCAATGACAGGGTGTACCCCCTGCTTCTTTGCCTCATTATAAAAATCTATGACACCAAACATACTGCCGTGGTCTGTAATAGCCACGGCATCCATGCCCAACTCCTTGGTTCTTGTTATAAGTTCTTTGATCCTCGATGCCCCGTCCAGGAGGCTGTACTCAGTATGTACATGAAGATGTGCAAATGACATATACTATTCCCTAAATCCGCTCAATTGTCTCATATCACTAGCTTCGACTTTATCTATATCCACATGCCTGTCTTCCAGCCTTACCGTTATCCAGTTCTTAATGAGACAGTAAATGACCGAACAAAGCGGCACGCCTATTATTATTCCTATGATTCCGTATATCGTTCCTCCGGTCATTACTGCAAACAGCACCCAGATTCCGGGAAGACCAATTGATTTGCCAACGACTTTTGGATATATGAGATTGCTCTCCAGCTGCTGAAGAACTATTATGAAAATTATAAACCATAATGCCTGTATGGGATCCTGCATCAAAATGAGAAGAGCTCCCACTGCTGTTCCGATAAATGCTCCAACCACCGGTATCAACGCCGTGAATCCGATGAGAACAGATATCATCAGTGAGTACGGGAATTCAAAGATTGCTGTTAGGCTGAGTAGGTTCATCCCGATAAAACACAATGTTCCGATAATGATAGCCTCAAGGAATTGTCCCGTGATGAATTTGCCGAATATCTCATTGGAAAGTTTTCCAACACCAAATATTTTGTCTGCGGTTTTCGGACTGAAAAATGCATATGTGACGCCTTTAAGTTGTCTCGAAAGTGTTTCCTTCTGAAGCAATATATATATGGAGAAAACAAAACCTACCACGATATTTGTAAGGACGCTGAATACCCCTGTAGTAAAGCTTGCGACATTACTGAGTATGTGAGAATCGCTTCCGGACAAAAACTTGCCGATGCTCTTCAGGACGCTGCCCCAATCGATGATAGGCAGACTGGCACTTAAGCTTTCCATTCCTAATGAATTAAGTGTATCATTAACCCATCCCTCAACGTATTTGATGTATGCAGGGAACTCACTGGCTAGAACAGTAATTGAGTTCTCAAGCTCAGGTATCACCAATGCAACTACCAATACCACAACTCCGAAGATTATAATTATAGTTAATATCAAAGAAAGAGGCCTGACGAGCTTGATCCAGAACCTCCCCACTCTTTTCCCTTCGTCTACCCGCTTTGTAATGTGGATAAATATCTTGAGCTCGAGTAATCTGAGAACCACATTGAAAATGAAAGCCATACCGGCTCCCACCAATAGCGGCACAAACAGGCTCAAAATGTTGAGTACCAGTGTCAATGCAGTTTTGTAATTAACAGCACACCATAGAAAGACTGCAGCTAATACCAAAATCAATATTATCTTTTTGAATGTGGCTTTATCTTTAATATCCATTCGTTTTCCTCACCTGAAAATAACTATAGCTTTGTATTACATTTTACCATAACTGATATCAAATATATACTGAAAGAAAAACAAAAAAAAGATGAGGCTGCAGGGAAAACAACAAAGCTGCAGCCTCTTAGATATTCACGCGTTGCTTGATAGCTCCGTGTTTTGATTGCCTGTTATTTCTAGCTTTATCATAGTGGATAATCAGTCGCACCAAGCCAATTATCCCACGGTATCCCCCATAATGCATCAATCAATTCGCGTCCAGATACTTTGGGTTTATCACCTGTATCCTGATATCATAATACGATACTACGAATGCTGAATCAATGGACAAAGAAGCCGATCTTTAAAAAAATATTTGACCGAATTGTCATGTCGTTACACTACATTTTGTTAGTTGTAAAATTGGTGGAAATTAATTTATTTTTGCCGTTTTTTTCTTGCGCCGGCGTTGCCCCGCTTGAGTGCATTACCGCTGGTCTTGACTTCTTTTTTGTCACGAAGCTTAGAAGAAACCAGGTATATCAATGCATAGGCGACCCCGCCGATAACACAGGCAGCAATTACCGCAAATCCGTTATCTGCAAAACCGAATATCTTGGCCATAACCAGAATGATGATTATAAAGAACATAAATTGTATGATATTACCAAAACCGTTCATCACATACTCCACATACTTGCAACATACTTGCAACAGATAGCTATATTATATAACTTTGATCAAACTAAATCAAATACCCGTCTGTCTTATCTGCCAGTCGATTGACTTGCCAATATCACTCAGAAATTCATTAGTCAGGTTGAAGTGATTGCACCCAAAGAATCCGTTGTTTGCAGAAAGAGGACTTGGATGAGGGCTTTCAAGAATCAAATGATGTCTGCCAGTTATTATTTCTTTTTTTGATCTGGCATTTGCACCCCAGAGAATGAAAACAATTGGCTCTTCACGCTGGTTTAAAAGTTCAATTACTCTGTCTGTAAAAATCTCCCATCCTTTGCCTTTGTGTGAATTTGCCTGGCTTGCTCTTACGGTCAGGACCGTATTCAGAAGAAGCACTCCCTGATCAGCCCAGTCCGTCAAACAACCACTTGATGGAGGTTCTATCCCGGTTTCCTGTTTTAATTCTTTGAATATATTAACCAGTGACGGAGGCTTTGCTATACCATCCTGTACAGAAAAGCACAAACCATGGGCCTGTCCTGCCCCGTGATATGGATCCTGCCCCAAGATCACAGCTTTGGTCTGTGAATATGGCGTATATTTTAATGCGTTAAAAATATCATGCATATCGGGATAAATAGTTTTTGTTCGATATTCCTGTTTCAAAAATTGCCGCAGCCGCTGATAGTAATCCTTGTCAAATTCA
Source organism: Anaerovoracaceae bacterium (assembly GCA_031553035.1). Taxonomy (GTDB): domain Bacteria; phylum Bacillota; class Clostridia; order Peptostreptococcales; family Anaerovoracaceae; genus JAVBLY01. Next base: position 383,766 of record JAVBLY010000001.1, on the reverse strand, counting down.
CCTTTTAGAACTTCATCCCAATCATTACCAATATTGACCATAATCCATCCTCTCCTGACCTGTTATGCTATAATATATCATAAATTATTTAATGAGGAAATAAGCCATGAAAAAACATTCCATAATCCCCATCTTTATACCACATAACGGATGTCCAAACGACTGTGTATTCTGTAATCAGAAAAATATTACAGCGTGGGCCGACTCTGCCACTGAAGAGCAGGTAATTGGCATTATTGAAAGAAACCTGGGAACGATAGGTCATAGTAACGGACAAACCACGGAAATAGCTTTTTTTGGAGGCAGCTTTACCGGGCTTTGTTTTGATGAGCAAAATAAGTATCTCAGAATAGCGAAGAAATATAAAGATGAGTCTAAGATCGATAAAATAAGACTGTCCACAAGACCGGATTATATAAACGAAGAAATATTAGGTAACCTCAAAGATCACAATGTAGACATCATTGAACTTGGTGCACAGTCCTTTGACGATGAAGTGCTGAAATTATCCAATAGAGGTCATGACTCAAGGTGCATCGTCACCGCATCTAAGTTGATACATGATTTCGGGTTTGAGCTGGGCATCCAACTGATGACCGGCCTACCGGGCGATAGCAGGAAAAAATCACTTTATTCTGCGAATATGGCCGTATCTCTTAGTCCCGAAATGGCTAGGATATACCCTACAGTGATTTTAGAGGATACAGAGCTCAAAAGGATGCTTTTGTCGGGTGAATACTCGGCCCCTGACAAAAACGAGATGATCGAAACAGTCACGGAAATGTACAGGAGACTGAAGGATGCCGGAATCATAATACTAAGAGTCGGGTTAAAAAGCACCGACCTTATTAACAGTAAAAGTGAACTGATTTATAACGATTATCACCCGGCATTCAGGGAACTTGTGGAAGGTCGTATAGCTCTCCGGCGAATGGAGGACTTGATCGAAAAAGAATATAGGGCAAAACCGGAGCTAACGGATATCAAAACAGAATTATGCTTTTGTTGTCCTCAGGAGATGATTTCTACATTGGCAGGCCATAAAAAAGAAAACCGCAGATATCTCGAAAAAAAATATCCCCGGCTGACATTCAGGTTCATAGGGGATGATTCTCTTGACAGTGATGAAATAAAAATTTCCGTATCAATTCCTTAAACTTTGGATGGGTGCCGGAATCTTGCCGCCCCTGGCTATCATCTTTGCCGGAGAGAACTTATTGATTGCCATAACTGGACCTCTTCCAAGCAGTCCTCCGAATTCCAGTGAATCTCCGACATCCTTGCCTATAGCAGGAATAACTCTTACCGCAGTTGTCTTGCTGTTGATCATCCCTATGGCCGCTTCATCCGCTATCATCGCAGCCAGAATATCCGAGCTAGTATCTCCGGGAACCACTACCATATCAAGGCCAACTGAACATACTGCTGTCATAGCTTCAAGTTTTTCCATTGTCAGCGATCCGCTTCTTACGGCATCGATCATGCCTGCATCTTCGGAAACTGGAATGAAAGCTCCGGATAAACCACCTACGCTTGAAGATGCCATTACGCCGCCTTTTTTGACAGCATCGTTTAGCATTGCCAATGCTGCTGTCGTGCCGTATGCACCACATTTTTCCAGACCTATTTCTTCGAGTATATAGGCCACCGAGTCGCCTATTGCCGGAGTCGGCGCAAGTGAAAGATCGATTATTCCGAATGGCTTGTTAAGATTCTGGGACACCTCTGTCCCTATGAGCTGCCCCACTCTTGTTATTTTGAAAGCAGTCTTTTTGATTATTTCGGCTATGCTTGTAAGATCACTCTTGTCATCAGCTTTTTCGATTGCCGATCTAACAACACCGGGACCGGAAACTCCTACATTGATGACACCGTCCGCTTCTCCTGAACCATGGAAGGCTCCTGCCATGAATGGATTATCTTCCACCGCATTGCAGAAAACAACAAGCTTTGCGGCACCGATACAGTCTTTTTCTTTTGTGGCTTCAGCCGTTTTATTTATTATGCTTCCCATGAGGGCTACTGCATCCATGTTGATTCCCGCTTTTGTGGAACCGATATTTACAGAAGAACAGACATGTTCCGTCTCGGCCAATGCCCTTGGTATGGATTCAATCAGTTCTCTGTCTCCGGGCGTAAAACCTTTCTGTACAAGCGCCGAATAGCCGCCGATAAAATTTACGCCTACCGTTTCAGCTGCTTTTTCCATAGCCTTTGCATAGCAGACAGGGTCACCGCCGGATGCTCCCGACAAAATCGATATGGGAGTGACTGATATTCTTTTATTAATAATGGGAATACCGTATTTCTGTTCAAGCTTCTCGCACTCTCCAATGAGTCCCTCGGCAGATCTACAGATCTTGTCATAAACTTTATCGCATGACCTTTTTATATCACTGTCGGCACAATCGAGAAGAGAAATCCCCATAGTTACCGTTCTTATATCTAAATTTTCTTCCTGGATCATGGTTATGGTTTCCATGATGTCCGTCATATTAAGCATCCCTACTCCTTTGCTAGTCTTTTTTACATAAAATCCGGTGCAACCTTGATTACAAAATTTATTAGATCCTGTGCATTGAATTAAAAATGTCCTCATGCATTACGTGGATCACCATGCCATTTACATTTTTTTCGAGATTTTCCTGAAGCTTTTTTATATCTATTGTCATTTTCTCGATATCGATTAGCATGACCATGGTAAAGTACTCATGGAGAACACTCTGTGTTACTTCTATTACGTTTGCATTTGCTTCCGCACATGTTGTGCTGACTTTAGCCAGTATGCCAACTTTGTCTTCGCCTATTACAGTTATAACCGCTTTCATTTTTACCGGCCTCCTTTGCCCTAAAATCAAACAGGGTACCGCACAATTGCGATACCCTGTATTTTATCATTTTTTCGGTTCTGTGGATAGTCTTATTCTTTGTCTGATTTAAAAGCCATTTGCCAGAACTTCGGTCAATTTTATTTCTTTTAATTTGCCCACCAATACTTCCTGTAGTTGATGTATTTCACACTGAATAGGACATTCCTGATTTTTGGTCCTGGTACATTCACCACCCTCAAGACATTTGTTGAGATAAATCTCACCTTCCATTATTTTGATAACGTCGTAAAACGTAAGTCCTCTTACTTTTTCATCGAGATAGTACCCGCCGGCACAACCCTGAACGGATTTGACAATATCCGCTTTTTTCAGCTGATTTATAACTTTCATCGAGTATTGATAATCAATTCCCAGGATCTCCGCCATGCCTTTGGCTTTGACCAGGCTTGTATTATCCAGTGCGTTTTGTGTCACCATATAGGACATAATCCTCATTGCATAATCAGTAGTCATTTGAAGCTGCATTTTTTCACCTCCCCTGCTTAATTAATAAGACTGTGGAGCGGATGAGGGGAATCGAACCCCCGTATCCAGCTTGGGAAGCTGGTGTTCTGCCATTGAACTACATCCGCATTCGTTAAGACTATAATACCCCATAAACCTACAAAAACATAATCTGACTACACTTATTTGATTTAATTTTATGCTTTTTCGTTTAATAACCAAAAAATGCGATTTAAAGAAAAACCTTATCCATTTTTTTTGATTTATTATTCAATTATTCGACTAACGATTTAATAATCTGTCAATGCTAACAAGTTTTATGCATATCGATAACAGATCCATAGTTTTTTCAAGTTCATCCAGATCCGGATATGTGGGCGCTATTCGAATATTCTTGTTGTCCGGATCTTTTCTGTACGGGAACGTGGCTCCTGCCCCCGTCAATGTGGCACCGGCATCTTTTGCCATTGCGACTACATCCTTTGCGCATCCGTCCATAGTATCGATGGATACAAAGTATCCGCCTTTCGGGACCTTCCATGTCAACAATCCCGTTCCGTCAAATTCCTTTTGGAGCTTACTTAGGACCACATCGAACTTTGGTCTCAGTATATTGCTGATTTTTTTCATATGTACTTTTATATCATCCGGTGACTTAAAGAGATTAGATGTTCTAAGTTGTATTATCTTGTCATATCCGATAGTCTGCTTTCCGATATGATCTTTCATTTGGTCTACATTCGATTTGCCGCTTGCGAACATCCCAACGCCTCCGCCGGGAAAAGTTACCTTTGATGTTGAGAAGAAATAATAAACTCTGTCGGGATAACCCGCATCATCTGTCAGTTGCATTATATCTGCAACCTTGTGTTCTTCGTAAATATGATGGACGCCGTACGCATTGTCCCAGAATATCCTGAAATCGTCTGCTGCTGTTTCCATTGTTGCCAGCCTTCTCACTGTCTCATCAGAATATACGACACCTTCGGGGTTTGAATAAAGTGGGACGCACCAGATGCCCTTGATACTTTCGTCATTTTTCACCAGTTTTTCCACAATATCCATATCCGGTCCGTCTTCGGTCATTGGCACATTGATCATCTCTGTTCCGAAATCCTCGCTTATTGCAAAATGACGATCATATCCCGGAACGGGACACAGGAATTTAACCTTTGGCAGCTTACTCCAGGGTTCGCATCCAGGTGCACCGAAAAGATAAAGAATACTGTAAATATTGTACATGTGTGACAGGCTTGCATTACCACCTATTACAAGTTTTTCTTCGGAAATTCCAAGAAGCTCGGAAAAAAGTTTCTTGCACTCAGGTATGCCGGTCACGACACCGTAATTTCTCACATCTGTTCCATCTTCGGTATAGTATGTATCAAGTGCACTCAAAAGATCATTGCTTATATCCAGGACGTCCGGTGAAGGTTTCCCTCTGGACATGTTAAGATTCAGCCCCAACTTTTTAATATCATTATACTTTTTTTCAAGTTCATTTTTTTGAACCTTTAGTTCTTCTTTCGAAAGATCTTTCCACTGTTTCAAATCCATCCACTCCAATCATTTTGAGAACTATACCTATTAAGTAAAATATGAAAATAATTATACATAAAAACCCCCTAAAGCGCAAGGGGGCTGTATGTTTCGTGAATGTTATTAGTGAATGTTATTATTCGGTTGATATGAAAGTTTTTAAGTAATATAATGTAATATGTCTTGTATTGGAGGTAGTCTAATAAAAAACAATCTGGATATTTTAGCAGGAATGCTGAATAAACTTAATAATTGTAATAATATCAATGCGGTACTGCCGGAAATCTTTACCGAGCTTTGTAATTATCTAAATTTCGGGTGCGGCTTCTATTATCAAGTAAATTATGAAAAAACCTTTTTCCTGAAAGAGAAAACTTCACTTTATATTGACGACGTCCTTCCGGAAGCGCTGGATATTTTTCTTATGTTGTGCAAAGAAGATCTGGATGTTCTGAAGAGAGACAAATATATTTTTTACCGGTCAAGTGAACCTGATGCCAATAACCTTGTGGGTAAAAAGCTGGCATATCTACTGAGCACAAAATCTCTGATACTTGTCCCAATTTTTAATGATGATGAGGAAATTTCAGGGCTGGTGGGAATTTCCGACAGACGTGGAAATGTACGAACAGACAAAGAGGATTTCACTCTCGCCCATACCATCATGAACACTATATGCAATTATCTCAAGCTCCAGCAAGTCAGAGAGCGTCTTGATACAACAAAGAATGCACTGCAGCGTGTCACCGATAACATGGGCGTTGATATTTATGTCAATGATTTTTATACCCATGAGATCCTATATGCAAATTCAAGCATGGCCGAGCCATATGGTGGTGTTGATGAACTGGTAGGAAAGACCTGCTGGGAAGCACTTTACGATGATAAGAACGAACAGTGTGACTACTGCCCTCAGAAGGAAATCATCGATGAAAACGGCAATCCGACAAGGATCTACAACTGGGATTATCAGAGACCTTTTGACGGATCATGGTTCAAAGTTATAAATTCCGCTTTTCAGTGGATAGACGGCAGGCTGGCTCATATAGTCAGCAGTATCGATATTACGGAGAACAAGAATAACGAGAAGATCATCCAGCAGATGGCTTTATATGATCATTTGACCGGACTACCCAACAGGTACAAACTTACCGAGGACCTGGATGAAATGATACCGGCGCTTGAATATGACAACAACGGAGGATTTGTTATATTCTTTGATCTGGATGGATTCAAAAATATCAACGACACCATGGGACATCACACCGGAGATCAGGTGCTGATGAGGATCGCTGAACTACTGCAAGGCAACGAGTTTATAAACGGTAAGTGTTACCGTTATGGAGGAGATGAATTTGTCATTCTCTGTTATGGTCAGAATGCCAATTTTATAAAGAATATCCTTTGCTTCCTGAAAAATGTATTTACAAAACTCATATTGGTGGAAGGAAGACCTATCAAATGTGGAGCAAGTATCGGCATCAGCCACTATCCCACTGATGACATAAAGACATCTGAATTGATCCGAAAAGCAGACCAGGCAATGTACATGTCAAAAGATCGGGAAAATTCCATGATGCATTTCTATAACGAAGGGGACATCGTTTCTTATGATTAAGTTTGCCATTTAAAAGGGGCTGTCTCAACTATTACATTTTGAGACAGCCCCTTTTTATTTGAATCGTTGATTATCTATGCTCCTGATTCATATTATCCTTTTCTGCCTTTTAAAGCCGTTGCCATTCCAATAAGAAGAACCAAAGCTAAAAGTAAAACGATCAGGATAAATGATAAGTTTATGATGTCTCCAGTGTTGGCTTCTTCGCCGAGAACTTTTTGTTCCGGTTCTGATTCCTGACCTAATACATTACTTCCATCATTATTATCCGCAGGGAATTCTTCGTCCCCCAGAACTTCCTCTTTGTAATTAAAGGCTATTATTTCGATAACTTCTTTAGGATTGATAAGCTCGAATGTACCATCGCCATCCTTGAACGTGATCTTTGATGTATAGCCTGTAAGTGCCTTCACCTCAACTACTTTATACTTGCCCCAATCCAGGTTCTTAAAAAGAATTGAGCCGTCTTTATCAGTTTCTTTGATTCCGCTACCCGGTGAACCTTCGGGAATATCTTCATATTTTTCGGTAGTTTTATTAAACTTCTGTAGCTTAAACTGAACACCTTCCAGTGCTGCATTTGTAGCACTGTCAAGCTTGATCAGCCTTACGTCACCAGGAGCTCCTGGATCAAAATCAGCACCTCCGCTCATCTGGACGAAGTTAACTTCGGTGGAGCCGGATTTCGATGCTCCGCCGCTGTACTGCATAAAAGCGGTATTTGTCACGAGTCTGTCAGTTCCACTAATAAACGTATCAAATGATATGGTCATTCCAACTGCGCTGCCGGTATTGGCATCATATACAGGATTAGTCATATCATTTTTATCAACGCCAAAGAAACTTGCATAGGCCTTCAGGGTCTCAGTCTTGACCTTTGTCGTTAGAGCCTGGAACGTTACGGTGTTCGGTTCTTTCGGCTTACCGGTTGCAGGATCGATAATTGCCGCACCTGAAGCGTCTCTTTCGTAAACATATCTAGTTACGATTCTTGATCCGGAATCGACTTTAACCTTAAGCTGTGACCAGGTAAGATCATTGAAAGGCATTTGTCCCTCCAGATCGCCCAGATTGATAACGATCGCCTTGTTCTGCCATATTCCGTAAGTAAGAGGACCGCTGTCCTTGATGAACTGCTTAAACTCCTCATAGCCGATAGTTTCATCATCCGGAGTGCATTTAGTCAAATTATTAACCAGATTCATATTAGTGCCATTGATTTCTGTATTGGACATTGCTGTAGGTGAAACAGGGTCCAGTGCAGCGTTTGTTGTGTTCACTCCCCGCACATAATATAATGCAGTCGATATATAAAGATTTCCCGAGTATGTGACACCATCCTGCAGTTTGTCTTCAATAATCACATTTTCACGTTTTTCGTATGATCCGTCGTTTTCAAATTTGTGTTTATACATAAGAGTATTGACTGTCAGATAAAACTTTGTCAGTCCTGTGTATTTCTCGGGTCCATAGGCACTTTTATAAAAATCGGTTCCACCGTTGCCTTCCCAGCCCCAATTGTACCAATCTCCCGGGTTCATATTAGTTCCGGATCCTGAGTTGCCGCCGCCTCCGCTGGATGGTTCTACATAAATTGGTATTTCAACTCCAAATATCGATGCATCACTGGTATTGTTATCGACTTTGTTGACGTTTCCAAATATCATGAGCCAACCGTTTTTTAGGCTCATGGATTTGGCAGCTGTTTCGTTAAGTGTGACTATCAGTTTCTGTGAACCGGCACTTCCAGACAATGTCATTTTGCCTATGACTGTTGTTCCATCTGATGTTTTGACATCCACAGAACCGCTTATTGCTTCAAATTTGATATCTACCGGCAAGTTGACAGTAAAGAATGACCCGGGTGTTACACTTTCCATTCCCGTTTCTGAAATACTCCAGTAGTATTTTAGTCCAACATAATCATTTTGTTTGATTTGCGGAACCGTATCTACAGTTACACCTCTGTTGATTATTGGCTCTTTCACTGTCCCATTCGAATTTGCTTTGTAAAAATCAAAACTGTCGAATGTCACCTTATCCGTCACATCCATAGGATCGGGATCATCCGCATTTGAAACGATTGGCAGCATGGTGATTGCTACCGAGATAATCAGCAAGAATGCGATTATCTTCATTGCGTCTTTCTTTTGTAAATTTGTAATCATTGTTTTCTCCTATTCTAACCACACAAATTTTATTACTATCAGATAAACTGACAATTAACTATATATAATATCTACTTTCATAGGTATTATTTGGTGCTTACTTATTATAGACGAAGTCGAATAGGAGAACCTTGCATATTTTGTGACATCAATTATCATTTTGTTAAATAAAAAACGACAAATGATTTATTATCACTTGTCGCTTCTTTACATTTTTATTTCGTTATATCAGTCTACCAATTCAAGAAACACAACTTCGCTGTTGTCGCCCTGTCTGGGTCCAAGCTTGAGTATTCTGGTATAACCGCCGTTTCGATCTTCAAACTTAGGTGCAATTTCGTCGAACAACTTTTTACATACGTCTTCATCATATATGTATGCCATAGCTTTTCTCATTGCAGCAAGGTCGCCCCGCTTTCCTAAAGTTATCATCTTTTCAGCCTGTCTTCTGGCTTCCTTGGCTCTTTTTTCTGTCGTTGTTATACGACCTTCACGCAAGAGATCCGTAACGAGGTTTCTCAGCATTGATTTTCTGTGGGCAGTGGGTCTGCCTAATTTTCTGTAACCCGGCATCGCGATTCTCCTTTCCTATTCTTCACTATCTTTCAGGCCGAGACCAAGCTCTGCCAGCTTATATTTAACTTCTTCCAGACTCTTCTTGCCCAGGTTCCTGACCTTCATCATCTCATCTTCTGTCTTCTGAGTCAGATCATCAACAGTATTGATGTCGGCTCTCTTAAGACAGTTGAACGATCTGACCGAAAGTTCCAAATCCTCGACGGCCATCTCTCTGGCCTTTTCTGTCGGATTCTCTTCCTTATCCACCATTATGTCAAGCTCCTCGGTGTTTTCGTCCAGGTTGATAAAGAGTCTTAAATGCTCCTGCATTATCTTTGCTCCGATGGAAACCGCTTCATCTGGTGTAACGCTTCCATCTGTCCACACTTCAAGGGTAAGTTTGTCAAAGTCTGTGACCTGACCGACTCTGGTGTTTTCTACTTCAAAGTTGGCCTTTCTTACCGGTGTATAGATGGAGTCTACAGGTATCACCGCAATGGGCATTGAATCAGTCTTGTTCTGATCAGCTGTCACATATCCTCTGCCTCGGGAAAGATTGATCTCCATGTAGAGAGTTGCATTATCTTCCAGTGTTGCGATGTGAAGATCAGGATTGAAAATCTCAATACTTGGGTCTCCCATTATATCTGCGGCAGTTACTTCCATAGGTCCGGTGGCGTTGATGACGGCTTTTCTGTCCTCGTCACCGGTGATTTTAACAGCCAGCTGCTTGAGGTTCAGGATTATCTCCGTCACGTCTTCTTTTACACCAGGTATAGTCGAAAATTCATGAAGTATCCCTTCTATCTTGATGGATGTTACCGACGTTCCGGGCAGAGAGCTTAGAAGTATTCTTCTTAAGCTGTTTCCCAGAGTGGTTCCGTATCCCCTTTCGAGAGGTTCAACAACAAATTTTCCGTAATTTCTTTCTTCTTCGGATGAAACACATTCGATTGTTGGTCTTTCTATTTCTATCACTATGTACTCCTTTCTTACTTGTTATTTTTGCTTAACTACCTTATTTTGAGTAAAGCTCTACGATAAGGTGCTCTGCGACAGGAGTATCGATTTCCTCTCTTGTAGGTAAAGTGAGTACTTCGCCTTCGAGCTTTTCTGGATTTACAGCCATCCACGCAGGAACGGTTATCTGCATTTCCTTGACATCCTTGAACTTAATGGAGTCGTGACTCTTCTTCTTGACTGCTACCTTTGATCCGGGAGCGACTTCGTAAGAAGGTATGTCCACTTTTTTGCCGTTTACAAGAAAATGTCCGTGAGAGACGAGCTGTCTGGCTTCTTTTCTTGATGAAGCAAGTCCCATTCTGAACACTACGTTATCAAGCCTTGTTTCAAGGGCGATAAGCAGGTTGTCACCAACCTTTCCTTTTTTCTTGGAAGCCTTGATGAAAGCGTTGTAGAACTGCTTTTCAAGCATTCCGTAAAATCTCTTGGCCTTCTGCTTCTCACGAAGCTGTATGCCATACTCTGAATTCTTTTTTCTCCCCTGCCCGTGCTGTCCGGGTGGGTAATTCTTTTTCTCAAGTGCACACTTAGGGCTGTAACATCTTTCGCCCTTAAGGAACAGCTTTTGAGATTCTCTTCTGCATAATCTGCAGGAAGCGTCTGTATATCTTGCCATTAGCTAGTCCTCCTTCCGTTACACTCTTCTTCTTTTAGGCGGTCTGCATCCGTTATGCGGGATGGGAGTAATATCCTTGATCATAGTAATCTCGAGACCTGCTGTCTGAAGAGCCCTGATTGCGGCTTCTCTGCCGGAACCTGGTCCTTTAACATAAACTTCTACTGTTTTGAGTCCGTGTTCCATTGCTGCCTTAGCCGCCTCTTCAGCTGCCATCTGAGCTGCAAACGGGGTGGACTTTCTTGAACCTCTGAATCCTAACGCACCGCAACTTGACCATGAAAGAGCATTTCCCTGCATATCGGATAAGGTTACAAGAGTATTGTTAAAGGTTGACTGGATGTGAGCCTGGCCTTTTTCAACATTTTTACGTTCTTTTCTTTTTTTACGAACGGTTTTTTTAGCTGCTGCCATTCTTTCCTCCTATACTTCCTTCTTCTTTGCTCTGCCTACGGTTTTCTTAGGACCTTTTCTTGTTCTTGCATTGGTCTTTGTCTTCTGTCCTCTTACCGGCAGTCCTCTTCTATGTCTGATTCCTCTGTAGCAACCGATCTCCATCAGCCTCTTTATGTTGAGGCTCACGTCTCTTCTCAGGTCACCTTCTACGTTGTAGTCGGAATCTATTATTTTTCTGATTGCTCCTGCTTCTTCTTCAGAAAGGTCTTTCACCCTGGTATCAGGGTTGACATTGGCCTTTTTGAGGATCGCCTGAGCAGTGGATCTACCGATACCAAAAATATAGGTAAGTCCCACCTCAACTCTTTTTTCACGTGGTAAATCTACACCGGCTATTCTAGCCATATTATAAATCCTCCTATTAAAAACTTACTGTTAATTCTATATAAGAAAGTTCTTTCCGGGTAGTTTTCTTATCTCACGACAATAAAACACAGCCGCACCCGCATAAGTAACTAATCTATCTAATTAATTTATCCCTGTCTCTGTTTGTGCTTGGGATTCTCGCAAATTACCATGACTTTGCCTTTTCTCTTGATAACCTTGCATTTTTCGCACATTGGTTTTACTGATGATCTTACTTTCATTTGTACTCTCCTTTATCAATTATCACGACTTTTGCTAGCCGCAAATAATAATTTTATCATAAAGTTTCATTATTAGCAATTACTTGTCTCGCCAGGTTATCCTTCCGCGCTCCAAGTCATATGGTGATAACTCAACCTTAACCCTGTCTCCCGGCAGTATCCTGATAAAATTCATCCTGATCTTCCCGGAAATATGAGCAAGCACCTTATGTCCGTTTTCCAGCTCAACGATAAACATTGCATTGGGCTGTGCTTCAAGAACCTTTCCGAATACTTCTATGACGTCTTTTTTAGCCATAAAATTTTAACTCCTCTTCTAATAAAGTAATGATTTCTGGTTCGCCTTCTGTTATTACCACAGTATTCTCATAGTGAGCTGACAAGCTTTTGTCTGCGGAGATTATTGTCCAGTGATCGTCCATATAATCAACCTCATATGTGCCGGCATTTATCATAGGCTCTATTGCCAACGTCATTCCCGCCATCAGTTTTGGCCCCTTGCCTGATTCGCCGTAGTTGGGGATCTGCGGATCTTCGTGCATATCTTTCCCAACGCCGTGTCCGACCAAATCTCTTACCACACCGAATCCTTCGGCTTCAGCCTTCTGCTGTATAGCATTGCTTATATCAGAAAGTTTATATTCTTCTTTGCAGTATTTCACTCCCTCAAAGAAGCTTTCCCTGCATGTTTTTATGATATGAGCCGCTTCAGCACTGACATCTCCGACAGGATAAGTTCTTGCGGCATCGCTGACAAATCCTTCATAAGTGGAGCCGATATCTATGCTGACTATGTCACCTTCCATAAGGATGCGGTCTTTCCTTGGTATGCCGTGGACGATTTCCTCATTTATGGAAACACATGCACTGGCAGGAAATCCGTTATAGCCTTTGAAGCTGGGGGCCATGTTTTGAGAAACGATCCTCTTTTCCACAAAATCATCTATATCTTTTGTGGATATGCCCGGTTTCACAATGTCGTAAAGATCATATAGTATCTTAGCCGTGACACCGGCTGCTGTTTTCATGGATCTTATTTCGTCAGCCGATTTGAGTATTATCATTTATTCACCTAATACTTTTACGATCTCCCTAAAGGATGCATCCGCTCCGCCAGCTCCCTCGATCTTTACTAACTGACCTCTGTCGCTGTAGAAACTTACAAGTGGCTTTGTCTGCTCCTCATAAACAGCAATTCTGTTATGCGCAGTTTCAACTTTGTCATCACTTCTCTGATAAAGTTCTCCGCCGCACTTGAGACACTTCATGACCTCGCCCTCATTGAACTGGTTCACATTGTGGACCTGACCGCAAACTTTACATATCCTTCTTCCGGCAATCCTCTTTATGAGAATATCTTCGGGAACCGACATGTATATTACCTTGTCCAATGCAGCTCCCTGCTTTTTTATTATTTCATCCAAGGCTTCAGCCTGCACTTCCGTTCTGGGGAATCCGTCAAGAAGGAATCCTTTTTTGCAGTCGTCTTTGCTTAATCTGTCTCCGATCAGGTCGACCACCAACTGGTCGGGAACAAGTTCACCGGCATCCATATAGCTTTTTGCTTTTTTGCCAAGAGCGGTCCCGTTTGCAATATTTTCACGAAATATATCTCCAGTAGAGATGGCAGGTATATCATACTTTGTCTTTATTCTTTCCGCCATGGTCCCTTTGCCGGATCCAGGAGGTCCTAATAATATCAGTCTAGTCATTTTTAGAGGAATCCTTTGTAATTTCTCATAACCATTTGAGATTCAATTTGCTTCATAGTATCCAGGGCAACACCGACCACAATGAGAAGCGATGTACCGCCGAATCCTATCTGCAATGCCGTGAACTGTGTGAGCAATGTAGGCATCGTTGCAATAAGCGCAAGGAATACCGCTCCTACAAATGTTACCCTCATCATTACTCTGTTGAGATACTCTACGGTCGTTCTGCCGGGTCTTATTCCCGGAACGAATCCGCCGTTTGCTCTCATGTTTTCTGCTACTTCCACAGGATTGAATGTTACAGCCGTATAGAAGTAGGTAAAGAACATTATAAGTACAATGTTCAATGTTGCGTATATCCACACACCGGGCTGCCCCTGAGGTGATAAAAACTTCTCAACAAACTGGGTGAAGCCTGAATCCGGCATGAACATGGCAATGGTCAATGGAAACTGTAACAGTGCCATTGAGAAGATTACAGGGATAACACCAGCCTGGTTCACCTTTATGGGTATATGGGTGTTCTGTCCGCCGTACATTTTTCTTCCAACGACTCTCTTTGCATACTGGACAGGGATCCTTCTCTGCCCCTGCTGGACCTCGATAACTCCCAGTACAACTACTAATGCAAATACGCAGAACAATATCAAAGCCAGAAGTCCAACTTCGCCTGATCTGTAAGCCAGCCATGCATTGCTGATCGCTGTGGGCGCTGCTGATAAAATTCCGGTAAAAATTATAAGTGAGATTCCGTTTCCTATACCGTATTCGTTGATCTGTTCGCCCAGCCACATAAGGAACGCTGTTCCTGCCGTCAAGGTCAATACTATGACGATAATGGAGAATATATCGGTGCTTATGAGTGCTTGTCTGAAGAGTCCAACGGTCAATCCTACTGCCTGAAGTAATGCCAGTACAACTGTAAGGTATCTTGTATACTGTGCAATCTTTTTCTTCCCTTCCGTTCCCTCTTTTGATAAAGCCTCAAGGCTTGGGATGGATATGGTCAGCAGGTTGAATATGATCGATGCCGTAATATATGGAGTGATGCTCAGTGCAAATATAGTAAACTGCTGAAATGCCCCGCCTGAAAACATGTTGAACATTTCAAACAATCCAGCCCCTTCACCAAATGCTTTTGCAAGCATTTCTCTGTTCATTCCGGGAACAGGGATGTTGGCACCTAACCTGAATACTACCAGCATCAGCAGCGTGAAGATCATTTTTTTCCGCATGTCCGGAACTTTCCACGCCTGCCCAAGTGTTCTTAGCATATCCATACTAGATCTCCTCTACTTTGCCACCGGCAGCTTCGATTTTTTCCTTTGCAGATTTACTGAACTTGTTAGCCTTGACAGTTACTTTTTTATCAAGTTTTCCGTCTCCAAGAATTTTAACAAGACCGGAATTTCTTCTGATAAGTTTCTTTTCGATCAGAGCATCCCGTGTTATTTCTGCTCCTTCGTCAAACCTGTTGAGATCATCCACATTTACCGTAGCATAATCTGTACGCCAGATGTTTGTGAATCCTCTCTTTGGGATTCTTCTGTAAAGCGGCATCTGTCCGCCTTCGAATCCCAGTCTTACTCCGCCGCCGCTTCTTGAATTCTGTCCGTTCTCACCACGGCCCGCAGTTTTACCTTGTCCGGTTGCAGTACCTCTGCCCTTACGTTTTGGGGCTTTGGTGCTTCCCGGAGCTGCTTTTAATTCGTGTAGTTTCATTCTATACCTCCTCCATCGTGAGAAGATGTTCAACCTTCTTAACTGCACCTCTTGTTGCCGGTGTATCTACCAGTTCAACTGACTGATGCATCTTTTTTAGTCCTAACGCTTTTACCACTTTTCTGTGAGCGGGAAGAGCGCCAATGGTACTTTTTGTCAGTGTTATTTTGATCATTTTGTCTTTAGCCATTTTGCCGTTCCTCCTATCCTAAGATTTCCTCTTTGGTCTTGCCTCTCAGCCTGCTTACTTCTTCTACAGTCTTGAGACTTCTTAGACCCTCTATGGTAGCATAAGCCATGTTTCCGGCGTTGTTTGAACCGATAGACTTGGCTCTGATATCCTTTACTCCTGCAAGCTCCAGAACTGTTCTGACTGAACTTCCTGCGATAACTCCGGTACCTTCTTCGGCAGGCATGAGTACTACTCTGCCGGCTCCGAATATACCATTGATTCTGTGGGGTATTGTGGTTCCTACCATGGGAACGGTTATCATTTCTTTCTTTGCATCTTCGATAGCCTTTCTTACGGCTTCAGGAATTTCTCTTGCCTTACCAAGACCGACACCAACACGACCTTCTCCGTTACCGACAACTACGGTTACGGAAAATCTCATATTACGTCCGCCCTTTACAGTCTTGGCAACACGTCTGATGCTGACGATGGATTCCTGAAGTTCAGGCGTGGTCGAATTTGTATTATTCTTCTCTCGCATATCTGTCTCCTAAAATTTCAGTCCGGCTTCACGTGCTCCGTCAGCCAGTTCTTTAACTCTACCGTGATACAGAAAGCCGCCTCTGTCAAATGCGACGGTCTGTATTCCCTTGTCAATGGCCCTCTTGGCTATTACTGCGCCGACCATTTTGGCTGCCTCTTTGTTTCCGCCATAGGAAGCTTTTTCTTTTACTTCCTTGTCAAGTGAAGACGCCGCTACAAGTGTATTGCCTGTTACATCGTCAATGACCTGAACGGAAATATTTGCATTACTTCTGTAAATGCACATTCTGGGTTTCTCAGGAGTGCCGTATAAATTCTTTCTTACTCTCTGGTGTCTTTGCTTTCTTCTGTCATTTCTGCTTGCTCTTGCCATTTATCTCACTCCTTCCTTATTCAGCCTTAACTCCGGCTTTACCTTCCTTACGACGTATATATTCGCTGGCATACTTGATGCCTTTGCCTTTATACGGTTCAGGTGGTCTCCAGCCTCTTATGATAGCTGCATAGTTACCTACTTCAGCTTTATTTATTCCTTTTACGATGATCTCTGTTGCAGATGGAGCCTCGGTTGTTATACCTTCAGGGTCCATAAGCTCAACAGGATGTGAATATCCCAGGCTGAGAACAAGTTTTTTGCCCTGCTTATCAGCTTTGTATCCAACACCGTTGATCTCAAGTTTCTTCTCATAACCATCGGTTACTCCTACAACCATATTGTAGATCAGAGTTCTTGAAAGTCCGTGGATGGAACGGTTAGCTTTACTGTCATCAGGTCTTGACACAGTGACTATGCCATCCTTTATTTCAACTTTTATTTTGGGACTTATTCTTTCTTCGAGCTGTCCTTTCGGTCCTTTGACTGAGACGACGTTCTTCTCGTCGACCTTCACTTCTACGCCGGAAGGAACAGTTACAGGCATTTTACCTATTCTTGACATATTCTTTCCTCCTACCAGACATAGCAGATGACTTCGCCGCCGACTCCCAGTTTTCTGGCATCTTTATCACTTATTACCCCATTTGAAGTGGAGATGATAGCGATACCAAGTCCACCTAAGACTCTCGGTACATCATCTGATTTAGCATAAACTTTTAAACCGGGTTTGCTGATCTTTTTAAGGCCGCTTATGACCTTTTCCTTTTTATCAGCACCGTATTTCATCTTTATTGTGATCATACCCTGTTTGGTATCTTCGATGGAATCGAACCCTTCAATATATCCTTCGCTTTCTAAAATTTCAGCGATAGATTTTTTCACCTTTGATGCAGGGATATCGACAGTATCGTGTCCCGCCGTATTTGCATTTCTTATTCTGGTGAGCATATCCGCAATCGGATCTGTCATTGTCATTCGCTTAACCTCCTTTAGTGCTTTGCACGTTTACCAGCTTGCCTTTTTCACGCCGGGTATTTCACCTTTGTAAGCAAGCTCTCTGAAACAGATTCTGCATATTCCGTACTTCTTGAGAACGGAATGAGGCCGTCCGCATATCCTGCATCTCGTGTATGCACGTGTGGAATACTTCGGTTTTCTCTGCTGTTTAACCTTGAGAGATGTTTTAGCCATGTTTCCCTCCTATTTCTCAAACGGCATGCCGAGAAGTGAAAGTAGTTCCATCGCCTCTTCGTCTGTTCCAGCCGTCGTTGTAAAAATTATATTCATACCTTTAACTTTATCGACCTTGTCGTAAACGATCTCGGGGAAAATCGACTGTTCCTTGAGACCCAGTGAATAATTTCCTCTTCCATCGAAGGAGTTCTTTGAAACTCCCTTAAAGTCTCTTACTCTGGGGAGAACGATGTTAAAGAACTTATCTGCGAAAATGTACATATTTTCGCCTCTCAGAGTAACCTTTGTTCCTACAGCATTGCCTTCTCGTACTTTAAAGTTGGCTATTGATTTCTTGGCTTTTGTAACGACAGGTCTCTGACCTGCGATCAGTCCAAGCTCTTCTACTGCTGTTTCCATCATCTTGGCGTTGTCTTTGGCATCGCCTAATCCGATGTTGATTGTAATTTTTTCAAGCTTGGGGATCTGCATCACATTGCTATACTTGAATTTTTCCTCCAAGGCCTTGAAAACTTCGTTTTTATACGTTTCTTTTAATCTGGCTTTCAATTAAGTCTCCTCCTCTCTCAGTCAAGAACTGCGCCCGACTTCTTGGATACTCGAACTTTGTTACCATTTTCGATTTTATATCCAATTCTAGTAGGAGCCTTTTCCTTATTTTCATAGAACATTACGTTGCTTACATTTATGGGACCTTCCTGATGCTTGATCTCTGATCTTGCTGTTCTGGTCTGCTTTTGGTGTTTGGTCTGAACGTTAACGCCCTCGACAATAACTCTGTTTTCTTTCGGCATTGCCTTTAAGACCTTGCCTTTTTTACCTTTTTCTTTTCCGGTGATCACGATCACCATGTCGTCTTTTTTGATATTCATGTCAATGCCCCCTTCTATAATACTTCTGGTGCCAGAGACACTATCTTCATGAACTTCTTATCCCTAAGCTCTCTTGCTACAGGTCCGAATATACGGGTTCCTGCGGGAGTTCCGTCCTCTTTCAAAATAACTGCTGCGTTCTGATCGAATTTTACATAACTTCCGTCTGCTCTTCTGGCTCCGGTCTTCGATCTAACGACTACCGCTCTTACGACTTCACCTTTTTTGACAACGCCGCCGGGGGTAGCTTCTTTGACAGTACACACTATGATATCACCGATATTTGCATACTTTCTGCCTGTGCCGCCGAGGACCTTTATACAAAGGATTTCTTTTGCTCCTGAGTTGTCGGCAACTCTTAATTTCGTTTCCTGTTGAATCATTTAGGCTGCCTCCTTACTTAGCTTTCTCGACTATGCCGACAACGCGCCATCTTTTGTCCTTGGACAGAGGTCTTGTTTCCATTATTCTGACCTTATCGCCCATATGACATGCATTGTCTTCATCATGTGCCTTAAACTTCTTGGTTTTCTTTACTGATTTGCCGTAAAGAGAATGCCTGACGAAGTCTTCGACTGTTACTGTGATGGTCTTGTCCATCTTGTCGCTGGTCACCAGACCAACTCTTGTTTTTCTGCTGTTTCTGTCTGTCATTTTGCATCCTCCTCTCTAGCTTTGCGCCTCAGTTTGCTGTTCTTTTGATTCTTGTTCAGCTTCTATCTGTTTCTCTCTCATTACTGTCTTTACCCTTGCGATGTCTTTTTTTACATCCCTCATTTTGATGGGGTTCTCGAGCTGTCCTGTAACGTGCTGGAATCTCAGGTTGAAAAGTTCGTTCTTCATCTTGTTCAGCTCTGTATTCAGTTCAGTCTCGGTCATTTCTCTTACTTTATCTAACTTCATTTAGCTTCACCACCCTTTAGATCTTCTTCGCCTTTTGCAGCGAATCTTGTTTTGATCGGAAGTTTGTGGGCTGCCAGCCTCATAGCTTCTTTGGCATTTTCCGGGCTTATACCTTCGATTTCAAAGAGGACTCTTCCCGGCTTTACTACTGCTACCCAGTATTCGGGA
The DNA here is from genome assembly GCA_031553035.1 of Anaerovoracaceae bacterium. Lineage (GTDB taxonomy): Bacteria > Bacillota > Clostridia > Peptostreptococcales > Anaerovoracaceae > JAVBLY01. Next base: position 364,204 of record JAVBLY010000001.1, on the reverse strand, counting down.
GCACCTTTACCGGATCCCATTCTAACTTCCGCGGGCTTCTTAGTTACAGGTTTGTGTGGGAAAATGTCTATATATACTTTCCCGCCTCTTTTGATGGATCTGGTCATTGCTATTCTTGCTGCTTCTATCTGGTTGGATGTGATCCATCCAGGCTCTGATGCTATCAGACCAAATTCTCCGTAGGCGATGCGGTTTCCCTTTGTTGCTACACCTTTCATTCGTCCTCTGTGGACTCTTCGGCGCTTGACACGTTTTGGCATTAACAAAGCGGTCACTCTCCTTTCAACAATCTGCTCCGATCACAAAGTGATTGGTTAGCAGATTTTGTGCTGAGTTTTCCAAAATCTCTGATTTGGCGGAAAACTGTCGTACTTCTTGCTTCATCACTTTCTCCTGATAAGAACTTTTTTGATTTATAACTACTCTTTATATATTATTCTTCAGTTGGCTTCTCTGTTTTCGTTTCAGTTTCCTGAGGAGCGGCTTCTGTTACCGGAGCTGTTTCTACCGGTGTTTCGGCGGCGGCAGCTGCTAACTTAGCTTCTTCTGCCTTTGCTGCTGCTTCTCTGTCCTCAGCTGTGGAGACTTTGCTTTCATCCTTAGCAGGAGCTTTTCTCTTCCTCGGGTTGACAGCCTTGGGAAGCTGATCACGATCATCTCGTCTGCCTCTGCCCTTGCCGCCGTATCCGCCGGAATTCCTGTCTCTTCTCGGACGATCATCTCGTCTGCCTCTGCCTTTGTTATCTCTTCTGTCGCTCTTTGTCTCTTCCGGTATGGAGCTCATAAGTCCTTTTTCAAGTCTTTCGCCAAGGTTGATCCAGACTTTGACCCCGATTTTACCGTACTGTGTGTCGGCTTCGGCAAACCCATAACTGATGTTTGCTCTTAATGTGTGAAGAGGAACGTTACCTTCGCTGTACTTTTCGTTTCTTGCGATTTCCGCTCCGCCAAGTCTTCCTGATACCAGTACTTTTATCCCCTTGGCGTTTGCCTTCATTGTTCTTTGAATGGCCTGTTTCATTGCTCTTCTGAATGAGATTCTCTTTTCAAGGGCCTGAGCGATACTTTCAGCACTAAGCTGTGCATCCAGTTCAGCTCTCTTTACTTCGACAAGTTCAACGTCAACTTTTTTACCTGTCTTATCTTCAAGAGCCTTCTTGAGTTCTTTGATCCCTGCACCGTCTCTTCCTACAACGATACCGGGCTTGTCTATCATTACAGTGACTTTTATCTGGTTGTCGGCTGCTCTCTCGATGACAGTCTTTGAAATTCCGGCCACATATAATTTTTTCTTTATGAATGATCTTACTTCGTTATCTTCTATTAAATAGTCTGCAAAACCTTTCTTGTCAGCATACCATTTGGAGTCCCAATCTTTTATAACTCCCACTCTGAGACCGTGTGGGCTAACTTTCTGACCCATCGATTAAACCTCCTCTTCCTTTTCTTTAAGTGTGACGCCTATATGCGAGCTTCTCTTTAAGATGACTGACGCTCTTCCCTGTGAACCGGCTCTCCATCTTTTCATGGTCGGTCCCTGATGAGCATAAACTTCCGCTACATATAAGTTGTCAAGGTTCATATCGTGGTTGTTCTCCGCATTGGCTGCTGCAGATTGTACGACTTTCTCAAGAGCCTCCGAACCTTTGCCCGGTGTGAACTTGAGAATGGTCAGCGCTTCCTGCAGATCTTTGCCTCTTACCAGATCAGTTACGGGCTTTAGCTTGATTGGAGACATTTTTATGTATTTTGCAGTTGCTTTAGCCATTAACGGCGTTTCTACTATTTTAGATTCCATTTTAAACTATCTCCTTTCTTACTCTGCCGCAGGTTCTGCTGCCGGTTCTGCTGCCGGTGCTGCCTCTGCTGCCGGGGCTGCATCTCCGCCGCCTGATCCTGCTGCGGGAGCTGCTGCTACGGTTGCGGCTTCTGCAACTTTACTGGCCCTTGCTGCAGAATGACCTCTGTATGTTCTCGTAGGAGCAAATTCTCCCAGCTTATGTCCTACCATGTCTTCCGTTATATATACGGGTACATGTCTTCTTCCATCATGGACTGCTATGGTATGTCCTACCATCTGAGGGAAAACTGTGGATGCTCTTGACCAAGTCTTAATGACTCTCTTGTTATTGGAAGCATTCATGTCTTCTATGGTCTTTAGCAGTTTTGCGTGTACAAAAGGGCCTTTTTTTAAGGATCTACCCATTATCTTATGCTCCTTTCCTCTTATTTAACTCTTCTATCTTTAACAATATACTTGTCTGACTTCTTGTTCTTTTTCCTGGTTTTGTATCCCAGTGCCGGTTTGCCCCATGGTGTTACGGGGCTTACTCTTCCGATTCCCGTCTTGCCTTCACCACCGCCGTGGGGATGGTCGTTGGGGTTCATTACCGAGCCCCGTACTGTAGGCCTTATTCCCATGTGTCTCTTTCTTCCGGCTTTACCTATCTTGATGTTTTCATGGTCGATGTTTCCGACTTCGCCGATGGTGGCTCTGCATTCGATTCGTACCTTTCGGACTTCGCCGGACGGCAGTCTTACCTGGGCAAAATTGCCTTCCTTAGCCATGAGCTGAGCCCCGTTTCCGGCTGTTCTTACAAGCTGTCCGCCCTTGCCAGGTTTCATCTCTATATTATGGATGACTGTTCCGAGAGGGATATTTATCATCGGCAGAGTATTGCCTACCTGTATGTCTACGTCCGAACCGGAAACAACTGTCTTGCCTACTGTCAGTCCGTGAGGAGCGATTATGTATCTCTTCTCACCGTCTGCGTAAACGATAAGTGCAATATTAGCGCTTCTGTTAGGATCATATTCAATGGTAGCAACCTTTGCAGGTATGCCGTCCTTATTTCTCTTAAAGTCGATGATTCTGTATTTAGGTCTGTAACCGCCGCCTCTGTGTCTTACGGTGATCTTACCTCTGGAATTTCTTCCTGAGTGTTTCTTAAGAGTCTTTGTAAGTGATTTTTCCGGTGTGTCTGTTGTTATCTCTTCAAAGGTCGATGTAGTCATTCCTCTCAGCCCCGGAGATGTTGGATTATATTTTTTGATTCCCATGTCTTTACCTCCTTATAGACCTTCGAAGAACTCTATCTGCTTGCTCTTCTCCGTGAGGGTTACGATTGCTTTTTTTGTTGCGGCAGTTCTGCCTTCATATCTGCCCATTCTCTTCAGTTTGCCGCTGTAGTTCATGATGTTAACCTTCTCTACTTCGACTTCGAAGATCTCTTCCAGAGCGTGTTTTACTTCCGTTTTGTTTGCGTCGGTGGCAACCTTGAAAGTATACTTTCTTCTCTGGGCGTCATCCATACTTCTTTCTGAGATGACCGGCTTAAGTATTACGTCGTAAGGTGATCTCATTATGAATACACCTCCTCTATTTTCTTTACTGCATCTTTTGTCACGATGAAACTCGTGTGATTGATTATGTCATATATATTCAGCTGTCCTACCTGAGTAGTTTTAATCCCCGGAAGATTGGCTGCGGACTTTACTACATTAGTATCTGTGTCCGGTGTCACGATCAGAGCTTTTTTCTCTGCCTTGACTTTTTCCAGGAATTCTTTCATTTCTTTTGTCTTGGGCTCCTTAAAGGAAAGTTCGTCGATGATTATGATCTCATTCTCTTTCACTTTGGATGAAAGGGCTGATTTCATAGCAACTCTTTTGAGTTTCTTTGGGACCGTATAGCTGTAATCTCTGGGCTTAGGTGCAAATACGATTCCGCCGCCTACGTGGTTGGGAGCAACTCTGCTTCCCTGTCTGGCACGACCTGTGCCCTTCTGTCTGAAGGGCTTTGCTCCACCGCCTCTGACTTCGCTTCTTGTCTTGGCGGACTGAGTGCCCTGTCTCTGATTAGCCAGATAATTCTTTATTACTTCATGAACAGCAAATTCATTGATGTTGGCTGCAAAGATATCATCATTTAATGTGATCTCTCCGGCAGCTGTGCCGTTCATTTTCAGCATTTTTAATTTCGCCATCTTAACTGCTCTCCTCTCCGGTTATTCTTTATCTTCAGCAGGTTCTTCAGCTTTATCTTCTTTTACAGGTTCAGCTGTTTCTGCTTTTTCTTCAGTCTTAGGTTCTTCTGCCTTAGGCTCTTCTTTGGCCGGAGCCTCTTCAGGTGCTTCTACTTTTGTTTCGGCAACTTCAGCAGCAGGTTCTTCCTTTTTAGGAGCTTCTTCTGTTACTTCTTTGACCTGGGGCTGGAAATCCTTTGCCTTTATGCTCTTCTCAATTGCCTTTAAGTCTTTTACTGCATACTGTATAGTCAGAATCGCACCTTTTCTTCCGGGCAGTGCTCCCTTGATGAGCATTACGTTTCTTTCCGGAAGGACTTTGATCAGTTCAACGTTCTGAACGGTGATGGTATCTCTACCCATTCTTCCGGGCCCTTTGTTTCCCTTGAATACTCTACCTGGGTAGGATGCTCCTGCCAGTGCTCCGACAAGTCTCTTGTGCTTTGAACCGTGAGTCATAGGTCCTCTGGCGTGTCCGTGTCTCTTGATGTTTCCCTGTGTGCCCTTACCTTTGGATGTTCCTGTTACATCGAGAAGACTTCCTTCTTCAAAGTATTCTACGGTTATTATCTGTCCGTTTTCGTAGGATTCACCTTCTTCAAGTCTGATCTCAGCCAGATGCTTCTTAAGGGGTGAGTTCCATTTATCAAAATGACCTTTGGTCGGTTTGTTGGCTCTGTTCTCTTTGAGGTTCTCAAAACCAATCTGAACAGCGTTGTATCCGTCCGTATCCATTGTCTTAACCTGAGTTACTACAGCAGGACCGGCTTCAACAACCGTTACGGGGACCATTTCACCTGATTCGGTGAAGACCTGAGTCATTCCCACTTTTTTTCCTAAAATCGTTAACATTCTTTTTCCTCTCTTTTCTTCAAGCGGTTTGCCATATACCTGGCAAACATTGTCTTTATAAGTGGATCACCTTTTGGCGATCATTACTGAAGGGAGGTATCCCTTACTTTAACTATGTTAGAGCTTTAATTCTATATCCACTCCGGCCGGCAGATCCATTTTGGTAAGAGCGTCAGTTGTCTTTGTAGTGGTGTGAGTGAGAACGATGAGTCTCTTGTGTGTTCTCTGCTCGAACTGCTCTCTGCTGTCCTTGTACTTATGTACAGCTCTTAAAATGGTTACGACTTCCTTTTCGGTAGGAAGGGGGATCGGACCTGAAACTTCGGCACCGTTCTTCTTGGCGGTTTCCACAATATCCGCTGCAGCCTTGTCAAGTACTTCCGGCTCGTAAGCCTTTAATCTGATTTTGATTTTCTGTTGTTCGCTCATTTTTTCCTCCTGTTATACTTTTCCGTATGTTGCGCTATTTCCTATACGAGGGATTCCCGCTCATTTTGTTGAAACTTCACCGTTTGTCCGCTACACAGGTTGCGGTACACCTAACCGTGCGTTTCACACTATCATGATGGGTTTCCCCTTGTTTCCTCGCCGGGAAACCTTATCCACAGAAATTACCTGATAGCTCAGCAACCTCCTGTTTAAGCTTATGTCGCCAGACATAGAAAAAGCCTGCTATTTTCACAAGCTTTGTCATTATATTATAGTAGAAAAGAGAGCGCAAGAGATTTTTTGAATAAATTTGATGTTTTTTTGAAGTTTTTTGTTGGAAATGTTGAGATTTCAACGTTATACAATATCTTGTACGTACACGCCACCATGCGTTTATCGACGAGCAACTTTTTTGTCTAAATCTGGCACAAATCCGAGATAGTGTGAGTAAATCCTCACACTATCTAAAAAACGAGACACGGATATGCCGAATAAACCTTTTTTTCTTACATTATCTCAAATTCAAGACAGAAATCTCCAAAAAACTGTTGCCAGTATTGTGTCCATAATGCAAACACATATACAAGGAAACGGGCAGTCAAAACACATGCTTTTGTTATGAAAATAATTTAAGCCCGATCACACCGGTAATAATTAGGAAAATACAAAGAAGCCTTTTCCAATCTTTAGGATCTTTATATACGAGAATCCCCATTATCGTACTGCCGGTTGCGCCCAGCCCTGTCCAGACAGCATATGCTGTACTGGTTGGAATCGTAATAAATGCTATTGTCAAAAGTGCAAGGCTGACACCAAATGATGCGATGACTATAATCATGTAAAATATCTTTTTTTTATCAGAAAAAGCCTTCATTCCCCAAACGCCTGTAACTTCACAGCCACCGGCAATGATAAGTAGGAACCATGCCATCATTTTTTGTCACTCTCCTCTGTCACCAGTTTAAGTCCTATAACGCCTATCACAATAAACGAAAAGAACAATATTTTCTGCCAGCCTGCTGGAGTTCCGAAATATAATGAATCGATTAAAAAAATACCGATAGTCCCCATACCCGTGAAGACAGCATACACTGTGCCGGCAGGTAATTTTCCATATGCCTTGATCAGAAGAGCAAAACTGATTACTACTGCAATAACAGTCACTGTCCATTCGAATATGGTATCGGAATACTTTAGGCCCAATGGCCAGAATATCTCCAGCAATCCGGCGGCGAAAACAAGTAGCCACGCCATTACCTAACCCCCTTCAGAAAAACTGCCCAGGCGGCATCAAGCCTTTTGGAATATCCTTTTGTTCCGCCAAAGAGCAACTCCACCATCAGACCATCAAAGATGCAAAGATAAGCCTCCAGTATTTCCTCAGGTTTGTCGGATGTATTATTTACTTCATTCAGTAATCTATCAATGGGTTTATAAACAATTTCCGCCAATGCTTCAATAAAATCATTGGAATATCTGATCATGTTTTCTCCCAGATCCTCCGGAGGCATATATGCAAACCTCAAATAAAAGAACCTGCTGTCATCAGCATTACTATTCGAACTGATAAACCCGGCAGGAAAATTGTATAAAACTTCCGCTGCTGAGCTTTTCTCAGTATGGAGCATTTTCTTTGCATCGCTCTTGAATTCTGCCATTGCTCCATCCATACATGCCTCAAACAGAGCTTGTTTGCTGTCATAATGTGCATATAATGATGGCTTTTTTATACCTACTTCCTCTGCGATCTTCGCTAATGATGTGCCTTTATACCCGTATTGCCCGAAATGTTTTGTAGCAACCATTTTTAACTTTTCATTAGTATTCATGGGATCCTTTCACTTTTTCTATAGCCTCACTGGTCCAACCTATCGTTAGGTAGGCATGTTTATATTATATCTCCAACTAAAAAAAGTCAAGCGTTATCTCACCTGACTTTTTTTATTTTTATCCTTATGTTATTTATGTTATCTGTAAAGAGCCGAAGTTCCCAGGCACCAGTAGGTGCTTCCTCCGCCGACCCTTGCACTAACTGCGCAGGTCCTTGCCTTCTTCATCATTATTATTCTTTTATGGCTTGGAGAATTCATAAATGCTGTTACGAGCTTCTCTGGTTCATTGAATCCCATTCCCAGACATTCACCGCTTGATCTGCCCTTCTTTACATACTTAAGAAGAAATCTCGCCCCTGAACCGCCGTTAGGCCTGACGTGTGAAAACTGACTTGTTATTTCTTTAGCCCTTACCTTTGTTCCTTTATATAATTTTTTGTCCCACTTAAGCTTTTTTAGCTTCGATTTTTTACGTTGTTTATTGACATATTTGACAACTTCTTTTTCGTAGCTCAGATTTTTCTGCCATCTTGCATATAATATATGCGTGCTTTTTTTGTTCACAGTAGAATACTGAGTGATTTGAGATCCTCCTTTTGTGGCGGTGTACCAGCCGCGGAAAGTGTATTTGCTTCTTGTCGGTGTAGGTAATGAGCCATATATATTAGTGTACTGCACAATCTTACTGCCGGTGCTTACTTTTCCTCCGTTAGGGTTGAGTGTAATGCTGTAAATCGGGTTCTGCACCGCAGTCACTTCAGTTTCACCATATACACCTACAGGCACCAAAAATGATGTAAGTATCACTACTAAAACTGTGAATATACAAATTATTCGCTTATTATTTTCCTTTACCATTGTTTTCATGCGCTCTCCGTATGAGGTTATTGTTATTGAATTCACGCTTTAACCAATATAATACCATTATTACACGAAAAATCAATTAACTTATCAAGTCATCTAATATATATCTACCCAGAATAGCATTCATCAAACACATTATATTATCAATCAAAAAGAAACTGACTTCTGTCAGCTTCCAGTATAATCTACTCAAATATATCTACCTTCTGTAGAGAGCTGATGTTCCCACAGCCCAATGTACCGTACCACCCTTGACTCTTACGCTGACAGCGCAGGTTCTGGCTTTTTTCATCATTATTATTCTTTTGTGTGACGGTGAACCCATGAAAGCTTTAACCAGCGCCTTGGGATCATCAAAACCTTTACCGAGACACTCACCGCTGGATCTTCCCTTTTTCACATATCTGAGAAGGAATCTTGCACCGGATCCTCCATTGGGTCTCTTGTGAGCAAACCTTCTTGTTATTTCTTTAGCTCGTACCTTTGTGCCTTTATATAATTTCTTATCCCACTTTAACTTTACAAGCCTTTTCTTTTTACGGTATTTATTTATATAGCTCACAACTGATTTTTCATAGCTTGTAGTTTTCTGCCATCTGGCATATAAAGTTCTATTCCCTTTGATCCAGTATTTGGAATATTGGGTAACCTTTGAACCCCCTTTTGACTTTGTGTACCAACCCCGGAATGTATATTTACTTCTGGTAGGTTTGGGCAGTGAGCCGTAGATATTCGAATACTGTACCCGCTTACTTTTGATGCTGACTTTTCCCCTATATGCATTAAAATATACCGTATAAATGGGCATTGGCGTTACAGCTGCTGAAACTGTGTTTGATTCCTCGCCCATAAAAAAACCGCTTGGAATTACCAATGTCGTAATCGCCAAAATCCCTGCTGTAAGCAGACAAATAATTTTTTTGTTTACGCTTTTATTGATCATTATACTTACCCCTGAAAAAAATCCCCTTATGTCAGTGATTATACCCATTTTGACAAAAAATTAAACCATTATCACTGAAACTTCACAAAATTATCAGTCTTTTACAATTGAGACTTTCATTGTATAATAAGTTAGTACTATTCGTCGAATTATGGAGGAGTTATGTCTACCAAATCGGGCTTAATAAAAGCGCTGGAAATCAATAAAGAACATTTTCTGTCGGGACAGGAGCTGGCACACAAACTTGATGTGTCAAGGACTTCTATTTGGAAAGCTGTAAAGGAGCTGCAGGAAGAAGGCTATCCTATAGAGGCTGTCACAAACAAAGGATATATGCTGACTAAAGAAAGCAGGATACTTTCGGCAGAAGCTATCGGGGTATATTTGAATCCTGCAGCTCAAATGCCGGCCATCAAGATTCTCAAAATGACAGACTCTACCAATAACGAAGCAAAGCGCATGATCATGAATGATGCAGGTCCCGGGACGGTCATCTTTGCCGAGGAACAGACAAAAGGTAAAGGCCGATTGGGCAGAAGTTTCTCTTCACCTACGGGAGATAATTTATATGCAAGTTTTATTCTTAAACCATTATTGGACGTGAACGATTCCCTTCTGATAACTGTTGGGGCATCTGTTGCTGTAGCACGAGCAGTCAAAAAAATGGAAGAGTTCAGCAACCAAATTCTTAAGCCGGAAATAAAATGGGTCAATGATGTATATGTTGAAGGTAAAAAAATCTGCGGCATACTGACGGAGGCTGTCAGTGACGTGGAAAGCGGTCAGATCCATTCATTGGTCCTGGGCATTGGCATAAATATAAACACAGACATAAAGGATTATCCTGAGGATATCCGAAAACAAATCGGCATCTTAAAAATCGACCCCGGTCAGAGGAACAGGTTTGCCGCAATCTTGATAGATGAAGTTTTTAATGTTCAGGAGGAAATATATGAATTCAGTTCGTCCGAACTCAAAGAACCGACTTTTATGGATGAATACAGAGAAATGTCGCTGATACTAAAAAAAGAAATCTTCGTTATAAAAGGGGACGAAAAGCTGGAGGCTACGGCTCTCGATATTAACAGCCAGGGAGCACTGTCAGTCAAATATAAAACCGGTGCTGAAGAGGTTCTAAGCACCGGCGAGGTCAGCATCAGACTGAACAATCAGTAATATATTTTTATGTATTTTTGTCTACTATTTTCTGGGCTTTAAGATTCCCCGATTTCTGTCTTCTGTCTTCAAGGATCTCTTCTACTTCATTAACACCTATATTCTGCTCTGCCATTAAAACAAGCAGATGATAAAGAAGATCGCATATTTCATTTTTCACTTCATTTCTAAGCGCAGGATCGGCATCTTTCGATTGCTCTAGATTCTTTGCGGCAATGATGACTTCCGCTGATTCCTCGCCAACTTTTTTCAATATCTTATCCAGTCCCTGATCAAAGAGATAAGCTGTGTAGGAGCCTTCTTCCCCGCTTTCTTTTCTTGACTGAATAACTTCATAAAGCCCTCTTATCGTATCATCCATATCTATTCTTCCTTCTATTTATCAAAGATATCTTCTTCAAAGAAACATGACCAGTTGCCCGTGTGGCAGGCTACGCCTTTTTGTTCCACTGTAACAAGCAGAGTGTCATTATCGCAATCTGGAACTACAGATACCACCCGTTGTGTATTTCCCGATGTCTCTCCTTTTTTCCAAAGCTCCTGGCGGGACCTGCTGTAAAACCAAGTGAACCCCGATTCCAGAGTTTTCTTAAGACTTTCTTCGTTCATGTATGCAAGCATGAGAACATCCTTTGTTTTGCTGTCCTGAACGACAGCAGGGATCAGCTCACTCTTTTCAAAGTATTTCTTTATATCCATAGTATTATCTAACCGGTATCCCTTCCTCTTTCAATCTGTTCTTTACGTCACCAACCGTTAGTTCACCATAGTGGAAAACTGAGGCAGCAAGGGCCGCATCAACTGAACTTTTTTTAAAAACATCGACGAAATCGTCAAGATTTCCTCCGCCTCCGGATGCAATTACCGGTATATTTACCGCTTCTGCCACAGCATTCAGCATATCCAGGTCGAATCCTTTTTTTGTGCCGTCTGCATCCATGGAAGTAAGTAGGATTTCGCCTGCACCCAGTCTCTCGACTTTGTTGGCCCACATTACCACATCAAGACCGGTGTCGAATCTTCCGCCGTTTACAAATACATTATATTTAGGCTTTCCGCCTTTCTCTCCCGTCAGTTTGCCGTCGATTGCCGCCACAACGCACTGCCTGCCGAACTTGGATGCCGCTTCACTTATTATAGCCGGATTGGAGACGGCAGCCGAATTAACAGATACCTTGTCGGCACCTGCCAGAAGGAGATCCCTGAAATCATCTGCCGTTCGTATACCGCCACCTACAGTCAGAGGAACGAAGACATTTTTTGCGGTGCTTCTTACAACATCTACCATAGTCCCTCTTTTCTCGTTTGTTGCGCTTATATCGAGGAATACGATTTCGTCTGCACCTTGTTTACCATATTCGATGGCGCATTCCACAGGATCACCCACATCCTTAAGCTCCACAAAATTTATTCCTTTTACGACCTTTCCGTCCTTTACATCGAGACAGGGGATTATTCTCTTTGCCAACATAATTGCTCCTTTTTTCTGCTATCTGTAATTTCTGCCTATTTCCAGTGCGGTCGGCAGATCCAGATCGCCTGAATATATAGCCTTCCCGCATATTGTTCCGTACAGTCCCAATGATGCCAGGATCCCTATGTCATCTATATTATGTACACCGCCGCTTGCTATTATATTTGCATCGACAGCGCAATTTAAGGCATTCAATTCTTCTTTGTTGGGGCCTGTTAGGGTTCCGTCTTTTTCGATATCGGTATAAATGATCGTCCTTACGCCAGCATCATCCATCTTCTTTGCCAGATCCAGAAAATCCACATCACTGCCTTCGGTCCAGCCGTTGCTTTTGACTTTTCCTCTTTTTGCATCGATGCCCACTGCTATCATGTCTTCATATTTGTCAACAGCCTTCTGTACAAGTTCAGGGTCTGACAATGCGACCGAACCTAAAATCACTCTCTTGGCACCCAGGCTTATATATTCATCCATGGTCTCCATTGTCCTTATGCCGCCGCCCACCTCAATATAAAGAGACGTTTTTTCCATGATCTCCTTAATAACGTTCAGATTCATGGGCTTGCCGGAAAGGGCTCCGTCAAGATCGACTATGTGTATCCAGTCGGCTCCATCGGTTTCGAATCTTCTGGCTGTTTCCAGGGGGTCATCGGCCACCTTCTCCGCAGTATCAAACTCTCCCTGCAGCAGCCTTACCGCTGTTCCGTTTTTTAAATCGATTGCCGGTAAAATAATCATGTTAAAGCTCCTTGTAATTTCTGAGTATTCTGATGCCCACTTCCCCGCTCTTTTCCGGGTGGAATTGACAGCCGTACACATTGTCTTTAAAAACAAGTCCGGGAACAAGCTGTCCATATTCAGCATAAAGGCTGACGTTATCCATTGGTGTCACAGCCTTATATGAGTGGACAAAGTAGACCATGTCACCTTCATCGATACCGCTTGAAAGGGGACATTCATTTGATTTGCGAAGATCGTTCCAGCCGATATGAGGTATCTTCAGTCCCGGTGCATCCAGATTATCTACACTGCCCTCTATAAGCCCGAGTCCATTTGTTTCCTCGAATTCCAATCCCTTTTCAAACAAAATCTGCATACCAAGGCAGATACCGAGAAGCGGCTTCTTTGCGGCTTCTTCTTGTATGGTCCTGATAAGTTTTTTTTCTTCAAGCATTTTCATTGCATCGGGAAAGGCACCAACACCCGGTAATATCAGCTTATCGGCGTTCTTAATATCGCTCACGTCGGAACTGATTTTGTTTTTCACTCCCAAAAAATCCAGTGCATTTTTCACACTGAAAAGATTGCCTGCTCCATAATCTATGATAACTATCATTTAGAGACTACCCTTTGAAGAAAGGACCTCTGCGCCTTCTACTCTTACTGCTTCTTTAAGGGCATGTGCAAATGCCTTGAACACAGCTTCGCATTTATGGTGATCGTTCTCTCCATACATCAGATTCAAATGGAGCGTTACCATGGCGTTACTTGTGAATGCTCTAAAGAATTCCACCACCATCTGGGTTTCCATGTCTCCGATCCTCTCTGCCCTGAAATCACAGTCATAGATCAAATATGATCTTCCGCTTACATCAACTGAGCATGAAGCCAGAGATTCATCCATGGGGATCGAGAAGTTGCCGTACCTGGCAATCCCTGCTTTATCGCCTATTGCCTTAGCAAAAGCCTGTCCCAGTACTATGCCCACATCCTCGATAGTATGGTGGTTATCCACATAGGTGTCGCCCTTGCATATCATACCCAGGTCGAAACCTGAGTGGACAGCAAAAGCCTTAAGCATATGATCGAAGAACCCTATTCCCGTATTTATATCTGTCTTGCCCTGACCGTCAAGAACGACCATGCATTTTATTTTCGTTTCGTTAGTTTCTCTTTCTAGTTCTGCGTATCGCATTTGTATCTTCCTCCTGTGATTCAGTCTAACTTTCAAATCTTATTTTTACGGAACTGACATGTGCAGTCAATCCTTCGGTTTCGCCGATTTTTATTATATCATCTTTTGCTTCTTTGAGTGCATCTTCCGTATAATAAGTATAACTCATCTTTTTGACAAAATCATAGACTCCCAGAGGCGAGGCGAATCTTGCCGTCCCTGAAGTCGGAAGGACGTGATTAGTTCCGGAATAATAGTCTCCAAGCGGTTCCGGAGAATAATCCCCCAGAAAAACAGAGCCTGCATTTTTGATCCGGGGGACAAATCCAAGAGGCTCTTTCATCATTATCTCGAGATGTTCGGGGGCAACCAGATTAGCATATTTGATCATCTCGTCTTCCGAACGACATATGATGATAGATCCGTTATTATTTAGGGCTTTTTCTGCAAACTCTCTTCTTTCCAGTTTTTCAAGTTGTGCTTCCACCTCTTCTGAAGTTTTTGCCGCTATGTCTTCATCTGTTGTGAGAAGTATTGAAGCAGACATTATATCGTGTTCGGCCTGGGACAGAAGGTCGGCTGCGATGAAAGCAGGGTTTGCATTTTCATCCGCCATTACCAGAACCTCACTGGGGCCGGCTATCATATCGATATCCACCTGACCAAATACCTGCTTTTTCGCCGAAGCTACATATGCATTACCCGGTCCTACGATCTTATCAACTGGAGGGATCGTATCTGTTCCGTAGGCCAGCGCTGCAACTGCCTGAGCTCCGCCAATGAGAAAAACTCTGTCCACACCGCTGACAAATGCGGCTGCCAGAACATTCTCGTTCAGTCTGGGTGTTACCATAATTATTTCGTCTACTCCGGCTATCTTTGCCGGGATCCCATTCATCAGGACGGTGGAAGGATATGCGGCGGTACCGCCGGGTACGTAGATTCCCACTCGATTCAAGCCTCTTACTGTTTGACCGAGGATGCATCCGTTTTCATCTTTTATCTCATATCCTTTTGTTTTTTGATTCTCATGATATTTTTTTATATTGTCAGAAGCTGCGATTATTGCTTTTCTGAAATCTTTGTCAATGCTTTCGAAAGCCTTTTTCAGTTCGTCTTTTGAAAGTTCCGCTTTGGGTGCTGTGATGCCGTCTCCGTACTTTTTTTCATATTCGAAAAGTGCTTTGTCGCCGTTTTTTCTCACATCGTCAATAATCACTCTGACAGTCTCGTCGATCTCGATGTTTTTTTCGTCCTCTCTGTCAGTGAGGCCCCCAAAGAATTGTATCTCATCTTTTCCGTTTGCTTTTATTATTCTCATTTGATTACCTTTTTTAAATTATCCACCAATCCGTCTATTTCTGTCTTCTTCATCTTCATACTTGTGATATTCACGATCAGCCGAGCTGATATTTTCTTGATATCTTCGATGACTTCCAGCCCGTTTTCCTTCAGGGTCGTTCCAGTCTCGACAATATCAACTATACCGTCCGCCAAAGACAGCAGAGGAGCCAGTTCAACTGATCCTTCGATCCTTATTATGTCTACATCCATACCCTTTTTCTCAAAATAATCGCCGGCAACTTCAGGATACTTTGTTGCGATCCTTCTGATGCCGAAGCCATCATAAAAATCTTCATCTTTGGGTGTGGCAAGTGCAAACTTACACTTTCCGATGGCAAGATCCAGGATCTCATAATATGTCCCGCCCTGCTCTGTAATAGTATCTTTACCCACGATGCCGATATCGCAAACTCCGTGCTCCACGTATGTTATAACATCGGGAGCTTTTGCCAGAAATACCTCTATATTAGTGCCGGGAATAGTCAGCAGAAGCTTCCGTCCCTTTTCCCTTATATTTTTGCAGTCATATCCGGCACTTTCGAGCATATCAACAAAAGAATCTTCCAGCCTTCCCTTGGTCAGAGCTATTCTGAGCTTGCCGTTGCTCCGGCTCTTACCTGATTTTTTGCTGCTGGCCCTACTGAGTATGCCTGACGTGAGCAGATCAACATTTATAGCAAAACCTGTTGCCGGATAGTCTTCACCGAAATCAGAAAAAAGATCGTCATAACGGCCTCCTGACAGAACCGGTTCACCGGTTCCTTCCATGTAGCCTTTGAAGATCAGTGAACTGTAATATTCGGCCTGATTAACAAGGCCGAAATCTATCATGACATTTTCATAAGTTCCTTCTTTTTTAAGGGATCTTATTATCTTTTCCATATAAGAAAGCATGTCGGTCAGTTTGCTGTCGTAGCCTTCTGTCAGGGTTTTGGCATCCTTGAGGGCTTCGGCTCCGCCGAACAGTCCCGGCAGGGCCTTCAGTATTTTTATAGTCTTATTCTTTGGAAATTTGTCCAGAATATCGTTTAGCGCCGCATAATTTTTTAATGAAACATATCTGTGTATGCTCTCTTTTTCATCTGGTGTGGCCTTAAGTTTATCCATCAAAAGCTTATATATCCCCACATGGCCAAGTTCTATCCGAAAGCTTCCTGTTGTGACTTTTTTCATCGCTTGGGCAGCCATTGAAAGCATCTCCAAATCGGATTCATATGAACTGTCACCGATGAGCTCGATACCCATCTGGGTAATTTCGCTGCTCTTTCCCTTCAGTTCGGGCTGTTGCCTGAAAACATTCTGTGAATAATAAACCTTGATGGGAAGCTTTGATCCCTTGAGCTTTGTTGCCGTCATTCTTGCAATGGGAATGGTGGAATCAGGTCTTACCGTCATGAGCCTCCCTCTGGAATCGCTTAATTTATACATGCTCTCCTGAGGATAATAGCCTGCATTTGAAGCAAAGACATCATAAAATTCAAACCCGGGAGTCTTGACCTCCCTGTAACCCCTGCTTTCAAATATCTTTCTCAGTTTGCCTGTTATGTTTTTCTCCGCGGCGCACACATCGAACAGTTTATCTCTGGTGCCTTCGGGTGTTATTCTGTCAAATTTTATCATCACTTCTCCTTTGCTTGGTATTCATACGTTTGAGTGCTTTAGCATTTTATCACGATAAAGCGCGAAAGTCAAATATGAAGACATGACCATATTGTCACCCATGTATTTATTTGCGGTTGACAATCATTTTATGCTGCTATAGAATAATATTCTGACAGATTAGGAGGATACCATGGAAAAAAACACATATACAAAATCAAATTCTTATCCGTATATTTTATGTGCATTATTTGCAGCACTGACCGCAGTTTGCACATTCATCAATATACCACTGCCATTCACACCTATTCCAATAAACCTGGCCACGTTAGCGGTTTTTCTGGCAGGAGGTCTTCTTGGACCAAAATACGGTCCCCTTAGTCAGATCGTCTACATACTTGTAGGGGCAATCGGGCTGCCGGTCTTCTCTAATTATCAGGGAGGACTTGGAGTACTTGCAGGACCGACAGGAGGATATCTGGTTGGCTATGTGGCGGCGGCCTTTCTAGTCGGCCAGATTTTAAGCAGATTTCTAAAACTTGATGATAATAAAAGAACAAACATAATAAAAAT
The DNA here is from genome assembly GCA_031553035.1 of Anaerovoracaceae bacterium. Lineage (GTDB taxonomy): Bacteria > Bacillota > Clostridia > Peptostreptococcales > Anaerovoracaceae > JAVBLY01. Next base: position 347,199 of record JAVBLY010000001.1, on the reverse strand, counting down.
CGTTCTGGCGTGTATAGCAGGCATGATCACCTATTTTACACTTGGAACGATCTGGTTTATGTTTCTTACGAATACCGGATTGGTTGCCGCATTGATATCCTGCGTGATCCCTTTTCTCATAGGCGATGCCCTGAAGATCATCGCAGCCACTTTCCTCATACTGAAACTCAGAACGAAAATGGCGGATATATTACTTCCTTCTCGGTGATCACCGCTGTTATATATTTATGATCGGTCACGTCGAATGCCGGGTTGTATGTACTGATCCCCTGAGGCGCCATTTTTTCCTTATACCATAAGCTGTAGATCTCGCTGCCGTCCCGGTCCTCAATAGGGATATCTGCGCCTGTTTTTGTTTTTGGGTCGATGGTGGAAGTAGGTACATATATATAGAAGGGAATACTATATTCCTTAGCCAGGATCGCGACCCCGGACGTACCAATCTTGTTTGCGGCATCGCCGTTGGCCGCCATCCGGTCACATCCCACAACGACTGCGTCGATAAGCCCTCTTTTCATGACTGAGGAAACCATATTGTCGCATATCAGAGTAACATCCACACCGGCCTTATCAAGCTCCCATGCAGTCAGCCTTGCACCCTGCAGCAGCGGTCTGGTTTCATCAGCATAAACTTTGAAGTCGTATCCCCTTTCGTGCCCAAGATAAATTGGAGAAAGGCATGTCCCGTAACCTGCAGTTGCCAGTGCTCCGGCGTTGCAGTGGGTCAGTATGCCCATTCCCGGTTTCAATAGTGAAAGTCCATGCTCACCCATGGCTTTGCATGCGTCAACATCTTCACTTCTTATTGATTCAGCTTCTTCGAACAGCCCTTCTATAATCCTTTGGACAGTGTCCTTTTGTGGGCGATTCGGGTCGGACAGATTGTCTATATCCAGAGTCATCCGGGCATCCATTCGGTCAAGCGCCCAGAAAAGATTAACGGCAGTCGGTCTGGAACTTGCGAGATACCCTTTTATGTTTTCGAAGAGTGAGATGAACTCATCCAGGTCTTTTATTTTTTTGTTGCTAAGGGAAACAGCCATACCGTAAGCGGCGGCAACACCAATAGCGGGCGCCCCCCTCACTTTAAGAGTATTGATGGCATTCCAGAATTTTTCCTCCGAATCGAGTTCCATCCAATGTTCTTCATTTGGGAGACGGGTCTGATCCAGGATCATGAATTTACTTTCTTCAAATTTCAGCGGTCTTAAATAATTTTCCATGAACTCATTATACGATAATTAATTCATTTGGACAATTATGTTATAATCGTTATCAGCTGATCAGGCATCGATTGATTTGGAGGTATGAAATGAAGATCGTGGTTTTAGACGGATATACAGTAGTGCAGGATGACTTGAGCTGGGATGAACTCAAACAGTTCGGAGAATTGACTTATCATGAAAGGACCTCTGTAGATCAGGTTGCTTCGCGGGTCAAAGATGCCGATATCATCATCACATCTAAATGCCTGATAGATAAAAATGTCATAGACAGTGCCCCAAATTTAAAATATATCGGTGTCATTGCTACAGGGTACAATAACATCGATATCAGTTATGCAAATAAAAATAATATCACCGTAACGAATATCCCTGCATATTCCACAGACTCTGTTGCCCAGTTTACTTTTTCTCTGATACTTGAGATCGTCAACCATGTAGGTATACACAATGATTCTGTACATAGAGGCGAGTGGGAAAACAGTATTGATTTTTGCTATTGCCTGACTCCTCAGACCGAACTTGCGGGCAAGACCATGGGGATCGTCGGTTATGGAAATATAGGGCAAAAGTCAGCTCAAATAGCAAAAGCTTTCGGCATGAAAGTACTGGTTCATTCGTCACACAGAAACAGTGCAGACAACACAGAAGATGTGAGCTTTGTTGAGATCAATGAGCTTCTCAAGACTTCGGATATAATAAGTCTCCACTGTGCACTGACCGGAGAAAACAAAGAAATGATCAATAAAGACTCCCTTGCCTTGATAAAAGAGGACGCTATTCTGATCAATACGTCAAGAGGGCCATTGATCAATGAAAACGACCTGGCTGAGTCCCTGAAATCAGGAAAACTGCGGGCTGCAGGTTTGGATGTCCTGCCAGAAGAACCGCCGAAAAGCGGGAGCCCGCTTACAAAGCTGGGAAATTGCATAATAACGCCCCATATCGCATGGGATACAAAAGAAGCAAGACAAAGGCTGATTGGTATAGCTGTCGAAAATATCAGTTCGTACATAAATGGAAAACCTATTAACTTAGTCCTGTGATTTATTCGTAAGACCGGCTGAAAGCATATTGTATACATACGCAGATACCCTGTATTTGCCTTGACATCGGCTTGTTTTTAGTGTTAAATTCTAGGCAGTACTATTTTTTGAATATTTTATTAATTATGACAGAAAAGAGGTAGGGCTATGACGTTATTTACAAGTCTTTTAACAGCATTATTTATGATATGCATCGTTTTCTTTGTGCTGATATCCCTGTGGCTTGTTCTCAGGATCCTTGGATTCATTTTTCTTTCAAAGGAAAAATCCAAATTAGCCGAAGAAGCTGCTGGTCAGCCGAGTCAAAAGGTATAAGGAGGCGAAACAATGAATTTTGGACAATCATTTATAGAGATCTTTGCTAATTCCGGGTTCGCCAATCTTTCATGGCAGAACATCGTCATGATTTTTGTATCTATGGTACTTGTTTACCTTGCTATAGTAAAAGGCTATGAACCGCTTCTTCTCATTCCAATAGCTTTCGGAATGCTCCTTGCAAATATGCCCGACACCGGCATGCTTACCGAAACAGTGAATGTCGCAAAAGAGGTGACCGTTAACGGCGTTACCCAAAATGTGGTTGAACGGGAAGTTACCGGAGGCCTTTTGTACTATTTCTACCAGGGAGTCAAACTTGGGCTGTATCCTTCTCTTATATTCATGGGAATAGGTGCAATGACCGACTTCGGACCTCTGATTGCCAGACCCAGCAGCCTGCTAATGGGAGCCGGCGCACAATTCGGGATCGGATGTGCATTCATCATAGCCCTTGTTCTTGGATTTAATGCTCAGGAAGCAGCATCCATTGGAATAATCGGCGGTGCCGACGGTCCGACAGCCATCTACCTAACAGCCAAACTCGCTCCGCATATGCTGGCGGCAATTGCCATCGCAGCATATTCATATATGGCCCTGATACCTATGATACAGCCGCCTATTATGAATCTTCTTACAACAAAAAAGGAAAGAGTTATAAAGATGGAACAGCTCAGACCAGTTTCCAAGCTGGAAAAGATATGCTTTATATTCGTAGTAACAACTCTTTGCATACTCCTTCTCCCAGATGTGGGTCCTCTTATAGGAATGCTCATGCTGGGCAACCTCTTTAGAGAATCCGGTGTAGTTGACAGGCTTTCGGATACGGCTCAGAACGCTCTTATCAATATAGTCACAATATTCCTTGGCGTATCCGTGGGATCCACAGCAATAGGAGAGAATTTCCTTGCTCCGGCAACACTTAAAGTCATCGTTCTGGGACTGGTCGCATTCTGTTTCAGTACAGTTGGCGGACTACTCATAGGCAAGGTAATGTGTGTACTTTCCGGCGGCAAGATCAATCCGCTGATCGGATCTGCAGGCGTTTCTGCAGTGCCGATGGCAGCAAGAGTATCACAAGTTGTCGGACAGAAAAACAATCCTGCTAACTTCCTTCTTATGCATGCCATGGGACCAAACGTGGCAGGCGTTATCGGATCGGCAGTTGCCGCAGGAGTGCTTCTGACTTTGTTCGGATAACTCAAGGAGTATAATCACATAATCTACTGAGAACGGGTTCGGCTTTGTGTCGGACCTGTTTTTCTTTATGCAAAAAATATTGATTTAAAATCTCTTAAAGATTAAACTATAACCCATGAGATATTTATTGAAAGATAAAAAAAATTTGGGATTTTTTCTGGTTCTGGTCACCAGCTTTTGCTACGGGACCATGCCTGCTGTCACACAGAAATGTTATGAATATGGGTTAAGTGTGGATACTTTGCTTGCTACCAGATATCTTTTCTCAACAATATTTCTGTGGATATTCATATTGATTTCCAAACGGGATAAAAAAGTGGGTAAATATGCACTTGTTCTAATGTTGCTTCTGGGCATCTGCACTTATTTCTGCACATTATCTATGAATGTCAGCTATCAGTACCTTCCCGGAGCCATAGCTTCTATCCTTGTATTCATGTATGTAATATTTGTCAATATGATCGAGGTTTTTACAGGGAGGGAAAAGATATACAGATCCCGAATCTTTTGTCTTATATTTGCTATCGTTGGAGTCGTCCTTGTCATCTACACTCCGGGAGAAGGAGGGACTCTCAGCACCAAGGGTGTAGTGCTTGCAATAATGGCCGCAATTTTTTATTCTATGATGTCCATGGGAATGGGCGCAAAAAGATTCAAGCCATTTAACGCCGAAGTGATCATGGGATATACCTACATCGTACCTGCGGTCCTTCTCATCGCCCAGTGCTTAATAAAAAGTGAGCCAGTTTTTCCCACTGAACCTGAACAGTGGCTGTTCAATATAATCCTCGCCATCGGACCGGGATTTCTCGGCGCAGTTTGTTTCTGTACAGCAGTCAAGCTTATCGGTGCCAGCACAGCTTCTCTGGTGAACACGTCTGAGCCTGTTATTGCATATATTGCAGGTATACTTATAATGTCCGACCATATCACATGGAGTGCGACATTAGGCGGAGCCGTCATAATCATAGTAATTTTGATTCTGAATGTTACCGAAAGGAAGAGAGAAGGCCGTATTTTATCTTGATCCGATCCAGCTTGCGCTTCATAGGGATAACTAATATAGCAAGAAAGATCACTGTTGATATTGCGTGAGTAAGATTAAGCGGAATCGCCATAGTGTAAACAGTAATAGCTGCCTGGATATTCGGCTCTCCGTAAAACCCGAGAAGAGTCCACAAATCTGTGATACCTCCATATATAAAAAATGCAGAGATAAAACCGAAAGTGCAGTAGAGGACTGTCATCAGCTTTGTATGTTCTTTGTACCGGTTCTGCCGCCAGCCTTTTTTCCCGTCGTCGAAAAACAACCCTGCAAGATATCCGATTATACCCATCGCCAACATCTGCCATGGTGTCCAGGGTCCCTGCCCGAACACGAAATTTGATACGAATGCGGATATTGCGCCGGTGATAAAACCAACATTTCTGCCAAAGCAAATACCTGTCAGAATAACTACAGCCAGTATAGGCTTGAAATTAGGAGCGTAAAAGAATATTGCACGGCTGATAACTGCTGTTGCAGACATGACCGATATTATGATCAGCGTTCTGGCATCAGGCTTCTTCCCTTCGAAGATAAAGAAAAAAATGAGAAGTACTATTATTGCCATCATCACGGAAATAAAAAAGTATTTGTTTTCGGAAAGAACCGTGAAGCTGAAGATCACAACCGCCGGAGCGGCTATAAAAACAAGCAGGATAGCAGCAACATTCCATTTATTCATTTTAATCTTTGTATTATTCATGTTACCTGCTCTCAAGATTAGTTTTGCATAAGCTTATGACATCGACCGGTGTTACTGCTTTGCTAAAAATATGTCTGGACATTCTGTTTCCGGCAGTAGTGTAATATGTATTGTCAGAGAAGAAATCCTTGGGCGAACCCTGGGACATTATCTGCCCGTCAAAAAGAAGCAGGCATGTGTCTGAATACCGAGCGGCAAATTCAAGATCATGAGTTACCATTACTATAGTTTTTCCCTGAGACACAAGCTTTTTGATTATTTCTCCTAAAATGTTCCGGCTTGCTCCATCCAGCCCTGTTGTAGGTTCATCAAGCAGGAATACATCGCCGTCAGTCAAAAGGATTTTGGCAAAACCGACTCTTTGCTGTTCGCCGCCGCTGAGATCATATGCATGTCTGTCCAGAAGTTCACCCAGTTCCATGAGCTTTATGATCTCACTGATTTTATTTGCCCCGCTTTTATCGCCGGCATCGAGCAGCTCTCTTTTTACGCTGTCACCTGTAAACAAAACCTGGGGATTCTGAGGCAGGAGCACTATCTTTGGTGATGCTGTATATACTTTCCCTTTGTACGGCTTCAGTATGCCTGCAATGATCCTGAGTAAAGTACTCTTTCCTGCACCGTTTCCCCCGACGATGGCAGTGACTCGTTCCCGGTCCACTTTCATGTCAAGGTTTTTGATTATTTCATCGCCGTTTCTGTCATATTTGAATCTGATATCTTTAAGTTTTATGTCTGTCTCTGTTTTTCCCGGAATGCGTACGGCTGTATTTGTCATCGACAGAGTGCAGCCTTCGAACATTCTTGTGATCCAGTCTCTTCCCTCTCTTACTGTCAGTGGTCCGTTACCCTCCGGGATCTGCTTTTCTTTCAACCCCATATAAATCTGAAGCGGTATTGGCAGAGTCAATATAAGATCACTGTCTTTTTCCGATACCAGTTCGCCGATGCGCTGCGGGATATCATCTATGATGATCTCCCCTTTTTCCATGACCATTACCCGGTCTGAAGCCGGCATGACCTGATCCAGATTGTGTTCTGATATTATAACCGTAGTTCCTATATCCTTGTTGATCCTGATCAGTGTGTTTATGAACTCTTCCGATGCAATAGGATCCAGAGCCGCTGTCGGTTCATCCAAAAGCAGTATATCGGGGGCCATCGCCATAACGGCTGCCAGGTTCAGAAGCTGTTTCTGACCTCCCGACAGCTCGGAAATATCTTTTCCGATCCAAGGTGATATGCCGAAAAACGTCGCCATCTCGGCTACCCTGGTCCTGATGGAATTTGTCTCAACACCAAGATTCTCAAGCCCGAACGCCAGCTCATGCCAGACCTTGTCAGTTACGATCTGGTTCTCGGGATCCTGGAGAACAAACCCTATCCTTCTGGCCTGTTCGTCTGCTGAGATATCATTTATACTTCTTCCGTAAAATTTTATCTGCCCTTCCTTTTTACCTCCCGGTGCCAGCACAGCTTTTAAATTTCTGAGAAGAGTACTCTTCCCACTTCCTGTTTTTCCGCACAGGGTGATGAATTCACCATATCCCACAGAAAAATTAATGTCCTTAAGTGACGGCTTCATCGCCCCCGCATAGGTGAAGGAAAGACCTTCTATATCGAATGTATTAATATTATTTCCCATTTTGGATCTCCAATTTATCAGCCCTTTCCCAATACATAGATTCCCTGATTCCGAGCCAGACAGGTATGAGTGCCAGTACACTGAAGCAAAACATGCCTGATCCCATGACTATAAGTGATCTGTGATCCTGAACTGAAAACCCGAATTCAAAGACAGGAAAGAATGCTGTTTTCATATATCCTGATGCAAAAGCGCATATCATCCCGCAGATCAAAACGATCATAGACAGAAGCAGAAGCTTGTCTGCCAGTGTAATTTTATATACCATAAACGACGTCCTGTTTTTTAAGCCGTAACCTCTGGATCTCATGGAATCTGCTGTTTGTATGGCGTTCTCCAGCGCCCAGGTGAACATGATCGAAAGTATGCGGACACCGTTTCTTATCTTTTTTCTTAATGGCCCGGCATTCACGCCCATGCCCATAGCCTGCTGAGCTTCGTTTATTTTTTTGACCTGCTCCCTGTATCTGGGGATGAATCTTAGTATCATCACAAATATGAGTGAACTGCCGGGAAGTATCCTGCCGAACAGGTAGATCAGTTTGTCCGAGGTTATGATTATGTTGAAGCTGACGAACCAAATGATGACCGCTCCTATCATCAATCCTGTAGTCAGACCGTAAAAAACTGATTCCAGTGTGACCGGTCCCAGATTCCAAGGAAGCTCAAACAGAATGGTCATCCCTCTGTGGTTGACCAGCGGATTGAAAATCACCGACAACAGGATCAGCGGCAAAACCAACATCAGCCCGAACCTGAGAGATTTCATCCCTCCAAGATAAACAGCGTATATAAATGCGCAAATGAGAGATAATCCCAGGAATATGGGATTCATAATTATAACGCTTGATATTATCACAGTAAGAAAATAAACCAAGTTTATTATGGGATGATATATACTGAAATTCTCTTGCATCTTCTGTTCCTTTAAAATAAAAAAAGGCCTGTTCTATACAGCCCGTTTTTGCTAATTCTATGTTCATTCTCAATAATCCGTTGAGTTTAAAAACATCGTGAACAGCCTTCAGGTATCTGACTCACGAAATGATTCGCTTACAGTGGCGGTACCGTACAGGACTTTCACCTGTTTCCCTTTGATAAATGCCGTTCTATAAAGTTTTATTACTGTCTCATCTTATCAACTCGGGGCTTCTCCGTCAAGAAAAATCAATATGAAAATTTGCATTACAATTATCTGTAAGGTATCATATAAATTAAACCAGAAATGATATCAATTATATGGAGAAAAGTTGGACAGAACAAATCTTAGGGTCATCAAAGGTGGCCCGTCTTATTCCATAAATGACGCGCCTAAGAAATTTGTCAGCGCTTTTGTTACGAACACTCGCCTCATGGGAGTGCTCGTGCTTTACGTTCACTGGAAGATGGAAAACGAAGACAGCATAACCAGCCTCCATCAGTTTTTTTATGTAGAAACTTCTGAAACCGGAATCGAATCATATAAAAGCATATACGGAAATAATCAAAAGGCTCTGATCGAGGTCGAACAGGCGATGATCGGAGGTTTAGGCGGAGAAAAAGTAGGTCTCACAGAAAAAGAAACATATATCCTGGTACAAAAATATGCGGAAATGACAGAGAAATTCGGGATGGCACTGCCTGGTGACATCGATGAGTATGGATTCATTATCGAAGAGGAAATAGAATATGATCAGGTGGAAATAAGAAAACTGTTCTGCAAAACTTGTGTCAGCATCACGGGAGCAGAGCAGCTGATAAACTATTTTCTGATGAGATATATTTCGGCGGATTTTACTGCTGTAGATTTTTTGTCTCATCATCCCCTTAAGCGGGATGTGATCCCCAGTTCAAAGACTCAGATCCTATGTTTGAATAAGGTCAAAAAAAGACAAGATGACGATGGCGGCATATCATATATGTGCGAATCACTTATGGAAGATCAGATGAACTACAGAATTCTTGTGACGGAGATAAAAATAAAAGACAGACTTATCGGATCTTTCGAACTGATTTCAGAATTTGGAGTCAGTCCTGCTGAAGCGGCTATGAAGCTGGCCAGACCGGAATACATCACGATTTTTGAGATCATGGAGGATCGTGATAATATTGAGGATGCTCTGGATCGAATGTATCCGGCAGCTCTTCAAAAAAGAACTGTCATGGGCAAAGTATATCTCATGTTCAAAAACAACAACGATCATCTCAAAGAATCCTTTTACAGACTGAATGATGATATCAAAGGAATAGTCTATATAACCGATGAAGACCAGCTGGTTCTGTCATGCTACACCATAGCACAGATCCACAAATTCGAAAATGAGATGCAATATTCAGAGTTCGGGAATCTGATAATTGCACTTGCCAAGTATGAGTTCAAAGAATCAATTTTTTATGACTTTATGCAGAGCAGCACAGGAGACTTTCTGCACTACATGGAATATGTCAGCGACTATGACCCCGACGACGAGTAAAGGAGAGGCAAAATGAAATTCAGAGAATTCCCTAAGACTGGGGAAAAGGTATCACTTCTTGGCATCGGCACCATGAGACTGCCTGTCATCGATGACGACTTTGCTAAGATCGACGAAGAGCAGGTTATCAGAATGATAAGAAAAGGCATCGATGAAGGTGTTAACTATATTGATACAGCTTATATGTATCATGGAGGGAACAGCGAAGTGGTCATGGGGAAAGCCCTTAAGGACGGCTATCGTGAAAAGGTATTTGTGGCTGATAAAATGCCGGTTTGGCTGGCCAAAACTCCAGAAGATCAGCAGAGAATCTTCGATGAACAGCTGGAGCGCTGCGGTGTGGACTATTTTGATATGTATCTGATCCATAACATTGATGAATTCATGTGGAAAAGGGTCCTTGAATATGACACAATTGGTTTTATCAGGAAGAAACAGACTGAAGGAAAGGTAAAAAACATCGGATTCTCCTTCCATGGACAGACTACAAAATTCTTTAAGGAAGTTCTGGATCATACCGACTGGGACTTTTGTCAGATCCAGCTGAATTACATGGATACCAAGATTCAGGCCGGGATCGAAGGCCTAAAATATGCAGGATCAAAAGGGATTCCCGTTGTCATAATGGAGCCGCTTAAAGGCGGCAAACTTACCGATGTCCTTCCCGATGAGGTGAAGGAATTCTGGCAGGCGGCCCCAATAAAGAGGAGTCCCGCCGACTGGGCCCTGAGATGGGTTGCCAATCAGCCGGAAGTCATGACGATACTAAGCGGCGTGAACAGCATGGAGCAGCTTACTGAGAATATCAAAATTCTGTCAGATGCAGAGCCTGATTCACTGAGCGATGAAGAACTGGATATTATCGAGAAGGTGGGGAAAAAGTATAATGAACTTCTTCCGTATGCCTGCACCAACTGCAAATACTGTATGCCATGTCCCAACAAAGTAAGTATTCCCGATGTAATCGAGTACAGAAACGAGTGGCAGCTATACAACTGCAACCCTAAAATCAAAACAGATTATCAAATGTTCATCGTTCCGAAAAGAAGGGCATCTGCCTGTATAGAGTGCGGAGAATGTGAGACTAAATGTCCGCAGCATCTTCCCATAATAAAGATAATGAAAGAATCAGCCGAAGCATTCGATGGGGAGTAAATAATGGACTATGAAAAAAAGTATGATGATTATTTAAATAAAGCGATTACCAACTACGACATTGCCGGCTTATCTGTCGGTGTCTGGACGGAAGATGGATCTCCTCTGGATTCAGCAGGTTTCTCTTACGAAAAGGCCTTCGGCAAGGCAGATTTTGAGACAGGAGCAGATTTGACGCCAAATCATTTTTCTCATATGGCGTCTATATCCAAGACGCTTACCGCCTGTGGGGCATTGATGCTTTACGAAGACGGTCTGATTCGATTTGAAGAAAAACTCAGCGATCTTCTCCCATGGATCGAGATAAATGACAAACGGTTTAGAGACATCAACTTCAAACACCTGATCACTCACACTGCCGGGCTTCCAAGTGTAGATGATTATCACTGGACAACTCCAGACATAGACGGAGAAGCCCTGAAGCGATATGCTCTGTCAGATGATGTAAGGGAAGCAATTTTTGTAAATTCTCCGGGAGAAAATATCTTCAGCTACAGTGATATGGGATTTGAGATCCTTGGTAATATAATTCAGGAAATCAGCGGAATGGCATATGAAGAGTTTATTGCAGATAAGCTGTTAAAGCCCTGCGGAATGGATGATTCTACCATGCTGGTTTTTAAAAGAACAGAAAAAGGCCAGAACATAAATCCCGACTTCGCCACAAGAGAAGACATAAACGATGCCCTAACTATGGATGATCTTCTAAAATCCGGGCTGGCCATGCCTCACATGAAGGATGAGAATAACTATATTGTCAGGCAGCCCTATTATCCGTATAACAGAAGACATGCGCCCAGCTCCACGCTGAATGCAAACATTTTTGAATTAAAAAAATATGGCGATGCCCATATGAACAGAGAAATACTCAGCCTGAAAACATATGAGAACATGTGGAAAACCCAAACCATAGTACAGAACAACGGTGAGGGAATGGGGCTGGGGTGGTTCGTCGGGGTTCAAAACGGATATACGCTATATGGTCACGAAGGAATGGATGACGGATTTCGTGCAAGCTTCTGGATATGTCCTGAGCTGAGGACCCAGATCGTAGTACTTTCCAACATTGGCAAAGCGCCGGTAAAAAAAATCAGCAAGACCCTTTTTGATTATCTTACATTAAAATAATATTATCCGGCCCTCAAAAAATGATACAGCCCCGCAGTTCGGGGCCGTACCTCAGCAAAGATAGCGTGTTATCCATAGCTGTCTATTCTTTTCTAAAATGGTTTTTCAAAGTTACTGCAAGTATCAGAAACATAGCTATCAATAAGATGATAAGCAGTGGAATGATATTAGTGATGTCTGCTGTTTGAGCTTCCTCTCCAAGTACTGCTCCTTCCTGCATTGTATCTTCCGGATATTCTTCCTCGCCAAGCACATTTTCATCAGGCGGCACACTTTCTTCACCTGCGATATCTTCCTCATAATTAAATCCTGTCACCTGAATGACTATACTATCGGCAAGTTCGAATGTATCCTGCCATTCTTCAGTGTTATGATTGAAATATCTGACTTCAGCTGAATAACCTTCAAGACCCTTCACCTCGACTATCTTATACCTGCCATAGTCAGGCTGTTTGAATATGACCCTGCCGTCTTCATCTGTTGTATGGATGCCGCTGCCGTTTGCACCCTCTTCCAGATCTTCAAATTTATCAGAAGCCTTGTTCCATTTCTGAAGCTTGAACTGGACCTCTGCAAGGGGCTCGTTAGTTTCACCGTCGAGTTTATACAGAACAATATCTCCCGGGTTTGCCGTTTTGGCACCACCGGATATCTGAGTATACTTTTGCGGCCATGATGTTGCACCCTTAGAACTTGTTTCATGCATCATAATTGCGTGATTGGTTATGCTCCGGCTTTCTCCATGCACATTCGCCTTGAATGATATTGAAAATCCCACTGCATCTCCGGTTTTACTGTCATTTACAGATTCGTTGATGCCGGATCCTTGGATCCCGAAGAATGGTGCATACGCCTTGAGGGTCTCAGTCCGTATATCCTCTGTTATGGCGCTGAATGTCACCTTTTTTTCTGCAAGAGTGCCGCCGTCTATTACCCATGAACCTCCGCTTGTATTGAGTGCTTCACCGCTGGCATTTCTTTCATATGTCGTATATGAGCCTTCTTTTTTATGGTTTTTAAGCGAGTCTTTCAGTTCTCCCCAGGTACAACCCATAGTCACGTCACCCTGAATATCTCCCAAGTTCATAACTATAGCTTTATGCTGCCATATTCCGTAAGTCATGGGGTCCTGCTTTTTCATGAACTCCTTGAAATCGGCATAATCCATGGTTGGATCAGAAGGTATTCTTTCATCAAATTCAATATATGAATATTTGAATATATTGCCAGACATGGCTGTCGGTTCCACCGGTTCGACTTTGACATCGACATCATTTGTTCCTGAAATAGAAGAGTATGTTGTATATACACCTTTTGCGGTATACGCAGGAACGTATGCTCTTAGATCCCCTGCATACACTACATTTTCAGGAAGTTTATCTTCGATGATAACGTTTTTCAGATCTTTGTATCCGGAATTCTTTTCAAATTTCAAATGATAATTATCATAATTGACACTAAGAGTATATGAAACAAAACCGGTAGAGCTGTTAATGGATGATGATCCTTTACCGAAAATCGTAGAAGGTCCGTCTCCGTCCTGCGGGAATTTGTCTTTCGGCTCATGCCGTTTGGGATCCCCGTCATTGCCCCCGTTTTCTTCTTCATCTCCTGATATATCTACGGGAATTATTATTTCGTGAAATGCTACTGATGTTGTGGATTCATCTGCTTCCTTAAGCCCGCCGGTGATCATTACCCAGCCTTCTACAAGAGGCAGCTTGCCGACTCCGGTTGCATCCAAAGTGATCTTAAGCTGCTGAGTTGCCGGAAGGACATCTATCTTTCCGATTTTTATGCCATCATCGGTTTTTAAATCTGCCGTCATCCCATCAAATGCAAATGCATCCGGCAGGTCGATCATGAAAAATGAGCCTGCTGTTATAGTATGGCTTTTCTTTACATTCCAGAAATACTTGACTGTCAGCTCGTCACCAGACTTAAGCGGATCAGTCTTAAGATCGTTATGGGCGCCGTCTGCCGAACTTGCAATGAGCTTATTTGCTCTGAACATCTCGTATCCGTCGTAATCGACAAAGCCTGATTCGGTTATATCCGACTCATCACCGCCCATTGCCACTAGCGGCAGCATGGTGATTATCAATGCTATGATAATCATGAATGCGATTATTTTATGTGAGTCCCTTTTCCTTTTTATTTCAGTCATATTTCCCCCCTTAATCAGTGTTTGACTTACTGTAAAAAATATCCCCTTTTTTAAGTAGACGCATATCATTTATTAATCCTTGCATTTTGATCATTAATATTTGTATAAATAGCCCTCTGTGTATTATTATGTATTACAAGGCCCCCGGATCCCATTTTTTATACAACTAAAAATCGGGACTGTCTGCATCAGACAGTCCCGCATAAATGTTATTAAAGTTAGGATTTTATATTTTCTTAACCTATTTTGCCATCTCAATCATTTTCTTTTCATTGAGCATCTCTTCGTATTCTGAATCCATTTCCTTTATACCTGCAGGGAACTCATACTTTGCAAGTCTTTCGATGAACGGGTCAGGGTCGAAGCTTTCAGGTCCGTGTACACCCTTGAGATCCCAGATCCCTTTTGCTGCCAGTTCCATCATGATGACTGGACCAACTGCTGTCTGAGCTACTACAGAGTTTGTTCCGTATTTGCTCATGCAGGTTTCGTTGTCTGCTACCTGGTAGAGATAAACTGATCTTCTCTTACCGTCTTTTTCGCCTGTTACCCATGTGCCTGCACAGCCCTTTCCCTTCATCTGGCCGGCTGTTTCGATCGGACTTGGAACTACTTTCACAAGGAAATCTCTTGGAGCAATCTCTGCATCGCCAACCTTGATCTTGGCTGTTTTTTCTGCCATTCCTGTAGATTCAAGATTAAGAAGCATCTGTCTGAAGTCAGCGGGAACACCATATTTGAAAGTAACTCTGTTACAGTCAATGACTCTTGGAACCAGAAGTACTTCTTCGTGCTCTACGTTAACAACTTCAACATCACCTATTCCGCCGGGAAAACTGAACATTTCAGCTTCGGAGAATCTGTCGGTGGTGAACCAGCCTTTGCCCTTTTCCCAGATCACTGGTGGATTCAGACATTCTTCTATGGTAGTCCATACGGAAAAACCGAAGTCTCCCCCGCCGGTGTAGTTGTCGCCGTCACGTACATTTACTTCATCAATGGTATCAAATAGGTGCTTTTCTGCATAACGGGCAAATACGTCAGCCATACCTGGCTCAACTCCAGAACCTACGATAGCCATATTACCTGCTTTTTCCCATGCATCATTTCTTTCGAACTGATAGTCGCCCAGTTTGATGTTTGCTTTTTCATAAGGTTTTTCCGGATCTGGCTGTGAAAGTGTCATTGCGCAATCCAAATATCCTGCTCCGGCTTCGAGACATGTGTCAAAGATGACCTCATTAAAATCAGGTTCAACTGCATTCATAACCCAGGTGATTTCATGCTTTTTAATAAGATCCTTGATCTGGCCGGCTTCTCTTGCATTTATTTTCTCCGCTATAAATCTTCCACCGCCAAGATCCTTAGCAACTTCCTGAGCTCTTGCTTCGTTATAATCGGATATAACTACTTTTTTTGCCCATTCCCCTTCTGTTCCGGCTCTTTTGATGATCTGTGCTGCTGAAGTTCCTACTCCGCCGGCTCCTATAATCAATAAATTCATAATTTTTCCTCCCTGTACATATTAATAACTTACGATTTGTTAACTAATTATTAAGCTAAATATTTGTATGTCGATTTACCTTAATACTAGCACCGTAGTTTGGCGTCTTCAATTATATTATTGCGGAATTATGGTACAAACTTGCTGTTTATTTGCTGCCCTATTGTTAAAATAGCAACAAGGTACTTATTCGGAGACTTTATCAAGAAGTAAAAGTTCGCCGCACAGCCCTGAAAAAGAGAGGACAAAGTTTAGTGTATTTACAGCAGTGACTACTGAATTCTCAACTACAGGAGTGATATCGAGCTGCCTGAAAAGCTCCTGTCTTCTGTGATTGGCTTTACCTATATCCACCGAGCCTGACCTGGCGTCGATGTTTTCATATGAAATAATAACCCTTTTTAGATTATACCCGCCTGTAATGTCGTTGACTCTCACAAGGATATCTGAATCAACGGCAGATTTTTTACCAATATTATATACCAGGATGCTGATATGAGTCGTCGTTCTGTCACAGGTGACGATATAATTATCTCCAGAGGCAACCACAGGCTCGCCTAAAGAAGTCAGCATATCAAGAAGCTGTGAAACATATTCCATCTGAGGAGCGGTAAGAGCTTTGTACAAATCCGTTTCTGCGATATCTTCAGTTTGTTCCGGGTTCAGATTGATATCCAGCACCTGACCCGGAACCTGATCCTTCTTATGATAATCATAATAAACGTCAGGGTAGTCTCTCTTTATAGTTTCACCGGCATCAAATTTATTTATTTTTTTCAAAATTGCCGGAGTCTTTCTGCTGCTTACCTTCGCTTCATACTCCTTGCGATAAGTGGCAGGACCTTCTCCAAACCATTTTTTAAAATGCTCTATATAGTATCTTGTTGCTGAGAAGCCAACCTCATCAGATATGGCATTCACACTCATGTCGGTGCCAAGCAGAAGTTTTTCCGACTCTTCAACTCTTATAAACCCCAGAAGCTCTTTAAAGCTGAGTCCGGTAGACTGCTTGATAACATGAGAAAGATGGTAGATACTAAGATGTTCACGATCAGCGATTTCCTGCAATGTCAGCTTTTCGGCATAATTCTCATAGAGATAGTGGGACACCCTGTTCATTCGCGCTGCAAGGATCTTGTTGGATTTGTTCTTGCTTTCATTGACAAATTTACCGTCTTCCATGGCAAAGTACTGGAAATTTTCCATCAGACAGGAAATAGTGTTGTGAGTAATTTCAATGATCTTTTGTTCATAGCCCAGGTTTCCTGAATTAGCCTGCATTATCGCTGATGCAAGAAGCTCTCTCAGCATTACAAGATCATTATCCTCAGGATCATCCATATCTGCAACGAAAAAGCTGTTATTCAGGTTTGGATAGTAATTCAGAAAGTAATCTAAATCAAATTGAAACATCAGGACCTTGTTATGACCTGAGTCTTTTCTGAAGCTGTGCATCTCCCTGTCGTTGAGTATGAAAATATCACCGGACCGCATTTTATAACTATAGTATCCGTTCTTAAGTATGATACTCCCCTCAAGAACAAAAAGTATCTCAAGATCGTCATGAAAGTGGATCGGGTATTCTTCTATATCTATTACATTTATATTTACAGGAAGCCTGTCACTGTAGTGTATTTTTTCTTTAAGCATCGAATTTCTCCATAATTTGACTCCAGATTATGTTAACCAATGTTCGCATTGATACGAACGGGTTTCAACAGTCAGCAAAAGGCTATTCTTTCAACTATATTTCAATTTTCCACAATCAGCGACTTTTTGTATACAATTTTATCCACTATGCCCTGTGGATAACTCCCTTGGCGAAAATGCTGTATTTTTCAACGATTATTATATTTATTCTAAAAGTATCAACTCAATTATTCACAGGGATTAACAATTATTTTTACTGTTATTTTTTTCCACAATTGATGTCCTTTTGATGCTTACATCAAGCATCAAAACAAATTATTTAAAAAAAGTAACTCTTTGTATTACGAATATTTACGTTTTCATAACTAATGTTGTACAAATTTTTCTATCTCGCCTGCTGTCAGTTTGCGGTAATGCCCCTTTAGGAGATTACCGATGTAAAGGTTACCTACTGCGACACGCTCCAAATCGATGACCTTATTACCAACAGTGGAAAACATCTTCCTGACCTGCCGGTTCTTTCCCTCATGTATTTTTATTTCCACCAATGCGCTTCCAGAACTCTGCTTGATCAGTTTCACTATGGCCGGAGATGTGATATATCCTCCGATATCAACACCTTTTTCCAGTTTTTTTAGTCTTTCTTCGGAGATAGTCCCAGCAACTCTTGCGCGATATGTCTTATAGATTTTGCTTCCCGGGTGGGATAACCCCTGGGCGAAATCGCCATCGTTTGTCATAATCAAAAGACCGGTTGTATCCACATCCAAACGACCGACAGGAAATATTCTTTCGGGGATATCTGTGACCAGATCCATCACAGTCAGTCTGCCCTGCTCATCCTTTGCAGATGTGATATATCCTTTCGGCTTGTTGAGCATGATGTAGACTTTACGTTTGTCGGGCGCTATGACCTGCCCGTTGACCTCCACCACATCGCCGTCTTTAACTATATAACCTAATTCCTGTACAGCGAGTCCATTGACCTTGACATTGCCGTTTTTTATCAGCGTATCGGCTTTTCTTCTGCTGCTTATGCCAGCAGAGGCAATATACTTATTTATCCTGGTCATTATTAAGTCCCCCGATCCGGAAATTACGCAGCAAATATGAAATCTACAAGATGTGGTCATTACTGCCTATATCAATACATTATATATGCGCCGTCCCTTATCGTCAATAATGGGCGAAAACGTTGAAAAACATGGTTAAATTCTGATTTTTATTCTTAAACCAAATGTACATTTTTTATAATAAAACTAAGGCATTAAGATATCTTTACCCTTGTTTCCATGCCAAATCTATTGCGGAAAGAATCCCCACACTATATAATATAGTACGTTGCAAAAATGAAGATTGGAGGGAATATTATGCTTAGCGCAGATTTTAATACACTAGACAGTAAATATTCGGAAATAACTCCGGAAATAAAGCGGCTTTCTGACAAATGTCTGGAAACCGGTAAAATCGATCCAGAACTTTATACAAAATTCAAAGTAAACAGAGGCCTTCGTGATTTAAACGGAAACGGTGTTTTGACAGGACTCACGGAGATTTCAGAGATAAAGGCATTTGATATAGATGCAAACGGAGAAAAGACCCCTTGTGAAGGTGTACTAAGTTTCAGAGGCATCGATGTCAAAGACATGGTTAACGGAGTGATCGAAGAAAAGAGGTTCGGATTTGAAGAAACCACTTACCTTCTTATATTCGGAAAGCTCCCCGACAAAAAAGAACTTGAGGATTTTAAAGCTCTTCTGGCAAGATACAGAACTCTGCCGACAAGCTTTGTGAGAGACATAATAATGAAGGCACCCAGTTCAGACATGATGAACACTCTTGCCAGAAGCGTACTCACTCTCCATGCTTATGATTCAAAAGCAAACAATACGGATATTCCCAACGTACTGAGACAGAGTCTGCTCCTCACTGCTGTTTTTCCGCTCCTTTCGGTTTACAGCTATCAGGCATACAGGCACTACTTCCATGGGGATGATCTATTCATTCATACTCCGAAGCCTGAACTTTCGGCGGCGGAAAATATTCTGTATCTTCTTAGAAAAGACGGACAGTATACACCGCTGGAAGCCAGCATTCTGGATATAGCTTTGATTCTTCATTCAGAGCATGGCGGCGGTAACAATTCCACATTCACCACTCACGTGGTTTCATCCTCGGGAACTGATACATATTCGTCAGTTGCTGCTTCTCTTTCGTCACTGAAAGGGCCAAAACACGGTGGTGCTAACATTAAGGTTGTCCAGATGTTCGATGACATGAAGGAACATGTACAGAACTGGAACGACGATGACGAGATAACGAACTATCTTGAAAAGCTTCTTCATAAGGAAGCCTTCGACAAGGCCGGGCTCATATATGGGATGGGCCATGCGGTCTATTCGCTTTCCGATCCGAGAGCTGATATATTCAAAAGTTTTACAGAGAGACTTTCAAAAGAAAAGGACAGAGAAGACGAATATGCGCTTTACAGCAATGTGGAAAGGCTGGCAATGAAGCTGATCGCCGGAGAAAGGAAGATTTACAAGGGTGTCAGTGCCAATGTTGACTTTTACAGTGGCTTTGTTTACAGCATGCTGGACCTTCCTTTATCCCTCTACACACCACTGTTTGCCATCGCACGTATATCAGGTTGGAGTGCACACAGAATTGAAGAACTTATCAACGCAGGAAAGATAATAAGACCGGCATACAAAAATGTTATGCCCAGTATGGATTATGTTTCACTTAATGAAAGATAAAGAATTTTAAGTATTAGAAAATGTATTTTTCGACAGCGAAGGCGACACCGCTTTCGCTGCTTGATTTTGTGACAAAATCAGCTACATCCTTCACACCAGGGACTGCATCTTCCATGGCAACCCCTATACCCGCAAATTCAACCATTCCGGAATCGTTATTGTTGTCACCTATACACATTGTCTCTTCGCGGTTTATGCCGTGGGCTTTACAGATCATTTCTATGGCATTTGCCTTATCCACACCCACGCCGCCTATTTCCAGATTGAAAGGGAACGACGATGTCAAAGCAAAGTCACCGGTTTTATCCTGGATCTCTTCCAGCTCGTAAAGCGTCCCAAGTCTGTCGTCTGGGGAACGAAATACCAGGTTGATATTTTCGATCTTATTTTTGTTTTCCTTAATAAAAGAAAATATATCGCCTACCGGTTTTCTGGAAGCCATAAAGTATTTTATATATGATTCTGTGCTGCCGAAGATTTGGGGATTCACATAATCCCAGTTATGAACATAAGGTCTGCCTTCTACAAAGACCTCCAGCATAATACCTTTTTTATTCAGAATTTCCCAAACTGCATCTATAGACCTCTCACTGATATACTGCCCGCTTATCAGCTCTCCTGATGCAAAATCATGGGTTTTAGCTCCGTTTGCAGTAACAGCGTAATTGATGCCTTTGATCTCTCTTACATAATCTGGGATGGAAAGAAAAGACCGCCCGGTCGCTACAACGATCATAACACCTTTTTCAGCGGCCTGCTCAAGAGCATTTTTATTCTCGGCAGAAAGTGCCATGTTATAGTCAAGGAGCGTCCCGTCCAGATCTGTTGCTATCAGCTTTATATTATTTTTGTTCATTTTCATTACCGGACCCCATGCTGTCAATGCTGATCTGCTGCATGTTCTCCATCATATCAGAACCGGCAAACAGAATATCATCTTCCAGATCATCGATCTCAGGCAGCTCCTTAATATTCGTCAGATCAAAGTACTGAAGAAAAGTTTTTGTGGTTCCATATAGCATTGGACGCCCTATTGAATCAGCCCTTCCCACATCTTCAATGAGATCTTTGTTCACAAGCCCTTCGAGAACCCTATCACTCTTTATACCTCTGACAGAATCGATTTCGCTCTTTGTGACAGGCTGTTTGTATGCCACTATAGCAAGCACTTCAAGTGCCGCCTGAGACAGCCTCTTTGTCTTTATGGGAGTGCATATAGTTCTGATATAATCATAATTTTCTTCATTTGATATGAACTGAAAGCTTCCGTCTATCTCTCTGATCCTTATTCCTTTTTCGGCTTCGTCATATTCCTTTATAAGTTCTCTGAAAATCTCAGCTGCTTCTTTTCCCGTAAGATCGAAGACATCTCCTGCGATCTTCGCTTCAAGAGGCTCACCCCATACGAACATCATCGACTCAAATGCAGACTTTATAGTTTTCCTGCTAGACATTTTTTCACTCCATTTCTACTACCGAGGCAAATGAATTGCCTCTTGCAGAAACAAATCACTTATGAATAATCGAAATTCCCTATATGGAGTGAAAAACAATTATATGCCTCCGGCGGCGTGTGAATTAATTATTCACACTTCGGCTCCTCTTCCAACTCTATTTCTATTTCACTAAAGTTCTCGTCCTGACTGACTTTGACCTTCTTGTTCTTTGCCATCTCCAATAACGATATAAAGGTCACTATCTTATCGTATTTGCTGCCTTTATCCATGAGCAGATCCTTAAACTTCAGGATCTTGTTTTTGACGCCGCTGAAGGCATTTTTGATAAAAGCCATCTTTGATTCAACCGTCTCTTTTTCACGCTCCATCATTTCGTAACGTTCTTTAAGCTCGGCATCTTTCCTTTTTCTGTATATAAAACTGCTGAATGCGGTAATGAATTTGTCCATATCCATCTGAAGATATTCATCAGGCTCATCGGTGAAAGGAGTGAGGTCCTCCTGAGGTTTTTCGCTGATTTTTTCCGCGAATTCACGCTGCTCTTCAAGGAGGCCTGCAAGCTTTTTGAATCTGGTATATTCCACCAGTTTTTCTACAAGATCTGTTCTGGGATCCGGTTCTTCTTCGCCGTCTGGTCTGATCCTGGGAAGAAGCATCTTTGATTTAAGCTCAATAAGAGTCGCAGCAAGCACGAGAAATTCCGCGCCGACTGCGACATCCTGTTCTTTCATATCTTCTATGTGATTTAAATACTGTTCGGTGATCTCCGATACCTTGATATCGTAGATGTTCATCTCCGCTGTTTCAATAAGATACACCAGGAGGTCGAACGGTCCTTCAAATGCGTTTAACTTAACCTTATATGACATTAGGCAGCTGATCGAACCCTTTCTGTAACTCTTCGTCGGTCGGTACGTAATCCTTCATAGTGTCTTCATTATACGAGGTATAGGCTGTCATGTCAAAATATCCCGTGCCTGTAAGACCGAAAACAATTGTCTTTGCTTCGCCTGTTTCCCTGCACTTCTTAGCTTCCTCGATAGCTCCCAGAATAGCATGTGCAGATTCCGGTGCAGGGAGTATAGTCTCCTGCTGAGCGAAAAATTTGGCTGCTTCGAATACCTTGGTCTGTCCAACAGATATGGCTCTCATGTAATTCTCGTCATAGAGCTTTGAAAGTATCGGTGACATGCCGTGATATCTGAGTCCGCCTGCATGATTCGATGCAGGTTTGAACTTGCACCCCAGAGTATACATCTTGGCCATCGGTGTTATCATTCCGTTATCGCAGTAATCATATGCATATTTCCCTCTGGTCAGTGACGGACATGACATTGGCTCTACCGCAATGATCTCGGGATCGCCTTTTTCGTTGATTTTATCCTGTATGAAAGGGGCTATCAGGCCTGCAAGATTTGATCCGCCGCCGGCACAGCCTATGATCACATCGGGATATTCACCCATGATCTCCATAGCTTTCTTGGTTTCAAGTCCTATTATGGACTGATGGAGCGCAACCTGATTAAGAACCGAACCCAGGACATATTTATATCCGTCTGTCTTGACCGCAACTTCCACGGCCTCTGAAATTGCCGTACCAAGGCTGCCGCTGTTGTCAGGATCCTCGGCAAGTATAGCTCTGCCTACCTCGGTTGTGTCGCTGGGGCTGGGTATGACTCTTGCGTCGAATGTCTCCATTATTGCTTTACGATACGGTTTCTGCTGTGTTGAAACTTTGACCATGTATACAAGGAGCTCCAATCCGAAATGAGACGTTGCCTCGGCCAGAGCTGTTCCCCATTGTCCGGCCCCTGTCTCCGTAGTGACGCCCTTGAGCCCTTCTTTCTTTGCATAATATACCTGGGCAATGGCTGAATTCAGCTTATGGCTTCCCGAGGTATTATTGCCTTCAAATTTGAAATATATCTTTGCCGGCGTGTCCAGAGCCTTCTCCAGATTGTATGCTCTGCACAGGGGCGATGGCCGGTATATCTTATACATCTCAAGTACTTCCTCAGGGATGGGGAAGTACCTGGTGTCGTTATCCAGTTCCTGCTTCACCAAGTCTTTGCAGAAAACAGGAGTCAGATCTTCTTCCTTTGCCGGTTTAAGAGTTGCCGGGTTCAACATGGGAGCAGGTTTCTCTTTCATATCTGCTCTTACGTTATACCATTCTTTAGGCATCTGCTCTTCTGTCAAATAAAATCTGTGCGGAATTTTTGTGTTTTGTTTACTCATTTTTCTCTTCCTTCCTGTGACTTACCCAACGAATGAAGTGAGTTGTAGGTAAGTTTGTGTGCAAGGCTTTCCCAAACCTTCCTCAAAGAGGTTCTTGTGCCCCTTGTGGGTATGATTTGGTGAAAGCTACTGCCCTCCTTTGTAACAAAAAAAGACCTTTGTCCTTAACTGGACAAAGGCCATTAACCTCTGCGGTACCACCAGAATTGATGCTGGGCATCCACTCTTATCATATTCGCAAATGAAATATCATTTGGTAAACATGCTCCCTGGGTAACGGGTGGAGATCCCGTTAGGCGCTACTTAGCAGTAAGCTGTTCGTCCTACCCTCATGAGTCCATTCAGTCTGGCCCTTCATACCGCCATCCCACCATCGGCGATTCTCTCTCTTTCCGGGTTCCACTCCTACTAATCTCAATCAACGGTTTGTAATTTGAACTTGTTTTCTATGTTACTCTTGTTCGCCAAATTTGTCAATTTTTTTTTCAGCGGCTGTTTATTTCCCTGGCATACTCATCGCTGAATATCAGAGTCTCCCTCTCGGCAGCCGATACCTTGTTTTTTGCCTGAGTGACCTTTATTATTGCGAAGAAAACGGCACCGATGAATATCCATACGGATATGAATATCCATTCATAGACCCAACCCAGCGCAATGGGGCTTGCCGGCGTATACCAGAACAGAAAAAACAGAACCAACGAGATGGCCCCTATCCCGGTGAACCTTCCATGTTTTACCCTGTATTCTTTTCTCAAGTCGGGCTCATTTTTTCTGATAAGCAAAAAAGAAACGGAAACCATGAGATAGCATATGACCGTTCCAAATGCTACTATATTAAGGAATGGGGAAAAGGCTCCTGCTCCAAGAAACGGTGATATGCAACAGAAAAGTCCCACAAAGACTATTGCAACAACCGGAGTTTTGTATTTAGGGTGTACTTTTCCGAACATTTCCGGTAGCAGTTTCGCACGCCCCATTGCAAACAGCATTCTGGACGCGCCAACAATGAAGCCGTTCCAGGTGGTTATTATCGCACAGATACCTCCGGCAATTATCATCTTCATGACGATATCGGACTCAAATACGATAGCGGCGACACTGGCAACTGTGCCTGCATCTCCGCTACTGCTGCCGGGTAGCAGAAAATATGTGGCCAAAGTAAGTATTATGTACCATATGCCTGCTGAACAAATAGAAAAGATCAGCACTTTGGGGACATTTCGAAGAGGCATGTTCATCTCCTCCGCAGATTTTGCTACCATATCAAAGCCGATAAACATGGACGGAGCCATTATAAGCACCAGCTCCATTCCCTTTATATCGGTAAATATAGGCTGGGGATCACTTACATCTCCAAAGGCGGCGCCTCCCAGAAGATATACAGCCCCGGTAAAAAGCATCACCAGTATAAGCAGTATCTGAAATATTGCAACCTGTCTGATGCCGATTATATTCAAAACTATCAATATCAGCGCTCCGCTGATTCCAACGAGCACCCAGGAAAAATAAATCTCAAATCCACCGATATCCCCCAGATATCCCCATTGTGGAAGAGGGATGAGATAATTCAGCGCCATGGGAAGAGCGATCCCTTCAAACGATGCGATGCCTATATACGCAAGACAAACCATCCAGCCCGTGATCCAGGAGCCAAGCACACCCATGGACCTGTATGAAAACGCCAGCTCTGCTCCTGCAAGTGGGAAGGCGGATGTCAGTTCAGCATATATGAGCCCCACGAAAACGCACATGATTGTTGTCAGCAGCAGCGGCACTACAGCACCTAACAAACCGCCGTCGCTTATCCACTGAATAGGCATTACAATGGATCCCCATCCGATCATTGTACCGAAAGAAAGGGCAAATACTTCCACCCTCCCAAGTGACCTTTTAAGCTGTGGTCTTTCTTTTGCCAATGCTAGTCCCCATCACTATCTTTATTTTGCTCCGGACTGTTAAGCCCGAATTCGGCCATTTTATTGAAAAGGTGCCTTTTGCTGATACCCAGGATCTCAGCTGTTCTGCCCGCATCATTATCGTTGTCTTTAAGCAGATCAGCAATATATCTGGATTCTATTTCCTGTCTCAGTTCTTTAAGTGACAGCTGTTTGTTTGGTACTTCGTTCCACAGACCGTCCGGAGACTCAATGAACATTTCTGACAAAATATCCTCGTTGGCGACACCGTTGTCAGATAACACTATGAGCCTTTCGATGATATTCTTCAGTTCCCTGATATTGCCGGGGTACTCGTATTTGAGCAGCTTCCGTACTATGGAATCAGAAAATGTAAGCTCGTCCATGCCCAGAGTGCCGCAGGTCTTTTTGGCAAAGAACTCGATCAGGTGAGGGAGATCTTCTTTTCTCTGACGCAGTGGCGGAACCTGCAGCACGATAGTACTTATTCTGAAGAAAAGATCTTCCCTGAACCTTCCTTCGGCCATCTCCTCTTCCAGGTTTTTGTTTGTTGCAGTTATCAGTCTGAAATCCACTTTGATCTCATCGTTGCTTCCGATCCTTGTTATCTTTTTTGTTTCGATGGTTCTGAGAAGTTTTGCCTGAGTTTCCAGGGCAACATCTCCGATCTCATCTAAAAAAAGGGTACCTTCCTCTGCCGTTTCAAAAAGTCCTATCCGTTTTTGAAGTGCTCCCGTGAAAGCGCCCTTTTCATGTCCGAAGAGCTCGGATTCCAGAAGATTGCTCGAATAAGTATGACAGTTTGAAGCGATGAATTTGTTCTTGCTCCGTTTGCTTTTTTTGAAGATATATTGGGCGATTACTTCTTTTCCAACACCGGATTCTCCCAGGATCAATACATTGGAATCGCTTTTTGCTGCCTTTCCGGCAAGGTCGAGGACCTGCTTGTATTTTTCATTATTGCTGAAGAGGGTATATTCCACTATATCATCAGAATCATCCGCAGTATCCGGAATCAGAGTATTCTGACTGATCTTGGTGATTTTTTCTATTTCGCTTAAAAGCTGCTCGATATCCGATCCCTTGATAACATAATTGAATGCACCATATTTCATGGCCTCAACTGCATTTTCTATTGTGCCGAATGCGGTCAGAATGATGAAGTATATTTCAGGTTTGACCTTCTTGACCTCTTTGAGAAGTTCGATCCCGTTCATGTCAGGCATCATCAGGTCGGATACTACAAGGTCAAATTTTTCACTGCTGATGATACAGGCAGCTTGTCGGGGACCGGTGCATTCGGTTACATCGTAGCCTTCGCTTTTTAATGTAAGTGACAGCGCTTCGCAGTACGGTGCTTCGTCATCTACAACCAGTATTCTAAAAGAATTATTCATTATTATTTGCTCCTATTTGCCTGGGCAAGGTAAGGATGAACGTTGTCCCCTCGCCCATAATGCTGTCAACTTCAATCTTCCCTTTAAGTTTCATCACTTCATTGTATACTATGTAAAGTCCAAGTCCGCTTCCGTTCCTGTTTTCTTTGGTAGTGAAAAACGGATTGAATATGTCCCCTTTGATTTTGTCGGGTATACCGCCTCCGGTGTCATTGACCTTTATGGCCACATACTCCGGGCCAACATTGCATGAAAGAGAAACTGAACCGTCTTTTTCTATTGCATCTATAGCATTGTTTATGAGATTGACAAGGATGATCTGAAGAGATTCGGCTATTGTATAAAACCTGATACCAACAGGGCAGTTCACCGAGATGCTTATATTTCTGTTCAGCAGTTCATGTTCCTCCAGCTTGATTATTGATTCAACAGCAGAATGAAGATCTATCTCTTCCCGTGATTCACTTGATAATCTGGAGAAACCCAGCAGATTATCAATTATGACACTGGATCTGTCCACGGCATAATCTATCATGGGGATCGCCTTTTCCCTGATCTCCGGATCCTCCGGATTTTTCTTGAGAAGATGGCTGTAAGTCCTGATGAGACCAAGGGGATTTCTTATTTCGTGTGCAACACCTGCCGCCAGCTGACCGACTGCAATCATTTTGTTGTCCTGCATCATCTGTCTGTAATTTGCTCTTTCCTGTGTTACATCATTAAGAACCACCAATACTTTTTTTTCTAAATCCGCAAAATTTTCATAAAAAGAAACTGCTACCTCGAAGATGTGTCCGTCGGTCTCAAATTCATCGATCATCTTGTTTTCCTTTTTGAAGGCAGTATCTATCATTTCCATGATGATCCGGATAGCGGCTGGTTCCATAAGCAGTATCTTGGGGATTGTGGCACCGAGTATGTGGTTCTTTTTTTTGTTGAGATAACGACACACTGCATCATTGGCATTGATGATGATGCCTCCTTCATTCACTTCTATAAGGAGCAGTGATATGCCGTTGTAGATTATCTGAAGCTCATCTTTATTGGCGGTGATGGTATTGACTCTTTCGGCCATTTCCTCGTACATGACTCTATATGCTTCAAAGATGATATAGAGCAAAAACATCAGTGCAGTGAAAAATATCAGGCAGATGATATTCAGCCTGTTGGTATAATCGCCGGCATCTAAAAGATCATTGACATTGAAAAAAATGATGATACCGACAGATAACGCCAAAAATATGAAAAATATGATTCGTCTCTTCCTGGTCAATATATTCATAATTCAATTATATACTAAATACCAAATTTTCGATCATAAATAAATATTGTCATAAAAATTTTATTATTTGATAAACTGATTTCTGTCATTATACATGGTCTTATACCCTAAGATCAGCGAGGAGAAGACACTTACACAAACCACTGTGCAGATCGCGATCATGATCGATATCTGATACAGAATGGCTGACATGGGCTGGGCACCGGCAAGGATCTGCCCCGTCATCATCCCCGGAAGGAATATTATCCCCATTCCTATCATTGAGTTGATAGTCGGGAGAAGAGCCGTCTCAAGAGCATGGTTCACATATGGAAGCAGGATCTGCTTAGGCCGGGTGCCGATACCCAGCAGCGTTTCCGACCTGACTCTCATTGAATTTACAGAGTCGGTAAACGACTGGAGCCCCAGATTGAGTCCTGTCATAGTATTTCCGAATATCATCCCGCCCAGAGGTATGGCGTATCTGGGGTCAAATATGCTTTCGTTAACGACTACCATGATGAAAAATAACATGACAGCAAGCCCCGTAAAAAACAGTGAACAAACGATGATTATTTTGAACTTTCTATTGAGTTCTTTGTTTCTTGATATGGAGCGATGTGATGCAAAACCGATCATAGCCAGAAGATACAGCGTGGTGAATGCCGGATTCGGATTCTCAAATATCAAAGTAAGGATGAACCCTGCGATGATTAGCTGGACCGTCATCCTGAGACTTGCCACCAGCAGCAGTTTCGTCTTGTTCACATTGGCTTTTTCATTATTATCAGAACGATGATAAGAAGAAGATACACCGATCCGAAACGTATTATTTCTGCGATGCTGAAGTCGAATGAGCTAAAATCCATCAGCCATCCCTCCTCATAAGACGTATAGTTTGCTTTGCAAAATCATCCGAAAGTTTGTCATCGTGGCTTACCACCAGCATAGTCATCTCATTTTCATCACAAAACTCTTTTATATTTAGAAGCATGTTTACGCATTTGCACTGTCCAGTGCGGAAGTGGGTTCGTCCAGCATTATGACTTTCGGAAGAAACGACAGGCATACGGCAATAAACACCCTCTGCCTTTCACCGCCCGACATGGATACGGTATCCGAATCTATGTCATGATCCATCATGCAGATATCCAGATACTTCCAAATAAGATCGTCACCTATCACATCCTGATTTCTGAATTTATAGAATTCGCCAAAATTATCTCTGATTGTCCCATCAAATAGGTAAAATGCCTGAGACACCAGCGTGACCTCCCTGCGTAAATCAATTGTATCAATATCTTGGATGTCGGTACCGTTGTAATATATCTTCCCGTCACTGGGAGATTCAAGAGCCGAAAAAAGCTTAAGAAGCGTGCTCTTGCCGGAGCCGCTCTCGCCTTTTATAAAAGTCGTCTGCCCATGCATGATCGACATATCGGGATACCGAATCATGTCTATGAAGCTTAGATCTGTGGTTTTAGCAGAATATTGCTTTGGTCTTGTACGCCTTGAGTTTGCATAGTATATGTCCTATTCATTTAAAACAGTATACTTAGTATAACATTCTTCTCATACAAAAAAAGCATCAAATCCATAAAAGATCCCTCCGGCTTAAAAAAGGCATGATATTAAAAAAGGTACCCAAAGAACGCTTTAATGGATTTACTAAAGGTGTACTGCAAAGTTTAAGTATGCTAAAATGTTACATGCGCCTGCTAATTTGTAAAAGAATCAAGGAGAATTCATGGGAACTGCCGAAAGCCTTACATCACTTGCGATGATATTCATAATGATAATACCGGGGCTTTTTCTTGGGAGAAAAAATATCATAAATGAAGAACAATCTCTGGGGCTGACAGCCATCGTTACCAACCTGACATGGCCATGTTTAGTAATAGATGCTATGCAGATTCCCTTTTCGTTTGAGATTCTTAAAAGCTGCGGATATATAGCTGTCATTATGCTTGTTATTTTTGTTATAGCCTTTCTTATTTCTCTGCTGCTGGTCAAAGTGACCAATATGGATAAAAAACACAGTTACCTGTTTATATTCATGGTCATTGTTGCCAACACAGGATTTATGGGAATTCCTGTGATAAATGCTCTGTACGGAGGGGAGGCTACATTTTATGCATCGGTAGTGGAATTAGTAAGCAATATTTTTGTATTTACACTGGGCATCATGCTGATACAGATGTCCGCAGGGAAAAAACTCAGGATGAACCCCAAAGAGATGTTGACACCCGGGATTTTCGGTGTAGTCATTGGCTTTCTGCTTTTCCTCTTTGATATTACACTTCCCGGCTTCCTGGGAAAATCCATTGAGATCATCGGATCTGCCACAACTCCAATTACAATGGTAGCTATCGGCATGCAGATCGGAAGAATGAAGGTTAAAGATGTTTTCAGCGGAAGTAGTATATATATATTGTCTTTTGTAAAGCTGCTGGTGATACCGATCTTGGCATATGTGATATTCTATTTGATCCTTAATGACTCGTCTCTGCTTGCGAACGTATTAATATTGGACTTTGCAATGCCTGCCGGAATGTGTGCTGCAATATTCGCTCAACAGTATGGAGCGGACTATAAATTTGCCAGCAAAGGTGTCTTGGTGTCAACATTATTCTCTATTGCAACTATACCGATTTTTACTGTATTGTTGAGTTTATAAAAAATATTTGACAAAATAAAATATATATAGCACCGAAGTATATGCCTAATATAAGTTTTTGTGTATAATTTTGATTATGACTTTTAGATAAAATATGATTTATTCATTACAGGACTTCTGCGAGCATTACTGCTGTTCCGATCTGAAGCATGTCATGAAGGATATTGTTATTTTTTTCAAAATAATCAAGGTCAAATGAAAGGGGGATACCCGGTGCTACTAAATATGAATTATTTATATCTACGCTAGGAATAATCCAAGAGCCTTCACTAGTGGCATCGAAGATGAATTTGTAATCAGCTAACTGCTAAGTAAGCGTAAAACTATCCTTTTGGCTTTAATCCATATTTTTGTACTTTTTTATATAAAGTCTTTCTGGATATACCAATTTTTCTTGCTGCTGCACTCATGTTTCCATTACACTCTTTTAAGAAAGCAGATATAATTTCTTTTTCATCTTCATTAGTATCATCTGAGTCCAAATATTTATCGTCCGAATCAGATATATCTAAAATATCACTTAAATCATAGTCAGGTATGTATGCCAAACGTTCAACGATATTTCTAAGTTCACGGACATTTCCAGGCCAATCATAATTCCATAATTTCATTAATTGTTTATCGTATAGTTCACTTCTGTTCAGGTGGCTATTCCCAATTTCTTCAAGGAAAACATCCATTAGAGGAATTATATCCTCTTTCCGTTCCCGAAGTGGAGGTATCTTTAAATTTATCACATTTAACCAAAAAAAAAAAGATCTTCCCGAAATCTGCCTGCAGAAACTTCTTCTTTCAGATTTTTATTGGTAGCACTGATTATCTTAACATCAACTGGAATTTCTTCATCCCCACCAATTCGAGTCACTGTTTTTGTCTCCAATACTCGAAGAAGAGCCGTCTGCTGTGCCAGAGGCATTTCTGCAATTTCATCAAGAAACAAAGTCCCCCACGATGCCAACTCAAATTTCCCTTTTTTTCCACTACGAATAGCTCCTGTAAAGGCTCCCTCATTATAGCCAAACAATTCACTGCCAACAAGTTCAGGAGGCATTGCACCACAATTTATCGCTACAAACGGACCATTTGCCCTTTTTCCATAATTATGAATGGATTGAGCAAAAAGTTCTTTACCAGTTCCACTTTCACCTTCGAGTAAAACAGGAGCATCACTTTCTGTTGTACATTTTGCTTGAGAAATAACTTTTTTCATTTTTGAGCTGGTGTAAACAATATCAGAGAAATTGTACATTGCAACATTATCAACAGGATTTTTTTTATTTTCCATAACAGCACTATCATTGTTGGCAGTTAAATCATTTAAACGCTGATGCGCTTTTTCTAAAATTTTAACTTTTTCATTAATGCCTTCTCTTAATTCTGTAATATCTAATGCCACTTCCTGAAATTCCACAAGTTTTCCATCACTATCAAAATAACCACGTCCGACCCATTGTACCCAAATAATTTTACCATCTGCTCTTCGTGACCGGCCATATACTCGAAAAGAAGGATTTTCTGGCGTAACAACAAACTCCATATCACAACTTTCCCGATCTTCAGGTATAATAAAATTCAGTAATTTTTTCCCAATGGCATCTTCCTTTTTAATACCAAAACATTCAGTAAATGCTTTGTTGGCATATTTAATAGTTGAGTCAGGCTCTTCGATCAAGGCAATCTCATTCATCTCATCCAAATATTGAAAATAATTATATGACATAACTCTCCTCTTCATAAGAAACATTTTGCATATAGGATTTTAATCAGTTTTTACAAATACTTTTTAAGCACCTTAAGTTGTTCTTCTGCTGAAAAACATTCTTCAATTTTAGCATATTCATTTAAAAATTCAGGATCTGACAAATGTAAATCTAAATCTTCTTTACTTCCCCATTTTCAAAAAAACAACAATAATGGCGTATTAGATGAATCTTGATAAACATTGTATGTTATACAGCCCTGTTGTTTTCCTATAATCATATTTTAACAGATTTTTTATTAAAATTACAATTTCTATATTCAATTATTATATTTTTTCTTTTATTAATCAACATTTATTAGATTCCATAATTTCATCGCTAGTTTCTTTCTAAAATGAAATGCTTAGCCTAAATATGGCAGTGTCGAATTTGCAGCAGGCATAATGATGATATTGCTATGTATACACATTTGCTCTATGGCCTTATCCAGTGCTTCCTGTACATTATTGAATGGTTTCATATGAATATTTTTTATCAATTCTTTATCCAGATCTGAAATAAAATAAATATCATTCTTTAGTAAAACCATCGATATCGCGGCAGCTTTATGACCCCCAAGTTTGAAATTAGTTTTTATTTCTTCCACCATTTCCTCAGGAGTTTTATTTTTCATCCAATCTTCAAACACCTTTTCTCCGAATCCTTCTGATGCTGATGCACACCATATGAGTATTCCCCCGTCTTTCACCGCATGTTTTGCATTATCAAGTCCTTTTTGAGCCTGATATATATTGATATCTTTTGGGAATCCCCCCGGAGAAAAAATGACAATATCTGCTTTTTTTTCTATTCTTACTTTGTACAATTTATCCAGGAAAAAGCATGCGTCTCTGTGGGCTTTCACTACGTCACCAGAAACAGCATGCACGATGTTTTTTTTATCATCCAAAACAACATTTAAGATAAAATCAACCGATATATAATCTGTGATTTCTTCTATGTCATCTCGGACAGGGTTACCATCCAAATTACCGGCAAAAGCCAGTTCGTGTACCATGTTGGAATGATTGGCCTGTATGGCTTCGTGGCTGGAAACTCCAGGCATCAAAGCTTTGCTGCCTCCTGAATATCCTGCAAAATAATGATATTCCACATTACCAAGGCAAATACGTTTGTCGGCATAGGCGACAGGCTTGAAGATATCAACAGGAGTCCCATTTTTACACTGCCCCAAACGCACACAATCATCCATATCGCTGTCCAGAAGATGAATATTGCTTTCATAAATCATATCGCCTACAAGTTTCCGCTTTTCTTCTTCAGTGTGTTTTCTATGACTACCTAAGGCAAAAACCACTGTGATGTTTTCTTCCTTCACGCCTGCGGCATTCAGCTCTTCAAGAATGAAAGGAAGAATTTTATAGCTGGGCAATGGTCTAGTAATATCACTTGTAATAATGGCAACTTTCTCGTCAGCGGAAACTATATCCATTAGGCGGTTACTCCCCACGGGATGAGATAATGCAGATAAGATCAGATCTTCTTCCGTTCTATCGGAATCAACCTCGTTAGGCAACAATGTTTTAACGATATGGGTATCTGGTATTGAAAAGCTTATCTCAGATGTGCCATATTTAAGTCTATATTTCCCCATTCTGTTCCTCTTCTCATTTGCGATACGCCGGTTTCCACAGCTGTTTTTTTCACAGCCTCGGCTACAGCTTCCCCCACTCTCTCATCAAATGCAGGGACGATAATATATTCTTCATTTAGTTCTTCGCTTGTGATAAGTGATGCTATTGCTTTTGCAGCTGCAATTTTCATTTCTTCGTTTATTTCAGATGCCCGTGCATCAAGGGCTCCTCTGAATATGCCCGGAAATGCAAGAACATTATTTATCTGGTTGGCAAAATCCGATCTTCCTGTCCCTACGATCCTTGCTCCGGCTTTTTTTGCAATTTCAGGCATGATCTCAGGATCCGGATTCGCCATGGGCAGCACGATGGGATCACTTGCCATACTTTTTACCATGTCTTCAGTGACTATATCTTTTTTAGATACTCCGATAAATACGTCGGCACCTTCTAAAGCTTCTTTCAAATGACCTTTTCTGTTTTCTAAATTCGTAGTTTCGGCTATCATTTTATGAACCGGATTCTCATACTTACTGTCCTTATTGATTATTTCCCTGCTGTTGCAGATGAAAATATCCTTTATCCCTATGCTGAGCAGCATTCTGGAAATAGCATTTCCCGCTGCTCCGGCGCCGCTCATAGCTATTTTTATGTCCTTCCAGTCCTTCTCAACAATTTTCAGAGAATTCAATAACGCAGCTGTAACAACAACGGCAGTACCATGCTGATCATCATGGAAAACAGGAATATCAAGCTGGGCTTTCAATTTATCTTCTATCTCAACGCATCTTGGTGACGAGATATCTTCGAGATTTATACCTCCATATACAGGTGATATAAGCTTTACCACCTTTACGATCTCATCAGGATCATTTGTATCCAGACAGACAGGGACGGCATCCACATTTCCGAATTCTTTAAAAAGGACAGCTTTCCCTTCCATAACGGGAAGAGAAGCTTCAGGGCCTATATCTCCAAGCCCCAACACTGCACTTCCATCCGTAACTATGGCAACGGTGTTGCCTTTGCCTGTATATTTGTAAACATCATCTTTGTTTTTGTTGATATATCTGCAAGGTTCAGCAACGCCGGGAGTATATGCCAAAGACAAATCGTCTTTTGTTTTTACCGGAACTTTACTGTCTATTGAAAGCTTCCCTTTTAGTTTTTCATGTAATTTCAATGATCTTTCTTGAATATCCATTTATCAGCACTTCTCCTTTATTGCATTTTTCATAGCTTTTACTAACGGCAACTCTTTCCCTGATAAAAATCTGACCATAGCGCCACCGGCAGTACAGACATAACTGATCCGGTCAATATCAATGAATTTCTCAGCGGCAGAAACCGTATCTCCACCGCCGATCACGGAGTAAGCTGTTGAGTCTGCAACCGCATTCCAGATTTTGTTTGTTCCGTATTCAAACAGTGGATCTTCATATGCTCCTGCCGGACCGTTCATGAATAGCGTTTTAGCTTTATATATTTCCTTAATATAAGATTCGACTGTTTCTTCGCCTATATCCATAAACATCTCATCATCAAGTGTGCCTTTTACCTCTATTTCATTTCTTCTTCCGCCCTTTTCGTATGCCAGATCTCTGGGCATCAGGATCTTATCCGGATATTCCCTTAGATATTTTTGTGCATTTTTTATAAACCCATCCAGACTTCTGCTCTTTATCCATTTTTCTTTTTTAGATCCCAGATTTGTCCCGCTTGCCATAAGCATGATTTCGCCTGTTACTCCACATGTAAGTATTTTGTCTGCTATTCCTTTGGATAAAACTTCTTCCAGCATCCCGAAAGCATCCGATATTTTAGCTCCTCCTAAAATGAAAACACATGGTTTTTCAGCATCCTCCGCAACAGAGGTCAACGCTGTCAGTTCTTCTATGAGAAGTTTTCCGCCTGCTGTCGGTAGAAGTTTTTCATAAGCTACCATGGAAGGTGAGTTTCTGTGAGCAGCTGAAAAAGCTTCATTGACATAACTGTCCATCAAAGGCGCAAGGTTTCTCACATGGTATACATCCATCATATCCTCGGCTTCCAGTTTTACTGCATTTTCAAATGTAGATACTTCCTCTGTCAAATATCGAAGGTTACCTAAAAGTATCCCTTCCCCTGCCTTCAGTGACCTGATCTTTTCCTGGGCGGCAGGTCCTGCTACATCATCTATGTATTCGATTTTTCTATTCAATTTTTGAGTCAGTATATCAGCATGCTCCTGCATTGATATGAGATTCTGATAATCCAGAGTATCTCCCTGATGTGCGATCATAACTATTTTTGCTCCATCATCAATGAGTTTCCTGACAGTCGGCAGACTTTTGTCGATTCGGTTCATGCTTGTGATTTTTTTTGTATCCGGGTCAACCGGAGAATTGATATCAAGCCTTAGAAGAACCGTCTTGCCTGAATAGTTAAAATCGAAAACCGAATCTATATTTAGCCTGTCTTTCATTTCCATGACGGTAACTCCAGATATTTATTTGTCTCTGCAACAGCTTTTTTACCGTCACTTTCCATATTCATAGCAGCCCTGATCCCGTCTATGGTCTCCGGTATTGTCACAGATTCTTGCGGAATATGTATGCCGAACATAATGTCTTTGCCTGACTTGACTATAGTGTCTCTCCATATGCAGATCTCGTATATATCTCCTCTTTCCCGCCCCAGATCTCTTGCGTACCTGAATATAGAAGCGTTGCCCAGAAATCCTTCATCTATGCTGACTAGTCTTATCCTGTCATGCTTCTCAAACGCAGATAACGCATCTTCTACGGATATATCGTTTTTGGGAGTGGCCACTACTGTTATAAAATGTCCGTGAGTAACAGGAGTATGTACCAAGATTCCTGTAGCATCGATATGCGGCATAATCGTCATAAGATCCAATGCCTGATGACTGGGAGCTTTATCGACCTGCAATGCATTGGTAAGCCCTCTGTGATAATCACCGGGATCTGCAACACGCCTGACTATGGTGATCGCAGTTTTTTCTATCCCTGCAAATTTGTCAAGACAATCGATAGCCCTAATCAATCCTGTGGTGTTACAGGATGTAAGTTTAAGGAAATCTTTTCCGACACCTTTGTCGTAATTTGCATATCCATGGAAAAAAACATCTGCAATATTATTGCTTTCTCCACCCTGGAATATGGCTTTCTTTCCCATTTTTTCATATATTTCTTTATTTTTTGCCCCAATGCCTGCCCCGGTTGCATCAAGAACAATATCTGCCTGCTTAAGAGCATCTTCCATTACACCACTGACGTTGTAACCTGATTCATTCAATACTTTTTGGCTGTCACTGCTGGCTGCAAATAATTTGTACGGCATTCCCTTTTCTTTGAGCGCTCTGATACTTAATGTTGGCGCAGCATCTACAATCCCTATCAGTTCCATATCTCCCTGTTTAGCGACCCCATCAGCTAATCTTTGTCCGATCACCCCGTAACCCACTACTAAAACTTTTGTCATCTTTTTCTCCTTTCTGTACTACGCACAACACATATGCATCTGCTATATACAGCATTAATCTAATTTACCAATATATGATTTATTTGCCTTCACTTAACCCCATCGCCGATTCTATAAATATTCTCTTATCCATAGTTTTAAGGGCACTTGAAATTAAAGGCTTAAACTCCATATTGTCTAAAACATCTTTTTCCAAATTCACACCGGGCGCTATTTCTATCAAAGTCAATCCGTTTTCCCGAAGCTCAAATACAGCACGTTCCGTTATATAAAGAATAGATTGATTTTTCTTTGTGGCATAATAACCAGAAAAAGTCACATGTTCCACCTCTTTTACAAATTTTTTCTTTGAGCCCTCTTTTTTTATTTTTAAGTTTCCATCTTCACAATCAACTTCAAGACCTTTAGCCGTAAAAGCTCCACAATAACAGACTTTTTTAGAATTTTGTGTTATATCAATAAAGCCTCCTGCTCCGGCCATTCTGTCTCCGAATTTTGAAACATTTAAATCACCATTAGCCGCCGTTTCGGCAAGCCCTAAATAAGCGATGTCAATACCTCCACCCTGATAAAAATCAAATTGAACATTATGTTCAAGTATTGACATCGGATTTGCAGATGCGCCGAATTGTGCTTTACTCATGGGTATTCCTGCGATAGGCCCTGCTTCTACAGTTAATGTCATGCGATCTGAAATTCCTTCTTCCGCAGCTACATTTGATATAGCTTCAGGCATACCTGTACCAAGATTGACCACTACATTATCTTTCAGTTCCAATGATGCCCGCCTGGCGATGATCTTCCTTATCCCAAAGTCAATGGGAGGGATGGCATCCATGGTGACTCGATATTCTCCTGTTAGTGAACCATCATATGGCATACCTAAGCATTGCATGTTCTCTTCTTCTGATCCGATAACGATGGAGTCCACATATATCCCGGGGATTTTTACCAACTTTGGATCCAGAGTTCCAGCAGATACTATTTTTTCCACCTGAACGATCACTTTCCCTCCTGAATTCTTACACGCCTGTGCCATGGCAGTAACATCAAGAGGTCCAACTTCTTTGTGAACAGTGCAGTTCCCCAGTTCATCGGCAAAACTCGCCCTTAGAAAAACAACATCGATGGGGAAATTCTTATAAAGAAGCCTTTCCTCACCTTCGATTTCTATAAGCTTTACAAGGTCATCTGATGTACAGTCATTCAGTTTGCCTCCGCCATTTCTAGGATCAGCAAAAGTATACAAACCGACATGTGTCATTGTCCAACCATTGTTTGCGGCAATATCTCTGTACATATGGGTTATAACTCCCTGTGGCAGATTATATGCTTCTATTTTATTGTCAATAGCAAGCTTGCCAAGCTTGGGTGCCCTGTCCCAATGACCTCCAATGACTCTTTTTACCAATCCTTCGTGACCGAAATGATCACCACCGGTGCCTTCACCTCGTTGCCCCTGGCCTGCAGCAAAAAATAGAGTTAGATCTCGGGGAGAGCCGGTTTCAACAAATCTTTTTTCAAGCGCACCACTTAAAGCTTCCGGGCAGGCGCAGCTGACAAACCCTCCTGTGGCTATGGTGTCATTATCATTTATCAGAATAGCCGCTTTTTCTGCACTTATTACATTCACTTTTTTCATAAGATGCTTTATATACTTTCTTTTTTGAAAACAATTTGCCTATAAAGATTAATTGGGGTTTACCAAACAATTCAAATCATTAAAATATGTGCATTTAGCAACATCTATTATTGGTTTGAATTCGAATAGGTGCAAACTTTTTATCTACTTAACTCAATTATTCTTGCACCTGTTCGCCCTGACTGTGAGTAGCCAGGGATTCAGTATTAAACCCATCGAAAATTATTATTTTTTAGAAACTTTTGCTATAGCATTTTCAAGAATGTCCAAACCTGCATTTACCTGTTCATCGGTTATTACCAGGGGCATAAGGAATCTTATATTGTTATCTCTGACTCCTGCACCTAATACAACAAGTCCATTTTGCATACATTCAGCAATTATAGCTTTTGTCTCTTCCTTTGCTGGCTCTTTCGTAGATCTGCTTTTGACGAATTCGACAGCCAGCATTGCACCGCGACCTCGTACATCTCCAATGATTTCGAACTTTTCTTTCATCTCATAAAGTCTCTTTATCGTGATATCGCCGATATGATTGGCTTTTCCGCAATAGTCATCACGGTCCATGATCTCAAGGATCTTAAGAGCAGATGCTGTAGCAAGTGCATTACCGCTATAGGTTCCGCCTAATTCTCCCGGCCCGACGCAATCCATGATATCTTTTCTTGCTGTAACACAAGAGACAGGAATACCGCCGGCTACAGATTTCGCGCTTACTACGATATCCGGTTTGACACTCCAGTGCTCACAGGCAAACATCTTGCCGGTCCTTGCGTATCCTGTCTGTATTTCATCGGCGATCAGCAGAATGCCGTATTTATCACAGAAATCTCTCATCTCTTTCAGGAACTCGTCAGGAGGTATCACAAATCCACCCTCTCCGAGAATTGGCTCAAGTATTATTGCAGCAACACTTTCTGGAGCAACATACTCAAGGAAATAGCTTTCTTCGAAAACCTTGGCACAATGCATGTCGCAAGTTTCTCTTTCCAGCCCGTATGTACATCTGTAACAATATGGGAAAGGGAATCTCTGAACGCCTTGAGGAAGGGGCCCGAAGTTGAATTTATAAGGCTTGACTTTACTGGTCAGTGCCATTGTCATATATGAACGCCCATGAAACCCTCCTGAAAAAGCGATTATTTCAGTTCTTCCTGTAAATCTTCGTGCAAGCTTGACTGCGTTCTCGTCTGCTTCTGCTCCGGTATTTACCAGAATAGTTTCCTTTTCTCCGTCGATGGGAACGATTTTATTAAGTTTCTCGGCAAGCAATGGATATTGTTCATAGTTGAACACATTGATATTTGGTGCAAAATACTTATCAGCCTGCTTTTTTACTGCCTCAACAACTTCCGGATGGCTGTGTCCAATGTTTAGTACACCTATGCCGGCAACAAAATCAAGGAATCTGTTCCCGTCGATATCCTGAACCATAGCACCCTCGGCTCTGTCTACAAATACCGGTGCCAGCATTGCCACCGCATCAGTAACTTCACTTTTTCTTACCTTCAGCAATTCCGCAGACTTAGGTCCGGGGATCTCATCTGTTACTATCTTAGGTAAACTTGTCTTTAAATCTGTCATCTCTTTTCCTCCTTTAAAATACATTTATTGATTTGACTTTAATATGTTTCCTCATATATCTCCATGATCAATTCTCTTGTCAGTGGGACATATGAGTTAATTACCAGGCGTTGCTGATTTGCTATAACAGAATCTG
Organism: Anaerovoracaceae bacterium; assembly: GCA_031553035.1. Classification (GTDB taxonomy): domain Bacteria; phylum Bacillota; class Clostridia; order Peptostreptococcales; family Anaerovoracaceae; genus JAVBLY01. The sequence goes on along the minus strand of JAVBLY010000001.1, from coordinate 306,081 downwards.
CAAATAATTCGACATCTGATTCTTTAAATCCATACTCTCTGATTGGTTTTAAATGAAGTATTTTCTCTTCAAGTACGGCAAGGTTATCTAAAGCGTCATCTTCACTTCCACCTAAAATGCGCGCTATTGTTTTTTTGAAATCTGCGATTTTCCCATCAGGATCAATTTCATTATATTTTTCCAGCACTTTTCCGAATAATGCATAGTTTGATTCACCGTGAGGCACATGATATGTGCCACCTAACGGGAATGACATTGCATGTACAGTTGCACACCCTGCCTGCAGGAAAGCTAGCCCCGCATAAGATGAAGCAGTTACGAACTCATCGAAATAATCAAAACGCGCATCAGGACCGTCTTTTCCTATTCTTCGAAAACCCTCCAAAATAAGTTCCATTGCCTTGACTCCAAATAACTCAGATGTCATTGTTGCTCTTGCTGGAGACAAATAGGATTCAACAGCATGGATCAATGCGTCAATTGCGGAAGATGCAAAAGGTTCATAGGGTAAAGTCTTTAACATTTCAGGGATAAGACATACATTCTGAGGGATAATCAAATCTGACACTAAGCCAAGTTTTGTTGTATCGCCTTTACTATCCCTTACTATGGCAACAGATATATTCGTTACCTCAGATCCTGTTCCGCACGTAGTCGGGATCGCAACTGTATCTTTTTCGGAAATCACTTCTGCCTCTTTGAAAAATAACTGATGTACTGTACCTGTTCTCTTCAGGGACAGGATCTTTCCGATATCAAGTATCGCGCCGCCGCCGACAGAGATGACTCTGTCATATGAATTTTCATCGATGGCATTTAAAATATCTGTGATCATTTCTTCTGTCGGTTCGCCGTCACCGAATTTTTCCTGAAACACTATTTGACAATTTAAACCCAGTTCTTTTATAAAAGGGTTATAAATATACTCATTTGTTAACAATAGATCCCTTTCACTGATATTGAATTCCTCAGAAAAATCTTTGAATGTTTTGAACTTATTAAGCTGTCCCTTGATCAATATCTCTCTCATTTTTGTTTTCTCCTTTCAACTATACCGTTTGCCACTGAGAAATCATCTCAGGTATAACTTTTTTCAAATCACCGCAGATAGCATAATCCGCAAGCTGCATCATTGGTGCTTCGGGGTCTTTGTTTATAGCGATTATGATGTCAGATGTTTGCATTCCGGCAAGGTGCTGTATCGCCCCCGAAATACCGCATGCAAAATAAATTCTTGGCTTTACTGTTGTTCCAGTCTGGCCAACTTGGTGTGACTGGGCTATCCACCCGGAATCCACAGCAGCACGGGAAGCCCCTACGACACCGCCGACAGTTTTCGCAAATTCTTCAATGAGCTCAAACCCTGATGCGTCACCAAGCCCTCTTCCTCCTGAACAGATAATTTCCGCATCAGTCAGTGAAACAAGCTCTTTTGCTTCTTTTACAACATCAATAAGCTCAACGTGTATATCCTCCGCTGAAAGATTTGGTTCATATTTTATCAGCTCTCCTCTGAAATCATCCTGCTTCTGGCATCTATCCATAACTCCCGGTCTCACAGTCGCCATCTGTGGTCTGGTGTGTGGAGTAACTATAGTAGCCATCAGGTTTCCTCCGAATGCAGGTCTTGTTTGTTTGAGACCTAAGCTGGGATCATCCCTGTCTAGCCCGTTAAGGTTTGCTGTTGTGTAACTCTCCAGATAATCCATATATTCATTTGTTTTTATATCCAGCCTCGTACAATCTGCAGTAAGTCCTGTATCGAGTCTTGCTGCTATTCTCGGGGCAAGATCCCTTCCAATATGTGTTGCTCCGAACAAAACGATTTCCGGTTTGAATTCTTTTACTGCATCAGCCATCACTTTTGTATAACCGTCAGTGCTGTAGTATTCAAGCAGCTCATTATCTATCTGAATAATTTCATCAGCGCCGTATGAATAGAGTTCTTCTATAAGAGGATCTGTTTCATATCCAACCAGAACTGCACAAACTTTTGTCTCAGAACTTATATCTCGAGCCAGCCTGCGTCCCTCACCAAGCAGCTCCAATGCTACATTCATAAATTTTCCATATCGTTGTTCCGCATAGACCCAAACATTTTTGTAATCGTTAATATTTGCCATTATTTATTCCTCCCGAATGCTATATTATGTGTTTTTTCTTTAAATCAGATAGAAGATAGTAAACCTGATCTTTCGGAGTATCACCCTCTACAGAAATCCCTTTACCTTTAGGTTTCGGCGTAAATGAGCGAAATACATTGGTAGGAGATGCTTTAAGACCTACTACTGACTTATCTACTCCAATATCATCTGCATTCCATACTGCAATATCCTTTTTAACAGCTTTTAGTATCCCGGGAATAGACATATACCGCGGGGTATTAAGCTCTTTAATGGCAGTAAGTACACAGGGAAATTTTATTTTTAGTTTTTCATATCCGTCTTCCAATGCTCTTTTGACTATGGCACCGCCATCTGACATTTCAAATTCCTTTACATAGGTTACCTGGGGAAGATCCATCTTTTCCGCTATCTGAGGACCTACCTGAGCTGTATCGCCATCGATAGCCTGTCTGCCCGCAAGTATCAAATCAAAATCGCCTATTTTTTTAATACCTGCTGCCAGAGCGTTTGATGTAGCCCATGTGTCAGATCCTCCCAGGGCTCTGTCAGAAAGAAGTATTGCATCGTCGGCGCCCATTGCAAGGCATTCCTGAAGCATTTCTTTTGCCTGCGGAGGTCCCATTGTGAGGACAGTTATTTCTGTATCAGGAATCTCGTCTTTTATAGTCAATGCCAGCTCGATAGCATTTGCATCATCATGATTTAAAATACTTGGCACACCATCTCTGATCAATGTTCCTGTTTCAGGATTTATTTTTATATCATTTGTATCCGGTACTTGTTTTACACATACAATTATTTTCATCGTTTTCCCTCCTGAGACCTAACCCGGTTTATGAAAAAACCGCAGGTAGGTCCAATACTAAGATCCCCCAAATCTTGATTTGGTTGGAATCGGCAGTGCAGCATTATTTAAAGACATCACCGGAAATAACCATCTTCATTACCTCCGAAGTCCCTTCATAGATTTCAGTTATCTTTGCATCCCTCATCATTCTTTCCACGGGATAATCTTTGATATATCCATAACCGCCGTGGAATTGAACAGCTTTCGTAGTCACATACATAGCAGTCTCAGAACATTTGAGTTTTGCCTGAGCTGCTTCCACTGTACTGGGTAGACCTCTGTCCCTTGTATTGCAGGCGCAGTATAGTAAAAATCTGGCCCCGTCTATCTCTGTTTTCATATTGGCCATTTCAAATGCCAGTGCCTGAAATTTATCCAGACTTCTGCCAAATTGCTTTCTCTGTTTCATGTAGGCCACCGTTTGATCGAAAGCTCCCTGAGCTATCCCAAGCGCCTGTGCAGCTATTCCCAATCTGCCCACATCAAGAGAGCTCATTGCTACTTTAAATCCCTTCCCTTCTTTGCTTAGCAGATTTTCTTTAGGGATCCTGCAATTTTCAAATACTAATTCTGCAGCTGTCGATCCCCGGATTCCCATTTTGTTTTCTTTCTTGCCTCTTGTAAAACCCTCAGCACCTTTCTCGATTATGAATGCACTGATACCTTTAGTTCCTTTTGACTTATCAGTCATAGCCATTACAATATAAATATCTGCTATCCCACCTCCGGATATGAATATTTTGCTTCCGTTTATCAGCCAGTGATCTCCCATATCCTTAGCAGTCGTTTGCTGCATTGCAGCATCTGTTCCGGCATTAGGCTCTGTCAAGCCGAACGCACCTAAGTGTTCACCCGATAAGAGTTTGGGCAGATATTTCTGTTTTTGCTCTTCTGTACCGTAGGTAAAGATTGGCCAGCAGCATAATGCATTATGTGTCTGAACGATAACCCCATGAGATCCACTTATCTTTGACAATTCTTCTATTGCCATTATGTATGTTAAATAATCTGTTCCTGATCCGCCATATTCCTCAGGGAATGGCATTCCCATAACGCCTAACTTACCTAACTTCGCAACGGAATCAAATGGGTAACTTGCATCCTCATCCATCTCCTCCATAATGGGTTCAATTTCATTTTCGGCAAATTCCCTGATCATTTTTTTTACCATTTCCTGCTCTCGTGAATAGCTGAATTCCATAAAATCCTCCTTGAATGATTAAATTATTTCCCTTTATATGAAACTTCTTCTTTATCCAAAAACGCCCGCATACCTTCTTTTTGATCTTCTGTTCCAAAACACATCGAGAACAACTCGTTTTCTATTTTTATTCCTATATCTAGGCTCGTGTCCACACCACTATCTATTGCCTTCTTTGAATAGCTGACCGCTAAAGGAGCATTCTTAGAAATGATTCTAGCCATTGATTTTGCTTCTTCAATAAGGTGGTCTGCTTCAGTGACTTTATTTACCAAGCCTATTTGCATTGCTCTATCAGCATCGATAACTTTTCCGGTAAAGATCATTTCTTTTGCCATACCAATTCCGACTCTCCTGGGTAATCTCTGGGTTCCGGAAAATCCCGGAGTTATTCCAAGTCCAACCTCAGGCTGCCCAAACTTTGCTTTTTTATTTGCGATAATAATGTCACATGATAAAGCCAGCTCACAACCTCCTCCGAGAGCAAATCCATTCACTGCAGCTATTGTCGGTATAGACAAATTTTCAATTTTTCTAAAAATTGAAGAACCATATCTTCCCCATTTCAGTCCACCTTCAACATCCAATTTGCTTTGTGACTCTATATCAGCACCTGCAACAAAAGATCTTCCTTTACCTGTGATTATCAAAACTCTTATATTTGGATCGGTTGATATTTCATCTATTTTTCGATTCAATTCATCAAGAATTACCTTATTAAGTGCATTCAAAGCTTCCGGGCGATTTATTGAAAGAATCGAAATATTTTTTTCAGTTTCTTGTTCAATTTGATTTAACATTACTTCCTCCTATCTTGGTTTTAGCATCTAAAATCATTAGATATTGCAAATATCATGCCATGTTTGGGATAAACTGCATAAAAAAATATTAGTAAGAATAGAAATATTTGAAACATTTGAATTTGAACGTATAATAAAAAAAGACCTTAATAAAGATCTCTTTGTACATTTTCTTCTTATAGTTTTCACATTAAATCAAATAAATTTTTGATTGATTAATAGTCATTTTTGACTATTAATCAATCTTGACTAAATATAGTTACAAATTAATTTTCAGAAATCCTAGTATAATCAGGGATATATTTCCTAAGTTTTCTCGCTGCAGTAGTTTGACTTATTCCAAGCCGTTTACCTACTTCAATACTAGTTTTATACTTACTAAAGGCATTGATAAAAATGGCTTTCTCATATTCATTGATCATTTCACCAAGTGTATCATTGTCATTAATATAAGTTTTAAAACTATGTGTATCTATGTCAGAAGGTAGATTTTCAACATTGATGACATTGTCCTTTGATGTGACTACCATTCTTTCGATTAGGTTCTCAATTTGCCTGATATTACCAGGCCATTGTTGTTTTTCTAATAAACCATATACATCTGATGACAAGGTTACACTTTTATTGTATTGTTTATTGAATTTATCTAAAAAACTGATCGCAAGCGGAGCTATATCATCTACCCGTTCTCTCAATGGCGGGATATGTATCGGTATTACATTCAGTCTATAGTACAGATCTTCTCTGAAACGCCCTTCTTTCACCTCTTTTTTTATGTCGCTGTTCGTTGCAGCTATTAGACGAAAATCAACATTTATTTTGTCTAAGCCACCAACCTTGACAATAGTTTTTTCTTGAATAGCCTGTAAAAATTTTGTTTGCATATCCAACGGCAGTTCTCCAATTTCATCAAGAAACAAAGTTCCGCAATTAGAAAGTTCTATTTTCCCGGCTTTGCCATTGCTATCAGCACCGGTAAAAGAGCCCTTTTCGTATCCAAAAAGTTCCGCCTCAATTAGGCTTGGAGGTATAGCGCCGCAGTTGATTTCTATAAAAGGTCCTTTGGATCTACCGCTATTTTTATGCATTATTTTAGCGATCATGCTCTTCCCAACTCCAGTTTCCCCTGTTATCAATACATTCGTATTAGAATCAGCAACTTGAAAAATCAATTCAACAATATCTGTCATTGACTTGCTCTTTGAAATGATTTCTTTATCCTCCACCTCCTTTAACCGCAGGTGGTTTATTTCTGCACTATATTCCCTTAATACTTCATTTAATTTATTATACTTATCCTGTACAGTTGTAACATCAGCTATATCAATCGAATTAAAACTTATAACATATTCGATTTTTCCATCATCATCAAATATAGGGACACCTGTCGTTAATACACTATGTCCGTCTTTATTAGTCTGCATTATTGTTGCTTTGCGTTTCTCTTTCAATACTACTGAAGTGACAGACGGATTAAAAATGCCTTCTTTTTCAAGGTCAAAAACCGATTTGCCCTGCATATACTCTTTAGTTACAGAAAAGTGTTCTTCATAAGAATCACTTACTCTTAACACGACACCTATTCCGTCAGTTAGTGTGACATCATTTTCATTATCCATTACTTTGAAAAGAATGTTCATTCTGTCTTCATTGAACTTATCACAACTCAAACATTTATTTTGTGACATTTTGTCTTCTCCTTATATTGTAAAATAGAAGTTATATAAACACTCAGACTTTACTGTCGTTTTCACAAACTAAATTGTTAGTCATTTTTAACTAATAAAAGGATTATATATTAATTTATTAGTTGAGTAAAGTACTGTTGTAGAACTAAATACACGAATATAATAATACCTAAACATGCTTACATCACAAACAATATGGGGGCCGTTGTTTGATCGATCAGAAGTTCCCGGAATATAGAGTCCAAATAGCTGTAGGGTTAGTGGGGGGTAGGTTCTGAGTGTTTCGGTTATGATGATATGATTTCCAGTGACCATGATCATGGATCAAAATTTTGTGTTTGGCTGCCGGCTATATGCCAGTAACTTTTCTTTTATTAGTAAACTTAATGGCATTGGTGTAATTGTATCCAAGCTTTTGTAGCATCCGGAATCGGTTCGGACTATTTTATATCTTTTCCAGATAAACATTCTTATCCTTCGCCTTATCCATTTATCAGCATCTGAAAGGATTTTCTTCATGCCTGCCAATTTGACCCATCTTGTTATTAATTGTTCGAGTTTGATCTTAAGCATTTCGTAGGATATGCCGTTACGCCTTGAAGTGATTTGTCGGATTTTATCCTTCATTTCGTCACACTCTTCTGGTGGGTACGTAGTTTTATGCTATCTTTCGAGGCATAAAACCCATATCCAAGGAACTTGATTCAGCCTATGTACGACACCGCTGCCTTTTCCCTGTTGACTTTGAGCTTGAGTTTGCTCTCGATGAATGGCGATATATTAGCCATTATCCCCTGCGCTATGTGACAATTAAGGGGTCACGTCATCAGGTATGTTATCTATTCCTACTGTGTATATTCATTTCTGGGGTGTTGAATCAATCATTCTTGATAACTATAAAATGCTATGTATAACTTGGTGACGACCTTCCACGCCTAATTTTTGATAGATATTGGTCAAATGTTTCTTGACGGTGGGCATACTTATGAAAAGTTCATTCTGTATTTCCTGATTGTTCATACCCTTGACCATGCATAAAAATATATCGTACTCCCTCTCGGTAAGAGAAAATTTTTGTTTCATCTCGGCCACGATATTATCGATTATTCCGGTGTAATCATATAATATCACTACAAATACACTCTCCTTATTATCTAATTCCGGCTTATAGGTGATATCAACATAATATGATTTTTCACTTAGCATTATTTTGCTTTTCATTCCGTATGGTTTGTTGTTTTTTTCATCGGATTCAATATTGTTTCGAAGGCTACGACACATTACTTGAAGGATATGCTTAAGCTCATCACTATGTTCACTGATAAAATGATTGTGTCCCACATTCTCGTCTACAAATTCTAATTGACAGTTCAATATCCATATACCGACCTTATCGGTTTCCGAAATAACCAAAGCGGCATCAACAAACATATTTGCATTGAGTTTATCGTCGTGGAGTTTTTGGGATATTTTTGATAAGTGGGGACGCATTATTTTGATAATATCCAATTCCTTCTGTGTGAAGTCTTCCGACTCTTTTGACCTGTGGAGCCCCATTCCCACTATGTGATTGTCTTCTTCAACATATATATTTCCTTCGATGGAATAGTACATTTTAGAAGGTTCTAAATGATTTTTGTAGTATTCAGTCTTCTTTCTTTCTGACAGCAAGAACACTTCAGAGCTTCGGAACATCAACGGCTGTGTTACGGATATCAATGGCAATACATCATCCTGTTCGCAATATTTGTTTACATAAGAGTTGGCTTCGCTGCCAAACCCAACGAAAATATAGTTTTCAAAGTTAATATGGTTACCGGTCTTATTAAAAATATAAATATCACCCTTATCATAAGGGACCAAAGGCTGTATGTTGATCAAAAATTTTTTTAAAGCTTCTTCGTAGTTATTATTATCATATAAATCGACTATTATCTGATTTAATTCAGAACTCTCCTCTTTTGACAAAAATTTACACATATTCCTTCTCCAAATCCATCTGCATATCTGCTTTAATGATTTAAGTGCCAGAATCAATATTTTGAGCTTTATTTTGTACTTTTAACACTCTGTCTTTTCTATCAGTTTAACATAAACATAAAAGTGTATCAAAAATATTTTACTTTCCAATAATGCAGATTATTTTCAATACACTTTTATTAAATTTGCTTTTAGATAAAACTTTACGAGGAAACGTTGTTTGATCTATTCATAATATTATCATGTGGGATATTATTAATGAATGACACAGGATACTTCTTCAGTACCCAACATTTCATGCATAAAGTATATACGATTATCGTGACCGCAAAAGTCGGAAAACCTGCAGTAATATAAGGGAACAGACCAGTCGCGCTTTCAAGGGTGATTGGATTGTAAATGAGCAAATAAGTAGTCATTCCTGCTAAAGTCGCAACCAGTGCTGCAGGGTTGTAACCTTTCCAATAGTTATAACCGTCTTTTCTGTTATAACATTCTCTCAAGTTCAGCTTACCTTTGCTGATAAACAGATAATCTGCAACCAAGCAACCTGCGTACATAGTAGTCAAAAGTGCTACTACCGCATAAATATTGGTTATTTTTTCGTACATGTCCGGGCTGATCAATGGCAAAGGAATCAAAGCCACAACTATACATGTCGGAGTCCATTTGAATTTGGGAAATCTAACTCTTGCAGACAGTGCCATTGTATAGGTTACCGTAGCAATTGATGAAATATTTGCTACAGCCATTAATAACAGGCCAATTATCGAAAACATGCTTATTGATGTTTCTTCACTTATCTGTAATACCCACAGTGTCGGATCATAGGCACCGATTGCCAAAGCAGCAAAAGCAGAGAAGGTTCCTGCAACTGCAGACAATAACCCAAACCCCCACATGCAGCCATGATATCCGCCGGCCTCGCTCTTTGCTAGTCTTGTCCACTGTCCGAAACAGAAAGCCCATGATATGCCCAGACCAAAGTTGATCTCCAATGCGGATGCTCTGTTCCATTTTAGATTCAAAACTGCATCATCAGTAGGTGCGATTTGCCCCTGTGGCTTAGCATCAAAGATTTTATCAATGCCATAATAAAATAATATATATATTACGAATACCATCAATACCAAAATCATGCCTACTGCGGCAACTCTGGTAAACCATTTAAGTACATCCGGACCAAAGTAGGCGATTCCCGCTCCAACTATTGCACAAAAAAATGCCCAGAACATAACACCAAATCCACCTGATGCAAAGCTGGATGATTCAGAAAATATACTTACGAATTTCGTCATCGCCTGACCAAACATAAGAGATGCCGAAGCATTCGGTATCATTATGGCGACAATACCAAATACACAAAATATTCCTGTTAATTTCCGTCCAAATACGTTGGTGGATAAAGTAAACTGTTCTATGCCGTATCTGGCACCTAATATTCCGCTCAAAGCTATAAAAACCAACGGGATACAGTTTCCTGCAATTATTGTGGGGATTGCTTCCTTCGCCGGCAAATACAGTCCCGTCTGTGCACCTGTCAAAAAGAACCATGCTGCAATTCCCCAACATATTTGAACCGCCATCAGATCCCAGCCGTTCATTGTTCGAAATTTCCCGCCTTCTACTGGCTGCAGCGAAAATTTTACTTCCGTTGTTGTTTTATTACTTGCCATCACCTTCTCCTTTCTATTTTACGGTGGTGCTTTAAAGAGTGTATGCCAGTATCAACCAAATGGCAAAACATACATTAGGAATAATTGCAAGTGCGTAGTGTATCGGTTTCATTCTTGGGACCCATCCGTCACCATTACTTAAAGCATCTTGCTCATGATCCTTCTCGAATTTACTGATAATTTCTTCGATATTCGCGGCAGATGTCTCGTCTAACCCCGAAATATCAACAGGACATACTAGTTTATTGTTTGTTGCTTTTAAAGACATTTTTTCCTCCTTTCTCAACAAAATAACTATGAATAATATCGACTTTACTCATCACCTTAAGTTTTTTGTTCGTATTTCTTTATGTCTTATTAGCTAATTATGAAGAATCTGTGAATCTCTTAATTTAAAGTATATATAATACAAAAATTTTGTATATTAGACATTAGTATCATTTGTGCAGAGTCTTTTCGCCGGATATCGGTTATTTTTTCCACAAAACCCCGCTTTATTTTAACTGCAAAACCCCACTTACACCTTTGGACTACTATTTTCTCCAGCCGCAACGTCTTTTGAAAGCATTTTCATCATACAAAAGTATACCGTTATCCTCCTGTCTGTACGATCAGTCCGAAGCCTTCCAGTTTTTCTTTGATCTCACACATATGTTCATTGCTGGGTGTTCCCCTGTCTAAAGTATATTTATAACCGAGTGCGTCATATTTATTCCTCCCCAGCTCGTGATAAGGCAAAATATGCACTTCCTCTATGTTTCCTTTTAAGCTTTTTATAAACGTTCCCATTTCCTCTATATTTTCGTCGCTATCATTTATCCCAGGTATTATAGGCGTTCTTATGATTGTATGAACACGCTCGGACACATACCTGATATTGTTGAGGATCTGCTTGTTGGAGCTACCTGTATATTTTTTGTGCATTTCATTATCCATAATTTTCAGATCGAAAAGTACCAAGTTCAAATAGGGAAGAACCATCTCATAATTTTTCTTTGGAACCTCTCCGCAGGTCTCTATCGCCACAGAGATATCTTGCTCAAAGTAGTGTTTGCTTACATCTCGAACGAATTCCGGGTATACCATCGGTTCTCCTCCGGAAAAGGTCAAACCTCCTCCTGAATTTCTGTAAAACACTTTGTCTTTGTCCACTTCTTTGATAGCATCTTCAACGGTAAATTCCTTACCGCTAATCTTTCTAGCTCCAGCATAACAGACTTCCGTACATTCACCGCAATTCGTACATTTATTTCTTTCGAATAATATTCTTCCGTCCTTGTTGACAATAGCAGAGTTTTTACATCGCTCGATACACTTGCCGCAGGCGATGCATTTGTCCGGGAAGAACATAAGCAGCTGCATACTACTCTGTGACTCAGGATTTGCACACCATGTGCAGCGAAGAGGACAGCCTTTCAAAAAAAGTATGGTCCTTATACCCGGGCCATCGTGAACGCTGAATTTTTGAACATCGAATACTACTGCTTTTTCCATATATTGCTCCTATTATCCTTTCTTGGTTCTTACTGTTCAGTGAAATATCGGAATGAGCTTTATGGCATATGACCGTTAAAGACGTTACGTATATCCTTATGCAAAACCGTACGTGCATCAGCGCATACGGTTTTGCATTCTGCTAATAAATGCATTATTTTCAAAAGCGAACCGGCTCTGATACCCTGCTTTATGCTGTATCAGAAAGAGTGTGCTGTTCTTGAAATGATATCCTCCTGAACTTCTCTTCCCAGTTCGGTAAAGTATGCACTATATCCGGCAACCCTCACTTGGAGTCCCTTATACTTTTCCGGTTTTTTCTGTGCAGCCCTAAGCACCTCATTCGAAACCATGTTAAACTGCATATGGAATCCGCCCATTTCAAAGTATGATCGGATGAGTGCTGCGATATTCTTCGTCCCTCTTTCTCCTTCTACAGTCTTCGGAGTGAATCTGACATTGTAAATCGTTCCATTCCTATGTTCAGCAGGTTTCATCTTTGCAGATGATTTAATATCCGCCGTCGGACCGTTTAGATTCGTCCCCTGATTGGGCGACATCCCATCAGCCAGTGGAGCTCTTGCTTTTCTACCGCTCGGTAATGCCCATGTATCCATACCAAATGGAACATTTGCAGAGGTGGGAACCAACAGTGAACACAATTTCGTTCCAAACTTCCCTTTGTGATTTTCCATTGTACCGACTACCATGTCTGTAATAGCAGCAGCGATATCATCTACATACTCAATATCATTACCGAACTTAGGCACAGCTTCGCACATCTTTTGGATATCCTCATATCCTATGAAATCAGCTTCAATGGCAGTGATGAGTTCATTCATAGTCAGCTTTTTATCGTCATAAACAAGCTTCTTGACTGCGGCGATGGAATTGACAAGATCCGAGACCCCCGTCCCTGTCAGTCCGGGCGACAGATTGTACTTGGAACCTCCCATGGTCACATCCAACCCTTTCTCCAAGCAAGTGCTGTGGAATGAGGACTCAAAAGGCAGAGGCATATTTTTTTCATGTGCAATCTCTTCGCACAGATTTGCTATTGCCAGATGATGCATGAAATAGTCAACCTGTTTCTGAATTGCCTCCAAAAATTCTTCATATGTCTTAAACTCTCTGGGGTCACCCGTTCTTGCACCGTAATAGTCATCTCTCGTCTTGCTATATCCGTCGCTCAATGCATATTCGGCAATGGCTCCCAGATTATACCAAGGTCCAGAACTCCACTGATACATGCCTGGGCACTTGGTTTCGGAACATCCGGCCAGGCTGCCCAGATTGGCCATATCCTCAGGTATGCCTTTTTTTATCAGCATATCTTTAACTGCCGTACTGCTGAAGAAAGACGGATGTCCATCTCCCAATTTTGCTAGCTCCACGGCCTTTTCCAGAAGTGCATCCGGTGTGTTCGGTGCTACGATAATGCCGCTGGTTGGTTGGAACAGACGAACATTGATACATGCATCCATATACATATATGAAAGCTCGTTACTGGCATCATTTCCCTTAGCATCCGTTCCTCCAACCTGGATGTTCTGATAAGGGATATACCCTGCCCAGAATTTCGCACTATCCGCACTGGCCTGATAATTTACGACCTCAGAGTATTTTATCCACAGGCACTCTATCAATTCCTGTGCATATTCTTTAGTAAGTCCGTTTTCCTCAATATCCTTCTTATAATAAGGATATGTAATAATGTCCAGTCTCCCCGGTGAATATGAAAATGCGTTTACCTCAAAGAACAGGCCCATCTGGAGAAAATACAGAAACTGAAGTGTTTCATGAAAGTTCCTCGGCGGATTTGCCGGAACATTTCTGCACGCTTCCGCAATGGCCAGAAGTTCCTTTTTTCTGTTTTCATCTTTTTCATCCTTAGCCATCTTGTTAGCCAGGTCCGCATATCTTCTACCAAGTATAATCATTCCTTCAGCACAAAGAATCACTGATCTGTAAAAATCAATTTTTTTTGTCTTGCCCGCTTCTTTTGCCTTTAATAAATATTCCTCCGCTTCCGATTTGATTCCAGCGAAGCCCTTTTCAAAAGCATGGTCAAAATCAGGTACGATCTGTCCCGGTCCGCCATCGGCTTTTTCACCCAGAAACATTATCGGGCTGTCCCATGCTAATCGATGTGTCTCCGCGGGCATCAGATCTGACATCAATTCAGTCACGGATCTTCCCTTCCAATATGGAAGAACAATGTCTCTTATTACCTTCTTTGCCTCTTCCGATACATCATAAGGGTCATATTCTCTTGTAGCCATAGTATCGAGCTCATCTTCTGTCCAATCCCATACTATGTCGGGACTGAACAGACCCGCTCTTCTGGCAGCACCCATATTGCCTACTATTAATTCGTTGTCATAGATATTGATCGTTTTCGTTTCACATAACCGTTTAAAGGCCAGGGCTTTTTTAACAATTACAGTTTCGTCTTCATTTTCCTTATACACTTCTGTAAGTGTCAAAGCTCTTTCGTAGCACAAGAAAGGCTTTGTCTTCAAAAGCTCGTCTTTTAATTTTGCAATTCTTTCTTCTCTTAGCATAATATTACCTCCAACATTTTATTACTAGTGCTGCTACATTGAATATCATTTTGATTTTTCATATAACAGTATTTCTTTTTAGCACTTTTTATAATCTACTCAAAATCAGTTTGACCTTACCATGCCGACAATTCGGATCTATCTATAATGGCTTGCTGTGCTTCCGATCTCAGTTCTGTAAAAAATGCACTGTATCCCGCAACTCTAACTAGAAGGTCTCTATAGTCCTGCGGATTTTTCTGGGCATCAAGAAGGGTTTCGGTCCCTACTACATTAAACTGCACATGATAGCCTCCAAGATCTTCTTCTGCCCTAAGCAATGAGATAAAGTTTCTCTTATCCTGCTCTGACGTGAGGAGGGAAGGGCTAAGTCTCATATTGAGTAAATTACCGCATCCCGACTTGGTGTGATCAAAACTGCAAACTGATTTGATTATAGCAGTCGGTCCGTTTTTATCGTATCCACCAAACGGCGAGACTCCATCTGAAAGTCCCACACCTGCTTTTCGGCCAGAAGGTAATGCACTTGTCACTTGGCCGTGGGGAATATTGGCTATTACGGGCACTGCCCCCGTCACAAAGTTATACCCTAGCACACTCTTGTATTTTTCAGTTTCCTCCGCACAAAAATCCATCATCCTTGCTGCGATCTCATCAACATAGTTATCATCATTGCCCCACTTTGGTGCATTATTTATAAGCATCTGCCTTTCTGCCTCATAACCTTCGAAGTTCTTATCTATCATTGTTACAAGTTGATCCATGGTAAACACTTTCTCATCGTAAACCAGTCTCTTGATTGCGGCCATGGAATCGGCAAGATCGGCAAGTCCGGTGGTTTCCAGCCCCGGTCCTGTATTGTAATTTGCTCCTCCGAAAATACAGTCAAGTCCTCTTTCCATACAGCCCTCAGTACAAATAGAACGCAATGTTTTAGGTAACCTTTTTTGATGAGCCTTTTCCGATACGTGTGTATTCAGCACGGACATCTTGATCAAATAGGCAAGTTGTGCTTTGACAGCGAGTTCAAATTCCTCGAAAGTATTGAATTCTCTTGGATTGCCCGTTTTAACACCCATGTCCCTCTTCCAATATTTTGTATATCCATTGAACAGAGCCCATTCTACTGCCGTTGCATAGCTGTATCTGCAACCCTCTGCCCACATATGTGAACCGCAAACGTTGGGTTCCACACACCCGCTGACGCTCCAATTATAGGCCGCTTCAAATGGTATGTTCCTGTGTTTCAGGATTTCGAATACCGTTTCATCAAAGAAAAGAGCAGGCTGACCGGTCCCCAACTTGACAAGATCACAAACCTTCGTTAAAAATTCATCCGGTGTCTTCTTATTGACTCTTACATTGATCGTCGGACTGTGCATCCTCAGATCCATAGTACATTGAAGCATTTTATATGATAATGGATTTACCGCATCTTCACCGTTTTTGTCGATCCCGCCTATCGTCAAGCCGTGAAATGAAATATATCCAGAATAGAACGCTGCTGAATCTTCCGGTACTACAAAAACTATTTCCGCCATCTTAATCCATAGGCACTCAAGAAGTTCTTGTACCTGCTGTTCATCCAAAATCCCCTCTCTTATATCCTTTTCATAAAAGGGATATAAATACTGATCAGGCCTGCTGATGCACGCTGATTGTTGATTTTCTTCTGCCCAGATCATAATCTGGGTAAGCCAGATCGCTTGTATTGCCTGGAAAAAGTTTTGCGGCGGATTGTAGGGTACTAATTTGCAGTTTTCTGCGATCCGGAAAAGCTCTGCTTTTCTCTTTTCATCAGTCTCCTTTTGTGCTAATTCTTCTGCATAGTTTCCATACCGTTCGCCAATTACCCTGGCCGCTTCGCAGGTAATGATTACAGCCTCGTAAAATTTCACCTTATCCCAAGTTTCAGGATCAGTTCTATCCAGTGCAGCCAGATATGATTCTGCTTCTTCTTTTACGCCCTTAAATCCTTTTTTCAGAATAATATGTTCATATCCTACGCACCATTCTCCCCCGCCGGAAAGGGATTTTATATCACCAAATATAATATTTGTCCCAAACCCGACACTTTTCATTTCATCATCCATGTTTGCAAGAAAATAATCTTCCATTGCCTTGCCGTTCCAATAGGGGAAAATTTCTTCCCTAAGTATTTTCTTGTCTTCATCTGAAATTATATATGGATCTTGCGGTCTGGTCGCCATTGTATCCAATTCATCTTCTATCCAGTGAAAACAAATATCGGGACAAACGGTTGCTGATCTGTGTTTCTTACCTTCCGTACCGACAACAAGTTCCTTGTCGCCTATCGTTAAACTCTTTTCTGAAAGGTACGCAAGAAGTGCTTTCGCTCTTCTGATTGCGGTTTCCTCTCCTTCTGTTTCTTTGTATACCCTTGTATATATCTGTGCTCTTTCAGTATCTATCTCCGGTCTGTTCTCCCAATATTGGTCCCGTAGCTTGTTTACTCTGTCCGTAGCACCGTCATGCCATTTATTTCTTTTAACCTTAGAAATATCATTTCCGCATCCGCATGTAGCCATCTTCGCGCCTCCTTTTAATATAATAACCTTGCAATTATATCTATCTCACATCATAAATCCTACATTGTCTATTTATAGAATAATTATATAATGTTAAAAAAAGAATAAATAGTATCTCAAAGGATACAATTATCCGTATATACAGGTGACTTTTTCAAAATGGTATACTTTGATATTAAAGAATGCCTTAACTCGGGTCTTTAACAGTAAAATTGCTGTCGCTTTACTGTTGTCCATGGAACTGCCTCCACCAAAATCGATAATAAGGTCGACTTTATTCTCCAAAGCCAGTTGTGTAGATTTTTGGTAATCTTCATCCTTTGGATTAGGTTTTACATCATCAAAAACTACCAATTGAATCCCATTTGACATTTGTGTAAGTTCAAATGTTTTCATTTTTTTCTCTTTCTTTGCTGGATAACTATAATGGACCCCAAGAGTGAGACACAAAATTTGAAGAAATAAGTTATAATGAAAGAATGAGAAAGCGAGCAAACTATTCAGCAGAATTCAAAACAAAAGTAGTATTGGAATTACTCCAGGAAGGATCAACTCTGAGTGAGTTATCAGCCAAACATGGAGTGAGCCCGGTTCTCTTGAGCAGATGGAAAAAAGAATTTTTGGAACGAGCCGATGCCGTGTTTAAGAAAGGACCGTCAGAGGCAGAGGAAGCTCTTGAGAGAGAAAAAGAATATGCTGAAGAATTAGAGAAGAAAGTTGGACAATTAACCCATGAATTCGACTTTCTGAAAAAAAAATCTGACGAAGCTCTCGGACCCGGTTGGGAGGAGAGAGCTGGTTACAAAAGAAGAAAATGATCTGACCGTGAAAAGACAGTGTGAAATTCTTGGGATTAACAGAAGCAGCGTATATCGCGATGCTGGACCAAAAGTAATCCCGGAAGAAGATATCACCATAATGAACTGGATCGATAGCATCCATACCAATCATCCTACATGGGGATATCGTACGATAACCAAGATTATTCGTCGTGACTGCGAAATCATAGTAAACAGAAAGAAAGTGTTAAGGCTGATGCGAGAAATGGGCGTACGAACAATATATCCAAAGCCCAATCTGTCCAAGCGATATCATAAGAAATATATCAGGCCATACTTACTTAGAAATTTGATTATAGATCACCCCGATCAAGTGTGGGGTATCGATATTACGTATATCAGAATGGGACGAGGATTCATGTATCTATTCATCATAATAGACTGGTACAGCAGATGCATCGTCGATTATGAATTATCAACAACTCTAGACAAAGACTTCGTCATGAAATGCCTGAAAAGAGTAACATCTACTAAAAGACCGGAAATCATAAATAGTGATCAGGGGGGACACTTTACCAATCCCGACTATATAGACTTGATGAATCTTCTCGGAGTCAGAGTATCAATGGACGGCAAAGGACAGGCACTTGATAATGTCCGGACAGAACGCTTCTTCAGGACACTGAAATACGACTTGATTTACATATATGAATTTAACACTCCCAGAGAATTGAGAGCCGAACTCGACAGGTATATGGAAGAATACAACACCTACAGACCATATTCCAGCATCGGTGACAAGTGTCCCAAAGAGCTTTATGGAAATGATGAGCTATCCCTAGTCAGTTAATATTTTTAGATATGATTTCGAGAAAGGAGTGTAACTTATTTTCAGGAAATTCGTGTCTTGACAGAGGGGTCCATTATAATATTCGCAGCAATGGTTGGAGGAAAATAAGCAAATAAAGTATGGTATTCGAGAGTGATGGGATTTAGGGAAAACGTATACAAAGGCATGCAAACCACCATTATAGTAGTCGTTTGTGACTATCATTATTCAAATTTGACTGAACTAACCCATGCTTGTTTTCCGTTCAATTTTGACTTATTAATAATTTAAATTCAATCCAGTTAAATAATTAATATTACACCCATTACAGTCACCTATCTACAGTACACCTCATAACTGAAGGGTTTTTACATTTATAGAAAAAGGATTATCATATATGGATTTGGCATATTCGTTGCATTATATTAAGTAGCGAAATCACAAGATCACAATGTTTGCTGTTTAAAATTGATATTGATATTTAAGGAGGAATATAATGGAAAGAAAGATTAAAGTAGCACAATATGGATGCGGGAAAATGTCGATCCCAACCATGAAATACGTCTATGACCATGGAGCAGAAATCGTCTGTGCATTCAATAAGACCGATCGCGTAGTAGGTAAAGATATCGGCGAACTTATGGGCACCGAAAACAAAAGGGTCGTAATAGACTTTGCATCAAATGCAGAGCAAGTGTTCAGAGAAACAGAGCCTGATATCTGCATTATCGAAACCATGGCGTTGATGCCTGATTGCGAAGATATATTTCTTCTATGCGCAAAGATGGGAATAAACGCTATTTCCACATGTGAAGAAGCTTTATATCCATGGAACTCCAGATACAAAATGACAAAGAAAATAGATGAATTGGCAAAGCAGAATAATTGTTCCATCTGTGGATCCGGAGCACAGGATATGGGATGGACCTATATCATAGACACTGTTGCAGGAGCATCCAATAAATTGACAAAAATAAAAGGAGCAGTAGTGTATAATTCCGAAGATTATGGAATAGCTCTTGCCCATGTCCATGGAGTAGGCCTCACAAAAGAGGAGTTCGCAAAAAAAATATCTGCACCCAACGACATCAAAGAAACACAGCGAAAGGAAGTTCTTGAGAAAGAAGAATTTCTGCCCTGTTATGTCTGGAATTCAAATGGATGGCTCTGTGAAAAGTTTGGACTCACCGTAAAAAGCCAGGAGCAAATTTTCACTCCGACAACAAGTGGAATGGATCTGTATTCACATGTTTTGGGCAAGACCATTCCTGCCGGTGATGCTACCGGGCTCTCAGCTACTGTCATAACAGAAACTGAAGAAGGTATTACCATCGAAAGTGCCTGTGTAGGAAAGGTTTATGAACCGGACGAAGAAGACGTCATCTACTGGACCTTATATGGAGAACCGGATATAGAAGTCGTGCTAAAAAACCCGGACACGGTTGCTATAACATGCGCATCAGTGGTAAACAGATTGCCCGATGTCATAAATGCCGAACCTGGGTTTACAACAACAGATAAATTGCCGACCATATCTTATCGCTGGAAACCTCTTAATGAATATGTAAAATGAGGAGGACGGGGATCTGGGCTTGATTGTTCAGACCCCCTTTTGAAAAAATTTAAAGTATCAAAATTTCGATGTCAAGTGGTGTGTGAAGGACAGATACTTATTATCTGATTTTTTTATCAGTATATCAGGTCCGGCCTTCGTACATGATTTCAAGTTCGTCTCTGATTTTGCCTCAGTTTCTCAAGTGAATTGACCATTTTGGAGTAATTTGCTCGTTTGCAGATGGAGAGTGTTAAGAAGTACCATATCGAACGGAAAAACGTTCCTAGCGGTGTTTAAACGGCGGTAGCTGATATTTAAGGATTCTATGTCATTGGTGTAGATGGCTTTTCTTCACACTCTCTTACAAAGTGATCATTATATAATTAAAACATTATTTGTCTTCCAGCTTTTTCTCCACGTCTTTCATTCTGCCGGAAACGATCTCCTCCGATAAATAAATCTGCCCACATTTTGGACAGCGTCTTACTTTGTGCCTGAAGGTCTTATTTAAATATAAGAACTCAGCTTCCAGTTCTTCCATCTCAATTTGACATTTATCACATATAAGCGTCTGTTTTTTTACCATTCCAAACGGCCTCCAGCTTTATATTCATTCTATGCGTGTATACATTTTTTATATGGTAAACATTTTCTTCTTTTTTGTATCTTACCCAACAGGTTATGTAATTCAACTTTGCATAACAGATGTATTCATCATTTTCTTTATCAAAAGTACGTCTATTAAAATTATTGCTGGTTTCAATAACTCGACAAATATCATCATCCACGAGCTTAAGTGAATCCATTTTCTCTCTTAATTTATCATGAAGTACTATCTCAAAATCATATTTACATTCGAGTTTATCCATTTGTTTACCCCAACAATCCCTTAAAAGAGATTCTTTTAACCGCAATCTGTTGCTGCGCCGCTTTGTAAGACTGGGAAGTTCAATGTCAAATCCATTCAAATCAAATAACACATCCAACACATGCAGTGTCGGTTTTTTCTCACCAATAAAAACATCCCTGCAGTTGATGCAATAGGTCAAATATGGTTTATCGCTTATATCGACCCTTCTTGCTGCAACATAATCAGCAAAATCCGGGTTGGCTATTTCAACATTTCCACCAAAACCGCAACACCCATATCTTGTTTTATTAGAGAATTCTGCTATTTTGATATCCGTTGTTGCTATGGCTTTTCTCACAGAATTCTTAAACGCGTTATCATTCCTTGCAGAACAAGGGTCAAATATGGCAAATTCATCCTGTATTTTGAACTCAGAATCAGGCCATTTGCCTTTTTTCCCCATTAATTCATATACGGAAACCGTGTCGATTTCAGGCAGATATTTATATATATGTTTTTTACATGATGGACAAGCCACGACTAAGGCAGGTTTTCCTAATTTCATCCAGTCTTCTTTTAGGCTTTCTATTTGATCTTTATGCATATCTTCATTGCCGGCCCAATCTGCCGGAACACCACAGCACCTCACCAATATTCCCATTTTATTAAAATTATCATTAAGCCATTTGTAGGTGGCCTCAACATAGCGGGGATCTGTGGCACCAAGATGGCACCCCGGGAAAAATGCATATTCTGATGTGGTTTCTCCGGGAGAATTCATATTGAGTTTTACCAAATTACTGTTTGCATGTTCCATGTCATCAAGCCAAAATCCGTGAAATGCAGGAGGCATTTTACCCTGTTTGTGAAGCAGTTTGCGTGACTCCAGAATCATATCGCCCATTGCTATATGAGGAGGACATGACTCTTCATATAAGCCACATTGTGTACAAGTGTTAATTAGACGAATAGCAGGAGTTTTGTGTATCATAGACTCGGTGGAAACAACTGTCATGTTTATATCTTCTCTAATGCCCATTGGCCATTTATCATGAAAAGCTACTATATCACACTCACTCCAACATGCATTACATTGGCACCTTATACATCTTCCAGCTTCAACTTCAGTTTCTTTATCAGATAAAATGGAGTTTTTGTTAATATCCACAGGAGGGCATGGTGAAAATTCTTTTATGTCTGCAACCACTTTGGTCTTTTGCCGTAACATAGGATACTCCTGAGTACCTGTTTTTAAAAAGACCTCAATAGCCCATGCCATTTTTATACCATCAGCAATTGACTTTACTGCATCCTTTCCTGTCAGTGACCCTCCTCCGAAAACAGCCACCTCATCTTTCATATAACAATACCCATTCTCACTTTCAAGGGTATAGAAATCATTCCCACCATATCCTGTTGCGATATAGATACAGTTAAATTCAAATTCATTTAAAGTGTCAAGTGATTTTATTTCAGTGTTCAGTTTAAGTTCATATTCTTCCTTGGAGAACTGACGCTCTATATCAGAAAGGTATATATCTTCAGGCAAAAGGCTCTCAAGCTGGCCGCCTATTTTATCTTCTTTTTCAAATATTATTACTTCGTATTTTTTTTCAAGAAGTTTTATTGCGCAGGCAAGACCACTGATGCCACCTCCGACAATTCCTATCTTGCCTTTTTTATGTGGGACATTGTATGAAGTCGGATCTTTTTTCTCTGCTCTAGTTACACATGTACGTTCCAGCAGATTAAGCTGTACTGCTCCGTCATATTCTTTTCTCGGACAAACGTCATGGCAGTATTCAGGACATAATGCAGCCACAATTTCAGGGAAGCATACTGCATTTTTATAACTTCTGTATGCCCTGTCATATTTATGGCGTTTTATTTTATCCTGAAAATCAAGAACATTGAGATGAAACGGGCATACGTTTGTACATGCCGGCTCCTCTTTCTGCAAACATCCTTCAAATTGATTAATATAATCATCCATATTGCTCATTATATATCTTTGTCCGTACTTTTCAAAATAGAAAACATGTAGACCGAAAAGTCTGCATGTTTTCTATTTATATTAATTATCTACTAAGCTCATTCTTCCAAGGTCATTGGGTTTTCTTTTATGGATTCTATTTCATCAAGGAAATCCGATCCTAAGAAATACTTGTTCGGCGGAGCGATTTTTTCTCCTTTTGCCAGTCTGTCGATTCCATCTTTGACTTTTGGGGCGGTAGCAGGAAGTTCATAGATCCTCACACCCGTTGCATCCTTGATAGCATTAATGACTGCAACGTGGTCAGAAGACTGGAACGCCTCTGCTGCTCCGGAAGAACCGAACGGTCCTCTCTCATCATAGCCATTCAGATGGATTATTTCCATGTCATCAGGAATATCTTTGATCTCAGGAGCCCCAGCTGTCAGCACATTTGTATGCTTCTGAACATCTTCATAAATTTCAGAAAGCGCAAACCCGATGGAGTGTGATATTCCACTGTATGCCTGACCATCAAGAGATTGTATATTGCCAACTTTACCTACTTCATCGACACATTTAAATGACTGTACCGTTGTTTTTCCTGTATTCAAATCCACATCTGCTTCACATAGGAAGAGTGCATATATATATGCATATGCAGGATTTCCGCTTGCGTCATTAGGATCGAGAAAATCAAAGTAATCCCATTCACTTGCAGCAGTCCAATCACCATTATATCTGGTCTCTATTCCTTCATCAAGCATCTCCTTATATGTGCGGTATGTGCCGTCTTCCTTTCTCATAGCGTTAGCGAGATTCTTCGCTGCAAGTATTGTAGCCTTACCATTTGCAAAATGGGATCTTGAACCTGCAGACTCACCGGTGTTAGGACAGATTTTAGTATCCGCTTGTACAAGTTGAATGTCATCAGGCGAAACATCCGGGAAATATTCCCTCAATGCCTGAATTGCCAGTATCAGCGAGCCAGCATCTCCACCCTGTCCCTGGTCCTGCCATGTATCATATTTGAAAAACTTCCCATCTCCAACCAATTCAATTGCTACACTAGCTTCATCTACACTACCTAAACCTACAGTATAACCGCCCCAGGCAAGACCTACACCACGTTTAACAGATCCATCAGATTTACTATTAAATTCGTCCCTGCTTTTGCATGCCCTTTCATAAAATGGTTTCATCTTATCCATTATTTCTTCCATAGGATATTGGAGGAATTCTCTTTGATTCAGATTAGTTTGCCCAGGTCTGGCAATGTTCTTGTATCTGAATTCAAAAGGATCTATACCTGCATTATCAGCAAGCATGTCAATAAGAGCTTCACCGCAAGTGAAAGCCTGTGGTGCTCCGTATCCTCTGTATGCTGTACCATATGCATGATTTGTAATAGAAACTCTTGTTAATCCTAAGGCATTTGGCACATAGTACGGGAAAAACATAAATCTCATTATTCTCTGGAGTTTATCATCTCCTAGTTCATG
Organism: Anaerovoracaceae bacterium; assembly: GCA_031553035.1. GTDB lineage: Bacteria > Bacillota > Clostridia > Peptostreptococcales > Anaerovoracaceae > JAVBLY01. The sequence goes on along the minus strand of JAVBLY010000001.1, from coordinate 281,669 downwards.
ATATGAACCGTGGTCAAGTCCTACATCAAATTCCCCAGCTTTTATCATTCCATTTTTATCACAAGCAAGACGTCCATTCATATATGCCGGCGATCTCTTTCCTGAAAAGGCCATAAACTGAGCATAGTCTATATGAAGAGCTGCTGGCAGTCCGGTAACTTTTGTTACCATTCCGCAAAGCGCATACGACCCTGCATTCATTGCCCATCCAAATGACCCTCCAGTGGGATTCTCAACAACACGTATATTTTCTGCATCCTCTCCGAGAACTTCCGCAATGTCATCTCTGTCAAAATAAGTAGTCATAGACTTACATTGAATTGTCAGCATGCCATCTTCGTCATAATAAGATTGTACTGTATCTCCTTCAATTGAAAGATGCGGTTCTCTCGTAGAATAAAAACTTCCTTCTACTGAATGCTTTGCATCATCAATAATTTCGGGGACATCATCTGCATCACCTTTTCTGAGAGGTTGTTTGCTGTATACATTAGGCATCCCAGGGTGAATTTCCATAGCGTCCGGCATAACAGCATCAAGATAATTCATGTATTCAGGAAGCTGTTCGTACTCCAGTTTCACCGCGTCTGCGGCTGCCTGTGCATGTGCTTTGGTATCGGCAACTGCTATAGCAATTACGTTTCCCCAGTTAACAATTTTTTCATCCTGCAACAGTTTATGAATCTGATCATATACTATTGTTCTAGGTGAAAATGTATAAGCCATCAAGGTATTTTTACAACCCGCTTTATAGACATCTTCTGCCAGAATGATTTTCACAACACCCTGCATTTTCTCGGCTTCTGCTATATCAATATTAAGGATCTTCGCATGATTCGTTACTCTAGGCATTACCAATACGGCCTGAAGAGTTCCTTCCGGCATTTTAAGCGCTATATCATCTCCAAAATCTGTAACGCCGCAAGCTTTTGCCATTGCATTAGGTCTGACGAGCGGTTTGCCGTAAAGATCCTTATCTTTACTCCAATCATAAGTTATATCATCAAAGGTCTTTTCTCCCCGCATAATTGCTGCTGCTTCCATTACTGCATCAACGATCTGCTTGTAGCCTGTGCAGCGGCAGATATTTCTATGTTTTTGGAACCAGTCACGCACCTCTTCCCTGGTCGGATTGTCGTTTTCTTCCAGAAGCTGATATGCAGATACTATAAATCCTGGTGTACAAAATCCACACTGCACTGCACCAACGTTCACAAAAGCATATTGCAGTGGATGAGGATTCATAGGATTTCCTATCCCTTCAACTGTAACAATCTTTGAATAATCTTTAATTGATTTGATTTTTTTTGTACATGAACGTATTACTTTTCCATCGAGTAAAACCGAACATGATCCACAGACTCCAACACCACAGCCAATTTTGGTTCCGGTTAGACCAAGTCTTCTTATTATTGAAGCTAGGGTGTCATTTTCCTTGTCACAGACAAACATACGATCTGCGCCATTGATGTTAAGTGTCATTTTCGAAAGTTTCATTTCCTTCTCCTTACCAATATACAACTATAACAATAACTCAACGATCTTTCTCCACCATATTACCTAAATCTTCTTAAAAAAATCATTGAAGAATAATAAAGTATCTTCAATATCTTTTTCATCATGAGCGGCACTCATATAAAACCTGCCTCTGTTGGGGTGTAATATAAAGCCATTTTCCAGTGATGCTCTATATAAATCCTGATACATTTTTTTATTCACTTTACTAAAGCCATCACGAAAATCAGTTAAAGGTTTACTTATACCAAATTGTAATGTCCATATAGAAACATCTCCGCGACAAAACAATTCTACTTCATATTTTTCTGCCAGTTGATTTATACCGCTCACCAAACTATTAGTCAACCTACTCATTCTGTTATAAACATCATTATTTAATTGTGCAATCGTAGCTAGAGCAGCGGCAACAGATAACGGATTCCCGTTAAATGTTCCAACCGGAGCCTCTCCTTCTGTCATGATTTCTTCTTTTCCTGCAATGACTGAAATTGGGTATCCACCAGCCATAGCTTTTGCAAATGTAGATATATCAGGTGTAATGCCAAAATAAGACTGTCCTCCTCCTAAAGACAATCTGAATCCGGTAATTACCTCATCAAAAATAAGAACAGATTTATATTGTTTTGTCAGTTTTCTTAACCCTTCTAAAAACCCTTTTTGGGGGTAGACAGGCTCTGCATTCAACATGATTTGTTCGGTAAAAACTCCTGCTATTTCATGACCTCTGCGCTCAAAAAGATCTTCCAGATATTCTAAATCATTCCAAGGGGCAACAATGACATCATCAGCTGGACGTTGCCCATGAGCCCCTAAAACTTTCCATGGATTAGAACGGGGTCCCAGCTCTGTCAAGCTTTCTGCGGCGTTACTGACTTTCTCCTCATCCGACCATCCATGATAGTGGCCTTCAAACTTCAAAATTTTATTTTTTCCGGTATATGCCCTTGCCAAACGAATCGCGTGCATATTTGCTTCAGTTCCGGTTGATTGATAACATACCTTTTCTGCACATGGTATTATTTCAACCAATTTATTTGAGAGTTCGATCAAAGATTCAGAAGGTGATGCAAAATGAGTACCTGCTTTTATTTGATCGATCACCGCATCCATCAGTGCCTGATTTGAATATCCCAAAATCATAGGGCCAAATCCCCCCATATAGTCAATGTATTCATTGCCATCGAGGTCATAAAGCCTTGACCCTTTACCGTTTTTTATAAAAATAGGATATTCCTGCCATGACGCTTTGTGCAGTGCACTAGCCATGCCTCCTACTAAACTTGATTGGGCTTCTTTAAACTTTTCTCTCGATAGTGCTGTATTGTATTTTCTCATCTGCTCCCTTTCTTTTTACCATTCTGTATTTTCTGTTCTAGCAATAATCGCATCCTGTGCTTCTCCCGCAAGTTCAACGAAAAATGCACTATAACCTGCTACCCTCACAAGCAAATCGCTGTATTTTTGAGGATTTTTTTGTGCTTTACGCAATGTATCAGAGCTTACAACATTAAACTGTACGTGATATCCACCCATACTGCTTTCAGCTTTTAACAAGGATGCAAAATTCTTTCTATCAGATTCTGTTTCTAATAATGATGGATTGAGTTTCATGTTAAGCAACGTACCACAGCCGTTACTGGAATGGTCAACTTTACATACGGATCTCAAAACTGCTGTCGGTCCATTTACATCATATCCAGGAAAAGGTGATATCCCATCAGAAAGGGATTCTTTTGCTTTTCTTCCGGAGGGCAATGCCCAGATTGCCTGTCCATGCGGAATATTGGAACTAACGGGCACTAATCCGCTAATAAACGTCGACCCATTAACACCTTCATATTTAGCTGCCTCTTTGCATGAAAGCTCTATATATTCTTTAGCAAAATCATCAACTTCATCAATATCATTGCCGTATTTTGGTGCGTTATTTATCAACATCTGTCTGATTACTTCATAACCTTCAAAGTCCGCTTCTAGAGCGTCCAGCAGTTCACCCATTGCAATTCTTTTTTCGTCAAATACAAGCTTTTTGACAGCGGCCAATGAATCCGCAAGATCTGCAATTCCTGTAGTTTCAAGACCTGGTCCATTATTATATAATCCGCCTCCGAACATAGCATCTTTACCGGATTCAAGGCAGCCTTCAAGACATATTGATCTTACTGGTTTTGGAGCTCTTCTCTGATGAGCTATTTCTGATAGTTGCGTAAATCTTACGGCATAGCTTACCAGGAATTCCAATTGTTTTTTAACAGCATTTTCGAAATCATCAAAGGTTTTAAATGTTCTTGGGTCTCCAGTTTCCAGCCCTAGTTGACGATCCAGAACTTTGCTGTACCCATTGAATAAAGCCCATTCTACTGCGGTTGCATAACTGTAACGACAGCCTTCAGCCCATAAGCTGGTTTTTCCGGGAACATTGGGCTCAACACACCCACCTACACACCAGTTTCGTGCATCTTTTTCTGGAATTCCTCGCTTCTTAAGTATTTCTATCGCTGTATTATCAAAAAATATGGCTGGTTGCCCTGTCCCCAATTTTACAAGATCTAAAACTTTATCGATGAATTCATCAGGTGTTTTGTCACTGAATCTGACATTTATTGTTGGTGAATGCATCCTCAGGTCCATTGTTGCCTGGATCATCATATAAGACAATTCATTTGAGGCATTATTTCCATCCTCATCTACACCAGCAAGAGTAAGCCCATGAAATGACATATATCCTGCATAAAATGCCGCTGACTCTTCAGCAATTACAAATATTATCTCTGCCATTTTAATCCACATGCATTCAATCAATTCCTGAGCCTCAATCTTTGTTATTTTACCTTTCTCAATGTCGTTTTTATAAAATGCATATAAGTATTGATCAGGTCGATCTATACAATTTGAATTCGCATTCTCCTCTGACCAAAGAAACATTTCTGAGAACCAAACCGTCTGCAATGCTTCTCTGAACGTTTCCGGAGGGTAATATGGAACCTTCTCACATACGGCAGCTATTTCGAGCAATTCTTTTTTTCTTACATTGTCCTGCGTGTTTTCAGAAAGTTTATAGGCTTCCTCTGCATGACGTTTTCCTAAAAGTTTCGCAGCTTCACAACAAATTATTATTGCCTCGTAAAATTTACTTTTTTCAAAATATTTCGGATCATTTTTATCCAGCCTACTCATATATGTTTCCGCTTCTTCCTGTACTCCCTTAAACCCTTTCTTGATTATTATGTTATGAAACCCTACTCCAAATTCCCCTGCCCCGCTTTGAGATTTTAAATCGCCGAAAATAACATTTGTCCCTATACCGACATATTTCAGATCTTCAGGAACATTTGCGAGGAAAAAATCTTCCATGGATTTGCCTTCCCAATATGGAAAAATCTCATCTTTGAGTATTCGCTTATCTTCTTCAGTTATGTAGTACGGATCTTGCGCCCTTGTTGACATGGTGTCTAATTCATCTTGATACCATCTCCAGGACATCTCAGGACACACAACTGCTGATCTGTGCTTTTTCCCATCAGTGCCTATTATCAACTCTTCATCTGATATAGTGATGGTTTTATTTTTAATGTATTCATATAAAGCTTTTGCCCGTTTAATAATAACTTCATCAGCTTCACATTTTTTATACACATCGGTATAAATCAGAGCCCGTTCCAAATCTATTTCGGGGAAATGATTCCAGTAATCATCACGTAATTTATTTATTCTACTGGTACATCCATCATTCCATTTTTCATGTTTAATTTTGTTTAACATTACAATTCTCCTTTATAAATTAAGCTTGATTCCACTTTTTACTACATTGCACCCACACTGCATCAAAATTTTATTATATTTATCAACCTGTTCTTTTGTCGGCTCCTTTGTATCCGATAATTCGTATTCTTTGTCCAGCCACACAAATTTCATTTCTCCCAATCTGTGATAAGGAAGTATTTCAATCGAAATATTATCATTGGTAATTTTTGATACAAATTCTCCGGTTTTTAATATATTGTCTTTTTCATCATTGCAATTAGGGACCAGTGGTATTCTAAATGTTACTTTTTTCCCTGTTCCGGCAACTTTTATTGCATTTTCCAAAATAGATTTGTTAGTAACTCCCGTCAATGCTTTATGTTTTTCAGAATCCATATGCTTAAGATCAAAAAAGATCTCATCCACATGTTCCATTACTTTCATTAAATTTTTTTGTTCTGAATATCCGCATGTTTCAATAGCAGTATGTATATCGTGCATATGACACTGCCTAAGTAGTTCCGCAACAAAATCATATTGCATAGTGGGCTCTCCTCCACTAATAGTAACTCCGCCGTTCGAATTCCTGTAAAAAACTCTATCTTTTTCTATTTCTTTTAACAAATCTTCTACAGTTACATATTTGCCTGATATCTTTTTTGCATCAGCCGGACATACTCGGGAACACATTCCACATTTTCTACATCTTTTTCTGTCGATTTCCAGAAAATCCATGGGACAATTTTGAACACAATTTTGACAGAATATACATTTATCTCTCAAAAACAAAATTTCAGGATCAATGCTTTGAGATTCGGGATTACAACACCATATACAATGTAATGGACAACCTTTCATAAAAATTATTGTTCTTATCCCCTCTCCGTCATGGATAGAAAACCTCTGGATATTATAAATTATTCCATTGTCCTTCCCTAGCACTTCTCCCATCCTTATTACCCTTTCTGATTTCACATATAGGGCATTATCTGTATAATGCCCTATATGCTTTTTCATCTATATTTTTTGGGTTTGCTATGCCGTATGCACTGTTCGCGCAATGATATCTTCCTGTACTTCTTTGTTCAGTTCTCCGAAATATGCACTGTAACCCGCAACTCTAACTAATAGATTCCTATATTTATCAGGATTTTTCTGAGCTGCCAAAAGCGTTTCGGTAGATATAACATTAAATTGTATATGCCATACATCCAAGTCAATCATGGTACGAAGTATCTGCGAAATCCTTCTAAGACCTAAGTCCCCTTCAACGCTGACAGGATCAAGCCTCATATTTAAAAGAGTTCCCGAAGTATGCTGCTCATGATTGATTTTTGATACTGATTTGAGTACAGCTGTAGGGCCTTCATGATCTGTTCCATGATTTGGTGATACACCATCTGCTAACGGTTCACCTGCATGTCGTCCGTAAGGTAGTGCTCCAACCATCAATCCATGAGGCACATTTGACGTTACAGGATACAGTGCGTTGCAGAAAGGCGTTCCTCTGTATGAAGTGTATCCAACGATCTCGTTTCTTATAAAATCTGAGAATTCTGCAGACCATTCATCAATATCAGCTAAGTCGTTACCAAAGCATGGAGTTTTTGATGTAACAAGCTTATGCAGTTCATCATAGCCATTGAAATCATTCTTACATGCTTCAACAAGATCATTCATTGATACTGTTTTATCATCGAAAACAAACTTTTTGATTGCAGATAATGAATTTACGAGATCCGTTAGACCTGTTCCAATAAATGCTGGTCCTTCACAATATTTTGAACCACCATTATTGATATCGCGACCTTTTTCATAACAACCTTCAAGTATTGTAGATATAAACGGCAGGGGGGCAAGTTCTGCGTGCAACCTTTCCGTAATCAAGCAACTTGCAGCCATTTCGTATGCGAAGTATGCGAGTTGTTTTTTTACGGCATCTTTTATTTCATCAAAAGTCATCTTTGTCGGATCACCGGTCTCAAGACCAAGCAGTTGATTTTCATTCATTAAACTACATCCGTTTGTTAATACAAATTCCATAGCAGCTCCGAAATTGTAATGCCCTCCATCAGACCACTTTGTCATCTTTCCAGATACAAACGGTTCAACACATCCCACCAGCTGATAGTCATATGCTTCTTTCATATCACATCCAAGAGATAGCATCATTTTGATTCCAACATCATCAACATGAATAGCAGGATAGCCTGTCCCGTATCGTACCAATCTCGCTATATGAAGTAGCAGTTCCTGTGGAGTGTCTTTATGAATCCTTGCAGAAAGATTAGGTGCATGAAGTCTCACATGCATTTTTGCTGTTACAAACAAAAACGATAATGAGTTTGTTGCATCACGAGCGAACTCATCAACTCCGCCTACACAAATATTGATGAAAGCCTGATAGCCAGTAAAGTATTGAGATGCATTCTCACTTGTTACCCATGTATTCTCTGCTGTTGTAACATAAAGTGTCTCTATGTATTCCAGAGCTTTAACATCATCTATTATGCCTTTTTCAAAGTCAGATTTGTAGAATGGGTACATATACTGATCGATTCTACCTGGAGATATGCCGGGAGAATTTCCTTCCATCTGAATACCAATAAATGTGAACCACCACAATTGGAGGGCCTGGTAGAATGTTTCAGGTTTATTCTCAGCAATAAATTCCGCATTGTCTGCCATATCAAGTAATTCTTGTTTTCTGATATCATTTTTCTCATTTTCAGCCAATTTTCTAGCTTGTTTTACGCATCTGTGTATATATGTCTTAAGTGCTTCAAGCGTCATTATCGATGCTTCATAAAAGTTTATTCTTTCCCAGTCTTCGGGATTTACTCTATCTAGTTCATCCAAGTATTCATTAGCTTCAGCAATGAAACCATTGAACCCTTTTTCCAATGCCATCTTAAAGCTTGGAGCCATCTCACCCGGAGCCGACTGTACTTTAACATCTGCATCTATTATTCCCGTCTTTACCATGAGCGTTTTTGCCTGAGGTGTTATTTGCTTCATCCATGCGTCATAAATTGTTCTTCCTTTCCAATATGGAAACACTTCTTCTTTTAATATTCTAACTTGTTCCGGCGTTGTTTGATATGTGTCCCTTTCTCGCGTCGAAATATTGTCGATCTCTTCTGAAAGCCACCCCGTACAAAACTCAGGCGCTATTGTACCAGCTCTAGGCTTTGCAGCACATTTGCCCAGAAACAACTCATCATCACTTATCAGAATAGAACGTTCTTCCGCATATTTTTTGAAAGCCCTTGCTCTCCTCATTATTGAGGGTTCGCCTTCCGTTTCCCTGTATGAGTCTGTCCAGATTACAGCTCTTTCAATATCCAGTTCCGGTACAAAATCAAAGTACTTATCCATCAATCTTTGAATTCTCGGATATGGAGAATCATGTGATGGTTCGAGCAATTCACTGTATACGTCTTTGCCGTCGATAATAGCCATAATTTTCATCCTTTCTTTTATTCTGCAAGATACACTTTTATAAGTATATTCTATATACAAACTGCCGGAATTCCAATTGTCCGGAAGGTTGATTTCTCAGTCTATGTACCTTACGAAGGTATCCAATTGGATACCTTCGCAAGGAAATTTGTTTTATCCTTTTTCAGCGTTCTTTTCTTCTTCTGTTTTTAAATCATTAATGAAAGTTATAGGCCATTTTTTCTTTACCCAGAAATTGAATAGTAATGCATATACAACTCCGGCAACAATTGCAGTAGGCAAGCCTGCTGTTATATATGGGAATAAGCCGGTAGGGCTTTCCCATGTTAGCGGGTTCAGAATAGAAACATAAGTAATTATCCCAACAACTACAGCTATCATTCCTGCAGGATTGAAGCCTTTCCAATACCAGTATCCTTTTTTACGATTGTAACACTCACGAATATTGACTCTTCCCTTCATTCCAAAGAGATAGTCTGCTACAACTATTCCTCCGTAAATTCCTGATGTCAATGCTACAATTCCATAAACATTGGAAATCTTGTCATACATTCCAGGATCTACGACTACGATAGGAGGTAATGTTGCAATCAATATTACGATTATCCACTTGATCCTTGGCCAACGGCTTCTCAACGATAACGCTATTGTATATATTACAGTTGCAAGGGATGTAGTATTGGCTATTGCCATTAGTAGCAATCCCATAACTGATAGCAAATCTATCTTAGTTGCTTCACCGATCTCGACGATCCACAAAGTAGGATCATAATATCCGGTTGCCAATGCTGTGAATGCAGAGAAAACACCAGCTACTGTAGCAAGCAATCCCCAGCCCCACATACATCCATGGTATCCACCTCTTTCAGTTTTTGCTAAACGTGTCCATTGTCCAAATACGAATGCCCATGATATTCCTAGACCAATATTGATTTCCAATGCAGATGCTCTGTTCCAGTATAAGTTAAGTACTGCATCGTCAGTAGGAGCGATCTGTCCTTGCGGTTTTGCCTCCCAAATAGTACTTATTCCATGATATGCAAATGCATATATAATAAATCCAGTCAATATAAGCATCATTGAGACAGCAGATATTCTAGTAAACCATTTCATAGCATTTGGTCCAAGGAAGGCTATGAGTCCTCCTATCAGAAGTGCGGCATATGCAAAAATCATGAACCCTATACCTGTATCAGAAGAAAACATTTCGGGGCCACCTAATGCCTTAACAAATTTTGTGGCACTCTGTCCAAACATGAGCATTACACTGGCATTGGGGACAAGCAGTGCAAAAACTCCTATACATAATATTATTGCAATACCGCGCTGACCAAATATTCCAGTCGTTGCAGAAAACTGTTCTACACCAATTCTTGCCGAAACTATTCCGCCCATTGCTATGAACATCAAAGGCAGGCAATTACCTACCAATAATACAGGAATTGCTTCTTTTGCCGGAAGGTATAATCCTGTCTGTGCGCCGACAAGAAAAAACCATGCGGCTATTCCCCAGCATATTTGCACAGCAAGTAGATCCCAACCGGTATAACATCGCATTTTATCTGTCGATGGAACTAGTGACAGATATACATCTTTTTCTGATGCCGTCATCTTTGCCATTTTGATTTCTCCTCTCAAACTTCTCTTATGTTAAAAATGCAATTATCAGCCAAATAACAAATATAGCATTGGGTACAATTGCAAGAATATAGTCTATAGGCTTTATTCTTGGGACCCATCCATCTCCACCATGAAGAGCATTGTATTCATGTTTGTCTTCAAACTCAGACATAGCTTCTTCAATAGCAACTTCCTGCTCTTTGCTTATTCCAGGTACGAAAACAGGATATATCCTTTTGTTATCAAAAACTTTCATATTTACCTCCTTTCCTAAATTTGTTCAGATTATTTTTCTTATTGCATGCATAATAGTAGCAATATGTATGCCAACGCTTCAATTGGTACAGAATACAAGTTTCCAACGAATTTCGTTTTTTAAGTTGTAATATATCGTATTAAAATGACTACACGCGTACCGATACGGCTACAAAAAAATAAGCATGACTTTTGCCAAAACTCTTTCTTTTTATCCTTCCCTTGATATAACTATGATTGTGGTAACTTACAATGTATGAAGATGCTGAGAAATATCTTCATATTTTTTAAGCCTATATAGAATTAGTGAATTTGAAATATAAACATTATTACCAAAATATATTTTGTATATAATTATTTTATTACATATTCTAATATTTCACCAGAACATTTTAAACAAAAATACTTCTATAAACCTACACTTAAAACAATAAATAGCGACATCTCCTAAGATATTTAGCAGACATCGCTATTCTCCTGACTTTATGAACAGTAATCTATCTAAGCATGTTCATTTTCAAGTATGCCTTTTCTTTTTATATTATTTACAAATGTTACAGGATATTTTTTCAGTATCCAAACTTTCATCAGTATTATGTAAGTCACACCTGTAACGAAAAATGTTGGCAGCGAAGCACATGTATAAGGGAACAGCCCTGTTAAGCTTGTATAAGTTAATGGATTAAGAATCAATAGATATGTTATCCATCCAACACCTAGAGCTATGAATCCAGCCGGGTTTATTCCTTTATAGAAATGAAATCCCTTTTTTCTATTATAGTATTCACGCAATGAAACACGCCCTTTGCTGATAAATAATATATCCGCGATCATTACACCGCCAAATAGTGATGTCAGCAATCCGACTATTGAATATATATTGCTGATTTTATAAAAGATTTCAGGATTCAAAAGGATCAGCGTTGGCAATCCTACACATAATACCGCGATAAGCCAGGTTATTTTAGGCCATCTGGCTGTTATAGCAATTGCACCTGGATATGTATTGATTGCTATTGATGAAATGTTGGCTATGGCCATAAATATCAAGCCCAAAACTGCAAGCCAAACCATGTTGCTTTGTTCACTTGCTTCAATGATCCAATCAGAAGGGTCATAAAGACCGGTGGCGATAGCAACATAAGCACCAAATACTATTGCCAAGCAGGACACTATGCCCCATCCCCATATACAACCATGATATGCCTGTCCCTCAGATTTTCCCAGGCGTGTAAACATGCCGAACATAAATGCCCATGAAAATCCCATGCCCAGGTTTGTTTCAAGAGCAGCTGCACGATTCCACCTAGTTGTCAGCTCTTGATTTCCCTCGACTATTATTCTGCCCTGCGGTTCTGCATTATAAATAAAGTTAAAACCATATTCAGTAAACAGATAATAAATCAGCCAACCTATTACAAGCATCATAAATACGGCAGAGAATCTTGAAAACCACATCATAGCGGTAGGACCGCTGTACGCTATAAATATACCAAATCCAAGTGCCAGAAGTGACCATATACTTACTCCGGGGAACTCTGAACATAAGAACCCCGGCAATCCGATCCTCTCACTAAACTTAATTGCCAGCTGGCCAAAAAGCAACATAGGCATAGCTGCACTCACTACCAGTTGAACAACAAACATTACAATGATTAGTGCCGGACCTTTTGCACCAAAAGCTCCTTCAGATGCGGTAATTGAATCCATTCCGAATCTACTTGAATACAATCCAATAAATCCTATTAAGAATAATGGTACACAATTCCCAACTAATATAGTGGGGATCGCTTCACTTGCCGGTAAGTATAACCCTGTCTGTGAACCACAAAGAAAATACCAAGCAGCAATACCAAAACACACTTGCACGGCTACCTGATCAAAGAACCCATATACTCTATCGCCTTTTCTTGATGGCAATAGAGAGAAATTAGATTCCCGCTTAACCTGCTCTTTTCCTTTCATACTCATGATTCCCCTCCCTGTCATGTCATTATTGCTATGAGCCACCATGTAATAAAGATCACATTGATGCACAAAGCTATAATCACATCATTTTTTTGAATTCGTTTCACCCATCCATTGCCCCCGTGTAATGCGTCCCATTCATGATGAGTTTCAAAATCTTCAATACGATTTTCTAAGTCAGATTTTAATCTTGGAGATATCCCCGGAACATCAACTTCTAGATCATGGCTGGCTTCAATCTGCTCTTTTGTTACACTCATTTTATCTGTAAATACTTTAACCATCTCTATGCTCCTTTCTCGATAAAATAGCAGAAATAAAATCTCCCCCCTTCCCTACTTGATCTTTTTCCGACAAAATACATCCCGCTTTGTACCAATTATTCTACAAAATGTATTAACATAGCGACCCCAATGTATGCCTGCTGCTAACATTAAAAATAAAAATGCTGATTTTTCAATGCCGGAAACAAATACTTCCTATTTAATAAATATATTAAAGCAACCATTATGCCAAAGTATGACGGATTTAAATTGAAATGGAAAAAATATAGATCAATCATTTGATTGACCTACATTTTATAGGCAATACACTAAGTCATTAGGAGGTTATCTACTTAAAAGTGTATTGGTAAACCTTCGACTGCATGAGCTGCTTCACCCACACTTTCTGATACGGTTGGATGAGGATGTATGACTTTGATCAATTCATCTGCCGTACATTCCAATTCCATGGCCAAAGTCAATTCTGAAATCATGTCTGTTGCATGAACACAATACAAATGGGCTCCCAATATTTCACCATATTCTTTATTACATATTATTTTAATAAAACCATTCTGATCACCTTCAATCAGTGACTTACCATTTCCTCTCATTGGGAATTTCCCAATTTTCACATCACCATATTTAAGTTTTGCCTGTTCCTCTGTTAATCCGACTGATGCTATTTCAGGACTTATGTATACAGCGCTGGGGATGCTGTTGTAATCCATTAGATCATCGTTTCCACAAATATTACTTATTGCAACAAGACCTTCCATAGATGCGGTATGAGCCAACATGGATTTTCCGTTTACATCTCCGATTGCATATATATTGTTTATATTTGTTTTCATGTGCCCGTCGGTCACAATAGCACCTCTATCTATTTTTAAACCTAATTTGTCCAGTCCCGGTAACTGAATATTTGGATCTCTGCCTACAGACATCATCACAGCATCACATTTTATGTTATCTGTGCTCCCGTCAACAGAATAAACAACTTTATCACTGCAAATTTCCTTGAGTGTTGCACTTGTGATTAATTCGATACCCATAGATCGGATATGCTTTTCAACCTCTCGAGTTATCTCCAAATCGACCATCGGCAATATCCGGTCAAGAAATTCTATTATTGTTACATTTACTCCTATCTTTGACAAAAAATAAGCCAATTCAATTCCGACAACACCTCCTCCTACGATGACCATAGAATTATACTTTTTGGTAAGGTTAAGAACATCCGTACTGTTCAAAACCGGCATTTTGCTGTTGGTCGGTATATCGAGCATACGCGCGACGGAACCGGTAGCTAGTATAATAACGTCACCTGTTATGTCGTTTCCATCCACTGTCACCGTATTCGTATCTTTTATTGAAGCTATACCGTCTCTTGTCTCAACATTATTTTTCTTAAGTAATCCTTTTACACCTGATACTAATGTTGTAACAACTTCATTTTTCTTTTTCTGAAGATTGTCCAGATTCATGTTTATTTTTTCTTCTTCTACACCGTCTATACCAAAAGCAGAAGATTTTTTAACATTATCCATCAATTCAACTGACTTAAGCAGAGTTTTAGTTGGTATGCATCCTATATTCAGACAAGTTCCGCCATAATCTTCTTTTTCAATAATACAAACTTTTTTCCCATTTTGAGCGCCTTTTATCGCAGCAACATAACCGCCTGGACCGGATCCAATGATCAATATATCAAAATCCACTTTATTCTCCTCCCATGTATTAAACCAGCAATGTAAAAGGATCTTCGATGATATCCTTCAATAATTTTAAAAATATAGCAGACATTGATCCGTCAATGACTCTATGATCATAGCTTAGTGTTAAATTCATCATCGGTTTTATATATATTTCATCATTACACACTACAGGCTTTTTGATTATGGACGAAACCGATAAAATAGCACTTTCAGGCTGATTGATAATTGATGTAAAACTGCTTATTCCATACATACCCATATTGGATACTGTGAAAGTTCCTCCAGACATATCTGATGGCGACAAACCACTTGTTCTAGCCTTATCCACCAAACGGTGACTGTCTTTTGCGATTTCTCCGATTGAAAGATAGTTCACATTATTAATGACAGGAACAACTAGTCCTTCTTCTACCGCTACAGCCATACCTATATTTATATCTTCGTTTATCACAATCTCTTTATCTGTGTGTTTACAGTTTATTCTCGAGTATTTTTGAAGAGCATGGCCTACGCATTTAATAATTATATGATTCATAGACAGAGATGTATCGTACTTCTCAGCAATAAGTGAAGTCATTTTATCTTTCATCTTCAAAATCTGAGACATATCCACATCGATAGAAGTAGTCAAATGAGCAGCAGTATCCACACTTTCTTTCATCCTGACCGAGATTACTTTTCTCATGCCTGTCAACGGTATATTCTTTTGTGAAGCGGAAGAATCTTCTTGGCTAATGTTTTCTAAATCTTTTTTATATATTCTCTGCCCGTTACTTCCTTCTATTTTTGAAAGATCTATATTTTTCTGCTCTGCTACCTTCCTGGCAACAGGGGTTGCTTTTATACTACCCGTATCAATATATTCGAGAACATCTTTTTTTTCTATTCTCTCTTTGCCCTTTTTTATTGGAATAATGGTTATATCTACTCCATTTTCTTTAGCGATTCGTTTTGCGGCAGGAGATGCAAAAACTTTGTCGGAGCTATTATCAGATACATCTATAACCTTGTCTGATCCAAACACGCTGCCAACATCGTTTTTTTCTTCATCAACGATATCAGATACTGCGACAGCATCTTCGATAATAGGTTCTTCTCCGGCCTCACCAACAATTGCAATAGGCTCAAGTGCGGGAATTGTATCCATTTCTTCTGCAAGTAATTTTAATACTATCCCTGAAACCGGGGATTCATATGGCACGACGGACTTATCAGTTTCGATTTCTACAAGAAATTCTCCTTTGTTGACTTTATCTCCGACATTCTTTAGCCATTTTGTTATAGTCCCTTCAGTCATCGTAAGCCCAAGTCTGGGCATGTTAATAGTTTCTGCCATTTTTTACTCCTTTAAAATAATTCTTTTACACCGTTATAGATGTCTTGTGTATTTGGGATGATATAATCTTCAAGAGCCGGAGCAAAAGAAACCGGTGTGTTCTTTGCGGCAACTCTTTTTACTGGAGCATCAAGGTAATCAAATGCCTCTTCCATGGCGAAGGCCGCAAGTTCGGCACCATATCCGCACCTTTCAGCAGCTTCGTTTACAACTACAAGTCTTTCTGTTTTTTTCAAGGAATCTATTACCGATTTTTTGTCCAGAGGTACTAATGTTCTCAAGTCGATTACCTCTGCTGAAATCCTTTCTTTTTCCAATTTTTCTGCAGCTTCCACTGCCATTTGTACCATTCTTGAATATGTAACTATCGTCACATCTGAACCTTCTTTTACCGTATTCGCCTGCCCCAAAGGAATTGAATATTCTTTTTCAGGGACTTCGCCTTTTATTCCATAAAGCATTTTATGCTCGATGAATAATACCGGATCATTGTCTCTTATAGATGTTTTCAAAAGACCTTTCACATCGTATGGTGTCGAAGGGATTACTATTTTCAAACCCGGAATATGTGCATATATTGCCTCCCAGCTCTGTGCATGCTGAGCGGCTGATGATCTGCCGGCACCTTGTTGTGTCCGGAATACCAATGGTGCCTGAACCTGTCCACCAGACATGTATCTTATCTTTGCGGCCTGATTGACGATGGCATCAAAACAACACCCTGTGAAATCCATATACATTATTTCCGAAACCGGCCTCAACCCGGCAACAGCCGCACCAACAGTAGCTCCAGCTATGCCAGCTTCAGATATAGGTGTATTCCTTACCCTGTTTTCTCCAAATTCACTGGATAATCCTTTAGTGACTTTAAATGATCCTCCAAATGGATCGGCAATATCTTCGCCCATTAAAAATACATTTGGGTCTTTGATCATCTCTTCTCTTAAAGCTTCTCTGACAGCATCCCTGTATGTTATTAAACTCATATTTTCCCTCCGATTTTTTATATCAATTCTTCTTCGTATATATTTTCCAGTGCAAATGAAGTTGGCAACGGTTCACTGTTTCTGGCAAATTTAACTGAATCTTCTATTGTTTGCTCAACTGATGATTTGATTTTATCTAACTCTTTTTCTGTAAAAATCCCTTCATCTATGACTCGTTTTTTAAATCTCAAAATTGCATCTTTTTTATCATCTTTCCATTTTTCAAGTTCGCCTTCAGGCCTATAAACTGCAGGATCTCCTACATAATGGCCAAACCATCTATATGTTTTAAGTTCGATCAAAACGGGGCCCTTGCCTTTTTTGCACAATTTGACAGCTTTATCGGCAATTTCATATACTTCAAATAAATCATTACCGTCACATATAAAGGATTCTACTTCGTAGCCTTTTCCCCGAGTCGCAATATCTTTGGGTCTCATATGGCGAGATTGAGGAGTTGATTCTGCATATTGGTTGTTTTCAATAGCAAAAATTAAGGGTAAATTCCATATGGAAGCCATATTCATACTTTCATGAAAAAAGCCTTCATTCTGAGCTCCGTCTCCCATAAAGCATACAGATATTCTATTATTATCATTAATCTGGCATGCAAGGGCGGCACCTGTTGCAAGAGTTGCCCCCTGTCCAACAATGCCATTGGCACCTATTATTCCAAGATCTCTATCCATCATGTGCATAGAGCCGCTGTTCCCTCTGCAGATACCATCGCGTTTTGCGAATAACTCTGCCATCATTTTATTTATATCGGCTCCTTTCGCTATGATATGTCCGTGCCCTCTGTGGGTGGTGGAAATAAAATCATCATTATCAAGTGCTGCGATAACTCCCACTTCTGCGGCTTCCTGTCCCACACATGGATGAAGAAATCCCGGCAATTCTCCTGCTTGATACAGTTCTGCAGATTTCAATTCGAATTGACGAATTTCTTCCATCTGTTTGTACATTTTTTTTAGTTTGGCTTTTTGAATTTTATCTTTTCCCATGAATTTTCTCCTTAATCTACTTTTTGTATATTGAATAAAGCTTCATCAAATATTTCTAATGTTTTATCAATATCTTTCTCGGTATGTTCAGTTGACAAGAACAATCTGCCTCTTCGATATGTAATGCGTACTCCTAATTCTTTTACTGAAACAAAAAATTTATTATACTTATCGATATCTGCATTTTGGATATAGTCTCGTATGTCATTAACAGGTCTATCCAGCCCAAACATAATCGTAGCTATAGCACCATCAGCACATGAGTAAATCTTGGTATTATATTTTTTGCTGAGATTGTTTATTCCGCTAACTAAAGTATCTCCCAGCTTTTGGAATTGTTCGTACACACCCGGCTTTGATAACTCTCCAAATACAACTAATCCTGCAACAGATGCAACAGGATTGCCGTTGAAACAACCTGATGAAGTCACTCCTATGTCCATTATTTCCTTTTTGCCGCAAATCATAGCCATAGGGAACCCACCTCCTATGGCTTTTGCAAACAATCCTATATCGGGAATCACGCCATATAAACCTTGAGCACCTGAAAAAGATAACCTGAAACCGGTAATTATTTCGTCAAAAATCAATACGATATTGTGTATATCACATAATTTTCTTACACCTTGCAGATAACCGCTTTTCGGTGCAATCGGTCCTTCATCACACATGTAGGGTTCCATAATAATTGCAGCAATTTCATCTCTGTTATTTTTGATAACATTTTCCAGAGTATTCAAATCATTCCAAGGTGCTATCAAAATATCATCAGCGGTTGCATGTCTTTGACCCTTCACACTGTAAACTTTATTAGGTTTATCAATTGGCCCGAGTTCCTCTACGGAGTCAGTTGCGAAATTAATGTTTTGTTCATCCGCCCAGCCATGATAATGTCCTTCAAATTTTAAGATTTTCATTCTCCCTGTATATGCTCTTGCTAATCGGAAGGCATACATGTCTGCCTCACTTCCTGTGCTCTGGAACGATATTTTTTCTGCACAGGGAATAAGCTCTGTAGCCTGCTTTGACAACAATCCCAATTCTTTTGTCGGGGCAGAATAGTGAGTTCCCCTATTCAATTGTTTTCTGACAGCTTTGTTGATTTTTTCATTTGCGTGTCCAAGAATCATTGGCCCAAGCCCCAATACATAGTCGATATATTCTTTTCCATCAACATCATAAAGCTTAGACCCTTTTCCATATTCTATATACAATGGAATATCTTCCACTTCACTTTTGTGGAAAGAACTTGCGACACCATTCACTAAATACTTTTTTGTTTCGATGTATAGTTCTTTATTCCTATTCTTCCTCATTTCTCCTCCTGTTTTATCACGATAATCATTCATGCCATTTTATTGAAATATGTAAAATGCAAATTTCATACCAACTTGATGAATAGCAAATAATCTTTTTATACGTTGAAAATGCTATTTTATCTTCACTTTTTTTTATATATCTTTTTTTTATAACAATAAACGTAAAAAAATAGCTACACATTGTAGCTATTTTTCGACAGATCTTGATTTTCCGATATTCCTCTTACATTTCGGTTTTTATATCCAGGGACTTGAGTTTTTTATAAACTGCTGTCCGATGTATCCCTAGTTTATCTGCTGCCTCTGTTATTGATCCTCCAGATTCACTTATGCATCTCTTAATATAGTCTATCTCCATTCTGGTAATATACTCTTTCAGTGAACCATCAACAATCTCATCATTTGATTCATGGTCGGAATCTACTATCATTTCTTCAGACAAGAGCGATGAAATAAACTCTTTTTCTAAATTATTTTCGTCCATCGATAAAACAACGGCACGTTGAATAAAGTTCTCCAGTTGCCTTATGTTTCCAGGCCAACTATATTCCGATAATATCTGATATGCGTTTTCATCTATTTTCTTATTTGTAGAGTATTGCTCATTTGTCTTTTCAAGTAAATGATTTATAATATCTCTGATCTCATTTTTTCTTTCTTTTAACGCCGGAATCCTGATGGAAATAACGTTCAGCCTATAAAACAGATCTTCTCTAAACAGACCTTCTCTCATCATTTTATGAAGATTGCGGTTTGTGGCTGAAATAATTCTGACATTGACTTTGTGGTACACAGTTCCACCTACACGTAATAAATATCCGGTATCAAGCACCTTTAAAAGTTTTGCCTGAAGCTGCAAAGGCAATTCACCTATCTCATCCAAAAATATTGTACCGTTATTTGCGATCTCAAACAGCCCCTGTTTTCCGATATTACTAGCACCGGTAAATGCACCTTTTTCGTAACCAAAAAGTTCTGATTCCAAAAGGTTCTCCGGCAAGGCAGCACAATTCAGCTCCAAAAACTTTTCTTCTACCCGAGTACTGTTTTCATGAATAAATTTCGCCATGACACCTTTTCCCGTTCCAGTATTACCCAACAGCATTATTGCACAGCTAGTCTTTGCAGCATATGAACTTCGTTCTATTATTTCTTTCATTGATTTACTTGCATAGACATATTTTGATGAGTGGTCATCTGTTTGATAATTAACTCCTGAAAGTCCTATATCTTTTTTTATGTATTTATCAAAGAAAGATTTTATAACGGAGAATGGCCTGCAATTGCTGATGACATACTGCAGATTTCCATCTTTATCAAAGACTGGATTGCTTGTTGACATGATTTCAACCCCAGATCGTGTCTTAACCAGTCCAGTATATATTTTGCCGGTTTTCGCCGCTTCAGTACTGGGCGATCCTTCGTATATCCCACTTTCGAGAATATCTGCAATAGTGTGTCCTACTAAATCCCTGCAATCTGCACCAATCATATTAATAACAGCCGGGTTCGCCAATATAAGTTTCCCATGTTTATCAACAATAAAAATTCCATCATGTGAATTACATATATAGTCCAATAAGGTATCTGCATCAAGAATGCCCGCTTCTTGAAGCGTTTCCTTGAATTTACTCCTATCCATTTATACTCCTCTCAAATTAACCTCTCTCGGTTCTCAAAATAATGCTTAACACCTGATGCCTGCCTTTGATATTGAGCTTTCTGTAAAGATTAACTAAATGTTTTTTTACTGTTGTAATGCTGATAAAGAGCTTTTCCGCTATCTCAGAAGTATCCAGTCCTTCTGTGATACACAAAAGCACTTCATATTCTCTTGGAGATAAACTATATTTTTCCCTCACTTCCAAAAGTAATTTTTTTACCGTAATGAAAAAATCATGAATAATGATATCGTAAGTATCTTTCTTCATTTCAATATCTATTGAATATCTGTTATTGGCAATTTCCAATATGCTGGAATACCAAGGGTTTTCTTCAAGCCCTGGGGCAATTTCACACAAAATATCTCTTATTTTGTTTATTATCGTCCCTTCAGAAAGATCATCGGAAATTATCAGTCGCATTACATCTGCATCAATTAATTTAAAATTCTTATCGAATACACAAAAACTGATATCATTAGTTTCGTGATCAAATGGCAATTTTTTATAGTCTACAATACTTAAATTCCTTTTAAAGTTACTGTGCATTTTGGAAATATTTATCAAATGAGGCCTAACAAATTTTATTACTTCAAGAGCCTTTGGTGTGAAATCACTGTTATTTTCAGATCTGTGGATACTGATTGCGCTTAGTTCTCCCTCTTCAAAATAAATATTTCCTTCAATGGAATACTCCATCCCTATAGGGTGGACTATATCTTTATAGTATTTTGTTTTTTCACGTTCGCTTTGTATAAAAACATCAGAAGATCTAAATATAATTGGATTACTGCTTGAAACAATAGGAAGAACTTCATCTATCTGATAGATTTCATCATTATGGTATCGTTCCAAATCTTCCTTCGTCCATCCATAAAAAATAAAATCCTCATATGAAATAGATCCGCGTTCAAACTTGCAAAAATATATTTCACCTTTTTCAAATGGGACCAGTTCCTTGATCCCTTCGAGAAAATCCCTCAAGGCCTGCTCACCATTACCACTGTTAATAACATCAGCATATAACTTGGCAGTAATGTCATTTAAATACTGACATTCTTTAGTATTGAGCATTTTTTACAAATCTCACTCCAATCCAATATCCATTATTATCAAGAAAAAGAATAATTGTCTGACAATTTCCTATAGTGTAGCAC
The DNA here is from genome assembly GCA_031553035.1 of Anaerovoracaceae bacterium. Taxonomy (GTDB): domain Bacteria; phylum Bacillota; class Clostridia; order Peptostreptococcales; family Anaerovoracaceae; genus JAVBLY01. The sequence goes on along the minus strand of JAVBLY010000001.1, from coordinate 259,658 downwards.
TGTTGTTTTGGAAAATCAAAGAGAAACTTTAATCTATCATCAACCTGATGAATACATCTTTAGCCATTTTATTATAATAATAATCAATATTCACATCTTTAAGAGCTCGTCTTATCTCACTATCTTCATACCTGCGGTCTTTCAGAAGTTCTTCAAGATCACATATATCTCCACTGCCGAAGTAATCACCTGAAGAACTAAATTTATCTATTCTTCCATCCTTGATATCAATATAAAGTTTTACATGTCCACAGCCTTCAATGTTTTGTTCTCTTACTATACTGTATTCAGGAGAAAAGCCATAATTCCAATCCCAAGAGCCATATCTTTCTTTCATTATTTGTTGAATTTTATTATCATCATCCGGTCCCAGTATATAATCTTCTACTGCAGCATTTTTAAATACATTCTTTTTTAGTATCTCTATAAATGTCGTAAGTTCAATATCTGAATCAAGGTGATCTTTTATATTTGTCATCCTTGATTTTATTGATTTCAATCCTTTTGATTTAATTTTTTGTTTAGATACGTTTAACATTTTCTGAATCATATCTAAGTTAGAATCAAAAAGTATAGTTCCATGATGCATCACTCTATTGTTTTTTATATATTGAGAATTCCCCGAGAACTTTTTCCCATTGATTACAATATCGTTTCTCCCTGTTTGTTTGGCTTCTATTCCAAGTTCACATAATGTAGATATTATCGGCTCTGTAAAAACCTTCATATTCAGTTTTTCCACATTTTGAGCATCAGAGATAAATGTAAAATTCAGATTTCCTATGTCATGGTAAACAGCTCCACCACCCGATAGTCTCCGAACGACATCTACATTTTTTTCTTTTACAATAGCACTATTTATTTCTTCCATTGTATTCTGATTTTTCCCGATTATTATTGCATTGTTATTTTGCCATAGCATAAAATACTGCCTGTCTTTTGGCATATCATCAAAGACATATTGTTCAAAAGCTAAATTATAAGCAGCGTTGGTTGAACCGCTTTCAATATAACAAATATTCATGATATCCCCTTTACATAATACATTGAATGTCCCAGTATCAAAAGTATATCATATACTTTTTTGAAATCGGAATTTATCTATTGTTGTCTCTTACTTCCTGCTCTGACGCTAAACGTTGACCTGTTTCAGTTACCTTTCTACTGATGATTATAGATTTGATTTTGCATTTAGAATAATACCTGGATAATTTATTATAGCATAAGAAAAATAATGTTAAAAGAATACGGAACAATCAAAGACTTTAATTTTGTCAGGATTATTATTCTATGTTAGAATTACATTTGTATTTGTATTAAGAAAAAAAAAGGGGAAATTATATTGAGTAATTTTGATACAACCGTAAAAAAAAGAAGTAAAACCATTAAGGAGTGTTCCATCATCTTGATGGGCTACGATGCATTCATTGTAATTTTGTTCGGATTAAATGCCTTTAAGCTAATAGATATTTTGGATTCAGCATCTATAGAGAAAGCAGGAACGATGTTTTCGATAGCAATGTTCGGATCCTGCGCTATCGGGATTATCCTGGGTGCATTTTGTTTGAGCAGGATTAAGTTTGCTGACTGGTACGGACGATTGGCACTATTGTTTTTCTGTGATATGATCCTAAACATAATAATTATCATAGGCCTCAGCATTGGTCACATTGACCTTCGAATGCTTGTCATCATATTTATACAGGTTCCTTTCGTATGTGTTTGCGGACTGGTGCTGACCAGACTCAAACGCAGTCTGCAGAAAGGGCAATAAAAGGTCATGAAAAAGGAAATTGAGCAGAAAGGGCAATAAAAGGTCACTAAAAAGGAAAGCGATATGGACGATCCGTCAAAACAAAGAGAAAAAAGAATCAAAACCATCAAAACATGTGCCATTCTTCTTATTGGATACGGATGTTTTGCATGTTTATTCTTCGGTCTGAATGCTCTGGATATAATAAATATCTTTGATGTGGAAGGCTATGAACTCAACAGGCTTGTGGAGCTGTCTTCCATAGGAACGTGTATCTTTGGAATCTTTACCGGAATATACTGCCTTTACAAAATCGAATCTCCCGAATGGTACGGCAGGCTTTCCACTCTTTTCTTCTGTGCGGTGATCCTGAATATGTTCATCATAGTAGGTTATGGCGCAAGTTATGGCAGCTATATTATGATAGCCGTCATTTTCGGCGAGATACTTCTGGAATGTATTTGCGCCACCGTGCTCAATAAAATCAAGAAGGATGATAGCAAACTCTCATGAGAATCCATATTTTATCCAATGTAGTGACAGTTTTTCTCACTACATTTGATTTCTTGCATGGATTAGTGACAGTTTTTTTTAATATCAATTAAAAAACTGTCATGAAAATACAGAAAAGTACATACTAGTGAGAGTTTACTCTCACTAGTATGCTCATTTTACCTCTATTAGTGACAGTTTTCATTTGAACTGTCTAAGTCTTTTTAAATTACACCCTACGTTTCAGGATGCTTTTGACGTATACTTTAGACAGAGGCCTTTAGCAGCTGACTTGCAGGTATATCCTATGGAAAACTTGATCAAGAGAATTGAAAATGCAAAGCAGGAAAAAGAAGCCATGAACGCTTTAGTTTCGGATTATTTACCTTTCCTGAAAAAAGAATGCGGCAAATACCGTGATTTCGGATTGGCGTTTGATGAGAGGCTGAGCCTGGCGATGCTGGTTTTCGTGAATTGCATCAGGCAGTATGATGAAAAAAGAGGAAATTTTATCAGCTATCTGTCCGCGTCCATGAAGTACCGGTTCTTAGATCAAATGAGGATCAATAACAAAGATTCAAAAGTCATCTCCCTGGATGGAAATGCTTCAAACAACGAATCGGATGACGAAAACGACGAACACATTGAAAATCAGATCTCCGTACAAAAATACAAAAAGGATGAGGAAGAGAATCATTTGAGAAGCGAGATTGAAGAATTCAATAAAGAACTGGCGGACCATTCCCTGACTTTCAGTGCATTGAAAGACAACTGTCCGAAACAGAAGCGCTCTAGGAAGCTTTGTATCAGGATCGCCATGGAAATTGCAGATGATCCTAACATGAAAGAAAAGTTCAGAGAAACCGGCCGGCTTTCCCAGACGGAAGCCGCATTGAGGACCGGTGCATCCGTGAAATCAATAGAAAAATATAGAAAATACATTGTCGGACTGATCATCCTCAGGCTGGGAGATTATTCATCCATAACCAGTTTTATACCGTTTTATGAAGAATAAACTCGAAAATAATAACTTTATATAATAATGTACTTGCACAGGATTTTTTTCGAAGAACAAGGCGTGTGAATGAACGACCGAAGCGTGTACTAATAGTACATAACGAGGGACTGAGTGAACAACAACACAGTTATTCGGGAAAAAGGCAGGCAAGGAGGGATTCTATTATGAAAACTTGTATGATATTAGAAGTAAATAATAAAAAGGCCATAGTGATTTTCCCGGACGGAGAAATCCGAGAAGTCAGGGCAAAGCCCGGCTGGAAGGCGGGACAAACTGTTTCTGCCGACAAAGACCCCAAAAAGATCAAACCGTTATTTGTGGCTGCGGCCTGTTTACTATTGGTATTCGCCGTAATCACACCGCCGGCAATAAACATGAATACCGGACTTGATGATAACTCAAATAACATCGCTATCGGGGATCCCTCGGTCATCGCATCCTCTGTAGAAAAATCTGATAATGATTATAAAAACGTATTCGATGTATTGGATACAGCATATAATGATGACCTTATTGTGAACTATTCCGAAGAAGTTCCGCCCGTCGAAAGTGCTCCGTCTCCTGCACTGTCCGATGAACCATTAGGTCTTTACGACAAAGGAGGCAGTGCCGCCAAATCTGAAATCGACTCGATAAGTGATCAAGGGGGGAATAAGGAACCGGCTTATTCTGATACAAACATCCAGGTGGAAGGCATACAGGAAGCGGACATAATCAAGACTGACGGCCAATACATCTATGCCCTGAACAGTAAGAATCTTATAATCCTTAAGGCAAATGACGGAAAGCCGGAGATCATGGCAAAGATAAAACAGAAGGACAGCGAAGGTCAGTATTTTGAAATGTATATCGAAAACGGAAAGCTGATGGCAATACGCAATACTTCAGACTCGGATGACGGTGATATCAGCAAAATGAGAACTCAAGTGGACATCTTTGATTTGACCGATCCTGAAGATCCGGCGAAGATAAAGTCCCTTGCCCAAAGTGGACGCTATGTGGACAGCCGAATGAGCGGCGGTTACCTTTATCTTATCTCAGATTATACACCTGACAGGCAGGCATTTGACAAGACTAAGCCTGAGTCATTTTTACCTCAGCTGTATAATGGTGACCAGAAGGAAAGTGTCCGCTCAAAGGATATAGTTATCTGCCCGGTAAACGATTCCCCATCCTACACAGTAATGGGAAGCATCGATGTCAGCAGTGCCCAAGACTTCCATGATACCAAGAGCATTCTGAGCAATACCGGCGAAGTGTATGTGAGTACAGAAAATATTTACATGACTACCTTTACTGATGAATATATCAAAACAAAAGACAAAGGGATTACAGCTAATACCAACTCCACCCAGCTGACCAAGTTGGGCTATGATAAAGGCAAATTCGGCAGTACGAAAACAGCTACGATCCCGGGATATGTCCAAGGGCAGTTTTTTATGGATGAATACAACGGAACTTTCAGAGTAGTCACCGATGCATACTGGGACGGAACGTGGAACAGGAAATCTGAAACCAAACCGGAAGGACTTGATTTCGATGCAGAAGCTTTCCGATACGATGGTGCATATTATGTATCCGGTTCATATACAGCCTTATTCACCCTGGACGAAAATTTAAATGAAATGGGCAAGATCATAAATATCGCCCCCGGAGAGGAGCTGTATTCCTGCAGATTCATGGATGATTATGCATACTTTGTCACATTCAAGCAGGTAGACCCCCTCTTCACTGCAGATCTCAGCGATCCCAAAAATCCAAGGCTGATAGGCGAGCTGAAGATCCCCGGTTTTTCCGAGTACATGCATCCGTATGATGACGGGCTTCTGCTGGGTGTAGGCAGCGATGCCGATGAAGATACAGGAATGACAGGTGATCCCAAACTGTCCATGTTTGATAACAGCAACCCAAAAAAAATTAAGGAAAAGCATACACTCATAATTGGCGAATATGATTATACCGAAGTAGCCGACAATCACAAGGCGATCCTTGTGGACTCTGACAAAAAGCTTATCGCATTCCCGTCAGGAGGAACATATCTTGTATTTACCTATGATAAAAAGGACGGCTTCAAACAAATAGCCAAGATGTCATATAAAGACAGTTATGAATACGAGTATACGGAAAATGTCATTAGAGGACTTTTCATTGACAGCAGCTTCTATGTTATAACACCAAATATGGTCAAGACATTCGACATGGATAACGACTTCAAGACAATCGATAAGCTTAAGATCAACACAGATGCAGAGCCGGTTTATTATGACAGTTATCCATATTACGGAATTATTGAAGATAGAGTTATTATAGAATGATCTGGTATTTACTGATGATCAAAAAAAGGTGAGGAACACCCTCACCTTTTTCTTTAGCTATAACGGTCAATTAGAACTGTTCACCTTTTTTCATCTCCCGCCAAAGCCTTTCGGGATTTATAGGTATTTCAGTAAATCTAAGTCCTGTGGCATCGGTAATGGCATTTGCAATTGCCGGAGCTACCGGAGCTGTAGAGCCTTCTCCGCATTCTTTTGCACCGAAAGGTCCTACCGGATCCGGTTCGCCGCAGAATACAGTCTGAATATGGGGCATATCCAGAGCTGTCGGGAACCTGTAATCCCTGAACCCGGGATTTGTCACTACTCCGTCTTTCATTACCATTTCCTCGTAAAGAGCATATCCAAGGCCCATCTGTACAGAACCTTCGACCTGACCTTCGACGGATAGGGGATTCAGTGGCCTGCCGCAGTCGTGGGCAAATATGAAATCGCTGATGTCTACCTGTCCGGTTTCATCATCTACCTTGAGCTTCGCAGCTCCTGTTGAAAAACTGTAGCTTGGAGCATAATTTCCTTTACAGAACCCGTCGTAGTCGTCACCGGTATCAGTATGGGTGAAATGACCTTTTCCCACAACACCGTCACCTTCATGGTCTTCTTCATATGCCCAAACCGCATCGTGCCATGTCATGCAGACTTTCGGATCGTCTTTTTTATAAATTTTCTTGTGTCGGCATTCCAGATCGTCTATTGGAACATCCAGTCTTTTTGACACTGTTTCCATTAGCTGTCTTTTTGCGTCTGCAGCAGCTCTTTTTGCACCGTTGCCGGCAAGGAAAGTGCCTCTGCTTCCCAAAGTCCCGGTATCAAATGGAGATAAATTTGTGTCAGCAACGCATATTTTCACTTCACTTTGGTCCAGACCAAGTTCCTCTGCAGCTACAACAGTGAGGACTGTATCCAGACCCTGACCGATATCGTTTGCGCCTGAATATACCGTAGCCATGTTTCTTCTGTCAAGCCTGACCATTGTAAAATTGGAACAGTTGCTGGGCGTGGTAAGCACCGCATAACCAGTGCCTGATACGAAGCCGGAACCGGCAAAACCGATGCCTTCGTTTTCATCAAGATTGTTTTTCTTAGCGTTCCAGGCAAGCTTATCAGAAGCTGCCTCAAGAGTATCTTTCATTGCGCAACTCGTTACCTTAAGCCCTGTTGCAGTCTTGTAATTTTCTTCTACGCTGTTAAGCTTTCTGAATTCTACCGGATCCAGACCAAGATCTTTGGCCGCTTCATCCATGTGGGAATCGCAGGCAAAGTGGACCTGACATGAAGCGTATCCTCTCATGGCTCCTCCCACCGGATTGTTGGTGTAAACACGCCACGCTTCCATCCTTATATTGGGAATTTTATAAGGCAGGTTTTCCCATATGATGGAAAGTGCGTTTGCAGGCTTTCCGGTACCTCCGTAGGCACCGCCGTCAAGATAATGCTTGCATTTTTTTGCTAGCAGGGTCCCATCCTTTTTAAAGGCACTTTCGATTTCGATCCTGATTGCATGGCGGGTCCGAGTGCCGTAAAATACCTCTTCTCTTGTCAGTACCATCTTCACCGGACGGCCTGTTTTTTCTGAAAGGATGCAGCAGCAAGCTTCATGTGGAAATACATCCAGCTTTCCGCCAAAACCGCCGCCGATATACGGTTTGATGACTCTGATGGAACTTTCCGGTATCTCAAGTGCATGGGCCAGCCAGAACCTGCAAAGATATGCAGATTGTGTCGATGTCCATATTTTGTATTCGCCGCTTTCATATGACGCTATGGCAGCGTGTGGCTCGATACAGCTGTGGGAGATTCTCTGGGTTTGATATACGTGAGTGTCAGTATAATCAGCATCTGCAAATGCCTTGTCTACATCGCCTGCTTCAACTATATTGTATTGATTAACATTTTTTTCTTTTACGTCATAGCCGAAATAATCAAATTGCCTGGCTGCATCTTCATGTATTGTTGCTTCACCCACCATGGCATCTTTAGGCGTGAAATACGCAGGAAGAACCTCGTATTCCACCTCTATCAGCTCTACAGCCTTTTGGGCAGTAGCCTCATCCACGGCAGCAACCGCAGCAACCTCATCTCCTATGTATCTTACTTTATCAATAGCCAGCGGAGTTTTGTCGGCGGTAGCCTTGTCTATTTCCACACAACCCAGAGTTCCTCCTGTCATATCCTTTCCGGTTATGACTGCTTTCACACCCGGCAGATTTTCCGCCTTGGATGTATTTATATTTTTTATCAGAGCATGCCCGTGAGGACTTCTCAGAAACTTACAGTAAAGTTGACCCATCATACTGAAATCTCCGGCATATTTTGCTCTGCCTGTGACTTTGTCTTCACCATCGACTTTTGGATAATTCTTTCCGATAATGTCAAAATCACCTGACTCTTTAAATATCCTGGTCATTTTAAACCTCCTTATGTAAAACTTTTATTTTTATTGTCCTTATTGCGGCTCGTCAGTTTTCTTGCAAGCATAACTCCCAGCGGAGCGCATATGAGGCTGATGATATAAATTATCACTAATGCAAACGGGTATACATGCAGCCATGCAGGGATCGTATGCGGCCCGATGCCCGCATTGATGGAAATCATGCTGAGTGTAAGAACCGTTGCATAGATTATGGTCTGTACTGCCGTCGATACTAAAGCCGCAGGGAAGCTGTCGGGTTTGAGTTTAAACACACCGGCCAAAGAATCTCCCCATTTTCTGATAGGGAAAATCATTCCCAAAATAAACGCAATCAGAAAGGATATCACGAGATCCTTGAAAAATCCTGTTGCGGTAACTGTTCCCATTGCCATTAACGGCAACAGTATACTCAGAATGATCGAGATTACCAGTGAGACGAAAAAATGTACGATTGTACCAAAATGTTTTGGATTGATCATAAGTATATCTCCTTTCTATTTGACCTCAGCTTCTTTCTTCTCTTTGAGAAGTCTCCAGATATTTTCGGCTGTCAAAGGCAGTTTGTTCAGGCGAAGACCTGTTGCCTTCGATACTGCATTGGCGATTGCCGGAGCTACAGGTGCAGTTGAACCTTCACCGCACTCTTTGGCCCCGAAAGGACCGTCTGGGTCGGGACCGCCGCAGAGTATTGTCTTGATTTCCGGCATATCTAGAGCCGTAGGGAATCTATAGTCACGGAATGACGGGTTTTTCATTTTTCCATCGACCACCTGACATTCCTCGTACAGACAATATCCCAACCCCATGTGGACAGAGCCTTCGATCTGGCCTTCTACCGCACGTAGATTCAGAGGTCTTCCGCAGTCATGTGCAAACACGAAATCTTCTATATCCACCTGTCCTGTTTCCTCATCCACCTTTACCTTTGCGCCGCCGGTGGAGAAGCTGTAGGTTGGAGCAAAATTGGTCTTTCCTTCCATATAGACTTTTTTGTCACCTTTATGGGCATATGCTCCGATACCGACCACTTCTTTACCGCCGTTTTCATCCTGGTATGCATAAACAGCATCGTTATAGCTGATCATCTTTTCATCATCGCTGTCAACATAGAAATTATGATCTCGGCATAATATTTGGTCCGGACTGACATCAAATTTACGTGCTACAACATCCACTACCTGCCTCTTTGCATCTTCAGCAGCCCGGCGGGTTGCATTTCCGGTAAGAAATGTGACTCTGCTGCCATATGTTCCCGAATCGAATGGAGTTAAAGTCGTGTCAGATACAACTATCTTGACTTCATCCATCTTAAGGCCCAGCTCCTCAGCTGCAATCAGAGTCATAACAGTATCCGAGCCCTGTCCGATATCATTGGAACCGGTGAAAACAGTGGCATACCCTTGCCTGTTGAGCCTTACGATCACGCAGGCAGATGAATATGCCGGAGAGTTAAGGATCGGGAAACCTGTCCCAGACACAAAACCGGAACCTCCGAAGCCGATACCTTCCCATTTTGGAAGTTTATTTTTCTGTTCTTTCCAGTTGAGGGCTTCCGATGCGGCATCCAGCGTATCGATGAAAGCGCAGCTTGTGATCTCCATACCCGCAGGTGATTCATAGCCGGGAGTCATCCCGTTCTTTTTACGAATTTCGATTGGGTCTATATCAAGTGCTTCAGCAACTTCATCCATGTGGACATCGTTTGCAAAATGTACCTGACACGATGAATAGCCGCGCATTGCTCCCGATACCGGATTATTGGTGTAGACCCGCTTTGCTTCGTAATCCATGCTGGGTATCTTGTATGGAAATGTTGCCCACTGAAGGCTTAGTCCTGTAGCAGGCATTCCAGTACCGCCGTATGCACCGCCGTCCAGAAGATGCTGGCATTTTTTGCCGAGAAAAGTTCCGTCTTTTTTGAAAGCGGTTTCGATTACGAAATCGATGGGATGGCGTGTACGGCTTGCGTAGAATACTTCTTCACGGGTCAGAACCATCTTGACAGGGCGGCCTGCTTTCTCAGAAAGAACGCAGCAGCACGCTTCATGAGGGAACTGATCCAGCTTGCCACCAAATCCACCCCCTACAAACGGCTTTATTACTCTGACCTTGCTTTCATCAACACCTAAAGCATGAGCGATCCAAAATCTGCAAACCGATGCAGTCTGAGTGGATGACCATAATTTATATTCACCGTTTTCATAACTTGCAACGGCAGCATGTGGCTCCATTGCTCCATGTACGATCATGTGTGTGCTGTATTCATATCTGTCGGTATAATCAGCTTCCTCAAATGCTTTTTCTATATCACTTCCTGCTTTAAGGTCTGTTGCCATCCCCACATTGTTACGCCCGGGAGCATGGATCGCAGGTGCACCATCCTTAATCGCATCTTTCGGCGAAAAAAGCGGTGGCAGCACTTCATACTCGACTTTGATAAGAGAGCACGCTTTTGCGGCAGTGGCTTCATCCACAGCTGCAACAGCTGCAACTTCGTCACCTATCAGTCTGACTTTTTCTTTTGCCAGAGGATATTTGTCGGCATACTGCTTTGCAAATTCTGCATTTCCTAGACAGCCAGCGGTGAAATCATCACCAGTGATTATCGCCTTTACTCCGGTGAGCTCAGCCGCCTTGCTTGTGTCGATGCTTATGATCTTAGCATGTGCATGGGGGCTTCTGACCATTTTGCCCCATAGCATACCGCGAAGTGAAATATCTCCGGAATATTCTGCTCGCCCTGTGACTTTTGCCTCGGCGTCGATTCGGGAATAATTCGTACCGACGATGGAAAAGTCTTCTTCCTTTTTATTAACATTCATATCAGTCTCACTCCTTACCGGCGGCGACCAGCGGTGCTGCTGCTGAAATCGCTTCAACGATTTTTGCGTATCCTGTGCATCTGCAAAGATTTCCTGCGATTGCATCCCTGATTTCATATTCCGTCGGGTTTGGATTTGAATCCAGTAGCGCCTTCGCTGACATGATCATGCCCGGTGTGCAATAGCCGCACTGAAGTGCCCATTTGTCAACGAACTCTTTCTGAATCGGACTGAGCTTTCCATCCTGAGCTATACCTTCAACAGTAAGAAGTTCATGACCATCTATTTCTCTGGCAAGACCGAGACATGAGTTGACAGGATTTCCGTCGATCATTACGGTGCATGCACCGCACTCACCTTCCTCGCAGCCTTTCTTTGTTCCGGTGAGTCCCAAGGTGTCTCTAATAAAATCAAGCAAAGTTACATTGTCTGCCACCATAGCCTCACATTTTTCTCCGTTCAAAACAAAACTTATTATACGTTGCATTTAAATCACTCCTTATTTGATGCTGTCTACTGCCTGACCAACAGCTCTCTTGGTGAAAACTCTTATCATATCTTTTCTGTATTCAGCTGATCCCCGAACGTCATCGATGGGCTTACATTCTTCGGATGCCTGAATTGCAGCTTTCGAAATTAGCCCTTCGTCAAGCTTGTTTCCGATGAGCATGGCTTCCGCTTTGGTGGCACGTACTGCAGTGATATCCACAGCGCCAAGTACGATCTTTGCGTCTTTGCATATACCGTTTTCTACTTCTACAAATGCAGCTACACCTACGATGGCCAGATCCATGGCTTTTCTGACTGCGTGCTTGAGATATGCTGCGCCCTGATTTTTCTTGAGAGCAGGAATGCTTATCTCGGTGATGATGTCTCCCGGTTCCAATAGGGTTTTCTTGAATCCGGTATAAAAATCGGCTATGGAGCAGACTTGTTCATGGTCAGCTCCCTGAATCTTGAGTTTTGCGTCCATGGCGATCAAAACAGGAACAGTGTCCGCAGACGGAGAGGCATTGGCAAGATTGCCTACCATGGTTGCCTTAGCTCTGACTTGGGTGGATGCCACATAATGAGCCGCATCCGAAAGTGCAGTAAGATCCTTTTTGATCGCTTCGGACTTTTCGATAGTTCTCAGTTTTGTCAGAGCCCCGATCTTCCATCCTTCTGCCGGGTCATAATCGATGTAATCAAGTCCTTCGATGTCCTTGATGTCGATTATGTATTTCGGTGCAATATTCTTTTCCTTCATGGCCACTACGACATCGGTGCCGCCGGCCATAAGCTTTGCATCGGCTCCAAGGTCCATGGAAAGATTGCATGCATCCTTGAGATTTGGTGGTGTGATGTACTCGAATTCTGGTAATATCATTTTAAATACCTCCTTATTTTTAACTTCCGCCTCTATAAAGAGCAATGCTCATGCCAAAAAATTAACAAATACTATTGGACCGAGCGTGAACGTTGGAAAATGCAGGCAAAAAATGTTGTACCTCCAACTTTTTAGTTTTTGATTTATTAATATACTTTATATTAATTATCATATATGGTAAGATGATTACGATATATGGTGAACGCCAAAGTGAGGTAAAACATGATTCCCGAAAAAAAAGATTTTTTCTACGAGATGACTCTTAGGATCTGCGGCAGTCTGCACCTGGAAGTTGCCATGTCCAATACAATAGCTTATCTCAAAGAATTTATTCCCACCGATGAGATGTACATGTGCCTGTTTGAATATGACAGACAAATTTACCGCATCATAGCAAAGGCCACGGAAAACGACGGAGTATTGATGAATGACGATCACATACTTCCCCCGGATGCAGTCAGGGCCACAGAAGAGTTTGATTTGAATCAGGTGATTGTCATCAAAGACCTTCATGAGGATCCCGTATTATCCTCCCTTTTCTCAGATAAATACAGTAAGAACCTCTCCTGTATGGTCCTTCCCTTGTCAATAGAAAAAAATCTGGTGGGAGTCATACTTCTTTTTTCCGCCGGAGAAAATGTATATGGAGAAAAACATGCGGAACTTCTGACAACGGTGGCAAGCCCATTCGGAATCGCGTTTTCCAATGCACTTGTTCATTTGGAACAGGTTCGTCTCAAGCAGCGGCTTTACGAAGAAAATAATGAGCTGAAACAAAAGATCCAAAACGAAAAGGATCAGAAAGTAATCGGCAAAGACAACGGGCTCAAGGAAGTCTACAAAATGGCAAATCTGGTGGCACCGCTTAACAGCCCGGTATTGATAACCGGTGAAACGGGAACCGGCAAGGAAGTTATCGCCAATGCCATACACCAGTCATCCCAGAGAGCAAACGGTCCTTTTGTAAAGGTAAACTGCGGTGCAATCCCTGAAACCTTGCTGGACAGCGAGCTGTTCGGTCATGAAAAAGGAGCTTTTACAGGGTCTACAGGGAAAAAAATCGGACGCTTTGAACGGGCCCATACAGGCACTATTTTTTTGGATGAGGTGGGAGAATTGACAATGGAAGCCCAAACCCGCCTGCTACGAGTCATACAAGAACGTGAAATTGAGAGGGTCGGAGGTGTGGAACCGATCGATGTGGACATAAGAATACTATGTGCGACCAACAAGGATCTCAATCTGATGGTGAAGGAAGGAAAATTCAGAGAAGATCTTCTTTTCAGGATCAATGTATTTCCCATACCGATTCCTCCTCTTCGCCAGAGAAAAGAAGATATACCACTGTTGGTCGAACATTTCGTAGAAGTTAAATCACAGGAAATAGGATTAAGAACAGTACCCAAAATATCTGATAAGCAAATGGAAAAACTTATCAATTATTTATGGCCTGGGAATGTCAGGGAGCTTCAGAATATAATTGAGAGATCTATTATAATAAACAGAGATTCGGATCTGGAATTTGACAACCTGCTATCTTCGGATACTACTTCCGGTGTGGATACCATCCATCCACCTCTCAGCCTGGACAGTGCCATGAAGGAACATATCATGAAGGCATTGGAAAAATCAGGAGGAAAGATAAACGGTAAAGGCGGAGCTGCCGCTATTCTAAACATTAACCCTAACACTCTGAGAAACAGAATGAAAAAGCTGGGAATAAAATACTGATATTATCCTATAATAAAATCATTTTATGTATTGACAAAATTATATATGGAGTTATAATGTTAGTTGGCTAACTATTAGCCGACTAACATTTTTTAACTATGCATGAGAATGCTCGGTCAACGGATAAATGGATATGAAATTATTTCATATCAACAAGATCTATCTTTCATGCAAGAAAAAACGTAAATTTTGGTCATAAATCGAAGTAATGAGTAGTTTTGTAGCTGCAAATTGTTTAGACATGTTCATTATTGTGTATTAATGTACATATGATAATGTAGAAACGAGAAAACCTACTCATTACCTCACCTTTTGTCCAAAAAATGTCAAATTACTTGCATGAACCCTATTAACATCTGGCAAGATCGCTAAATACGGCATACCCGCAAGGAATACAGACAGAAAGGATAATTATGGATCCCAAAAAAATGGTAAGCTTCGACCTGAGAAATCTTTCTATACTAATAAAGAGGTATCTGGAAAAAGATAAAAAAGACAATCGGTGCATGCACGGTGAAAACCACCATCCGCCTCACGGCGTCACCCATATGCATATGCTGGTCATGGATTATTTCCTCGCCAATAAAGACAGGGATATTTTTCAGAAGGATTTTGAAAAGGAATTTTCAATAAGAGGCTCTACGGCGACGAATATGCTTAAGCGAATGGAAAAACACGGACTGATCAAAAGGGTCCCCGTCCCCGAAGACGCCCGGCTAAAAAAAATAGTTTTAACGGAAAAAGCCCTTAATTTTTCCGAAAAAATGGAAAAAAAAGCGGCGGTACTGGAAGGCAAACTGACTAAGGGATTGACAGAAGATGAGCTGATCACACTGTCATCACTGATAAAAAAACTGATCGATAATATGGAGGAAGAGAATTGATAGGAATACTTAAATATTTGAAAGGCAAGGAATGGTGCGTCATATTCGTATGTCTGGCATTCGTGACAGTACAGGTTTTTCTGGACCTGAAGATCCCCGACTTTATGAAGGAAATCACTATGCTGGTCACCACAGAAGGCAACACGGTAAATGAAGTACTTACAGAAGGCGTGTACATGCTGCTTTGCGCACTTGGCAGTCTTGCATCATCTATCTTTGTGGGCTTTATGGCGGCAGGCATAGCAGCATCTTTTGCTGCAAGGCTGAGAACACTTCAGTTTGAGAGAGTCTCTGATTTTTCCATGAATGAAATCAACCAGTTCTCAACGCCAAGCCTTATAACAAGATCCACAAATGATGTCACCCAGGTGCAGATGATAATAGCGGTGGGGCTTCAGATCCTGATCAAAGCACCCATCATGGCGGTCTGGGCTATCACAAAGATCATGGGCAAAAGCTGGCAGTGGACAGCTTCCACAGGAGTTGCCGTTGCGTTTCTCCTACTGATCATAACGACTATAATCATATTTGCAATGCCAAAGTTCAAAATCATACAGAAGCTGACCGACAATCTGAACTCGGTAACAAGAGAAAATCTAACAGGTCTCAGAGTCGTAAGAGCGTATAACGCCGAAGACTATCAGGAAGAAAAATTCGAAAAGGCAAATGATGACCTGACCAAGACAAACCTTTTTACCATGCGGATGATGGCTATAATGATGCCGGGAATAACCATCGTCAGCAATGGACTGAATCTGGCTATATACTGGATCGGAGCCTATATCCTTGATTCGGCGGCTATGGTCGACAAGATCGATATATTCAGCAACATGGTGGTATTTTCTTCATATGCAATGCAGGTCATAATGGCATTCATGATGATGAGTATGATATTTGTCCTAATGCCGAGAGCATCAGTAGCGGCTAACAGGATATGTGAAGTACTTAAAACCGAGACCTCTATCAAAGACGGAACAAAGGCAGAGCCGGATGAAAATGCAAACGGCAAGCTGGAATTCAGAAATGTATCTTTTAAGTATCCGGATGCATCTGAATATGTACTTGAGGATATCAACTTTACGGCAAATCCGGGAGAGACAATAGCCTTTATCGGTTCAACTGGGAGCGGCAAAAGCTCGATCGTCAACCTGGTGCCTAGATTCTATGATGCCACAGACGGCAAAGTTCTTGTGGATGGAACAGATGTGAAAGAGTTTACTCTGGAAGCCCTTCACAATCGAATCGGATATGTACCACAGAAGGCAGTCCTGTTCAGCGGAACCGTAGACTCTAATGTAGCTTACGGAGACAGCACACAGGTCACATACAGCGAAGAAGCAGTCAGAAAAGCCGTGGCAATAGCACAAGGCACCGAGTTCGTCGAGAAAATGAACGGAGAATATCAGGGAGAGATATCTCAGGGCGGTGCCAATATTTCCGGCGGTCAGAAACAGAGACTTTCCATAGCGAGGGCTGTTTACAGGGATCCTGAAATACTCATATTCGACGACTCGTTCTCGGCACTTGACTACAAGACGGACAGACAGTTAAGATCCGTGCTTAAGACCGAACTTGCCGGAAAGACTAATATAATTGTAGCCCAGCGTATCGGAACGATAATAGATGCCGACAAGATCATGGTCATCGACAAAGGCAAGATCGTTGGCTCGGGCACACATAACGAACTACTCAAGACGAACGAGATTTATAAAGAAATAGCTTATTCACAATTATCGAAGGAGGAACTGGAAGATGAGCAATAACGACGCAAATACACGAACAAATACAGCTCCTCAAAGGGGACGCGGACCGGGAGGCGGAGGACCGGCCACCCCGGGAGAAAAGCCGAAGAACTTCAAAAAAACCTGGGGCAAGCTAATAAAATACATAAATAACTACATTCCGGCTATGGTCATAGCAATAATCTGCGCCTTTGTAGGCACGGTATTCACAATAATCGGACCAAGTCAGCTGGAAAGGATCACCGACCTTATTACGGAAGGTATAAAGACGGGGATCGACCTTGAGGCAGTGGGCAAAATCGCCCTCATATTAGCCATACTCTATGGAGCAGGTGCTGTTTTTTCCTATATACAGGGATTCGTAATGGCAACCGTGACACAGAAAATCTCAAAGAAACTGAGGAGCGAGATTTCGGAAAAAATAAACAGGCTGCCTCTGAAGTATTTTGACAATAACAGTTTCGGCGATGTGTTAAGCCGTGTGACCAACGACGTAGATACCATCGGTATGACTATGAACCAAAGCATTTCCAACATGGTATCGGCCATCACCATGTTCGCCGGATCACTTTTGATGATGCTGATAACCAATGTACTCATGACCATCGGAGCGGTCGTGGCGACACTTATCGGTTTCGGTCTGCTTGTTCTAATCATGTCTAAATCGCAAAAATATTTCAACAGACAGCAACAGGAACTAGGCGCTATCAACGGCCATGTTGAGGAGATCTATTCAGGGCATGATGTTGTCAAGGCATATAACGGAGAAAAGGATGCGCGCGAAAAATTCGAACAGATCAACGGCCGCCTTAAGACAAATGTATGGAAGTCACAATTTCTTTCCGGAATAATGATGCCCCTTATGAACTTTGTGGGGAACTTCGGATATGTGGCAGTATGCGTCATCGGTGCGGTGCTCATTATCAACGGCTCAATATCCTTTGGGGTAATTGTAGCATTCATGGTTTATGTCAGGCTGTTCACCCAGCCTCTTTCGCAGATTGCGCAGGCGGCGCAGAATTTGCAGTCCACTGCAGCAGCAAGCGAACGTGTCTTTGAATTCCTGGGTGAGGAAGAACTGGATGATGAAAGCAGCAAGGTAGAAACTCTCAAGAACGTCAAAGGCGATGTTGAATTCGAGCATGTTAAATTCGGATATGACAAAGACAAGATAATAATTCATGATTTTTCTGCTCATGCAAAAGCCGGGCAGAAAATCGCCATCGTCGGCCCCACCGGTGCAGGCAAGACAACAATGGTAAATCTGCTTATGCGTTTTTATGAACTGGACGGCGGTACCATCAAAATAGACGGCGTGCCCACAAGCGAACTGTCAAGAGAAAATGTCCACGAACAATTCTGCATGGTCCTCCAGGACACATGGCTGTTTGACGGAAGTATCAGGGAGAATATAGTATATAATAAAGAAGATGTTACCGACGATGTGATCTATGCAGCTTGCGAAGCAGCAGGCATCGACCACTTTATAAGATCCCTTCCCGAAGGTTACGATACCGTTCTTGACAACAAAGTAACTTTGTCGGCCGGTCAGAAGCAGCTTCTGACTATTGCGAGAGCCATAGTCGAAGACGCTCCAATGCTCATACTTGATGAGGCTACCAGTTCTGTGGATACGAGGACCGAGGAATTGATCCAAAAAGCCATGGACACACTTATGGTGGGAAGGACATCCTTCATCATAGCGCACAGATTATCAACCATCAGGAATGCGGATCTGATACTGGTCATGAAGGACGGCGACATAATCGAGAAAGGAAACCACGAAGAACTTCTTTGTGAGAACGGTTTCTATGCGGATCTTTATAACAGTCAGTTCGAAAAGATATCATAGGGGTGAGAAAAAGATGAATTATAAAATATTGGCAATTGAAAGAGAATACGGCAGCGGTGGTCGTGAGATCGCCCGAAAAGCTGCCGAAAAGCTGGGGATAAAATGCTACGGCCAGGAGATTTTAATAATGGCCGCCAAAGAAATCGGCATCCCGGCAGAGCAGCTTGCTGCCCTTGAGGAAAAGAGCAATGATTCTGTCTGGGATCTGCTCACACAACTTAATAAAATGTTCTACGATGACGGCAACGCAATGTCCAATAAAGACAGGCTTGCCAAGATGGAAGCAGAGATCATAACAAGCATAGCTGACCGGGAAAGCTGCGTTTTTCTCGGCCGAGGGTCAGGATTTCTTCTGGGAGAAAGACGAGATACCCTGCCTGTGTTTATATACGCTGATTACGATTTCAGGAAAGATCATGCAATCAAATACTACGGTATCGATAAAACCGATGCAGACAAAAAGATGAAATATATAGACAAGAGACGGGCGAATTATTATGCTTCATATCGTGAGTTGATGTGGGGCGACAAAGAAGGCTATGGACTTATGCTCAACAGTGGTGAGCTGGGCATAGACAAGTGTGTGGATCTGATCGCAGACGCGTTTAAGGAATAGTCAAAGCCGTTTCGCATCGTGAAACAGCACTCCCGCCAAACAGAACGACGACTGTTTACAAATGTTAACAAACGGGTAGAATATAGGTATAGTTTTTAATCCATAATGCACAATTATGGATTATATTGTTGACACATGGATATCTAGACAAAATCTCATATCTGAAACAAGGAGGATAATAAGATGTTAAAAG
Source organism: Anaerovoracaceae bacterium (assembly GCA_031553035.1). Classification (GTDB taxonomy): domain Bacteria; phylum Bacillota; class Clostridia; order Peptostreptococcales; family Anaerovoracaceae; genus JAVBLY01. The sequence goes on along the minus strand of JAVBLY010000001.1, from coordinate 240,440 downwards.
CAAAAGCAGGTTCAAGTACAAACCCGGATCCGGTAAAAGCAGGGGCGGAAGCGGCGCATGTCATTTACAGAGAAATGGATGATATAGATGTTGCATTTGTCTATAGCAGCGATCAGTATAATCAGGCAGAATTACTCAGGTCGATCACAGATGTTCTGCCGGATGTTCCGCTTATCGGGAATACTTCATACACAGGAGTTATCACACCTGAAGGATATATATCCGGTGATGACGGTTTCGTTGGGATATTTGCATTAAGCGGCAAACATTTGACTGTAGGCGTTGCAGGTTCGCCGAAGGTCGGAGATGCAAGAACCACAGGACAGGAAGTTGCAAAGGATGCTCTGCGTCATGCAGGCAAGCACGGTTCAGGGAAAATCATACCTCCGGATTACTTTTATATGACGGCCCCTCCGGGTGAAGAAGAATTATATCTAAAGGGCATCGAAGATGTCATCGGAAGAGTTCCTTTTTTCGGTGGAAGTGCTGCCGACAACACCATAGAAGGAAACTGGGTGATTTTTGAAAGGCAGATGGTAACTCCCGACGGCGTGGCTGTTGCCTTTTTCTACAGTGATGAACCGAATCAATTCGCAAATATTTACACCGGTGCATACAGAGAATCGAAAAACGTAGGAATCATAACAAAACTCAATGATAAAAGAGTTCTGGCCGAGATAGACGGCGTGCCGGCCCTTCAGAAATATGCTGACTGGCGGGGAATGGATGTAAATGACCTCAAGGGAATGGATCTTCTTGCGGCTTCCATAGTTGCCCCTCTGGGTATCAAGGACAGACTGGGTGAGCTTACGGCAATCAGGCATCCCATGGGAGGAAATGACGATCTTACCATTAATGTGGGAAATAATCTGTCGGTAAATACTGCAGTTATCCAAATGGAAGCAAGCGTAGACGAACTTATAGGTTCAACAGGAGAAACCGTAGATGCACTGATCAAGAAGCTAGGCAAAAAGCCTTCAGCACTCCACCTGGTTCATTGCGGAGGACGAAGAGCAGGCATCGATGACAGGATCGAAGAAGTCTACGCCGCCATCAAAGCAGCAGCAGGTGATATTCCGTTTATAGTGGAATTCACATTCGGTGAGTACGGATATTTTGACGACGGAAATAATACATGCGGCGGGCTGATGCTCAGTTTCACTGCATTCGCATAGCAAAACTAAGATATTGTGTTGGATTTTTTGTTCATAGTTTGCGATTGCGACCGAACTGTGAAGGCGCATACTCAAACGTATGTAACTGAACAGTGAAGGAGTAATAAGCTGAGTATGGGCAAAAAAGACACGCATTCAATACAGAAAGGACAAGTAATAATATGAAAATGATCATAGGCGGCAAAAAAGTAGACAGCGTATCCGGCAAGACATTCGATGTCATCGAACCTGCAACCGGTCAGGTCATAGATTCGGTCCCAAAGGGAACCAAAGAAGACATAGATCAGGCAATCACAATAGCAGTCGATGCTCAGAAAGAGTGGAACAAAGTTCCTATCCATGAGAGAGCGGACATACTCAACAAGTTTCTTGATATAGTGGATGAAAATAAAGAAAGTCTTGCCCAGACACTTTCAAAAGAAAACGGAAAACCCATAAATGAGGCACGAGCTGAAATCGGCAATGTCAGGATCGGATTTTCAGGCTTCATCGAAAGAGCAAAGCATTACTATGAAGAAGTCATTCCGGCCGGAACTGAAAAAGGACAGGAAACCCACCTTCAGATAGTCACAAGAGAGCCCATAGGCGTCGTTGCATGTATAATCCCGTTCAACTTTCCATGTGATCTGTTTGACCAGAAAGTTGCTCCTGCTCTCATGATGGGCAATGCAGCAATCGTGCTGCCGTCATCGGATAACCCTCTTACACTTATGAGGCTTACGGAAATGCTCAATGATGCAGGAGTAGTTCCTGGTGCGGCACAGTGCCTTACAGCCCCCGGCAGCGTCAAATCAGAAGTTGCACGAGACAGCAGAGTCGGACTTATCACCCTAACCGGAAGCACGGAAGTTGGGATCGATACTGCTAGAACAGCGGCAGACAATCTCATACACTGTGCTCTGGAACTAGGCGGAAACGATGCCTTCGTAGTACTTGAGGATGCCGATCTCGATCTTGCAGTTGAAGAAATGATCTGGGGCAGAATGTACAATACCGGTCAGGTATGCTGCGCCAGCAAACGCTTCATAGTACATAATTCAGTCAAAGACGAATTCGCTACAAAAGCTGCGGCCAGGATCGCAAAAGAAAATTACGGAAAGCCCTCAGATGAATCGACAACCATCGGATGTTTAATAAGTGAAGAGGCAGCCATAAAAGTAGAAAACGAAGTCAAAAAGACTGTTGAGCAAGGCGGCAAAATAGTAATGGGCGGCAAACGTGAAGGAGCTTTCTATGACCCGACAATAATTGGCGATGTTCCGAAAAATGCTGATGTTGCCAATCACTTGGAAATATTCGGGCCAGTCGTTCCGGTAATCGGATTCGACACCGATGAAGAAGCAATTGAAATAGCCAACAGTTCAATGTTTGGTCTTTCAAGCTGTGTTTTCTCAGAGAATTATAAGAGAGCATGGAAGGTCGCGTCCCAGATGGAGGCAGGCGGTGCAGTCATTAACGGTGCAAGTTTCTATAGATCATTTGAGATGCCATTCGGCGGTTGGAAGTTCAGCGGCATAGGAACAGAAGGTGTCATGAGCACATTTGACGAGATGACCAGGAAGAAGACCATCGTGCTTAAGAACCTTTACGAATAAGCCATATCAAAATAGAATAAACGTAAATGGGACCACTGGCTGATTAGTCGGTGGTCTGCTTTGTTTCATTCCAGATACCCCATGCTCCTGGAAATCTCCCTGGCTTTATTCATTACATACTCGGCAACACTAGGCACCCGCTCCTGAGTCAAAAAATTGGGAGGTCCGCTGGCACTGATGGCGGCGATTATCTCCCCGCGGTAGTCGTAAATAGGAGCTCCTATACATCTGTTATTCATGTCGAATTCCTGGTCATCCATACCGAATCCCTTTTTTCGTACTTCCTTAAGGTCCTCGTGGAGCTCCTCCAGAGAGGAAATGGTATTGGGTGTAAATTTTGTAAAGCTGCAATCCTTCATTATCCGATCCAGATCTTCTCTGCTGAAATTTGAAAGAAGACACTTACCCAGTGACGAGCAGTATGCATGAACTCTAAGGCCGATCTGAGAATATAATTTGACCCCCGAATACATATCCATGCGCTCGATATAAATGACCTGATCCCCTTCCAGAACGCCCAAATGTGCGGTAAGCCCCAGGTCTGTGCTGATCTGGGCAACATGCGGTCTGGCTTCGGTTTGAAGTTCGAGACTGTTGATATATACGCTTACCACCTCGATCAGTTTCAATCCTATATGGTAAGCCCCTTGCTCGTTCTTATCAACATAGCCTCTTTCAAGAAGTGTCGATAAAAGACGGTGAACCGTACTCTTATGGAGGTCCACCCTGCCTGCGATTTCTGTAACTCCCAGGCCTTCCTGCTGAGAAGCCAGTGCTTCAAGGACATCCATTGCACGTTCAAGTGACTGTACGCTATTCTCGTGTTTGTCGCTCATTTTCTCTTTCCCCTTAAAACAAGTGCCAGAATAATTATCAGAACTAAGGCAAGGATCCCGCCAATTATCAATGCTATTTCCAGTGGGCCGATCATGGGCTCAGGCTCTTCCGGCGCCGGAGGTGTGACAGCAGCTTTGGTAACCTCGGGCTCAAGCTCTTTTCCCATTATTACCAGACGTCCGGTACCGTCATCGTATGTATATTCACATGTGGTGAGCATGACGAATTTATCTCCGTATTCAGTGGTTTTGCCCGAATCATACAGAACGTGGGAATTGCACTGCTCTATGAATGAATTATAATTTTCTTCGTCTTTGAAGTCGGAATATGTATAATATGGGAAGTCATCTCCGCCGGATACGTTGACTCTGATCCTCATAACATGGGTGATCTCATATTCTTTTCTGTCTTCCAGATTATCTACGATTATCATGTCATTTTTACTTAGGAATTCCGGATCTTCAAACTCTCGGAGTGAACCGAACATTGTCCGGTCTTTCATATTGTGTCCGTACATGATCACCACATCGGAGGGGCTTGTGAGATCAGAAATATCAGAAATATATAGAGTGCCTTCATATAGGTATTTCTTATCGAATCCTTTATCGATATAAAAATCCTTTTCGTCCTTTTTCTGCATGAGGACATTATCTACTTTTGTGCCGCCTATATAGATCCAACCAACTGTATCCTCGTTTTGTGCTTTAAGCTCTTCATACTTTGACTGTCGGTCCGTATATTCAGGATCACTTGTAAATTTGCCCAAATCATCGGGCCCGTCTGCATAGACACCCTGAGAATATGAAGAGAAATAACCTCCGCCGATCCCCCAAAACGATACAAAAAGCATTATCAGCAAGACAAATATAAAACTGTTATGGACTAAAGTTCTTTTTTTCATTTCCGACATCCTCTAACATCTATTATAACTTAAATACAATAAAAATAAAAACGTGCAAGTTCGCGAAACGAACTTACACGTTTTTGCCTTATGGCAAATTAGGGGGGGCTTGGTTATAAACATCTTATGTTATCTATTATAATTTAATTAATTTTTTCTGTAACCATCATCGTGTGGGCATTATGTAAATTTACGAAAATGAAATCTTTATTGATTTTAAATCGGTGTATATATATACTTTTAGTACATATATACCCGCACACTACCGATGTTTTCCCACGGATAATGTAATAAAATATTGACGTACATATTACTACATGAGGTATTTTATGAAATTTGTTAAAAGCACCATCTCAAGAAAACGACTACTATCTTTAGCCGACAAAATGCAGGCATATAAGATGCTTTATGTGCAGGCGCCTGCAGGTTATGGAAAAACAACTTTTGCCGGGCAATGGCTCAAAAGCAGAAAGGGAGAAACGTCCCGGATAACATTCGATGAATATGATAATAATATTATAGACTGTTTCAGGAAACTGAATAATTTGCTTCGTTCGTTTGACCAATTAAAAGAATCGACCATCGAATTTCTGGACCATCCGGCATTCAACAGTGCTCCCATAGAATTTCTGTTAAAGGCGGCGGACTCTATACCCAAAACCACTAAAGTCAGCCTGGTCATTGATGACTTACACTACATTACTGATCCTGAAGTACTCAGATTCCTGCCAATCTTCATTAAGAGGCTGCCTCCGGAAACAAATATGGTACTAACCAGTAGAAATGCACTTCCAGATCCTCTGGAAGAGTTGTATCTTAAAGATGAACTTATGCTCATAACGTGGGAAGACCTGATATTCAGCAGTGATGAAATATATGAGCTATACAAATATAACGATATTAAAATAAGCAGATTGCAGGCAGTTACCATTTATAATATTACTGAAGGCTGGCCCATTGGTGTCAACGCCGTTTTATTGTCCGGAAATAATGATTTTTCAATAAATTTACCCCTTGCCCGTCTTGGAACATTCATCAAGAATCAGGTATGGCAAAACTGGGATGAAAATATTCAGGAATTCATGATCAAAACTTCCATTGAAGAGGAACTTAACAAAGAACTTTGCTGTGCCCTTACCGGCAACAAAAACAGCTCAGAGATTTTGGCAGATCTGCTTTCCGATGGTGCATTTATCATAAAAAACGAAAACGACACCTATAGATTCCATCGACTTTTTCGTGAATTTTTGCTTGATCTCCTCAGCAGAAAACCGGAAGCGTATGAAAAAAAACAATGGGAACTGGCCGGGCAATGGTATCTGTCCCAAAACAATTTTATCAAGGCTGTACACCGATTTTCAAAGATTAACGATTATGACAATATCGCCCGCTGCTTTGATTTGCTTGAAAGCATTGACCGCTCAGGATTTGACCTTGAGGGGGTCATGTATGCAGTCAAAAATTATCTGGACGATGAGATAACTGAGAGGTATCCGTTCTTGCTTCTTATGCTTTCATTCACGGCACGAAATGATGGAGATGCTGAGCTTTTCACAAAGTATGCCGACAGCTATTACAGTAATTATCCCAGCATCGTTGCCCGAAATCCTGAACTTGCTCACAACATATTTTTCCTGTACATGCTGGATTTCCGGTACAGTTTGGAAGACATCGCTCAGATGGCCGGACAGTCAGACATCGAGGCTACATTCGAAGGGGTTCGGGGTACGGCAACATCATATTTCCCACTTTATCACAGGGCCTACCGTGACTTATCCGAACTGGCGGCAATTGAAAATATGGATGTCAGCATTGCTGCACTTAATAATGTGCTGGGCGATCTTCTGGGAGAGGAAAGAGAGATGCTCATAGAAAGTATCAGCGGAGGTCTCTATTATGAACGGGGAGAACTGGAAAAAGCCCACACCCTGACCCTTTCTGCAAATTCAAAGCTGAAAGACGGATACACTTCTGAGTCCAAGTTCTGCGTTATGATGCTTGCATATATCATTTACCATGGACTTAGGCAGCATGATAAAGCAGAATTTTACTTCAAGAAAATACAGAATATGATCATGGATGACAAGGCTTATTATCTGAGTTTCAATCTGGATGCCATGACCACAAAATACTCACTATACAAAGGGAATCAAGAAGCAGCACAAAGCTGGCTTGACACAAAAAGTACTGATATTTATGATCATCTTAACTTCTATAAACTGATCGGACATTTTACAACAACCAGAGCATATATCACTGCCGGGAATTTCGACAGAGCTATTTTGATGGCGAGCAAAATAGTTGCCCTTGCAGAGTCTTACAATCGCCCTCTTGATGTGATCGAAGCTGAAATCCTTCTTTCCATAGCCTTCTGGAAGAAAAAGAGAGGATATCAGAAAGAGGCCCTGCTTCATCTGGAAAAGGCTATCGGCATGGCACACCAGTTCCAATACACCCAGATTTTCACTAACGAAGGTGCGGAGCTGGAGAGCATGCTCATGCGCCTTAAGAATCGCTCAGTGAGAAATGATTATAAAGGCGATCTGAACGATGCCTATGTCAAAATGCTATACCTCCGGGTTTGCGAACAGGCTAAATACACTCCGGGTCTCACCGGCGGAGCAAATGAAAAAATGATCAAATTCACAAAACAGCAAAAAAATGTCATGAGACTTCTCAGCGAAGGTTACAGCTACAAAAAAATAGGAGAAGAACTGGGAATAAAATATTCAACAGTTCGTTCTCACATAGAGCTTATCTATAAAAAACTTGATGTCCCCGGTGTCAAGGAAGCGGTACTGAAGATCAGACAAATGGGGATACTTGAAAACTGAGGGGAACATATCTTCGTACTTCTTTGTTACATAATTATACGCTCCAGCCAAGACTTTCTTTCTGTATAGTAAAAAGCTTGTGATAAAGTCCTTTTTTTGCTATCAGCTCATTATGAGTTCCTTCCTCTGATACCCTGCCCTTGTCCAGTACAATTATTTTGTCAGCCTCTGAAACGGTCCGAAGTCTGTGAGCTATCACGACAACGGTCTTGTTGGCTATCAATGCACTTATAGCTTCCTGAATGTGCGATTCGCTTTCAGGATCCAGTGATGCAGTAGCTTCGTCAAGTAAGACTATAGGTGCATCTTTTAATAGAGCTCTGGCAATGGACAGTCTCTGCCTTTCACCACCTGAAATCGTACTACCGTTTTCACCCAAAAGGGTGTCATAACCTTTAGGCATTTTTTCGACAAACTCATCGCACCTTGCCGCTTTGGCGGCGGCATAGACTTGCTCATCGGTTGCATTCATATTACCTATTTTTATATTGTTGTAAACGGTGTCATTAAAGAGGACTACATCCTGAAAGACAAATGACATGTATTCCATAAGGTGCTCCGGATCCACAGATTCCACATTCACTCCACCGATTGTTATCCTCCCTTTGTCCACATCCCAGAAGCGGGCTATAAGGCGGGCGACTGTACTTTTTCCACTACCGCTCGGACCCACAAGAGCAGTTATACTCTTTGCCGGGATATTGAAATTCATTTTTTTGATAGTTTCATTGCCTCCCTTGTTATAGCTGAAACCAACATTGTTGAACTCGATATCACATTCATCTATCTTTACGGTTTCATCGCCTTCCATTATTTCTACGTCCATAAGTGTCCGCATTCTCTTGATGGCGATCTGATAGTAGAAAAATTCAGGTAAAAGTGTCAGCTCTGTAATTATAGGTCCATATATCCTTGTGACTACCAGAAGGCACATGATAAGAGGTACCAGTTCGATTTGACCGCCGGTAAGTAATAACGTACCCACATAGACTGTCAATCCAACTCCTGCTTGCAATATCACCTGGGCGCCGGTCACGAAAACACCGACCCCTGCTTCGAATTTCATTGACAGAATTTTCATTGCACGCAGTGCTTTTTCCAGTGCATCAAACTGATCACCATCCAGATTGCATGCTTTTATGACCTTTATGCCATCAATATATTCCTGCACCTGTTCCGAAGCGTGGAGGGCTGCAGCAGTGTGCTTTTTCCCCAGTTTTGTCTGGAAGTTCCTGCTGAGAAAAATTATTAGAAATGCAAGCGGTACTGTAATGAATAATGCCAATGCCATCCTCCAGTCCCAGAATGCAAACATTATGCATATCACCGTCAGTGATATAAAATTTGCGATTATCTGAGGGATCAGATGACTCAGCGCATGTTCTTTTACCGAAACATCTCCCATAAGATTCGTTGTCAGCTCAGACAGGTCCTTTGAGTTAAAAACGCTCATTGGAAGCTTTCTAATATGTTCTGCCAGCGATATCCTGCTGGTTTCACTTTCCATATATGAAACCACATAGGTTTTTTTGTAGTCGTTCTTGCTGCAAATGAATACCAATATGGCACCTACGACCGCTGCAGCCAAAAGTATCCACATTCTTGACCATGACATATCCTGACCCATAAACGGCTTTAGTATCTCAACTATCATATATAGAGAGACGCCCACAGGGATCATCATTGAGAAATTTGTCAAAGTGCAGGCGGCAATGGCGCCTTTCAAGTCTTTATATCCTTTGTCTGTGAGCATAAGGCTATCTTTAATATCAAACATTATGCACCCACCTCCTCTTTTTCATCTTCGTTATGCATGTCCGGATCATTATCAGTCTTTTTCATGGTCCAGCTGACAGTCTCATTGTAAGCCTTCCACATGGCAGCATATTTTGTACCCTTATCCAGAAGTTCATTATGAGTACCCTGTTCCAGTATCTGCCCGTTATCCACGACGACGATCGTGTCGGCGCTTTTTATGGTTGAAAGTCTATGGGCTATTATTACCACAGTCTTATTTTTCATTAACTTTTCAAACGCTTTCTGGATAAGGTGTTCATTCTCAGGGTCGGCAAAGGCTGTAGCTTCGTCAAGGACAACGACCGGAGCATCTTTTACAATAGCCCTTGCTATGGCAACCCTCTGCTCTTCTCCACCACTGAGGTGAACTCCTTTTGTGCCTATTATGGTGTTGTATCCATTTGGGAGATCCATAATAAAATCGTGACATTGAGCAGCCTTCGCCGCTTCTACAACCTGTTCATCACTTGCATCCGGATTACCCAGTTTTATATTCTCCTTAACACTCTGCTTGAAAAGAAAGACATCCTGGAACACAAAGCTGACCTGTTCCATGAGGTAGGTACTCTTCATATCCTTTATATCTATGCCCCCCAAACTGATTGTGCCTTTTTCCACATCGAAGAATCTGGGAATGAGATGAGCTATGGTACTTTTCCCCCCTCCAGAAGGACCTACGACAGCTGTTACCTGTCCCTGCTTCGCACTGAACGAAACTCCGGACAGAGCCTTCTCCCCTTCGGAATTCTCATATGAGAAAACTACATCTTTGAATTCAACATCATAATAGTCGGTTGTCTTCGGGTTCATGGGTTGAGGCAATTCCGGTTCTGCCAGAATTTTATCCATGGCTTCAATACCGTTAAGTATCCTCATGCTGTTGGAATTGACATACATTACCTTAATAAGAGTTCCTGCTGCCGAAGGGACAAAAATCATATAGAATATAAAGTTCGTAGCAAAGCCGGCATAGTCAGAAGTACCGAGCCCGATGATTATAGCGGCAGGTACTACAAATATATAAATATTATTGATTACAACGATGAACGCGGAAAAAGTATTTTCCCAGCTAAGAGTATAGGGTATGATCATTGCGGTATATTCTTTGATGGTATCATAGAGTCTTTTAAAAGAATAGACCGTCTGCTTGAATGCCTTGACAACAGATATCCCTCTTATGTACTCGACTGATGCGTTGTTCATATTTTCCATTGATGTCTGATAAGTTGCCATCATTTTCTTTGCGCCCTCGTTGCCGTATGTAACGATTTGAAGAATAAATGCAGCTACTACGCCGACCATGGCAGCAAGTCCCATTCTCCAATCCACACTCATGAGGATTACTATCATCACAACAGGTGCCGTAAAAGCGGCAACTATGTCGGGAAGCTGATGAGCGATAAATCCCTCGATTTTCTCAATATTTTCATCCATTATCTTTCTGAGCTTGCCGCTCCCGATAATGACATGAAATCCCAGCGGAACTCTGGCAAGATGGCTTGCAAAGTTGACTTTTAGCTCATACAGAGTACCGAACGCCGCCATATGTGAGCACATCAATGCGATGAAATACAGAACAATATTGAGAACTATACCACCAAAGGCCATAAGCCCGTAATCTATCATTATATCCGTATTCATGGCATTGATATCCGGCCATACATTTATTATTTCCCTGATCAGAAAATATATGGCGATAAAAGGAATGAATGAGGCGACTGAAGCTAGTGCCGACAGAATCACTGCAGGTATAATGAACCCTTTCTTTGTTGCTGCCAATTGAAGCAACCTTGCCATACCTGTCTTTGGCTTTTTTTCTTTATTCATACTGACTGTCCTTTCGAAATGGGAATTGCAATAGTTTTATGGTTAGCCATCGCTAACTCATAGATAAATTGTATACTCCCTTTTTTGATTAGTCAATAGAAAAATCGCAAAAACAAAACGGCGGTTGCCCGCCGCTTGAATAAAATCAGAGTCAAACCAATATTTTGCTATTCGTACCTTAATGCATCGATTGGATTCATCCTGGCTGCTTTTCTCGCCGGATAGACTCCGAATATGAGTCCTATTGCTGTTGAAAATGCAACTGCAATCAGTATGATCCCACCGGAAACGCTGAAGGTCATGCTGGTGACGAATATATTCACCATTGCCAAAATGCCTATAGATATCAGAATTCCGAACCCACATCCGATGAGGCATATGACAAGTGCCTCGATAAGGAACTGGAGCATTATGCTTCCCCGCTTTGCGCCTATGGCCTTTCTAATGCCGATTTCTTTCGTTCTTTCCGTTACCGATACCAGCATAATATTCATGATTCCAATGCCGCCAACAAGCAGCGATATGGCGGCTATGCCGCCGAGAAGTGCAGAGAACATTCCTGTTATGCTGTCCATGGTTTCTGAGACAGTGTTTTGATTGAAAACAGTATAAGCATCTTCATCGTCACCGAAACGATTTTTCATGTATTCATTTAGATAATTTTCTGCCCCATCCATGCTGTCGCTGTCTTTTGAGGTGGCATAAAACGATGATATCCCCGTCCCCGAATCGGACATCCTCTCTGCGACAGTAAGTGGTATATATGCTGTGTAATCGCTCATCATACCGGCCATCATCGATTCATCTTCAGCAAGTACGCCGATAATCTCAAAACTGGAGCCATTCACGGACAGGATGTTTCCCACAACATCGGTATTCCCATAAAGCTCTTCCGCTGTTTCATAACTTATTACGGCAACATATGAAGCGTTGTCCAGATCCGGCTCTTTGATCAGCCTGCCGTGAATCAGCTCACTGTTATGTATAGAAAAATAGCTGTTGTTTGTCCCTTCTGCGGTAATGGAGATAGAATCTCTGTCTTTTTTTGCCGTTCCGTTGATGGAAATAACCGGCGATACTAAATTTATATTTTCATTAGACTTGATTTCATCAAGATCACTTTGCTTGATTGGCTTTCCTTTGTCATCACTGACCGATACACTGAACATATCGGTCCCCATGCTGTTTATCTCATCAGTTACCGAGTTTGTTGCGCTGGTTACCAGTGATACCAGGACCACAAGAGCAAGAACGCCGATGATGATCCCAAGCATAGTCAGAAAAGTTCTCATTTTGTTGCCGAGGATAGCTTTCATGGCCATTTTCATCGATTGTTTTACCATATCAAACCCTCCGTCATTTTCCCATCCACTATGCTGAGCTGCCTCTCGGTTGATTCCGCTGTTTCCTTGTCATGAGTGATTAGTACGATGGTCTTTCCGTCCTTATGCAGATCATCGAAGATCCCAAGGATCATCTTACCTGTCTTTGTATCCAGATTCCCGGTAGGCTCATCGGCAAGTATGAGTGAAGGCTCAGTGACTATTGCCCGGGCAATAGCTGCTCTCTGCTGCTGTCCTCCTGAAATCTTGTTAGGTGTATGAGTCCGTCTGTCCCAGAGATCAACTTTATCAAGCGCCGCTTTTACTTTTTCCTTTCGAACAGCTGGAGATATCCCCTGATAAATCAGCGGCAACTCCACATTTTCTTCTACGGTCATCCTGTTTAAAAGGTTAAAGCTCTGAAAAACGAAGCCTATCTTCTTGTTCCTTATGGCAGCCAGTTCATCCTCCCCGTATTCCTCGATTGCCAGACCGTCAAGATAGTACTCGCCCGAGGTTATTACATCAAGACAGCCCATGATATTCATAAGTGTGGATTTGCCGCTGCCCGAAGGACCTATGATCCCGACATATTCGTTCTCATGTATGCTGAAGCTGACATCATCAAGGGCGTGGATCTCTTCGTCACCTAATATATAATTTTTGATCACATTCTTAAAAATTATCATTTTATACCCCCGCTGCTAATTGCTTCCCTGTGTGGGTACCTGTCCTCCGCCGCTTCCAGATCCATCAGGACCGCCGGATGGCATTTCGCCCGAAGGCATGTCACCGTTACCCGGTCCTCCCTGCATCATAAACGGGTTCTGTTCGGTGCTGTCAGCGCTTGCTTTGGTATAATATATTTTGTCACCTTCCGAAAGCCCTGTCACTACTTCTACATTTGTCCCATCAGAAAGTCCGGTAGTGATCTTTGTTATTCCTCCCAGAGTATCATCCTTCAGGCTTGTGTAGACGAATAACCCTTCGGCATTTTCCTGGACTGCATCCGCAGGGATCAGCAATACGTTTTCTTTAGACTCCTTGACTATCGTCACATCAGCGCTCATGCCAGTCTTCATCTCAGAGGATTTTTCTGATTCGATCTTAGCGCTGTATTTTACAACGCCGTTGTTGATGGAAATGTCACTGTTTATCTTTGTGACTTTTCCGGTGAATTCCTGGTCTGTTACGGCATCAAGAGTGACTGTGGCATCCTGACCTTTTTTAACTGTGGCGATATCAAGTTCGTCTATATCCACTTCCATTGATACCGTGTCGTTTGAATCGATGGTCATGGCACTGCCAAAATAATCATCCCTGATGCTGGTAAGCGACATGCTGTCAGATCCACTGCTTACCGTCGATGAAGATTCTGTACTGGTCGTATCTGCAGAATCTGTAGATGTAGCGTCTGTATCCTCATCATCAGAAAGTTTTGAGCCTTCGGAAATGCTGATGGTACCAACCGTGCCGTTGCCGGAAGCATAAATGACATTATTTTTTGCTACTTTATTAAGAGCCTTTTTAATGCTCGTTAGTTCCGACTTTCTCTCTTTGAGAGCTTTGACATTTTCACTGTTGTCTTTCTGGTCGTCTATCTTATCATTGATATCATCTATCTCATCTTCCACATCCTCTATCTTGCTCTCCAGGGAAGATGAATATACAGTAACCAGCTTGTCTCCAGCATTGACGTAGTCACCTTCATCCACTTTAATATCGTTGACCATAACATCATAAGGAATTTCGATCGTGATCTCATTGTCTTCGATATTGCCGCTGCCCTCTACAGTGGTAGAGATGTTTCCTGTCTTCACTGTTGTCTCTCCGAATGAAGATGCGGTACTCCCTCCCGCCAAAGGTCCAAAGAACCTTGGGATCACAAGGACTGCGACTAAAATTACAACGACTATGATCGATATGATGATTATCCGCTTTTTTTTGCTTTTCTTTTTGACCGGTGTTAATGCTGATTCCATAATGTTTCCTCCTGCCTGTGCCTTGTCCTGCGAGTTACACGAGCTGCTAGACAAGTCCGTGTGCAAGAGTTTCCAAAATCTCTGATTTTGTGAAACTCACTGCCCTGCCCCGCCCTTCATATAACTTACTTTTATTTATAACGGCATTTTATCGGTTTTTTCTGAAACTAACCTGAATATCAAGCTTCAGATTAATTTCAGGCTCAGCCTACCACAGCATTATAAACTGTCCTTAAATTCAACATGAACAGTATATTAATTTGTAATTTTTTGTTCAGGTCACAGGGTTGTAAGTTTACGATGAGTTTACATTTATGGTATATGTTATAATTTAGAGAAGGTCATATAGCATATGGCAGAACGGAGATAACTCATGTTTAACGTGCTGGTTGTAGAAGATGACAACAAACTTAACAAGCTTTTCACTGCTGTTCTCGTAAGGAAAGGCTACAATGTTTTTTCTGCGGGAGACGGTGAAGAAGCACTTAATATTTTGGATGAGAACTATATCGACCTGATCATTTCCGATGTCATGATGCCCAATGTGGACGGATACGAGCTGACTGAATCTTTGAGAGAAGCCAGCTATGAAATTCCTATCCTGATGATTACGGTGAAGGATGATTTTGCGGCTAAAGAAAAAGGCTTTAACGCAGGCATCGACGATTACATGGTAAAGCCTGTGGATGTAAACGAAATGGTTCTGCGGGTAGGAGCGCTGATGAGGCGGGCGAAAATGATCAATGAGAAAAAAATCCGAATTGGTGAAACTGTCATGGATCATGATTCCCTGACCGTTGCTGACAGAAACGGGGAAAAACTTCTCCCCCAGAAAGAATTCAATCTACTATACAAACTCACATCATACCCAAATAAAATTTTTACCAGGCAGCAGCTCATGGACGAGATATGGGGAATGGAAACTGATTCGGATGAACGGACTGTGGATGTCCATATTAACAGGCTTAGAGAAAAATTCAAAGACAATGATGATTTTGAGATCGTCACCGTTCGGGGACTTGGTTATAAGATGGTAAAGACACATGAAGATTGAGACACATCGAAAGCTGATATTCTATTTTGCGGGAATTGTTTTTCTTATTATCCTGCTGTCAATGTCCTGCATGGTCTGCATTGCTTTTCTGATGTATATGAACGGTGTTCTCCCCACCAATGAACATGACGCTTCACCTCTTGGACCTATAATAGTACTATTGATCCTCAGTCTGGTCATCGGCGCAGTGGTCTCTCTCTTTGTGGGATCAAAGATCATTAAGCCTGTTACAGACTTAACCGAAGTGTCAAAGCGCGTAGCAGAAGGTGACTTTGATGTTAAGTTAAGCGAAACGGGAAGCATAGAGGAAATCAGGGAAATGTCCAGGAATTTCAATACTATGGTGGATGAACTGTCAGGGATAGAGACCCTGAGAAATGACTTCATCGTAAACGTATCACATGAATTCAAAACACCCATTGCTGCCATCGAAGGATACGCCACTCTCCTTCAGAGTGAAGACCTTACCGATTCCGAACGTGATGAATATACAAAGATGATAATTGAAGGTTCCAGACAGTTATCGAAACTCTCGGGAAATATCCTTAATCTTTCAAAACTGGAAAGTCAGGAAATAGTGATGAACAAAAAGGACTTCCGGCTGGATGAACAGATCCGTCAGGCTATACTCCTTTTTGAAAAAGACTGGAGTGCCAAAGATCTTAACATGGAAATCGACCTATCAAACATAGGTTATCATGGCGACGAAGGCCTGCTCCTTCAGGTATGGATCAACCTCATCGGCAATGCCGTCAAATTCACAGATGCGGGAGGCACGATTTCCATCCAGTCATACATGCAAGGCTCATCTGCTGTCGTTGAAATAACAGATTCAGGCTGCGGCATGGATGAGAGCACCATAAAGAAGATCTTCGACAAATTCTATCAGGGCGATACCACCCGTAAGTCCGAAGGAAACGGCCTTGGTCTTACACTGGCAAAGAGGATCATCGATCTCTGCGGCGGTGACATCAAAGTTGAGAGTCAGCCCGGATCAGGCAGCACCTTTAAAATTTCATTGCCTCTTTCATAATAAAAGAATTATTTTTCTACTCTATATCTTAGGATCGTCTTCAGATTTTCAGGCTTGCTTTTTCGGAAATCGCTGAGATATATCTCTCTGTGCTCAAAACCGAGACGTTTCAGATTATTCTCTTCCACGAATTCCTGCATAATTTTGAAGGACTCAAGTTCGTCGTCGAATGGTCCCTGATGGAGCATATGGACACATAATCCATCCTCGATTGTTTCAAACTTGACTTCATTATGAAGGGGATCACCGCCTTTTTCTTTGGCTTTCGTAAGAGCATCTTCGAACATGTCTTCTGTCACAAAATACGGCTGCCGGATCATTATGGTATAGATGAACTGATCCTTTTGAGTCGGATCGGCGGAGTGGGATGACCAGACTCCCTCAAGGGGGAATACCGTAAAGTCATCGAACTCTGCCTTTTTACCCGGTTCATTTTTGAATGAATGCTTATACCCCATCTTGATTGGATAGGCAGCAGAATAAAGCGCTCCAACTCTGTCGGAAAACTCGGGCCGGTTGGGATCCCCTTCACCGCTTATGGTAATAAAGTTCTGGGGAGGTACTTTTACCAGTGACGGGGCCTTCTTAACTACATAAAATTCCTTATCGTTCTTTCTGGATTCGTATTTCATTTTTTTATTTTCCTCTCGATTTAATCTTTCTTCTTATCTGGATCAGATTCATGACATCTTCCAGTATATCTTCATCTTTCACATCAATCATAAGCCACATACCCATCTGCCCCATCATTTCTGTTTTTTCGAACAGGTCACGGACATATCCGGTACATGTGGGCATGATCATTTCCGCTTCCGGCAGTTCCTTCTTCCCAATTACCACCAGTGCGATAAAATACCCGTTCATTGGATATAGTGTGCAGAGCGCCTTTCCGCCTTTTTTGTATTTGACATTCCATCCTGTCTGCGCGCTGCATCCGCTGTACGAATAATCCGGTTTCGCATCATAATTCTCAGTTATGAACTGATTCAGTTCTTCCCATAGTGGATTGGCGATAAAGTTTGAAATATCTTCCGGTGTTGGCTCTATCGATTCAGTATATGCATTCATCCATTCCATTTTACTTATCCCCCAAAATCATCTTCTTGAAATAACTCTCGTTCATAAGGTGATTGGTAACGAATTTTCCATCATTGAAAACAGCCCAGTTATTGAAAATCGACGGCAGTTCTTTTGCCTTCTCAAGCGTGTCAACTTCTATCATGTTTATCTTTATTCCTGAGTCACTGCAATATCCTCTTATCTGATTGGCGCAGTTGTTGACATATGGACACTGAGTGCTGTAAAAAATCGTAAGTTCCTTGTTTTCGATCACCCCTGTTCTGGCGGTATCCGAAAATTTTGGTTTTGTTCCGTCAAACGACAGCGCCAGCAGCTCGTAATCACCTATATTATCCACTGTTTCGAATCCATATTTTTTGAGGAACTTGGGATCTGACAAAAAAGGCATTTTTTTCTTTGAGCTAATGACGGATATACCTGATTTGCCTTGCTTCTTAGCATCTTCGATGCAGTATTCCAGCAGATCTTTGCCATGGTCTTTCCCTTTGTAACTGCCCGACACCCATAGGCAATAAATAAACAAATAGTTATCCCCTTTGATCGGAACCCAAGCCTTTTCCAAAGGCGCATATTCGATGAAGGCTTTACCTTTTACATCCAGCTTTCTAAAAACGTGCCCTTCAGGGAGCCGTTCTCTGAGCCAGCTTTTTTTATTGCAGACTCCGTCCTGATGTTTTTTGTCTGCGATGGCACAGCACAGGTGCTCTTTTTCTAAATTCTCCAGTGTCAGATTTATATATTCCATATCAATTTACCTTTCGTATTGACCAAATGCCCCCTAGTCATTGAGAGCTTCCTCATGTTTTTTCTTTAGAGTTTTCGCAACCTCCCTTGGCTGCACTACCGTAACGCTTTTCCCGAAGGACATGAGATAGCTGTATAGCCAGTCGTCCTCGGGAATCCTGACCATGACCCGCATATTGGCATTATCATCCCGGTCTATTGCGTTCTCATCAAACTCATCGTAGACTCTGAATGCCATTTCCGGTGAAAAAATAAGCTCCACCTCTTTCGTCTGTCCGCCGAATTCCGATTCAATGGGCGGCAGAACGAAGCCTTTTCGATCAAACACATCATGGATGATATTAATTTCGGATATGCGGTTTATCTTGAATGTCCTGTAGTCATCCTTGTTTCTGTCAAACCCCTGCAGATACCAGGATTTTGCCTTGAAGGCCAGCTTCAGCGGATAAACATTTCGATCCGATTCTCTGCCATATGGATCGATATACTTAAACTCAATGGTATTGCTTTTTAATATGGCATCCTTGAGTAAGTCAAACTTTTCTGTATCTGTTTTCCTGCTTCCCCATCTTGAGAAATCCACCTCGATCCAGTCCGTATCTTCCTTTCCGAAAAAGGACTTTAGCCTTCCCATGGACTTCTCATCGGTATTACCGGTTGCTGTCATATTCTGAAGAGACATCAGGATGTATTCCATCTCATCATCCGACAGAGCGGTCTTGTTGAGCACGTAATCATCCATTATTGATATGCCGCCGCCTCTGCCGGGACTTGCATAAACGGGGATCCCTGCAGCGGAAAGTCTGTCGATATCCCTCAGTATAGTCCTTTTGGATACTTCAAAATGCCTGGCAAGCTCGTCGGCCTTCACCGTCTTTTTGTCCATCAGTATATATACTATTTCAAATAATCTGCCGGTCTGCATTTGTACCTCAATATACTTCACATGTGATTATCTATGATTATAACACAAAAAGGTGACATCTAATGTCACCTTTTATTTTTGGTTGCCGGCAGCTGCCGTTTTTTTTGATTTAATTTTCGGCTACTTCAGCCAGTATTTAGATCCATCGGTTTCTCTGCCTTCTTTAAAAATGCATTTTCGTATATGGCCAGATAAAGCTTTGCCTGCTTAGCTTTTTCCCTGAAAGTAAATTTCTGATGTAGAACAGTTATGGAAATCCCGTACAAAATCCCACACTAAAACTCAAGATATGATAAGATTAAATGTAGTGAATATTAACTGAAAGGATTTATATAAATGGAACAAAATACATTCAAAGTCGGACCCATCCGGCCACCCAGCGAAGCAAACAGCCTCCTGCTCCAGGTAACGGAAAACTGCACCTGGAACAAGTGCAAATTCTGTACTCTCTACAGAGGGCAGCAGTTTCACACCAGACCGGTCGCGGAGATAAAATCCGATATAGACGTTATGGCGAAGTACAGAGACATGATCCTGTCACACTTCGGCGGCGGCGGTTATGACGAGAATTCTCTTAATAAGGAATTTGCTTCACTTCCTACCTACGAAGCAAAGATGTGTTACCAGATGGTTTTCACGTGGCTCACCGAAGGCGGAAGGAGAGCGATTTTTCTTCAGGATGCGAACACAATGGTGCTTCGTCCTGACTGGCTTGTCGAAATCGTCAGCCATATTTCTGAAAAATTCCCGGAACTTGAAAGAATCACTTCCTATGGAAGGGCCGATACTTTATCCAAAATTTCCCTTGAGGATTTTAGGAGAATAGCTGATGCAGGACTTAACCGGATCCATTCTGGATATGAAACCGGATCTGACAAGGTCCTTGAACTTATAAACAAAGGCTCGACTCAGGAGCAGCAGATCCTGGGCGGACGAAAGGCCAAGGAAGCAGGCATCGAACTTTCCATGTATTTTATGCCGGGCGTCGGAGGTAAAGCACTGACAAAAGAGAATGCAGTTGAGACCGCTAAGGTGATCAATGAAGTGAACCCGGATTTTGTAAGGCTCAGAACCTTCGTGCTCAGGACAGGCTCGCCGATGGATGAACTGAGAAGAACGACTGACTATGAAGAATGTACAGATATGGAGAAACTTCTTGAGATCAGAGAGATGCTTGCAAGTGTGGATCCGGAAAAGGCCGACGGCAAGGTAGCAAGCGATCACATCATCAACCTGCTCGCTGATGTTGAGGGCTATATGGACAAAGATGTTCCCCGTATCCTGAACTATATAGATTCGTTCCTTGCACTGCCGCGGCGGAATCAGAAAATGTATCAGCTGGCAAGAAGACGAGGATTCCCCATGGACTGGACTCACATGGAACACATGCGTCCAAATGAGCTCAAAGATATCGGAAAAATCGTTGATAAAACCCCCGACGGACCCGAATGGGAAGGACTGCTGCACACATATTTGGATAGATATATATAACAGCTGTTTTTGCTGAATGATGTTGCTTTGAAATGTTATTTCAAATATTCAATTATATTTCTCTTTGTATGGATTATTCGGCTTATATGAACCAAGCCATGATCGATGTAATAGAAAACCAGATAGCTTAGAACTGGAAAAAAACGATATGTATATTTCAAATCGCTTGCATTATTGTAAATGGGATATAGTTTTGGGAATTCTTTCAGCCTATTAGCCTTACTATAAATCAAGTCAATTAAAGCCTCTGCACTTTGAGGGCTCTGAGTTTCCTCAAGCAAATATCGCAAAATAGAAGCTACATCCTGATCTGCCGATGTATCAAATACCACTTTGTTCACTTTGATGCCTTTATCTTATTCTTTGCATCAATATAAACATCGTCGAGTGAACGAGTTCCCGGATGTATTTCATTTATCAATTCCGCTTCTCTCAGCTTCATTTCTATTTCATGCTTCTGTTGTTCACGCTCATATGCATCATGACTCATGACCACCATGTCTTCACGACCATTTTTCGTTAAATAAACCGGTCCATCCGTTTCTCTCACCAGATTTGATATTTCTTTAAAATTATTTCTCAGATCCGAAACAGGCCTAATCGTAGGTATTTTTTTCATTGTTAGCATTACCTCCAATAAAATATATGCTATAATATTATCATTTTTATGATAATATTATAGCATATATTTGTTAAATATTAAAGTCTTTTATGGTTATATTATTTATGCAAATAGGATGATATAATAAATTCACTAATTAATTTCAAGGAGAGCGATATGAACGAAAACTATAAAGACATCGAAAAACTACTGACCCATTACCCTAACAAGATGATAACCGGCATGCCGGCTCCTGCCGTTATCGTGTGCACCGGCGGAGGTTACGAGATGCTGGGGACCTCGGAAGGACCGCCGGCGTCAGCAAATTTTGCCAACAGCGGCTATGAAACTTTTCTTCTCAATTACAGCGTGGGAAGAGAGAATCCTTTCCCTACAGCCATGAGAGAGTTAGCATATGCAGTCAGATATATCAGAGAAAATGCCGAAGAACTGAATGTCATCCCGGACAAAGTATATGTATGTGGTTTTTCCGCAGGTGGGCATCTGGCAATGTCACTGGGTGTGCACTGGAACTCGGACTGGATAGAAAAGTATGATATACCAAAGGACGCCGGACCGGACAAAATTATAGTAGCCTATCCTGTCATAGGTGAAACGTGCGGCAATGCAGCAATAACTTTTACTAATCTCAGTGCAAATCTGGATGACCCTCAAATCAAGCCATATATGTATTTAGATAAATATATAAACAAAGATATGCCGCCAGTATTCGTATGGCACAATCAGGATGATATGATCGTGCCGGTAGAGAGTACTATAGACTTTACCAAGACCCTGAATGAAAAAGGGATTCAGTTCGAATCCCATATTTTCCCTAATGGCGGTCATGCAAACCCGTTCAGTAATCAATACTGGTTTTACATGGCTCTGGACTGGCTTGCAATGGATTATTAGATCTCACCAAGAAGCTCGGTGAATTTATCCAGTCCCTCTTTTAAAACACCCGAGTCGAAGGCATAACCGATGCGGACGGAGCCTTCCTCTTCAAAGCAGGAACCGGGGGTGAACAGAACACCTTTTTCACGGATCAGTTTAACGCAAAGGTCGTACGACGGCATGTCCCTGTCGTAAAAAACCAGAGCCGTTGTTCCGGAAACCGGCTTCACATATGATACTCCGTCATTTTCGTTCACCCAGTCGTCCAAGATCTTTCTGTTTTCATTCATTATTTTTCTGTTTCTGTCAAAGATCTTATCAACATGCTTAAGTGCCAGAGCCGAGAACAGGTCATCAAGCTGACCACAGCTTATGGTATCGTAGTCCCGCCTTCTGAGACATGCCTCTCTCACTTCATCATTATTGGTAACGATCCATCCCATTCTAAGACCCGCCAGAGACATGACTTTGGACATACTGCCCACCGAGATCCCCTTGTCATAAAAATCCACCACCGAAGGCATGTAGCTTCCGTCTTCAGAAATACCTCGGTATACTTCATCCGAAAGCAGGTAGGCATTTACGGATTTTGCAACTCCAACGATCTCCTTCAGCATCTTCGGAGAAATCAGCGCACCTGTGGGATTATTGGGATTGTTTATAGTGATAAGCTTGGTATTCTTATCAACAAGGCTTTTAAGCTCATCAATATCCGGGACAAAACCGTTTTCTTTTCGAAGCTTGATTGGTCTTACCTCCGCACCTATGGATTCAGGTATAGAGTAATGCTGTTGATATGTAGGCATTACAGGCACCACATTATCGGAGGGTTCCACAAGTGACATAAGCACCTGATAATTTGCACCGATGGCGCCATGGGTGGGTATAACATTTTCAGGATCTATATCCTCATACAGATTGGCAATCCCGGCCTTAAGTTCAGGCGAGCCATATATATGGCCATAAGTCATCCTTATTTTGCCAAGGCCGGTAAGAAATTCTTTTGAGTCCTCTCCCGAAAGCTCAAGCAACTCATCTATTGTCAGGGAATCTACACAGGTTTCACCTAAATTATAGACGGCATCATTCTCAAATTCGTTCATCCAGCTTTCAACCTTGAATTTGCTGATCTTCATTATGATCTCCTTCCAAATATCCTCTGATATTATCCGGCAATCCCAGTATCTTGAGAAATTCGGACATGCTTTTGCATCCGGCTTTATGATAGATCCTGGAGCAGTACGTATTGACGCTTCCCATGCTGATATCCAATATTTCTACGATTTCTGACCGCATCTTTCCGTCGATCAAAAGATATGCCACATCTGTTTCGCGCCTTGAAAGACCAAGGTCTGACAGGGTCGTGTTCGGCAACATTTTTTTGTTTGTTTTCTGTAAAAGCTCGTATCTGGTTTCTGCATCTGCTATCTGTTGCTCTGCCAGTGCAACAGTTTTCCCCATATCTGCATAATCCATGGACAGTACCAGTGTGTAGCAAAAAACAAAGAACAGCATTGCCACAGGTGTTATAAAATCCTGTCCGGGTATCCCGATAGACGGTGCAAGACCATTTTTATTTAGAATGTCATATATGGCAGCCAGACTGACTACGGCCATTCCCGTGAAAGCAAGGTGGTTTTGCAGTCTTTTTTCTTTCAGTGTGAGCACGAGTCTGGTGATGACATATATGATAAACGGAATCGATATAATGTCAAAATACATGATCAGACTGGTAAATATCTTGGAAGGCAGAATCAATGTAGAGACTATGTATATTATTCCGACAATATAGTATGCATATGCCAGGATCTTTTTGATCAGGTACGGAAAAAGCGTCCTAAGGAACAGGGTTAGAACGAGGAAGGTGGCAAAATGAACTATGTACTCGATGCGGATCGCCACATCCCAGCTGTAGTCCGGATACAATGCAGGTATCAGCTTGTTTGAAAGGAGCATCAGGAGAAAACAACTAAGAGAGAAATAAAGCAGTGACCTCTGCTTGTGATTCAGGACGAACAAACCAAGATGATATAAAAATGCTGTGAATAAAGCGCCTATCATCATGAACGACACCATCAATATTTCATTAGAATATTCGGTGATCGTATCATCGTATCCAATAGTAAATGCGGGAGGATAGCTCCCTTCAACATGAACGTGATTCGAAACCTGGATCACTATCTGCGTTATTGACTGCGAGGGTGTAAAAAAATATTCTCTTATTGCAACTCTCGGAATATTCTCCTTTTCATTTTCGGAAGGATTACCTACTTTGTCCACCTCTGCCCCGTCAATAAAAATTCTCATGGCATAGTCGGCAGACTTCATATATATTCCATAGCTTTTCCCGGGAGGCAGTTTCAATTCTGCAACATGAGTCGCGTATTCTACTTCCTTATATACAGGGTCACCATTTCCCAATGAAATCCTGGCTGAATCCTGAACTGATCCACTATTGAGATCCTTCGGGACATAAAGCTCTTCAAGGTAGCTCTTCCAGTTATCACTGTAAATATAGACCGTATCATCAAGATCGGTATTCGTAAGATCCACGATTTCATCTGTATCGTCAATCGTTTCCAAATCAGGTGAGGGAATCATAAACAGTGCTGTCCACCCAAGAAGTACGATTATCAGAAACAATATTATTAGAGATATCTCTTTCTTTTGACTCATAAAGGAAGTATACCATATTAGCATCGGATGATGAATATGAGTTGATCAAAAAAACGAAAGCTTGATCCTAGCATATCAGTTTGCCTATCGCCCCCCTGATATGATAAAATCAAGCCCTCAATGAACCATCACCAGAATTCTAACTCCTATTGCATTATTTGTCATGTCATTGGAATAATGACAAAGCTTTAGAGGCGTTGAAAAATAGCGGATACTCCCTGAAAAAAAAATTATCTTTTTCTAAATCCTTAATACTTATGCATTTTATCTATACTGATCAAATGATATGGTATAATTCGATCATAGTACAATATTCAGTATTAACGCAAATAGAGGTGCAATATGCAAACTCATGAACGGGAATATCCCAAACTTTCGGCATGCGGTTTAAACTGCGGTCTATGCCCCAGGTATCATACAGACGGTCCGTCAAGATGTCCGGGCTGCAGCGGAGAGAAATTCTTCACAAAACGCCCGGCATGCGGAATAATTTCGTGTTGCCAGCGTCATGACAGAATTGAATTCTGCTATCTTTGTGACGAATATCCCTGCGGAAAATATAAGGACGCCGAAAAATGTGATTCGTTTATCACCCATAAGAATATGATCTCAAATTTCGATCGGATCAAATCAGAAGGTCTTGAACCTTATAAAAATGAATTGGAAGAAAAAGTCGCCATCCTGGAGGAACTTCTGGGTCACTATAACGACGGCAGGAGAAAAAGCTTTTTCTGCCTGGCTGTCAATCTGCTTGATATTGAAGATGTCCGTATCGTTATGGGGAAAATCAGATCGACGATATTTGACGACGACCCCATAAAAGAAAAATCCGCCACAGCAGTCAAGCTATTTCAGGAGATGGCGGACATCTGCGGAGT
This sequence comes from Anaerovoracaceae bacterium, assembly GCA_031553035.1. Lineage (GTDB taxonomy): Bacteria > Bacillota > Clostridia > Peptostreptococcales > Anaerovoracaceae > JAVBLY01. The sequence continues at coordinate 214,791 of JAVBLY010000001.1, read as the reverse complement.
AAAGCTCAAGCTGTTTAAAAAGGCTTACATCCGTTAATTGCCAGCCCTCTGCAGCCATCTGGTTGATCCATTTTTCTTCGTTATCATAGTTCCACACAAAGAACAATTTATGTTTCACCATCTTCATTTACATATCCTCCGTGATCTTCCTGCCATTGGATATCAACTCTTCCAGTCTTGAAAGTTCATTTTTTACGACTTCTTTGCCCTGATCGGTTATTATATATTCTTTCTTTCTGCTGTTTGTTTCACCCGGCAGTGCCCTGATCCATCCTTTTTCAAGCAGGCTGTTGATCGCCCCATAGAGAGTTCCTGCAGCCAGCCGGACCCTCCCGCCCGACATTTCTTCAACTTTAAGGATTATCCCGTATCCGTGCAATGGGGTCTTTAATGATAAAAGGATATAATAAACTGCTTCTGTCAAAGCTATACTGTTCATATATGATTTCTCCGTTTATGTCGCCAAACGTTATATCGGCACCCGATATATATACTATATCGCCTTCCGATATACTTGTCAATTATATTTTCTCTGTATTGCCTAATAATATATAATGTTATATTTTCTGTTTTCGTGGTATAAATCCTATATATATTATCGCAATACGCACTGCGTTACTTGATTTTCCCTGCATAGAAAGGATTCCCAATCATGGATACTTCAAAATTCAAATCTCAAATCGAGGATATTTTCCCTCAGTACAAAAAAGATCTTGCTAAACTGGTTTCATATAACAGTAAAAATATGCCGGCTGAAGGCAAAGGCGCACCTTTTGGTAAAAATGTTCATGAAGCACTTAAGACCGCTATTTCAGTAGCACAAGACATGGGGCTGAAAACCTTCATTGATCCTAATGGCTACTATGGTTACGCAGAGGTCGGCGAAGGCAAAGAAATGCTTGGCATCCTCGGGCATCTTGATGTGGTGCCTGCTGATGACAAGGAAAATTGGGACACTGATCCTTTTCAAATGACGGAAAAAGACGGGTACCTGAGAGGCCGCGGAGTCCAGGATGACAAAGGTCCGGCTCTCGCATCACTTTATGCACTTAAGCTACTGATGGACAATGGAGTAGAATTCAATAAGCGGATAAGATTTATCTTCTGCACGGATGAAGAATCACTTTGGAGATGCATCAAAGCATATGCGGAAAAAGAGGAACATCCCACTTACGGATTCACGCCGGATTCCGACTTCCCTCTGGTGTATGCGGAAAAAGGCCTGATCGAATATACTTTAACTGCAAATGATACCATCGACTATCCCTTCACAGGAGGAGCCGCTTTTAATGCCGTAGCAGCAGAAGCAACCATCGATGATTCAGCAGATATAGAAAATGCACTAAAAAGCCTTGATTATAAATACAAGAAAAGCGACGGTAAGATAACTGTAATAGGAAAGACCGCCCACGCAATGAGAGCGCCTGACGGAAAAAACTCTGTGACCAGACTTTGCAAAGCATTATCCCATGCAGGCAGGCGGGGAAGCATGCTGGATTTTGTCAACAGTAAAGGAAAAGATCCTGCCGGCAAGTTGATATTCGGTGACATGGAAGATTATACCGGCGGAGTAACATTCAACATCGGTATGGCGGATTTTGGGAAAAACAAACAGGAACTGAGTATCGATATCAGATTCCCGGCGACAAAAACAAAGGAAGAAGTAGATAAACTGATGAAAGAAGCGGCAAATGTATATGATGTCAAGGTCGAGGAATTTGACTATCTGGCTCCACTTTACGTGGATCAGGATTCGGAACTGGTCAAAAAACTTCTTAAAGCATACAGGGATGTCACCGGAGATACTGACTCAAAGCCGTTAACAATGGGCGGAGCTACCTTTGCAAGATCTATGGCGAACATCGTAGCATTCGGAGCAAACTTTCCGGGAGAAGATGTAACCGAGCATGAACCGAATGAGAGAGTGAGACCTGAAGACTTGATGAAAGCCATGGAAGTATACATGCATGCATTTATAGAACTTGCAGTGGAGGGAAATTGATATGAGCGAAAGAAAATCAAAGGAAGTCCCGGGTGGTACCCCGGCCAACGTCCAGGGAGATAATTTAAATAAAAAAAAGCACAAGTTCAAAATGCCAGGAGCATTCCAGATCGTATTCTTCATGCTGGCCCTGGTCTGCATCATGTCGTTTTTTATACCGGTATCTGTTCAGGATGCGGATACAGGCAAAATCGTATATAATGCAATGCTGGATTCCAGCGGTAATGTTGTGGCGAATGCAGGCCCCCAGCCTAAAGGGCTGTGGGATCTTATTATCGCTCCTATACAGGGATTTCAAAATTCGGCTGCCGTAGGGATCGCAATCTTTCTGGCGGGAGCCTTTCTGAACGTTTTAAACAGCACAAAGAGTTTTGAGGCAGGCATAGGAAAACTTCTTACAAAGCTGAAGGGCAATGCCCTGGTCGCGATCATGCTCTTCGTATTTGCGATCATGGGAACGGTATTCGGGTTCTGGGAAGAGATCACTGCATTTTCCCTTGTAGTCATCCCCATGTTCATACTGGCGGGATACGACATTATGACCGGCTTCGCAGTGCTTTTTATTGGGGCCACCATAGGAAATATGTCCAGCATAGTCAATCCGTTTTCAACAGGGGCTGCTGTAGCAGCTATTGGGAATCCGGATCTTACCATCGGATCGGGGCTCATACTAAGAATGGTGATGTTTGTAGTCATGTATATAATAGCGGCCATAATGCTCATGAAATACGCAGCTAAGGTAAAAAAAGATCCTGGCAGGTCCGTTCTTGCTAAAGTCCAGGGTCTAAAAGAAATCGAAATTGATAAAAACAAATCTCCGGAAATAACCAGAAGCAGATTCTGGTCGATCATAGTATTCGCAGCAATAATAATATTGATGCTCATCGGCTATACGCCTTGGGAATCCATTGGAGGAACCACATTATCTAATATAGTGAATGCCCCGATAGTTTTTCTGGGTAATATCCCGGTGCTTGGAGATATTCTGGGAGCAGGCAACGTGACGCCTCTGGGAGAATGGGGGTTCAACGAATTTTCTTTCCTCTTCCTTGCAGGATCACTGCTGCTCATACCCATCAATCACATGAAGGTAAATGATTTTATCGATAAATTCATCGATGGTGCAGCGGGGATGCTCAGCGTCGTGCTGGTCCTAAGCATCGCAAACGGCATCGCTGTCATCATGGGAGATTCAACTTACGGAATGTCGGTCACTTTTGTTTACTGGATATCAACAGCCCTGGCTGGAGTACCTCTATGGATATTTGCCGTCGTGGCAGTGCTCGCATACATCGGGATCGGATTTTTCCTACAGAGTACTAGCGGCGTTGCGGGGCTTACAATGCCCATACTTGGAGCGGTTGCTGCCGGCCTGTTCACGGCAACATCCATCGGGGTCGTAGGAGGACAAATCATACTGATAGGTGCATTCATAGTGGGGATAAACTTCATGTGTGCCATATATCCCACAGGAACGCTGATGGGTACTTTGCAGCTCTTCGGGCTGCCTTATGAACACTACCTGAAGTTCTCGCTGAAGTATTACATACCTCTGCTTTTGGCAGGTACTGTGATTCTGTCCATCGCACCGTACATAGGATTGGTTATGTAGTAAGGAATTCAGTAAGGTATGTTTTCTTTATGGATTATGATCATATGAATTATGATTATATGAATTATGATCGTCGGGACTTCATGTAACTTTTTTTAGGGTTTAGTGTCCCAAAATTGAGGGAATGTGGTAAATTAAGCTTTTAAATTTACCGCATTTATCTATTATTATGTATTATAATGCATTAAGAATTTGAGTCGAGGAAAATCTCCAAATAAACACCACATTCCCTCGATTCTGGGACAGAATCTGCCATTTTTTCTTGCATGGAAGCTAATCCCTCTTACTGCATAGTTCCAACTATGTGTTCATATATTTCAGGGTGATCTTTTTTGAATTTTCTTGGCTTCAAGTCAGGGTCGGTAATGGCATGTCTTGTATTGCCTGATACCAGGATCTGATCCTCACCTTTTCTTCTGATCTCGTAGTTTAAGGTTATGGATGCGCCTTTCAGCTCCGAAGCCCAGGCGGCGATCTCAAGAATATCGTCGTAGCGGGCAGGCATTTTAAAATCGCATGAAAGAGAAATGACTGGCAGCCATATTTTCTCTTTTTCCATGACCGAATAAGGATAGCCCAGTTGTCTGAGCATTTCCGTCCGGCCTATTTCGAACCACTTGACATAATTGCCGTGATACACTATTCCCATTGCATCTGTATCGGCATATATAACTCTTATTTCAGAATAAAATTTCTTCATAAGAAACATTATATCACGTTTTAAATTATTTTCTCAGTCGTATTGACTCTGATCTGTTGACAGTCAATATCTTGTGTTATAATATGTTTTAGACGAATTTATTATCTATATGCTGTGCAAATGGCAATTTATGTAAAATGGCAATTTCATTACTTGGGAGGCAATTCATGCTAAAGACCATTCAAAAGCGGGACGGAAGAGAAGTTTCATACGATATTTCAAAGATAGAAAAGGCTATCGAGTTAGCCATGCAGAGCGCCGGCAGAAAAGACTATGCAGACGAGAGCAGACGGATGGCTTTGATCACAGAGGAAAAGCTGTCTGAGAAATTCAAATCCGATCCTCCGGGTATCGAGGATATCCAGGATGCTGTCGAAGACGTCCTCATGGAGAACGGCTATGCTTTTGTCGCCAAAAAGTACATTATATACAGGACCGAAAGAACAAAAGCCCGTGAGCGCGGAACCCGCCTGATGAAAACTCTGGACGAACTGACATTCACAGAAGCCGATTCCAGCGACATGAAAAGAGACAATGCCAACATCGACGGAGACACCGCCATGGGAATCATGCTCAAATACGGTTCGGAAAGCGCAAAAGATTATTACGAAAAATTTATCCTGACAAGCGAGCAGTCTAAAGCCCATACAAGTGGAGATATCCACATTCATGACTTTGACTTTTATACTCTCACTACAACATGTTGCCAGATAGATATCAGCAAGCTGTTCAACGGAGGCTTCTCCACGGGACACGGCAATCTCAGAGAACCCAACAGCATCCACAGTTATGCGGCGCTGGCCTGCATCGCCATCCAGTCAAATCAAAACGATCAGCATGGCGGGCAGAGCATCCCAAACTTTGATTACGCCCTGGCCGAAGGCGTGAAAAAGACCTTCAAAAAAATCTATATCTCCAACCTCTATAAAGCCATAAAGCTTCTGACTCCTGAACTAAATATTTCCAAAGACACAGTAAAAGAAGCAATGAAGGATATTGAAAAAGATACAGGGGCTTACCCCAGAATCGAAATGGCAAAAGAGTTCAAAGTTGCCGAAGATAAGTTCCTTAAATCAATTATCAGCGATCCAGATATCATAGCCAAGGTCAATGCTTTCGCTCTTGAGAATGCCACTGAAGAAACAAACAAAGAAACGGCTCAGGCAATGGAAGCTCTTGTCCATAATTTAAATACCATGCACAGCAGAGCCGGGGCTCAAACACCATTTTCCAGCATCAACTATGGTACAGACACCTCTCCTGAGGGAAGAATGATCATAGAAAACATACTGCTGGCAACAGAAGAAGGACTTGGAAATGGAGAAACGCCTATTTTCCCAATACATATTTTTAAAGTCAAGGAAGGTATCAACTATAACAAAGAAGATCCGAACTACGACCTTTTCAGACTGGCAATGAGCGTCAGCGCAAAGAGGCTGTTCCCTAATTTCAGCTTCATCGATGCTCCGTTCAATAAGATGTTCTATGAAGAAGGAAAGCCTGAAACGGAAGTGGCTTACATGGGCTGCAGGACAAGAGTTCTGGCAAATGTATATGACAAGGATAATCAGATAACGTATGGCAGAGGCAACCTCAGCTTTTCATCGATCAATCTTCCGAGGATCGCTATAAACAGCAACGGCAGCATCGAATGGTTCTTTGACGACCTGGAGAGAAAGATGGATCTGGTATGCAAGCAGCTTCTTGACAGATACAAAATCCAGGCTGCAAAAAAGGTCAAGAATTTTCCGTTTTTAATGGGTCAGGGAGTCTGGATGGATTCGGACAAACTAGGCTATAACGATGAGATCGGCGAAGTTCTCAAAAACGGAACTTTGTCACTTGGATTCATCGGCCTGGCGGAAGCACTGGTTGCATTGACGGGGAATCACCACGGCGAAACAAAAGAAGCCAGGAACCTGGGCCTTGAAATAATCAGCTTTATGAGACATTATCTAGATGAAAAAAGCCAGGAATATAATATGAACTTCACTCTTCTTGCAACACCTGCCGAAGGACTGGCGGGAAGATTCGTAAGGATCGACAAGAAAAAGTTCGGAGAAATAGAAGGCGTCACCGACAGAGAATATTATACCAACGGATTCCATATCCCGGTTTACTATCCAATGTCGGCATATGACAAGATCCAGATTGAAGCTCCCTATCATGCCCTGACAAATGCCGGTCACATAACATATGTGGAACTGGACGGAGATACATCAAAAAATATCGACGCATTTGAAAAAATCATTAGGGCTATGAAGGAGGCTGATATCGGATACGGCTCCATCAACCACCCGGTCGACAGAGATCCGGTCTGCGGATATAAAGGCATTATCGATGATGAGTGTCCGGGCTGCGGCAGGACCGAAGATGACGGAGATCTAAAATTCGAAAGGATAAGAAGGATCACCGGCTATCTGGTGGGTACTTTAGACAGATTCAACGATGCAAAGAGAACAGAGGAATCAGAACGCGTAAAGCATAATGTTTGATAAGATCTATATTGCCGGGATCGAAAATGACTCTATAACAGACGGTCCCGGGCTCCGTATCACTATTTTTACCCAGGGCTGCGATAAAAGATGCAAGGGCTGCCATAACCCTGCATCTATTCCCATGCATGGCGGAGAAGAAAAATCTGCTGACGATCTGATAGAAAAAATCAGCAGCAATCCCCTTCTTACCGGAGTCACCATAAGCGGCGGCGAACCTTTGCTTCAGGCAAAAGCTTTGATCCCTGTAGTTCGCTGGGCCAGAGAAAACGATCTTGATCTTGCAGTATATACCGGTGATGTCATGGAGGACATTCTTGCCCGGGACAAAGAAGACGAGCTGGAATTCCTGTCATATGCAAATACCCTGATCGACGGTCCGTACATAAAAGCTGAACGATCCTTGAGCTTGCCCTTTCGCGGATCGACTAATCAGAGAATACTCAATGTTCCCGAATCACTTCATCTGGGAGTTCCAGTCATAGAAACAGATGAACGCTGGTATTGAATCTATGTTCTTTATCTGAAATCTTTGTTCAGAAGTCTGAAATTTTTCTTGTTTTTTCTGTGGAGCCGCTTGAAGACTATGAAGGTCTTTTCGTAAATATCTTTGCCAGACAGATCGGGAGTAAATGAGCGATCTATCTCGACTATATTCTTTGCTTCATCCAGACTTTCGATATACCCAAGACCGCATGCCATCAGGATCGCTGCCCCGAGAGCCCCTGCATTCTGAGGTTTCACTGTTCGCTCAACCTTACGTCCGGTCATATCGGACAGTACCTGGCAAATGAGGTCGGACTTGGCACCTCCACCCGCTACACGCAGAGTAGCCGAAGTGGGGGTTTTGTTTTCCTGGGCTTCCAGCATCCATTTTTTGTGAAAAAGTATGCCCTCAAGAACGGCTCTTATAATTTCTTCTTTGGTCGTCATCAGACTCAGATTGAAAAACCCGCCTCTGCAATCGGCGTCTTCAAACGGGCAACGATTGCCTAGAAGCCATGGCATGAATATCACGCCGCCTGATCCTGCCGGCGCATTTGAGGCACACTCGGTCATGTGGTCCAGAACCGTACTTTCATCCAGAGTGACATCGCTGTATGCTTCGATGCTGTCTTTCACTATATGATCCCTCACCCACTCAATACATTTGCCTGAGGTCTCCATTTCTGCGAAATAATTGTATCTTCCCGGCTGAGCGCCCACAACCGAAGCAATCATGGATCTTATATCCACCATTGGCTTATCAACGATGGTCGAGACCCATCCCGATGTGCCGATATAAATATGTGTATCGCCCACATTGGTGCTACCGGCACCGATCCCAATGAGAGTAGAATCTCCGCCGCCGGAAAATACTAGGCATTCCTCATGAAGTCCAAGTTCCTTTGCAGCACCATGAGAAAGCTTACCTATTATGTCTGTGCATTCGACGACTTCAGGAAGATGGCTCATATCCACCTGATGCAGTTTACAGACCTTTTTGCTCCATTTACCATTTTTATTATTGTAGAGCATGGAAGCAAACGCTGAATCCTTTGATGCCTTAGGGTCCTTTTTTCCTGTTGCCCTGAATGCCAGGTAATCTTTTACATCAAGCCATTTATGGACTCTGCTGAATAGTTCAGGTTCATTATGTTTGACCCATTTATATCTGAAAACGGGATCTTTGGCGCTTCCTGCCGTAACTCCTGTTTCCATCAGGGAAATAAGCGTCCTTCTTGCGTTCATATTAGCAATGCTGAAAAGCCCTGAACACCAGTCTTCAAATTCGCCGGTGGATCTCTTGTCCATGTAACTCATGGCCGGTCTTAAGACGTTGCCGTCCTCACCTATAAGAACAAGGCCCTGCATCTGGGAGCAGAAAGAAATAGCTTTGACCTGTTTAGGATCGATGCCTGCTGATGCGATGACCTTTGGAGTAGCGGTCTTCATGCTCTCCCACCAGTCTTCGGGATCCTGCTCCACTCCGCCGTTTGGCACAAAATATAAGGGATACTTTTCGGATGCTTCCGAAATCAGTTTGATCCCTCCGTCTATCTCGTAAAGACATGTTTTATTGCTTGTGGATCCTATGTCGTAGGCGATGGCATAGGTTTTTTCCTGAGCCATGGTTCTCCTCTATTTCACATCCAGCATGCTTTTTATGGCAAGCACCATGCTGTTTATCACTTCATCAACATTTATATATGAATCATTTTTTGCATCAAGGAACAGCTTGAACCTTTTGCTGTAATAGCTGTTCGCAAATGAGAACTGGGTTATCATCAGCTGATTGTCGATCATAAAAGCAAGGATGCCCGGAGCGATGTCACTTCTTACTTCTCCGTTTTTCTGCGCCCGGGATATAAGCGTTCGATAAGCCGATGCGGTGAGACCTTCGAGGATTTCAGATATCACCTCTGCTCTTTTTTCATCATTGTCTGCAGTGAATACTCCGTACAGTCTTATGAGATCCGGCGCTTCCAGAGAATATCCGTGAGCCATGCGTATAAGGTTTTCGATTTTAGTCAGTATGGGATCTTGTGACTTGAGTACTTCACCGATATGTTCCTGGATTATCAGGGAAGCATCATGGACAATGTACATGAAAAGATCATCCTTGGTACCAAAGTATTTATACAGCGAACCGATGCTGATGCCTGCGTTTTTTGCAATAGTATTCACATTTGCGTTGGCATATCCGTTTTGAGCTATCTCCTCAACGGCCACTGAAAGTATTCTCTGTCTCTTTTCCTCACTGATCCTTTTGAATAGGTCCGACGAATATTCTTCAGGCTGTTTCTTCATCAAAATCCCTTTCTTAATTAACAAATAATGAGTTGTTGCTCATTTTTTTCAGTATATACAAGATCCTTTGAAAATTCAAGACTTTTATGTTGACAATATATATGTTAATATGATAATAATTAAGTAAGTGAGTAGCGACTCACTAAATGAAGGGAATAGGAAGATATGACTGACAACAAATCACTGAACAGATATGTTGATGCAAAAGCGGTAACTCAGAAACTGGACGAATTGATCAAGCTTCCGGTGTATTCTATTACAGACAAAGCGCTGGCTGAATATGAATCGGAATATTACGATAAAAAGTGTACTGCTTCAAAGAGTCAGATCGAGGACGCAAAGAAAGTCATACCCGGCGGGGTCCAGCACAACCTGGCCTTCAACTATCCCTTCCCTCTGGTTTTCACAAAAGCCGACGGACACATGCTATACGACCTAGACGGTAATGAATATTACGATTATATACAGTCGGGAGGGCCCACTGTACTTGGGAGCAACCCTGAGGTCATAAGAAAGAAGGTATTTGAGCTTCTTGATGAATGCGGTCCTTCAACCGGTCTCTTTCACGAATATGAATACAAGCTTGCATCCAAGATAGCTGAATGTGTCCCTTCTGTCGACATGTTCAGGATGTACACATCAGGAACTGAGGCTGCCATGGTTGCTGCCAGAGTAGCAAGGCTTGCCACAAAGAAAAAATATCTGGTAAAAATGGGCGGAGCCTACCATGGCTGGAGCGACCAGCTTGCCTACGGGATCCGTATACCGGGAACAAAGGGACTTCAGTCCCACGGAATACCCAGCTACTGTTTTAAGAAAACAAAAGAATTTTTCCCAAATGATCTAAATGATCTGGAAAAAGTACTGAAACGAAATAGTATGAAAGGCGGCACTGCCGCAGTATATATAGAACCTATAGGCCCGGAAAGCGGAACAAGACCTGTTGACTTTGACTTTAACAAAGGCGTGCGCGAGCTATGCGATAAATACGGGGCACTCTTGATATTTGACGAAGTCGTCACCGGATTCAGAATAGGAATGTCCGGAGCACAGGGATACTTCGATGTTTCCCCGGACTTGACTATTTTTGGAAAAGTCATTGCCGGAGGTTATCCGGGAGCAGGCGGGGTCGGCGGAAAGAAGGAATATATGAAATTCCTCGGAGCAGGTCTTGACGGAGAAGGAAAGAAAGCCCTGTCAGGCGGAACGCTGGCAGCAAATCCATTGAGCTGTATCGCCGGCTATGAAACTCTCTGCGAAATGGAAAGGACCGATGCCAGCAAGAAGGCAAATGACATGGGAGACCTTCTGACCGATGGTCTAAACACACTCATCCATAAGCACGGCTTGCCGTTCGCTGCATATAATGTGGGATCCATCGTCCACTTTGATACACTGGGAACCATGCATTACGCCATCAACTGGCATAAGTTGTGGACTGTTCCCAATATCCTCAAAGAAACATCCATAAGAAAAACGGAGATGGAGCACATGGGTGCCGCCTACATGGCCGAAGGACTTGTGACCCTGGCAGGAAACAGACTTTACACTAATGCTACTTATACAAAGGAAGATATTGACGAAACTCTCAGACGTTTTGACAGAGTTCTTGCGAACATCGAAATCAAGGTAGAAAAAAAATAATATGGAAATGAAGGATATCGAAAGAGCAAAGAGAGAAGTTCTTAAAGCAGGTCATGAACTTGTTGCCCTTGGTCTGGTCGCCAGGACATGGGGCAATGTGAGCTGCCGGATAAGCGACAGATCTTTTGCCATAACTCCCAGCGGTATCGGCTATGACAGGCTTGATGAAGACAGCATTGTAATTGTCAATGTCGACACTCTGGAGCATGTGGGAGATGTCAAACCTTCATCGGAAAAAGGGATCCATGCCGCCGCATACAAGATCGATCCTGATGTTAATTTTGTTATTCATACCCATCAGACATATGCTACATGCATCAGCGTCTCAGGGTTTGATTTACTTGATCCTACGGTAGATGAACTGAATCTTCTGGGAGGAGAGATCGGACTTGGCGCATACGCCATTTCAAGTACTAAAAAGCTCACCAAAATAGTCGCCGCCGAGTTTGCTCAGGGAAAACACGCTATCCTCATGGCCAAACACGGCGCTGTACTGACCGGCACTGACAGAGATGAAGCTTTTAAACGATCCACCCTCCTGGAAGGGATCTGCCACAGATCAATGAAGGGACTCCCCGACTTTGATGACTCTCCCTCAGAGCCGGATGAAAAATCGAAAATCATAATGTCATCTATTCAAGGCGCCTACCCTCAATTCAAAAGCATCATGATACTTGATTCGGATGTTGTTAATGCTTCAATGGAAAAAAAAGATGTTGTTCCGGCTATCATCGACGATTTCGCCCAGATGGTGGGCGGTGACATTAAGTCAACTTCAGATAAAGAATCCCATGATGCGGTAAGAAAACTTAAAGGCAGAAATGCAATCTATGTCAAGGGAGTCGGTGCACTGTGCTGCGCAGGAAACGATTCGGATGCCAAAGCGGTAATGACTCTTGTAGAAAAAAATGCATTGTCTTTTCTGAATGCTGAAAAAAACGGTGATACTCCGGGCCTTTCCTTCTTTGACAAGAAACTGATGCGTTTTGTTTACACAAAGAAATACTCTAAGAAAATATAGTATTTACAGGACAAGCAAATGGAAAAAGAAAAACCACATCAGAACATAACCGGCAAAGAAACAGCCGTGCAGGCCGTAAAATACGCTCTGTTTTCAGTGTCGGCAGGAATAATCGAGATACTGTCATTTACGGCATTGAATGAGCTTACCGATCTGCCATACTGGCCATGCTACTTGACAGCATTGATACTTTCGGTCCTTTACAACTTCACAGTCAACAGACGATATACTTTCAAGTCAGCAAACAACATTCCGATCGCAATGCTGAAGGTACTTTGTTTCTATCTGGTATTCACTCCTGCATCTACATATTTAGGAGCAGTGGCAGAAGGAAACGGAGTAAACGAATATATTGTCATCGGCGTGACTATGGCATTCAACTTCACTCTTGAATTCTTATTCTGGCGATTTTTCGTATACAGAGGGACTATCAATACAAATAAGCTGGCAAAAAAGAAAAACCTTAATTAACCTATAATGCATCGCACCAATATAGGAAGAAGCTGTCTGAAAATATACATTTTAGACAGCTTCTTTGTTTTAATTCACATGTTTTTTACCATTCGGATGCTTTTTACTGTGACTGTTTTCTTTTATGAAATCTTCTAATGAGATATATCCGTTTGGACCAAGATACTCCCCATCCGGGGTTATCTCCTTGTTCATAAAAAATCTATCCAGATCCTTCTTCGGGCCGGCTATGTATACAGCATCGCCTCCGGTCAGCCTTCGCCTTATTCTCGGATCATGAAGCTGCTTCCCGCCGCGGTCCACACGTATGACCCTTATGCTTTGCTTTCCTTCTCCCATCATATTTCTAAGAGATCTGCCAAAAACGGGTGAAAGCTGATCGTTATAAAATCGGGCTACTTTGTAATCTCCGGGAAGTTTTTTGGTAAAATCTTTTTTGTCCGAGATCTTTATGCCCAGATTTCTTAAAAATGTTTTTTCGATCTTTTGATAAAGTCCCATGAGACCATCTGAATATGTAATTACAGCAACGACAGCAATCGTCAGTAAAGTAAGCGGCAATGAATCCATCCCGAGCATGATCCACGCAGGATAGGCAACGAAAGTTATTGTAACTGCCAGTGATAGAAGAGAGAACAGCATAAGTATTATATGACTCTTTTTCTTTTTAAACCACAAGGCTGTAAAGAATCGATTTCTCTGGACTGAGGTCTGCTTGAGGAAAGGAGCGGAACAGACGATCACTGAAACCGTGGATATTATGGATGCTGCCTCATTGTTCATAACAGACATAAGGAATGGCCATAATATATAAATGCCTCCCAGAATAATACCGGCCAGTACGATCAGCTGTATACCGAATCTAACCAGATACGTCTTCAGGAATTTGCTCCAGGTCGGACCCTCAGTCTCTTTCCTGGACACGTCCTTTATATTGGTCCGATCCAGCTTTTCCATCAGAGCCTCAGGAAGCCTTATATTTAAAAAGTTATATACGGGATCTGCCGATTTTATGATATACGGTGTTGTGAATGTGGTTATGACGGATACTGTCACTATTATTGGATATATCCCTGTATCTATAAGACCCAGTGATATACCAAGAGCAGCGATTATAAAAGAAAACTCACCGATCTGGGCAAATGAAAATCCGCATTTAATGGCCTCCTTCAGCGGCTTTCCCGATAATAACGACCCTACCGTCGAGAATAACAGCTGACCTAAGATGATCACCAATGTGAGCAGTACTATGACACCGATATTTGGAAGGATTTTGCCTGGATCTACCATCATGCCAATTGAAATGAAGAATACAGCACCAAACAGATCCTTATTGGACTTGGTTACAGATTCTATTCGGCCGTTGAGTTCAGTCCCCGCAAGGAGGGATCCTGCCAGGAAAGCTCCCAATGCTGAAGAAAAACCAAGATAATGTGAAAGCAAAACCATTCCAAAACATATCCCTATGGACACGATCATCAGAGTTTCATCACTCATGAGATTTTTAACTTTTTTGATAAAGGTCGGAATTATCAATATACCCAATATCAGCCACAGTGCGAGATAAAATGCCATTTTCAGAAGGCTGACGGTCATTTCCCCTCCTGATATGCCTTGACTGACCGCCATTGTGGAAAAAATGACCATCATCAGTATACCGGCGATATCTTCTATTATCAGGGTGCCGAAAACCGATTCAGTAAATTGCTCCCCTTTCAGTTTAAGGTCATCAAAGGCTTTTATTATTATCGTAGTGGAAGACATTGAAAGCATACATCCAAGAAAAACGCGGCTCATAGTTGTCCATCCTAAAATATTTCCGCATAAGAAGCCAATCAAAAACATACACAGAACTTCCGTTGCTGCAGTTATGAATGCAGTTTTTCCAACTGAAAAGAGCTTGAGTAAATTGAACTCAAGCCCTAATGAAAACATGAGTATGATGATGCCTATCTCACTCCATGCCTCTATACTGGTAGCATCGGTAACTGCCGGGAACCAGCCTATATACGGACCTACAAGCAGACCTGCAATAATGTAGCCCAGAACGAGAGGCTGTTTTAGTTTTTTAAATATCAGTGTGACTATTCCTGCAACTAAAAGCATCAGTGCGAGGTCATGAATGAGAGGGGGTATATGCATTATTCGTTCTTCTCCTTATCATTATCTTCATCATCATACATGTAGGGGTGCTCACAGCTGTCATTATTTTTGTCTCTGCCCCGCCTTGGTCCGCCGCCGAAAGGATGTCCCTGGCCGTGGCCGAAATGCCTGTGCATTTTCCCAAATCCTTTTCTTAAATCGGCCATCTGCTCAGGAGTCATATTCATTTCGTCAAATCCACTCCAGTTTTTGCCCATCTCGCCTATTATCTTTGATAGGTACTCACTTAGATTTTTTTGTTCTTCATCGCTGAGACATCCGAATATCTGATCTTTATCCGTCTGTTTGTCTTCAATCTTATCTGCAGCCTGCTTTCCTTTGTCGGTCAGCTTTACGATCATTGCTCTTTTATCGCTTTCGGACGTTTGTCTGGTTATCAGTTCCTTTTTTTCAAGCTTGGACAGCAGTTCACCCAGAGACTGATTCCTCATATCCAGCAGAAAAGCCAGTTCTTTCTGTGTTATCTCAGGTTTGATCTTAAGCAGAGAAAGCACTCTGCCCTGACCTCTTTCCGGGTTTCCGAAAGGGCCCCGTTCACGATAGTTCATAAACTGATATTTCATCATCATTCTGTTTATCTTTATGAACTGTTCCAATAAATCTTTATTCATTTCTGTCATTTTGTATCTCCTGTGCCTTGTCCTGCGAGCATGCCCACATAGGGATGCGAGTAGCTCCACAAGTCCGTGTGCAAGGATTTCCAAAATCTGCGATTTTGCAAAATCCACTGCCCTGTTATAGCGAATATATTTTAGCTTTAATTTATAAGGTACCTTACTATTCATAGTATAAAGGTACCTTACTATTTTGTCAACTAATTTCGAATTTATTTGAATCATGATCGATTTAAGTGGATATTATATTTAATGTGTTTATTATGTAAGTGATTAACAACAGCCGGGGACAAATGGATAACGATTATAAAGAAAAATATTTGAGCGCCATGATACGTTTCAAAAGTGTGGGCATGAAATTCCCATCAGAGTGCGGTATCCAGTGGAGCGAACTTCTTATTATGGAGAAGATCTGCCGTGACTATATGTGTGCAAATGACTGCATCAACGTTTCCGAAATACATGAGGATATGTTCATATCCAAGCCTGCTGTTTCACAAACCCTTAACAACCTTGAGAAGAAAGGCTACATCGTCCGTGAGATAGATACACACGACAGGCGAAAAATTTCCGTACAGCCTACAAATGAAGGCAAGGAAGTACTGGGCCGTTCTGCCATGACATATGACGAAAAGATACAGTATCTGTTCAATCAGCTTGGCCAGGATGATATGGAAACCCTCCTAAGACTGCTGAATAAACTAGCTGATATCGTCGATGATATCGAAAACGAATAAAAGCCGGAATCTCTTCCGGCATCTATCCATTTTATGAGGTATGAAGATGATTGTGAGCTTATTTGTTGAAGATCGTCTTAAGGCCGCCCCATTTTTCCTGGAACAATCCTGCATCCATTAGCTTAGGTCCGCCTTCAGGGATGATAGGATCAAATTCCATCTGATCTATTATCTGAGTCTGAAGATCGATCCCCGGCGCTATTTCAGTTACGATCATTCCTTCTTTAGTTCTTTCAATTACACATCGCTCTGTTATAAAAACTATATGATTTCCAAGAGCCAGTGACTGATCCGCATTGAATGTGAGCTGTGGACAGCTGTTTACGAATTTCTTGAATTTTCCTTCGTTGACTATGACCATTTTGCCGTCTTCCACTTTACATTCGATTCCGCCGGCAGTAAATGTTCCTACGAATACTGCATATTTTGCAGTAGCCGCAATATTCAGAAATCCGCCGACTCCCATGATTTTTCCGTTAAGGAGGCTGGTATTTACATTACCGTCTTTATCTACTTCACTGAGACCGAATACTCCGCAGTCAAGCCCGCCGCCGTCAAAGAAACTGAAGTGGTCGCCCTGATCGCAAGATGCTTCGATATTCCAGTGAGCGCCAAAGTCTTTGCCGCCGCCGGGAACTCCGCCGATGCTGCCTGATTCTGAAATCATAGTAATATCGTCCGAACATCCTTCTTCGGAGATAACATTTCCGGTGAATGTAGGTGTTCCGATACCGAAATTCGCTTTGAATCCGGGTCTCAGCTCCATTGCAGCTCTTCTGACCATTACCTTTTTCTCATTCAGCGGGATCGGTTTCATGCTGTTGCCCAGAGGAACTTTGACTTCTCCGCAGTATGATCTGTTGAACTTGGTCCCCTGAGTCTGGAAGACAAGATCTTCATCGGTAGAAACGACGATATAATCAACATATATTCCCGGCACTTTTACCAGTTTGGCATTAAGGGAACCGGCCTTTGCAAGTGATTCCACCTGAACGATGACGATTCCGCCGTTGGCTTTTGTTGCCTGGGCTACTTTAAGCATTTCAAGATTCAAAGCTTCCTTTTCACATGTTATGTTCCCGTTTTCATCAGCGGTAGTACCTCTCATGAAACCGATGTCCGGCTTGAAAGCTTTATAGAAAAGATATTCTTCTCCAAAGAAATCCTCAACATATTCGATTATTTCTTCGCCCTTTTCCTTTGTGAGAGGGTTGAGTTTTCCTCCGTCTTCTCTGGGATCCACAAATGTTCCAAGACCTGTCTTTGAAAGCAGACCCGGAGCTTTTCTTCCCGATTCATGCATTACCTGAAGCATGGTTCCGAGCGGGAGATTCCATGCAAGGATCTTATTTTCGCTTATCTTCTTGATGAGGCCGGGGGACGATCCGGCATGGGAGCCGATAAACTTTGTCATCATTCCGTCATGTGCCCAGACCTCTTCTCCTCTGCCTGCCCAGTCACCGATACCGGCAGCATGGACATGCGTTATGTTTTTTGGTGAGCCGGTCTCAAGGAATTTTTTTTCTACTTCCAGAGCTGTTTCTTCTGGCCATCCTGCAAGACCGAATGTTGCAGATGCGATGATCATGTCATCTTTGAAAAGATCTGCTGCTTCTTTTGGTGTAATTACTTTTGGCATTTTCTTTCTCCTTTACTTGTCTTTTTTTCGTATGGCTGTGTTGTTGCTCATTCACTCGTCAGTTACGTACGTCTGAGTACGTGCCTTCCTCGATCATTCGCACGCCTTGCCATACGAAAAAAATCCTACGTAAACTTTAGTTAATTATATTCTCCGATAACTGCATTGCCCTGTTTCGTA
The DNA here is from genome assembly GCA_031553035.1 of Anaerovoracaceae bacterium. Lineage (GTDB taxonomy): Bacteria > Bacillota > Clostridia > Peptostreptococcales > Anaerovoracaceae > JAVBLY01. The sequence continues at coordinate 196,723 of JAVBLY010000001.1, read as the reverse complement.
ATTCTTGTTTTTGGATCTTGCCCGTGTCGGACATTGGGAACTCGTCAACAAAGCTGATGAATCTTGGTATTTTATATTTTGCAATTCTTCCTTTAAGATACTCTTTTATGTCTTCTTCACTGATATTTGCATCTTTATACGGCTTAATAAAAGCGACCAATTCCTCGTTGCACTGGGCATATTTTGCGCCTACCACAACAACTCTGTCCACTCCGGGATACTGTTCTATCACACCTTCTATCTCTCTGGGCGAAATATTTTCACCGTTTCTGATGATGATATCCTTGATCCTGTCTGCTATAAAAAGATCGCCTGAATCGTCCATATACCCGATATCGCCTGTATACAGCCAGCCGTCAGGGCTCAAAGCTTTATCTGTTTCATCGGGATCGTTATAATATCCCTGCATTATGTTATAGCCGTATACTGCTATTTCGCCTTTTACGTTTTTGTCCGCGATCGGAGTCTTGTCATTCATGTCTACGATCCGCACCTGAACTCCTTCGATAGGTTTTCCCACGTTGCCTCCCGATATCTGATTTTTATCGGTCAGACTTAAGAAAGTCACGCTTGGAGAAGCCTCCGTGAGACCGTAGGACAAAAATGGTTTTTCGATTTTGAGAATGTCTTTGATATCTCTGAAAAGGTCGCCTCCTCCGGGAGCCCCTGCTATTATCCCTGTTCTAATGGATAATTCCTCTCCATCAAAAGATTCCGATGACAATATTTTTGCCATTCCATCGAACATGACCGGCACGCCCGATACTACGGTACAGTTTTCACGTTTTATAAGAGACAGTGTGATTTCAGACTTGTACTTATCCACCATTACCATGGAGCTGCCCGATACTACACCGGCCAGAGAACCGACTATGCACCCGAAACAATGGAACATCGGTGCCTGAATGCATATCACATCTTCAGGGACTAATTCGAGAGTCTTTTTTATTGAATGGGAAATTTCAACAAGATTCCCATGTGTGAGCATAACTCCTTTAGGAAAGCCGGTGGTCCCGGAAGTAAATATCATATGTACAGGATCGCGGGTAGACAAGGACTCTCTTCTTTCGCTTATTTTTTCTTTATCTATGGCAGTTCCCATAGCCAGGATATCCGACCATCTGTATGTACCGGGATACTCCTGATCACTTTTTACTATTACGTTTCTCAGCTTGGGAATTCGTTCCGACCTGAGATTCCCCGGCATTGATTCGCAAAGTTCGGGACATATTCGATACAGAGTCTCGATATTCTCGGTCGCCTTTGTTCCCACCTGAAGAATCAAGGTTTTGGCATCGGATTTATTAAGCACGCTTTCCATATAATGTTCTTTTTCATATGCATTGAGAGGAGCCATTATTGAACCGGCTTTTGCTATCCCGAACTGGGCAATGCCGTATTCAGGAGAATTAACAGCCCAGGTGGCTGTTACATCTCCTTTACCCACACCGATAGCTATTAAGCCGCCTGCTACGCGATCAACATTTTTGCTGAAAGATTCATAAGTATATTTTCTTGATCCGCTGCTGTTGATATATGACATCCGCTCCGGAAAATGTGATGCAACGATCTCTGGAATATCCCCGAGGAGCAGATCTATATAACTTCTTAGCCTGAATTTAATTATCTGATCAGGCTCTTCCTGATTAAATGCTGTCAAAATCACAGTCTGTGAGATATATGAATTTTCTTTAACTGCCTTGGAAAGCTCTTCTTCCACCCAGTCCATTGGCCAGGGAAACTTCCACGGATCTGAAAGACGAGCGCCGTTTTTATTGAACACGGCACTCATGCCCACCAAATCACACGGTATGGATTCAACGGATAATATTTCAACTTCAGATTTTCTTTGATCGTCTATAAAATCCATTTGTTTAGTTACCTTTATGCAGCTCTTGCAGCCTGTCTCTTTCGCATAGCTCTAACAATAAACGTTATTATGATTCCGACTACGCATAAACCTGCCGATATATAGAACGCTGTGCTGTAGTCGCCGTTGTTTGAAGTCTTGATGCTTGCAGCAAGCATTGGCCCTATGTAGCCTCCGAGAGCAAATCCAATGAACATGAATCCATAGTTTACACCGTTGTTTTTCGGACCGAAGTTGTCTGCTGTAAGAGCAGGGAAAACTCCCATAAATCCGCCGAAACAGAATCCGATAAGCATGACCGAAATGACAAACTTAGTAAACTGATCAGCCCCTACCGTTGAAAGCAGGAACATCATGCTTCCAAGAATAACGTACATGATCGGCAGTGCATTGTACCTTCCTATCTTATCCGAGATCCAGCCCCAGATAACTCGGCCAAGCATGTTTGCTATGGCAACTGCACTGACAGCCCATGCCGCTTTTGCAGGATCCACTCCTACCACTTCCTGAGCTATTGGTGAAGCCTGTGAGATTATCATAAGTCCTGCTGTTGCGCCGATAGTCAACATGAGCAGAAGCAGATAATACATGGGATCTGCCAGCATTTTGTTCCAGGGCTTATCGACTCCTGTTACTGCAGATGATGCTGTTATCTGCGGCGGTTCCCAGCCTTCGGGCTTGTAGCCTTCGGGAGCTCTCTGAATAAAGAACGAACCTATCACGATAACTGCAAGATAAACAAGACCTAAGCTTTTGAATGCAAAGAGTACACCGTTGCCTGCTATTATAGACTGAGCTACGGGAGCAAAGAGTATGGGACCTGAGCCGTATCCTGCTGTTGCGATACCGGCAACCAGACCTCTTTTGTCCGGGAAAAACTTAACTGTGTTAGCGATCGTACAGCTGTAAACCAGACCCATTCCGAATCCTGCTACGATGCCGTATGAGAAATACAGCCATCCCAGAGAATCTGAGAGTCCTGACAAGAATATTCCGCCGCCGAATAAGATACCACCTGCGAAAATTACCCACTTTGGACCGAATGAATCCTGAATCTTACCTCCGGTTATCATAGTAACCGGGCTTATAGCATTAGCTATGGTAAATGTCAATGCCACTGCCGCAGCAGTCCATCCAAATTTTTCAATGAGGGGACCGGCATAAACGCTCCATGCATATCCTGAACCTATACACATATTGATAAGAACACTTGCGACTAAAATTATCCATCTTTTCTTTTTTAAATCCATGAAAATCACCTCTTTATAAATTCCAAATAACATCGTCATTTTTTTGACAATATTTTGTACAGAAAATTAGACTATTGTTCTGTTTTCATAATTTTTTCCTCGGAAAATGCCGGTCTAAAATTCTTGAAGTCTTCCTGAGTATTGATATGATTATCTGTTTCCGCCTGTCTGGCACATGAGGTCTTACAGTAGGAAGGACAATCTTTGCACATTTCACTCTGCCCTACCGCTTCAAACCGTTTGTACCCTGACTCAACTACAATGTTTTTCATAATTTTTTTCCTCATATTCGACTTCCGAGCTATAACTGACCGCCTGCCATACACCTGACACATTTTCTTTATTACTGTCAAACAATTGATCCAAGACCTTATAAGATTTTCTATCCCCGCTAAAGAACATATTTATCTTATTGAGTTCGATGTACCACCTGCTTTCCTTGGGGTCATACCATATCAGAGTATCAGATTCTTTCTTGAAAAAATGGACCTTTTCATTGGATGCTCTGAGTGATATGAAGCTTTCGGGGATCGGATCCACAAGTTTTGTGTAGATCCGGTTGATCTCCATCTGAAAAACTTTACCGGTATCGGTTCTTTTGGCACATAAACCGTTACTTGTCATAAAGACTTCAAGTTCTTTACCTGAGATGGCTAGTACGTGACCTACCGCATTCTTCACATCGATGATTATCTTATCGCTTTCGATATGAGCACGTCCTTCGATTTCAAACATATCGTCTTCAAGATAAAAATCCAGGCTGTTGCCGTCGACCATACTTTTGATTATCGTTTCATCCTTTGGAAACATGATTTACCTCCATCTACTTATAGCTGATAAGATCGGGATTTTCATAAATATTTCCGATTATTTCGGCTACATCGCCGAGGTAATCTCCGCCCATGCCGATCATTCCGTCATTGGCCATCAATACAAAACCGGATATCTCATCACTCCAGATGACCTGATTCAAATTATCTTCGATATTGACTATATCGCCTTCGAAAATTTCCTTCTGCTCTTTGTCAAACCATAGTGTAGACTGCATAGGAACCAGTTCAACAGGTTCCTCGCCTTTAAAATCATATATTTGCAAAACGCCAAATGACAAATATGAATATATGGTCTTCTTTGTGTTGTCTTCTACTTCCGGTTGTTCAAGACCTTCAGGTGAATACATGATCTTGTTTTCATCATCCCAGGCTCTAAACTTAATTTCTCTCATTGTTATTTCCTTTTACCTTTTTCTTTTACTTATTTGTTTTGCCCCGGGGCATAAAGCCCCGGAGTAAAACTATTAGAAGTACATTATGCCTTGCCTTTAGCCTTCTGTTCCTTTATGGCATTCAATACTTTTTCAGGTGTCAGAGGCATTTCTGTGAATCTAACGCCTATGGCATCATAAACCGCATTGAATATCGCCGGAATAGTCGGCTGTATCGGACCTTCGCCTGATTCCTTTGCACCGTATGGAGCCGAAGGATCATATCCATCGACGATCGTTGCATCTATCTCGGGCATGTCCATTGTGGTGGGCAGCTTGTAATCGTGGAATGAAGGGTTGATGAACTTTCCGTCCGGGGCGATCTTCATCTCTTCATAAAGAGCCTGTCCCATGCCCATCTGTATTGAGCCGTGGACCTGACCTTCTACACTCATGGGATTGATTGCCTGTCCGCAGTCACCTGCTTCGGTGATCTTAAGAACGTTGACCTTACCTGTGTCAAGATCCACATCTACTTCTGCGATCTGTGCACTGAACCCGAATGTGGGAGAGTGACCTATATTTCCGCCCTGCTGTATACCCTTACGTCTTGGAGGTGTGAACTGTCCTGTACGAACCAGCGGACCGTGTGCTTCTATGTATGCTGTAACTACTTCAGTCCAGGGAACATTCTTCTTTTTCTGATCGTAGATCATGTAGAATGTTCCGTCTTTTACTCCTACTTCGTCGGATCTGCACTTCATGATGGCAGCCGCGACGGGGAAGAGTTCTTCATTGACTTTTTCCGCAGCCTGTCTGATTGCCCAGCCTGTTGCGAATGTAAGTCTGCTTGCGAATGTACCAAGGTCGAATGTTGATACTTCTGTATCTCTCGGGATGACTTTGACGTCTTCCGATACGACACCTAGTGTTTCCGCAGCCATCTGAGTCATTACCATGTCGACACCCTGTCCGATGTCTGTTGCTCCGCAGAATACTGTAACGCCGTTTTCTTCATCGATCTTGATAGTGGCAACTGTATGCGGCTTATATGACAGGTACAGAGTATAGGATGTGCCGGAGATATAGTATCCGCCGGAAAGGCCTATTCCCTTGCCGTAAGGCAGCTTGTTCCACTTTTCTTTGTAGCCTGATTTTTCAACTGCTTCATCAAGACACTTCTTGTACTCTGAATGAGGTACATACATCATGCTCTTGGCTGTGTAACCTGATTCCGCTGCATTCAGCTTCTTGATTTCATATGGTGTCATCCCAAAGTGTTCCGCAGCTTCATCGAGCATCTGCTCCATTGCGAATCTGGGCTGAACTCCGCCCAGTCCTCTGTGAGCTCCGCATGTAGGTTTGTTTGTGTAGACTCTCTTTCCGTCAAATCTTACATTGGGGACCATGTACGGAATATGTACCATTGAGGCTGTGTAGAAAAGAACTACGATGCCCCATCCGGCGTATGCCCCGCCTTCCATGAGATTTTCGAAATCTACTGCTGTTATTCTTCCGTCTTTGTCAAATCCCATCTTGAATTTCATGTAGCAGGGATGACGTCCGTTGTTTGTTGCGAATACTTCGTTTCTTTCGTATGTGATCTTGACCGGACGTCCGATCTTTCTTGAAAGGATGGATGAACAGAAGTCAGCCTGCGCCGCCACACCTTTTCCGCCGAATCCGCCGCCTATCAGAGGAACTGTTATTCTGATCTTGTTCATAGGCATTTCAAGAACCTTGGAGAGCTGCTGATGTGTATAGTGAGGAACCTGACAAGTTGCATAAAGATGGAGTTTGCCGGTGTTGATGTCAAAATCAGCTATGGCTGACTGGGGCTCGACAAAGGCATGTGTAACATATGATGAGTAGTATTCCTGCTCCAGTACAAAGTCTGATTCGGCAAGAGCCTTTTCAGGGTCTCCGTAAACCTGAACTCCTTCATATGCTATATTATTTGGGGCATCTTCATGGATCCTGAGGTCGTCACGCTTGACTGCTTCTCTTGGATCTGTGATGGCTTCGAGGACTTCATATTCTACTTTGATAAGTTCCAGGGCTTTTTCCGCAGTAGTTTCGTCGATAGCGGCAACAGCTGCGACTCCTTCGCCCCAGTTTCTTACTTTACCGTTGGCAAGTGCATATTCGTTTGCATTGTGAGGAACGATCCCGTATGGTATGGGGCAGTCTTCACCTGTAATTACGTCAAATACACCATCCAATTTGAGAGCTTCACTGTAGTCGATACTAAGTACTTTTGCATGGGCATGGGGACTTCTTAGAATCTTTCCGTACAGCATTCTCGGAAGCACCAGGTCGTCCGTATATTGAACTTTGCCCGTTACCTTATCGGGGCCATCCAGCCTTGGTATACTTCTACCAACTTCGGTGAATTTTCTGGTGTAGTCCTTGTAGTTATTATATTTGTTTGTTACTTCGATTTTTTCCGCATGTTCTTTTTGGACTTCGAACATTGGTTTTTTATTATCTTTGTCACTCATTTATTTCACCTCCCCTTTCGCTACTGCATCAGCATAGGATTCTACCGCTTCAAGGATCAGGATATATCCTGTGCATCTGCAAGTATTACCTGCAAGGGCTTTTTTGATTTCGTCTTTTGTAGGCGTCGGGTTCTGATCGACTAAAGCTTTTGATGAAAGTATCATGCCCGGCGTGCAGAATCCGCACTGTACCGCGCCGTGATCCAGGAATGACTTCTGCAGCGGGTGCAGTTCTCCTGTCTTTGGATCTGCGATTCCCTCTATAGTTGTGATCTTCTTCCCCTGGCACGCGATAGCAAGTTTAAGACAACCTAGCTGAGGTTTGCCGTCGATGAGAACTGTGCAGGCTCCGCAGTCTCCCTGGCCGCATCCTTTTTTTGTACCTGTCAGGCCAACTTCTCTTCTGATAACGTCTACCAGAATGTCCATAGGCGTAACAGCGACTTCATATATTTCATTATTTATATCCAATGAAATCAATTGCTTTTTCATTTTACGCCTCCTTTGCAGCTTCATATGCTTCTTTGGTAAGTCGTCTGGCCAAAGCAGCTACTGTATCTTTTCTGTATTCTGCAGATGCTCTTACATCTGAAATTGGCTTAGCTTCGCTTTGTGCAGCTTCGCCTGTCTTTTCGATAAGCTCATCTGTAAGTGCCTGTCCTTTTAAAAGTGCAGGGACTTTCTCTGAGATAAGCGGTCTCGGAGAAACTGAACCCATAACGAGTTTGATATCGTCGATGGTCTTTCCGTCTGCAGCAAGCTGAACTTTGACTGCCATATTTACAGCGTCTATCTCCATGGCGTTTCTGAGGCCTATGTAACCGTACTTGCATGCTGATTGTTTATGAGGCTCCGGCAGAACGAATTTTGTGACCATCTCGCCGTCCTCAAGAGCATTTGTTCTGTTTCCCTGTATAAAATCTTCCAGGATCATTTCTCTGTCGCCTTGAGATCCGCTGATCACTACCTTTGCACCGTATGCGCAAAGTGATGCAGGTGTTTCCGCTGCCGGTGAAGAATGACAGCAGTTTCCGCCGATAGTCGCCATAACTCTGACCTGGTTGGAACCCAGTTCTCCGGCAGCATGTGAAAGTGCAGGGTATTTTTTCTGCATATCATCTGAAAATTCGATATCAGAGATAGTTGTGCAGGCACCTATTTCCGCGCCTTTTCCGGCTTCGCACTTTATTCCTGTAAGTTCGTCAATGTCACTGATGTCTATGATAGCTTCGGGTGCTAACATTTTTTCCTTCATTTGTATCATCAGATCAGTGCCTCCGGCCAAAAATTTGGCTTTGTCGCCTAGGTTTTCAGCCAATCCTAATGCTTCTTTTTTCGTTGTTGGTTTATGGTATTCGAATTCATGTAAAATATTCAAATTGATCCACCTCCTCCTTCCATTTACTTGATAAGAGCATTAACTATAACTTTTTGGGGGTATTCACTTGAGTTTTCGATGTTGTATGCACCTCTGATATCTCTAAAATACCTCTCTATTTTATCCTCACGGCTGTAGCCTGATCCGCCGTGTATCTGAACTGCGTTCATTCCTGCTTCCTGAGAAGCCTTCATGGCATATATCTTGGAGTAGGCAGCTTCTCTTGCATAATCTCCGCCTGTATCAAATTTGCCTGCAGCCGCATAAACTGTCATTTCTATAAGATGAGCCGCTTCTGCGATTTCGGCCATCATCCACTGTACAGCCTGGATCTTAGCTATAGGAGCTCCGAACTGTACTCTGATCTTGGAGTAATCCACACATGCTTCCAGCATGGTTGATGCAACTCCCGATGCCATTGCCCCGTTTACGATATCCATTCTTGCGTTGATATCCGCCATGATCTTAGGACCGTCTTTTTCTGCGCCGAGGATAGATGCCTTTGCGTCTTCAAAAGTTATTTCGGCAGTAGGAAAAGCTCTCAATCCAAGCTTGTCGATTTTTTTGACAGCTTTTATCTCGCTTTTTTCCACGATGAATGCGGATATTCCTTTGGGACCAAGTTCTTCATCTGTCTGAGCAATCACAACATAAACATCAGCTTCCCCACCGTTAGCTGCGAATGTCTTTTTGCCGCTGATCTTGTAGCTGCCGCTGTCTTTTACCGCTACTGCTTTGTCCGCACCTGAAGTTATTGCTGCACCGGGCTCTGCAAATGCGTATCCGCCCAGGAGATTTCCAGATGCCATCATGGGAAGATAATTTTCTTTCTGATCATCCGAGCCATACTTTTCTATGGTCTGTGCTGCGGCAATATTATGATTCGCAAGGATCGCCGCCGCGGCTGCATTATACTTTCCGAATGCTTCCGCTACCGCCACCATGCTCGTCATGTCTGCAGCATTTCCGCCGTACTCTTTTGAGATAAGAAGCCCCATGTATCCGATGCCGCCCATTTCTGTAACAGCTTCCTTAGGGTATCTTGCGCTTCTGTCATCGTCGTATGCGATAGGTTCCAGAACAGACTTTGCAAAATCCAATGCGCTTTTTTTAATCATGCTTTGTTCTTTTGATAATTCAAAATTCATTTTCTTAACCTCCAATCTGGTCTATCTGAGTAAATTTCCGGAAGCAACAAGTCTCTGTATCTGGTTAGTTCCTTCGTAAATTGATAATATCCTTGCATCACGCCATATCTTTTCTATCCGGGAAGCCTTTGTGTATCCGAATGTTCCCATAATGTCCATGGCATCTCTTGCATTCTGCATAGCCGCATCCGTGGCATAAAGCTTAGTGATAGCCGAATGATGAGAATAGGGCTGCTTACTGTCCTTGAGAAGCGCTCCTCTGTGTACAAGAAGTCTTGCAGCTTCTGTTCTTGCATCCATATCAGCCAGCCTGAATGCTACTGCCTGCTGCTTGCCAACCGGTTTGCCGTTCTCCAAATGTGTCTTTGCATATTCGATGGCTTCATCAAGAGCGCTCTGTGCACAGCCTACACCCTGAGCCGCTACCATCAGTCTTCCTGAGTCCAGGGTCTTCATGGCTATTTTCATTCCGTCACCTTCGTTACCGAGAAGTGAAGTCGCAGGGATTTTTACATCTTCAAGGAGCAACTCTACAGTTTGAGAACCTCTGATCCCCATCTTGTCTTCTATCCTGCTTGCACTAAGTCCCGGAGTACCACCCTTGACGAGGAAGGCACTGAGACCCTTGCTTCCCATTGTCCTGTCTGTGGATGCGAAAATAACCAGTGAAGATTCCATATCAATCGCATATCCGCCTTGGGTTATGTAACACTTAGAACCGTTCAGAATATATTCATCGCCTTTTTTTACTGCTGTTGTGGCAACTGCTCCTGCATCGGAGCCTGCGCCCTGTTCTGTAAGAGCGAACGAACCGTACTTACCTTCAAGCAAAGGACCGAAATGTTGTTTCTGTTGTTCTAAGTTTCCGGAGATGATCAGCGGATAGGAACCAAGGTTGTTTGCACCGAAGGCTGTTGCAATACCTACATCGCCTCGGGCAAGTTCTTCATAGATGATGGCGCTGGTCTTTGTATCCATCTCGATGCCGCCAACTGCTTTAGGGGCAACCAGACATATCAGGCCGGTGTCATACCATGCCTTCAAGATCTCCGGCGGTACATCACCGGTATCTATCTGGTCTTGTATGGGCAAGACATATTCTGCGAGAAAGTCCTTCACCTTTTTCTGAATTTCTAATTGTTCTGGAGTAAAATCAAACATTTTTTTCTACCTTCCTTCTTTTTCAGAATTAGAGTGTTAAATTTATAAGATCCGATACAAGGATCCGAATAGATTGATATTTTCTAAACAATCTTTAGATTTAGTATAGAGCAATTGGCGTGCCAAGTTATTTTGAATGCTGTCGGTTGTACTACAAAAAAACATGAAACGTTGGCGAACCAACGTTTCTCTTGATAATAAAATAACAATATATGTTATTTTGCCCTAATTTCCGAAATAAAAAAGTGTGCACACTTATGTACACACTGTAAACTTTTTTCTCAAAAGTGTCTGCTTTTGTTTACACTCCTGGTTACACTTTTATTTTAAAACACTTTCAAATATCGTATTTTTTGATTTTTTTATATAAAAGAGTTCTGGAAATCCCCAGTTGCTCCGCCGCTTTTGATTTATTATCACCGCAGTTTTTAAGAGCATTTATTATCATCTCTTTTTCAAGATCATCTTTGCTTGCCAATAGCCGCGAATCCAGCGGTCCTTTTGCGACAGTCTCCATGGCCGGCATTTCATTTTCATTCCTGCTATCGAAGTCGTCTTCATAATCAATGAGGCTATCCGCAGAAATACTCGATCCTTTTTCTATGTTATATGCTTTTTCAATTTTATTATGGAGTTCTCTCACATTTCCATGCCATCGCTGCTTCTTAAGATAATCCATCGCGTCTTTATCAACTCCATTGATTTTTTTAAGTGAATTGCCGTTAAGCTGCTCCAGAAAAAAATCGACCAGGATCGGGATGTCCTCTTTTCTTTCTCTCAGAGGCGGTGTATTTATATGGATTATATTGAATCTGTAGTAGAGGTCTTCTCTGAATGTTCCCTGCTTGACCATTTTTTTAAGCGGAACATTTGTGCCTGCAATTATACGGGCATCAATGGATATGCTGTCGCTGGATCCGATATGCTCGACTTCTTTTTCCTGAAGGACTCTCAGTAGTTTGGGCTGCATGTACATGTCGAGATGATTGACCTCATCCAAAAAAATACTTCCAAGATGGGCTTTTTCAAATTTGCCTATTTGCCCTTTTTTGGATGCTCCGGTGAATGCTCCTTCCTCATAGCCGAAAAACTCGGCCTCCATGAGATTCTCCGGGATGGCAGAACAGTTTACCTTCACAAAAGGAAACGCATTCCTGATACTGCAGTTATGTATTGAATGAGCGACTAATTCCTTTCCTGTGCCCGTTTCTCCTTCGATCAGCACTGTGGAATCGGATGCACCGGCAATATAGATGTTTTCTTTTAATCTTTTTATCGCATCGCTTTTGCCAAGGATATCATCGATCGAATACTTAGCTCCGTTCTTCTTTTTCATTTCACCTTTAAGGTATTCCAGCTCAGCAGAAACAAAATCCATTTTCTCCATAAAGGCATGTGCCTGTTCGACGCTTACAAATGAAGAGGATATGAAGCAGCCTACGACCTTGTTGTTATCATCATCAAAAATTGGCATATAGCTCATAACGCCGGGCAGATCCTTCCCGTCTTTTCTTCTAATGAGCATTTCGCCTGTAACTGCTTTCTTCGATCTGATAGCAGTGATCGCTCTGTACCCTTCTACCAGCTCATGATTGAGTTTGCCCAGAGCATCCTCACGTTTGATGCCGGTATCGTCACACCATCGTTCGTTTACATACACATATCTTGCATCTTCGTCAGTTATGGCGATAACGCCGGCCTGTTCGAGGATCAGCTCTATGCATTTTATAGGCAGATTTATTTTTGGAGCTGTTTTTTTTACAGAATCGTTTTTATCTTTCATTTTGTCACCCCTGACACTTGATAAATACTCATACGTTAGGCTTGAAAAAAATACTTCCCCTCTATTATCTTACGCTCAATTCGGTTATTAGTAAACAGATGCTGCAAATGTGATATCGCTTCGCCGGTGGCAAACCATTTCTGCGGCCTTGGAAAGTCCTCCCACTCATCGCAGGAAATGCTCCAAGTCATCTTCTGGGCGACTTCGTACGCATTTTTCTGTTTCCCCTCTCCAACTATCTCTATTACTTCATCCAGTCTTTCTTTATGATGCTCGATCAGAGTATCCACCCGTTCGTAAAAGTTATGGATCATTCTTCTATGTCCGGGATATGCTGCCCTTATATCAAACTCTTTTATTCTTTCCAGGCTCTCAAGATATGCAGTAAGAGGATCGTCCATTCCCACCTCGGGGCATATATTTGGCGTTATGTCCCCCAAAACATGATCCCCTGAAAAAAGAACTTTTTCTTTTTCGCTATAAAGGCACAGATGACCGGGGGTATGCCCGGGAGTGATGATGCATTTAAGTTCATTCTTACCGACTTTGATGGTGTCTCCGTCTTTCAGGTAGGTAAAGTTTATGGAATATCCGTGGTTAAATTTTCTCCCGGGATGATTCTTGGAAGTACTCATACAGGCTTCTTCAGGATATCCGTGCTTGATAAAAATATCTTCAAGTTTCAGCCAGTATTCAATTCCTGCACCATAGTTGATCAGTAGGCCGTCCGCCTCGCTGCTGTAAAAAGTCATTCCCTTTTGCCGCAGACGTGCCAGTAGGCCGGCATGATCTCCGTGGAGGTGGGTGACAAGTATATCCGTTTCATCTAAATTGATATCAAGTGAGTCCAAAGATCCGGTCAATACATTCTCACATTCATCAAGATTAAATCCTGTGTCAATCAACAAATTCCTATCCCCTTTAAGAAGATAGGAATTCAATTGTCTTAACGGATTATCAGGCAGCGGGACCTTGATACAATAGATATCGCCGCCTAATTCCTCTATATTGTTTCCACTTTCGATTTTTAATAACATGTCTCGAGTATACACGTGCAAAAATATTTTAGCAACGTAATTTTTTTATGTGCATGATATGTATACTGATTGTTATCAAAAATAAATTACTATATTTTCTTCACGTATCTCCTGTCGACATAGCCTGTTTTGCTGCCAACTTTGACTTTGACCCATCCGCTTTTCAGTTTCTTTATGTAACAGACTTTTGTACCCTTTTTTACGAATTTGATAGTCTTGGAATATTTGGATGGTTTCTTGTGAACTTCAACAGTATAACAATTTACGATCTTGGCATTTTTAGACCAGTGAGCATAAAGAACGGTGTTCTTCGCAAATACCATCTTGGTCGATGAGGCTATCTTTGTTCCTCCGCTCTTCTTGGTGAACCATCCTTTGAATTTATAACCGGTCCTTACAGCTCTTGGCAGCTTACCTACTTTTGAATTATAGGTGACTATTTTGCTTTTTGCTCCGACTATTGTTCGCCCTTTGTTTTTATTGAACGTGAATTTATATTTATTTGCGGCAAAATATGCTTTGATGCTGTGATCAGCAGTTACATTTTTGAATGTATATTTGGATGCGGCACTAATCGTCCTATTGTCAACTACAAGATTCTTTATTCTGTAGCCCTTGTTTGGAGCGATAGTGAAAGCCTTGCTTTCTCCTTCTTTGACTTTGATATTCCCAGACGGGCTTATGCTGCCGTATCCTGATTTTGAGGCTGTTATAGAATATTCTTTTACGACAGGCTTGGGGATCCCCAATCCTAATACGATGTTCTGAGTTGAAAGAGCAGGGCTTTGAACAACTTCTGCATACCCATCAACATATTCTCCTACTTTGATCCCTGCATATGATACTGCTGATGTAGTCGGCAAATAAATATATGCAGCTGCGGAAGCGGGAAAATCCAATTGATGCTCATTGATGGTTTCATTATTTACTGTCTTGGCTTCATATTTCTCGCTGCCGCCTAACGGGACCGTTATGGGCTTATTCCCTTTGAGGTTAAAGTTGCCCGGGGTCGATAATGCCGGGACTGTTACTTTATATGCCTCTGTTCCGAATGCGGATTTTGGAGATTCGATCTTGCCGTTAACCGCATAGACAGATCCGCCTATTATCGATATTGCAGATGGAGACAAGCCAACTACTAAACCCGTTGGATCGCCGCAGCCGATATCATATTTACCCCTTGATCCAGCTTTTGCAGTCACAAAACCACCTGAGATGATCAAATTTTTAACATTTTGAGACTTTCCACCGCCTACACCCGCGGCCTGTAGTCCCCCTACGGCAGTCACAATACCACCTGATATTTCTATATCTTCCGGTTTTGTACTGCTACCTCCACCAATGCCTGAAGCAGAGTCACCTCCAGTTGCATTTACATTACCGCCTGATATAGTTATATTTTTTGTGTTAGCTCCTCCATAACCGGCTCCAATTCCGGGAGCACTATTTGATCCGCTTGCATTTACATTGCCGTCGGTTATAGTTATATTTTCAGCTGACCCATTATAGCCGCCACCTATACCGGCCCCATATACTGCTCCCATGGCTGTTACATTGCCGCCGGTTATCGTTATATTTTTTACCGAAGGATCTATGCCTGTCTGGTGTTCGAAATCCGGATGTGTACCACCTCCGCCTATACCGGCCCCTCCATTGCAGCCTCTATCTTTTTCTATTGCTATAGCAGTGACATTACCGCCTGATATGGTTATGTTGGCTGTAGCGAAACCACATTTGCTGCCTATACCGGCTCCAAACGCCCCTCCCGTCACCGTAAGACTGTCATACTCTCCTCCGGTTATGGTAAGAGAGCCAGGTGTCGTTTCATTAAGAATTTGGTTTGCTTCATTTTTTTCTATACCTGCTTTTAAAGAACTGCTCTTTAGTGTATTTTTGCCTCTTAGAGTTATGGTCGTTGATGCCTCATTTATTATTTTTACGGCAGCCTTATGGTCAGGACTATTGAAGTACGAATTTTGCAATGCTTCATCTAAAACATCAATGGCTGCATCGCTCAGAGTCATATTTACACTTCTACTACCCTTGACGATCACCGCATATCCCGTTGTGGTTGTTGTGAATGATGTATTTCCAGTGATTACGATACTATCACCGGTTGCTATTATCAAGCCGCCTGATGAAGCAGTCGTATTTGTGCCGTTGTTTTCGATCTCAACATCTGTGCTTACATTGGCCATATTAACGATATTGTCACCTACTGCCGCATTTACCTCTGATCCGGGCAGGCTAGCCGGTACTACCAATATCAATGCTAAAATAAGAACGAACGAAATTATTCTGGCTGGAAAATTATTCATGTTTTCTCCTCCCGATAGGTGTTTCTGTTGTAATCGTTTTCTTAATTAAGTATAAATTTATATGCATATAACCACAATATATATGACGAAACTTCAAGAAATCTTGAGCTTTGCACAAAATTAAAGAACGCCCTACGGATTGATCCGAAGGGCGTCCCTTTATAAGGAGGCTTTACGCCGTTACAGCTGCTTGAGCTGTTTTGCTGATCTTATTTTTTTTGATGCTGACTTTTATCTCCTGTTCTTTGATGGTAAACAGCATCTTGTCTCCGTCTTCGTAACCGCCCTCAAGTATTTTTTCCGCGACCATGTCCTCAATGGTGGATTGGATCATCCTCTTAAGAGGTCTTGCTCCGTACTTGGGATCGAACCCCTTTTCTGCCAGCAATCTGACAGCCTTGTCATCTACGTCTATCTTGATTCCTGCTGTGGCAGACCTCTTCTTAAGATCTTCTATCATTCTGCCTGCGATCTCGATTATATTGTCACGATCAAGCTGGTGGAATACTGAAATGTCGTCTATTCTGTTCAGGAATTCCGGTCTAAATGTTTTCTTGACCTGTTCCATAACCATGGTTTTGATCTCTTCAAATGGCTTTACATCTTCGTTCTTGGTTGCACTGAATCCCAGAGAAGTCTTTCCTGTGATGTCACGGGCACCCACATTTGAGGTCATGATTATAACAGTGTTCTTAAAGCTTACTGTTCTGCCCTGTCCGTCTGTCAGAATTCCGTCATCCATTATCTGAAGCAGTATGTTCCAGACATCGGGATGAGCTTTTTCTATCTCGTCGAACAGCACTATGCTGTAGGGCTTATGTCTGACTTTTTCTGTAAGCTGTCCGCCTTCGTCATATCCTACATATCCGGGAGGGGAACCGATCAGCTTGGCTACCGTGTGTTTCTCCATGTACTCGGACATGTCGATCCTTATCATAGCCTTTTCGTCGTTGAACATCTCTTCCGCCAGAGACTTGGAAAGTTCTGTCTTTCCTACGCCTGTTGGTCCAAGGAACAGGAATGTACCTATCGGTCTGTTTGGAGACTTGATCCCCACTCTGTTTCTTCTTATAGCCTTTGATACCGCTCTTACTGCATCATCCTGACCTACCATTCTTACATGGAGATTGTCCTCGAGACCTAAAAGTCTTTTGCTCTCGTCTTCCGTGAGCATGGTGACCGGGATATTGGTCCACTCGGAAACTACGCCTGCGATATCCTGGGCATTTACCACATTGCTCTGTTCAAGGAGCCATGTCTTTTGCTTTTCTGCCATGATCTTTTTGAGTTCGTTCTGTGTATCCCTTATAGCTGCCGCCTTTTCATATTCCTGAGCTTCCACTGCTTCCTGCTTGTCTTCATTGAGCTTTGAAATTTCTTCTTCCTGTTCTTTCAGGTGGGCAGGCATGGTCATAACACTGGTCTTGACTCTGGCCGCCGCTTCATCGATCAGGTCGATGGCCTTGTCAGGCAGGAACCTGTCTCCTATGTATCTCTCCGAAAGCTCAACAGCGGCATCGATAGCTTCTTCTTTTATTATAAGCTCATGATACTGCTCGTATCTTTCACGTAAGCCTTCAAGTATTTTTATCGCATCTTCTTTTGAGGGCTCGTCTATATTCACCGGCTGGAATCTTCTTTCCAGCGCAGCGTCCTTTTCAAAATGCTTCTTGAACTCGGTAAAAGTCGTTGCACCGATGACCTGGATCTTACCGGTTGTCAGTGCCGGTTTGAACGTGTTTGCTGCATCCATTGCACCTTCCGATGCTCCTGCTCCTATTAATGTGTGTATCTCGTCGATGAACAGGATGACCTTTTCGTTCTTTTCAAGTTCCTCAAGGAAATTATTCATTCTTTCCTCAAATTCTCCTCTGTATTTTGTACCTGAAATCATCTTGTTCAGATCAAGAGAATATATCTTTTTCTCTTTCAGATTCTCAGGAACATTGCCTTTGATTATATCCTGGGCAAGACCTTCAACGATGGCAGTTTTGCCGACGCCCGGTTCGCCTAACAGCATAGGATTATTCTTTTTTCTTCTTGAAAGAATCTGTATTGCTCGGTTTATCTCCCTGTCTCTTCCGATAACAGGATCAAGCTCACCTTTAAATGCAGCAAGAGTTACGTCTCTACTGAATTCTTCCAGTATTTCACTTCTTGCTTCACCGGGACTTACTGTCTCGGGAAGATTTGCTGCTGTGCTGTCTGCTAATCTATCTATCAGTTCCGCCTTGATTTCTTCGGGATCTGCACCGGAGAATTCTATAAGCTTATAGCCTGCACTCTGCCTGATCTCCAGAATTGCCAGAAGTATATGGGTCGGCTCTATGGTCTGATAACCACGCTGTTTTGCGATCTCCAAGGATTTATCCATAACAGAATCGGCTTCGGCAGTCATGCTGATGGCAAATCCGCCCGATGATCTTTTGGCATCCTTTACGTGTTTCTCGATCAGTTCTTTTATTAGTTCCTTATCAAAACCGCTGTTAAGAAGAACCTGGGTCGCTGGATCTCTCGGCTCGTCACATAATCCGACCAGGAAATGTTCACTCCCGGCGATATCATGTCCCAGGTTGGAAGCTAACGCAAAACCGGATCTTATTACTGCTGCCGATCTTTCATTTAATGATTCTCTATTTACCATTTATAAACACCTCCTTTTTTATTTCATTTATTTTGTCTCTGAGCACAGCCGCATCTTCATATCTTTCATCGTCTATTGCATTTGAAAGCTTTTTATGCAGTTGGTTCAGCTCTCTTTTCATTTTTATATCTTTGCCTGCATCCTGATTGAATGGATCGGAGCCTAATTTTCTTTCCTTTGGCTGCTGCATTTCAAAGGTTATGGGCCATGTACCCGGTGCTCCGCTTTCCTGTTTGTTTCCCATCATATTAGGATCGTATCCCTCCGGCACTCCTGCATATTGTCTGAAGCTGTTAAGACATTCGTCGCAGAGAAATACATCCCTGTTCAGCCCCATGAAATTGACATGAAACTTATTTGTCGCTTCGTTTTTTCCGCAAAATTGACATAACATCTGTTATCATTCCTCCTCTAAACTTTCTGTATTATGGAGTCTACCAAACCGTAATCCTTAGCTTCCTGAGCATCCATAAAGTAATCACGTTCGCAGTCTTTGATGACCTGATCCAGTGGTTTACCTGTGTTCTCGGCCAGGATCTTGTTCAGTTTCTCCTTGGTTTTCAGTATCTGTTCTGCCTGTATCTGTATGTCCGTAGCCTGACCTCTGCTGCCGCCTGAAGGCTGGTGTATCATAACCTCTGCATTTGGAAGTACGAATCGCTTGCCCTTCTCTCCGCTTGATAATAGGAATGCTCCCATTGAAGCCGCCAGACCTATGCAGATAGTCGAGACATCCGGTTTTACATACTGCATGGTGTCATATATTGCCATGCCCGCTGTCACCGATCCGCCCGGACTGTTTATATAAAATTTGATATCTTTATCGGGATCCTGTGATTCAAGATACAGCAGCTGGGCTACGATAACGCTAGCTGTCGCATCGTTCACGTCCTCCGATAAAAGTATTATCCGATCGTTAAGTAATCTGGAAAAGATATCATATGATCTTTCCCCGTTTCCTGTTTGTTCTACTACGTATGGTATTAAAGCCATCTTAAAATCCTCCTGTAAATGTTTTTATTTTATTTTATTTCCAATACTCTTGTATTGTATTTTGTCATATATCTCACATAATGATGTGAGTTGGTCGATAAGCATCGTCATGTTTTCTTCACCGAATTCGCTCATGATACGGTTCATCTTCTCATCTACCGATGCCTCGGTAGCTCTTAATGCATCGAATGCTTTCGGTGTTGCGCTGACCATGATCCGTCTTCTGTCCCTCGTATCTATATACCTGTTTATATAGCCTTTGTTCTCCAGCGAGTTGAGAATCTGAGAAACCGCCGGCTTGGATATATATAAATTCTGATGGATCTCAGATGTGTTCATACAATTTCCGTCACTGCAGTCATTGCTGAAAAGTCTCTTTAGTACCACCATCTCTCCCAGGGGCAGCGCCAGATCCGTGTTGCCGCATACATCTATTTTCTTGACTTTGAACAAGATATTGATGAAATGCTTTTTTAATTGGTTTGGATCTGTCAAGTTCACTCCCTCCTTGCCTGTATATTTTCAATAGTAATTATTTCGCGCTTTATTGTTAAGCACTTAATTATTAATTATATACCCATGTTAGCACTTAACTAAACAAAAAGTCAAGAGGTAAAATATTTAAATTTTTGCGGCAAATACATCCATTAATCTCCGCATAATATGCGGCGATTAGGCTGGATTGATTCGAGATATCAACGACATGGTTTCAAAAGATTTTTTAAAGAAAGCTGAGGCAGATGGTAGAAGTACATCTTATGAGTTGGTAATACCAAATAGCGGATCCCTTATTTAGATCCACTTAGCGATGGTATCCATAAGGTCGGCCATATCCACCGGTTTGGCTACATGATCGTTCATCCCCACTTCAAGACATTTTTCTATATCTTCTTTGTAGGCATTTGCTGTCATTGCCAGTATGGGAACAGACGCGGAGTTGCCGTGGTCCATAAAGCGTATCTCTTCCGTTGCTTCATAGCCATTTTTAACAGGCATTTGAATATCCATAAAGATCAGGTCAAAATAGTTCTCCTGGCGTTCACGGAAGATATCGATTGCTTTCTGCCCATTTTCAGCGGCTTCGATTTCTACGCTGGTTTGAGACAGGAATTCACTTAGTATCTCTCTGTTGATTTCTATGTCTTCCACTATCAGTATATGTTTCCCGGTAAGATCAAGTTCTCCGATCTCCATATGAGCTACTTCTTCGGCATCGGTCAGGCTTTTTTTCATTTCCAGAGTAAAGTCGAATATCGAGCCCATATCAGGTGTACTGCGGGCCTTGATCTTTCCGCCCATCATATTAACTAGATTCTGACTGATAGAAAGGCCGAGACCGGTCCCACCGAATCTGGAAGATATGGATGTATCGGCCTGCTCGAAAGGTACAAACAGATTATTTACCTGTTTCTCCGTCATGCCTATACCATTGTCTTCCACTGCAAAATCTATCCTTACATGGTCGTCCAGTTCATCCTTTAAAATCACATAGAAAATAACATCGCCGCCGCTGGGAGAAAACTTGACAGCATTGCCAAGCAGGTTGATCAGCACCTGCTTAAGTCTCATTTTGTCACCTGTAACACTAAGTTTTTCCGGGAGGGTTTCGGTGGACATGATGAAGTGAATCCCCTTTTCCCGGCAGCGCTGACCAATTATTGAACCGACCTCTTCCATTGCGACCTTAAGATCGAACGGCTCCTCAGAGATGATAAACTTGCCTGATTCTATCTTTGACATATCAAGGACATCGTTAAGTATTCCAAGCAGGTGCTCGGATGCAGTGTCGATCTCATCAATTGATTTTTTGATCTTTGGTTCGTCTCCAACAGAATTCTTTGCTATTTGGGTCATCCCCATTATAGCATTCAGCGGAGTCCTTATCTCATGACTCATCCGAGCCAGAAATTCGGATTTAGCACTGGAAGCTATATTTGCAGCCTCGGTCTGGACCTCAAGCTCCCTTGTCCTTTCTTTTACAATGGACTCAAGATTCTTGCTCATTCTTCTGTTCTTGAGAAACATAAACAGAACAAGGATCAATCCGACCAGAAGCACAAGAGATGCTCCGACAAATATGGGGATCTGATCCCGAAGAAGTTTGCTTTGGTAGTCGAAAACTTTGTGGGTCCATCTTTCTGATATGGATTCCAGAGGGATCACACTTTGAGACTTGTCGATGACGCTTGCCAATTCCTTTTCTTTTATGTTGAGTCCGAACGCGGAATTATATGACCTTTTGAATATTAGGTTTGCCTTATATCCCGGTTTCTCCAGATAATTAGTCAGGCTGAGAAGAAGATTCTGCGTGGCCATGACGTAATCCACTTCCCCTTTTTCTAATGCTTCAAAGGCATCCTCGTTACTTTGATATTCCTCTACATTCGGGTTGTCCGGGAACCATTCAAGGAACATCTCCTCGTATGCCGAATCTTTGATGAGACCGACATTGGCATATATGACCTGATGGAGTTCTATGTCAGGAGTTTCGGCTTTGGAAATCAGGGCATAATAATCAGTGCTGTATGGAGCATCAGGCCATAGGTATTTGCCTTCTCTATCAGTCGTGTAAACCAGTTCCGATATCAATGACGCTTCACCGCTGTCAAGCATAGACAGGAGGTCCGACCAGTCTGTATGTTGTGAATTGACCGGCTTGAACTTAAGCCCGGTTATGCGACTGATTTCATCCAGAACATCGATGGCTATACCCTGAAACTCCTGATCCTGATTGTTGTAGAAGCATGAAGGATAATTATCGAATTCCGCCGCTATGGGAATAGGTTCACCACTATTCACATGCTCCTTGATGTATGCCATCTCTTCATCTGTGAACCTTTTATAGAGTTTGAAAATCATGTATTGGTCGTTTCCCTCAGCATAAAGCTCAGACAACTCTTTGGTGCCGCCGTTATTCAAATATTTCTGGACGATGTCAATAACAGGTTTCAACTCCTGATTTCCGGTAGTCATGGAAACCGGTGAATATAAAAGGGGGAAGTAATCTTTGCTTACTATATTACTGTAATCATCAAAGGCTGCCTCAGCCGGGTTCTCTTCAAAAAAAGCGTCAATTTTATCATCATCAAAGTATTCAATCGCCTTATCATACGACTCAACATATACTGCTTCGAAATCTTCTTCCGCGGTGTCTTTGACAAAATCATATGTAGTGGTCCCTTCCAAAAATGCATAGCGGAGAATTGAATCCGAATCGGATGAATTTGATTCATCGTCATTTGTGTCGATAAACATCTTGACTGTGCGCTCCGCGATGGGCGAGGTCATTAAAAAATCTTTTTCTCGCTCGGGAGTTACCGTTAATTCTCCCGTAAAATCATATTTTTTCGATTTTAGTCCCGGGACCAGAGGTTCCCATTCGATTATCTGCATCTCAAATTTTATTCCGAAAAGCTCAGTCAGCTTTTTACAGAACAAGGCAGAGAATCCGGCAGGGTTGTTATTGGAATCTAAGAATGCTTCGGTAGTGTGGTTGACAACATAAGAAACTTTATTATACTTCATTTTGATCTTGTTAATAGCATCGATATCTTCTTCCGTAATGCCGGGGATATCTTCATATGAAGAGTAATTTGGAGACTCAGTCTCTGCGTAAATAGTAAAACAATATGAGCTCATCGTCAGTATCAACAATGAAACCATAAGGATTATCGAAACAATATATCTGGTTGCCCTTATCATAATATCCCTAGTCAGTGAACTAGAATAATTCTTCCGCCATCTTTCCCGTTATGTGATCGATGTCTACAATGAACACACACACTTCAGCAAACATAGCTTTTATGTATTTTTCTCCGCTTTCTTTGAATTCGGGGGAATATTTATCTAAGATTACTCTCAGGGCATCTTTCATTTCATTTTCATCTTCCAGAATGCGTGCCTTTCCGAAAACTACGGCACTTCTGTACAAGGTATTGAATTCTTCGGGAAGGACGTCATCGGCATCTATAATGGTGAAACAAACTTTGCTTTCTTTTTTGATGGCATCCAGTTTGTGACCTGTCTTTGCACAGTGAAAGTACAGCTTCCCATCGGCGTATGCGTAATTTAACGGCACCCCATAGGGATATCCTCCATCGCCTATAACAGATAAAGTTCCGCTTCCGTTTTTTTTGATTACATCGATGGTATCAGCGTCAGGCATGAGCTGATCTTTGAGTCTCATCTCTCTAAACATATTGTTTTCCTTTCATGGATACAAATCCAGTGCATTATTCATATACACATTATCATTTAAATTCATTTTAAAGTAAAGGGATATTTAGTTAATTTTCTTTTTCCTTAGGAGAATCTTTTCTGTTGTTTGAAAGCTCTGATCTGTTGATAAAAAGAAGCCCGGCAATACATAGACAAATCCCAGCAATCTGTTTAACAGTCAATGTTTCCCCAAAGATAAACAGTCCGACGAGTATCATGGAAACAGCTACCAGTATATTGCAGACAAGCCCGCCCAGACTTATATTCCATCCAGCACGGAAAAGAAGAATGTATCCGGTTTCAAGTCCTACCGATGCGATTCCGTAAATAATCACAGCCCAGTTTATACCGCTGACTTCGGCCAGTAAAGAACTCCCCCCTGAGCTGACGGTAAAAGCGATGAAAGAAAATATGGCAAGGCATGTATATGTGACTGTAAGCCCGGCGAAATGATTGAGCCTTACAGGAATAGATTTGGCGCATATATCATATGTTACGTTTGCACAAACTACTATTATCACCGGTAAAAAATAATACATCACTGTCTCCTGACGCTCAAGTAACTATGAATTGATGAGAACGAATCCGCCCAGGCACAGGCTGATCCCTATTATGTGAGATAACGTGATTTTTTCCTTATAAAAAAGTACACCGACGATTATCATGGAAATTGCCAGGCCGATATTACATACTAATGAGCCAAGACTAATCTGCCAGCCCGCCCTGAACAGGAAAATATACCCCAGATCGATGCCGGTGCAGCCAAGTGCCAGAACGAACACAGCCCAGTTGACCTTTTTTAATTCTTTGAATAGATTTTTTTCGTCGGCGGTGATAAAGAAAAGAATGAGCGAGCAAACGGCCGAAGTTATGTAAGTGATGACCAGAAGTCCCATTGCATGAAGATCAGATGGGATGCTTTTGGCCGATATGTCATATAGTATATTTGAGAAAACGGCTATGAATACGGGGAAATAGTATCTGAACATTGGTTGCTCTCCTTTGGATGCGTCAAAGGTACGTTTGAATGAACTTTTGGGCGAAACGTTTGCTGGGTTGTCTTTATGGTTGAAGTATATTCCAGTTTCGGACATTTGTAACCATCCAATTGTGCACGTATACCATCCAATTATAGAAATGGTTAAAGATGATTAGAGCCATCAAAACAGTACGCTTTACCAGTTCTGCTGAAATGTTCAGGCATCAAGTTGAGTTGCGAGAAACTATATGCAACATACTTCGTTGTTTTTTGGTCCAAAATCACGGTTGTGCGAAGTTTTTTGGCGACCGGTCCGAGAAATTGCACATTAATGCACGTTAATGTATACATATTTTTGATTTGATAGGATTTTATAGGACACAATCCCGATTTTGGACCACAAAACCTAACAAAAATTTGCACTTCCTCTCTAGGACCCTCAATTCTGGCAGCCTCAATTCTGGTATAAAATTCGACTTTTTTCCTGCACTGGCTGTAAACCATCAGATAGCACATATGAAAATGAGAAGTACCCAATCATTGATACATCAGATATGGCTGTTGCCCGCAAGCCTCGCACATATTTGGGATTTACTTTATTTAAGTTTACATAGCACTGCCTATAGCTTTGAATAAAATTTCTGTCGTCTATATCATCAACCAGGACTCCGTCGATATCGCCTCTTCTTAATATATCAAAGGCCTTGCTCCCGGAATCTGTGCTGAATACTTTCAAATCGCTCTCAACAGTCATAATATTGATCTTCATATACTCACCCTAAAATAAAGTGAATATGCCTAACGGTTAAATTTCTAATTCTTCCTTTGGCTTTTCCAGAGTCCTTTCATTCTCATTATCTTCACTTTTTTTCTGATTCCCCGCCTGAAAAACTGTTATCAGACCTACAAGACACAACAATACACCCCAGCCCTGCCTGAAAGAAATGGATTCATTGAACAGCAGGAATCCCACGGCCAGCATGCAGACTGCAAGTGTAATATTGCAGACCATTCCTCCAAGACTTATATTCCAACCGGCTCTGTAAAGAAAAATATAACCGCTTTCCAGTCCGATGGAACCAAGGGCAAACGTCAACACAGCCCAGTTCATTTTTGTGAATTCAGCGCTTACTGACGCTTCCGGAGTGAATATGACAAATATCAGAAAATAGAAGACCGCAAGTACGGTGTAGATTACAGTCGTACCGGCAAAGGCATTCAGATCTTCATTGATGGATTTTGCGCTGACATCATATATGACCTGTGCGGCAACTACGATCAATATTGGTAAAAAAAACAAAAACATCACGATCCCTCCCCTGTTGTCTTACCCAACGGATGCAATGAGTTGCTAGGTAAGACCGTGTGCAAGGCTTTCCCGAATCTCCGATTTGGTGAAAGCCACTGCCCTGCTTTAGCTAAAAATAATCCAAAGTTATTAGAACGAAACCTGTCATGCATAGCAGTATGCCCTTCACATGATTTTTGTTTATCACTTCTTTGAAAAAAAACATCCCTACCACTATCAGGGCAACGGCGATGAGGATGTTGCATATAAGTGATGCCACGCTGATGTCCCAGCCTGCTCTGAATGCAAGAACATACCCTAAGTCAAGCCCGGTACATCCGATTGCCAATGTGAACGTGGCAAGGTTGATTTTTTTCAGTTCCTTCAGGAAGTTTTTATTTTCACTGGTGATGTAAAACAGAACGATAGAAATGATTGCGGCAGCTAAATAGTAGAATGCCATTCCCGCCTGTGCGTTGATTGTTTCCGGGAATTCCTTGGCCGAAATATCATAAAGAACGTTGGATAAAACTATAAATGCTATGGGGAAATAATACAGTATGCGATTTTTCATGAGATCCCCCTCCTATCCGAATACTGCTGATGTGCATAATATTTAATTATAAAAAGTGTTAGTTAAAAAATGTGCCCGGGCGTCTGCCCGGGCACTTCGTTTTTTTTAGAAATTATGCTTCTTGTAAACTACCGCACATGATTCATCGATGACTTCGATTGCATGCTTTATGTGGTCGTCGGAGATTGTTAGTGGTGGTTCAACTCTGATGGTCTTGGCATTGATCAGTGATCCTGATACCAGAACTTTTCTGTTGAACATTTCATAAACTACTTCGTAGCCCATGTCGCCGTCAACAAATTCCATCGCCATGAATAATCCTCTGCCTCTGACGTCTGTCATCAGCTTCGGATACTTCTTCATTACTTTGGTCAGACCTTCTGTGAACATCTCTCCGGCTCTCTTTGATTTGCCGGGAAGATCTTCCTTGAGCATAACATTGAAGCAAGCGATAGCTGCTGCTGTTGCTGTTGGGCTTCCGCCTGTTGTTGTGCTGTGGAGAAGCGGATTTGGGAACATTCCCTTGAACGCTTCTTCTGTACATACGCAAGCACTTACCGGCATAACTCCGCCGCCAAGAGCTTTTGCAAGACAGAGGATGTCAGGAGCTACGTCGTAGTAGTCTACTGCAAACAGTGTACCTGTACGTCCCATACCGGCCTGAACTTCGTCAGCAACCATGAGGATCCCGTATTCGTCACATATCTGTCTGATTCCGGGGATGAAATCATCCGGCGGAATGATTATACCATTTTCGCCCTGGATAGGTTCGAAGATGATAGCTGCAGGAAGCTCACCTACATAATCCATAACTTCTACAGTCTTTCTCAGCATGTCCAGGTCACCGAACTTACAGTGTCTTGTTCCCTGTAGAAGAGGAAGGAATGGTCCTCTGTAATCTGATTTAGCTGTCATTGAAAGTGAACCGTGAGTCTTTCCGTGGAAGTCGCCTTCAAATGCGATGAAGTGGTGTCTTCCTGTTGAAAGAGCTGCGAATTTGATAGCTGATTCGATTGCTTCTGTTCCGGAACTTGTGAAGAATGTATATTTAAGGTCTCCCGGAGTGACGTCTGCAAGGATCCTTGCGAGCAGTGCTCTGTTGGCATCTACGAGCTCAGCACTTGATAACGGCTGTTTTGCGATCTGGTCTGTTACGGCCTTTACTACTGTGGGGTTTCTGTGTCCGCAGTTGTATACACCGAATCCGCCGAGACAGTCGATATATTCACGACCCTGGATATCCCAGAAGTGGTCACCTTCGGCTTTCCATTCGAGAGCAAGAGCGTCGCCGCCTGCTGCTTTTCTGTATTCCAGAAAACCCGGGTTGATGTGACTTCCGTAGTTTTCCGCTACTTCATTGAGAAAATCTTCCTGTTCTTTTCCTTCGATTGCCTGTGCTTCGATCCAGCCCAGGGCCTTGTCAGTATAAGCTAATACATCATCAAAACTTTTTCTCATTCGTATGCCTCCTAACGAATTCAATAGTGCCGTCTGATAAAAATAACTTTTGAAGTCGGTCCGATTTGGTGCCCTCGATCCGACAATAGTACCTTTACTTTGAATGTAGTTTATATGTACTTTATTGCCATGTAACCATCCAATATTGTGCTTACATGCCAACCAATTGTGTGATATAATGCCTTTATGTCAGAATATTGTTGAAATTCAAGGAGTATGCCATGCCTAGTGAAATTAGCTGGAGACCCGACAAAAATTCCGAAATGCCGATATATGAGCAAATAGTCGAACATATCAGAGACCAGGTTGCAGGAGGAGACATTTTGCCAGGGTACAGGATCCCATCCCAGAGAGAACTTGCAGAGAAATTCCAAGTAAACAGAAGTACTGTAAATACTGCTATAGATGAACTTGTGTCACTGGGCATTCTCAAAACAGAGGTGGGGCGGGGAA
Source organism: Anaerovoracaceae bacterium (assembly GCA_031553035.1). GTDB lineage: Bacteria > Bacillota > Clostridia > Peptostreptococcales > Anaerovoracaceae > JAVBLY01. Next base: position 168,466 of record JAVBLY010000001.1, on the reverse strand, counting down.
CTTTTGTTGAAGACGATATGTGGAACAGTCTGATCAAGACAAGCTCCGGCTGGGACATGCATAAATATCATGGTCTTTTTATAGAGAATACCGATCCTACCCGCAAAGCTCATGAACTGATCGGCAATTACAATTACATTGACTTAGGCAGTAACGACCTTTCAAGCGAGCTGACTCCAACATCATATATAAGAAATGCCTTGAAATATATGCCCATGGGTATCGACAGTCTGAATTACCTGCCACCGCTGGGTCATTACGGACTTCGAAGTGAGTTGACAAGGCAACTTGCAGGAAAAGGGATCATGGTAAAGCCGGAAAATATCCTTATTACTTCCGGTTCGGTGCAGGCACTTCATCTCATATCTCTGGCGCTGGTAAAAAAAAATACCACACTTTTTACCGAAGAGCCCAGCTATATAAACACGCTTAATATTTTTCCGTCAATGAGCATCAACATGAAGACCATTGCCATGGATGACGAGGGGATATCCATAGATAAGCTCTCAAAGACGGTAGGCAAAAATAACGCTCCGTCGCTGCTCTATACGATACCAAACTATCAGAATCCCACAAACATCCTGATGAGCCAGTCAAGGCGGGAAAATCTTATCAAATTCTGCATGAGAAATAAAATAGTGATAATCGAAGATGATGCGTACGGAGATCTTTGGTTTGAAAAGAGGCCACCGAGACCTCTTAAGGCATACGACAAAAATGGGTTCGTTCTGTACATGGGAACGATTTCTCAAACCCTTTCCGCCGGCCTTCGGATAGGATGGATCGTCGGATCCAAATCAATAATCAAGAGATTGAGCGATGTAAAAATGCAGATCGACTACGGGACTTCATCGCTGTCCCAGATGGTGCTCAGGGAGCTGTTTGAATCAGGAGCATATAATAAATATCTGGAAACACTTCGTCCGAAACTGAAAGTCAAGCGGGATTTTCTTCTCCGCCTTCTGGACATGCACCTCAAGGATCTCTGCACCTGGACTGTTCCAAACGGAGGCTATCACATATGGCTCAAATTCAAAGATAAACTTTCCGTGGAAAAGCTGTTTCATGCAGCGATCGAAAAGATGATCCTGCTTGATCCAAATCCTGGTATAACGGACAAAAAAGCTTCTGCTATACGGCTTTCGTATTCATATGCTGATTATCAGGATATGGTAACAGCAGTAAAAACCCTAAAAAAAATCATTCTGAAGATCAGATGATTTCTCATATTTTATAATATGCTATGAATATGTCATAACTTTTTTTGTTTGTATTCCAGACCCCATTCCGTCATGGCATCGAGGATAGGTTTAAGACTGTATCCTGTTTTTGTCAGAGTATATTCGACCTTCGGCGGAACTTCTGCATAGACCTTTCTGTTGATCAGTCCTTTTGCTTCCATGTCTCTCAGCTGTGCGGTGAGCACCTTCTGACTCACGTCGCCAATAGACTTTTTTAATTCACCGAATCTTCTGGTCCCATCCATCAGATCTCTTAATATTATCACCTTCCACTTATTTCCTATGAGTAGCAAGGTGGTTTCCACCGGGCACGCAGGCAAATTTTCTTCCATTTTTTCACTCCATTTCTGCTATCGAGGCAAATGAATTGCCTCGATAGCAGAAACAAATCACTTGTGAATAATCGAGATTCACTATATGGAGTGAAAAACAATTATATGCCTCCGGCGGCGTGTGAATCAATTATTCACACTTACTTTCCTTTATATTAGACACTATCACAATAGTTCCCTATTGGTAACTACAGCACTTTATTGTGCCTACTTTACATATTATCCGTACGCCTATATTGTATGATCATAAGTTAAATAAATCAAGTTAATTAACAAACGGAGGTAATACAATGATCGATTATGTAAAAATTCTGGAAGATAATCCAAATGGAGTCCTGGCAACTCAGGACGGCAGTGAAGTAAAAACCAGGGTGTTCCAGTATCTCTTTGCTGACGGAAATAAAATATATTTCTGTACAAGCAATGAAAAACCTGTCTTTGCACAAATCAAAGCCGCACCGAATGTATCGTTCTGCACATATCCTCAGGATTTTGCGCCTGTGCTCTCAGTGAACGGTCCGGCGGTTTTTTCTGATGATATGACACTTAAGACTCGCGCTCTGGATGAGAACCCGGGCATCAAGGGGATATACGGCAATCCTGATAATCCTGTCTTCGAACTGTTCTATATCGATGCCACAGAGATCGAAACATTCAGTTTTGCGGAAGGACCTAAGACATATGCACTCTAGCGTAGGTGAGAAACTTGAATATTTGATAGATTCATTGTTATCCGAAAAGTCGATCGTCGGGGATTTTAAAGTCCCCGGCGATCTTTCCGAGAAGAAAAAACTTATGATAACAGAGAAGCTGTTTTTGAAATGATAAAGCAGGATGTTCCATATGTATCAATATAAGTATCTGCACCGGGCCTAGAGTTTTTCTTCTTTTTCCGTGAAGCTGGTTAAGGCTATGGCAATAACAATAATAATTGCCCCCACTATTTGGCTTATTTTTAATCTTTCCCCCAGCAAAATCCACCCAAAGACTACAGCAGATATGGATTCCAGCAAAAACAAGATCGAGGACCTGTGAGAAGAAACGTATTTCATTCCATATGTGAATAATATTTGTGTAATAATGGTTGCAAAAATTGTTAGATAAACGAACTCCCAAAACAGCAGTGGATCGAAATATGAAGGAGGGCTTTCAAATAGAAGTGCAAATGCTGTGGATACCCCAAAGGTGGCAATACATTGAATTCCGGCAAACAGCATACTGTCAATGGAATTTGCGTAGTACTCGACAGATACTATGCCGCCGGCGTAAAAAACAGAACCAGCCAGTGTGAGGATCTCGCCTCGCCCAATAGAAATATCCCCTATCATCAGACCATTCAGTGACATAAGTGTAACACCGACAATAGCTATACCTGCACTTATGAAAACAAGTTTTTCCGGCCTGATCTTCTTGATCAGCCAGACGAGGAACGGGATTATCACAATATATGCAGAAGATAAAAAAGCATTGACACCTGCATTTATTGACTCAAGTCCCATCGTCTGAAAAGCAAATCCACATCCCAGAATCAAGCCGCTGAAAAGTCCTTTTTTCCATTCGTCTCTGGTTGCCTTCCTGAATTTTCTGAAACATACAATGATTATAATAATGCTTGAAATTGAAAATCTGATCACATTTGACCAGTTAGGTTCGATATGAGCCAGTACATCTTTTTCCACTACGAATTCAAAGCCCCAGAGGAGGGAGGCTATCACGATGGCTACGGCACCTTTGTTTTCCGGTAATAGCACTTTTTTCTTATAATATATACCCATATACTTGCATGATTTCACAATTATAATCGAACTCGTTCAAACATACAAGCTTAAAATTAATATCATTTTTATTTTACAAATTATACCTCAACGTTATATTATTGAAGCTGCTGACGGTATGGGTGCTGTCATCACAATGACTGAGGCAACTGTGCTTTTAAACCCTCGGCGCAAGGATACGGCCGCATTTATCCGAGGCGAATGGCTGATCTAAATCTCCTTCAAATTTTAAGTTATGTCAGTATTTTAAACTTCCCGATTATCGGTAATGGCTTCATCTCACCTTTTGAAGCACTGATTATTCCTTTTATTACCAATGCCAGAACAACCCCAATTATGACAAGCCATATGAACGAGAATATTGACCCGAGGATCAGTACACTATAGGGGATCAGCATAGCTACCAATCCAGTGAAAATACTTGATAAAATACCGCATATGATACTCAAGGAAATAGATGTTATTGCCAATATGAGCCCCTGATTGACGTGGTATCTGACGAATTGAGAATCTTTCGGCGCTGCAAGGAGTGGAATAAGAAAAATGATGTAAGCTAGAATAGCCCATGACTTATTCTTTTCCACATCAGCACTGGATTCTTTTATATAACTTGAATTATCGTTCATGGTAAACCTCTCGTTTCTATAATAAATTATCTAACGAGAATATATTACCATATTTTTCCATTTATTACAATATGTGACTATGTTTATATGTTCCATTAGGCATCAACTGAAGTTACTTAGACCATTTATCGGAACTTCAATCCAGCGGAAAACGCCTTGCCTACTACGTCACCGGGTAGACGGTAATCATTGGTAACATAATCAAAAGTCAGAGGTTTTATTTTATTCCAATCCGGTTTGTCCTTCTCTGTAAGTACACTTTCGTCTGCTTTGATATCTTTAACTTCTCCTATAAACAAAGTGTGTGAATTCATCTCAACTGAATTACTGATTTTGCATTCCATTATGTATGGGAACTCTGCTATATACGGAGCATCAACAAAATCAGCTCTCTCTGCTGTAAGACCCGCCTTCTCGATTTTGTTTGTACCTCTGCCGGATTCGATACCAAAATAATCCGCTTCTTCCATAAAATCCACCGATGGGATATTGATGGTAAAAGCCTTTCTTTTCTTGAGATTCTCAAAAGTATATCGGCTGGGCCTGATTGCGATCCCAATGGAGCTGGGGTCACCACAGACTACACCCGCCCACGCAACATTCATTGCATTGGCGTTCCCATCGTCGCCATAAGTGCAGATGACAAACACCGGATTTGGAAATATGGTTTCGCTTATACCTAAACTTTTTTTCATTATATTGTCTCCGTTTCGTAAACGTTTTGGTTACACTATATCGTCTCCGGGAAGATCTACATTCCCCATTATCTGAAAATTTATATACTGTTTCTACCTAAACAACAGAACAGTTAACCCTTGGTTGCCGTCAATATGCCGCTCAAAGCTTTTGATGCCGGGACAACTGTTTATGAATTCTTTTTTCTTGGAATACCATTCTTCGCCGCTGACGGTGCTTTTAACGATCCCGCGAAATGTAGGCTTTGTCAAATGTGTTTTTACAGCTGCTTTTATGCCTCCGCCCTCGCCGCTTGAACCGTAGCCATGTATGATGACCGCAGCTTTATAACCTGACATTTTTGCTGTAGTTAATTCGTTGGTCAGTCGGTTCATTGCTACGTCTACAGTCGGAAATCCTCTTTCCAGATTTATCTCTTTTACTTTGCTCATATTCACTTCTCCGGTAATATATATATTATACTTAATCTTCCTGTCAGGAAAAATTTTTGGGCTTAGGAAGATTCCATCTGAAAATTGCTGCTAACATGCGTATAATCACAATAAATGCTGCAGCAATTAGCATTGCCATGTGCCCATCAAGATATTCATATAAAATGCAGAAAAGCAAAGCTCCCATTATTGCGGCTAACGCATACACATGTTTTGTAAAAATATACGGGATCTGCTTTGCCAAAGTATCCCTGATCAGCCCTCCCCCCACGCCAGTGATCACTCCGACAAATACGGCCAGAAATATGTTGGCATTCACCGTTTGTAACGCACTGAAAGTTCCAGATACTGTAAATATGCCAAGACCAACAGCATCAGTGAAATTCATCAGGTTCTTCATTTTCATTATAAATCTTCTTACATGAGGAATAAATACGATTAAACTTATGCCCAGAGCCACAATAGCATATATTGGATCAGAAAACATTGCCGGAGGAGTATTTCCAAGTATTATATCTCGTGTTGCGCCTCCCCCAACAGCGGTCACTAAACCTAAAACACAAACTCCAAAGATATCCATCTTGCACTTTATAGCGACCATTGCTCCTGATATTGCAAAAGCCGCAGCTCCTACTAATTCCAGGCTAAAAATGAAAGTATCTATCATATGGCTCCCATTATCTTTGGACTACAACCTTAGTGCCGATTGGAGCCCATTTGTACAAGTACTTTGCTTGTTTGGTTCTCATGTTCACGCAACCATGACTCATAGGGTGTCCGAAGTTATTGTGCCAGTAAGCAGCGTGGAACGCATAGCCCCCTTTGAAATATGTTGCCCAAAGCACATCTTTCTGAATGTAATCAGGGCCGCCTTTCTCGGGATTATATCTTCCTATCATATCGTGCTTTGGATTCTTATTGTAAATATAAAATGTTCCTCTAATAGTCGGCGTCTTTGCCTTGCCTGTGGAAACAACGTATTTTTTGACTGTTTTTTTACCTTTTTTCAAGTAGACCTTTTGTTTACTCAGGTCTACCTTGATCCATTTAAGATTCTTGGTTTTAAGCTTCTTGACCGTAGATGCTTTGCTGTAGTATGTCTTTCCCTTTATTTTTTTATATGCACGAACCTTTATATAGTATGTCCTCTTTATCACAGGAGTGTCTATACTGTATTTCAATTTCTTGTTCGACTTAAGGGTCCTTACTTTCTTCTTCTTTGTAAACTTGCTGTTTGATGCAAAATATACTTTATATCCAGATACGGCAGATCCTTTTTTCCATGAAACGGTGATCTTTTTATTATTCTTTTTCACCTTGACCTTTACAGGTGCTTTGATGATGATTTTAAATTTGATACTTCTTGTCCCGTAGTAATCCCCTATGCCGTCAACTTTCACAGTTGCGGTTCCGGGATTTTTATTATTCTTATAACTAAGTTTATAATCCTTTCCTTGTACCAAAACTTTACCGGAATAAGTCAGTTTCACGGAAGGTTTCCTGGACTTGCCACCGTATGATTGCTTTGATATTGGTGCAACCTTGGCTGCTGTTATGCTTACAGGGGTCGTTATTGACGGTGGCGTAGTTGCCATAGTCGATCGCGACTTCGCCAGGTTTTCAGTAGGCGCTTTCGTATCAGCATATGCAGAACTGAATACAGCTTCGGTATCTCCTGCCAACAAAGGCACACTCAGGAAAAGAATCATTATCAATAATCCGCAAACCGATCTTATACTTTTATTATTTTTCATTCGGCTTTCTCTCCCGTAACAAAATCATTTACCATTTTATATTACTATAATAGGGTATCTAATAAGACTAATCAATAAATATTATACAATTTGTAAATTTTAGATGTTAGCAATCGAAGCTGCTGACATTTGGAAATCCTATCATGCTGTCTGACAGATTGCTCAGATGAGCAACCCTATAATAAAGCAGGAAAAACCGCCTAAAGCGATGGTGATGGGAAGCGTGATGACCCATGCTACCAGTATATTTTTTGCAACGCCCCATTTTACCGCTGATATCCTTTTGGAAGATCCTACTCCCATAACAGAACTTGTAATTACCTGGGTGGTACTTATGGGCGCTCCGATAAAGGACATAAGTTCAATAACCAGCGCAGATGTAGTCTGTGCGACAAAGCCCCCGTGAGGCTGCAGTTTGGTCACACCGCAACCCATGGTTTTCATGACTCGCCACCCTCCGACAGAAGTACCGAATGCCATCATGGCCGCGCAGCAGATCTTTACCCACAGCGGGACTCCTGATCCGGCATCAAGCATATTCCCGGTGATCAAAGCCAGGGTAATGATACCCATTGTTTTCTGTGCGTCGTTATTTCCATGGGCAAAGGCAACAAGTGCCGCAGAGAGAATCTGCAATCTGCAGAAAACCGTATTGGCCTTGGCCGGAGTCATTTTGGCGCAGGTCTTGACTATAAGCCGCATAAAACCAAATGCTACAAAAAATCCGATCAAAGGGGATGTTACCAGGGGAATGATAACCTTTTCCAGAACGCCGCTCCACAAAATATCATCTAATGATGCTGTATAAACTATAGCTGAACCAATGAGGCTGCCTATCAGGGCATGTGAAGAACTGCTTGGGATTCCCATCCACCAGGTAAAAAGGTTCCATGTTATTGCACCGATCAGCGCAGCGAGTATGACGTATTGCTGGAGCTCAATATCGACGATCCCGTGAGCTATTGTCATAGCAACTTTATCACTCACCAGAGCACCGATAAAATTCATGCACGCGGCAAGAAGAATTGCGTTTCTGGCAGTGAGAGCTCTTGTATAAACAGATGTGGCAATGGCATTTGCGGTATCGTGAAAGCCGTTGATAAATTCAAAGATAAGTGCGAAACCTATTACGCAGTACAGAATTACTGTTATCATATTAATTTTGGGGGAATCCTTTCAGTCTTCAGTGTTTTAAGGTCAAATATAACCATCACTTATTTTATATCTTATTGATGGTAATGTAAATGGAATTGTTCGAAATCGTCATACATGAAGGGAAGTAAGAATCACATGAATAAGCAACAATAGCCTGTCAGCGCTTCAAAACACTACTTAAGATTGTAATGAATTCATTAAGATCTAAAGGTTTTGCCATATGCCCATCCATTCCGGCATTTATGCAATCATCAACGTCTTCTTTAAAAGCATTGGCACTCATTGCATATATGGGGACATCTTTGCCTTCATCAGATTCTCTTATTATTCTTGTGGCCTCAAGACCATCCATTTCAGGCATTTGAATATCCATTAGGATAAGATCGTACTTCTCAGGGTTTTGCTTGAACGCAGATATTGCTTCTTCTCCGTTTTCGGCACTATCTATATTTACATTGGTGTCGGCAAGCAGAGATATGATCATTTCTCTGTTGATATCCACATCATCCACCAGCAATATATTTTTATATCTAAAATCATAGTTTTCGATACGTATTTTCTCGGTATTTTTTTCTTTTATTTCACCTGTCTTATCGACCTTTATAGTAAAAATAAACTTACTCCCTCCACCCATATTGGGAGAATAATGTATTTTGCCGCCCATGAGCTCCACCAAATTTTTACTTATTGATAAACCTAAGCCTGTTCCCCCGTATTTTCTTGTGGTACTGCTGTCAGCTTGTTCAAAAGACAGAAACAATTTCTTTGACTGTTCTTCAGATATTCCGATTCCATTATCCGTCACGGTAGTCCTAACTGTCACTTTCTCATCTTTTCCATTTTCTATTTCGGCAAGGATCGTTATCAGTCCGCCGCTTGGCGTAAATTTGATTGCGTTGCTGATTAGATTTGTAACGACCTGTGTATATCGGAATCGATCTCCCCATACATTTTCCGGGACTCGATCGTCAACTTTTAATTTAAGTTCAAGTTTTTTTTCATCCGCAATTATGGAGTAAATATTACTCAGATCCTGGAAAATTTCTCTGATAGAATATTGATCACATTCCAATTCAACTTTATTTGCTTCTATTTTGGACATATCAAGAATATTATTGATAAGTTCCAGTAGACTGTTTGATGCCTTTTCTATTTTATTTAGAGAATTTTGCATAACGGCAATATCATTTTTCTGTTCTGCTATTCTGATCATCCCTATAATAGCATTCATCGGAGTACGCATTTCATGGGTTATCTTTGATAAGAATTCAGATTTAGCTTGATTTGCAGAATTGGCAAGCTGAAGCATCTCCTCATTATGCTTAACCATTTCAGACATTCTATCCATCATAATATTAAGCCGGTCCTGCATGACGCCAAATTCATCTTTTTCTCTATGCTCGATTCGCTCACTAAGATCTCCTGATGCAGCTTTATCAGCAAATTTATTTACTTCAGTCGTTACTCTTCTTAAATATTTTGTAACAAAAATCATACCGAAGACAACCAGAATCAAACCAACTATAGGTATCAATACAAGTAATCCAATCAAATCCTTAGCAGAGTCACCTACCTCGTCATTATCTATCATGACAACAAGATGCCATTCAGGTTCACTCATATCTGTGTAATATGCTCTTTTTTCGATCCCATTCCTGTTTATATTAAATGATCCCTCTTTGTTGTCAAGAACGGCTTTACCCAGTTGTGACATATTGCTGTCATCATCTTCAGTTATGCGCATATCAATATCTTTACTATCATCGACAAATGAAATATATTCCCCGTTAGACCCTAGAATAAATACTTCACCGGTTTCACCAACATTTATTTCTGAAGAAATTCTCCTTATATCGGTAAGTGCCATATCTGAGGTAGCAACTCCAAGAAATTCCCCGCCATCGTCATAAAAAGGAACGGAAGATGTAATCATATCGACTCCTGCTACAGGATCGTAGTAAACATCTGTCCAGACAGTTTTGCCTTCGGAATCCAAAGTATTTTTATACCAGTCCTCGTGGTGATAGTCAACAGCTTCAGAATATGATGGAGCATAAATGGCGTCACCGTCACGGACATATACATATCTGCAAAAGTATTGTTCGTCATCGTAGACAGAATAAGGTTCAAACCATATACCGCCGCCGACAGTATTTTTATTAGACGGGATCATGTCAAGAACGAAGTCTTTAGATTCATTGCTTTTGATGGTATTAAGGCTTGAACTTTCTGCGTAATATGCCATGCCTCGCGCAATGTCTTCGTTGGCTTTCAGCTCATTGTAGATGCTTAGTTCCGTTGAATTAAGGCTCTCGACCATTCTTTCATTAAACTGGTCATTAACCTGGGTATTCATCACATTATAAATACTGAATACCGACAATAATGTTGTAAGTATTACAATAGGTAAAGTAGATAAGATTATTCTTGTTGAAATACTTCTGAAATGCATGTTTTCCTTTATTCAGCAATATTCTTCTCATCAATTAAATCTCATATGTGTATTATACATTAAAATAAGTTATTATTCAGTTATTTTACGATGAGTAAATTATTAAGCCGGACTTTAAATGCGGATGAGGGCATATTTTGGAATAAGGTGCATATTGCATCAAATAAATCAGGAATAAAGTGCATATTTTCAAAATTATTGTGGGAATAATGTGCATCGCCTTGCAATCACACATGTTACTTGATATAATAAAATAAATAATATTGAAGGGGCAAACATGCATAGAAAAGTTATTAAAGAATTGAAAGAGTGGAAAGTAAATAAGGATAGAAAGCCTTTAATTATCAAAGGAGCGAGACAAGTTGGGAAGACTTGGATAATGAAAGAATTCGGTTCTTCGGAATATGAAGATTACGTATATTTTAACTTTGATAGAAGTCAGGAACTGAAATCTATTTTTGAAATTGACAAAGATCCATATCGATTAATTGAACAATTAGGCTTATTGTCAAACAAAAAAATATATCCAGAGAAAACACTTATAATCTTTGACGAAATTCAGGAGAGTTCTGCAGCCTTAAATTCATTAAAATACTTTAAAGAAGAAGCGAACGAATATCACATAGTAACCGGAGGAAGTCTACTTGGAACCCTTCTTGCCAAGCCACAATCATATCCTGTAGGCATGGTTAATATCATTAATATGGAACCTATGACTTTCGATGAATTCTTATTGGCCACAGATGAGGGATTATATAAATATTATAATTCACTTAATATCAAGAGCGAAATTGCACAAATTTTTCATGATAAATTAATCAATGCCTATAAGTATTATTTGATAATCGGTGGGATGCCGGAATGTGTGAAATCATGGATTCAAAATAAAGATCCAAACGAAATAAGACAAATACAAAATGAGTTAACCACAATATACGAAAATGATTTTACGAAACATAATAATAAAGTCAACAGTGCCAAGATACTCATGGTATTCAGAAGTTTGGTGACCCAACTGGCAAAAGATAACGAAAAATTCATTTATGGGTCTATAAAGTCCGGCGCACGAGCAAGAGATTATGAAGAAGCAATCGAGTGGCTTGTATCAGCTGGTATTGTCAATCGAGTGTATGGTATCAGCAAGCCAGAACATCTTCTTAATGTATATCGCAAACTTGATGTGTTCAAATTATTCATCTTTGATACCGGTCTGCTCAAACATATGGCAAGTATTAATAACTCGTCGATATTGCTTAACGAAAATTTCCAATTCAAGGGAACTTTGGCAGAAAACTATGTCCTTCAACAGATAAAGAATCAAAGCGATGCAGGTGTCTGCTATTATTCAGAAAAGCATATGGAAATAGATTTTGTCATACAACAAAAAATCAGCGTTATCCCTATTGAGGTAAAGAGCGGTGAAAACAAGGCTGCTGCCAGTTTTAAAAAATATATCAAAAAATTTAATCCCGATATTTCCATCAGATTTTCACAACTGAATTTAAAAAAGGATGGAAAAATCCTCAATATTCCGCTATATCTGGCAAACAAAGTCGATGATCTGCTGTAATCGATTTTGCTTATTATGTGCAATGGCAAAATATGATGCGCTAAAGCCCTGTCATTGCAAGGCTCAGAGCCTGCTACTATTCAAACTCGGTCCGGACACTATTTTTGCTAAGCATATTTGTTTAAGTTTTTTTGTTGATTGAAATGCTTTTTTACTTCAAAAGTATAGTATATTTTGCCTTACTACTTTTCTGTTTCCATAGTGTTGCCAGTCAATTATATATTTATGATTTACGTAATGCAATTAATATTTATTTTCTTGTTTATCGTTCTTCTAAGTAGTTAGCAAGTTCATTTAACCACTCTAATGCAATATTCTTGATTTGTTCATCTCTATACCTAAACCAATTATCACAAATACCATACCTTAGTAATGTATCTTTAAAATATCTGAATGCACCGCTGCCTTGAATAGCGTTATAAAGTTCATCAGATACTTTTTCATCCGGGTAGTCAATAGCAAACTTCTCCATAATTAAATATTCATTGATATCGTCTTGATCCGGCAATTGAGCATAATGTTCTGAACCAAAGAGAATATCGTAAGCTATCTTGATGTCATCAACCATCCAACCTTGACATTCATTAAATTCCTCAGAATTCTCTATATCTTCTATAATCTTTAATAATCGGCTTAATGGCATCATACTGGCCAAGAGGTGTGATCATTGCCATATCGATAATACCATTTAAAGAATTATGTGCCGAGTATACTTTACCAAATACACTTTTATGCTTTCTCTTTTTCCCTATTTTTGTTTTATACTCTGGAAGTTCTTCATTAATATATAAAAACTGTTCGATGTCCGTAATCCAATTTTTTATAATCTCACGATTATGTACTACTATCAAAGTTTGTCTTTAGCTGAGAAAATATATATGCTCAATAACAAATGTAATTAGAAGGCTAATCAATTTTGAAACCAATGCATTAAAGTGATAATTATTGTTGATAATTCAATGAATACAGTAGCTTGTAAAGGATGAATACTTTGTTTAACATGCCTCTTTTAGGGTAATCTATATACAAAGGGTAGTTTGATATTCTACCATGTAATTAGTTTGCAATTATTGGGAATATATTATATACAGAATAATTTTCTGATATAACCCAAATATATGAATGGAGAAATTATTATGAAGAAATACTATGACCCGAAAGTCCCATTTGTACCAGAACGAACTGTTCTTCCCATACATGAACCTGAATATGCACCATGTGAAGTTATGTTTGGAGATGAGATTCCAGCTGAAACTTATACAAAGAATGCACCACCACGCTTTACCGCAGAGGCACCTAAAGGGGCACCTAATGTTCTTATTTTTCTTATTGATGATATGGGGTTTGCGGCCACATCTGCCTTTGGCGGTCCAATCCCAATGCCAACAGCAGAACGCCTTGCCCAAAATGGCATGAAATTCAATCGGTTCCATACAACCGCAGTATGTGCACCTACCCGTGCAGCTTTGCTTTCCGGTTATAATCACCACAGTGTGAATATGGGAAATATAACTGAGGTCGGGACAGCCTATCCAGGATATACCTCAACACGCCCCAAAACAGTAACGCCAATGGCCAAAGTTTTAAATCTCAATGGCTATGCGACGGCTCAGTTTGGTAAATGTCACGAAACTCCGGTATGGGAAACTACCGGAGCCGGCCCTTTCGATCATTGGCCTGTGCACTCGGGATTTGAGAAATTTTATGGATTTTTATCTGCAGAGACAAACCAGTACAGGCCTGCACTTGTGGATGGGCTAAATCGTATTGAAATCCCGGACAGGGAAGATTATCATCTTACCGAAGATTTAGCTGATCACTGCATCAGATGGATACAGGAACAGAAATGCGTAAAACCGGATCGTCCATTCTTTACATATTTTGCCACCGGAGCCACTCATGCGCCACATCATGCACCAAAAAAATATCGTGATATGTTCAAAGGTGAATATGATTGTGGATGGGATAAAGTTCGCGAGCAGACATATGAAAATATGCTAAAGATGGGTATCATTCCAGAAGGCACAAAATTAGCTGAAAAACCTGAAAAAATGCCGGATTGGGATTCCCTCTCAGCTGACCAGAAGAAATTATATGCACGAGAAATGGAAATATACGCCGGATTCGCCCGCCACACTGATGACCAGATTGGTCGAGTAGTTGATGCATTGGAAGAGTTAGGCGAACTTGACAACACAATTATATTTTACATTCTCGGAGACAATGGAGCTTCCGGCGAAGGCGACCAGAATGGTGTTTTGAACGAAAACTCATATATTAACCATGTACCTGAACCGGTTGATTATATACTTGATCATTTAGATGAGCTTGGAACTGAACAGGCATATAACCATTACTCAATCAACTGGGCAATAGCCATGGATACACCATTCACCTGGATGAAAACAGTTGCAAGTAACTTTGGTGGCACCCGTAATGGCATGATTGCCCATTATCCCGCTAAATATAAAGCTAAAGGTGAAATACATGACCAGTTCCACCATGTTATTGACATAGCCCCAACAGTTTATGAACTTTGCGATATCCCCATCCCCAAGGAGGTAGACGGTGTCGAGCAGCGCCCCATGGAAGGGGTCAGCATGAAATATGCTATGGATGATATTTCTTCCAAAGGTCGACGAAAAACCCAGTATTTTAACGTGTTTACCAACTACGGTGTTTATCATGAAGGATGGTTTGCCGGTGTTGTGGACAAAACTGCTTATGAGCATACACCTTTGTATGAGCATACAAAAGACGCGCCATGGGAATTATATAATATAGACGAAGACTTTAGCATGAGCAATGATCTTGCTGAAAAAATGCCTGAAAAAGTAGAAGAAATGAGAAAAATCTTTTTCGAAGAAGGTAAAAAGCATAATGTATTCCCAATGGAGACTAGGACCGAGATAATAATGGTGCCTGAGGTTGCCGGGCGCCCTACTGCATTTGGTGACCGAAATGAAGTTACACTATTTGATGGTATGACTATTCCGAATTTGGCGTTTATTGACGTAAAAAACCGTTCTTTTACAATTACGGCAGAGGTAGAGGTTGCAGAAGATCATACTGATGGTGTCATTTTCGCCATTGGCGGAAGATTTGGTGGTATGTCCTTGTATGTGAAAGATGCCAAACCATGTTTCTGCTACAACTATGTTAAGAAAGATTATTATTATATCAAATCTGGCACTCCACTTACTGATGAGCATAACCAGATCAAACTTGACTTCAAATACGATGGAGAGGGTTTGGGCAGCGGGGGAACAGTAACTGTTACGGTTAATAATGAGAAGGTAGCCGAAGGCCGTGTGGAGAAAACTATTATGAACCAGTGGTCGTTTGATGAATCTGTCGATGTAGGCCATCAGGTAAGTACACCTGTAACAGAAGATTACACAATAAAAACCAGCCGTTTCAAGGGCAAAATCTACAGCGTTAATGTCAAAACCAGAGTTTAAAAATGGATTTATGTCAAATATTGGGGTAGGGTCTAAAGAACAATAAAATAGAGAAATCAAATCATAACCACCGGCTCAGCCGGTGGTTTGTTCTGCCCCTATAAGAGGCTTACACCTGCCACATCTTAAGATGTACCCTCAAAGTCTGTCAGCCGCACCACTTTTCCGCATTAGTCCTAAAGGACTCCACTAACTATTATTTCATTTTTTCTTTATCGAACGGATCCACATATTCTTTCATAGATATTTGATCTTGCACAATATCTTCCTGCACATGATCTTTACAGCATTCCGCCTCGATTATCTGGATCTCTTTCCTTGCACATAGTAATCTTAATATTTTCCCTATATCTTTCTTTAATTTTCCATATATTTGCTTCCGCCTATACTTAGGTGCAAATACTATGTGATATTTGCAGTTCCATTTTGTGTGTGATAAGCTTTCACTGTTCATTGGAAACCTCTTTGTTGTAGTTTGGTTGACAGACCGAAACTATTTTAACATAGCGAGGTTTCTTTTGAACTTATATCTAAAGAGTGTAAGCACACCAGCATAGCTGGTGGATTATTGTTCCTCACGGCTTTGCCGTTCGGAACCTACCCTTAAAGGGGCACATATACGGAATAAAAACTGCCCGGTAAAGACAGTTTTTATTGTATAGTTCAAATTAAGGATTTGTATCCGTTGCTCCATTGACTTCAATTAAATATTGTATGTTTTAGGTCCTTCTGCAAAACTGAATGTTTCAATTTCCTTGACATCGATATAGAATATTTCAAAAGTTGGATTATCCGGTGTATTGTAGATACCTTTTATTCCGGGGTTTTCATCCAGCGCTCTTGTTTTAAGATTCATATCATCCACGAATACTACTACGCCATTTACTGATACAACAGGTGCGAAATCTGCCGGGTATGTGCAGAAAGATACATTTGGACTGGCCTTAAGCTGTGCATATACAGGTTTCTCATTACTGGTACAAAAATACACTTTGTTTCCGTCTGCAAAAAGGTACTGGAAAACTCTTGTTTTAACTGCACTACCATCTTGTGTTGCCAGAATACCATTAGGATTTTCTTTTAATATTTTTTCATAATCGATCATTGTTTTTCCTCCTTATTATTTTAAGTTTTACTTAAAGATTGAGATTACATTTATACATTATATTCAAAATTACTAAGTGTAAAGTAGGCACATTATTGTGCTATAGTTACTTGCGAGTAACCCTAAGTTCAAAATAAGTTTAATGATTTACTCATTCAGATCTGTAATCACTGTATCTATTTCAGCATTTATACATAGTGACTGTTCCTTGATATTATCAGGATGATCAGCTTCACCGTAATTTACACAGCAGTATTTTGCATTCTTGTTTTTCTTTACCATATTCCAGAAAGGATATTTGATGATCCCCGGTGTATTTGTACCTACACCAAGTTCAAGATAAAGATTGTTCTGGCCGTCATGTTGCTTTATAAAATCCTCATAACGATTATAGGCTTCATACCATCCACTATCCTGAACAAATGTGTTATCACATCTTAAGTTCATACTCATGGGCTTGCCGCATTTTGGACAATAGGGTATAAGATCAGACGGTATCTTCATGTCCTTTTGCTGTTCTACCATTTTGAAAACAGTCTCTTTATTATCATAAGTCTTATGGTGACACGGAACAGAACATTGCCATAGTCCATAATCGCCCTGAGTATAGAACAATCTTTCCTTATCGAATCCATGAATCTGGAAAGAGTGATCCACATTCGTTGTCAGGACGAAATAGTCTTTGTTTTTAACTATGCTGAGCAAAAATCCATAAAGAGATGTATCAGGCTGTTCATACCTGTTCCAGTAAATATGCCTGCTCCAATATGCCCAATATTCTTCCAGCGAATCGTATGGATAAAATCCGGCTGAATACATATCTCTCAAATTATATTTCTCAATAAAATCAGCAAATTTAGTTTCGAATCTCAGCCCTGTATATGTGAGCCCTGCGGCTGATGACAGTCCTGATCCGGCACCAATGATTACCCCATCTGATTCTTTGATAATATCTTTGAGTTGATCTATTTTATCTGAGTAAGTCATTGTAGAGTCTGTAGTCCTCATCTTTGAAAACATTGAATATCACCTTCATTTCACTTTTGTTTTCTCTCAAATATTTTTTTACAGTATTTACTGCTATCTCTGCGGCTATATCATTTGGAAAATGAAATTCACCTGTAGATGTACAGCAGAAAGCAATTGATTTAAAATCGTTTTTTGCTGCAATATCCATACATGATACATAACAGGATTTGAGAAGTTCACAGTCAGCTACAGACAATTTGCCTGAGATTATCGGTCCAACTGTATGAATCACGTATTTTGAAGGCAAGTTAAACGCCGGAGTGATTTTTGCTTTTCCGGTCTCCTCAGGACGCCCCTGTTCCTTCATAAGTTCGTAGCATGCCAAACGAAGCTGTATTCCCGCATAAGTATGTATGGCATTATCTATACAGCCGTGACATGGGACGAAACAGCCGAGCATCTGGCTGTTTGCAGCATTCACGATAGCATCTGCTTCGATCGTTGTTATATCTCCCTGCCACAAATAAATATTTTCTGAAGAAGGTCTAATATCGTTTATGGAAACTGTGCCTCTCTCTTTGATTTCCAGTCTAAGATATTCATCTTGAATCTTCAGAAAAAGTTCATCTGCTGCGACAGGATTTCTGACATTCATAAGTGATCTTAGCAATTGCTTCTTGCTTTGGGTATCATTAGGTACTACTACATATTTGTATTGATCATTTTCTTTGATAAGATGATCAATTAGATAATCCAATCTGTCATTTTGTGTCATTTTTTATATCCCCTCTTGATTTTTTTTTCTTATAACATTACAATACCGTTGTACAGTTGATCAGTAAAGTAGGCACATTATTGTGCCGTAGTTACCAAATGGTAACTACGGCGTTATAAATTAAATGGAGGTATCAAATGAATGAATTATTGCCTGCATGTCCGGTGGAGACAACATTGATTCTTATAGGTGATAAATGGAAAGTCCTGATCCTCAGAGATCTTATGGATGGAACTAAAAGATTCGGTGAACTGAAAAAATCCATTGGCAATGTAAGTCAGAAAGTTCTTACAGCACAATTAAGAGACATGGAGGAAAAGAAACTTCTTACGCGTAAAGTATATGCCGAAGTACCCCCAAAGGTAGAATATACCCTGACCGAAACAGGATACAGCCTGGCACCGATCTTGGACGCAATGACAGATTGGGGCAATAAATACAAAGAAAAAAACAGTCAATAATCATTTTTGACGTTGTTACATGTTTTTTGTATGGGCTTAACAATTTGGGTTGACTGCATAACTGTGATTATTATCGTGGCAACATTTCACATAGGAAGTCCTTGTAACTAGGATAATATAAGAATAGTAGGCAATCATATAAACTACCTACTACTTAAAATAATCTGTGTAAAATTATTAATTATTCAAACTCGGTCCGGGCACCAACTACACTAAACATTTCTGTTTAAGTTATTAATTGATTTGAATGCTTTTTAACTTTAAATATATAATGTATTTTGACTTACTGATCTTTTGTTGCCACTGTGTTGCCATTAAAAACCTTGTACTCTAATAATTATTTTAATTAATTGTGTTTCTACCAACTAATGTTTCAGGATCTTCTTTTCTCAACATAAAAGTTGCATATTTTACCACAAAAAAATAATATCCTATTTGACTTAATGATGCGATTCTCTTAATATTATTTTTTTCAATCTGTTGTTTTATAAATTTTTTTTTATATGTTGTAGTAAAACCAAAATTGACATATTCATCTTTTAATTTATTATCAGGTATATACATATACGATATCACTTCATTACTTTTAATAGCCTTTTTATTTAGTGACTCACTTTCAACATTAAATAATGGAGCAAATGAGATAGTATCTTTGTTATCAATATCACAAGATGTGTTGACAATAATAGCTTTTGCAGGAAATACTCCCAGATTACCATTTTCGTCAAAATACTGAAACTTTATCTCACTAAAAACATCACCTTGTGATATTTCCTCTAGTGGTGTTTGCATCAAATAGTCCAATGGGGTATCACAGCTTTTAAATTGGGCTACACATTCTTTGGCTTTCTCCTTAATCTCATAGGGAACAACCGGAAATGTACCGTAAACAAAATCTATTAAATGCTCAAAATCAGTCAAAAAAGCTCACTCCTGTCAAAGTAGTTTTTGATGCTATCATCTTCGCTTCAAACTCTTTTTCTTCCACAGTTAAATCTCTCATATCGCCAAATAGATAATATACATCGTCTTCTATTGTCATTGGTTTCCTAAGAGTCCATTTAGAAAAGATATTCTCAAAATGTTTATCATATGAGTAACTCAGTGCACTATTATTTCTCAAGATTAAATCATCAATATCAAAGTTCATATTAATTGTAGGGACAGAAATAGATTCTGACACACTTCTACTTTCAGCAAAATTCTTAAGAAATGTCAATATAACATCATTTTTTTGTATTGAAGTACTGTACAACATATTAATCTCCTATTTCTCGAAGTAATTTGAATACTTATCAATAGATAACGTACTTATCTCAAGAATCCGCGAAAAGACATCCTTTCCTGAAATGTATTCTGAGCTTGTATTAAATAAATATCTGTCATTAATATCTACTGTTATAGCTATGTTATTACTTATTTGATCTTTCTGAAAACCAGCGGTCATTATCTCATTTTGGTCTTTATATACCCTTGCATTTTCAAAAGTAATATTTGAAAAATATTTATTTTCAATTACACTAGTTATCCTTGTGTTAATATCAAAAATATTATCAAATGTAGAATTTAAATCACTTGTAATCAACCTATCTTTCAAAAATCCTGTTGCATCAACAATATCTTGCCCAGTAAAAAAAGTTGTTGTTAATCCAGAAAACTTCAATTTCCCATTCGAATTTAAATCTAAAAATTCTCCAATCACCTTTTGCTTTTTCTCAATATAATCATGACATAATTCCCAATTATCTAAATAATCATTATCATATTTAATTATTAATGATACCGTGTCTTGAGATATGTTTATTTGTGAATGTCCATTTTTTGATTCTAAAATTATTCGTGGTATTTCTGATGGTCCATTATCTGGAATTGGTAAAATAGAAGGCTCGTTAAACTCATCGAACATTTTATAATTTTCCAAGAAAACTTTTTTTATATTTTCAATTCTATAAAAACTAACATTAAATATTGAGTTTTGTATTTGCATAGTATTCCTCCATGCTATAGTCTGTTTTATTGAACGATTCTCTTTATATAAGTATAACATATCGAGTGGTATTTTAAGAAGTACTTTTCTTCTAAAACACCCGTTATCTCACTTAACTTGTTGTGCTATATAATTGCTATGGCTTAACTCCGATTTTTTTAAATCACAATATAGGTCCCAATATATTTGTAATTCCAAATTTTTGAAAGTTAATATTTTGAATGACTGAATTATAGTGCATGTCAGTTTGTCCAATATATGGATTTAATATAAGACAGTTTATCCTGCAAAATTATATTATATTATTATGAATAAGGTATAATATAAATAAACATATACAAATTATTCGAATGTGGTGGAGAAATATGAAAAAATCAAATAAACAAATACTGGCAATGCAAGAATTGGTATTACTTAAAAACAGCGAAGAACCCAAAAAGGAAATCTACGGAAATTTATATGATTGCTTAAATTATTATAACAAATTAATGGAAAGTGATTTAGATGACAAGTCAAAATTTGATAAAAAGGCTAAAGTTGTTTTATTAAGTCATGAAAATAAGAAAGAACTGATCAATGAAACCACAAAAGAATGGTTTTCTACAAAATATGTAGAAGAAATAGATGAGATAAAACATTGTCAGCTATGTGGCCAAAAAAATAAGTATATCCATTATATTCAGAATAAAGTTAACAAATCCGAATTAAATGTTGGATCAGACTGCATAACAAAATTTCCTGATATTCATGGAGCGAAACAAAAAAAGCGAGAGTTTCGTGAGTCCCAGAAAATTGCTAGAAAAATTGAATTCGAGATTTTGGAAGGCGACGATCTAAATTTTTTAGATAATATAAAAAAGGAAATATCAGAGTTTGCAGTAGTTCTGCCATATGAATTAGATCAAGACCTAAAAGAATACATATCGGCAATGGATAAAGTTAAAGCGGAATATATTAATGGTAAGGGTAACTGTAAAAAACTATTTGACGACTATTCTTCTTGGAAACCTTTAATAAAAGAACAACTTAAACTGGCTAGTAAACATTTAGAGAAGATGGAAAACGATCCACTAGTATGTCGAAGAAAAACTGCACAATGGCTAAATGATCATAATCCAGTTATACTCGAACAAATTGCTCAAAACAATGGGCTTTTTACACAACAATCTTTAAAAAAAATATATTCAAAAGATTTTATAAAGGAAAACATAGAAATATTTAATGCATGCCTTGACCAGCAAGATATAACTATGACTAAAGTTAAAGATACAAATGTTGAATTTAGGATTAAAAATAGTATATATAAAAATCCAATCACTTTCTTTGTGCCGATTTCAGATTTCATGAAAACCATTGGCTATAATTGTATATTTGACAGATCTTATCGATTTTCTTTTAAAGATTTTACAAAGATTGAAATTGTTGATAATAGAAATAATTTTAAAAATATATACACTGCATTAAAGGCAGTCTTCAATAAAAAAGGATACGATATTTACAGCGATAAAGATACAGCACAAATTTATTGGAAAAAACTTTATATAAAACCATCGAGTACTCATCTTGATTCAGAAATTCAATCTTCTGGTCCATTTTATTGGGAATTAAATACGAAAGATTTACTTAATACTATATCACCATATTTATTGCATAAGATATCATCCATTGAATATAACTTTAATAAGATTAATGAAAAACTAGTTGCTGGAAAATCTATTAAAACTGAAAGTGATTTACGCGATGAAAGGTCAAAGTTCGCAAATATGGAAGCCGGCTTGCAACAACAAAGAGAATTTATTTGATTGTGCCTGACCTATTTAGTGTAACAGATGAACCTATTTCAATAATTTATACTCAATCTGTGAGAGTGTGAAGAAAAGTCTGTAAATAAGAAATAACTGAAGGCTTCCTATGGTAAAATTATCAAAGGAGGCCTTTAATCATGGCAAAAAGAAGACAGAAAAGTGAACGTAAGAAAAATATCATAGCTGATCTCATTCAGGAATATGATATCAAATCAGCAGAAGACATTCAGGATGCACTGGCGGATATTTTGGGTGATACTCTCGGTGAGATGTTAGAAGCAGAGGTGACAGATCATTTAGGCTATGAAAAACATGAGCGAAATGACAGCGATAACTCAAGGAACGGTGTCAAACCCAAGAACGTCAGAAGCAAGTATGGAGAATTACCTGTTGATGTTCCACAGGATAGAAACAGCACCTTCGAACCAAAGGTGGTAAAGAAACGCCAGAAGGATATCTCAGCCATCGACGATAAGATAATTTCAATGTATGCCAATGGTCTTTCTACCAGGCAGATATCCGAGCAGATAGAAGAAATCTATGGTTTTGATGTGAGCGAAAGTCTGGTTTCAGATATCACAGATAAACTAATGCCACAAATAGAAGAATGGCAGAACCGGCCGCTATCAGACACGTATCCAATAGTATTTATAGATGCGATCCACCATTCGGTCAGAGAAGATGGAGTTGTAAAGAAACTGGCAGCCTATGTAGTTCTTGGAATCAACCTTGAAGGGATAAAGGATGTGCTTGGAATATATGTCGGTCAGACAGAGAACAGCAAATACTGGCTAAGCGTACTGAATGATCTTAAGAACCGTGGCGTCAGTGATATCCTTATCCTTTGTGCAGACGGCCTCACAGGCATAAAGGAATCTATAACGGCATCCTTTCCAAAGACCGAGTATCAGCGTTGCATTGTTCATCAGGTCAGAAATACTCTCAAATATTCAAGTCATGAAAACAAAAAAGAATTCGCAAAAGATCTTAAGACTATATATCATGCTCCAAACGAGAAGACCGGTCATGAAAAAATGCTGGAACTCAAAAAGAAATGGGAGAAAATATATCCTAATTCAATGAAAAGTTGGGAAACCAACTGGGATGCCATCAGCCCCATATTTAAGTTTTCAGGAGCTGTCAGAAAAGTCATTTACACCACAAATGCCATTGAATCATTAAATAGCAGCTACCGCAGGCTAAACCGAGCCAGGAGCGTTTTTCCATCAGAAAAAGCACTTCTCAAGGCTCTTTACCTGGCGACTTTAAAAATCACCAAGAAATGGAATATGCCCCTCAGAAATTGGGGTAAAATCTTAGGTGAGCTAGAAATCATGTACGAAGATCGGCTTTAATCAATAGAAAAAATCCGAATTTCCGGAATACCTTTTTTTGGCATACCTTGACATTCGGATTTTACTATTTTATATTAAATGCGAAAGGGATCTGAGCAACTAGACCCAGATCCCATCTTAAGAATTATCATTGGAAGTCATTTTACAGACTTTCCTTCACACTCCCCAATCTGTACTCAGATCCAGCCCAAAAGCCCAATAACCTTCGCAATTACTAGATTCTTGGGCTTCGTTTATCTATTCAAACTCTCTTAATTGGGCTATTTATTAAACATATTTGTTTATTTTTTTTGTGTTTTTATACTGTTTTGAGTGGTTTTTATACCTATTATTTGTGGTTTTCAGAGTTTTTGTTATCAATTTGCTATCATTGCAAAATGCATAAAGTTATCAACTACTATTATATTAATAATCATATGTTCCACAATCGATATAGTTATATATACTTTTAATTGTTGAAAGTACCATTTCTATATAAAATTTCCCACAATTCGAAGACAATGTCCATCGTTCCATTGTACGAGCTTCCATGCTATGTCCAGCCATGTTTCTGATATCTCCTATCGCTGCACCGATTGAAGTGTGTTTGCTATGTATTTTTTTATCCAATAAGCCAGTAGAACTTTTATTATTGTATAATGCATTTATTATCTGTCCAATACCATTCTGTTTCTCCACATTAACATTAACAGAATTTGCTGATCGTCGCAAAAAATCTTCAAATGCCCTTCCTGCACATTCAATTGATCCTCTTGCATCAGTTTCACTTTTTTTATAACTGTCAACAAGCTCTTCGATTTCGGCAGGTGATAAAGTGGAAAAAATATCTGCACCTAAAACGTTACCGATATGTATTCGAATTGCCATATCATCATCTAGTCTAAAATCCAATTTATTAATTTTGGTAACTTGTGATTTAATTATATTACCTAACTCTAATTTATTATCCGATAATGTGAATATACCGACAGCTACACCCCATGATAAAAACAAATCTTTTAGGAATCTATAATCTTTTCCGATAAGCGAATAGGAAATATATACTTTCCTTGCAGATTCATCAAGTCCTGCGTCATTTAATGAATATTGAATAAATGTCAAAAATGGTTCATATTCTTGAACAAACTTTCTTATTACTTCCATTTTTGATTCTTTATTTGGAGTTTTCCCTAATGAATTTATAATCGGATTCACTAGATTTGAATCATCAAATATATTAAGCATTCTACAAATAGCAATACTGCTCCTAATATATGCCTCACTTTTGCCAGTAAACGATTTTAGTTTATCCAACTCTATTAATCCAGAGTGATTGATAAAAATTGCAACATCTACAACAAGTAACAGTGGAACATTATGGCTAGGTAATCTCTCAGACATAAATAATCCTACTTTTTAAATTTTCCGTGAGCGTATCTAAAGAAAGCTTCCATTCTATCATCAGACCATTCACTCATATCTACATTAATTGTTATATTGGGTGTATTTGTTGTGTGTAAATTTTCTTTCGAAATGTCTAACCCTTTCACCGTTTCTTCATTAATTGCACTATGTGCTTCATTTAACATCTCCGGTTCCTGCTCAGCTAAATTTTCGTTTGCATCAGATGATATAGTTTTTTCTTCTGATACTTCTTGAACATTGTTGCTATCGTTGTTTAAATTTTTAATTCTTTCAATAATATCTGAAGACCATTCTATTCGTGTCGCATTATTTCCTCGTCCTATGACATATTTACCAAATTCGCAATAATCAATAATACTCATAAATAATTTTGCTGCATCTTCTCGATTTCTTTGGGTAGAACCGTATGAAGCTTTGCCCCAAAAATTTGTAATATCATCAATTGTTGTAACTGATGCACTACCATTTTTAAGTAAGCTTAGTAAGAATATTTCATAGGGTCGACAATTCTTTAGAATTTTTGTCATTTCACCTATTTTATCTTCCCCTTGAGAATATGCTGCTTCTTGCCCTTCTTTTGTGAAATTTAAATTATCTGCCTCAATAAACCCAAACGTCCGTAAAGCCGACCTTGAATTAGAATATGCCGAATTCCCTTTCCCAAAAAGAGCTTTCACTTCATCCTCTTTGCCGTTTTTCATTTTTAATGTGTCTATAAGAGCAATAATATTATCAACTGTAGTATACGATGGTAGCGCACTATTTAGTGACTTTGACATATTTTATGCCTCCTTTCAATTTTATAAAACAATTATATCAGTCATAAAACAATATGTCAACTGCAATACAGACAATATAGCAACTATCGCCATATAAGGTTCTTTTTTAATCGATCATCTTTATTTATTATATTCGTAATTTCCTTATTTACAGTATTCATTTTTTCACTAATCTGAATAGAATTATCCCTAATGGCAATTGTTAATTTATAATTTTTTCTTAATTTAGCAATCATGACGGAAATACGCTTTTTCTTTTCTCTAAGAAAATGGACTTCCGTATCTGGTGTACGTCTAATTTTATTCTGCAATTTTACTCGTTCTGCCACATAAAAATCTATTTTCCTCTGCAAATCATCGATATGCACAATCAAATCATCCCACGTCTCTATATCATTCTTTGCCATATGCCTAATCTGTTCAACGTATTCATCCATCTTCTTAATATCTTCCCGAAGCAACGCGCTTGTCGGTTTATATTTATTACCTTTTGGAAAGATCCCGAGCTGGTAACACCAATAGATATATAAAGCTCTTATGCCAGTTACTTTTTTATTTGGCTGCCATGCATTTTTATATTTTTGCGGCAGATATGGAGAAGATGTTACTCTGGCTCCCATGACTGGAGAAGTATTTTCCAGTATGCGATCTTTTATCCAATCTGGTGTAAATCTCTCATCAAGTGTTCGAAGCCTAGTAAATCTCTGATGATGAGGCAGCTTCATCTTCCAGTATTTACCCGAAGTATCTAATTCATATCCTTTCCGCCGGAGATAATGAAAGAAATGCTGAAATGTAAAGCTATCAGCAAGTGCCTCCTCAATATCCTCCCGATATATATTATATCTAGTTGGCTTACCGGATTTTTCATCAAAGTATATGTTTCTAGGTGGTGACTTTCCAGGATTCTTAATAACTTCGAGTTCATGCTCCACACAAATCATATCGGATGTATCCCTGAGTCGCTTCTGCTCCGTTTTTGAATAATTGTATTTTTTACCATTTAAAAATGAAACTGAGTTGAGACAGAAATGATTATGCAGATGATCTTTGTCCACATGAGTAGTGACTATTACCTGAAACCTGTCTCCCCACATCTTTCTAGCGAGCTCCACTCCTATTGTATGACATTCCGCCGGAGAAACTTCACCGGGCTTGAAACTTTGATAGCCATGCCAGGCTATATAACCATCGGTTTTGTTAAATTGTTTTTTAGTGAGTAGCATCTGCTGCAATGCAATTTCCTTCAGACAGTTGATTGTACTTACATATTTTTTACCCGAAGTTTTCTCCGAATCTGTCATGTAAGAGAACACATTGTTCAAATCCGACACTTCCTTATTCATAGAGGTTTTTTCGGGATTCTCAATATTATTTGATCAAATTTTTTAATCTTCCGTTGATGTGCCACAAACTCGTTGTCGCCATGATTCTACTTCCTCCGGTTTTGTCATCATTATTTGCAGTTCCAAAACAAGTGTTTCAATTTCTATGCACTTTTTCTGAGCGTTATCACAACCACCACTGCATTGACTGAAATTATCATGAACGGAATACAGAGTATCCATAAACTCCCAAAACTGTTTTGGCGGCAATGGCTTTGGAATCAAATTTCTTGACAGGAATCTCATCAACTCCGATTGAGATAAACCACATGATGTTGAATAATCTTTGATCCGTTTATATTCTTTATCATCGACTCGAAAACTTATTCTATTACCATTAGACATATTCAGTGTTCCTTTGTGGGTATTCAGGGGTGTCCCCTGGACAGTAACTGGCAAGCACATGTTTGTCGATTTGGATTGTGGTGCCACAATCCGATGCTCGCTATCACTGTGGACAGCATTATCTTTCCCTATCATGACTGCTTCTTTCTTTATCCAACCGATCTGCCATTTCGTTTTGTTTTGATGGAAATAAATGTGCATACCTGAATGTGACTCTTATACTTTCATGACCCATGCGGTCTGCAATAGCTACGGCAGTAAAGCCCATTTCGATAAGCAACGAAACATGAGAGTGTCTGAGATCATGTATCCTTATTTTCTCCATATTGACCAGCTTGCAACCTCTCACCATTTCACGATGCAGAAAGTTCTTCGTTATTGGAAATACCCTGTCCGTTGGCTCTACTCCATACAGAGAATCAAAATATTCTTTCATTTCGTCACATAAAAATTTGGGCATTTTGATTGTTCTGTTGCTCCTCGGCGTCTTGGGTTCGGTGATCACATCTTTTTTATTAATTCGCTGATAGGATTTGTTTATTGTAAGAATTCTGGTTTCAAAATCAAAATCATTTCTCGTAAGCGCCAACAATTCTCCCAGACGAATGCCACACCAGTAAAGCATTTCATATGCATGGAACGCTATAGGATTTTTCATGATAGCACTTGAGAATTTTATATATTCGTCCTTTGTCCAAAACTTCATTTCTTTTGACTGTTCACGTCCCATACTGCCTGCTTTGGTTGCAGGATTTGATTTCAGCTCATAAAACCTAATCGCATGATTAAAGATAGCGCTCAATTGACTGTGGACTGATTTCAAATATCCCGTTGCATATGGATTGCCATTTTCATCTCTGGTCTGCATTATTTCGTTTTGCCAATTGATGATATCAGATGGCTTTATCTCACTCATTTTCTTATCTTTGAAATATGGAAGGATCTTGCTATCTATGACATACTTCTTGCCTCTGTATGTACTCTCCCGAAGTCGCCCTTTCATGTTACCCATATACAAATCGAGAAAAGTCTCAAATGTCATATCCAGATCAGAGGTCTTCTGTTGCAAAAAATCCCGTTCCCATGCCAGCGCATCTTTCCTAGTCTGAAATCCACGCTTCAGCTTTTGTTTTCGATTTCCTTTCCAATCTGTATATCTGAATGGAACAAACCATGTTCCGTTATTATCTTTGATTGCGGTCATTATCGATTTCTCTTTTCTTCTTTTCTATCCCGTAGATTTTTTCCTGATAATACTTTCGGCTGACCCTACCGGCAATGGTTATAAACCCTTTTTGTTCAAGCTCATCATTCATTTGTCGAACTAATTTATAGGCATATGGCTTTGACACACCTAGCTCAGCGGCTATCTCTTCCGCTTTTATAAATACTTTATCTGACACTCATGTCTCCTTTCACGATGCGCATTCAATATTAAACATCTATGTTTAAGTATATGTATTTTACTAAACATATATGCTTATGTCAATATATTTTATAAACATTTTTGTTTAGTTATTTATTGCTATTATCCGATATGTGAGTTATAATTAAGTAAACATATTTGTTAAACAAGCTTCGAAAGGATTTTACATATGGCCATAGGTGACAGAATTAAAAGAATCAGGAAACTAAGAGGGCTTACCCAAAAAGAACTTGGCATTAAAGTTGGTTTTGCTGAAAAAACTGCTGATGTCAGGATGGCTCAATATGAAACAGGTATACGAACACCAAAGGAAAAACTGGTAACAAACATTGCTGAGGTACTTGATGTCAGTCCGGACGCTCTGAATATTCCCGACATAGATAATTATCACGGATTGATCCACACTTTATTTGCTCTGGAGGACATTTACGGTGTTAAAATAAATAATGATCATGGACATATTTTTATTGATCTTGATGAATCAAGAACTGATTCATATTCGCCTGTATTTAAGATCTTGAATACGTGGTCAAAAGAAGCAGAAAAATTTCAAAATGGTGAAATTACTCAAGAAGAATACGATGAATGGCGATACAATTATCCTAAAGACTCTGTAGAACGTAGCAAAGCTGATATAGATGAAATACGAATTAAGCGCAAAATGGAGCAAGATGATGAATAAAAATATTAATGATTATATTGATGTTTACAAACAAGCACTATCAGATGGAGAGATTCAAGTTGCATATGAATTCCTAGTCAAATATGTCATGGAAATAAAATCCGCTTTTTCGCAAAAATACGGCAGTATATATAAAACCGGTAATGTATCTCCAGGATATTTAGATTTTACCTATTTTCCTTTTCACAATGATATGCTGCGGGCGAAAAAACTTCGATTTGGAATTGTTCTAAATCATAACCAAATGCGATTTGAGCTGTGGCTTATGGGTCAAAATACTGAAATACAAAAAGAATACTGGAATGAACTGAAGATTTCAAAATGGAATATTGCAAAAACTGAGATGCCAAAGTATTCTGTTTTAGAGGCAGTATTAATTGAAACCCCAGATTTTAATAAAATTGATGAACTCACGGGCTCAATTATTGAAAAAGCAGGAATTTTAACCAAAGAAGTAGTGGAATATTTGACAAAGCTAAACAAATAATTAATTTCTCGCACCAGTGGTACGAGATTTGGAATAAAGTATCATAAACATGAGAGAAAAATATTAAGGGGATATGGAGAAAAACAGATGAGCAAAAATATTAAAGATACACTTCACGCTAAAGGAATAGATATCAACATATATACAAGTGATTTCGAAAATGAATATATTTCATTAACGGATATTGCCAAGTACAAAAGTGAGTCACCAAATGATGTAATTAAAAACTGGATGCGTCTTCGTGATACAATCGAATTCTTAGGCCTCTGGGAAAGCCTTCACAATCCTGATTTTAAACCCGTCGAATTCGACGGGTTTAGAAACCAAGCGGGCTCAAATGCATTTACATTGTCTCCGTCAAAATGGATAGAATCTGTTAATGCGAAAGGTATCATTTCTAATGCAGGAAGATATGGAGGGACATATGCACATTCTGACATAGCATTTGAATTTGCATCATGGATTTCAGCAGAATTCAAACTTTATATAATCAAAGACTATAAACGCATTAAGAGTGATGAAAATAGCAGACTCTCATTGAATTGGAATCTAAACAGAGAGTTGTCTAAAATAAATTATAGAATACACACTGATGCCATAAAGGAAAATTTGATCCCATCTGAACTGACAAGTTTTCAAATTTCCATGACTTATGCAAACGAGGCAGACCTTCTCAACGTTGCATTATTTGGAATGACTGCAAAACAATGGCGTGAAGAAAATGCGGATAAAAATGGAAATATCAGAGACTACGCTTCATTAAACCAATTATTAGTGCTTTCAAATATGGAAAGTTATAACGCAATACTAATTGAAAAAAGGATTTCACAAAAAGATCGATTGATCGCATTACGTGAACTTGCAACCTCACAATTAAGTAAACTATCTGAAATTAATATTGATAAACTTCCAAATCCCAAAAGAATAAAAAATTCACGGGAAAGATAACTCGGAGATTAATCATGAATGCAATAAACATGTCAGAACACCTCTCAAAACTAGTGTGGGATTGGATTAAAACAACACATAAAATACCCCATGCTATGGCAACAGAAACCGGAATAACTTCATATTTAATGTATGGGTTAAGTCATTGCGATGAATTTGGTAAAACAGACTTTTTCTTCTTTGATGATACAAAACGTCCTGAAAAAATAACTGGTGCAGATTTCTTTCTAGTTATTAGAGGATTGTCAACGACACAACAATATCTAATTCAAGCAAAACGAATGTATCGCCCTAAAAATATATCTAGAATTCCAAATATTATTAAAAATAAATATGGAGCATTTAAACATAAAGTCACTCAACATGGACTGTCTATGGAACAATTTAGTATATTCTTAAATTATTGTAAGACTACACATTATAAACCGTTATATTGTTTTTATAATTCCATATATGACCAGTCATTTAGTTTGCCACAACAAATTAAACAACGCATTTATACGATTGATTCTAAATATACATCAAATAACCAGGACGTGCTTGGAGTAACTCTTGCCAAGGCGGATGATATCAGGACTCATCTTTTCCCACAAGGAAATATACGAAATTTTTCCTTTGAGGAAATGCTTAGTTTAAATAGTGCTGTATCTTTACAACAATTTTTTAGAAATCTTAAAGGAAGTGATGGTGCATATCCATTCCCACCAACAAAACCAAATCCATCTGACAATGGAAAAACAACAGATACAGGGAATATTAAACCCATAACCAAATCAGAATTTGCAGAAGGTATTTATGTAGAGAAAGAAATCCAACAAATTCAAAATATAGTTTCTACATCAAAAACACCGACTATAAAAGATTTAAGTAAGAGTTCAATTAACGCTTATGAAAAGCTTGATAAAAAAGGTAAGAATATAGTAAATAATATACTTGAACATAATATTGACTATTTGCCAATCATGATGCTCAATTTAGATTGAGATATAAAGGAATAAAAACTGTTATCAATCTGTTATCACTCATAAAAAATAGGCGCCACAAACGCCTATTTTTCAACAATATTCAATTACATTTTACTATTCAAACTCAATCGTCCCGGGCGGTTTACTTGTACAGTCATAGAACACCCGATTGACATTATCGACTTCATTGACGATTCGGTTGACGACTTTCTCGAGTACCGGCCATGGTATCTGCGCCGCTTCTGCCGTCATAAAATCAACTGTCATAACCGCGCGAAGGGCGATGGCATAATCGTATGTCCTGAAGTCGCCCATAACTCCAACCGATCGCATATTAGTAAGTGCGGCAAAATATTGTCCGATAGATCCGCCTGCCTCACCGGTATTTGGACCGCCGCCCAGACCTGCATTTTCTATTTCTTCTCTGAATATGGCATCGGCTTCCTGGACGATCTTTACTTTATCAGGTGTAACTTCACCGATTATTCGAACGGCAAGTCCCGGTCCCGGGAACGGCTGTCTGTTTACCAGATATTCAGGCAAGCCGAGTTCGGTTCCCGCACGGCGAACTTCGTCTTTAAAGAGCATTCTGAGAGGCTCAATTATATCTTTGAAATCAACGTGATCGGGAAGTCCTCCCACATTGTGATGAGACTTGATAACCGCTGAGTCACCTATTCCACTTTCGATTACGTCAGGATAAATAGTCCCCTGAACGAGATAATCAACCACACCGATTTTCTTGGCTTCGTCTTCAAAAACTCTGATGAATTCCTCACCTATTATTTTTCGTTTTGTTTCCGGATCATCGACTCCTGCCAGCTTGTCATAGAATCTCTGGCGGGCATTGACATGAATGAAGTTAAGATCGTAATCACCGCCGTCGCCAAATACTGACTCCACCTGTTTTTCTTCATCTTTACGGAGAAGACCGTGATCTACGAAAACGCAGGTAAGTTGTTTGCCAACTGCTTTGGACAGCATTACTGCTGAGACAGATGAGTCTACACCGCCGGACAGGGCACACAGCACTTTTCCGTCGCCGACCTGTTCTTTTATAGCTTTTATTGAATCGTCTACAAAAGAGGACATTTTCCAATCACCTTTGCATCCGCATATATCGTAAATGAATGATTTCAGAATCTTTGTTCCTTCTTCAGTATGAAGGACTTCAGGGTGGAACTGTGTTGCATAGAATCCCCGGGAAGGAAGTTCCATGGCTGCCACAGGACAGACAGGCGAACTTGCAGTTACCATAAAGTCTTCCGGAACTTCGGCAATATAATCGGTATGGCTCATCCAGGTTATCGTCTTATCTGAAATATCCTTTAGAAGTTTGCTAGTTTTGCCACCATCACTGAGTTCAACTTCAGTCTTGCCGTATTCACTGGTAGGTGCAGTTGCGACTTTTCCACCCAAAGCATGGGCCATGAGCTGTGCACCGTAGCAGATCCCAAGAATGGGGATTCCCAGATCAAATACTCCCTTATCATAATCAAGAGCTGTATCGCCGAAAACGCTGTTTGGGCCTCCGGTGAAGATTATTCCCTTTGGGGCCAGCTCCTTAATTTCATTTGCTGAAATGGTATATGGCTTGACCTCTGCAAACACATTGCTTTCTCTGACCCTTCTTGCGATAAGCTGATTGTACTGACCGCCAAAATCTATTACTAATATTTTTTCATGTTCCATTGATTTTTCTCCAATTTTATTTAACTATATTTATCTAGATATAATTGTTAAGGCGCCATGACCGTAACTGCGACCGTCAGCACTGCCATTCCTATAATGAACCCCATTATCAGACCTCGAAGTATCGTTCCCTTGTTTGCTCTGGTGATACCTGCATAACCGAAGATCGACCCTGCAAGCGCAACGATGAGGCCGATCGATTTCATATCGTTATAGAGATCTGACCCTCCTGATTTAAAGAGAATAGATATATAGTAGGCTAGAAATGCGAGCATCACTAAAAAGAGTGTGATATTAAAAAACTTTATGCTTTTTTTCTGATCCAAAGGTCAACCTCCGAAATTTTAGAATATGGATTTGTCATGCATTTTATTTTACAGCATTCGAAGGTAATTATCAATTACAGACTGACTTTCTCAAAAACCTCTCTCTGCCAGCCAGGAAGAAAGTTCTTCTTCTCGCTTCTTAAGATCATCTTTTGTACTATCGTATTTTCCAATGTTTATGTCCCCCGTGATCTTGCCGTCAAACATGAATAACACTCTTTCCGATCTGGCTGACACATGAACATCGTGGGTGGCTATAATAACTGTCGTTCCTTCGCGATTAATAGTTTCGAAGATATTCAGGATCTCATTGGTTGATTTTGAATTCAGCGCGCCGGTAGGCTCGTCTCCGAATACTATTTTGGGATCATTAATGAGCGCTCTGCATATAGCGACCCTCTGGAGTTGTCCGCCTGAGGCCTGAGTCACGTCGTTTCCTGCCAGGTCTGAGACACCTGTTTTTTCCATGAGCTCACGGGCTCTGTTCATCAGATCGCTTCTGTCAATGCCTTTTCTGTGGTATGAACCGACGATGATGTTATCAAGAAGATCAAGATTTCGAAGAAGGTTGCTCTGCTGGAAGACAAATCCTATTTCGGTAAGCCTGATCTTTGCGAGATCCTCTTCCTTCATCTGCGTGAGATCCTTGCCTTCCCTAATAACCTGGCCGGAAGTCGGCTGATCCATCCCGCTGATATTGTAAAGGAATGTGGATTTACCTGAGCCGGAAGGTCCCATGATGGAAACCAGCTCCCCTTCGTTTATAGCTATATCGATGCCATGGAGTATCCGCTGACTCTGATCTTTGCCTGTCTTGTAATCTTTGACTAAGCCTATGCATTCTAAAATATTTTTCATTTCAATACTCCTCTACTCAACTATATTTCTTATGGAAAACTTGTTATTTATAATACGGGTGACAAACAGCATTGTGACCAACACTGTGACGATCAGTAAAACTGGGGCGATCACATAGATCAGCACCGGATTTACAATAAATTTGAACGATGCTATGCCCATGAAACTTCCGGCAAAGCCCACCAGACCGGTTCCCAATGTCATAGTTCCAATAATCCCCAGAGTGATACCGATTATGCCTGTAAATATTGCCCGGCACAGATACTGGTGTCTAATATCTCTGAATGAATAGCCAAGACTGTTTAGGATAGCTATGTCGCCAGAGTCCTTTGTTATGAGCATGTTGAAAAACAATGCTGTTATGAGCATGACTATGAACATGGCAATTGCTGATGCCAAAACAGTTATCTCTGTCAGCCTGTCAATCATTCCTCCCAAAGTCTGAGACAGATAATCTTGGGTATCTGTAACCTTTGCAGGAGACATCTCTTCAGTAAGATATTCAATCTTCTGAACTTTGCTTGCACCGCTATTAAAATCTACGTATGCCGTATACCAGAGGACGCTGTCTGCGTCATATGGAAGAGCTGCTTTAGCCGTCTTGCCTCCGTTGGTTATATCCTGATAGATGCCGCTGATCTTCAGTACCCGCTCCTCGCCTTTATATATCATGATCACAGTATCTCCCACCGATTTATCAAGATCAGTTGCTTTGGCATATGACAGTGAAATCTCCGAATCTTTCAGAGGAGCCCTACCGTAGACGTATTTTATGGGGAATTCATCAAAGTCACCGCTTTCCACCGTCATATTTTCATAGAGTCCGTCTTCGTTAAGTATCTTGTAGTTACATGCGATGAAAGGTGAAAATTTCTTTATATCTTTGTCTTTTTCAAGTGCATCAGCCATATCATCATAGCGCTGTTCTATATCGTCTGTTTTCTGAAGATCGATCCTGATATCGCATTTGGCCGCACCCATATAGGAAACAAAATCCGGTGCATTTACTGTAGTCATAAAGTTCATAGGAAGCACCATAATAAAAGTGCAGATTATGAATACGAAAAGAAGCAGAATATATGATCTAAATCTCACAATTACATCTCTCAGTCCCAGAAAAATATTCATATTTCCTATTCCGGTTTTTCTTACTCTGATTCTTGTGTGGGCTTTGCCACCGTCCGATCGGCGACCCGAACGGATGGCTTCGACTGAACTGATTTTCTTAAACCTTCTAAGTATGATGCGGCAACTCAGCATTACGAGACCGAATATGAAAGCTGCTCCAAGGATGGGTATGATATAATCCACAATCGATACTGGTTTTTCCCCCATATATAATGTTATGTTCCGGATGAAAAGATCGACGGAAAAGATTGACAGAATGTACCCTAAGAGGCAGGCGACCAAACTTATTATTATATATTTGACCATATAAAGCCTGCGGATATCCTTAAGCTTCATGCCAATGGCCTTCATTACGCCGATTTCTCTGTACTCTTCTTCTATTGCTCCCAGAATTGTGAATCTGAGACATAATAAAGCGATAGTCATCAGAAGGAAGCTGATAAATATTATTATGGCTGCTACCATGACATCGGATAACGCATTGAAAAGTTTCAGTATGGTCTGATCGATGGTGAATCCTCCTGCCGGAAGACCTGCATCCACATACTGATTGGTAAAATCCCTGATACTGCCCGGGTCTTTGAGGGTAAACTCTACCAAATACTCACTTGTGGTTATGTGTTTTCTAACATCGGAAAAATCAGCCTCATTAACCACGACTCTCTTTGAGTTTATAAGCGAAGGGTTCATCTGGGCATCCCTTGTGAAATCCGAGATGACGAACTCTTTTTTGTAGTCACCTGTGTTGACCCAAACTTTGTCGCCAACCACTATATCTCTGTTATCTTTGTAGTAGATAGGAAGTGCTATTTCCCCTTTTCCGACCTGAACCGGATCATTATTCATATCAAGAATAAAATCAAACCTTTCATTCTGCCTTACGAAACTCACATCCATTGCGCTTTCGGCTTCTGATTTATCACCACTGCCCAGATACAAAGTTGCACCGTCGATGGTGATCATCTCCATGGTCTGCTGTTTACTGACAAGCTTGTTATTCTCTGCAAAATCATCGATTTTTTTTTGATCCAGAGCACCTACATGAGACTGAATAAAATCGGGTGTCTGAGATCTGTCAAAAAAATTGTCCATTGAGCCCGCAAGTGTATAAATCGTATTTGCGGCTCCGGATATCAATAATGAGGAAAGGAGTATGAAAAGAAAAACTGTCATATTAATAGCTTTCTTTTTCCCAAACTCTTTTTTTAAAATACGTGATAACATATTAATTCCTTTCGGTCATTTTTCTTTATGTTGCTTTCTATGCCATGATATACATCTTCTATGAGTTTTCAGTTTGGATCCCATTAGAAACATATTAAAATCATATTCAATTCTTGAGTGCCTATGATCCTAATATAAAAAGAACGGGGAATTCCCGTCCTTTCATATAATTCTGGTTTATCTGGTTTATTTTGAGTTTTATCTTCCTACATTAGTATTCTGATCTTTTAGGATGACATCGTGTGCTCCGCCTTCTACTATGCTGGTTGCGGAAACAACGGTAAGCTTCGTCTTTTCCTGAAGCTCAGGGATATTAAGAACCCCGCAGTTACACATGGTGGACTTGACCTTGCCCAGGG
Organism: Anaerovoracaceae bacterium; assembly: GCA_031553035.1. Taxonomy (GTDB): domain Bacteria; phylum Bacillota; class Clostridia; order Peptostreptococcales; family Anaerovoracaceae; genus JAVBLY01. The sequence goes on along the minus strand of JAVBLY010000001.1, from coordinate 130,508 downwards.
ACTGAGCTACGTTATCCTTGAGGCTTCCGGCATACGGAACATATGAATCTACGCCTTCTTCAAAGCTGAGATCTTCATCTCCGCCCATGTCATATCGCTGCCAGTTACGGGCTCTGTTTGATCCTTCGCCCCAGTATTCCTTGACATACGATCCGTTGACGTTCAATTTAGCGGAAGGACTCTCGTCGAACCGGGCAAAGTATCTTCCAAGCATGAGAAAGTCCGCTCCCATAGCCAGCCCAACTGTCATATGATAGTCATATACTATACCGCCGTCGGAACAGAGGGGAATGTATATTCCTGTTTCTTCAAAATATTTATTTCTTTCGTCAGCAACTTCGATCAAAGCAGAGGCCTGTCCGCGACCGATACCCTTTTGCTCTCTGGTTATGCAGATGGATCCTCCGCCGATGCCAACCTTGACAAAGTCCGCCCCTGATTCAACGAGGAAACGGAACCCTTCTCTGTCCACTACATTGCCGGCGCCGATCTTCACTTCATCTCCGTAGTTTTTTCTCACGTAGTCGATGGTATCCTTTTGCCATTCTGTGTAGCCTTCGGAAGAATCGATACAAAGTACATCAACGCTCTGGTCAACAAGGGCAGGTATTCTTTCCCGGTAATCCTTTGTGTTGACTCCGGCACCTACTATATATCTTTTCTGGCTGTCCAGAAGTTCGTTAGGATTTGCCTTATGACTGTCATAATCCTTTCTGAAAACAAAGGCAACAAGTCTCTGATTCTTGTCTATGATGGGCAGTGCATTGAGCTTATTGTCCCAGAGAATATCGTTGGCTTTTGACAAACTTATACCTTCTTCGCCAAACACCAACTCGGAAAAGGGTGTCATGAATTCGCTTATTTTAGTGTCGGGAGACATCCTGCTTACCCTGTAATCCCTGCTTGTTACAATCCCTACGACCTTCCCGCTTGCTGTTCCGTCTTCTGTTACAGCTGTGGTGGAGTGACCGCTTTTTTCTTTTAGTGTAACGATGTCGGAAAGTGTCTGATCGGGACTTATGTTGGTGTCCGATCTGACGAACCCGGCTTTGTAATCCTTAACTCTTTTGACCATCTCAGCCTGATCCTTAATAGTCTGTGAACCGTAGATAAAAGAAAGTCCGCCTTCTCTTGCTAATGCAACTGCCATGCGATCATCGGAAACCGCCTGCATCACAGCTGATACCAGCGGGATATTAAGATTTAATGGTGACTCCTCACCTTTTTTGTATTTCAAAACCGGTACTTTAAGGTCTACGTTCTCCGCAGTGCATTCCTTAGAGGAATAGCCCGGTACCAAAAGATACTCACTGAATGTTCTAGATGGTTCGTCAAAATAGTATGCCATTTGTAATCCTTTCATATATATAAAATAGATTCGGTACTAGAAATTATTTAGATTATCCTATATTTTAACACAATAATCCGTTGATGGATAGCAAAACTATCACAGTTTTCAGCGGATCAGAGCGGTTTTTATTCAGTTGTTTTAATTATCCTATTCTTTTTTGCCGGTTCCTTGTAAGGATCATATATGTGATAAAACTTATAACAGCCAGTGCAAGGATCAATCCCAGAAATTTTATAAAATCGGATGTTTGCCAGCCGTCTGCTTCCGGCACGGCCTTATGAGAAGAGGCAGAAGACCCATCGCCTTTAAACTCTAAATACTTTTCTTTTGCCAGCTCTTCATTTCGTTCTCTAGCTTCCTCGTAAGTGAGATCATTGTAATCTTTTTCGATGACAGGGGCAGTGGCATCGACCTGTTTTGCACTGGCGCTGACCATTCCTGAATATGTAGCTTTTACATTATACTGGTATTTTTCCAAATATGATTCCAGACCACGGTATACTATAGTTGCATTCCATTTGATCGGGACACCGTCATCATCCATGTCCGATACTTTTAATGAAACTCCTGCACGCTTCAGTTCCTTTTCTTCTGTGCCGCCTATAGCTTTGTCGGATCTTACTGTATAGACCTTTGAATCCGGTAACTCACTAACATCCTCAGCATCAAGGTTTTCTATGACTTCAATTTTGTCGATCTGCACTTGTTTCTTTAAATAAATCGGTTTAATATTCTTGTTTGCGAGCATTATCTTCCCATTGTATTCGCGGATGCTAACTTCGACCTTTTGGGGAAGTATTTGATACTGATCTACATTATCAATTATTTTCTTATTCACATTCTGATCCACATGATACTCGACGTTATAGATAGTTTCATTTGCTGCCGGTTCAACCTTTGATGCGGTAGCCAATGAATATTCCATGCCGTTTTTAGTAAAACTGTCTGACATGGGATAGCCGGATGCGTAAGCATTGTCAAAAGAAGCGGCAGTTCCGGCGATCAACATTCCTGCAAGCAGCAGTGACAGCATTTTTATTTTGTTTCTCTTTTTCAAGGCAAAAACAACTATTCCCGCACCGACCATAAAGATCAATATGATACTCAGCCTGAATGCATCGCCGGTCTTTGCTTCTTCGCCCAATACTTTCTCTGTTTCTTTCGGTTCCTCAAATTCACCGGGCGGATACTCATCCTCGCCTCCGCAGGGAGGTTCATTGTACTCTTCATTCACTGGATTCTCCTTGAACGTATTGATTACTTCCGTAGATACTTTATCTAAATCATCATCCGTCAAATCAATATTTCTCGCGATAAATGCATTAGCCGAATTATCGATTACCGCTGGCGGCGTCAACGGCTTCGGACAGGTTACCAGATATGTAAGTGGTTTAAGTCCTGTCGCTTCTGCCCCTCCCTTAGAATAATAGTGGTCTGTTTGTTTAGGCGTCCAATCTTCAATGCTATCGTCATTCATGGAATCATATGCTGTATTTCTCGTGGTGAAACCTCGCTCCACCCGGCCGTGTTCCAGTCTGATAGCCGTTATATACTCGTCTTCATCAAGATTAAGGTCTGCTATACTCAGGTGGACCCTAGCTGTAGTACCTGTATCTTTTTTCCAAAGCTTATATCCTGTATTTTTCTTAACAGGATAACTATTCATATTATTGGGATTTGAAGGGTTTGATGACATGGCACTTGCATCTGAATAATCCACATTATCATCTGTCATGTTTGTCTTGTACCAGATATTCATTTTGCCGTCATAATCGCCGTAGCTCACAGGTGTCCAAAGTTCAGATACTCTTATCTGTCCCGCGCTCACGCCCTCCAGAGGATCATCCAAGGTAAATTCGTCAGCAAATACATTGGAAGTTGAGCGATAATCTACATGATATCTGTATGCCTCATTTCCAACATTGTCGAATCCTTCCTGATCCGGTAGCGACCTGTAGGCAGCAGATGTTTTCTTAATAGTATCTTTGTCTACCTGACAGGATACATTAATGAGCTCGTTGGTCATGACCTGGATCTGTTCTTTGCTGACATCTGTGATCTTGAAGATCATTTCATCCGAACCGCCGAATTCTTTATTGAAGGCATAATCCGAATTCGGTTTAGTTTCTACAAGTTTGTATGTGCCGATGCCTAAGCCTGGGATATTGATGATTCCGCTCGCATCGGTTTTCATTTTTCGGATGAATTTCCAGTCATCGTTGCCGGTATTGGTCGGTGTGGGATCATAATACAGATCGAACTCTGTGTCCGCTATGACTTTCTCTTTATCAGCTGAATTCACTTTTCTCAGTTTGCCTACTGTCCATTCAAAATTACCGATTGCGCTTACACTCTTGCTCCCGCTTGTATATTCCTTCTTTATCGATATGGCAACATCCTGAGTATTTGACTTTTTGTATGCGCTGAACGAAGGTGTCTTTTCAAATTTATACTTATATGAAACGCTCATGCTGAACTTCCCACTGCCTTTTTTACCCAAATTGGAAGACGGTATATACAGATAAAAATCAGATCCTGCTGATGGTATCGAAATAAAACTACCAGTGCCGTTTCCCAGCTTTGTGCCCGCCGGTGCACCTTTGAGATCGACAGAGACTTTGTTATCCGACGTATAGCTGTTGCTCGTGGTTGTAAATCTATATGGACCGATCCTAACATATGCATTGTTAAAATATTGAGGCGTGCTGTTAGATGGTTTAGATATCGTAGGAGTTTGGAATGTCGGCTTAGGCGGCGCATCATAGCCCGAAGCGGCTTTCTTATAAAGCCATTTTGCGGCCTTGAGAACGTTATCGCCTGCCGGAGCTTTATCATATGCACCATGCAGTTTGTCGAGGTCGATCTGATTGCCCTTACCGCTGGTATCATGAGCCCAGACAGCAAGTTGAGTTGCGCACCTGGCCTGATCCGCAGTCAGTGATATTGAGCCGAATTTTTTGTTGTTCGGATATCCGTAATAAAGAACTGCTTTGAGTTTCGATGACAACGTCATCTTATCCGAGTAGGAACCGCTCGGCCTCGAGCGTCCCTGACTGAGGCAGTATGCTATTGTTCCACTTTTGGTTTTGATCCTCATACCACTGTTGATATTCTGACCCTGGACCCAGCGGGTGCTCTGACTAACGTCAAAAGACACCGCTGCATATAAAAAATCCCCATTAGCTGCAAACATCCCTCCTAAAATCAGCATTACTACCAGAGGATAAATCACAAATATCTTTTTTACACTTTTCATCTCGCATTCCTTCCATATATTCCCATTTTTCTTTTAGATTACCATTATTTTCCATTTTTGCAATCGTTTTATGCAATAAAAAAAGCGACTGGCTTATCTCTGCCATATCGCCCTTTAAATTTCAATGATTTTTATAGAAAAAATATTTGTGAAAGAAATACTTTTTATTACTTCATTGATATGATTTTTTCATAATTAACCGGGTCAGTGTCTCCTTCGGTGTTGAACAGAAGGATGACCGAGTCTCCATCCAGTCTCATTTCTTCTTTGTATTTGATCAGGTCCGGATCGGTAAGTAAATTTTCCACCAGTCCCAAGCTCACAGCACCTGATTCGCCGGAAACAATTCTGGGGTCCGGGTCCACAGGGTCGGCATATCTTCTCATGCCCTGCCATGTGACCCAGTCCTGACACTTGGCGTAAAAATCTGCATAATCCCGAAGTATCGGCCATGTGAAAATATTGGGCTCGCCGCAGTTAAGCCCGGCCATGTCAGTTTCGACCATCCCGTCGATAACTGCAATATCACCTTTCTTGGCGGATTCGAAGATGCACCCCACGTCCGTCGGCTCAACAATTGTTACAATCGGTCTGCCTTCACCGAAAACAGACGCCACATAACCGGCCACCGCTCCGGCAACTGAGCCTACTCCCGCTTGTATAAAGACATGAGTCGGCTTATTTATACCGGCATTTTTTAGCTGGTTTAGACTCTCCCTAACCATGGTAGTGTAGCCTTGGGTAATATAATTCGGTATGTCCTCATATCCGTCGAAGCCTGTATCCTGTACCAGAATATATCCGTTATCCTCTGCGAATTTTGCGGCATGTTTGACTGCATCTGCATAATTCAATTCGGTGACTTCTACTTCTGTATCACCAATAGCTGCAACTGCATCTACACGGCTACGAACAGAGCCTTTCGGCATATAAACAAAGGCCTTTTTGCCGACTTTTTCTGAAGCCCAAGCCACGCCTTTTCCGTGATTGCCGTCCGTTGCCGTCACAAATGCTTCTATCTCTTTATTTTCGGGACTTTCAAGAATTTTTGAAATCGCAAAAGAAGCTCCCAACGCTTTAAAGGCATTGAGACCGAAACGTTTTGATTCGTCCTTTGTGTAGATGCCCGCAACGCCAAGCTTCTTGGCCAATGCACCTTGTGAAACAAGAGGAGTTTCTTTGTATTCTACAAGGGACTTATGAAAAGCATACGCTTCATCGGCGGCAGCTTCAGTAACGAAATACGGTAGATTTGCGTGTAAGGATCTGGCTTTCAGAATTTTTATTTTTTTGATATTCGCGTTCATTTAAAGCTTCTCTTTCCTTCATATTTATCTCATATTAACATGGGCATCCCAAGGCTATCAACCAACAAATATCAAAAATCAATGAGCGCCGACTAAACGTCAGCGCTCATGATTATTTGCTATAAAGCTTGTATATGTTTTTTATTGTTCTTTTTTGCTCATTCTATACATCATTGCTCCCATTACTGCTGCGGCAGCTACAAGCATTATAATTAGATATGGCATTGAGTTCGTTGTGTCAGATGTCTTAGCTTCTTCGCCCAGAACTTTCTGCTGAACTGGGTCAGCATCTTCACCCATTACACTTCCGCCGCCATCATCGATAGGTGGGTTTTCTATTTCACCTTGAACTACAGGGGTTTTATTTGTAACAACATTGGTATTATTCCCGGGGTCTCTGTCTGTAGGAGGATTAGTGTCATCCCCGAGTATTTCGGCAAGAGCCACATTCTGAATCGTTACACCACTTGCATCATCATTAACTACCACCGTGAAACTTACAGTAACCGAATCCTCCACGCCGATGGACGGTATCTGCCATTGGACAAACTTACCTGCACCATCATATGTGCCGTTGTTGCTTACTGTTCCGTCCTTATATGTCGTATATGTGGGGATATAGTCTCTTACCCATACATTATTGAGAGTTACATTACCGGTGTTTTGGATCTTGATCTGATAAATTATATCTTCACCCTGACCTACCATCTCTCCTTCACCCGGAGTGTTTGATTTTGAGATCTCCATGCTCGGCTGCGGCGGGATATGTACTACTTCGTTTGTTTCTTTAAAACTGTCTTCATTATCAAACGCACCTTCTGATGTTATTTCACCTGTCTGCTTATATAGGCCTATATTCACTATATCCTCAGAATTCTCATTGAAGTTATCCTCTACTATAACCTCGAAAGAAACTTCTTTACTTTCTCCCGGAGCGATTTCGTCGATATACCATTTTACGGAATTATCCGAGGAATCATAAACACCATCATTATAGACATCGCTGAATGTTGTTTGTGCGGGGATAAAGTCTTTCACAACAACGCCGGTTGCAGTACTTGATGTATCATTGTTGGTAACCTTGATGGTATATTTAATTGGTTCATCTGCATACACAATACTTCCACTCTCAGGATCGCTACTCTTTTCTGCTGTCAGTCCTGAAGCCTTTGAATAATTATTGGTAAAAGGTATTACCGTTGTCTCATCTGCAACTACTGTATCGGTCTTGGTATAGCCGCCTTGAGACTTATAATATGCCTTAGGGATCTCCTGAACTTTGACTTCAACGCCTGGTGTCAATCCTTTTATTATTGCATAATCGCCGTCACCTAGTGTAAGCTCACCACCTGCCATAGTTGATGAAGTATCACTGCCATTCAGATAATATTCTCCGTTATAAAGTGCATTTGCTTTCCATACTAAGAAATTGAACGTATCTCCACTTGGAGCACCTGAACCGGTGACTGCCTTGCTTATCTTGATATCACCTGTAGGCGGAACCGGGTTCGGAGCCTTTACCGTTGGAATAAGGAAATGTTCCGTAAGTGTTGTGTCCGGATTACTAGAATAAGCATATTCTAGTAGAGTGTCCTTATTTGTCGGGACTAAGGTATCCCACATATCATCAGCACCCACAACCGCCGTATCCAGAGTTACAGTATATTTCAAGGTATATGTAAACACTCTGTCCGGGGCAGTACCTGTTTCTTCCGGTTTAGTATTTCTAAGATTCCATGTAAGCGTTTCATTAGTCACAGGTGCAAGGTCACCTATTTCAAAAGTTTGTGCAGGATCAATCTCAATAGATCCACTGACAAAATCGACCCATTTGCTCATAGGATCTATGACCTTCCACGGCTGTACACTGCTTTGGATGTGATCATACAGTCCCTGGAATGCCGCAGCAATATCCTCGTCACTGTCAGCTCTCAGCAAATCTTTTAGATGTGGGTTGTTGCTGGCTCCCGGTCTCATAGCCTTGTTATCAGTAGCAGTTGCATCACCACCCATTGCAAATGTGTAAATATCATCACAGCCGGCTAATGCTTTTACTTTTCCGGCTTCAGCTATTGCATCATTTTGCAGTGTATTATTTGTTGTACTTATGCCTCCTGAATACCCGTGATCGTAACTTGTATTGAATACACCGTCAGATACCAGCACCACAGATGTGTATTGATTATTATAAGCTCCGGTCTTTAAAATGTCATATGCCGCCTGAAATCCGGCCTGACCATTTGTATATTCTTTTATTAATCCTCTTACTGTACTGGCACGGGAATGATTGATAAAAGATCCGATTGCCTGAGAGGTAGAATTTGTCCAGGTTTGAAGTGTTCCGTGTGCAACAGAAGTATCAGCATTTTCTGAATTGGTTCCACCGAACATTGCGATAGATACATTATTCTGCGGGCTTTCCGAAAGAAAATCATCAATGAATTTGGCCATTGCATCTCTGAATATTGTCCATCTCGTCGTCCGCTTACCGCCAACGTTGATATCAGAGTCCATACTTGCTGACACGTCAAACACGATCAAAACATTTGATGGTTTATAAATCTTGTCAAGATCTTCATTTGTTTTTACTTTAAGAGTGATATCGAATTGATTCGGTGTTGTGGTACCTTCAATTTCCTTGCTGTAATCAACAAACAACTTATTGTTTGTACCACCCTTTGTTGTCTGCAGGGAGCCTGTTGTTGCCGTACTATCGATCAGATCACCGCCATCATCAACAAAAAAATAGTTAGGCCCCACTTGATCATAAGATCCGTCAGTATCGCTATCTCCGCCGAAGCTGACAATTGGGCTTAATACTAGTGCTATTATCAGTATTAGTACCAGTCCTGCTCCCATACTTTTCTTTTTCAAAATACTCATTTTACTTTCCTTTCTATCCTTCCTTTGATTTCTCATCCCTTCAGCACTGTTATTCTTGTGGGGTTATCTCATCCCGGTTTTTTCACTTTCATTTTCTTTCCCTCCCAAGTTGTAAAAAAAATTGCTTCTATATAATAAGACTCATTTTATTGCAATACCTTGCATTACTTCCATTTATAATAAACAATATTACCTAGTATTACAATACCCTATGTTAAATTGGTAAACAAATTTTTCTTTACATTTTTATTAACTTTTCGAATAAAAGCAACTTGATATCGAATTACAAGCAAATCAAGTAAACCACATTTTGACTATTTTAATCACGTTTCCAAAATTATTCCATGGGTCAAATATTTATTTTTTTTTGCTTTTACACTAAAATCAAAAAAAATTAATCCATACAAAAAAAGTCGACCACATTTGATAATGAAGTCGACTTTTATGTTTTTATTTACAGAGATGATACTCTGTTGGTTAGAATGATTTAAACTTTCGGATTACATCATTCCGCCCATTCCGCCGCCCGGTGGCATACCAGGCATTGGATCATCTTCCTTCGCTTTGACTACGCATGATTCTGTTGTCAGAAGCATGGATGATACTGATGATGCATTCTGAAGTGCTGATCTCGTTACTTTCAGAGGATCAACGATACCTGCTGCGATCATGTCTTCATATTTTTCGGTGTCGGCGTTGAAGCCTATGCCCTTTTTGCTGCTTTTAACTTCTGAAATTACTACCGAACCTTCAAAGCCTGCATTTTCTGCTATCTGCCTTACCGGTTCTTCGAGGGCTCTCAGGATAATCGCTCCGCCTGTCTTCTCGTCGCCATCAAGAGTTTCTACGAATTTCTTTACAGCCGGAATAACATTTGCCATTGCAACTCCACCGCCGGATACCATTCCCTCTTCAACTGAAGCCTTGGTAGCGTTGAGAGCATCTTCCATTCTCAGTTTCTTTTCCTTAAGTTCGGTTTCAGTTGCTGCGCCAACGTTGATAACTGCAACGCCGCCTGAAAGTTTAGCAAGTCTTTCCTGCAATTTTTCCTTATCGAATTCTGATGTGGATTCTTCTATTTGGGCTTTTATCTGATTTACTCTTGTTGTGATGTCTTTCTTTGCACCTGTTCCGCCGACGATAACTGTATTATCTTTGTCGACTTTAACTGTTCCTGCCTGACCGAGCATATCAATAGTGGTTTCTTTAAGTTCATATCCAAGCTCCTCGGAAATCACTGTGCCGTTTGTGAGGATAGCAAGATCTTCCATAAGAGCTTTTCTTCTGTCGCCGAATCCGGGGGACTTAACTGCAACGCAGTCGAATGTTCCCTTGAGCTTGTTGACGATCAGTGTTGTAAGCGCTTCACCTTCGATGTCTTCGGCTATGATAAACAGCTTTCTTCCCTGCTGAACGATCTGCTCTAAGATTGGCAGGATGTCCTGAATGTTTGAGATTTTCTTGTCTGTCAGAAGGATGTACGGATTTTCGAATACCGCTTCCATCTTTTCTGTATCTGTTACCATGTACGCTGACAGGTAGCCTCTGTCGAACTGCATACCTTCAACAACGTCCAGATTCGTATCCATTGATTTCGATTCTTCTACTGTGATGACGCCGTCTTTGCCTACTTCTTCCATAGCTTCGGCGATCATGTTTCCGATCTCGTCATCTCCTGCTGATACGGATGCAACCTGAGCGATCTTATCCTTCGTATCAACTTTGCGGGCATTTTTCTTGAGCTCGGCAACAGCGATCTCAACAGCTCCCTGTATTCCTCTTTTTATGCTCATGGGGTTTGCGCCGGCTGCTACATTCTTAAATCCTTCTCTTACGATCGTCTGAGCCAGGATCGTAGCCGTGGTTGTTCCGTCACCTGCAACGTCGTTTGTCTTGGTTGCAACTTCCTTGACGAGCTGTGCTCCCATATCTTCAAAGCTGTCTTCCAGCTCGATTTCTTTTGCGATGGTTACTCCGTCATTGGTGATGAGGGGCGATCCGAATGATTTTTCCAGAAGAACATTTCTTCCTTTTGGTCCAAGTGTTATCTTTACGGTATCTGCAAGCTGATCGACACCTGCCTGCAATTTTCTCCTAGCTTCTTCACTAAAATTAATTTCTTTTGCCATTTTTTATTACTTCCTTCCTGTGCCCCTTGCGGGTACAATTATCTGATTATTTTACTATTGCGAGGATGTCTCTCTGAGAAACGATGTTGTACTCCTCACCTTCATATTTAACTTCCGTCCCGGCATACTTCGAGTAAATAACCGTGTCTTTTTCCTTGACTTCCATCTTTACTTCTTCCGTTCCCGGACCAACAGCCATAACGACTGCCATCTGCGGCGCTTCCTGTGCCTGACCCGGAAGAACGATCCCGCTCTTTGTCTTTTCTTCTGCTTCGACCTGTTTGATGACTACCTTGTCACCCAGTGGTTTGATTCCAAAACTCATTTTGAATTGACTCCTTCCTGCGTGTGCACCTTGAGTGCACAACTTGTCTTTAACGAAAATAATGATGAGAAAAATCCCATCCATTTGGCTTTGTGCCCATTACGGCAGATAAGCCTCATTTACTCTTTGTTAGCACTCGCACTAAGTGAGTGCTAAATACATTTTAACTAATACAGAAAAAAAGTCAATACATATATGGAAGAAAAGTTAGCAATAATGGCTTTTTTCATAAATTACAAAATAATTTTTATAATATTGCTTGACATACTATATTATACGTTATATAGTATTATCCAAGAGATAACATGAGTTAATTTATAGAATTGCTCACTAAAGTGGGGCATACCTGCAAGGAGCACGAGAACCCCTACGGGGCAGGGCAGTGGATTTCACAAAATCAATACCCACAGGGGGCACAAGAACCTCTACGAGGAGATTTTGGAAATCCTTGCACACGGACCCACCTTGCAACTCGCATTGCTCGTTGGGTGGGGCATACCCACAAGGGGCACGAGAACCCCTAGCGGGGCAGGAAGGAGGAAGCCATTGATATACCAAATCGGATCGACATTGCTTGATGCATGCGTGCTGTCATATGTCAGAAAGGGAGACACATACGGATACATGCTGACGCAGACCCTGAAAGATAATCTGGAGATCTCGGAATCTACTTTGTACCCGGTTCTGAGAAGATTGCAGAAAGAAAATTATCTTAGCACATATGACGAACCATATCAGGGTCGGAACAGAAGGTACTACAAAATAACGGAAGAGGGAGAAAATATGTGTAAGATATATGAAGAGGAATGGGTAAAATACAAAACCCAAATAGACAAAATGATCAAAGGAGGTGAGACAGATGAATAAAGACCAATATATGCAGGAACTTGAGCGAAGTCTGTCTTCACTCTCCGGTCAGGATCGAGACGAAGCCATGCTGTTTTACAGCGAATACCTGGCAGACATGGAAGAAAACGATCCTGCCAGCATCGACACTCTGGAATCGCCTCATCAGGTGGCAGCCCAAATCAAAGCAGATGCAGCAATGAAGACAACAGGTGAAAAAGATATTAACAAGAAAAAAGGTATTTCCACAGCCTGGACCGTTTTGTTAGCAGTTTTCGCACTACCAGTCGGTTTGCCTGTAGCCATAACAGTGGCTGTCCTGGCACTGGCATTGATAATCGTAGCACTTTCACTTGTCATATCATTGTTCGCAGTTGCGTTTTCGATAGCGGCATCATCAATCATGGCATTAGTCGCAGCAGTAGCGATGATTCCCACAAGCATTCCCGTTGCCATATTCTATCTTGGAGCAGGACTGCTGGGACTGGGACTGGGATACCTTATCGGCGTAGGCGTTTACGACCTTTCAAAGAGAATTTTTATCGGGATCGCCAAGCTTATCAATAACATCAGACTCAAGATCCAAAACAGACAAATGAGAAAAAGCGAGGTAGCAAAATGAACAAGACACTAAAAACTTCATTAATAATAGCAGCAGCTATAGCTATAATAGGATTGATCATAACGATCATCGGATTTGTTGCCGGAGGCATGCAGGGCGTTGTCTTTGGAAGTGATGGTATCAAGCTGGCAAGTGAAGACAGCAACACAAAGACTCTGAATGAATCTTTCGTAAAAATCAAATCCATCGATGCTGACCTGGATCTGAGGGATATTATCCTAAAAGAAGGCACCGGTTTCAAAGTCGAAAGTAAAGGCGTAGGCAAGAACTTCAGAGTAGATGACAACAACGGCCATATCACACTGAGCGAAAATTCCACCACAGGCTTCACCTTAAACCTTTTCGGATTCTGGGAAAGCCATCAGTATTCAGATCTGGTAATAACATATCCAGCCGGAACTAACTTCGAGGACATAAAGATAAGCTCAGATTCAGGAACCCTGACAATAGCAGATTTAAACGCAAAAAATATCGACCTTGATTCGGACCTTGGCGATGTGGAACTTAAAAATGTGATAGCATCCAGATTATCCGTCAAAATTGATTCCGGCACACTCGATTTAGATCAGGCAAAAACAGATACATTCAATTTTGAGTTGGGTCTGGGCGATCTGGATGCAAAGAATTTAACCGGAAAGACGGTAAAAGGTAAACTGGATTCAGGAAGTGCAGATATAGAAGGCACGATCACAGGACCCGTCGAAATATATAACGACCTGGGAGATGTGGACATGACATTAGCAGGAAATGAAGATTCATATTCATATGAGCTGGCTACAGATTTAGGTGATGTCGTGCTAAACGGACAGGATTCAAGCGGAAACATAACAAAGATCAATGGCAATAAGCCCCTGATTAAAGTAACATCAGACATGGGAACTGTCAGCATCAACTTCAAAGCCCTTTAAATATTTTACACATAGCCTGCTACAGAAGGCAAAGCACGAGGCCGATTCGCTTGACTGTGGATCGGTCTTTTGTTCTCCTACTGTTGCTTGAGCCAGAGAGGCAACGCGGAAGAACAATACTATGGCACATAATACTGAGAAAAACGATTCATTGATACAAGAAAAATACTCAATTGTTACTAATTTGTCGGCTGAATTTAGCGCACTCCTCGGATTTTGTGCCAGAATACCCCATAATTATTTGCACGTAAAATAATGAATCGTACATACTGTTTTATTAGACGAGTTTATCAATGATAGGCATTATGAGATCATAAAGAACGATAAGAAGCCAGGGCATAAATATCGCCGGGATCATGTTGGCGACTTTGATTTGCTTGATATCCAGAAAGTTGAACCCTATTCCGGCGATGATGAGAGATCCTGCAGCCGACATTTCAGTTATTATCTCGGCAGTCAGCCACTGACTGACAGCTCCTGCTCCCAAGGCGATAGCGCCTTCATAAATAAGAACCGGGATGGCGGAAAAAACAACACCCACCCCCATGGCGGAAGCGAATACTATTGAAATGGACCCGTCCAGAATAGACTTGGCAAACAGCATTTCATGGTCTCCCGAAAGCCCGCTTTGCATGGCGCCTACTATAGCCATGGAGCCCGTACAAAAAAGAATGCTGGCTGTGACAAAGCCTTTGGTGAAGTGCCCTTCCTTGAATCCAAGCCTGCTTTCGGCCCAGCCCCCGAATCTGTTCATCCATTTATCTATGTCTATAAGCTCGCCGACGATACTGCCGATAACCATACTGAGAACCAGAATCAAAATTCTATCATTATCCATTGCCCCCTTGATACCGATAAATATAATGGATAAGCCGATTGCCTTTTTTATTATGATCTCAAACCGCTCGGGAATTCCGCGAACGAGGAAAGTTCCGATGAGTCCGCAAATAATGATTGTGATGGCATTGACGATTACACCTAGCATCATATCTCTATTTCCTCCGGATTTTCTGATATTCTCAGCGACTTATAAAGCTCCGGTTTGTTCATTGAAATCTGCCTTATATAATAGAAGAGATATTGCTGTGCTATTCCGCCGTATCTTCCAAAATGCTTTTTCGCATATTCTTTCATGGCAGTTACATCGTCCTCATTTATGCTATAAAGTCTGTTCATGACTCTTTTCACCCATACATCGATAGGAAATATATTTAGCTTCCCCATGGAAAAAAGCATGATGCAGCTGGCAACTTTGGAGCCGATCCCGGATATCCCGAGAAGATATTTGAGGACGTCCTGATCATCCATAGACGATGCCACATCCAGCACCGCGCCGTCATCTCTTGAAATCTGCCTCGATGCTTCCGCGATGTATTTTGCCCGATAGCCTAATCTGCAAACTTTCAGATCGTCTTCTTTTAATCTGGATAAAGTGTCAAATTCGGGAAAAGAATAAATCTTCTCTCCTTTATATTTGCCGATCTCCTTGCCGTATTCTCTGCACAGAGATTCTATACAGCCTTTTATTCTGGGGATATTACTATTCTGAGAAATGATGAAGGAGATAAGAGTTTCCCACACATCCTGTCTTAAAATACGTATCCCGATTCCCTCTTCAATGGCACCAAACATCACCGGATCATCCTTGGAAAGCCGAGTTTTGATCTTGCCATAATCTCTGTCCAAGTCCAGATATTTGATCCAAAAGTTTTCATCGTCTTCGTAACTTTCTATTGATATTTCACCTAAACCGTCATCGTCTTTATCGAAATTCAGAAGAGCAAAATTTCCATTGACAACACCATGCCATACAGAACCTTCCGGATGCACTTCTTTTTTCCATCTGAAACACTGCCCGCAGTCGAATACCTGATCCGCATCAAAATCTGCTACACCTTTGATAATGATTTTATTTTTCTTTTTGATTAGGTCGTACATTCTCGTGCCACATTAATCCTTCCACTTTTACGTCTACTGCAAGTATATTAAGGGATGTCATTGCATCCACTTTCTCTGCGACTTTTTTTTGCAACTGCTCTGCAGCAATCACAATCGAATATCCGTATCTGATTATTAATCCCACTTCAATCACAACACCCTGAGGCTTGATCTGTATGTATGTGTCGGAAACCGAATCCAGTGCTTCCATGTCTCCGGCGGTTATGTGAATTATGTCAGTTATGGTTTTGTCAGATATGTAATACCTTCCCAGATAACTGTAGGTAGGCCTGACTACCGACCGCTCAACCGATCTTTTTTTTGCGCCTCGTGATCTGTCAGGATAGAGATCTTTGAATCTCTTGAGGGGATGGAGAAAATATCCGGAAAAATCTTTTTTTATTTCCATGGTGGGTGCAGGGATGATATGTTCCCCCAAATCATGTCTGTGGATACGGGCAACAGTCCGTTCTTCCGGGGTAGTTATTGACTCGATCTGTATCCGATGTTCCGGATCCGGAAGCTCAAGACGTTCTGCAATTAGATTCACCATCTTTTCCGAGGTGCCGATGACCAGCACCGAATCGATGTCATGAGACTTCAGTGCGCGAACGACTTCGTTCTTATGACTGTCCTCCTTGAAAAGGGCGGTTTTAATAGCACGGATCGTTGTCGCCTGCCGCTTTGCGGACTTGCCGGCAATGATCCTTCCATTATCGATTAGAAGACCGTCATCGATGATGGCATCGATGTCATATTTTTCGCTGAGGTCCAGTGCCTGGTAGCTTTTGCCCGTTCCGCTTTTTCCTGATAAACTGTATACTTTCATTTATTTTCCACTTTTTTTAACATTTATTGACTTATTAAATATGCCATGCTACAATCAAATTGCTTGTTTATTTTACCATAACTAAAGGAGGAACGACAATGGCTGTAAAAATCACAGATGGTTGCATTGCTTGTGGAGCATGCATGGCTAATTGCCCGACTGAGGCAATAAGCGAAGGCGACATCTATGTAGTTGATGCTGATAAATGTATCGATTGCGGAGCTTGTGTTGCAGATTGCCCAGTTGACGCGATTATTGAAGCATAATCAATTTATTAAATAATTGAAAACGGGCTGCTTTACCGATGAGGTTTAGCAGCCCTTTAATTATTTTTCAGTTTCCTGCCGGTTTATTCTAGACATTATGTTTGATATGAAATGCCACAGAATGAAGGCTGTCTGTCAGATGAACATTTTCCAGAGCTATGTCCTCGGGCAGATCCAGATCCACCGGTGCAAAATTCCATATACCTTTAATTCCGCCTTTAACAAGGATGTCTGCAACGCCCTGTGCACTGCTTTTGTTCGTTGTGATGATTCCTATCTCGATATCGTTATTTTTTAGAAAATCCATCAGCTCATCAAGATCCCTGATCTTTATATTGTTTACTTCCTGACCGATAACCGTAGGATTCACATCAAATAACCCAACGACTTCAAACCCTGCTTTGTAGATGTGAGTATAGTTTGCGACTGCATGTCCCAGATTACCGATCCCTACGATCACCATTTTGTAGTCATGATCCAGACCAAGTATCAGGCTGATTTCTTCGTATAATGCTTCTACATTATAGCCGTACCCCTGCTGTCCAAACCCTCCGAATGTGTTCAGATCCTGTCTGATCTGCGATGCAGTGTAACCGATAAGTTCACTCATCTCGCCTGACGAAATCCTGTCCACGCCTTTTCTCTTTAGATCTTCTAGGTACCTTCTGTACCTGGGCAGCCTCTTTATTACTGCTTTTGAAACCTTGTTTTTCATTATTCTTCCTTTACTGTCTTCCCCAAAAAATATAACGGAACAATTCAAAGCTTCTATAATTAATTGTTTTTCTCAGTATATCATCTGTTCAAAATCTATTCAACAAATATGTTAAAAAAACAACAAACTCCGCAACGCGGAGTCAGTGGATTTTCGTTATCTTTTTGCCTGTACTTCTTTTGACCGTTTCTTTTGGTCTTTCAACTTCTACAGCTGTGTATCTACATATTTTACGATATCATCGATGCTCTGGAATTTTTCTGCTTCTTCATCAGGTATCTCGATATTGAATTCCGATTCGATCTCCATGATGATTTCTACTGCATCCAGTGAATCTGCTTCCAGGTCCTTCATTAAACTTGTTTCCGGTTTGATGGCATCTTCGTCTGCCTGAAGCTGTTCAGCGATGATTTTTTTGATTTTATCAAAAGTCATATTATACCCTCCATACTTACAATTGTTATTACCTACAGATTATACCTAAATTTACTTTGATTGTCAAACTAAATTTGCCTGAATCACAGATCTTCGTGAAGCCCTACCCAGCTATCATACTCGGTCTGCAATTCTTTCTTCCTATTATCCAACAAAATACTCTTTTCTTCAAGCAATTTATGATCCTTCATTATATGTTCTTCACAAATCTCCTCTTCAAGCTCTGTTATTATCTTTTCAAGCTCATCTATCTTCTGTTCGGACTGCTCCAGTTCACGTTGCTTTTTTCGTTCTTTTGCTTCAATTTCTTTCTTTAGCTGACGCTCCTTCTGTGAGTCGCTCTCAATGACAATACAATCTTCATCCATTCCATTGTCCGGATCATAGCCACTCTGCGTCTTGCCATCTCCCAGATTTTTTAAATATCGTTTACCCGAACCGGATACCTCTTTTTTTTCTATATAATATTCGTATTGTCCCGGATAGTTGACGACGCCTTCACTCTCAAGCTCAAGAATCCTCGTGGGTATCTTACTGAGAAAATACCGATCATGGCTGATAACGAACAGCGTTCCCGGATATTCAAGCAATGAATCTTCAAAGACTTCTCTTGACCAGATATCGAGATGATTTGTTGGTTCGTCCAGCAGTAAGGTGTTGGCACCTGAAAGCATGAGCTTAAGAAGTGACAGCCTGGCTTTCTCTCCTCCGCTGAGGGATCCTACTCTCTGAAAAACCATGTCGCCGCCGAACAGGAATCTGCCAAGAATATTTCTCATCTCCCCGTCACCGTAAAGTCTGTACGCTTCATTCATCTCATCAAGAACAGTGATGTTGTCATTAAGACCTTTCTGTTCCTGATCGTAATAGCCGATATACACATTGTGCCCTTTTTTGATAAAGCCGGAATCAACATGGATCCTCTCATCCAATATCTTTAAAAGAGTGGTCTTTCCTATGCCGTTTGCGCCCACCATACAGACCCGCTCGCCTCTTTTTATATCAAGATCCACGTGCTCGAACAATCTATTCACATGCTCCCCATCGAAGAAACTCTTGCTCAGCCCCTCTGCATAGAAAACATCGTTTCCGCTTTTGAATTTCTCTTTGAAATTGATCTTCATTTTTTTCCGGGAGTCATCCGGTCTTTCCACGACATCCAGCTGAGCAAGACGCTTTTCTCTGGACTGGGCACGCTTCACAAGTTTCTCGGTATTGTGCTGTTTGAACCTCCTGATTATCTCTTCCTGCCGTTTGATCTCTTTCTGCTGAACATCATATTTTTTCAGCTCGGCTTCCATGAGCCCCCGCTTCTTCTCGGCAAATTGGCTGTAATTACCGTCCATCGCCAATAAACGATGGTTTTGTATCTCAAATATCTTATTGACCGTCTGATCGAGAAAATACCTGTCATGTGAAATGACTATCACGCTGCCTGAGAAATTTTTTATATAACCTTCCAGCCAGCCCAATGTACCTATATCCAGATGATTGGTAGGCTCGTCCAAAAGAAGAATATCCGGTCTGGACAAAAGCAGTGAAGCGAATGCCAGCCTGGTTTTTTCTCCGCCGCTTAATGTTTCGATCCTTTTTTCGTAATAGCTTTCGGGGAAAGCCATGGCGTTAAGTATACCTGTGATCTCGCTTTCATATATTTCAAGACCGTTTTCTTTTGCTTCATTATATGTCTTCTTTATTTCCTCTATGACTGTACCGTCAGACAGGAAGTTATCCGCCTGCATGAGATATCCGATCCTTTGTCCCCTGCTTATGTAGATCTCGCCGGAATCCCGCTCCATGTTTCCTGCCAGCATGTTAAGAAGAGTAGATTTACCGGCACCGTTTTCGCCGATGATTCCTACTCTGTCGCCCTTATTCAGATTGAACGAAATATCAGAGAGTATTACATTCGTTCCGAAAGCTTTATTCAGTTTGCTCGCTGACATCACTATCATAGGGGTAAATTCGCATATGCGTCCATATCCAGATCATCCTCTTTTCCGAACTGGTAATCATAATAAGCGCAACATGCAATCATGGCAGCATTATCAGTACAAAAAATCGGATCAGGATAGTAGAACTCTATTCCTTCATTTTGGCATGCATCTCTTAGCATGTTTCGCAGTAATGTATTGGATGCCACGCCTCCGCCCATAACTATTTTTTTATGTTTTGATTTCTTTGCAGCTTTTATGGCCTTTTCTACTATTACTTCAATGACAGAAAGCTGGAAACTTGCTGCCACGTCAGGCGGAACTATCTCATTACCTTTTTGTTTTTCACTGTTGATATAATTCAAAACTCCGGTCTTGGTGCCACTGAAGCTGAAGTCAAAACTGTCTTTTTCCAGAAAAACTCTTTTGAATTCGACAGCATGAGGATTGCCGTATTTCGCTATCTCATCGATCTTCGGTCCTCCGGGATATCCCAGTCCAAGGACTCTGGCAACCTTATCATATGCTTCGCCCACTGCATCGTCCCTCGTTCTTCCTATAGTGATCAAATCATCGTAATCTCTTACATCGATCAGGTCAGTATGACCGCCTGATACAATGAGTGATAAAAACGGAGGCTTAAGCTCCGGATTTTCAAGAAGGGCTGCAAAGGCATGAGCTTTGATATGATGCACGCCTACTAATGGCTTTTTCAGTGAATATGCCAGCCCCTTTGCTGTTGCGATGCCGATAAGCAGTGCTCCCACAAGACCGGGACCTTTAGTTACTCCGACAAGGTCGATATCATCAAATGTTATACCTCCCTTTCTGACAGCCTCATCTACCACGGCATTGATCTGCTCAAGATGATGTCTTGATGCGATCTCTGGTACAACTCCCCCGAAGATCTCGTGTATATCTATCTGGGATGAAATTATGTTTGACTTTAATTCACGGTCGTCAAACAGGACGGCTGCCGCCGTTTCGTCACAACTGGATTCTATTCCTAATGTTACAAAATGCCCATCTATCATAATTATCCTTTAATCGAAAAGCCACATTATGGCTGCATCTTCCTTATTATCCTTGTAGTATCCTTTTCTTCTTCCCACTTCTTTGAAACCGAATCCCTCGTAAAGTTTTATGGCGGCTTCGTTCGATACTCTGACTTCGAGAGTAAAATTCTTTGTTCTTGCCTTTCGCCTCGCTTTGTCCAAAAGGATCTCCACAAGGTTC
Organism: Anaerovoracaceae bacterium; assembly: GCA_031553035.1. Classification (GTDB taxonomy): domain Bacteria; phylum Bacillota; class Clostridia; order Peptostreptococcales; family Anaerovoracaceae; genus JAVBLY01. The sequence continues at coordinate 109,528 of JAVBLY010000001.1, read as the reverse complement.
TTACCTATCCCTTCATTTCGAAAATCCGGATGGACCGCCACATTGGTAATGTGTCCTTCATCCACGATGCACCAGAGCCCTGCGTAGCCTATGATAGCCCCTTCATTTTCTGCTACTATATATACAGCCAGAGGATTGGCCGAGGTTTCCTTTTCAAAATCGGATAAAGTCCACGGTACGGTGAAGCAGATCTCGTCCAGTTCTGTCATCATTTCCGCATCTTCATTAGTGGCTTCTCTGAAGCCGATATCCATATTGTCGGCGTTCGCTTTATTTACAGGCATTTTTTTCATCCAGCCTTCTCTGGGCTTCTGCCTTTCTCACATAAACCGGCAGCAGCTCTTTATAATCCATTTCTATTCCGAAGTTTTCCGCCCACTTGAGGGCAGAGCTTGCTACCTGCAAATTGTATGTGTTTTCAAATCCCATGGAAAAACCGTTGAAGTGGTCCTTCTGCATAGCGCCTCCCCAGTGGATCAGATCCTGCTTAAACACATCAACCCCATCTCCGAAGAATTTAAAATCCAGAGGCATATCGTGGTTTTTCTTATGGTCATGTATGATCTTCGTGAACAGCCCCAGAAAATCCTTTGAGCTGTATGCATCAGTCCTTATCAGGATACGAATGTCTCTATCCCGGAGCATGAATGCTCCCGCATACATCTGGTCCATGCGGGCATCAAATATCGGACAGACTATTCCCCCGTAATTTGGATCGTTATAGACGAAAGTCTCAAGCGTGGGAACCCCTATCACTTTTGCCCCCGTTATCTGAGCGATGGATCTGACGGTAGAGATACCGATCCTGATCCCGGTAAATGACCCCGGTCCCTGGGAAACAGCTATAGTCTTCACATCCCTGATATCAAGTCCCCCATTATTTAACAGCCCGTCGGTGAGAGGCAAGAGCCCTTTGAGATGATTCAGCTTCTCTTGAAGCCCATCGGAATAAATCCTGCCGTCATCGCCTTTAAGCGCCACTGAGGCAAGTTGCCCTGTTGTTTCTATTGCCAGCATTGGATATTCGATACTCATTTTGAGGTCCTTTTGTAAATTCGTGAATCCGGTGTGCGGCCGTACTTTATTTCGATTTTGACGGCATCATCTGGGATCAGGTCCATTACCTTATCCGCCCATTCAACAACCGTTATTCCTTTTCCGAAAAAATATTCCTCATAGCCCAGCTCATAAAGTTCTTCCGGGTCACTCAGCCTGTATACATCAAAATGGTACAGTGGGATATCTCCACTTTCGTACTCCTTTATAATTGTAAAAGTGGGACTTGATATCGGTTCAGTGATATTAAGTCCCTCCGCTATTGCTTTGGACAGTGTAGTCTTGCCTGCGCCAAGATCGCCTGTAAGCGCGACGACCTGCCCTGCTTTTAATTCACCTGCCAGTTTGTGACCATATTCGTATGTCTCGGCTTCGTTTTTTATAACAATTTCCATATCTTATTATTATAAACCGCGGGGAGCATACGGACAAGCCACTATTTGTGATAAAACCTTGGATCACTATATTGGGTCCATTCAGTAAAACTCTCACTGAAAACGAAATTTGACCCATTTCGTGACAGTTTCTCTCACTAAATTGCTCTTTGACCCGAATTCATGACAGTTTTTCTGTACATCGATAAAATAACTGTCACTAAAACCGGAGAAAGGTTCATGTAGTGACAGTTTACTCTCACTAAACACGCTTTTTTTTCCATATGAGTGAGACTTTTCTACTCACGATCAGTTTTCAAAAACACCCCCCCCCGACAATGGAGGGCTTTATAAATGGAATCAAATCATTCCAGACATAATTTATCCAGAAACTTTGATCTTATCTATGCAGGAATTTGGACATGGGTTTATATAGCAGGAATGTTACCAGTCCGTTTATGCCGGCCTTCATTGCATTGAATCCTATAATTGCCGGCAGCATTGAATAAATTGCCGACCTGGGCATTCCCGTAAACAGCGGTGTAACAAGCAAGTTTGCCGGTATCATTATTAGTATCATGGCAAGCGCTCCGCATATGACTGCGATCAATGCCCCTTTTCTCGTATGATTGAATTTGTATATCAATCCTGCGATAATAACGAATGTACCGGTGGCAACTATATGCATTATTACTCCATATGCACCGCTGCCGGCACTTACAGTCAATCCCTGCACAAGGGATGTGACAACTGTCAGTACCAGTCCTGCAACCGGTCCAAATGCAAATGTTCCGATAAGTATGGGAATATCCGCCGGATCGTACTCAAGGAACGGAAGCGGTGGGAACGGGATGCGGATCACCAATACCAATACTATTGATATGGCCACCAGCATTCCCATCTTTGCCAGCTTTACCGTTTGCTTCTGTCTTGATTCAACTGTTTCATTAGTTCGGTTTGTCATTTTTTCTCCTCCTGCCTGCCTATGTCCAACGGGGTGTGCCCCTTGCGGGTCTGCATTTTCCTGCCTTGCTTATAAATTCTCCATCAAATTGACCATCTCGATTGCACTCTGTGCACATTCAAAGCCTTTATTCCCTGACTTGGTACCGGCTCTTTCAATGGCCTGCTCAATATTTTCCGTTGTGAGTATACCGAAAATAACAGGTTTGCCGGTTTTTAGTGAAACTGATGCGATCCCTTTGGTGACTTCATTGCACACATAATCATAATGCGAAGTGCCGCCGCGTATTACAGCGCCAAGACATATTATAGCATCATATTCCGGATTGTCAGCCATTTTTGACGCAACTAGAGGTATCTCAAATGCACCCGGTGTCCAGGCGATATGTATGTCATCCTCATCAACACCGTTCCTTCTCAGTGAATCAAGAGCGCCGTCGATCAGTTTGGACGTAATAAATTCATTGAATCTTGATGCCACTATGCCGATCTTCATTCCCTTTTTTACTGTTAGACTGCCTTCATAAATCTTCATCTCTTCTTCTCCTTTTTATAATTTGTATCGATTTATATTTCTTTTATTTAAAAGTGATCATTTAAAATTCAATAAATGTCCCATCTTTTCCTGTTTTGTCCTCTGATAAAATTCATCGTGTTCCGTGGCGTCGATCTGTATAGGCACCCTTTCGGTGATCTCTATGCCGTAATCCGACAACTGGTATACTTTATCCGGATTGTTGGTCAATAGCCGCATTGTTTTGACTCCCAGATCCCTAAGTATCTGAGCGCCGATATAATAGTCTCTCAAATCACCTGCGAAGCCCAGCGCTTCATTTGCTTCCATTGTGTCCATGCCATTGTCCTGAAGCTCATAAGCCCTGAGCTTATTGACCAGTCCGATCCCTCTGCCTTCCTGGCGCATATATAAAAGAACACCGCGGCCTTCCTCTTCGATCTGCTGCATGGCCGATGCGTACTGATTGCCGCAGTCACAGCGAAGTGACCCGAAAGCATCTCCGGTCAGACACTCGGAGTGGACTCTGCACAGTATATCCTTGCCATCGCCTATATCGCCTTTTACCAGAGCTATATGATGTTCGCCGTTCAGCTTATTGATGTAGCAATGGGCATCGAAATCTCCGTATTTTGTAGGCATGTCGGCTGTAGCTACAGACTCAACGAGCTGGTCGTATTTCTTGCGGTAATCCTGAAGCGCTTTTATGGTTACTATCTTCAGATCCCACTTCTTAGCAAGTTCAAACAGCTCGTCGGTCAGCATCATTGTTCCGTCTTCTCTCATGATCTCACAGCAGAGCCCGCATTCCTTAAGACCTGCAAGTTTCATAAAATCCACAGTTGCTTCAGTATGGCCGTTTCTTTCCAGCACTCCGTTTTCTTTTGAGAGCAGCGGGAACATGTGGCCGGGCCGTCTGAAATCTTCAGGCCTGGCATCATCGCTTGCGCATTTTATGGCAGTGATGCTCCGTTCCTTTGCAGAAATTCCGGTGGTAGTATCCACATGATCTATGGAAACAGTGAATGCAGTTTCATGGTTATCAGTATTCACGTCTACCATCTGGGGAAACTTCAGCTTGGTGCAAAACTCCTGATTCATGGGCATACATATGAGACCCTTGCCATGGATAGCCATAAAATTTATGTTCTCAGTTGTAGCAAATTCCGCGGCGCAGATAAAGTCGCCCTCGTTTTCTCTGTCCTCATCATCAGTAACGATGATCATTTTGCCTTTTCGGAGCTCTTCCAAAGCTTCTTCTATTGTGTCAAATCTATTCATAGCAATCCTCCTGTGCCCTGCAATTTTTAAATTACCTAAACCCGTTTTCCAATAAAAATCCTTCGGTGATCTCGCTTTTCTGCCGTCCACCGTCTTGCGCACCTGCAGGGGAGCCCTCACCAAGCATTAACTTTTCCACATACTTTCCGATACAGTCATTTTCTATATTGACCACATCGTTTTCTTTTTTGCCGAGCAGGCAGGTATTCTCCATAGTGTGGGGGATAACCGACACGCTGAAGGAATTTTCCAATAGACCTGCCACGGTGAGGCTTATGCCGTCAAGGGCAACCGAGCCTTTTTCTATTATGTATTTCATGATGTCTTTGGATGCGGAAATGTGAAACCATAATGCATTTCCGTCCTTTCTGATATTTGTTATGGTCCCCATACCATCAATGTGACCGGAAACTATATGCCCGCCGAATCTTCCGTCAGCTGCCATAGCTCTTTCCAGATTCACACTGCTGCCTGTCTTTGCATCGTTAAGTGAAGATCTGTCCATCGTCTCATTCATCACATCGGCAGAAAAAGTGTTTTCTGTCATTGATGTCACGGTAAGGCATACACCGTTCACTGCAATGCTGTCTCCAATCTTTGTTCCATCCAGAGTTTCTCCGGCTGAAATCACCAGTGAAAATCCATCACTTACCTTATTGACATTTTTGATTGTTCCTGTCTCTTCTACTATTCCTGTGAACATTCGATCACCTCGCTTTCTATCAGTATGTCCTGCCCCAGTTTCGTAATTTGCGGCTCTCCCAGATTCAGACAATCTTTCGGATATGATACTCCCGCTCCTCCTATGGGTGATTTGCTGAGTGCTCCCCCGAAAAGCTTCGGGGCTATATATGTCTGAACTTTGTTTATGAGACCTGCGTTCATCATCTCCCAATTAATCTCTGCTCCGCCTTCCAGTAAAATACTGTCTATGCCCTTCTGCCCCAGCAGTTCCATCAGATGTTTGAGATCGATACGTCCATCCTTTTTATTTACGTTTATGATCTGGCATCCTGCATCTGTTAATTTTTTTTGTTTTTTATGATCGTCGCTTGCCGTTGCGATTATTGTCTCTATGTCTTTAGCGGTTTTCACGATATTAGATGAAACAGGTATCGATAAATTTGTATCGCATATGATCCTTATGGGATTGCGATCAGCTCCTTTTTCCGTTCTGTTGTTAAGCATGGGGTCATCTTTTAAAACTGTGCCTTTACCAACCATGATAGCTTTGTTATAGCTCCTCTCAATATGGACGTGCTCTCTTGCTTCTTCACCTGTGATCCACTTCGAATCCCCTGAAGCAGCAGCTATTTTGCCATCCATGGTCATAGCATATTTCATAGTGACATATGGTCGGCCTGTCCTTATATAATGAAAGAAGACCTTGTTTATATCCTTGCATTCTTCGGACGTTACTCCTTCATCGACCTGAAGACCGTTCTTCTTGAGCATCTCGATACCTTGTCCGGCAACTTTCGGGTTAGGATCTCTCGCTCCCAATACAACTCTGCTGATGCCGCTTTCAATAATGGCATCAGTGCATGGAGGAGTCTTGCCAGTGTGGCAGCAAGGTTCCAAAGTTACATATATAGTGGCATCTTTCAATGAACCTTTGCTGTTATTGATCGCGTTTCTCTCAGCATGAGGCTCTCCGTATTTTTCGTGAAAACCTGTTCCGATGATTTCTCCGTCTTTTACTATCACTGCACCGACCACTGGATTGGGGCTTGTCATGCCTTTGCCTTTTTGAGCGAGCTCAAGTGCCATTTTCATATATTTTTCGTCGTAATTATTTTTCATATTCTCACTTTTTCTTCTTAGGAGTGAAGATATCCTTTACAAAATCGTTCCGTTCGGTTTATAATCCCTGCCACCCGTTCCAAATAATTTATTCTTGCAATGTATGGGATTTACATCTGCAACTTTTCCCTCGCTTTTTTGGTCCAAAATTGGAGTTGTGCGACGTTTTTTTTGTCTTTTTCATGGGAGCACCGCTCATTTGGACATTAATGCATATTAATGCATGTTGCTTCTGGTGTACAGGTAACAAATTTACCGCACAACTCCAATTTCGGGCCAATATACGGCTTTCAAATCTGCACTATTCTATGGAGAGCATGATTTGCCGTAGAATTGCACTATTTCATGACACAATGATCTTACTGTACAACCCTACTAGGGAGAGACACAATAAAAAGCCCTCCGAATCTCTTCAAAGGGCAGGTTTTGTCTATATAATATAAACAAAATCTTAGTTTCTTTCATCCGGACTATACCGTTGGTACTGGATTTTAACCAGTTCAGCTTTGTACTCTTGGTACTTGGCTCGTGGACTTGTAGCTTTACGCTCATCACCACCAGTGAGGAATTGCACCTCGCCCTGAAACAGATTCAACAATATTTATTTGTAACTATATTTTCGCTTATTAGTGTGGGTTTGTCAATAGGGTTGACAAAATAATATCAATGGCACAGTTTCAATCAGAATCAATCCTCGGCGACATACTTTCCCTTCTTGTCAAAATCATTAAGCGCATATTCACAGCATTGAACAACAAGACTGTTCACTGAAACACCTTCTTTTTGTGCAATCATTCCAAGCTGTTCTACAAGAGGTTTTGGCATTCTGAATGTTTTCGTGATTTTTTCTTCCTTTTTAATCTCAAACATGCTCATACTCCCTTTCTATGCTCTAGTGTATATGCTCTTGGGGGTATAATATATACATCATATTAGCACTAATATTATGCAATTTATAATGCACTTGTATTACAATTGCATTTTGTGTATAATTTCAATAATAATTCAATTACTTTGACCATGATTGATCATTAGGAGGATATATTATGGAGATAAAGAAAATCACCTATTATTTATTGCTGTTACTAGTAATTATTTTGGTTATAACTACAATTCCACCTTTGAATGCCAACTATGTTTATGGGGCAACAATAAATGAAAAAGAACCTAATAATTCTACGTCAACAGCAAATAGTTTACCTTTAACCACAATTATGAATGGGAGAATGTATAGCACACAAACAGGAGGAATAGGAGGAAAGATAGATTATGATTATTTCTATTTCTCAGTTCCAAATGCCGGCAAATTGTCGTTCAAACTGGATTTACCGGCCTCAACGTCAACAAAAAACGGGCCCGAAGTTAAAATTTTAGATTATAAAGGTGATGATTACATTTCTTTTGCTACATATATGTATAACCAAAATAAAACATATGATCAAATATATCTAAAGCCAGGTAAATACTATATTGTTTTGACTGGCCAGGAATATGATACTGCTTTCTGGGGGAAATACTACTCCCTGACACTTAATCACACTCCTGCGAATGCTGAACAAGAGTACAATAATGATAAATCGAATGCAAATTTTATTAATATTGGAACGAGATACTATGCAAGCCTATTGTGGGGTTATAATGATCCAAATGGCTATTACGGAAATGATTATGATACTGATTATTTTTATTTTAACTTAAATAAAAAATCGCCCATAAACATTACAATAAAGCAGTCTACCAAGTCAACCAGTTCAGGTGAACCCATGGACATAAGCCTGTTTAATTATAGGGGTGATAGAATTTATTCAGGTGCGTTGAAAAATTACAAATCAGCAACTGTAATAAAAACCAATACTTTAAGTAACGGTAGATATTATATTGAATTTCTAGGTAGGCCTAAATATGACTATATGCACCCATATTCCGTAAGGATTGACACAGCACCCAAAATGACAAAAATAACAAAACTTAAAAAAGGGAAAAAGAAGCTTACTATTTGGTGGAAAAAAATATCAAATGTAACAAAGTATCAAATTGCATACAAACAAAAGGGGAAATCCTGGAAATATAAGACTGTCAGCAAAAGCAAGTCAAAAGTTACTATTAAGAAACTGAAAAGCAAGAAAAAATATTATATCAAAGTGCGGTCATATAGTACATATAATGGTTCAAAGAACTATAGCAAATGGAGTAAAACTAAAACTATCAAAACAAATTAGTCAATGTGAATTATTTTAAGGAGAAACAAATGAGATATACTATAAGACATTTTATTATTTTTTTTATCATATTATTAGTGGCATCAGTACTCCCTGGATTAGACAGTAATCATATATCCTATGGTGCGGCAGCAAATACTAGTACCAATAGTGTTATTTCATCAAAACAAATTGATACGTCAATAAAAAAATATCCTGCCATAAAAAATGCCATCGGCAAAAAAATTCAAATACCGGGTTTATATCGTACAAACGTGAGTGGACTACTAAGTTATAATATGTGCCCTCAAGGCTATTGTACTGCCGGAAATTATCTGTTAATTACTGCATATGGTACTATTAATGACTCTACAAAAAAAGTTTGCAAGGATATTACAGTAATATATGTTTTAAATAAGTCAGGAAAATATCTTGCTACTATCAATTTGAACAAAAAGGGACATGTAGGCGGTTTAACATATAACCCAAAACGGAAAGAAATAGTAATTGCAGACTCGGATGGCGGAAATAACTATTATTGGGTTTCATATGCAAATTTAGTAAAAGCAATAAAAGGGAATAAAAAAGTCACATTAGGGGTTCAAAAAATAGTAAATAAGGCCTCGGCTATAACCTATTACGATAATAAGCTGTGGGTTGCTACATTCGATCAAAAAAGCAATAAAACTGAAATCCGATCATATAATGCTTCGTACCGTAGCAATAATTCTTGTCCGGTTGGTCGAAAAATCACATTCAAAGGGAAAAAATTACAGGGAATCACTTTCATTTCAAAGAATAGAATGTTAGTAAGCATGTCATATACAAGAACAAAGAATTCATCTCTCAGCGAATATGACGTAAAATCAGCTACTGCAACTCAACTTAAAAATAGAACATTGACTCTGCCCCCTATGTCGCAAAACGTTGTTTACAGCGGAGGGAGTATCTACGTCTTGTTTGAATCAGGCGCAAGCAAGTATAGAAAAAGTGCGACAAATCCAATTGATAAGGTATTGGAACTGAAATACAACAAATTGGCATGGAATAGATAATTAAATAAATATGAGAAAGAACATATTGATAATCAAAGGAGAAAGTGATGATAATTAACGGAAAAGAATTTGATCTTGATGAACTTGCAAAAAAAATCGATGGAGGCAATCCAATAGCAAATCTTATGGAGATGAGACAAAATCTTATGGATGAAACAAACTTATCGTTTGATGAAGCAAGTGTGATTGCTAGAGAGTATTATAACTTGCCTAAACAAGACTCTTCCAGCAATTCAAACAATTTAGTAATTGGAATTATTCTTTCAGTAATAGGTTTGGTTGGAGTTATTTATCAATCATCCAGGATAAGTAATGATTTTTGGTATTCATACTCTTTACCATACTCTGGGCATGAAATGAGCATGATAGCAATCATTGTCGCTGCCGCAATATGTCTGATAATAGGATTGATTTTGGTAATTAAAGAAATGACTAAGCCTAAGGATAAAGCCATCGACAAGGCAAACTTTTCTAATATGAGTGAATTAAATGAAAAAAATGATACGGCATCAGAAATAAGTAGATTCAAAGAACTGCTTGATAATGGCACAATAACCAAAGACGAATTTGAAGCCAAGAAAAAGAAATTATTAGATTTATAAATTAATCCAATATGGTGAAATAAGAAATAAAGGGGAAATTATGAAAAGATATCTAATATTGGTACTGGCTTTAATACTAACATTAACTGTAGGCTGCTCTTCGAAGCAAGCTGATTCAACGACTGTTGACGATAATGATTTTATTGAAGAAGATTATGCAGAAGAGATTGAAGAAGTAGGAATGACGCTTGAAGAAGCTAAAGAAGCTGATGGATCTTATTTTATAAAAAAAGGTGATAAATATTTTGAACCAACATATCCAGAAATTGTAGACGCAGACAGCACCTATATCAACAGAAACGACCTGGGGATATATGGAATGGGGATAAACTTTATATTAAACAAAGAAGAAGAAAACATTCCACCTGTTTTAGAAGGTGATGCTCAATTAGTCAATGTAGATCAGTTCAGTGAACTGGAAGCAACAAATATAGAAGGAGACACAGGCTACACAATACCTCATTTGTTTAGCAAAGAAAGTCAAGGCTGGCAAATGTGGCAAGAACAATATGGGAATGCATATCACGGGACTATTAGTGGTCAAATCGGAGATATAAGAGAAGTCAACGGCGAAGATCCCGATCAAACCCTTTCTAAATGTATAAATTGTTATATGACAAGCAGTTTGGGCTACGACATTCAAAAACTATTGCCAATGGAAAAAGATGAAATAATAACAATAGGATCATTTAATGGCACTGACTTTGAAGAGGAATCATTTACTGCTCAATACAGTTATTTTATACCAGAAAACGTAAAATATACCACCCTTGATTGCGCTGAAACCAAAGAAGGATACGGTGTAATAAATACAAGTATTTTATCAAAAGGACTATATTGCTTTGAAGATAACTCCAGTGGGTTACGGCATTATTTCTGGTTGGAGATCAAATGATTAAACTAAATTTATTATTTGAATGATAATATGTGAAAGGAATAAGTACTATGAATTTACAAATTAAAAATCTTTTGATCTTTAAAAAAAACACACATAAAGATGGCTTTAAAATCTTATTAATGGTATTTTTTATTTTATTAATATTGTTATTGACTTCTTGCACAGAAGGCACTGATACTGAAGATTCATTCGATGATCCTTCAGTAATAGAATCTGTTGATTATGAGGGTGAAGAAATTACGATTGGAACATTAAGAGTTATAAGTGTAGACGATGATGATGAAATAATTGAGGGACAAGAACCAATTGAAGAAACCACTGTAGATGTAGTTTCTTCCTTAATATATAGCAACCCCCTATCCGCATTAGAAACCTATGGGCAGGATAACACCAACCTACAATTATGGGAAGAAATAAAAGCAATAGAAAAAGAAAATGATATATTAATTCTTACTACACAACGCGATTTACCAGTAGTGGTTGAACTTGAAAACTGGGGCAATACGGATTGTTTTAGTGAACTTACCCCGGGAGATGTTTTGTATATGAAGACATCTGAGCTAACAGAAATGGACTCGCTTTCTAAACTATTTGGGGTTGATTATGGATTCGACTATTTTTGTGAATTAAACTCATTTCAAGTATTAGACCATATAGACCGCAGTGACGAATATATGGATTATTAAAATAATAGCTTAAGAGTTTAAGTATCGTAGCAATTATATTTTTTTGCTACACTTGCTTTTAATATGGCAACTATTGGGTATCATTTATATATCATATTTGCACATATAATTATGCATGCATTTTGCAATTTATATGCATTGATGATATCAATAGTCAAGCTGATCCAAATCAGAATATGCAGCCTAACTATATAAACCTTTATTACTTTATAATTCATTATCGGAAAGGAGTGTATGACTGACAACATAAGTCATACGAGAAAACAATGCAAAACAAATCTTTTAGAACAAGTATATCTGCGGCAATAATTCTTTTTATGGTCGTAGGAATGCTTGCAGTAACGCCATTCGCTAAAGATGATGCAGCCTATGCAGCAACATCGCAATTCACTTTGTCCGGCGTCACTAAGCCGGGCACTCTCAAAAAAGGCCAAGCATTTGTAATCAAGGGCATGATAAATTCAGCGTTAACTATGAGCAGAGTAGAAGTAGGAATTGTTAAGGACGGCAAATGGGTTTCAGGCTGTTATGCTAACAAATATCCCAAAAGCAGATCATTTAATATTTTCACTGCCGATTCTTCAATTGCATTTGGTAATCTGGCACCTGGTACATACTACTACAGAATTTGGGCTCATGATGCAAACGGGGGAAGAAAAGTACTTGATCATAAGTTTGTAGTTTCATCCACTACAGCGACATCCAAAATAACCTTATCTGGAGTTACCAAACCGGGAACTTTGACAAAAGGCAAGTCATTTATGATCAAAGGAACTGTTAACTCGGCATTGGCAATAAAACAAATGAGCGTCGGGATAGCAACAAGTGATGGTAAAAAATGGATCCCTAATCATATTGTATATAAATATCCAAGACTATTGTCATTCAATATTGGAAGTGTTAGCAGCCTGCTGAAATTTAGTAACCTGGCAGCAGGGTCATATAGATATAAAGTATTTGCTTATGATGCAAATGGAGCGCACTTGATTATTGACCAACCGTTTAAAGTAGTAGCCCCAGCTGCTCCAGTTGCGAATCCGTCAACGTCATTAAGTATTTCCAAACTAAAAAACTATACAGATAAGAATTGGAACACAAACACTAATCGATATTGTGCAGAATATGTTTATTATTGTTTGAATGCAGCGGGTTATACTTTGCCAAAGGTTACATATCCTAGGTTGGATGGCAAAGTATATGGCATTAGAACAGTTGTTGGGTCTCAATTAAACTATTTAGATAAAAAGACCCCTTACAAAGTAATTTGGAATCCAAAATATCAGGAAGTGAAGAATAACTGGGTAAGAACAAACATAAAACCCGGAGACATAGTATTCTATGATTCAAATACAAAGGGATGGAAAAAACATGCCGAACATGTAGTTATCTGTACAAGAATTGATAGCAATAATTGGCCAAGATATTCAGCACACAATAATTGCGTCAAAGATGGCCAGATTTATACAAAAGCTGGTAAGTCCAGAATACTGGCAGTAGTAAAAATGGGCATGAAGTAATATTTACAAAGACCAAAACCTTTATTGCATTATGATCCTTCCCAATATGGTAAATGTATGCGCCATATTGGGAAATTTTATTGACACCATTTATCTCGACTAATTACACATTCAATATTGTATTAGTCGAGAATTATGACATTTTTTATGCGACATTCTAATCCAATTCTAATAATCACCAAACCCATATATAATATTCATTTTCTATACTGTAGCCAGTTAAACAAAAGTAGCAAATATAACGAAAGCAGGTAAAGAAAATGGATACTAACACATCACAAACTAATCCGGGAGGATCTAATAATTCAAGCAACTCTGGTCAATACCAGAATCAAAATCAGAACACCGGGGCTTATAACAACTATGGTCAACCCAAACCAAACTATCCCAGAAGAAGGTCCACAGCGGCCGTCATAGCAGGAATAGTCCTGATCCTCATGGGAACTTCATATGTAGTTAATAAGTTTCTTCCCTGGGTGTTCGACTGGCTGGACTCAGGATTGATAATTGCACTGGTGGCTATAGTAGCTGGTTTCGCTTTGATGGTGCGGAAATAAAATACTGCATGCTCCATACATGCCGATTCTAATTTTCGGTGCAAGAAAAAACACCGAATTCTGTCCCAAATTTGAGGGAGTGTGGCAAAATTCAACATTAATTATTTAGCTCGTGTATGTTATTATGCATTAATGTTCACACAATGGTTTAAGCAAGAAATCAGGCACTAAGAACACCACACTCCCTCAATTCCGGGACACAAAACCCAAAAAAAAGTTGCATGGCTTTTGTAAAGGGCTGATCATTACAGGGAGGTAAGACTAACCACAGTTATAACTGATAATCAACCGGATATATACATTTTTGCAAGTTATATCTGATAATAATAGAATTATTCAGGCTTGGTCAATTCATAGATTGCATCTGCATAAATTTTTGCTGAGAGCATAAGATCATTGATCTCGATGTATTCGTTTTTCTGGTGCTGGACTTCCGGTTTTCCGGGGAATCTGGGACCGAAAGCCACACCGCCTGGGATGGATCTTGCGTAAGTGCCGCCACCGATTACCAGTGGATGGCTGGCTGTGTCACCGGTGTTCTCAGCATAGACCTTCATCAGCGTCTGTATGAACGGATGGTCGGAAGGGAAATAAATAGGCGGTTTATGGTTGTTCTTGACAATACCAAGGTTATATTCTTCCAGAACCGGCAGGAGCCCGTCGTAAACATCATCATCCGTCAAAGTCACCGGATAGCGGGCGTTGACCGTCAGAATAGCGGCATCCTTGTCTATCTTGATCTGTCCAACGTTGAAAATCAGCTTGCCCGAAGGCTCGTCTGAAAGTCCGATCCCAAGTGAATCTCCGTGAAGATCGAAACCTATCTTAGAATTATAGAAATTTATAAATTCTCTGACACTTTCATTGGCAAAACCGACTCGCTCAAGAAAACTCATTAATATACTGATGGCATTCAGACCGTCCTCCGGCTTTGCTCCGTGGGCGGATTTTCCGGCTACTGTTATTTCCAGGGCTTTGCCGACGCCTTTTGCTTTTATGTCATATCCCGTTTCTTCTCTAAAGTCAGCAATACGGGATTTTATTTCTTCGTAATCATCATGAAGGACAACTGCCCTTGCACTGTCAGGAACCATATTGGGAGCATTTCCGCCTGATACCGAGCGCAGGACAATACCTTTTTCGTTGGTCGATTCAAGTTTTCTGGCAATATCGAATATTAGAATGCCCATTTCTCCGTTTATCACTGGAAAGTCGGCATCGGGTACAAACCCAAAATCAGGCGGATCAACATGATCAAGATAGTACTTCATGCCTTCCCACTGGGTTTCTTCGTCGAGACCCAGAATTATCCGAATATTTTTTGATGGAACGAAATCACTGCTGATCAACGCTCGTACAGCGAAATAAATGGCGGCGGCGGATCCTTTGTTATCCACTGCTCCGCGACCATAGATCCGACCGTTCTGTATCTCAGCTTTAAATGGATCTGTATCCCAATCTTTTCCGGCAGGGACAACGTCAAGATGAAGCGGTATAGCCAGAGTTTCCTGAGCTGTGGTTACGATTTCACCTTCCTCGTCAAGCTCGTAACCGGGGATCTCTATATGGCCGCCGTAGTTATCCACATTGAGTGTATCGTATCCTTCGGCTTTAGCTTTTTCCAGCATATACATAAAAGTGCGGTGAACTTCTTTTCCGAAGGGATATCCTTCCCCTCCTTCGTCCACCACACTTTTGAATTCAATCAGTTCACAAAGAGTTTCTATGATCTGATCTTTGTAGCTTTCTAGTCTTTCGATGTAATCTTCTTTATTCATATATTAGGTATTATCATCGTTGTTATCTGTACTATTCGATTGTTTATTGCCGCCAATAGGATCGCCCAGCGTTTCGATCAGGTCCTCAAGAGCCTGTTTTGCACTGTCTATATGATCGGCCTTTATCAATACAGCATCTTCTTCAAGATTGCCTGTCAGCGGCAGTACCGTAAACACATTGGCGTTTAGGTCATTGTCCCAGAACTTATCTGTCCAGGTCGGTATATATCCGTATTTAACGCCGGATATTTTTCCGGTTGATGTATCAACCGTAAGCTTGACCTGAGCGATCATTCCCTGCTCAACTCTTCTGTTTCCTACGGTTTCATATCTCTGTCCCGAAAGGAAATTACCCAGAGAGTAGAATACGGGGACCTTCTGACCATCGTCATTCTTGATAACATCGAATTCCTGAACAACATGAGGATGGGTGGCAAATATCATGTCTGCCCCCATGTCTACAAGAGATTTCGCAACTTCTTTTTCTGTGTCATTCGTCGTGCTGTCATAATCATCGCCCCAGTTGAAGTAGCAGATTATTAGTTCTGCTCCGTCTTCTTTGGCAGCGTCCATAGACGATTTGATCTTATCCATGTCATTATCTTCATCGTCCTCATCAATAAGGTTCGGACTGTATGAATTAATCAGTGCAGATTCTTCTTCATCCATGGCTTTTCCGCCCAGTGTCCTGTTGGAGTCGCTGTACGATGTCTCCTGAGTATAAGCCACGATGCCTACTTTGACACCGTTGACTTTCGTGATGAGATAATCTTTGTCACGCTTGTCTTTCTTTGTCCCGGCGGCTTTGAGACCTGCATCGTCTAGAGCATCTATGGTCTCTCCGACACCTTCTACATCTCGGTCGAGAGCATGATCGTTGGCGGTCACAGCCACATCAAAGCCTGCTGTCTTAAGAGCATCCGCAAGTTCGTCAGGCGAATTGAATTGCGGATATCCCGAATAAGGTTCGCCTGCCAGTGTGGTTTCAAGATCAAACAGGGACAAGTCAGCATCACCTGTATATTTCTTGATGTATTTGAAAGATTCATCAAAGTCATATCCATCATCCGTCTTGGCCGCTGTCATCTGTGAATTATAACAGGTGACTTCGCCAACACTGTTGATAGTAAGTTCCACTTTTTTGGTATCTTTCGGTTCATCCGCAGCCTTTTTCTTATCAGATGACTGACCTATTGAGCCCCAGTCTATACCTGTGAAGGCAAAGTATATGAGTATCCCTAAAATAGCAAAAACAAACAGGACAATAACTACTATTATTATCTTTCTTATTCTTTCTTTCTTCTGCTGTTCCCTACGAAAGCTAAGGTTATAGCGATTTCTCATATCTTTTCATGCCCCCTGATAAACTATTTTACTGTACAGCCTCGACTGAACTTATTTCAGGATATTTTTCCTTAAGTATTCTTTCGATTCCGCCTTTGATGGTCATCTGTGAATGCGGGCATCCTGCGCAGTGGCCAAGGAGTTTTACCTGTACTATTTTATCATCTGTATAATCTACGAATTCAACGTCTCCGCCGTCCCTCTGTAAAAATGGTCTGATTTCTTCTAATGCTTCTTTTATCTGTTCGTTCATTACTGTTCCCTCTTTTCTGTGATCGATCTTATAATCAATTTTCTTATCATTATATTGTTCTCTGCCGGGCTTTTCCAGCCAGCCCTTTAATTTTAATATAAATACGTTCAATTTGCAATAAACATGTTTTTTTTCACGATTTTGGGGTATACTAAACCCAGTGAGTAAGATATAGTACTTTAGCAAGGAGGTAGTTAATATGACATGGGTATGTGATGTATGCGGTTACGAACACGAAGGTGATGCACCCCCCGCAGAATGTCCGGTATGCGGAGTCGATTCAAGTCATTTCCAAAAAAAGGAAGACTAGGACCAAATAAGATATATCAAAAGGCGTGAAATTTGATTTCACGCCTTTTTTATTGCTATCTGCTATATTTCTCTGCCTTCCTTGTTGCTGTCTACGAACCTCTTTATCTTTTTGCCCGTTGTCTTATCGAATTCCTCATCTCTTATCTGTATTTTCTTTATTCTCTTGAAAAGGGCAAGCTCGTTGTTGATCTCATCGACTTCACTCCAGACCAATTTTGCCACATCTTCGTCTGTATGATCCTTGCCCAGCTTTTCATTAACTTCTTCATCATCAAGTTTGATGCTGGCGACTATTATGGTGTCATCGTTTCGGTCGCTGGGTCTGTCCCAAACCATTGACTCGGATACTATATCCAGCCTTCCCAGTAAATATTCCAGTTCTTCCGGGAAAACATTCTTGCCGTTCTTTGTTACGATGACATTTTTCTTTCTACCTGTTATATATACATAATTGTCCTTGTCTACATATCCAAGATCACCTGTGTAATACCAGCCGTCCTTTAGAACATCGGCTGTGGCGACCGGATTGTTATAATATCCCATCATCACATTACCGCCGGTCACGACTATTTCACCGATACCTGTTTCCGGATCGGCATCATCTATTCTTACGCCCAGACCTGTTGGAACATAGCCTGCAGAATCGTTCTTGGGAGCGGTATCCGGATTGAGTGCACATATGGGCGCGCACTCAGTCAGTCCGTATCCCTGAAGCGCCATGATGCCGAAGTCCCGGATACCCTGTAGTATTGCCGGGTCTATGGCGGCGCCGCCGCAGATCATCATTCTCATCCTGCCTCCGAAAAGACCGGTGATCTGTTTGAAAAAGACCTTGCCCAGGTCTATCCCTATTTTCTTTGTTACTCTGTTTATTTTTATGACTCTTTTGAGCAGCTTTTCCTTGCCCTGTTTTCTGACGTTTTTCCAAATCTTGCTGTAAAGATTCTCGAATATAAGGGGCACGCCCAGGAACATTGTGGGCCTGGCCTCTGAAAGGTTCTCAACTATATATCTCAGTCCTTCGCAGTAAGCGATAGAAGCGCCTTTGTAAAGCGGCATGAGAAAGTCGTCGGTGCATGCGTATGTATGGTGAAGTGGCAGCACCGAGAAGAAAATATCCCATGGGTTGACCTTAAGAAGCGTCGGAGCGATCATCAGGTCGATACATAAGTTTTTATGTGAAAGCATTACTGCCTTGGCGATCCCGGTAGTACCTGAAGTAAATAGCAATATCCCCATATTATGCCTTGTGACCTGCGCATCGAGAAAATCTCTGTTTCCGGCTTCAAGTTCCTTTTTCCCCTCTTCGAGCAGCACCTTGGTGCTTATTTCAAAATCTTTGAATTCTTTGCCGTCCATATTGACATAGAGGATCTCATTTTTGACCTTGCCATTTGCGATGATATTCTCCATCATCCTGGTGAATTTCTTAGTATAAAAAACGCAGTCCACTTCCGCTTCTATAAGGAGGTTTTCGATTTCCGTATCGCTCAGCTCTTTATCCAGCGGAACCACAATACCTACACCGCAGACCACTGCAAGATAGGCCATTGCCCATTCGTAGCAGTTCTCTCCCATGACGGCGATCCTTCTTCCTCTCAGATCTCTTGCATGAAGTGCAGTCCCCAGAGCATCTACATCATCTTTGGCTTCATTATATGAAATCGCTCTGTATGGCGTGTCGTGAGTATCCTTCACCCAAAAGGCAGGATTGTCTCCGAATTGCTCCACACTGGTCTCAAACATATGCTTCATATCCATGATCGGTCTGCTGTCACGATACCTCATATGCACATCTTTGGCATCCTGGATCAGATTGTAGAACTCCATAGCTTCTGCCATGTCGTTTTTCTTCATCTCTGTATACTCGGCTGCTGGTATTAGTTCTCTCGGCGTCATCTCATCTTCCTCCCTTACTTGCGTGAGACCTAACCCAAATTGAGTAGCGATTTGTTGGTAGGTCCTCTGCACGAGTTTCCTAAATCTCTGATTTAGTGAAACTTACTGCCTTTTTTGTCATTATCTTTGTTGCAGTTCGTTTGTGCTCTCGTTACATACTATTAGGTATGCGCCTCGTCCACTCGCTCCTGCGCCGCGATACTGGCAAAAAATCCGACGTAATATTTTCTCTTAGTGTTTGATCGAATGCCTTTTGATTTTCTGACTTGTGGTTTTTTCGAACTCTTCGTTTCTTATGCCGATCCTTTTTACTCTCTTGTAGGTCGGCATCTTGTCGCTGACCTTCTCTATCTCAACTTCGATTATTTTCATGATCTCATCTTCAGTGAGATCTCCGTGAGTTTCCTTCATATGTTCTTTATCGGGAAAAACATCGGCGCACACTATGGTGTCGCCTGATCTCTCGTCGTCTTTGCCCCAGACCACCACCTCTTCAATAAACGGTGACTTCAAAATATAGTATTCTATTTCTTCCGGCGAAATGTTCTTGCCGTTTTTGGTAACTATGAGATTTTTCTTTCTGCCCGTTACATAGAGAAAACCGTCTCTGTCCATATAACCGAAATCACCTGTGTGGAGCCAGCCGTCCTTAAGAACCTCGGCAGTTGCTTCAGGATCTTCATAGTACCCGAGCATGACCGATGGTCCTTTGCAGATGATCTCGCCTATATTATTGTCATCCCTCTCGATGACCAGCACATCGGTTCCGGGCAGAGGGAACCCCGCTGCGTCCGCCCTATGATATCTGTCTCTGTTCACAGCGATTATGGGCGCATTTTCCGTCATCCCGTATCCCTGGATCATATTCATTCCCATTGCGTTGAAGTCTCTTATGACTTCGGGATCAATTGCTGCTCCGCCGGCGATGAAAAGCTCCATTTTGCCGCCCATAGCCTGATGAACCGCACTAAAGAGTTTCTTGGTTGCCTTGATATTCTCGCCGCCTAGTTTTCTTGATATGCCGACGGCACGCCTCATTTTCTTTGCCTTGCCTGAAGATTCGGCCTGTTTCCAGACTTTTTTGTGCATTTTTTCGAAAATAAGCGGAACGCCGACCAACACTGTGGCTTGAGATTCGGCCATGTTTTTGACAATATATTTAAGTCCTTCGCATATGGCGATGGACATCCCCTGATAAAGCGGGGTCATTATGTGGCATGTGAATTCGTATGTGTGGTGCATGGGCAGGACCGAAAGCCCTCTTTTGTCGGGAGTGAATCCAACATACTGGGACATGTGCATGACATTGGAAACCAAATTTTTGTGGCTGAGCATTACGCCTTTGGGCATGCCGGTGGTTCCTGACGTAAACAAAAGCGCTGTCATGACTTCGGGATCGATCTCGGCGTTTGCGAAATCCTTGTTGCCCTCACTAAGCAGTTTTCTGCCCCTTATCATGAACTGCATGAGAGACAGTTTGCCGCCTTCGTCCTCTATGGCATCCATCCCTATGATGAATTCCATAGAGTCCACATCTTTGACTGCTTCTTCAATTGTCTTCTCATATTTGCCTGAAAAAATGATGGCACTTACTTTTGCTCTATTGAGCAGCTCGGCGATTTCTTCTGAATGAAGTTCCTTATCGATGGGAACGATCACACCAGTGCCGTTGGTAGTGGCAAAATAACTGATGACCCACTCGTATCTGTTCTCACCCATAACGGCGATCTTTTTGCCTTTAAGTCCTGCATCTACCAGGGCTGTACCAAGTGAATCTATGTCCCGCTTCAGTTGTCTGAAGCTTATGTTTTCATAAACTCCGCCCGGTTTATCCTTAACGAGAAACGCTTCTTTGTCTCCAAAAAGCTCCTCACTGGAATCTATCATATGACGTAGATCTCTAACCTCTCTAATATCATACAAAGAATCCCGAAACCTGCTGTTATTCAATGACATCCCTCCCAGAACCACATCGATACTTTGATGTTAAAAATACTTATCAATTATATCACATTTTACATGTGTATATCAATATTAGTGGATTCATTATATAATGTTAGATATGAATTTGAAAGAAAAATTCACCCGGCTGATACCGGGCATGCGAACAATAAAAACCGCTCTGGCTATAATAGTGTGTCTGTTCCTATATTATGCAGGAGCCCAATTTGGAATCGCTGATCAAAGCGATGCCTTTTTGGCATGTGTCGCAGCTATAATAAGTATGCGCGATACGGTTGAAAAGTCCACAGAAAGTGGAATCAACAGATTGGCAGGTACTTTTTTAGGTGCATTTCTGGGACTTGCATATTCCCTCGCAGAATTGGATTCTATTAACACCTTTCTGAATATATTTGTAATAGCAGTGGGAATAGTGGTCCTGATCATGCTCTGTACATTTTTTCAATTTCACGATTCCGTTGTGATCAGTTGCGTTGTATTCCTTGTCATTGTGCTGCAGCAGGCAGACGCCGACCCATTAGAACATTGCATCCGCAGGTTCGTCGATACAGGCATGGGAATATTTATTTCCGTGCTCATCAATCACTTTATTCATAATCCCAAAAAGAATTGCTGAGTAATCATTAATATCTATGCTTTATATGCCGGGAAAACTACTGAAAAAGTAGTACCGTCTTTTTCGCTGCTCTTTGCACCGATTACGGCTCTGTGCTGGTCTGCGATATTCTTGGCTATGGAAAGCCCAAGACCGTAGCCTTCTTCAGATCTTGATTTGTCGCTCCTGTAAAATCTTTCGAAAATGTTCTTGAGATCTTCTTCAGCTATTGGTACTCCGGTGTTGTTAACTTCAAGCACTGCCTTTCCGGAAACATCCTTTAGTGATACCTTTATGATAGTCTTGTCATAGCTGTATTTTATGGCGTTATCCAGAAGAATCGCCATAAGCTGCCTTATCTTACTCTCATCTCCTCCGATGAAGAGATCGCTCTCGATAAAGGTGTCAATCCCGATATCGCTTTCAAATGCAACCGGCTCAAACGCCAGACTGGTTTTGGTCACTGCATCGCTTAAATTAACCTTTTCCTTTATCTGAGGTTTTTTCATGTCTCCGTTTTTGGTAAGAAAGAGCAGATTATTTGCAAGATTTTTCATACGGGTAGCTTCAGCCTGGGTATTATCCACCCACTCCATCTGGTCTTCGATTTTTTCTTTTTTATTGGATCTTAATATCTCCATATTTGCCAGAATGACTGTCAAAGGAGTTTTCAGTTCGTGGGATGCGTCTGCAGCAAACCGCTTCTGGTTTTCCCATGCCTTTTCCACCGGTCTGAGTGCCCACTTTGAAAGGAAGAAACTGACCAGGAAAAATCCAAGAATACACAGAAGGCTGGCGACCAGACATGTTATGAGCATATGCTTGGCCTTTAGAAGCTCATTTGACACATCGACAAATGCGATGTCGTAACCGCTGGAACCTTCTCTTATCTTATATCTCAGCTGATATTCAACATTTTTGCCTTTTTCCTTGATCATGCCCTCATCCGTGTTTTGATCCAGGGCCTGATTTACGATATCTTTCATGGTCTCATCTTCTACCAAAACACTGTCTGCCGAGATCAATGTGGGCGTACCGTCATAATCGATCCTGACGACGAAGTTGTATGCTCCGTATCCGGAAAATTCATCATCCTTTTCAAGTTTAAATTGTATTGGCATTTTTTGCTGAGAAAAATCAAGCGCCCTTTCCAGTGTCCTTTCACTGTCTGCTTTCAGCTGATCTGCGCTGTAGAAAAAAATAGCGCCGAACACGATGATGAGAATGAAGGTGACGCATATCATATTTACCAGTATGAATTTGTTCCTCAGGGCATTAATCATCCTGCGGTTCCTCCAGCTTATATCCGACCTTTCTGATAGTCTCTATATTGACCTTTGAACCAAGGTAAAAGAATTTTTTTCTTAAAAATGAAATGTATGCTTCAACATTGTTGTCCTCCGCATTTGAATCAAGCCCCCAGACCTTGACGATAAGATCTTCTTTTGGTGTTATTGCTTTTGAGCTGTTCATGAGTATTTTGAGAACCTCAAATTCCTTGAATCCGAGATGTATGGATTTGCTGCCGCAATGGAGTGTATTAGTTGAAAGATTGAGAACCAAATCTGAAAACTCGATCTCTTCCGTCTGGACATCGCCCTGTCTTCTGGTCATTGCCCTCACTCTGGCCAGAAGCTCCTCAGGATCGAATGGCTTGGTCATATAATCATCCGCACCGTAGTCGAGCCCGTGGACTTTGTCGCTTATTTCATCCTTGGCCGTCAGCATTATGACCGGCGTTGAGTTCTTTGACTCTCTCAGCTGCTTGACGACCTGAAAGCCGTTTAGCTTAGGAAGCATTATATCCAGGATTATCACATCATACTGGTCGCTTAGTGCATAATCAAGACCGTCTGTACCGTTATGGACCACATCTACGGCATATCTCTGCTCCTTTAATATTTCCGCAACAGCTTCAGCAAGCCTTACTTCATCTTCAACAACTAGTACTCTCATCTATATTTTTCTCCTTTTAAGGTTGATACATTATTATATCATCATATGTCATTAATGTTACACGGTAAATCTGAAAATAGTCTGAAAGCACTGATTCAGGCAAGTTTCAGATAGAAGAAATATAATCGCAGACAAGCTAAAACTGATTGATAAAAGATATTGCGGCGAGCAATAAGGAGGGCACCCCCTACATGACAAACCACTTCAAAAGATTCGAGAAAAAATACATAGTAAGCAATATACAGTATGAACTGCTGATGCATTTTATAAAGGGCAGGATGGAGGAAGACCAGCGGACCGGTTATACCATATCCAACCTTTACTACGATACAGATAATTATGATCTTATCCGGGCATCCATCGAAAAACCTGTATATAAAGAAAAGATCAGGATCAGGACATATGATTCACCCGGGATCAATACGTCTGCATATATAGAACTTAAGAAAAAGGTTGAGGGCATCGTATATAAAAGAAGATTCAAGACAGATATGCTCACTGCTCTGGCCTTTCTGGGCGGAGGTCTGTGCCCTGTGGCAAAGCCTGTTGAAGAGCATACCGTAAAGGAGATAATGTATTTTCTCAGCAATAACAAAGTAAGCCCCAAAGCACTGATCACATATGAAAGAAAAGCCTTGCATGGCATAGAGGATCCCGACTTCAGAATGACCTTCGATTCACATTTAGCATATACAAACATGGATGAAGATTGGACAGACAAGATAATCGAAAAGCCCGTCATCGAGCCGGAAAAGATGGTCATGGAAATAAAAACCACCAGTTCCATACCTATCTGGCTGTCAAAGATATTGAGTGACCTTAGTATTTATCCCACGTCTTTTTCCAAATACGGAGTGGCATACAAAACCTATGTGGCAAGCCAGATGTTTCTGACAAAGAATGATATTTACAGTATGAAAAGTGAAGGAGAGGTGATTCTAAGTGCTTAGTACTATTACCGGAAGCGTTCTCACGTCCGAACTCAATATCGCAGCTGTTCTGGCATGTACATTATCCTCACTTGTAGCCGGTCTTCTGATCGCTCTCATCTATATGATCAAAAATCAATACAGCAAAAGCTTCGTAGTTACGCTGGCTCTGCTCCCCGCCATGGTACAGATCGTAATAATGATGGTCAACGGCAATATCGGCGCAGGAATAGCGGTAATGGGTGCATTCAGCCTGGTGAGATTCAGATCCATCCCCGGCAGCGCAAGAGAGATCAGCAGCATATTTTTCGCAATGGCCATCGGACTGGCAACCGGAATGGGATATCTTTTCTATGCTCTTGTTTTCTTAATAATAATCGGACTGGCAAACATCATTCTTTCCAAAGCAGGATTCGGAAGAAGCAAAGAAAATGACCGCCAGCTCAGGATAACCGTCTCCGAGGACATGGACTACGACCATATCTTCGAAGAAACCCTTGCAAACTACACCACCGCATATGAACTTCAGCGGATTAAAACAGTCAATATGGGCAGTTTGTTTGAACTGCAATATATCGTAAATCTTAAAAATACGGGCGCCACCAAAGAATTTATCGATGAAATAAGATGCCGTAACGGAAATCTCAATGTCACTCTTGGAAGCCTGGCGCTGGCAGAGCGGCTATAAACAATAACAGTTCGAAATACTATTATATGTATAAAAGGAGTACAATTTGAAGACAAAGAAAAACAAAACCATATATATAGGCCTGGTGCTGCTTTTGATAATGGCAGTATTCACAGCCTGCAGCGAAGCAAGCTCAAAAAGTGAGGAAATATCGGGGATAATCCCTCTTCAGACTTATGAATATAAAGCTGAAGATCTCAACGGGACCTGGGATAAATCTGATATCACGACCCAGATAACCCTTGCAGATGACAATACGAAAATAACGGGATCGGGAGCAGCTTATAAAGACGGCGTGCTGACCATCAGCAGTGAAGGGACATACTTGATCAGCGGCAGCCTGTCAAATGGGCAGATAACCATCGATGCGGCCGACAGTGACACCGTAAGGCTTGTGCTAAATAATGTCAGCATTACTAATAAGAATGCTCCCGCCCTTTTAGAAAAAAATTCAGATAAAACCATCCTGACTCTTGCAGATAGCAGCAAAAACACGTTGATCGACGATTCGGTCTATGCGGACACAGGTAGCGATGCTCCCAACGCGGCTCTTTATGCCACCCACGACCTTTCCATCAACGGAAAAGGCGAACTTTCTGTCAGCGGAAACTACAATAATGCAATCGGCACTCAGGATGACCTTGTAATAGTTGGCAGCACAATAAAAGTCAGTGCACAGAACAACGGCCTAAAAGGAAGAGACATGATCGCAGTCAAAGATGCAAACATCAATGTAGATTCTGAAAACAACGGTCTCAAATCAAATAACGGTGACAGCGCATCTAAAGGATTTATCCAGATCGACAGCGGATCAATTAATATAACTGCAAAAAACGACGGCATCCAGGCAGAGACAAATTTGATAATAAATGGTGGAGATATCGATATAAAAACCACCGGCATTGTTAGCACAGAGAAGACTACAACAGCACAGAGCATGAAGGCTATCAAGGCTGTTTCTCAAATCGCAGTCAACGGTGGTGTCCTGAATCTTGACAGTACTGATGATGCTGTACACTCAAACGGGAACATAACAGTTGACGGAGGTTTTTTTATCATCAATACCGGTGACGACGGTTTCCATGCCGACGGTGCAACGGTCATCAACGACGGGACTATAGTTATTGAATCAAGTTACGAAGGTATCGAAGGAGCCACTGTGGAAATTTCCGGCGGAAAAGTAGATATCGATTCATCTGATGACGGAATCAATGCTGCTGGTGGATCAGATGATGAAGACACACAGGCCGAAGAAACACAGACCGATTATACAGATCAAAATCACGGCCCTATGGGCGACGACCAGTTTACTGCAAACGACAATAACCATATAAAGATACAGGGCGGAGAGTTGACCATAGTTGCTAACGGCGACGGTCTGGATTCCAACGGCGATCTTTATATCGAAGGCGGTACAGTAAGAGTATCCGGACCTTCAAACGGAGCAGAAGGAGCACTGGATTCAAATGGTGAAATATATATAAACGGTGGTGATGTTGCAGTTACTGGCAACACATCCATGCCCCAGTCGCCGTCGGATGATTCTAAACAAAACAGCATAATTATTGCATCAGACTCAAATTTATCAAAAGGAAATACATTGTATGTAAAGGATTCGTCCGGTAAAACTGTTATTGCCCACGACCCGGCAAACGATTATACGATGGTAGTCCTCAGCAGTGCCGACCTGAAAGACGGGGAAACATACTCGATTTATTCAGGTGATTCAAAGCTGTTTGATGTAACACTGTCAGGAACAAATACAATAGTGGATGGATCCGGCCAGGCAACTGAACTTAGCAATATGGGTGGAGGCGGGCAGCCTCAGCCAGGACAGCAAGGCGGAGAGAAACCACAGGGCGGCCAGACACCGCCAAGCGGGCAGAGCCAGCCAAGTGGTCAAACACCTTCCAATGATACATCCGGCGGGAACACCTAGATCCTTTTTACATAACGACCGTCGATATAACCTGTTTTGGTGCCGACCTTGATTTTATACCAGGGCTCGGTGCCAAAATATACTTTTTTGAGGATACAGATTTTCTGACCTTTTTTGACATACTTCACGACTTTGGATTTTGGAGATCTGAAATTCAGCTTGCTGTGGACTTTAGCAACAGAACAGTTTTTGATCTTGCCGTTCTTGCTCCAGTGTGCGTATAATATCTTGTTTGAAGCGCCGGTTTTTCTGGTCTTGGATGTGACCTTTGTACCGCCCGACTTTTCAGTATACCAGCCTTTGAAGTTATATCCGGTTCTCTTTACTTTGGGCAAAGCCCCATACTTACTGTTATAAGTAACCATCTTGCTCGTCGGAGAAAGGCCTTTGACTCTGCTTCCGTTTGGTTTAAAGGTCACTTTGAACTGCTTCGATGAAATCGCTGTGAATCCACTGTAGAATGTCTTAGACCCTGCCGTAGCATATGCTCTGATTTTATAAAAATATGGAGTCTTTACGGTAAGCCCTGTGTCTGTATATGACAAAGAAGTTGTTTTTTTGATAAAGCTGTAGGTTCCTGACTTGGATGTTGACCGATAGATCTCGTATCCCATGGCATTGTTTGCCTGACCCCAGCTCATGGTCTGTGTAGTTTTGGTAACACCGGTCACATTGAACCCGGCGGGAACGGCTACATCGATATTATACGGTGTCCATTTAGCATAAATCGTGGCATTCGAAGTTAATGCAGTTTCGAAATCCCATAGATTCTTACATGCGGCTTCCTTGTACCAGCCTCCGAATTCCCCATTCGGATCAGTGGGGCTTTCAGGCTCAGTAGCTTTATCTCCATAGCCGATGGCTTCCTTTGTCACCTGTGTCCCGTAACCCTGCATGTCATAGGAAACCGATGGTGCAAAATTATAATAGATACCTCCTGTGAAATTTATATAGTCCAGAGAATTCCCGGTGAATACAGTTGTCGTGTCGCTGATCGGTACAGGATTTGTTGTAGTTGTTTTATAATACGGATCGTTGGTTAAATATACTAACGGAACGGTATCGCCTCTATCTTCTATATTGACAAACTTATTGTTTTTAAAGCTCTTTAGTACAGAACTATACATTTTTACTACAGGTATGAACGGGTTCGTGGAACCGGATGCTGCAGCATCAAAAGTGTTTCCATCTACTGACACATCGGTTATAACAGTACAGCTACTGCTCCTATCACTCTCGAAAGACAACAATCCAAGCTGTTTTTTTATTGATGTAACAGATCCGACATAGTATGTATTAAAAAGAAATTCATTATTATTTACTGTACCGGTCACCCCGTCAAGACCTATTGAACTCTCATACTCTCCTGATACGGTATTGTTATCAATATTTACATCCTGGGCCTGCATCAAATACATTGGATGCCTTGCGTTGGTTGAACTATTTATTTCATTATCCTTTATTGAAATATCTGAAACCACACCATTGTTTCTCGATTGTACATTTATACCAATTCCGGAAGCTTCCCAGAGGGGATCTGCATTCATAGAGCCGACATTGAGTGTACAATTATTTATATCTATATTCGATAACGATGGTGGCGGATTCTGCATCTTCCCTATAAATATATTTACGGATCCGGCACTGGCGTTTGCCGAAGAATCACCATTGATCTCAAGATTATCCAAAGTAATATCTGACGCAGATAAAAAAACAGCCGAAGTACCAATTAAATCGATGGTTCCATTTTTTATAGTAAGCGACTTAGAGACATCTATTCCGTCAATTTTACCAATCGATGAAAACGTCGTTGTCTGCCCTTTCATATCAATAATGGCACCAGGTGTAGCTCTATCGATCGCATCTTGTAAGTCAAATCCGGAGCTGGCCGCATCCACCTTCTCACTTGTAATTGGTGTAAAAATACAAAATGACATTACGATAATGATTGAGAATGCGATGATTCTCACAAACTTATTAGATTCTGTCGACATTGTTGTTTTCGCATGATCCAAGAACAGGTCATGCTCTCCTTTCCGGAAAAGCATATACAAATTTGATTTGTAATCAATATATACCCGTATCCTCATATTATAACTCTTTTAAAAGAACAATCAAGACATATGCACCCAATATGTCCATATTTTTCAAAACTGCAAATTCTTATTTACTTACGCATCTTTACTTGATGACAAATATCTCTTTCTGTTATACTCAATCTATGAAGATAAACCAAACTCTTAAATCATCTGCCCTACTCATGCTTGTTGCCCTCATCTGGGGGTTTGCATTTGTTGGGCAGAGAGCAGCGACCGAATACATCGGACCTTTTTTTTTCATAGGAGCCAGGATGCTGCTGGGATCCATAACACTATCAATTCCTTTGTACATAAATTGGATAAGAAATAAAAATAGGCTGGGCAATTCATACGAAAGAAAATCAATAAAAGAATGGATCCGTGATAATAAACTTCTCATAAAAGCCGGCTGTACATGTGGAATTGTTCTGTTCCTGGCATCGGGCACTCAACAGGTGGCTCTTTTTTATACGACGGCATCAAAAGCAGGATTCCTCACCACATTATATATAGTCATAGTGCCTATCATAGGTATTTTTCTGAAAAAATCGACTCACTGGAACACGTGGATAAGCGTTGCCGTAGCAGTTGTCGGATTGTATTTTCTTACGGTAACGGACAGCCTGGTGGTGGAGATCGGCGATACCATACTTATAGTCGGTGCATTTTTCTGGGCTCTCCATATAATAGTCATAGATCACTTTGCGCCGAAGGTGGATGTTGTCAAGATGAGCCTGATACAGTTTCTGCTGATTACGGTGTTGGGATTTATGATAGCTCCGTTTGTTGATCACTACTTTGTAGACGGTCTGACGATCACCAGGCTTATTGATGCATTGCCGTCGCTTCTCTGGGTCGGTGTGCTTTCATCCGGAGTCGCTTTTACTCTTCAGGCGATCGGACAAAAGGGCGCAAACCCCACAGCAGCAGCTATCATACTGAGCCTGGAATCTGTATTCGGACTTGTGGGAGGGTTCCTCATACTGGGAGAAAGTTTCACTCAAAAGGAATGGCTTGGTTGCGTATTGATGTTCGTAGCTGTGATTCTTGCACAATTGCCATTTAAAAGATCCTCTTCTTGAATCTGGAATAATCAGCTTTAACGCCTTCTTTTTTTTCGGCTAACTGTCTTAAGATTTCTTCGAATACTCCTTTATTTATCGGATAAATAATAATTAGTATCATAGCAAGGACCAGGAAAACCGCAGGAATTATGCTGAAGGAATTTTCCAGCCAAATAAGCGCATTTTCTGACTGTGCCGTTTCTGTTCCATCAAATCCCGAAAACTCCAGAATCAGCCCCAGTACCTGCATACTGACAGCAGCGGATACCGCTTCCGAAATGGACTGGAGAGACACGATAGCCCCTTCTCTTCTCTTATCGCTTACAAGCTCGTCAAGTTCACATATATCATAAAGCATAGCCGGACACAATTGCCAGTAACACGTGTAAGCCAGGCTGAATATCAGACAGTATACCAACGCACCCCAAAAGCTTTCTACTCCTATAAATCTCATGCCGACCGCCAAAACAGCTGTGGATCCCAGACCGAAGATCAGGACCATTCTTTTATCATATTTTTTTGCGAAATTAAGGACGAAAGGTGCAAGTACGATTCCTACAATCGAAAGCAGGAACATGATCATGGTAATCTGCACACCGGTAAGCCCTATATTGAAGTTTAAATAATACATCCTGTCTGCCGAATTGATGGTATATGCTACCAGAAACAATATGCTGGCAATAATTAAAATCCTAAGTGGCCTGAGGCTGAGAACTTCCATATATCCTTTTACCATTTTTGCCATTGACTTGCCCAGGTTAACGGGCTCTCTTTTCTTTTTTATGTATGTTTCTGATCTTTTTTCTTTTAGTATACCGCAAGAGACCATCAGCGCCAGAAACGCACTGACTCCCACAATAATTCCTACCATCTGCCATGCAAATGCAGCCGAACTTCCCTTGTTGATTATGGCGTCTACGATTACCGTAGGCAAGGCCATACCAATGGTCATACCAAGAGTATTGAACACATATGCGTATGAACGAAGCACTGTCCTTTCATGATAATCAGCAGTAAGCTCGGCACCAAGTGCCATATACGGAATAAAGAATGTGGAAAAAGAACCCCAGAAAATCAATGTCATTGCCCCATAATACAATATGCGGCCACTATCACTAAAGCCTACAGCAGAAAACATCAAGCATACTCCGATAGCCAGAGGAAATGCAGCTACGAAAATAAACGGGATCCTGCGACCGTATTTGCTTTCGAAATTATCGGATACAAAACCCAGAACAGGACCCAATACTGCATCCCAAATGGCGCCCAGTGCTGCGATGGTACCGGCGGCAACGGGATTGACACCGGCAATGGTCGTTAAAAAAAACAAGAAAAATGTATTTACAAATGTGTAAGTACATGAATCGGCAAACGCTGATGCTCCATATCCTAATTTTGTTTTCAATGAGATATTCTTAGCCATGCCCGAATTATATCATATTTTAAAAATTTAAAAATTTTCCTTGTAATACACTACACGGTTCTGATATACTCTTTCCAATAGGCAGTTTTTGGAAGTGAGGATATCATGCATAACAGAGCAAATCCAAACTCAATAAACATGAATGAAACATTGATGGCAAAGTCAGACATCAAGGAATCTTTCGGCTGCTTATATAAATCAGAAGTTAAAGATCTTGCACTACTTTCAATAAAAGCAAAACAGAAAAAACAGAAACGTTAGACTGACTGTCTATCGAAATTTGCTGTTTGCCTGCTCTTAGGAGCAACATGCCGGGGACGACGCACATTTTGATAGGCCGCCGGTATTTTTTATTGAAAACAAACAGTTATTCGTAAACACAAGGAGGTATCAATCATGGCAATATTTGAAGGATCAGGCGTAGCAATCGCCACACCGTTTCTTGAGAACGGAAACGTAGACTGGAATTCACTGGAAAATCTCATCGACTGGCAGATCGAGGAAGGTACAGATGCGATCGTGATCGTTGGAACATCAGGCGAAGCATCGACACTTTATGACGAGGAACATATCGAGGTCATCGGTCACGCTGTAAAATGCGTGGGCGGCAGAGTACCGGTAATCGCAGGCGTTGGAAGCAATCACACAGAACACGGAGTTAAGCTTAGCAAAGGCGCCGAAAAATCAGGGGCTGATGCACTGCTCCACGTAACACCTTACTACAACAAAGCTTCAAGAACCGGACTGGTAGATCACATGCTGGCAATGGCAAACAATGTGGATATTCCCATTCTGCTCTACTCGGTTGCAGGAAGGACAGGTATGAATATCGCTCCAGATGTGGTAGCGGAACTTGCGCAGCATCCCAATATCGTCGGGATCAAAGAAGCAAACGGAGATATTGCTCAGGTTGCTGAGATCTCGAGAGTGACTCCGGATGATTTTGCTATGTATTCCGGTAATGATGATATGATCGTTCCCCTGCTGTCCCTTGGAGGAAACGGCGTTATTTCGGTACTTGCAAATGTAGCTCCCAAAGTTACTCACGACATGGTTATGAGTTTCTTAAACGGCGACACAAAAACTGCATGCGACCTTCAGCTTAAGTACAAGCCTCTCATCGATGCGCTTTTCATAGAAGTCAATCCCATTCCTGTCAAGGCAGCTCTGTACATGATGGGCAAGTGCGGATATAATTATCGTATGCCTCTTTGCAGGATGGCTGACGAAAATTATCGTGTACTTGAATCTGAAATGAAAAAGATGGGACTGATCTAAAATGGCAACGCTGATCACTGAAAGATTAATACTCAGACCAATAGTCAATAGCGACTTGGACCTCATATTTAAGTATGCCAGAAATCCAAACATTGGACCTAAAGCAGGATGGTCCCCTCATAAGGATAAGCAAGAAACGAAAAAGATAATGAATGATCTTTTTCTGGGAAAAGATTCCGTCTGGGCTATCACTCTTATAGGTGATGACAGCTTCAGAGGCGTAATAGGCCTTGAAAATGATCCTAAAAGAAGCAACAAACATGTGCGAATGCTGGGATACTGGCTAAATGAAGACGACTGGGGAAAAGGCTATATGACGGAGGCGGCAACAGAAGTGGTCAGATACGGATTCGAAGATCTGGGACTGCCATTAATATCTTCCAACTGTTTCAGCTTTAACGAATCCTCCAGAAATGTCATTGAGAAAACCGGGCTTAAGTTTGAAGGAATACTAAGGCAGGCGGAGGAGCGTTTCGACGGCGAGGTTTTCGACCTTAGAATGTACTCGCTGACAGGCGATGAGTACTTGACAGGCGTGTAACCGAGTTGCCGGAATGGCATCGCGACAAATTGTATTAATTTTAGTACAATTTGTTACGCATAAGTGTTAGTTGTATTACAAAGGCCCAAATCAAATGTAACCGTATATCTTTTCTGATACTATTACTGTATATTATTATCTGATAATGCGGAAAGGATGTGTAAAATATGTCTATTTTTAAAGGATCCGGTGTTGCACTCATTACACCGTTCAAAGATGGAAAAGTTGACTTTGAGGCCATGGACAGCCTTCTTGACTGGCATGTGGATCAAAAGACTGACGCCATCGTCGTATGCGGAACCAGCGGTGAAGCATCGACACTCAAAGACGACGAACATCTGGAAACAATAGATTTTACAATAAAGAAAATTGCCGGCAGGATCCCCGTGATCGCCGGAGTGGGCAGTAACTTTACGGAACATGCCATACAGTTTTCTCAGGAAGCGGAAAAAATGGGAGCGGACGGATTGCTCCACGTGACACCGTATTATAACAAGGCGACGAAAAAAGGATTAATACAGCATTATACGGTCATCGCAGAATCAACAAAACTTCCGATAATACTTTATTCCGTACCATCCAGAACAGGAGTCAACATAACTCCCGAAATATGCGCGGAGCTTGCAAAGATAGACAACATCGTGGCAATCAAGGAAGCTACGGGGAACA
Source organism: Anaerovoracaceae bacterium (assembly GCA_031553035.1). Lineage (GTDB taxonomy): Bacteria > Bacillota > Clostridia > Peptostreptococcales > Anaerovoracaceae > JAVBLY01. The sequence goes on along the minus strand of JAVBLY010000001.1, from coordinate 75,316 downwards.
TTGCACAGGTTGCGGAGATCGCGAGAATTACTCCTGATGATTTTGACATCTATTCAGGAAATGACGACATGGTCATCCCGCTGATGTCACTTGGCGGAAGCGGCGTTATATCAGTAGTAGCAAATGTTGCGCCCACAGATACTCATGACATGGTTATGAAATATTTGGAAGGTGACGTAAAAGGTGCAACTAAGATGCAGCTGGATATGAAGGCTCTTATTGATGCTCTGTTCATCGAAGTTAATCCTATCCCGGCAAAAGCTGGATTATGGCTAATGGGCAAGTGCGAATATGAATACAAGCTGCCGCTATGCCAGATGGAAGAGAAAAACCTGGAGATCCTAAAAAATGCCATGAAGGATTATGGCTTGATCTAAACAAAGTGTAAATATATTATTGCATTTAACTGTCTGTTATTGTATAATGCGGTCATAAGCGTAGTCGTGAGAAAACAATGAAAAGAGGTGATTGCACTATGGCCTCAGAAATAAAATTTCTGACCATCGATGACGTCAGCGAAATGCTCCAGGTTACCAGAAGCACCGTCTACAACCTGAAGAAAAAAGGATTACCGTTCATAAAACTGGGAAAGAATATAAGGTTCGACCAGGACGAGGTAATCAGCTGGGTCAGAGCGAACAGTATGACGAATAACTGAATAAGAGAGAACCGTTTCAAAACCTAAGTTTCGAAACGGTTCTTTTCTTTTTGAGAGTGTTGTTTCATCTTTTTTATCAACATCACAGATTTTAATTATAAATTTTATAGACTGCCTTTATAAATAAATATTATTAAATTTAGCCAATGACACCTGAATAACTTCTAATGGATCAAAACCCTGCAAATTATTTGTTTTAGCAGATACATCTTGTTGCAACAAAGCAGTAACCATTGCAATCATAATAGACAAAGTGATAATTTTCTTATAATTTATAATTAGTCTCTTTTATGTGTAATTTTAATAAAGTATTTGATAATATTTACTGGTTTTTTCTCCGGTTTGAATACTTAATATATCTTTTTTCATCGGTATTGACTGTAGAAATCCATGTAAGTAGTATAATATTCGCAATATTTTTATATAACTCTATAGGGTTACCATTAACATAATATTTATCACTAAACACATAACAATAACACCTCTTTCTTGAACCTCTTTTTCTTTAAGCGTTAAATATATAAGGATAGTAACTAATAAAATTGATGCTATTGATATTAAACGTAAACCTATAGAATTATCGTAATTCATGCCATTATATGAAAGTATAGGAATTGAAATAAAAAATATCGCCTGTAATATCATTACTATCTTAAAAAATATTTTCATATAATACTAGCTCCTTTCAGCTTTTTTAGCATTTGGGCGCTTGTGTAATGTATAACGCCGCTTAATCCCAAGGAATTATTTAATGCATTCTTATAATAGCTCCTCACTAATTAACTTTAATATGGTTGACAAGATACTATTTGACATATCAGTAAGAAGCTATAACCTAATGATAGATCAAAATAACTATCGCTATCAGATATCCATGTCGACTTGCTTATCTTTGTGCCCACTCATCTTTTTATAGATGTCATTGCTCATAAAATCAACGGATAAGAACAATCTAGAATTTTGAAACCTATCATAACTTGAGCAAGTAATTTGATATCTATGCCTAACAAGGCTTTTTTGTATTCCCTTTTTTACTTCGATCATCGTTTTAGGTTCATTTATCAAAGATTCAATTGTCAAATTGCATTTCACTAATTTTCTAACCAGATGGCGGAGCTTTTTAGTCATTAGTTTCACAGTCACCTATTTTTTAGTATTCTTAATAAGTAACAACCTTGTATATGGTGTATTCATAATATGTCCATGCTTTCCCTTGCTTTATTTGCACAACTTTGTTCCTCCTCATTAAATAATTGTTATAACTTTCAATAAGAAGAGCAATTTTCTATAGTATTCGGGTGCAACAAAAAAGAAACTGCGGTATCGCAGCCTCTTTTGATAATGAATTTTACAATTTTAGATATTGGGGATTATTTCTTCCTTCATGTATTTTTCCAATGTTTCCAGATCTATCATGCCTGTAACATCAACCATATTGTTCCCCTTAATATATGTAGCTGAGTTTATGCCTTTTTCGCCGCTTACATCCTGTTTTAAAAACAGTGTGCCGTTATCGATATTGAGTTGCTTTGTCGCTTCCTCCAAACCAATGCTGGCCTCATCTTCATCAACAATTGACTGATTATAGGTCAAAATAGAATCGCCTTTGTTATACAGGCCCACTGCAAAAATGCTGTCTTTATTCATTTTGTCAACCGACATATAATCAAATTTGTAACCGCCGAATATACTGTCTGAGATTATCAAATTCGGCATTATATCTTTAGCCTTCACTATATTGGATTGATCATCGATTCCCTCGATAACAATGGAAACTTCCTGATCAGTGACCTTATGCTCCTGCCCGCTCATAGAGTTGATAAAGTTCCATATCTTATCCTTACCCGCTTCCACTGATCCACTTGTAATTACAACAGCAAATAATGAAGATGTGATCAAAAATGTAAATAACAAACCTGCAACTTTTAAGAATCTGTATGATCGCTTCTTTTTCTTTTGAATCAGGTTATTAAGATCAATTTTTTCATCAAAGCTCATATCCTCATAGTATGGGATATCATCAAAATGGTTATCAAACGCACTTTTAACCTTTTCTTTAAAAATTTCTTCATTCTTTGTATTCAATTTGATTACCTTCTTTATCTACCATTTTTTTTAGTTTTTTCATTGACCTCAGATGTATTGATTTTATCGAATTTTTATTGGCACCCCACGTTTCAGCAATCTCACTTAATTTCATTCCATAATTATATTTTAAAAATATTATTGACTGTTCTTCTTCAGATAATCCGGATAGCATTTTTATAAATGCATCATCAGCTAAAAACTCAACGCTGAAGTCTACTTCCGCAAGCTCCTGAGAGTTATATTCGGATATATCCTCAATATAATTGATATTTGTTCCCATGTAATTACTTTCTTTATGGAAAAACCTTGCAGCTTCTTTTCGTGCAATGCTGAATATCCATGGTTTCAACTTGTCTTCCGATTTCAATGTATTTATGTACTTATAAGCACTGGTCATAGTATTTTGCAAAATATCTTCGGCATAAAAACTGTCTCTTCTTGCAATAGTGTAGATAAACCCATAGAGTTCTCTCTCGTATTTTTTATATATTTCATTGAATTCCAATGTGCTCATTGGAATATTGTATCATCAAGTCTTAGCCAACGCTACTTCAGTTTAGTTATTACTTATCCCTCTTGATGAGTAGAGATACTCCCAAAATGACAGCTAAAATCAACGTCACCACAATTAATTCAGATATAGTAATAGGCATATTCCACTCCTTAACTTAATAGTGATTTTGCTCTCTGTTAAGTAAGAGGTGTAATTCTGAGATTTAGGGTGCAAATAATAAAATTTTGCAGATTATTTTTCTCTTATGATCTTGATCTGTCTTTCGATTTGATTTTTATCCATAGGATGTTCATAATTTCCGATAGAAATGCTGTAGGCGTATTCCGCCATTTCCTTAATATATTTCTTGTTCTCGGGAAGAGCCATTGGAAGTATATTACCCAGGGTATGGAGTATGGACATGACAAGGGAAGCATCTGTCTTTGCATAATTGATAAGCTGATAGAACATGAGCTTGAGATCGGCCTCAAAGTCAAATTCAGAAGAGACGAACAATCCTTCGTTTCCATTATCGTATTTTAATTCGAGAGCCGAATATTTTCCTTTGATCACACTAAGCTTTGCGCTCAGCGAGCCGAGAGTGCTTATACAGTGGATACCGGTATTCGGGTCGTTGACTGCAGGTGACAGAGCACGCATGCCGATCTCGGTTATTTTCTGGATGGCAAACTTGTAATCGTTCACCGCATATCTGCTTCTGGAAAGACCGATTGTGTCAACTAGGCGGCTTTTCTTCGAATCAATTCCGGAGTCCTCGTTATAATAAAGGATAAGGACATTTTGCCCTTCAAACACATATTGACCGATGGGGACATCGAAAACCAGCACATATTTTTCCCCTTCCATGATCTTCCGAAGCAGCTTGGAATCGATGTATTCAACAAAGCCGTCACCTCCGCTCATGACTTCGTAGGTAGAATCGTAATCAGCCACACTGTAGGAATCTATCATTTTGACGCCCTGGTGAGTAGAGATTTTCTCCTTTATAACACTGATTGCCTGCTCGTAAAGCTTGCTGATAAATTTCTGGGCCTGGATGGAATTTGCAACATTGTAGATGAACACGACAAAATATACAACGCACACCAATGAATATGCAATGGAAACTCCTGCCGAGATCACCATGTCGTGATCACCGACATTATTGAGAAGCAATAATGAAATTATGCTATAGACAAATCCGCCTATGAAAACTCCCAGTACCCTCACATTTGCTTTATCATTGAAAAAATCTTCAACAACTCTCGGAGAATAATTGGAAGCATAGGTTGTCAGTACCACCATGGCGATGGAGAATGTAAAAGTAGTGATGGTCAGAAGTGCTGTGGCTATGTTGGTAAGTATCCATGTTGAAAGCTCAAAATTCGTAAGAAGCACCTTGGGGATGTATACATTGACGGGTACGATCTCCATGTCTATCAAAGCAACGATCACAACTAAAACGAAAGCTATCAAAACATGCTTTAGGATTATCATCCACATTTTATTGTCTTCAAATATGATCTTACGTTTAGCGTTCATAGTTTTCCCCTTCCAATAATATGGTTACAGGTTTGCCCAGCGTTATGGAATCCTCGGTGACTATTGAATCGAATACCAGGATCTTTACTCCGTGATTTCGGGCGCGGACAAGTGCATTCCCGAATTCCGGGTGAGTCCTCATGTTTGGAGTAAAATATTTTACACCTGTTAGCTGGACGATGAAGACGATATATGCTTCATACCCTTCATCTTTCAGGACAATCAGTTCCTTAACGTGTTTGAGTCCCCTTTCGGTTGGGGCGTCAGGAAAAAGAACTACGCCGTCTTCTTCCAATGTTACACCTTTGACCTCCACATAGGCAACTTTATTTTGATTGTCAGATCCGCCTCCGGCTTTTGATTCAAGTTTAAAGTCGAAGCGGGAAGCTCCGTAAGTGGATTCAGGTGTGATTTTGTATGGCCTTTTGAATCCCGGCAACTCAAGACCGTTTTCCAAAGCCTCTTTCAGTATTGCATTTGGGATCTGACTGTCTATGTTGACAAGCCTGCCGTTAGGCTTGATAACTGCTATCAAAGTGTATTTTGTCTTGCGGTTGGGGTTTGTAGCCCGCTCTACATATACAGTCACGCCAGGAATAAGAAGTTCTTCACATCTTCCGGTCTGCTTGACATGGACTTTGTGGATCTCACCATCCATTTCAACATAACCAATAAATCGCTTTTCTCTCCTTACGAATATTCCTTTTTTTACTTCGTTATACTTCATCTTTAGGGCTTTCTTTTTTCGGGTTATCCTCAGAAGATCTTTCTTTATTGGTTACAGCCCACGGCTTATATATGATGCGGGTACGGCTATTTTTTGACGGGAAATATTTGATCGGCTTCGGGCTTTTCTTTGAGGGATGACTTGCTATAAGCTCTTCCCCCAGATCCACAAGCTCCTTTATTTGTTTTTTTGTACTTATTCCGTCGTCATGACCATTGTATGCCTTATATTCATCGGCTAACGCCAATATACGTTTTGCTCCGGGGAGCCAGTCTTCAATGGTGGTGCTTCCCGGGACAATATGCAGAAGAGTGGGATTCACATTATCACCGGTAAACATTATCTTGTCTTTTTTATCCAGCAGAATTATGGACCCTTTTGTGTGTCCCGGTGTATGTATGGCTTCGATGATTTTTCCGCCCAGATCGAATACATGTCCTTCCTCTATGGGAATGACCTTCGTATCGTACTTTAGATTTTTAATATCTTTCTTAGTTACATTATATTTTATAAGATTTTTGACTGTGTCATAATAAAACCGCCTGAGCGGTCTTGCCGACCAGAATTTCAAATGTTTTGAATCATCTTTATGAATGTGAATGCTTTCATAGTTCCCCATACCGCCTATGTGATCAGGATGAGAGTGAGTAGCTACAACAGTCACGGGAAGATCGGTCAGGTCACTGACCACTTTCCTCAAATCCCCCAGACCCGTTCCGGTATCTATGAGAAGGGCTTTTTCTTTTCCTGTAACAAGATAGATATTGCCGGCACCGAATTCGTGAATGCGAAAAATTCCGTCACCGATCACTTCTACATCGTATGCATTGCTTTTTCCATATTGTTCTTTATTATTCATAAATCGAGGTCAAACTTATTTCCATTATTGTGAGAATTACGGTCAGCGCCAGATAGGCAAGCACATATACGTTGGTAAATGTGTATTTATACGCATTTTCCTTGGATCTTCCCTTGCTGAAAAACTTTAGTATTTTCTTTCTTTTTATGATAAGAATGACAACTCCCCATACGAAGAATATACCCAAAAACAGATAATTCAATTGATATGGCACGTTCAAAAATGCGATGAGCATCATGAGCATGTTGTTGGCACAGTGGATGACGATTGCCCATTTCAGCGAGTAACGCAGCGTTACGTATCCTAAAGCGATCCCCACCACAAAAGCATACCCGTTCTCTATGAGACCGGCGTGATACATGCCGAACAGAATTGATGTGGTTATAATGGCAAAATTCCGTCCGTACTGTGCCAGACTTCTCAGGAGAAGCCCCCTGAAAATCAGCTCTTCGACGATAGGTCCCAGAATGACCATATTGAACATGATAAAGAACGACCCTTTTGAACTGTGATCAAAGGTAGTATATGTCAGCTCATAGTTAAAACCCAGAACAATATTTTCTATTCCCTGTCCAATGAGTTGGAATATGGGCTGTATTCCGATCACCACGATGAGGACATTGAAAAAAACTTTAGGCGGGATCTCTCTGGTGTCTTCAATGAGATCATAAAAGTCCAGCTCTCTCCTGTATATAAAGCTTATGAACGCCAACCCGATAAGCGAGCTGAATATATATGTGATGCCGTTGATATCCGCACCGGTTATAAAAATAAAAATGAGTTTGACTACAGATGTTATAAATAAATAGCCTATCAGCGCAATGGCCAGTCTGTTTATTTCACCTTCCATTTGAGTTTTTCTGATTGCATCCGGATTGTCGATTATTCGCATAAAAAATTTGCTCCTTTATATTGTTCTAGGTTACCAATGCCTGCTCCCCTTGTCAAATTAACATTCATTTACATCCATGACGCTAATATATGATATAATCTCACTTGATGATCGGGAGGGAATAATTAATGAGTAAAGCTGATCAGCCCAAAACCAAGAAAAGCGCTAAAGACTACGTCGTAGTACTGTTTTATTCCCTGCTTCTGGGCGCAATCTGCGGACTGATAATATGGCTTTTCATGCTCCTGATGGAGTACGGTATAGAATTTCTCTGGGTACACTTACCCGCCCTGATCCTCGGCAATGAAATAGGTCCCTTTGAAAATTTATACTATACCATGGCTGTCTGTCTTTTGGGGGCAGTGGCAATAGGTCTGATCCATAAAAAATTCGGAGATTATCCGGAAGAAATGGCCGTCGTCTTATCCAGGATCAAAAGTGAAGGCAGTTACGACTATAGAAAAGTGCCAATATATGCATTATCGGCATTTGTGCCTTTGATACTGGGAGCCAGCATAGGTCCCGAAGCCGGTCTTGTTGGCCTTATCGCCGGGCTCTGCAGCTTCGTAAAACATAAATTCTCCATACTGAATCGCCAATTTGCAGATGTAGCAAATGTGGGATTCTCCGCAGCACTTGCGGTTGTATTCCAGTCACCGTTATTCGGCTTCATCGAGCCACTTGAGGACGACAACTTCAGCATCCCTAAGAAGTCCAAGACGGTACTCTATTTTACCGTTATACTTGCAGCATTCGGGATCTTTATGTTCTTAAATTACCTGACCCCCGGTGAGAACGAGGGCATCGGCAAACTGGATGACTTTTTTGCCGGCAAAAGAGAATGGATACTTGCTTTACCATGCATAGTCATAGGCTATATATGTGGATTCATCTTCCTGTTCTTCGAAAAGTTCGTAGGAAGAGCATATGGACGCCTAAAGGAAAAACATATACTAAAGGCACTGATCGGCGGTTTTCTTCTTGGGATCTTCGGTGCATTCCTACCTTATACTATGTTTTCCGGCGAAGCCCAGATAGCTATGATAGGCCTCGAATGGCAGGAAATGGGAGCGATCTTGCTTCTGGTCACAGGTTTTGCTAAGCTTTTCATCACAACATCATGTATATTCAGCGGATTCAAGGGCGGTCACTTTTTCCCGGTCATATTTTCCGGAATCGCCGTTGGGTACGGATTCTCGATCTTATTTGATATCAATCCTGCATTCTGCTGCGCGGCAATAACCGCATCGTTACTTGCCTCAACATTAAGAAAACCAGTGGCAACAGCCCTTTTACTGCTGTTGTGTTTCCCACTGGATTCCGTAATTTTACTTCTTGTAGCTGCTTTTATCGGTTCACTTATCCCTATGCCCAAATCATTCCTCAAAAGTGACCTTGACGTGGATCCTAATTCACCGGATCCTGAGGTCCCTGATCAGGATTAGGATCAGGATTTGGCGCCTGTTCCGGGTATACACCCAGTTCAGCCAATGTGATCCGGCCTGTTTCCAAAGCATCTTTTTTCAAAACATCGTACATACCTGCAAAAGCCGTGTTCATATATGGTCCGGAATAAAAGATATGGGTTATCCCGAATGTTATGCTTCCAAGCAGTATCCACCCTATGAAGCTCAGATACATGATGAACATATCCCACTTCCTGCCGTCGGTGATCTTCATAGATACTTTGATAGCTTCGGTAGCCGGAATGTTTCTGTATTCTGCCAGCAGGTACGGTGTCATGGAATAAGCAATGGATTTGATCACTCCGGGGACTATCAAAAGCAACATCCACAGGAATGCGAACAGCCAGGTCCATAAGATCCCGCCCAGCTTCCTGCCGTAATCATCAAATCCGATGGAGAACATCTCACCGAATTCAGGCTTGCCGCCCTGATAGACAAGATAGGAAAAGAAAGCCAGTCCTACCTGTACAGGAGGGTCCAGAAAAAAGGATCCCAGCCCTAAGGTGATATACGAAGCGGCACCCATTATGAGGCTGGCCACAACTGTAACACCTACCATGGTCCAGTAATGATCTTTGAACTTCTCTTTAGCGTATTCTTTGATTTCTACTCTTGGAAACATGCTTATTTCTCCTTTTTATGATCTATATCTTCTTGATTTTGGTCTCTAACGTGATCCCCATCTCAGCTGCACATTCAAAGTAATAGTCTACCTGTTCATATGTCAGCATATCAGAGGAAATGAGACCATGTTGATCGAATTTGTCATTCACGAACATCTTCGTGAAAAGTGCACCGCCCTGTCCTGTCAGATACATTTCCGCAGTAAGTCCTGCAAGTTTAAATGAATCTTCAAGTCCGGGAGCAAAAACGTGAGTCTCCACCATGATGTCTTCGCCGTCTTTTTTGCCTATGGCTTCTATTACCATGCAGCCCGAATCCAGAACAAGCCCTTCGTCAAGGATCTCCCGGATCTCTTCCTTGTACTTGGGTGCAGGAGGGATATGGCTAAGAACCACGTCAAATGGAATGACTTCCTGTCCGTCGATCACTTCGATTTCACGATTCAAAAGCCCCGCTCTGTAAAGAGGCTTACTGAATTCAAAGCCGGCTCCGCCATATTTAAAGTTAATGTTCTTTGCGCCTTTAAAGAACTTTTCGCTGTTGAACCAGTAATGTATAGGTTCATCGTGACAGTGTTCTCCCATCTGAACAGGTCTTCCCAGACCCATGTAATCATATTCTCTCTCAACGATCAGATCGAAGGCTTCTGTTCTTATAAGCTCTCCGTCTTTAACTGCATAGGCCTTTTCGCTCATATCGTTAAGAGCCGTTATAGGTGACCACCAGAAAGGCAGAAATCTCTTTGCTTCAACACCTTCGTATACCAGATTGTTGATTGTGTCACAGGTGTCAAGATGCTTTACCGTATTTCTCGTTGCCGCACATATAAGTCCCGGTGCGGAACCTGTTCCGATAATTGCTGTCTTCCCTATTGCTTCGAATTTAGGACCATATACATCGTATAAAATCTTTATGCTTTCCACCCAGTCGTCATGGAGGGCATTTGTAGCCGCGAAGTCCTGATAGTTTGTCTTTACTTCAAGTGCCGCTTCCAGTACATTCTGATGACATTCAAGAGGGAGCCCGTTGACTATGAGATCAACACCCAGGGCCGCAGATACTATGCTTGCCTTGTCATGTGCGTCAACTTTTACACCGCTCGCCTTTGAAAGATCCCTGACCATGGCATCCACAGCCTTCTGGTCATAATCGGCGCAGATGATCTCGCTTACGCCCGGCTCTTCGTCCATTCTTTTTGCAACAGTCGAACCCTGAGCTCCAACGCCCAGGATCAATATTTTCTTGCTCATTTTTTACACCTCTGTTTAATATTCCGATAGTTTCTTTACAGTGATAACTCCAAGATTTTGTATCTCTTAGTTCCCACCTCCAGATTCTCGAATATTCAGATCGTCCAAGGCATCGTCCATAATCTCTGCATAGCTGACTTTGTAGTCCGGATCCACATCGAATATGGTCTCAAGAGTAGACATCACTGCATTATCTCTGTCGAACTCATCCTTGTATATACACCAGAAAACTTCCAGCCCGATATATGAATATCCGACAGCTCGATATAATTCGTCTGCCGGTTTCGGGTTCCGTATTTGTCCTGCTTTCTGCGCATTCTTTATTATTGCAATAAAAGTCTTGTCCAGTTGTTCGCCGAATTCGATACTTCTTTTGTTTTCGTTGATATTCGCTATGTAGAGCTTTCCGGTCATGTCATATCCCAGAGAATCAGATTCTTTCACAAGAGCAAAATAGCTGATAACAAGCTGTTTCCAGTAAGTATCTGCCGCCAGGATGAGGTCCATCTTCTGAGCCAGAGCATCAAATACCAGTTTGTAAAACGGATATATTGTATCCTCTTTTGAATCAAGGTGATAATAAAATGTGGTCTTGGCAATTCCGGATTCTTTGCAGATATCATCCACAGTAACATTGTCATAGCCTTTTTCTTTAAAAAGCCTGTATGCCGTTTCACATATTTGTTCTTTGGTGCTCATGGATGCCCTTTCATGTTTCATTTTGCTCACTATAATAATAGCACAGGACAGCCTGGCCATCAAATAAATGACTTTACTTTCTCTAGGATCGCATCTATATCCGCCAGTGCTCCCTTCCCCAGGTCGCCGCAGGCAAGAAGCGATTCTTTTGGCTGAACAAACTCGATCCCCGTTTCAGTTAGCAAGGTTATATTCTTCTGTGTTATCTGGTTCTCGTACATAGCAGTATTCATGGCCGGGCAGATTATTGTCGGGACATTTCTAAGTGCAAGAAACACAGATGTCAGCATATCATCCGCTATCCCTGCTGCCGCCTTTGCAATAAAATTGGCTGTTGCCGGTGCAACCAGAAACATATCCGCCTTCTTGGCGAGTGATATGTGTTCCACTTCCGACGGATTGTAATTCTCAAACATATTTGTGTAAACCTTATTCTTTGTGATAGTCTGCAATGTAAGGGGAGTGATAAATTCCGCCCCTGAAGCTGTCATTATCACATCTACATTATGCCCGTCTTTGATCAGTCTGCTTGCGATATCTGCCGCCTTATATGCAGCGATGCTTCCTGTTATTCCCAATATTATATTTTTCATTTTCTCACTCTTTCCAATACAGCGGTCACAAGTCCTGCTGCTATTTCCTGTTTTGTATCAAATGAAATTATGCTCTTGTCTTCATCAAGCAGATATCCTTCGTGTTTGTCTTCTTTGATCTGAGCTTCATCGTTGGCCAGAACAAAGTCACATCCATTGGCATGAAGCAAACTGTGAGCCACATCTAAGAGTTCATCCTTAGGTACCTCACTCAAAAGCTTAAAGCCGATTATTATGGAATCAGGACTGTGCTTTCTGAATAAGGGCAATACCTTGGGGGTCTTGTCCAGCATTATCAGAGGATACTTAAGCTGTGAGGATATTTTACCGTTATCTCCGGCAAGATTGCATTCGTCGAATTTTTCAAGGAGATACCGTTCTGTATCGGCGGGATCGCCTTTATTCTGCTTAAGATATTCAGTAAAGATTTCAGACAGGGATCCCATATCTGTTACAGACCTTACTGTGTAATCGCTGACAGCCATACTGTGAACGATAACGTCGATTCTGTTATTACTGATGACATCTAAAACGCAGTCCTGAAGATCGTCCACGCTTTTAATATTGAGTATGGTTGCCTTCTCGCTTTTGGGAATGACAGCTTTATCGGTACAAACATAAAACAATTTGTCCACCTGATCGCACCCTAGAAACTCATCGGCTATCAGACTGCCCAGCTTTCCAGTTCCGGTATTTGTGATGCTTCTCACATTGTCGATAGGCTCAATGGTCCCGCCTGCTGTTATGAGTATATTCATTGATTTCCTCTATTTTATACGTTTTATATTCAATAGTAACTTTTAACTATTGCATTATACCACAATCTATAGAGTAATCAGTCAATATATTTTTTGATGATTTCTATGATCTGATCCTTGAAAACAGGCTTTGAGAGATAGCTCTGCATGTCACAGTCCATGATCATTTTGATGTCATCTTCAAGTACGTTGGCAGTAACAGCGATGATAGGTATTTTTTTTGTGTCGCCACGATCGAGCTTTCTTATTTCCTTAGTCGCACTGCATCCGTCCATGACAGGCATCTGGATATCCATCAGGATCATGTCATAATGACCGGTCTCAGAAGATATTATTTTGTCCAGAGCCTGCTGTCCATTTTCTGCTTCGTCATAATTTGCACCAATATCCGACAGCAGCCCGCCAATTATCATTCTGTTGATATCCACATCATCGACAACGAGAATATTTAACTTAGTAAAGTCCATTTCTTTTTCGGCATTTTCGCCTGATTCTACAGTACTTATTACATCTGCATCATTTTCTGTCTCACTTGAATGGTATGGAACCTGAATAGTAAATGTGAAAGTACTTCCGGCTCCTTTATTATTTTCTGCCCATATTTCGCCACCCATCAGCGTTACGATATCTTTTGAAATGGTCAGCCCCAGACCCATGCCTCCGAATTCACGGGTGGTTCCGCCATCGCTTTGCTCGAATGACTTAAACAATCTGTTTATTTTGTCAGGCTCTATTCCGATACCGTTATCTACGATCTCAAATGTATAGGTCAATGTGTCACTGTTTTTCTCTGTTTCACTGGCGGTCAGAGATATTTCCCCTCCATTCTGAGTAAATTTAACAGCATTTGACAGTAAGGCAATCAGTACCTGCTGAAGCCGTGAGGCATCGGCTATTATTAGATCGTGAGTAATTGCTTCGGTATTTACGTTAAGCTTAAGTTGTTTTTTTTCTGATTCTACATCGATTACCGCACTGACATCACCGATGATCTCGGAAAGTTTGCATATTTCAGGATTCATTATCATATTGCCGTCTTCGATCAATGACATGTCAAGCACATCATTGATGATATTGAGAAGTACCGATGCTGATTTCCCTATTTGCATAATGGAATTTAACATTTTTTCAGGATCATCGTCGGATTTCACTAATTGGGTAATTCCTATTATCGAATTCATCGGCGTTCTGATCTCGTGACTCATGTTCATCAGGAAATTGCTTTTCAGTTTGCTTGCTTCAATTTCTTTCTCAGCTGCATTTCGCAGCATCTGCTCTCTTGCTTTCTCCTCCCGTAAATCTTTATGTACTATCACAAGGCATTCTTTATTGTCATATACTATTTTTTTAAAATAGCTTTGAGTCTCGAATATTTCACCGTTGCAAGTCACAAATGATACTTCTTCAGTCAGTATCCTGTCCTCGCTGAATGCTCTTCTAAAAATCGGTTCCATGTTTTGTGCGGCGAAGGCCCCCATTTTGAAATCTGAAACGTCCATATCCTCAGGGATCTGGAAAAGTGTGTTCCATGATGAATTAGCATATAAAAACTCTTTCTCAGAAGGATGGACCAGAACAATGGGAAGCGGAGTGCTTTTGATAACTTGCTGAAGATCATTGTAGGCACGAGCGATAGCATTCTTGGATTTTTGGTTAGCTTCATCAGCTGCTGTGAGCCGCTTGTTTCGATTATTGAGGATGTATGAGAAAACTGAAAGCAATGCTATTATTATTATGGATAATATTGTTCCCGTAATGACCACATAAAAAAGCGTCGGATTTGATTCATATAAACTTGGATTTGAATTCAATACTTCGGAGCCGGCCGGAAGGTCGGTTTTCGCGATCCCGTATTTCTGCATCTCTTTTTTGTCGAAAATCCAGCGATTCTCATCTTTAACATGAACTAATTCCAGTGAATCCTTATTCTCATCTTTATCAAGAGCACTGACGATCATTTCTGCTGCGGTTTCACCATGTAATACGGAATCTGCATATTTCCCTCCCAGCTGTCCCTTGCCCTGTGTACTGTCAAGCAGACCGAACAACGGCACGGAAGAAACATTGCTCAATTCTCTTTGCACTGTTTCCTGTGGATAATAATTGTTCCGGCTATCTAGAAAGTATGACCCGTTTAGTACCACAGAATTTTTTTTGAGTTTTGAAACCTGATCCCTGAGTTCATCAAAGGTAATATTTTTATTATATGTTATGTCAACTTCATCTGTATATTCTTCAAGTTGACTCTTGATTTCTTCCTGCCACCTGGTGCCCGTAAGAGAATAATCGTTGATTACAAATATTGATTCTGTTGACGGAAATAAACGCAATATCTCACTAACCGTATCTGAGGCTGATATATCCTCAAAGACTCCGCCCATATTGCTGCACTGCTTTATGATTTCAGGAGTGATCAATGATTCTCCATTGAGACCGCAGAATACGATGGGGATATCATTTGGAAGTATATGATTGAAATTATTGAATAAAAATCTCATCGCTTCATTATCCGATACTATCACTGCATCCGGAGGAGTATGTATAAAATCTGACGATATGGTCGTGAGGGCCTGATCTTCAAGAAAGGTTATATCCGTATTGCGATATGAGTTGAGTGCAATATTATGATATGTGATATTGCTATGTTCATCCAGAACATAGTTTATACCATCTAATATATTTTGTTCCCATCTCTTTTCAGAAGAATAGGATGACAGGTAAAAGACGCATTTCTCTATCCTGTCTCCGTTTGGCTTCATATCCTTAAATTGCTTAAGCGATCCGTTCTTGTCCATTTCATTGATCCTTTTTAATGCATCATCGACAAGAGCGGAATATTTTTTATTCAAATATATATAACACGGATTGCTTCCAAGATAACCTGATAATTTCATTTTACTGGGCAGGACGAAATCTTGTGCTGCTTTATCTGATGAATCGGCAACAATAAGAACATCATACTCACCTTTGAGAAGAGAATCATAGAGAATGGAATTGCTTGGTTCTTCGGTACATTCTTTGATGTCTTTGGGAAGATAGTCCTTAATAATATTTTTTCCGGAAAGTATTCCAACGCTTTTGCCGCTTAAATCATCCCATGAAGAATATTGCGTTTCATCCGATTCTCTCACGATAGAATAATATTTTTCATTTGCTATCTTGAAAGGGATGATCTCCAATTGATCGGACTCCGACAGATCACTGGCTGCCTGGCATGAGATACCATCATAGATACCATCATTTACACCTTGAAGCGCTTTATCGTTTTGCATAATATTTATAGAGATATCATATCCTAAACTATGGAATAATTCGTATACCAGGCGCTCTGTATAAACATTTGCATCAATATGACTGACAAAATTTAATCTTGGGGCTTTGCCATTATTCTTCGAACCATAAATATTATTGACTGGCAGAACAAAAAATGATATGCAGATAAACAGCATAACTACTATTGAAAACATTTTCAATAAACGAAGATTTAAGTTCAAATAACCTACCCTTCGATGCAAAATGTTCTTCAGTAACAAACACATCGCCCCCCTATGTTAGGTTGAATAAAGTCTAGCACAAATTAAATTGAGATACAAATTAAATGTATTTTTTTATGATTTCTATTATCTGGTCTTTGAAAACAGGCTTTGAAAGGTAATCCTGCATACTGCAGTCCAGGATCATATTGATGTCGTCAGGAAGGACATTGGCTGTCACTGCGATTATTGGAATATCATCTGTGTCAGCACGACCCAGCATCCTTATTTCTTTTGTTGCAGTGCAGCCATCCATGACCGGCATCTGTATATCCATGAAGATCATATCATAATAACCGATTTCTGAAGCTGATACTTTATCCAGTGCCTGTCGTCCGTTTTCTGCTTCATCCGTGTTTATGCCAATTTCCTGCAGAAGCTCTTCTATTATCATCCTGTTTATATCCACATCATCGACTATAAGAATACGAAGTTTGGAAAAGTCGATTTCGCTTTCATCATTTATTTCCGCCACCTCTGTTCCGTCATCGTTACTGTTGCATAGATACGGGGTCTGAATAGTAAAGGTGAATGTACTTCCCACCCCCACATTGCTGTCTACCCAGATATCACCATTCATCAGCCCGACAATCTCTTTTGAGATGGTCAGCCCCAGCCCCAGGCCGCCGTATTCTCTGGTGATGCTGTCATCTCCTTGCTGGAATGATTTGAACAACCTATTCATTTTATCCGGCTCAATACCTATACCGCTGTCTTTTACTTCAAAGGAATATATCAAAGTATCGCTGTTATTTTCCAGCTCATTTACTGTCAGGGATATCCTCCCTTCTTCAGGTGTAAATTTGACTGCATTAGACAAAAGAGCTATTAGAACTTGTTGAAGGCGGGATGCATCGGCTATTATCAGGTCATGACTGATACCATCGGTGTCGATTTGCACATCAAGTTGCTTCTTTTCCGATTCAACTTCTATCACAACTCTTACATTGTCTATTATTTCGGAAAGCTTGCATATTTCAGGATTCATGACCATTTCACCATCTTCGATCAGAGCCATGTCCAGCACATCATTGATTATATCGAGCAGAACAGACGCAGATTTACCCATCTGCATGATGGAAGTGAACAGCTTCCCGGGATCATCATCTGCCTTTACCATTTGGGTCATTCCTATAATGGAGTTCATGGGAGTTCTGATCTCATGACTCATATTCATGAGAAAATGGCTCTTAAGTCTGCTGGCTTCTCTTTCCTTATCTGCTGCGCTTCTGAGCATCTTCTCTCTTGCTTTCTCTTCACTAAGATCTTTGTGGGCAATGACCAGACATTCTCTGCCGTCGTAAATTACTTTTTTGAAATAGGTCTGGGCGATGAATTGTTCCCCGTTGAATGTTTCATATGTAACTTCATCAGTGACTATCTTGTCTTCACTGTATGCTCTTTCTATCAGATCATCTATGTTCTGTGTGGCGAAGGTCCCCATTTTCAAATCCGTAACATTCACACCCTCAGGTATCTCAAAGAGTGCTTCCCAGGATGAATTGGCATAAAGGAATTCCTTTTCTACTGGATAGACAATTACTATGGGCAGCGGCGTACTTTCGATAACCTGCTGAAGATCCTCATATGCACGGGCTATAGCATCTTTTTGTTTTTCCAATTCTTCGATTTCCACTCCCCACATTACAATAGCGTCTTTCCCATCGTGCTCGGAAAGAGCGATATTATAAAGGTAGCGGGGCCCCGGTTCTCCATCTTTTTCGATTTGCCAGAAAATATCTTCAACAAACCCTTTATCCCGGCACTCATCCATAAAACTCATATATCTTGCGCTGTTTTTATATTTAGCAATATTTTTCTCTCCGTCGGTCAGACCTACATTTTCCCGGTAAAAACGATTGCACTCTACAACTTCGTCATCAACCAGCATGGAATATGCTATAGGCGCGGTTTCGATTATAGTTTGGAGATGATTTTTCACCTTGCTGATGTCATCTCTGGATTCACGTATCCCCTCTTCTGCGGTAACCAGTTGCTTGTTCCTTTTATTCAGGATGTATGTAAATATGGATAATAAAGCTATTATTACTATGAACACTGCCGCTCCTGCAAGGATTATATAGAATACTGTAGGATTTGATTCATATAAACTTGGCTTCGAATTAAGGATGGTGCTGCCCAATGGGAGATCCGCCTTTTTAATCCCGTATTTCTGCATCTTATCGATGTCGAATATCCAGCGATTTTTTTCTTCCAGATCTTTCACTTCCATTTTGCCTGGGTTGTCATCATCCAAAGCTCCGATTAACATTTCTGCTGCAGTTTCACCATAAAATTCAGCATCGGCATATTTACCTCCAAGCTGTCCCTTGCCCTGGGAACTGTCAAGAAGTCCGAATATAGGCACAGAAGAAGCTTTACTTAGTATCTTCTGTATTTTTTCCTGTGGATAATAATTACTATTTGCATCGAGAAAATATGATCCGCACAACACCACTGAACCCTTGCCAAGTTTTGAAACTTGACTTTCCAACTCTTCAAAACTGATATTCTCATTGTATTTTATTTCAACTTTGTCATTGTAGTCACGGAGCTGATTTTTTATGTCGCTTTGCCATCTTGTTCCTGTCAGAGAATAATCATTAATCACATAGATAGATTCAGTAGACGGAAATAATCGCATTATTTCATCCACAGTATCCAAGGCGGAAATGCTCTCGAAGACACCTCCCATATGAGTGTACTGGTTTATGATCTTAGGAGAGATAAGTGTTTTTTCGTTAAGCCCGCAGAACACGATGGGTATATCGTTGGGGAGAATATAATTATAGTTATTAAACAGAAAGCGAACAGCTTCATTATCTGAAACGATAACAGCATCCGGAGGAGTGTGTATGAAGTCGGAAGATATGGTCGACATCGCCTGATCTTCTGAAAATGTAATGTCTGCTTTCCTGTATGAATTAAGTGCAATATTATGATATGTGATCGAACTGTCATTATCTAGTATATTACCGATGCCTTTAAGCAATTTTTGCTCCCAAATCATTTCCGAAGAATAGGATGACAGATAAAGAACACATTTTTCATCCCTTTCTTTTATGGGCTTCATCGCTTTCAGCCGATCCAGCGTTCCGTCTTCTTGCATCCTTTTTATTTCTTTTACTACATCATCAGTTAAAAAGGAATACTGCTTATTGATATAAATATAGCAGGGTTTACTCCCTAAATACCCGGCTGTTTTGACCTGGCTGGGAATGACAAAACTGCCAACAGGTTTATCCGATGAATCAGACAGTATAAGAACATCGCACTCCTCTTTCAGCAGGGATTCATAAAGAAGTGAGACGCTTGGTTTTTCAATGATTTTCTTCGCACTGTCGGGAATGTACTGCTTGATAGTTTCTTTCCCGCTTAATATGCCAACAGATTTTCCATCCAGATCATTCCATTCAGTATATCTGTTATTATCTGATTTTTCGACTACCGGAATATAATTTTCTCTTGTGATTTCGACTGGGATCATCTCAAGATTATAATATTTTGAAAAATGACCCTCGGCCTGACAGGATATCCCGTCATATACACCGTAATTAACTCCTTCAAGAGCCTTGTCATTTTCAAGCAAGTTGATCGAAACTTCATATCCCAGATTACCGAATATTTCGTACACCAGACGTTCTGTGTAAACATTTGCATCAATATGGCTTGCAAAATTCAATCTTAAATTTTTATCAGAGTTCACTTCGCCATATAAATTACAGGAAGAATACGAAAAAAAAGATATGCAGACGAACAGCAAAACCGTTACCAAACAAATTTTTAAAAAATGGATGTTATATATCAAATTTACTTTCCGATTTAAATCAAACAATTGCTTGCACTAAATTAACATATTGTATGCTTTTGTAGAGTGATGATAAATTGTAACACATATATTATTGAGGTTCAAATTTAATTTAGGTATATTGGACATATTATGCAATATTATTCAGATTTACTATCGTATTTCTTGATAATAACTGTTATTTCGCTAAATAATATATGCTTTGCCAATAAAAATATTCTGTCAATGCACCTCATAACTACATCACGAATTTTGGCAAATTGACTGTAAGGATTGTATGACATATACTTACATCAATAGTAGATTATGCTAATGAAAAAAGCGGGTAAAGGAGTAATTGGTATGGAAAACAATAATGATAATGCGGATAAAACTCCGGAAATCAAACCGGAAATCAAATATGATACTCCGGCAACTGAAACTGCGGTAACCGAAGGGTCCGAAGTGTCTGAACCAACAGGGTTCATCGACAAGATCAAACGGCTGGAAAAGAAACATAAAATCATAGGGATTATTGTCATATGCCTTATCCTTGTCTTCGTACTTATTGCCGGTCTTATATGGATGGGCAACGGACGGGCATACCGGGAGGCCGACCAACTTCTTACGGATCAAAAATACAGCGAAGCCCTCGAAGTACTTAAGCCTCTGGTTGAAAAAGAGTATAAGGACAGCGCCACACTGGCTAAATACATCAAAGCCGTACAGCAGCTGGACAAAGCTGAAAAAACTTCATCCACATCATTCGTGGAAATGTCAGATGCATATAAGAGTGCGGAAACATCATTCGCCGCAATCAAAGATTTCAGAGACAGCAAACAAAACGAAGCTTATGCAAATGCAACTGCTGATCTGCGCGCAAAAGGATTTATCTCAACTACCGACTTTGGTTATTATGGAGAAAAGTACAGTAAAGCCGGCGAGATAAAAGGATCTGCATATCTGGCTTCTTTTTTCAATAACCTAAAAGACAAAAAGTATGCAGAAGCCGTTACCTCAGCAAAAGAATATCAGGAAAACGGAGGTATTTTATTAGACACGAAATTAGTAAGTCTGATCTCGGGTGCACAGAGACCTTATAATGATACAAGCGCAGCAAATGAAAAAATCAACATGAAGCTTGAGCTTCTCAATGTAGGATTCGAGTTGAACCCTCAGCTGTTTGACACGCTTCCCAATGGATTTTCTTTCGAAACAATCAAATCATTCAAAGTGAAAGGAATGGGAAGTGATCCGCAGGGCAAAGTTCTGGTAATGACAAAGTCCAAACCATATAAGGAGTCTGCGGAATATACCCTGAACATTTCCTACACTTCATTGTTTGGAAAAGATAAATTCCCGAAAAATGTAAGTGAAGTCAGCTATGTTGTCAGGATATATGAAAAGGATTCATTCAAGACGTGGTTTACCGGCGGAGGAAAGAAAGTTCCCGGCGCAACGCAAACCATTTATGCAGAACTTTACAATGTTAAAACCAAAAAAGTCATAAAAAAATCAAAGACGAAAAGCGGCCCCGGTCTAAAAACCCAATACACATTCTCCGGAACAGTACCGTCTGTCATTACCCCTGACTGGAACAAAAAAGCAGATGTCAAGAAAAAACTTGTGAAAGAAATGGTTAAAAAAGTCAACTCCTTATAAGAGTTGACTTTTTTATACACGTTCGTGGTGTAATTATTTTACAATAACCTCTACTCTTTTACCGTTTTTACCGTTATGTGCTTTTGCATAGATATAACATTTTCCTTCAGCAACTCCTGTTATGACTCCTTTTTTGGAGACAGTGGCAACCTTCTCATTTGATGTGAACCACCTGATACTTTTGCTGATGACTTTTTTCTCTTTGTTATACTTAACTTTGGCTCTGAGCTTTGCAGTGCTGCCAATACTGATATTGACTGATTCCTTGTTCAGAATCACCTCTTTGACGTTGCATCTTTTAGAGGAACCTGTTACAGCTCTGGCGTAAGAGCTTAATTCTTCTTTTACTTCTTTGCCGCCTACTGTTTTGATGGCTTGGACTTTATAATTATAAATTCTGTTCTTTTTCAGCTTTTTATTGACCCAGCTGGTAGTGTTGCCGTTTGTGATTTTTTTGATTTTTACATATTTTTGCTTTGCAGAACTGTATCTGTAGATATTGTATCCGGTTGCATCCTGCACTTTGCCCCATCTGACTTTTATTGATGTGCCGGATTTGACATATGCCTTTACACGGCCTATTTCTTTATAGGTTTTCTTTGTCCAGACAGCTGTCATCCTGCCGTGTTTTTTTCGATGATGTGTTATGGTATCGCCGGGTTTGTATTTTGCTCCGTAGTCGTCCATCCAGTATTTAAGTTTGTATCCAGGTCTCTTGAATGTATTCTTCGGCACGATCATGGTGTAAGTCTGCGATATTTCATCCCAGGTTTCTTTAACGACCGGGGCATTGCCTGTTATGTTATGATGATGCCCTTTTACATAATAAAAGAAAGTATGATGCTTTTCATATTTGGAATTTGTTATTTTGTAGACCTTTGTCACAGAAATACTCGGATCAGTTTTTGATGTAATAACCAACTTTATGGAATGTGCGTGTTCTGTATACGGTACATGAACATATCCATGGGATATAACACCCATCCCTTCATATGCCGAAATTTTGCTGCTTGTAAAAGCGTGGCAGCTGCCTCCGTCCACATGAGTAACTTTCCAGTCCATATCTGCATCATCTCCTGTGACCAAATTTCCGTTTGCATCATATAATTTAGCTATAAGGTTAAGAGAATGGCCTCTCGCTATATGCGCATCCGAATGATCGCCTGCGTGTACATCTATTTCAACAACGATTTTGTCGCCGACTGCGGCATAGGAGTTATCCATCTGAAAGCCGGTGAGGCCGAAAATCAATCCTATGGATAATATTATACTTAATATTTTTTTCATGACTGCCTCCCTTTACTGTCCAAAGACAACAAAATTGCTGCCTGCGGGATACGTGATTATATGCTGATCATGCAGATCAAGACCAGCCTCTCGTTTTTGCGCACATCGCTTAAGGATCTCGGCTTTTGAATAGCTATACAACTCTTTCATCGTAATTTTTTTGTCTTTATTTGCATCTGCCATCAATGTTGTCCTGGTGTTTGTGATGGGATTCCAGCCGCCGGACTTGCACCAGAATTCAGTTGCCCAGCTTATGCCATAAGTGTAGCTGACTTCATTGGTTGCAGCTGAACAAATAATATTATATTTTTTCCTGGCAAGTGACTTTGCTTTCTTTTTGGAGATCTTGCCGGATTTTGCACTGATAAACTGACTTATAAAACCGTCCCCGGCAAAATTACCAGAATAACAGCTGGACATGATTATTACAACTTTTCCCTTTATATATTTGTCGCACATCTTCCTGAGTTCAGCCGGTGTAAAATATGATTTTCCGCCTTTTCCAAGCCAGATCTCGCCCGTTCTGGATCCGTGCGCAGAGAGATACAGATATGAAACATCATTCTTTGTTGTCTTTTTGAAATAAGATTTGATCTTTTTCCTGATTTGAGATTTTGTCTTGTTGTTATATGTTGTTGTCTTTATTGACTTGCCTTTGATACGCTGCATTTTAAGCATCTTGCTGATTGCAGTCGTGTTCCCGGCTGTGATTTGTGGTGTGGACGTTTCGCCTAAGAGAAGAGCTCTCCTTACAGTCTTTTTTTTGGCAGCAAATACATCCGCATCTCCGATTACTGCCACGCAAAGGACCGTAATCATAAACAGTACCATGATCCTGCCCGCAGCAATATTTCGATTGTGATAATTTTCCATATTGACCTCCGATTTAAATAAACTCTTTTTTAACAAAAAAGGAGAGCATGCATGACTAATGCATTGACTCCCCCACCAAATTAAATATTTAGAATTAAAATATATATGCAATTAAATTATATCCATTTGTATTGTAAGTGTCAATAATTCTATTGGAATGGAGAACATGTATGAGTAATGCATTGACTATAAATTCTAATCAGATACAATAATAACATGAAACATAAATTTGAAATATTTGAAGTCATTTTTGACTTGTTTTATATTATTTCCGGATTGAGTATTGGAGTGATAATTGCTATATCCGGCTTAAGTATTTTGCATATACTGATCTTAATAATGATACTTATTCTGATCGGGGGGGACTGCTTCCATCTGCTTCCCCGTATTGCGGTGATCATAAAAAAAAGCGGCGATTCATCACATCCTGCTCTTGGTCGCGGCAAGCAGATCACCTCAATATCCATGACTATATTCTATGTGCTGCTGTGGCAGCTGGGACAGATCATCTACCCGGCTTCGGAGCAGTACATCACATATCTGGTCTTTATCCTGACTGCAGTGAGGATAGTGCTCTGCCTGCTCCCGCAGAATCACTGGCTTAACAGCAATCCACCTGTAAAATGGGGCATCCTGCGAAATATTCCGTTTTTTATTTTAGGAATGATCGTTGCCTGGAAATTTTTTATGGAAAAAGCGGTATTGCCGGATCTTGACTTTATGTGGCTGGCGATCATTTTGAGCTTTGCTTTTTATCTGCCGGTGATAATATGGGTAAATAAAAATCCCAAAATCGGTATGTTGATGATTCCCAAGACCTGTACTTATCTTTGGATGCTGATTATGCTGATATCGTTATAATAGCTGAAAAATCAAGTGAAAGGAAAAATACAATGATTTGGACTGGACTTATTATAGGTGCCGCATCTTTTGTGATTATAGGGGTATTCCACCCTATTGTTATAAAATTCGAGTATCATTTCTCCGCACGGATCTGGCCTGTTTTTTTGATTACCGGTATTATTTTCTGCGTCATTTCGTTGTTCGCAGGTTCTGTGATCCTGTCAGCGATATTTGCGGTAACAGGATTTACCATGTTATGGAGTATCGGAGAGTTAAAGCATCAGGAAGAAAGAGTCAAGAAAGGATGGTTTCCGGCTAATCCGAAACGAAGCGGGAAATAAATCTTAGATTCGACACCGCCATCGGAACGATTTTGATCTAAATATGGTTGGAGACAATAAAAAACATGCTGCTCATTTTGCCGGTCACGGAATCATGAAAGACCTTTGTGAAGCAGAGCTGATAATGGAAGACCTTAGAATTATAAGTCCTCTTTAATAAGCTCATCTATTGTTTTGGTTGACAGCAGATATGGCGGGATCTCAAGAACTGTTTTCGCACCATATACTCCCAATTCATTGAGCCTGAATGCTGCTCTGGCGTATGCAACCAATACGCTTGCCGTAAACTCGGCGTTGGACTCCAGTTTCAAACTGAATTCGTATGTATGGTTGTTTTTTGCTGTTTTTCCTGTCCTTATTACAAACCCGCCGTGGGGCATGGCTTTGTGATTCCTATCGAGCTCTTCCTGGGAGATGAAATTTACTTCCGTATCGTAGGGCTCAAAATAATTTGGCATAGTAACTATTTCGTTTTCGATTCGCTCTTTGTCATCATCGCTGTTTACCACCACATAGCAAAGTCGGGCATGCTTTTCTCTCTGGGTAAGATCCCCTGCTGTGGCATTTCTGACTTTTTCTACGGCGGCTTCTATGGGGACGGTGTACTGGACTGCGTCAACGACTCCTTCGATTCGCCTGATGGCATCGGAATGGCCCTGACTCACGCCGACTCCCCAGAATGTGGAAGTATTTCCCTTCGGGAGTATGGCCTCACTGTAAACCCTCTGTATAGAAAAAAGACCGGGATCCCAACCTGAGGAAATGACCGCCGTTTTGTTTGAAGGCTTTGCCTCTTTATCAACTTTTTCAAAATGGCCGCTTATTAGATTATGATTGTCAAAGCTATCTACGATATTGAAATCTTTTGCTAAATCCGGACTTTGTGTTCCAAGGTCTGTTGCGCTGCCTCCGCATAACACCATGACATCTATGTCATTTTTCATAGAGTGGATCTCATCCATTTTGTATACTTTACTTTCGGAAACTATAGAGGAAGGTTCTCTCCTGGTAAATATCCCTACAAGTTCCATATCCGCCGCAACATTTACTGCCAGCTCCACACCTTTTCCAAGGTTGCCGTAACCGCATATTCCTATTTTTATCATTTTTACCTCGTTTTTTAGTGCTTAGGCGCTCGGGAACTGAACCCGTCACCTAATCAGTGCTTGAAATTGTTTTCCTAAACATCTTAACACATTGGCTAAACAAAGTCCTTAAATAACGCCCAATTCGGAAATAAGTCTTTCATCAGGGGATAACATACTTGCATCTAATCATTTAATTTTATATTTACACTATATATTCTCCCTTTAAACTTAGAATCTTTTACGGTGTATTCTTCGGTAACAGGAGTGCTCCTCTGAAGTCCTACATTAGCGGACTCGTCAAATGAGAATAAGAAGGGTGTCGTTTTTTCGATCCTAAATGAATCTACTTTCTCATTGTTCACATAAAGTGTATAGTCTCCTCCTTTACCAAAGCCGTTACCGTCATATTTAAAGTCAACTTTTATCTGATATCTTTGTTCCCCTGATAACGGTTTTTCCGCTCTGGCATAATACCTGTCACGTCCGATAAAATTATAGCAAAAACTCGGTTTGCCATCTTTTACATAAAGGCTGTATCCGCCGAATCTACCGCCTTGAGAAAAGATGACTCCATCAGTGTAACCCGGGGATACCTCAATATCAGCTGTAATAGTATATGAAGTATTTTTTACGTCCAGAAAACATGCTTCTTTTATTCCGGTCATTCCTTCTCCCAATGTTATTTCTTTCCTGTCGCCAAGCAACGTGGGACGCCCTGCAACTTTAGCATTAAGTAGACTTTGTCCCCTGTCTTCAAGTGGCAAAGCACTGTATTTTTCAGCTTCTTCAAAGTAAACTTTTTTCATTTCTTCCAGTTTTTCAGGATACTTTTCCGAGATATCGTTAGCGCATGCCCAGTCTTCATTTATATTATAAAGTTCCCATTTTTCATTCTTGGCCCATTTTTTCAGATCAAAGCCTCTTTCCCACGGAGCGTTTGAGATGACACCTGCAAACCATCCTTCATGGTATACTCCATAATGCATATCAATAGTAAAATATTGTGTTTTTCTTGTATCCTCCGCTTCTTCATTTTCCAGTGCATAAACCATAGATGTCCCTTCCATGGGTCTTTGCTCAATACCATCAACAGAATCAGGAATGGGAATACCACATATCTCAAGAATCGTAGGCGCAACGTCGATAACATGATGGAATTGGTTTCTTACTTCATGTTTGCCTCCTTTGAATCGTTTTGGATAACGGACTATCATTCCGTTCCTGGTTCCACCGAAATTTGATGCTATTGTCTTGCACCAGGTAAACGGCGTATCCATAGCGATGGCCCACCCGGCAGAATAATGATTATATGCCATGGGACTACCAAGCTCGTCTTTTTTAGAGAGCATGAAATCGATTGTTTCGGGCATGATATTTATAGTTGAAAATTCATTGAACACTCCGTTCAAATCTCCTTCAGGACTGGCACCATTATCTCCAAGTATGTAAAATACTAACGTGTCATCAAGAATGTTCATTTCATCCAGAGCATCAATAACTTTGCCGATCTGATCATCAACGTGTCTTGCAAAACCTGCATAGACTTCCATCTGTCTTGCAAATAGTTCTTTTTCTTTTTGTGAAAGATCTTCCCAGTTTTTTATTCCCCGGGGTTTTGGAGCCAACACTGTTCCTTTGGGGATAATGCCTTTATCAATCATATTATTAAATGTCTTCTCTCTGATGACATCCCACCCTTCATCAAAATGTCCCTTGAACATATCTCTGTATTCTTTGGGAGCATGATGGGGAGCATGGGTAGCACCCGGAGCAAGATATGTAAAAAATGGCTTGTCAGGAGTCATTGCTTTCTGGAATTTGATCCAGCCTATTGTCTGCTTTGCCAGATCTTCTGAAAGATGATAATCCGGATCTGTTTTTGGTTCCACTAAACTTGTGCCTTCAACAAGTTCGGGGTTGTATTGATTAGTTTCTCCTGCAAGAAAGCCATAAAATTTGTCAAATCCCGAATAAACAGGCCAATGATCAAAAGGACCGGAAACGCTTGTTTCCCAAGTGGGGGTCTCATGACATTTTCCAAATTGTGCTGTTGAAAATCCGTTTTCTTTGAGCACTCGGGCAACAGGAGTGACATCTTTCGGTCTTACTGAAGTATTACCCGGGTATGCTGTGCCTACCTCGGTTATTTGTCCCATATTACATGAATGATGGTTGTACCCGGATAGCAATGCTGCCCTTGTGGGTGCACAGATTGCTGTTGTGTGAAACCTGTTAAATTTTATTCCATCTTCAGCTAATTTTTCAGATGTTGGCATTGGTACAGGTCCGCCAAATGCAGACGATACACCAAACCCCATATCGTCAAGTAAAATAAGCAATACATTAGGTGCGTCCTTTGGGGGTTTGACTGTAAACCTAGGGGGAGGAACAGGTGCATCTTCTAGATGATGCGCTGAAATATGCTTATACCTAGGCTCATGGATTGGAAGATTTTTTCTATCAGGTGTAAATGGTTTGTCCGGATCATGATATTTATTCATAGTATTAACCTCTCAGTTTCTTAACCTTTAATATTAAATTTGTCTTATTGACTATTCTATATACAAGCTTCATACCCAGTATAGACGCAATAAATCAGATATTACTAATACCTCTTTCAATCACGAGTTCATTCCATTATTATGCCAATAAAAAATATAGAACAGCAATTGCCATCCTATATTTTTTGGTGGAGCATACCGGGCTCGAACCGGTGACCCCCACACTGCCAGTGTGGTGCGCTCCCTAGTGACATAGAAACAATAGAATTCGTTATAGGTTGAAGCGCTTAACATGCCTTATTCTATAAAAGATAATAACATTTTGTAATTATAATATATAGAAGCTGAGCAATAATTCTATTGTCTTAATAATGGTGTATACTAATAAAGAAACAGCCAAATAATTAAATGGGAGGAACACATCATATGACATTAGATGAACAATTGATACTAATACAAGATTACGTTAATGAGATTCCCACATCGCTTATTACTAAGATTAAAAAGATATCACCTATTCTTTCAAAAAGCAGAAAAAGAAGACTATTAAATCGAATGAAAGAATATAGAAATAACAAAATCGAAGAAACATTTTCTTCCATTTTTCTTTATGCAATTTACGAACCAGACAATGCTATTGTAGAAGCACGTCTAAAAGGAGTTTTTCGATATAAAGCTTATGGATTTGATAACAACGGAGCATTATTGTTATTAAAACTAATATTTAAATATTCATCCTTATTATCGTTTTCCAAACCTACGATTAAATTCTTGGAAAGTAAGATAAATTGTTCTGTACTTTGGGATATTTATAAAAAATCTGAATCCCAAATTATTAATGCGATAAAAAAAGCAGACAAAGAAAAGCTTAGAAGAAAACAAGATGGTTTAACTATTGAAAGTTCATTTTTTAAAGAACTTCTCGTTTTTATTGATATTTTCTTCATGTCAGATCAAAGACCCATTCTGATTAGTGACCAAATGAAAAAAAATCAATTAGAATGCTTTAGTAAAGAACAAGTCAGTGAAGCTGTATCATACATTATTTTTCTTTATGATAAAATTATTGGTATTGATGAAACAAAACATTATATGGTTAATCCAGAAAAAGTATTTTCTAGAGAGCTAAAAAAAATAGTTTTTGAAGCATGTAAAGTAAGATTGTTGGAAGAATATGAGTTGAGAGTAGATTATCTAGGATATTCTGTTACTCTTGAGCATAAGAACCTTCATTTCTATTCTCAAGATAGCAATATAGAAAAATCATTCAAGCTTGGATTTATCAATAAAGATATTCAAACCATGTTGTGGTATAGAAAACTTACAGAAAATGAAACTGAAGAAAGTCCTTTAACTATTGATAGTTTTGTAAATCTAATTATTGAGAATAGTAATGCTGAACTTATACAAGAAAGAAATGACTGGGGTATTGAGAGATACGTTTTTAGCGTTCCTAGAGATATATTACCACAAGCTCTAAAAAAAATTGATTATTTTGAAGAGGAACGTATTGAGATAACAAATGCAATGAAAGAGTCGTTGGATGATAAGTTAGAAAATAAAATGATTACAAAGCATGCTAGAATAAGGGATTTAGTGCTATTGCAAAGGTATTTTCGTATTTTCGATACGCTTGTTGCAAATTTTTTCTCACAAAAAAAGTATTGGCGTAATTCCCACAAAGTAGCGAATTCACTGATTTCTCATATTTCACATTCTCTCCTACAAAAACAGTTATCTTTTATAATTGATGATGCTAATGCGATTGATGAATTATTAGATTTACTGACCTATAAAAATGATTACAAGCTTGACTTACAATACACACCTTTTATTTGCACACAAAATGGCTATTTTTTTTCGAGTCAGGTCTTAGCAAAATCTAATTTACTAAGAAACGTAATAGTTAATGCTTATATTCGTTCAGGCAATAAAGTGAATGAATCTTTTAATGGATCACCATTAGAAAAATACGTAAGCAAGATATTCAGATCTGCAGGATATAAAGTATATGAAAACCTTGCATTCACATATGATAAAATTAAAGGTGAAATAGATGTTCTCGTTACAAACGGTAAGTTTTTTTTATTCATTGAATGCAAAGCACCGTTTGAACCTACTGGACTATTCGAAACAAGGTCATTACTACAAAATATAAAAAAAGCAGATAATCAGCTTGATTTAATAAAAAA
Organism: Anaerovoracaceae bacterium; assembly: GCA_031553035.1. Taxonomy (GTDB): domain Bacteria; phylum Bacillota; class Clostridia; order Peptostreptococcales; family Anaerovoracaceae; genus JAVBLY01. The sequence goes on along the minus strand of JAVBLY010000001.1, from coordinate 44,560 downwards.
GACATTTGAGGATGTGGATTTTGCTGAAGCTTATTGCAAATCAAGAAATATTATCTTTAATGAAAATTTTGATGTTAAAACATGCATCATGCTAGGCAGTCGTCTTTTTTCTGCAAGTGGTCTTGCCAAACACCCTATTAGAAGTGTACATGGATTCCCTAATGTACTTTCTAATGGGACCGTGGAAGGATCTTTAGGTAAATGGAGATTTTGGGAAACTGAAAAATATAGCCATAATGATTTATTCAATTACTTGGACGACGAAAAATCGATAATATCTAAACAATTCTGTTCAATGACTGACCATTGTGAAGAATTCAAAATAAAAGGATATAATATTTCTTTTCAAACATTCTCTTTAAACAATATTCGGCAAGTTGATGTTTTTGATGATAATTACACCATATTGAATAAAAAGACTAATCAAAGAGAAGAATTATTAAAAAATCTAGCAGATAACGAAATTTAAAAAATAATGCGTTTTGACTAAAAAACACAGAGATAAAGTTGATCAGTCGATAAATAAAAGTATTATGTCACTACTAAAACTAGTGCATCCTGTATTTATATTAGGAATTTCTATAGCAAAGCTGAAATTAACGAAGAATCCTTCGATCTACAAGCTAATTTAATAAGTATATGTTAGAATAACGACAGAGGTAAAGTCTCTGGATCTTACTTATAAGATAAATAGTAAACCTAACTATAGATCGTATAATGGTGGAAATATGAAAACTTCAACAATAACTAGTATCATTGGATATATAGACATATTAAAGAAAGTAACCGAGTCACATGGGAAAAACAACCGGGGACTTGATTTTATGTATCGCGGTGTATCAAATGATGAATATGAGTTGATCCCATGTGCTTTTAGACGTGATAAAAATAATAGCTTAATTTATGGAGACTCTGAAAATGAAATATTATCTCATTTTATTAAAGAATCCCAACCATATCTGAACAATATAGATAAAAGTGACATTCTTTCTTATTTAATAACGTCTCAACATTATGGTGTTCCCACACGTCTTCTTGACTTTACTTCTAATCCTTTAGTTGCAATGTATTTTGCATGCCGTAATCAGAATAATGATGGTCAAGTATTCATTTTCAATGAAACAAATTATATTACATATATGGCACAGCGAAAAGGCAGTAGCGAATTGACCAGAAATCAATTAATAAATCAAATTTTGGATAATATTACAGATAACAAAGAATGTATAAAAATTCCAATATCATATGGACCACATATAGTTGCAGATAGAATGGCCGCACAAAGTAGTAGATTCCTTATATGGGGTTCAGAAAAAACCTCTTTAGAAAGTATGCTTGATAATGATGCTTATATTCAGATATATGATAATGGATTACAACTTTATGGTCCTGCGAATATGGAGGAGTTTTTATATAAAATAGAGATATCAAAAAACTACAAAGATAAAATCCTCACTCAGCTATCTATATTAGGGATCAATGAAAAAAGCTTATTTCCCGGACTGGATGGCTTGGGCGCACACTTTGAGTCATTTTATCGACAGAGGGATAACAAGGCATCACATACATTTGGTAGTGACATTTGGTAATACTTATGAGTATCTTAATTATGGAAGTATTGACTGGAGATAAAAATGGAAAAAAAGCATGCAAAAGATTACTTAATTGAATATGCGACTTCACCAAAATGTGGACTACTAATAAATAATGTAATTTATCATGCATTAGTAACAAAGATGGATATAGATGATGGCATTATTGATGATATAGTCCAAGCTTGTATTAATAATACTTTAACGAGAAAAGAGTTTTCATCCATTGGTTTTTCTTTCTCCTCAGAGGGTCAATTGGTTCTAAATATGATTCAACATGAAGAAGGAGTTAATGCGTTAGCTTCTAACCAAACGATTATGTTTAACTCCGAAGTTAATGTGATATGGGGACTGAATGGCTCTGGGAAAAGTGGATATTTTAGAATACTAAATGAACTTGCAGGAGGTGCAATAGAAAAAACACTACATAAAAATATTTATTCCGAAAATCAAGGTGATATTAAAGTTAATATAGCGTATACATATGATGGCAAAGATTCAACTACAACTTGGGATGGCAGTTGTCGGGGAAAGTCGCCTCTTGATTTAATGAAAGTATATGACGATTCATATTTAACAGGTTTATTAGTCAGAAGAGATGCCGATGACCTTATAATTAAGCCTTATGGTCTAGAGTTATTTTCATATATCGCAAGCATTTTTGATGAGGTAAAAAAAAGATGCAATACGAAAAAGATTGAATGGATCGAATCTTTTCCTTCAGTAGACTTTAGCAAAATAAATGACCGATTTACACAAATAATTAATGAAAAAAAGTTCTTGGAAAATGAAAAAGAATTTGAATCGTTTTTTTCTTTAGATACTAATGAAATCGAAAACAAAATTAAATGTTTAAAAAAAGAGTACGAAGAAGTTGTTCAGTTAAATGCAATAGATAAAATAGAAAAATGCAAGTCAGATATTACTATAATCGAAGGCTTAAAGAAAAGGATATCTGAATATGCTAGGGAAATAAATCAAAGGATAGATATAACCAGCCAGCTTATTAATGAATATCAATTAGCAGAAATTGAAAATGCTTCGTATAAGTCTAGTATTGATTTATTAGAAAAAATACCGGGTAGTGATACTGAAGAATGGAAAGCTTTCATTGAACAAGGTTACAACTTTTCTATTAATAATGATTATGATAAAAAATGTCCCTATTGCCAACGCCTATACGATAGTGACTCTATGGAATTAATAAAACAATATGCTACTTTTCTAAAAAATGACATCTCAATGAAAATGGATAATTTAAATAACCAACTTAGCATTGAAAAAGAAACAGTATTTTCTATGACTAAATTAAATAAAAATGAATATAATCATGAAATCTTTTCTAGTATTCAGAAGGATGTAGAGTTAATTTCTATGTCATGTGAAAAAGTTAAAGAAAATTTAATTGGCATGCTTTCTGATAAAAAAGCAAGGAAAATCGGTAAATTATTCATTAATGATCTTCTTATCAGACTTGACACAATGCATAATGAAAAAATGGATTTAGGCGATAAATATTCTGAAGATGAGTTAAATCGTGTCCCTAAAATGGAAGAATTAAAAAAGCAAATTGTTGATCTAGAAAACAAATTAAGCTTGATTGAACAAAAAAATACAATAAAAAAAATTATCGAAGAGCAAAAAAGAATTAAAAAAACAGAAAAGATATTGAATGTTACTACAAGTGCTCTAACCGCCTTGAGTAAACAAGCCCACAATGACCTTTTAACTGAAAGTATTAAAGCCCGTTTCTTAACCATATTAAATGTAATCGGCATTTCGAATATTGATATTGACATTATATCTGCAAGTAAAAAAGGTATCCCACAAACCGAAATGCTATTATTGGCAAATAGTGGGAATCTAAGTATCCGTGAAATATTGAGTGAAGGTGAGCAAAAAGCTATTGCATTAGCAATGTTTTTGGCAGAAATTTCATTGGTTAATAATCGCAATCCAATAATCTTGGACGACCCTGTAAATAGCTTAGATCATAAATATATAGATGGGTTTGCAACCGCACTTATGGAGTTAGGTAACCAATTGGTTGTGTTTACACATAATGCACTATTTCTTGATTTTTTTGAAACCACAAAGCTCGGACATATATGCAAGAATTATAAGAATGGTTGTAATCAGACCCGAGGAAGACATATATTTTTATATGAAAGCATCGCAGAAACAAGAATGCGCAAAGGCGTTATTGCCATAAAAAAAACCAATGATGCAAATAGTTACATTGAAAAAATGAAAGATTTATCGCAAATAAGCCCATTTACTTACTCAGAAGAAGCATCTACATGCATGAGATTATGCGTTGAAAAAATTGTTGACGAGATCATCTTTAATTCGCAAAAGCCGACAGGTGTTAGTAATAGCAATTCTAGAATACATTGGGGCGAGTTAAAAAAAATTGTTAATGATAACACAGTAATCGATAATTTAGAAAGGATACATGGTCGAGCTTCTGGAGGAGCACTTCATAATGGAAATGAAAAAAAACAAAATCCTGTAACAAAAGAAGAGTATGATTTGTTTATCGAAAATTTAGAGAATATTATCTCCATGAAAAGTCCCTAACTCATTTTATTCGAGATCACAGTAGAATATAACCCATGATTTAAACCATCGAGTGATGGTTTTTTTATTTGAAGGAGCCCATATGAAAACACAATCAGACACAGAATTACTAGCAACACTCATAGGAGAAAAAGACCTTGTAAAAGTCGAAAAGCTCCTCTATTACGATGGCGGCCAGAAGAGATTAGGATCACTTGCAAACATTACCATGGAAGAGATAGTAAATTATACTGCACTTACTAAGAATCAAGCTAACCGTTTAGTTGCATCTATCGAGCTTGGGAAGCGGATTTCATGTGAAGCTATTCCTAAAAGAGACCATATCTGTTCTCCTGAAGACATAGCTATCCTGTTTATGGAAGAACTCAGATATGAGAAGCAGGAGCATTTCTGTACTTTATTGTTGAATACAAAAAATGAGATTATTGGTAAAGAGATGGTTTCAAAAGGAAACATCAATAGTTCCATCGTAGATCCACGTGATGTATTTTGTAGTGCTATAAAAAAAGGAGCTGCGAGTATAGCTTTGATTCATAATCATCCAAGCGGCAACCCTGAACCTAGTGATATGGATATACGGGTTACAGATAAACTTGTTGAAGCCGGAAATCTCCTTGATATCAAGGTTGTTGATCACCTCATTATTGGTGATGGAAAATTTATCAGTTTCAAACGGAAAAGACTTATCAAAGAGCCGGTATTTGGACGCCAAGATAATGGAATAAGAGAAAAAGCTAATAAAGATAAAGGAGCTCGATAGAAAGTGAGGAATGCAAAATGAAAGATATTATTATTACCGGCTTAAGTGAAAGCTATATTAGCAAACTTTTACCTGAGATCGACAATGTTGAATTAGGATATTCAGTGATAACTGGCGTAATGCTAATTCCCATATCACCTAATAAGACAGATGTTATTTTCTTGGAGTGTGAGAAATATAATAAATCATTACCAATAGACATATCCGGCATATTTAAGATGCTATCTGATTAATACAATAACAATTTTCACATAGCCGCTGAAAAGCGGCTTTTTTAATTGAGGAGGAACAATGCGAAATACGAAAACTATAGCTATAGCCAACCAAAAAGGTGGTGTTGGTAAGACCACTACAGCCGCTAATTTGGGCATTGGCCTTGCGAGACAAGGTAAAAAGGTTCTGCTTGTTGATGCAGATCCACAGGCCGATTTAACGACTTCACTGGGTTGGACAAATCAAGATAACTTGATCTCAACCTTACCCACAATTATGGGGCACACGATAAATGACAAACCCTTTGCTATTGAAAATACCCTACTAAAACATGAAGAAGGTGTTGATCTAATCCCATCAAGTATAGAGCTTTCAGCAATGGAAATGTCATTGGTAAACGCCATGAGTAGAGAATACACATTAAAAAATAGTATCGAGCAGGCTAAAGGACGATATGATTATGTTTTGATTGATAGTATGCCTTCCCTTGGGATGATTACTATAAATACGTTGGCTGCTTCTGATAGTGTCATCATCCCGGTTCAGGCACACTACTTACCTGCTAAAGGCATGACCCAGTTGATACAGACCATTGGCAAGATTAAAAAACAAATCAATCCAAACTTGAAAATCGAAGGTGCGCTTCTAACCCTTGTGGATAACAGAACAAACCTTGCTAAAATCACCAGGGAAACTATCCGAGATAATTACAGCTGTATTCTTAAAATCTTTAAAAGCGAGATCCCATTAGCAATAAAAGCTGCTGAAACCAGTGCCTCCGGCAAAAGCATATTCGCTTATGATAAAAACAGTAAAGTGGCTAATGCTTATGAGGATCTCGCAAAGGAGGTGATTATCAATGGCGAACGAAATAAAATTAGACCTCCCCAAAGTAGATGACTTGTTTTCAACAGAGGAAGAAAGAAAACATGCCGATGCAGAAAAGGTTTTCGAAATCGATATTTCTCTTATCGATGATTTCCCGGATCATCCTTTTCAAATCAGGTTTGATGATGATATGAATAAGCTGATTGATAGTATCAAGAGTAATGGCGTGTTAGTTCCGGTAATCCTCCGACCCAAAGGCGATAGATACGAAATGATAGCCGGACACAGAAGAAAAACCGGCTCTATCAAGGCAGAACAACAAACCATTCCTGCTGTTGTAAGGAATCTTACTGATGATGAAGCTATCATTATCATGGTTGATTCTAACCTTCAACGAGAAAACATATTGCCAAGTGAACGTGCTTTCTCATACAAAATGAAGCTGGAAGCCATGAAACGACAAGGTGAAAGATCAGATTTAACTTCTGTGCCAGTGGCACAGAAGTTAAGCAAAACATCCAGAGAAATATTAGCTGATGAAGTTGGGGAAAGCCAAGATCAGGTAAGGCGGTATATTCGCCTAACAGAGCTAATCCCAGAAATACTCCAAATGGTAGATGATTCGAAAATTGCTTTTCGCCCTGCTGTTGAGCTTTCATACCTCAAAAAAGAAGAGCAGGAGTCACTTCTTCAAATCATGCAGATTGATGAAGTAACACCTTCCCTCGCCCAGGCTATAAAGATTAAGAAATTCTCGCAAGATAACAGCCTTAACGATGAAGTAATCCTGTCGATCATGTCTGAAGAAAAGCCAAACCAAGTTGAGCAGTTTAAAATGCCAAAGGATAGGATAAAAAAGTATTTTCCCACAGGAACACCCAAAGAAAAAATAGAAGAAACCATTGTCAAAGCACTTGAATTTTATCAACGTAAAAAGGAACGCGATATGTCCAGATAATTCCGCCAAGGGGGTAATTTTTGAATTGAGGTGTGGAGAGTAATTTTCATCTTTCCCCCTCTCCACACCTCTCCCCCTTATACCAGCTAATACCAACTAAAATATAAATTTATAAAGGATATATTGTGTTATTATATTCTTAAGAAAAACAAAATTGATTGGAGTTATGTAATATGGATAAAAAAAGCATTATCCCATCATTTATTGAATCATTAGATCCTGCAAAAGATATCATTGTCAATAGTCTTGAAATACCATTAGATGATGTAATAGAAAATGATTTGCTTAAAGAAATTCCGCTAGTAAAAACAATTATTAGTGTCTACAAAATTGGAATTAATTTAAAAGAACGAAAAGCAATTAAGAATACCGTTTCCTTCATTAATGCATTCAATGAACAGACCATTAGTGAAAAGGCTTATTTAAAATACAAAGAAAAAATTGAATCAAGTGAACAAACAGCTAAAGAAGAAGTCGAACGAGTATTATTACTAATTGACGAAAGCATTGATGATATAAAAATCAAATTTCATGCCCGTTTGTTTAGAGCTTTTGTTTGTGAAGACATAACATGGGATCGATTTTGTGAATTATCTGAAATAAATAGGCGACTTTTTTTATCAGATTATCATGTACTTGAATTTGAGTATGAAAAACTTACCAAACCAGTAAAGAATGGAGAAGTAAAATCAATGATGTATGATACATATAGAACCGATAGATTGGCTTCATTAGGCTTAATGATCATTGATAGAAAAAAAGGAGAAGTAATAACGGCACATCCACATTACGTAGCTACAGATCTTGGAATAGATTTTATAAAATATACTAAATAATAATTGTATCACCCTTACACAAAGACTGGCTTTTCTGCCAGTTTTTTTATTTTTACAGATGGAGAGAAGATGAAATATATTGCGCCCAAATCATTAAAAGAAATTAAAGAAATTGATCTCCTGACTTACTTAAGATTATATGAACCGCATGAACTTGTACATGTATCCCATGACATGTACTCAACTCGTACTCATGATAGCGTTCGAATCAGTAATGGTATGTGGAATCAATTCTCTTCAGGAATTGGCGGTAAATCCGCATTGGATTATCTTATTAAGGTTCGCTCCATGAGTTTTATTGATGCTGCAAATATGCTGGCAGAAAAATCAAACGTTATTCCTGTTGATTATTGCAACTTACCTGCACCAGCAGTACAAAAGAGAAAAGCGCTTCTTTTACCAGTTAGACATAAAAACAATGACAGCGCAATCGCTTACCTCATTTCAAGAGGTATTAATAAAAATATCGTTAATGATTTTATTGAAAAAGGACTTATTTATGAAACTCATTTTCATCATGACACTGGAAGACTATATAAGAATAGCGTATTTATCGGAGAAGACCCAGGGGGAATGACAAGATATGCCAGCATCAGAGGAATTAATACTGACTATAAAGGTGATGCCACCGGCAGCAATAAACATTATTCGTTCCGCTCCTTATGTGACTTCCGGGTAATGAAGACAGTACATGTTTTTGAATCGGCTATTGATCTATTATCATATGCGACTCTTCTCAAGATGCATGGAAATGACTATTTGAACTATGATCTTTTATCTCTTGCCGGGATATATCAACCCAAGAAGAATATGGAAGAAAGCAAAGTCCCAGCCGCTCTAATGCAATATTTTGATGATAACTCTAACATAGAAAAGATTATTCTTCATCTGGACAATGATAAAGCTGGTAGACTTGCTACTAAAGCAATCATGGCGATTATGCCTGATAAATACGAAGTTGTTGACAGATCTCCAAAACAAGGAAAGGACTTTAACGACTACTTATTAACCTTAATCAAAGAACGAAATTTTTATCAACCGAGTCTTTGTAGATAAAGCAGCCTTCGACAAGCTTATGATATAATTAGATTACACTATTATTTAATAAGAGGTTAAAATGATGAAAGCAAAATTGAGCAAACACTTAGTCGCATTTATTGATATTTTGGGTGCCAGCGACCGAATGAAAAATGATGGCGAAAAATTTTTAATAGAAATAAAAAACTTGATCGATCATACCAAAAGTTATGTTTCAATACGTAATGCATACAATAGAAAGGTTCATGGTGAAACTAAATACAAAGACTTAGAAAATTTTACATATAAAGAGCTAGAGCCATATACGTATAGTGAGCTAAAAGAAATTAATATTAATCTTTTCAATATTAATACTTTTTCTGATAATATTCTAATAAGTATAAAATGTAATGAACAAAAGTTTTCTAAAGGGCTTCACGATATATGTTCATTTCTACAAATAATTATTATTAATGCATTAAAGCAAGGTTTATTACTTCGTGGTGGACTTACATATGATGATTTTTATAGGGAAAGTGATTTTATTTATGGTACCGCTCTGGTTCGCGCTTATGAAACAGAAAGTCGGCATGCAATATATCCGAGAATTGTCGTTGATGCAGACATTGTAAGAAAATATCAAGAATCGCATGATGATAAATTAAATATAAAACAGGATAATGACGGAATATGGAGTATTGATAATTTCTCAACATCAGTTTATCTTGCAAAGGCGTATTTACAGGATCAAGAAAAGTTTGATGCATTTAAACGAGAATATGATGACTTAATAATTGTTAAAGAAAATCTGACTCAACAATTGATAGATGTTAGTAAAAAAATATTTTATGATGAAGTTAATAAAAAAAATAATGATGATTATAGACCTTTTGAAAATATAAATTGGATTATTTCAGATTACAACAACTCATGGTTAAATCCTGGAAATGATCCTGACAAGTATAAAAATCAGATGATCAATACTGATAGTTACTAATAGATAATCTATATTACACATTTGATGTGCCATACCTTTCTGCAGTATAATCATATAAATCCTATTATGAAAGGAAGGTATTGAGAATGTCTATTAACCAGAGAAAATACATTACTTTAACATTATCTGTTATTTTAGTTTTTGGATTATTTATTTCAATTGATAATGTTTATGCTGCTAATAAAGCAAGCTCATCCAAAATAAAGTCGTATAAGAAGTCCATCAAATCATATAACGCCAAAACTCAACATCTTGCCAAAGCCACACCAGCAGCAAAAAAACTGGCTCAAAAAACAAAATCATATTATAAAAAATCAAAGCAAACAAAGAAAATCAAGACACTTCAAACTCTAAAAACCAAAACAAAAAAAACATATAATAATGCTCAGAAATTAGACTATAATCGTCAGACCAAAGATATATATTTAAACATCAAGGATATTTCCTATCAAGCGCCATCCCTGAATACATATACATCACGAGCCTTAGCCATATATAACCAATCAAGATCCAGTAAGTCCCTGACAACAATCAAAAAGAACCTATCGAAGATCAAAACAGTTTATAAAAATGGCAAAGCCCACAAAGCTACCCTTACTTGGCACGAAGCTGAATATCGCTACGAATATGTTGAAGGGCATTATGAAAAAGTTATAATCCAGCAGGCAGAATATAAATTGATGAATGTCAGTTATTATGTCGCCATGGCATCAAGTAATGGATATCAAACTGGAAGCACATATAGCTGGAATTTAAATACGTGCCTTCAAAATGGAAGTGTATTCCCCTTTAGTAGTGATATTTCAGAAATGAAAACGTGGGGATGCATTTGGTATATTGATGATAAGGGAATCGGACATGATATAATCCCTATTTCAGAAAGTACAGCATATGCAAAATATTTAATTTCACTTGGGCTATCCACTCAATCACGAGAGACGGTAGAGTGGTTTCAAACCAAAGAAGAAATCAGTGAGCAAAAGTGGATCGAGCCATATACCAAGACCATCCTAATCAGAAACGCAGGATGGTATTAATTCGTTATTAAGATATATCAAAGATATATTTATAAATAGATCCGTTAATAAATAAAGATGAAGAGGCTTTGGAGACAAGGGCTCTTTTTTTATTGGAAGGAGTGAGTGCATTGATAAAGCATATCGATCCAGGATAGTGTATTAAACAAACTAAATAGAACAATTTCAGTAGAGCTGAAAGGCTCTTTTTTTATGTAAAAAAGGAGAAAGAAATGCCTATAACAAATAAAAGTTATTTTAGTAAGAAGATTCTTCCTATCATGCTTTCGGCAGTAGTTTTGCTAACATCATTTGGAGCATTTGCGGGAACTGCATATGCAAGTGCTAATTCGATTACTGTTTCGTATTCACATGGCAAAGCATATATAAGCGGAGTATCAAACTCTGTATTTTCTGCAACCGATAGTGACGGATCCAGTGGTATTGCATATTGTATGGATAAAGGCCAGAGATACACTTCAGGAAATAAAGTTTTCAGCAATCCTAAAGAATGTCCAGCCGATCTAAACTATATTATGAACATGGGGTATCCAAATACCTCTGCCTCAAAGCTGGCTAACCTTGCAGGAGTAAGCTCCCTGACAAAAGACCAAGCAAGAGCTGCAACACAGATGGCTCTGTGGTCATGTGGGTATGGCAATGACATAAAGATCAACAGTCGTTCTGCAGGTACTGCAAGTGGCGGCGCAAAAGTTCTTAAAGCTGCAAAGTGGCTATACAATAATAGAAATGATGATCAAGCCGGATTCCTGACATTTTACTACTATTCAAACGGAACATCCGGTCATCAGCGTTTTCTTTATTCAGTTGGTGATGAAACAAATACACTTACATTCATGAAAATATCAGCTGCACCAAAAATCACCGAAAAAAACAGCTATTACGGTGACTTAACAGATGCCAGATTTAAGCTGTATGAAGGATCTGAAGCTAATGGCACCGCTGTCGATACCTTGAAGGTAAAAAAAGGCACGCTTGCCGATGTCTTTGATGTTGACGATGACATGGAATTAAGCGATGCAGACATTGACAATACAACAGAAAAACTGCTCAAAAAGGCGGGCATAACATCCATGTCAGATACGATTTATTACACAGATATTGAAGATGAAGACCTTAAAGGATCCCATGAGTTTGAGTCCGGTCAAAAATATACTATTGTAGAAACTACCGTACCAACAGGCTTTAAGAAAAGTAAGAATCTGGTATTTACGTTGGATAAAGGAAATAATATTCAGATACTTGCCAATGAACCTATTATAGGACAGATCAAATTAAATAAGACAAGTGGCAATACTCTTATCTCAAATGATAATAGCTGTTATTCTCTTGCTGGTGCAGTGTACGAAGTAAAAGGTGCTAACACCTTCAATTCAGATGTTGTTCGCACTATTACAACTGATGCAAATGGCAAAGCTGAGACTCCTGCGGATCTTCCCCTTGGGAAATATGTAGTTAAAGAAATAAAGCCATCACCGGGATATGCCATTGATCTTACGCCACATGATGTAACACTTACAGCAAATGATGCTGTCGATGATGTGGCTATTAAAACGGTTAGCTCTGTAGAAATCCCACAAAATGACCCTGTTACTATTATGCTTCAGAAGAATGATAGTGAACTAAAACAGAATACGGCTCAAGGTGATGCTTCTCTTTCAGGTGCTGAATATACTGTAAAATATTACGATGGTCAGTACAGCAGCGTTTCCGCAGCAGAATCATCTGGGAAATTAAAAAGAACATGGGTATTCAAAACAGACCCGGACGGCTTTATTAATATTCAGGATCCTGAGTATTTTGTAAGTGGTGACAAACTCTACTATGATACTAGAGACAGAGTCACATTCCCTCTTGGTACAGTGCTTATCCAGGAAACAAAGACTCCTGAAGGATATCTGATCGATAAAACGATTCACCTTCGAAATATCACTTCCGGTGGAAAGACTGTAGAACCGGTGGAAACCTTCGTATCCCCCACTTCCATTGAAGTAGTATATCGTGGAGATCTTGAGCTTGTTAAAATCAGCGAAAAGGACCACGAGCGATTAGCTAACGTACCATTCAAGTTAACATCAAAAACAACTGGTGAAACCCACACTATAGTAACAGATAAGAATGGTTATGCTTCAACTAATGCTGATTGGAATCCGCATGATCAAAATACCAATAAAGGTCAAAGCTCTGAGGACGGAATCTGGTTTTCACTCAATCATGATGGGAATGGTAAGTACTTTAGTGAATCTGCTCCAGATAACAGTCGAGGGGCGCTAATATATGATACTTACATCATTGAAGAGCAGAAATGCGAGTCAAATAAAGATAAGGAACTCATTCCTGCTTTTGAAGTATCCATATATAAGAACAATAACCTCGTCAAACTCGGAACACTCAGCAATGAAAAAGCCAAACTACCTGAGATTGGTACAAAAGCTAAAGATGTTGAAAGCGGAGGTCAGACTCTTGTCTCTGATCCAGAGGCAAAGATTATCGATACTGTTTCTTACAAAAATCTCAAAATCGGTGAAACATATTCGCTTACCGGGAAACTGATGAATAAGAAGACTGGAGAGCCGCTTCTTGTAGGTGGCAAAGAAGTTACGGCCAGCGCAGTATTAACACCTGAAGCTATAAATGGCACTGTTGATGTTGAATTCACATTTAATGCTACATCATTAGGCGGTATTGATCTTGTTGTTTTTGAATACCTTTATCTGGATGCTGACCTTATAGCAAAGCATACCGATATCAATGATGAAGGCCAGACAATCAAGATCACTGAGCCTAAGATCGGGACTACTGCTACCAATAAAAAAGACGGTTCTAAAGAACTTGATGCCAAAGAGAAAGTCACTATTCTTGATACGGTAAAATATACAAACCTTATCCCTGGAAAGACATATACTATGAAGGGCATTCTTATGGATAAAGTCACTGGAAAACCTCTGCTTATTGACAAGAAAGAAGTGACAGCAGAAAAAGAGTTCACGCCGGATAAAGCAGATGGGACAGTTGAGCTTGAATTCACTTTTGATGCTTCGGCTCTTGCCGGTAAGGAAATCGTTGTCTTTGAGAATCTATTTAGAAATGATTCCCTTATTACCTCACATGCAGATATAGCTGATAAAGATCAGACTGTTAAGGTCAAAACCCCTGCCCCAGGAAAAGAAAAATCTGATACGCCTACAGGCAGTTCATCCCAGACAGGAGATAAATTCAATATCTGGCTTGCAGTTGCTTTAGCATTATCCGCAATCGGAGCACTCGTCACAAAGATTATCATCAGTAGAAAAAGCATTTCATAAGCATAAATTTGTATTGTAAGGAGCCTGGAAAATGGCTCCTTATTTTTTATCCAAGTGATCACTTTGCGTCAGCAAAGGAAGGTCGTTAGTTACCAGCAAGCATTGGATTTGTAATACCAAATCCGCTTGTCAGGGGAAAATCCCCTTAAACCCCTTTGATAAGAAAGGTTGAAATCGTAATGCGAAGCAGAAATAATCTTATTCAAGTTTGGTTAAATGATGTTGAACTTAAAAAGCTAAATGCGAATTTAGAAAAAAGTGGCCTCACCAGAGCGAACTACTTACGTCACCTGATAAATGGCTATGTTCCAAATGAGATCCCTCCCCTTGATTTTCATCATATGATGGAACAGCTTTACCAGGTAGGAAATAACCTAAACCAGATCGCAAAGAAGGCACACGTGTTAAATGTCATTGATGCCAGTAGATATGATGAGGCAATGAAGTCATATACAGATATCATCAATGAGATCACTGAGGCCATGATCCTTCCAAGGAAGATGAAATAATGGCAACTACATCATTATGGGGAGTAAAAGGATCCTTAGGAAAAGTTGTTATCTATGTCGAGAATCCAGATAAAACAGAGAATCCGGAGTTCTATAACAGTAATGATTTACCAGGTGAGGATAAGCAGTCACTTTCAGATGTGATTGAATATGCCATATCAGATCAAAAGACAAAACGAGAAAACAGCATTGCTTCTGAAACTGAACCCATCGAAAGCTATGTTACCGGCGTTATGTGCTCAAAAGAAACAGCCAGGTCGGAAATGATGGCTGTTAAAGAGCAATTTAATAAAAAGTATGGCATTGTGGCATTTCATGGTTATCAATCCTTTGCTGAAGGGGAAGTATCCCCTACTCTCGCCCATGAGATCGGAGTAAAACTAGCCAGGAATTTATGGGGTGATCGCTTTCAGGTAATTGTTGCTACACATCTTGATAAAGCTAACCATATCCATAATCACTTCGTGTTAAATTCAGTATCAAAAGTAGATGGCAAAAAATTCAATATGTGTAAAAAGACTTATAGGGAAATGAGAGATGCTTCAGATACACTTTGCCGCGAATATGGATTATCTGTTATTGAGAATCCCGAGTATGGAAAGACTATGCACCATGCAGAATGGAAAGCAGCATCTGAAGGCAAGCCTACATGGCGAAGCCTTATAAAAGCTGATGTCGATGAAGCTATTAAACTATCACTGAGTGATAAACAGTTTTATTATAATCTTCGAAAAAAAGGATATCTCATCAAAGTTGGCAAAGACATATCGGTAAAACCAGAAGGCAGAGAACGGTTTTTCAGACTTGAACGAAATCTAGGAGATGAATATTCAAAAACAGCAATCTTTGACCGCATCCTATCTCAAATGACTGCGAGGGCAAATAGTAAACCTAAGCTCATACCAGTAATTGGTCTTAAAAGAAAGAAACTCAAAAAGATCGGCGGTCTATACGGACTTTACCTTCATTATCAATTCAAATTAGGTGTTATTCCTAAAAAGAAAAAAACTTCACATGCTCAGATACATTTTTTATTAAAAGAGGATCTTATTAAGCTCGATCAAATTACTAAAGAAACCAGGTTTATTGCTAGCAAAAGTATTGAAACCACTGCTCAGCTATCCGCATACAAATCAAATCTGATTTTGCAAAAGAAAGTCCTGTTATCTGAGAAAAGAAATTTATCAAAAGAATGTAACTCATCTAATGATAATCAGAAAGTCAAATCAGAACTAGCTATAATCAATAATGAACTTAAAAAAGTAAGAAAAGAAATCAAACTATGTGACAGTATAAACCAGCGATCTATATCCATGAGAAGTAAGCTTAGTACTGTTAATGAAAGTGAGAAAGGAAAGGAGGTAAAAAACATTGTACAACAACGGTGATGCAGCAGAACAAATCTTAAGGATGTCATTACAAGGACTTGAGGTAACAGCACGGATCTCGGGGCATGCTGCAAAAAATATTACAATCATGCTGTATACGATCCTAAAGGATCAGGAGAAGACTAAAGGGAAAACCAGGCTTGTTAATATGCTCAAGTCGGAAAAACCACTAAAAGTTTATACCGTAATGGAAAATGATTTAAAAGAGTTCACCAAAGAAGCAAAGAGGTATGGTGTTCTTTATTGTGCACTTCGCGATAAAAATAAAAGTCCGGACAAAATGGTAGATATTATGGTCCGGGCCGAAGATGCTCCGAAGATAAATCGAATAGTAGAAAGATTTAATTACGGCGTTATAGATACAGCTTCAGTTATAAAAGATATCGAGAAAAGCAAATCTGATAAACCGATGGATACACCAAGTAAAGATATTCCCGAAGTTTCAATCGATGATAAGCTGCTCGATGATCTTAATATAAAGCCGACTAAGAAGGAGCAAAACGCACCCGAAAACCCTCAGGTGGCGAAGATGGGGAGATCTCATCCATCCGAGCCATCATCAAAGACGAAAAAGAGCGGAGAACGGATTACTACTAAATCAGAAAGAAAGCCCGTACGACAAGAGATCAAAGAAATTGAAAAATCGCGTGAAGATCCCAAATCACAAAAACGGGATGACAGAATGATAGAAGATATTTCTCTTATGAGTAATACAAACCGCAAAGAGAAAAAGAAAGTGAGATAAAAAATGACAAATAATTTTGATGATATTCTTAATGGCAATGCTGTTGATGTCGATCCAGGAATGGATTCTGGAACTTTTGATAAAGAGGCTTGGAGCGAAAAAAAGAAAGCTATCAGAGAAGAAGTATATAATATTTCTGATAAAGCAGCAGAATCACTAAATGACCCTTCTAAGTTTCAGCAGTATCTTGATGTACAAGCCAAATTCCCCAGGTACACGGTAGGTAATGCTCTTCTTATTATGTCGCAAAAACCGGATGCAAGCAGAATTGGAGAATTTGATTATTGGAAAGAAAATCACGTCAGGATAAGAAAAAATGAAAAGGGTTTTTATATCTTAAAGCCCGGCAACGAATATAAACGTGATGATGGTTCAATAGGCGTTGGCTACGATGCTGTCAAAGTATTTGATATTTCGCAAACCACGGCAAAACAAAGAGATGAAAAACTGGTTCTATCAAATGAACTCACACTTATTAAAGCTTTAGTAAATAAATGTCCTGCAAAAATTGAAGCTGTCGAAAATATCGATAATAACATGCTAGCAGCCTATGATCCACAAAGAATAATTATATCTGTTCAGAAAGGTTTACAGGTAGATGATCTATTCAGAGCTTTATCAAATGAAGTAGCTCATGCATACATGGCAGATGGAAATATAGCATATGATCGATTTAGTAATGAGATATATGCTTACAGCACCTCATATATACTCTGCAAACAAAATGGAATCAATACAGATAAGTACGATTTTTCCGAAGCGAAAGACTATTTTGACAAGGATAGTCCGGCAGAAATTAGAGAAGAGCTTTCAAAGATAAGAGATATCGTTAATTCCATTTCAGAGAGTATGTATAAAGTCTTCGAGGCTGAACAAAACAAAGATGAAAATGACCGCGGAGAATCAAGATGATGAATATGGATATTACAAAAGAAAAAAAGCGAGTACTGAAGCTTGATAGATATGAGCATGGAATAGTCTTCGATTCCCTTAATTGTAAGAGGAATGAACTTCTAAAAAACAACGAATCCACTGCACTTGTCGATGAAGTTCTGATAAAAGTTGCGGATGCTCCATATAAAAATGAGAGAAAGGATATAGAAAGTGAAAGATAAATTAAGTTCATATATCCTTATTTCTATAGGAGCACTGCTAACTATTTGGCTTGCACTACTGCTTGCTCCCCTTCCTCGCGATGGTCCGGAAGAAATTATAACGTCTATGACATATGCAATAGATCACCCATTAAAAGTCAAATTTTCGGAGGATAGTATAAAAGCTGTCCTTCTTTTTTTATTTGCTTATGCCATGACTATTGGTATTTATTATGCCACCAGAAGAAATTATCGTAAAGGAGAAGAACACGGTTCCGCTAAATGGGGAGACCCGGCGTTTATCAATAAAAAGTATCAAGATAAGAGGCTTAACGAAAATATTATTCTAACTCAAAATGTTCGCATCGGCTTTGATGCAAAAAAGCACAGACGTAATTTGAATGTATTGATATGTGGTGGATCCGGCGCCGGTAAGACAAGATTCTATGCGAAACCAAATGTCATGCAGGCAAACTGTTCTCTTGTAATTCTTGATCCAAAGGGAGAGATCCTCAGAGACACAGGACATCTATTAAAAGAAAAAGGATATGATGTAAAGGTCTTGGATCTTATCAATATGCATAGATCCCATTGCTATAACCCTTTTAAATATTTAGATAATGATAATGATGTTCAGAAACTTGTAACAAATCTATTTAAAGCTACTACCCCAAAGGGTGCACAATCTCAGGATCCATTTTGGGATACAGCAGCTTCCATGTTACTGCTTGCGCTCATTTTCTACCTAAAATACGAAGCCCCTCCTGAAGAACAAAACTTTGAAATGGTCATGGAGCTGCTGCGGGCTGGAAACGTTAAAGAAGATGACGATGATTATAAAAGCATACTGGACATACTCTTTGACAGGCTTGAGATGAAAGATCCAGAGCACGTCGCCTTAAAGTATTATCACGATTATCATTCAGGTTCGGGAAAGACTTTAAAATCTATCCAGATCACACTTGCATCGAGATTGGAAAAATTCAATCTTGAAAGTCTCGCAAAGCTTACTGTTACAGATGATCTAAATCTAGCATCAATGGGAGAAAAGAAAGTCGCTTTGTTTGCCCTCATTCCTGATAATGACACCAGTTTTAATTTTCTCGTTACCATTTTATATACTCAATTGTTTCAGCAGCTATTTTATACAGCCGATCATATATATGGCGGTAAACTTCCCATGCATGTTCATTTTATAATGGATGAGTTTGCCAATGTCAGCTTGCCTGAAGACTGGTCAAAAATTTTAGCAACGATGAGATCCCGTGAAGTATCAGCTTCAATAATCCTGCAAAACATAGCTGCATTAAAAGCACTATTTGAAAAAGAATGGGAAGCTCTAATAGGCAATTGTGATGAATTCGTTTATCTTGGAGGAAATGAGCAGAGTACTCATAAATATGTCTCTGAGCTTCTTGGAAAACAAACAATTGATACAAATACTTATGGGAAAAGTACAGGAAGGAGTGGAAACTATAATACAAATTATCAAAATACTGGAAGGGAACTCATGACACCGGATGAAGTGAGGCTTCTTGACAACAAGTTTGCATTACTTTTCATTAGAGGTGAACGGGCAATTATGGATCTAAAGTATGATATTTTAAAGCATCCTAACGTATCAATTACACCTGATGGTAATGGCGAAAGTTATTCTCATTATGAAACAAACCATTCTGTTGCAACTATCGAATATGCTGACAGTGACGATCAAATGACATTTGATATCCCAGAGGAGGCGAATAATTATGAATTGCTTTCCGAAGAGGATCTTCAGCTTGAATTTATTAGTAAAGAAAGGAAAAAACAATGACTCAAAAACAACTTAATAAAAAAGAACTGGGAGAGTTTCCAAACCGTGGAATTCTCTTTTTTCTATTTCTTTTATATGTGGTGCTCGTTATCGTATTTACGATCTGCATCACTTATACCTACGCAGCAGCAGATCCTATTGCCAGCGTTAATAAACTCAGTACATTTATATTTGGACTGATCAGAGCGATCGGATTAATATTATTAGGATTTGGAATTGTGCAGGTTGGGTTATCTCTTAAATCTCACGATCCAAGTCAAAGAGCCAACGGATTTCTGACACTAGCAGGAGGCATAGTTATTACATTTGCTAAAGAGATCCTTGGGATGATCACATGATGAAAGAAGGTGAAAATTATGGCATCCGAAAATTGGATTGTTGGGAATTTAAAAAATGCACTCTCAACCTGGGATGATAAGCTAACCGAAATCTGGCAGCTTGTCACTCAATCTCCTACTACATTTAAAGGTGGTGGTATATGGTCAGCAATCGTATCAATCCATGGAGCATTGCAAGCAATCGGACTTGCTCTTCTGGTCCTATTCTTTCTCGTCGGTATTGTCAAAACATGTGGAAGTTTTGCAGAAATGAAACGACCGGAAGTAGCGTTAAAAGTATTTATAAGATTTGTGATAGCGAAAGGTGTTGTTACATACGGCCTTGAATTAATGCTTACGCTATTTACCATTGTGCAAGGCATGATCTCTACGATCATGCTAAACGCAGGTTTTGGAAAAGGTAAAAATACAGTCCTGCCTACAGAAATAATAAACTCTATTGAAAATACAAGTTTCTTGGAATCTATACCACTTTGGGCTGTTACATTGATTGGGAGTCTTTTTATCACTATCCTGTCATTTGTCATGATACTTAGTGTGTATGGGCGATTTTTCAAGATCTATATGTATACTGCCATTGCACCTATTCCGCTTTCTTCATTTGCTGGAGAACCATCCCAATTCATGGGTATCAGCTTTCTTAAAAGCTATGCTGCCGTCTGTCTTGAAGGAGCAATTATCGTACTTGCCTGCATTATATTTTCGCTCTTTGCTTCGTCGCCACCTGCCGTAGATAGTGCAGCCAGTGCGGTGACGCAAGTATGGTCGTATATTGGAGAACTAATCTTTAATATGTTAATCCTTGTAGGCGCGATAAAGATGGCAGATAGAGTAGTCCGTGAAATGATGGGACTATAGGAGGAATAAAAATATGGAAGTAAAAATAAATAGAGAGATCAGAAATTATACTGAATCAATGTTCTTTGGACTGTCACTAAGGCAGTTCATTTTTTCTGTGCTGGCATGCGGCGTGGCAGTAGCCTTATATTTCCTGACCATACCATTCTTAAATCTTGAAACCGTTTCCTGGCTATGTATTATTGGGGCTGCCCCTTTCGGGGCAGTTGGATTTATTAAGTATCACGGTATGACAGCTGAGCAGTTCATATGGGCATGGATACGTTCAGTCCTGCTCATTCCCAAAAGGCTTTGCTTCTATCCAACAAATATCTACTATGAAGCAGTTAGAGGTTTATATGATGCGAAGAAAAGAAAAACGATGATTAATAAGAGAGGAAGAATTAATGATAAAAACAATGCGTAATATGACAAAGCAGGAGAAAGAAAAGTTTGTAGTTCCAAAGGGCGTGCAGCAGACCATACCGATAAAAAGGATTTGGGATGACGGAATATTTCTCGTCAGTGACAATAAGTATTCAAAGACATTTAAGTTCACCGACATCAACTATGCTGTTGCATCCCGGGAAGACAAAAGCACTATGTTCCTTGACTACAGCGAGCTTCTAAATAGCTTCGATTCCGGAGCGACCAGCAAGATCACCATAGTGCATCGCAAACTGAATCGCTCAGATTTTGAAAAGGAGATACTGATATCAGAAAAAGGCGATGGTTTGGATATCTACAGAAAAGAATATAATGATATGCTGCTTCGTAAAATCGATGGCAATGACAGTATGATCAGAGAACTTTATTTGACATTTTCTGTTGTTAAAAAGAATATAAAGGAAGCGAGGATCTATTTTAATAGGGTGAGTACAGATCTAACCACGCATCTTAAAAGACTTGGATCTAAATGTCATGAACTAGATGCTACTGAAAAACTTAGACTACTTCATGATTTCTATAGAACTGGAGAAGAAACAGATTTTCATTTTGATCAAGTATTCACAATGAAAAAAGGGCATGATTTTAAAGACTATATTTGCCCGGATACATTTGAATTTGAAAATGATCATTTTACTATGGGAGATAGATACGGACGCGTACTTTTTCTTAAAGATTATGCTTCATATATCAAGGATACTATGATCTCTGAACTTACGAATATCAGCTCAAATCTAATGATGAGCATTGATATAATCCCCATTCCCACCGATGAAGCTGTAAGAGAGGTCGAGAATCGTCTGCTTGGGGTTGAAACAAACATTACAAATTGGCAAAGACGGCAAAATCAAAATAACAATTTTTCCGCTGTCGTGCCTTACGATATGGAGCAGCAACGCAAAGAATCAAAAGAATTTCTTGACGATCTTACAACAAGGGATCAACGAATGATGTTCTCAGTTCTTACGTTGGTTCATACTGCTGATACCAAAGAAGAGCTTGATAATAATACAGAAGCAATTCTTACTACCGCCAGAAAACACTTATGCCAACTTGCTACCCTCAAGTTTCAGCAGATGGATGGACTCAATACAGCACTTCCCATTGGCGTTAGAAAAATAAATGCACTTCGTACACTAACAACAGAAAGCCTTGCTGTTCTTATGCCTTACCGTGTCCAGGAGATCATGGATTCAGGTGGCGTGTTCTTTGGGGAAAATGCTATCTCAAGAAATCTCATAATGTGCAACAAGGAAAATCTGCTTAACCCCAATGCATTCTTACTCGGAGTACCTGGAGCAGGTAAATCATTTTCTGCAAAAGAACTGATCACATTCATTGCACTTTCAACCGAAGACGACATTCTTATTTGCGATCCTGAAAGAGAGTATGCTTCACTGATTGGTGCACTTGGCGGAGAAGTCATAAGGATAGCAGCAGGTAGTGAAGATCATATCAATGCACTTGATATGGTTGATGGATACGGTGACAGTGCAAATCCGGTTATAGATAAATCAGAATTCGTTTTATCTTTATTTGAGCAGCTTGATAAAGACGGGCTTGGACCAAAGCAAAGAAGCATAATTGATAGATGCACAGAAGCTGTCTATAAAGACTATATTAAAGGTGCGGAGGCTCCTACCCTGTTTACCTTATATGACAAACTAAAATCTCAGCCCGAACCCGAAGCAAAAGAACTTGCCCTATCCCTGGAGTTATTTACATCCGGAACACTTGATGCATTTGCATATCCAACTAATGTAGATGTGCAAAACCGGATGGTGGTATACGACATTATGGATCTTGGTAAACAGCTCAAAACAATGGGGCTTCTTGTTATCACTGATGCAATGATCAATCGCGTCACGGAGAACTGGAAGAAAGGAATCAGGACGCATATTTTCCTAGATGAGTTTCATGTAGTATTTGAAAATGAACATAGTGGTGCATTCTTCAATTCTGCCTGGAGAAGGTTCAGAAAAAGAAATGCCTTCCCTACTGCAATTACGCAGAATGTAGAGTACCTGCTTGATTCAGTTCTCGCAAGCACAATGCTATCTAACAGCGAGTTTATCGTCATGCTTAATCAAGCAGCTAGTGACCGGGTAGATCTTGCAAGACTTCTAAATATATCTGATGAACAGCTAAGCTATATTACTAATGCTGAAGCAGGTCATGGGTTAATTAAATATGGCAGTTCGCTTGTTCCTTTTGTTAATAAATTTCCTACTAATACAGAGCTTTACCGGTTAATGACAACTAAACCAACGGAGGATTCCGCATGGATGACAAAAAGATAAAAACCCGTGAGATAGTGCGGGATATAAAGGTCCTTGATAAATCAAAAGTTTTAACTGATAAAATCAAAACCTCAGCAATAAATACAAAAGAAAATATACCTTACGACAGTAAAGCCAATGGGGAAAACAATTCTCCCCATAGCTTTGCTGAAGAAAAAGTAAATACAGGAGCCAAAGATGTTTCAAAAATTGCTATAGGAAAAGCAAAGGATAATGGCGTAAAGCAATTTATTCGCTCAATTAAGCTCAAACGAGATCGCTCCGAATCGGATGTAAAAAAGCAATCATTTGAAACAAACAATAAACCTAATTCTCTTGTTATCAAACGAAAACTTGATGGTGATAAATCAGGCAGTATTAATAGTGCATCAAAATTAAAATCCATAAGTCTGCCTAATTCAAATCCAGCAAAAAGTAAATTTGTATCTTCCAAGCAAGTTGAAATACTAAATAAAAGCAGATCGAGAGCAGCCACTGCCTACAAAGCTAAAAGCAACACAAAAAGATTTAAGCAAATTGGAAAAGCGACTTCAAAATATTTAAGAAAAATTATTCTGGCGGCAAAATCACTAATAACTGCATTATCGTCGTTTGGTATTGTCGTTGTTGTAATTATTATAATCGTTTGTTTTATTGGATTTTTGTCCTCTTCTCCCATGGGTATTTTCTTTTCTAATGATATAGCAGATACTAAAATGGTTGATACTATATCAAAACTGAATATTGAGTTCTTTGATAAGATCGAACTAATTAAAAAAAAGAATAAACATGATGATTATGAGTTAAAATCCACTGATGGCACCAATTCTATTAATTGGAATGAAGTACTTGCTGTTTATGCTGTTAAGACTTCTATCGATCCCAAGAACGCCATGGATGTTGTATCAGTCGATGAAGTAAAGGAAAAGAAACTTAAAACTATCCTATATGATATGAACAAAATCAAGCATAAAGTAACAACAAAAAAAGAGAAAGAAAAGAACAAAACATACGATATCAAAGTCTTAACTGTTACTATCATTAAAATGACACCGGTAGAGATGGCTAAGAAATACAAATTTACTGCTGAACAGAGCGATATGCTTACTGAAATTCTAAAGCCCACCTATGATGAACTATGGACCTCTCTTATTTATGGCTCTGGTGGAAATGGCGAAATTATAGCAGGTGTCGGTTCTGGACAGTTCGCATGGCCAGTTCCTGGTTATGCTGCAAATACTTCTTCATACGGCATGAGAAAGCACCCTATCTCAGGTAAATATAAAATGCATACCGGTACAGATCTCGGTGCACCGACCGGGACAAAGATCGTTGCAGCTGAAAATGGCAAAGTAGTCTCTGCAGGTTGGAATGATGGTGGGTATGGTTATTTTACAATCTTAGACCATGGCAAAGGATTAGTAACCAGATATGCTCATCAATCAAGAATAATTACAAAACTTGGTTCGCCAGTAAAGCGTGGTCAAGTAATTGGACTTGTTGGAAGTACAGGGGCATCTACTGGACCACATCTTCATTTTGAAGTGCTTTTTAATGGGGATTTTGATGATCCACTAAAGTACATTCAAAAAAATTAGCCACCATAGAATACTCTGTCTAACAAAGCCTTGTTGTTTATTACATTTACAACAAGGCTTTCTTATATAGTTGGTTCTTCCAAATATTTTTTTTCAAAGTCATAATATTATTCTCTTTCTTAACGGCCTTTGATTTTCTCCCATGATTCCGTTGTTAGGCAACCTTCTTCTATACCATTTTCAAGTTCGGTATACATTTTATATGGTACTGTAAAACTTAAAATATCTTTTGATATTTGGCTACGCTGAGCTAGATCAAAAAAACCAATAACTCCATTAGGCTTTTCTTTTTTCATTTCATTACGTGCAAAGAGAATACTATGACAAGCTGCTCCGAACGGAGCAATTGTGTTAAGTGCCGCTCCTCTAAAAAACCCTGACATGATAATAAGTGCGGATAATTGATCCGGGTTTACAAACATACACACTAAATCAGGAATCTCATTTTCTTCCAATTTAGAAAGAGGTTTGAATACAACATATTTTTTCCCCATATCATAGTATGGCAATTCACTTTTCCATTTGCTTACTAACTCTGGAGTCGCAAAAAATCTTTCTCCATATTTCAACATATTCGGTATATTCTTGGTCTTTTCAGAAAAACCTACCCCTGTAGATAGAAGTTGCTCTGTTGGATGATTGTTCGAAGTAAATGTGTCACCAAAACATAAACCAACGCCACCACCAGGGCATCCATAAGTTTTTTCATCAAATAAAGCAACAGTCAAATTCTTTGCAGAATTAATCAACATTGATGCTACACACCCTCGCTTTCCTTCTTTGAACTGCTGTGCCATTTCCGGCTTTGAATCAGTAAAAAAAATTGCAATTACATCCATATCCAAATCAAGCTTGTCTTTTAATTTATATTTCATAGCCATTCTCCATATCATTTTCTGTAGCTAATATTTAAATTCATTCAAAAAGATAAAGTACTTGAAAAATATTATGCATTCCTATAACAAAGTGCGAATTATTATATATTGAATAAAACTGCATTTTATAGAAAGTTTAGAACATATTAATTCTTCAAGATATGCTTAAAGCGATTTTAAATTAACCATCTATTCTTCTGCTTCTAAGTACTGCTTTTATGCTAGTTAAAGCGTCTCTTTTAACATCAATTTTAAGTTCCGACACAACACTTGGTTGTTTCATATCGCGTTCAGTTACCCTTTTCATAAATGCAGGATAGTTGCCATAAGCAAATAAGGCTTGGATCATCATATAACTAAAATGTTTGGCCCATTTAATATCATCACTTCCTGTATAAATCAAAAATAACATTTCGAAGCGCAAATAGAGATTTATAATTGACTTGGAAATTGAAGTAAAGGTATCTGTTGGATCAAGAAGCTCTCTATTAAGCAACAATCTCTCATAAAAAAAATCTGAATCAAAAATCCATTCAATAAGATTTCCAACATATTCAACAATATAATCCCATGCATTATCTTGGTTAATTAGTCCTCGTTTTTCTGCATTTTTCATTTCTTTTTCGAAAACTTCACTTTTTTTACTAAATAATGAAATTGTGTGTTCTAGTGCTTCTTTATAAAGATTTTCTTTTGTCTTAAAATATATTGGTATAGCTGAAAGATTAGCATTTGCTTCTTGAGCTATTGCTCTAGTTGTTGTGCCGTCAAACCCGTTAATTGCAAACTGTTTAGCAGCGGCTTTTAGAACTTTGTCTTTTGTTTTCATGTCGTTTTTGTTCATATAATAGCCTCCATTGCTCACTATTATATATTAAAGAAATAATCTATTCAAATCAAATGGAAAGAGCATGAGGATAATAATCTACGCTTTAAGAATTAGAAATGGCTTAAAAAAAGTGAATCCCTTATGGCACCACTTTACAATATCATAACTATTACTACTAAATTCTTAAATACTTGAGTTAATAAGGGCTGTCCCCAAAATGAGACAGCCCTTATTACTGAAAAAACTATATTAAACCTAGAATCTCTCTCTTAATTAAAGTTTTCGAAATTTGAATTTTATAGTCATTTTGCGAAAGTGGATCTGCATCTTTCATTGCTAATTCAGCGGCATGATTTGCTATATCCTCATTGATTTCTTTACCTTTGAGGTATTCTTCAACACTTACTAAACGCAATGGGACTGGTGCGACAGCACCCAAAACCATGCTTGCATCTTCTATATGATTACCATTAACAACGAAAGATCCAGCCATGCTGACAACAGCAAAATCAATAGCATCACGTTCCCTGAACTTGGAATATACCATTTTCCGTCCGCTGTCATTTAGCTCAATATATTTTACAATTTCATCTTGTTCCAACAGATCTTCTATACGAGCATTTGTCCCAAAGAATTCATCTGCTGAATAGTTCTTTTTATTTGTTATGACGACAGCATTTAAGGCCATTAATGCTATTGCTGTATCTGATGGATTAACAGCATAGCATCCGCAGTTGAAACAACGTTTTGCCTCGGTAATTACCTTTTCCAATTCTAGTCCAAGATCATCTTCTTTATCGATGCTGCGATCCGATACTTTTCGTAAATTTGCTTCAACTGATTTACTGTTATCATATACAGAATCGTCGTGTTTTAAAAATCTGTCTTTTAAATTATTCTTTTCTGCCTTAATTGGGCTGCCCAAATATTCATCCATAGCTAAAGCAGCTTGTCGTCCCGCAGCAATTGCCTTTACAACTGTCGAAGGCCCCGTTACTACATCTCCGCCTGCAAATACACCGTCTTCACTAGTCATTTGATTTATCTCAGTAGAAATCCGGCCTTTTTCAATATTAATCTGCGGGGAATCTCCTAAGAAAGATAAATCTGTAGCTTGACCTGTTGCAAGGAGAATTGAGTCAGTATCAATAGTTATTACATCATTGTCATCATATTTTGGTGCAAATCGGCCTTCTTCATCTTTAAGCGAAACACATGCTTTCAGTTCAAGCCCTGTGATTTTGTTACCATCTCTAAGAATTGCCTTAGGTCCGCGACGTGAAAGATATTCGATTCCTTCATTAATAACATGATCTATTTCTTCTGTGCCTGCAGGTGCCTCCTCACGGCTTTCAAGTGAAACCATAGTTACATTTTTTGCACCGAGCCTTTTAGCCGTAACTGCCACATCAACAGCAACATTACCGCCTCCGACAACTACAACATCCGTTCCAGGTTTATCTTTCATCCAGCTTTTTACTTCCACTAAGAACTCTAAGCCGAAAGTAGTCAGTTCCTCTCCGTCAACTCCGATTACTGTACGTTTCCACGCACCTGTATCCAAATAAACGCTGTCATAATTTTTCTTTATTTCATCATATGAAATATCTTCACCAACAGTAGTACTGCAATTAAACTTTATTCCCATTCTTTCCAAAGCGCTAATAGTTTTACGCACAACCTCTTTAGGAAGTCTATATTCAGGTATGGCATATGTCAGCATACCCCCTGGTTCTTCCATCTTCTCAAATACTGTTATGTTATGTCCCTCTTTTCGTAAATAATACGCCGCTGTCAATGCAGATGGACCAGCGCCTATTATTGCTATTTTCTTTCCACTTTCTCTTTCCGGGGAAGCCATAAACTTATCTGGATTTTCAAGTATATAGTCTCCAACATAACGTTCGATTTGACCTATATTTACTCGTTCATCATACTCATCGCGACGACATTCCTGCTGACAGAAATGTGCGCATACACGTGAAGTAACAGCTGGGATGGGGTTTTTCTTCATCAGTATCTGGGCGGCGTCATCTATATTGCCAGCTCTTAATTGTTCAAGATACTCAGGAATATCTACATGAGCAGGACAACCTTCATTACAAGAGCTATTACTGACTTTCATGGCACCGAAAATGCTATGATATCTGTGTTCACCAATATGTGCACTGCATCCTTCTCCACCTTTTCTGATACAGTTTACTCTACCGCCTATTTGATTGGGATAACGATAATACCAGCATCGCGTATCTTGGCATATATTGCCTCCAATTGTCGCTTGATTTCTTATTAGTGGAGAAGCAACAGATTTTGCAGCTTCTGCAAGAATCGGAAACTTATTCTTTATAGCACTTGATTTTTCTATCTCCGATAATTTTGTGTTAGCACCAATTCGGATGCCTGAATCTGACATATCGATTCCTGACAATTCAGAAATAGTTTTTATATTGACTATTTTTTCAGGATACTCAGGCAAAATTTTATCCTTAAGCGTCCCCAATAGGTCAGTTCCACCAGCAATCATCTTAGCGCCATTTTGTAATTCGCTTGCTGCTTGTTCAATATTTACAGCATCTATATGTTCGAAATATTTCATTTCACTTCTCCTTTCTCTTTCAACGCCTTAAGTATTTCTGCTGGAGATATAGGATAGCTGTTAAACCATACTCCAGTTGCATTATAAAGTGCAGCGGTAATTGCCGGAATACTTGGAGCTAACGATGGTTCTCCAGCCCCAAAAGCTCCAAAAGGTGCTGCTGGAGAAGTGTCCGGTGGTGTTTCCAAAACTACATTTTCATGCTTTGGAATTTCATTCCATGTACGAGTTTTATAATCAATCATATTTGGATTAACAACTCTACCATCCTTATCCCAAATTGTTTCTTCTCTTATTGCTAAGTCTATACCTGGGAAATATCCATCTAATTGACCTTTTAATGCAAGAGGATTGACAACTTGACCTGCATCAGTCCCACATATTTCTTCAATTACTTCGATTTTTCCAGTTTCTTTATCAAGTGCAATTTCTATAAATTGTACCTGATGTACAGTCACGCTGTAATTACCTTTGAAATTTCCAACACCGGTTATGCATGCATTGAACCCGATAGGAGCTACCCAAGGCATAGCTTGTTCGGGATTTTGCTTATGGAATATCATTCCATCTTTTGTTATTAAATCTTCTGGAGCACAATGCATCATTTGCGCAGCTCTTCCAAGCAGCTGATTCTTTGCATCAGTTGCCGCTTCAAAAGTAGCACAGCCCATTGAATATGTGCTTCTTGAACCTGTGCTGCCCCAGTCATATGGCGTAGACCTGGTATCTGAATCTGTAACCTTTACGCGATCAAGTTCTACATCAAGAACTTCAGCAGCAATTTTACGAACTACATCTCTTGTCCCCGGTCCAAATTCTACAGCATTACAATATACTGTTACACCACCGTCAAAATCTAACTGAACGTTTTCATTTGCTGGCTGCTCCCCAACATCACTCTGACCCGCAAGACCACAACCTACTGCAAATATCTTATTGTCTTCTACACGAGTGGGAACGCCCCAGCCTTTCCATCTTTTTTCCCATCCAAATACTTCAGCACTTTTTTCTATTGCAGGCTTTATATCCGGACCGGCGGATTTTGTCATTCCAGAACACATATAGCAATGGAAGAATTCATCACCTACTTTAAGTCTGTTCTTTTTAAAGTATTCAACAGGATCCATTTTGATCTTTTCTAATCCTTTATATAAAGCTGTTGATAAATGAATGCAATTTTCAAGATATCCATAACCTCTATATGCTCCGGCAGGTAATTTATTTGTTAGTGCCAATTTGCTCTTAATGCTTACATTAGGTGATTGTACAAGAATAGGCTGACTTATCATCCCGACTGCAACCATCATATTCTGATCGCCGCTAAATGCACCTGCATCTGCAATCCAATCACCCGCAACAGCTGTTATAGTACCATCTTTTTTTAAGCCAATTTTATATATCCCTTGAGTGTTCATTCTTGTTGTCTGGGCGGCGAAGTGTTCTTCTTTGTCATAAAAAAATGCGACAGGCCGATTAGTTGCTTTTGATAAAGATGCTGCTAATAGAATGATAGTCCCACAACCGGAGAAATGCTTTGATCCGTAGCTTCCACCTACATATGAAGGTATTACTCTCATATCAGATATAGGAATCTGCATCTGCGGTGCGTTCATCATTGCACATAACCCGGCTGAGGATAGAGCTCCTCTTACAGTAAGCTTATTCCCTTCCCATTCAGTTATAACGGCAGGTTGTTCAGGAGGCAACGGGTTTTGACCACTTTCTACATATGTATGAGATTCAACAATAACATCTGCTTCCTCAAAACCCTTGTCCGGATCGCCGAATTCCATGTCGGTATATCCTAAATGCTGCTTTGCAAATAGTTCTCCAGGAACAATATTCCCCGGCATTTCCGGATATAATTGAGGCGCATCTTCAGCAAATGATTCAGTTGGATTCAATACGGGCTTTAGAGGATCATATTTCACTTCGATTAGATCAATAGCTTCTAGTGCAATTTCCTCAGTTTCAGCTGCTACAGTAGCTACTACATCTCCAACAAATCTTACCTGATTATCTAAAAACCTTTTATGCGGCATTGGCATGCCTTGCCTCCATTCAGGGCTATTTTTGTAGGTCATTACAGCTTCAACACCGGGAAGTGCCTCCGCTTTTGTTGTATCTATATCAATTATGTTTGCATAAGCATATTTACTTCGTAATGCCTTCCCATACAACATACGAGGTCTTTTCAAATCCCTTCCGTACTTTGCACGACCGGTAACGAAATCATGTGCTGCCAGTCTAGGGGTATCCTTTCCTATATGTCTTAATTCAGCCATTTCATTTACCTCCTTGCCCAGTAAATTCCATTACAGTATCTATTACTTGATGATGTGTGCCGCAACGACAATAATTTCCAGATAGAGCTTCCTGTAATTCATCTTCAGTGGGCGAATCATTTTTATCAAGTAAGGCTTTTATTACCATTATTGCTCCAGGACTGCAGAAACCACATTGATATGCAGTTTTATCAATGAATGCCTGCTGCAAAGGATCCAATTGACCGGTAATTGGGTCCTCCAACCCTTCAATTGTTATAATACTTTTCCCTTCACACTCTACGGTAAGCAGACAACACGAAGCTACAGCCTCACCATCGATTATTACTGTACATGCACCACATGCTCCTTTATCGCAACTTATTTTTGTTCCGGTAAGTTCCAACTTTTCTCTTAGCGTGAATACTAGTGTTTCTGTTGTAGATACTTCCCCGCGTCCATCGCCAATATAAAGTTTATAATCTTTATTATTGACAGTAAGAACAATAAACTGCTTTTGTTCAATTTTCATTTTACTCAACTCCTTTACTTATTCTGCTTAAGTTCGTTTAGTACTCTTGCAGGTGTTAATGGTGTGGAATTAAATCTTATACCTATCGCATTGTATACTGCGTTCAGTATCGCTGGTGCAGATGCCGAAAGTGAAGCTTCTCCCATTCCTCTGGCACCGAAAGGACCTTTAGGGTCAGGATCTTCCATAATAACATTTGGCTGTAAAATATCTGCTGTATCAAGAAAAGTGGGCATTTTATAATCGTACATATTGAGATTTAGTATCCTACCTTGATCTCGTTTATCCATTATCCAGTCCTCAGTTAAAATATATCCGATTCCCCCGGACAAAACTGCGTCTAACTGCCCATCTATACGAGTTTGACATATCACCCTTCCACATTCTGTTCCCTGAAGCATATTAATAACTTCAATTTTGCCTGTCTCTTTATCAACAGCAACTTCTGCGATACAAACTACTAATGAGCGTGGAGAAGCATCTTTATCGGATATCGACCAGTGTCCATTACCTACAATTACTTTGACACCCGGCATTTGGACAATTTCAGCAATAGAAATTGAAATATCGCTATCTTCATTTGAGGAAATAATACCTTGTTGAATATCCAATTTATCTGTAGATGTTTTCAATATTC
Organism: Anaerovoracaceae bacterium; assembly: GCA_031553035.1. Taxonomy (GTDB): domain Bacteria; phylum Bacillota; class Clostridia; order Peptostreptococcales; family Anaerovoracaceae; genus JAVBLY01. The sequence continues at coordinate 11,656 of JAVBLY010000001.1, read as the reverse complement.
CGGAAGCTATATCGAGTATCTGTTTTTTTGCATCTAACGCAGCAAGTTTTGTCGGATTGCCAGTCATCATAGTAGTAGATGACGCTACTTGATCACCTGTATGAGGTGCTACTGTATCTCCCCAGACCACTTTAATATTCTCAAATTGTATACCAAGAGCTTCTGCTGCTATTTGTGCTAGGCCTGTTGCCTGCCCCTGTCCAATATCACTTATCCCTACATAAAGATGAGCCGTCCCATCCATTTTTACTTGTATCATTGCATTACCTGATGTTACAAAATCGGGTAATGTTGCCCTGCCCATAGCATGTGCAACAGCTATACCATGATAACGTCCATCATGCATTATTTTCATTCCGGGTTTATGCCACTTTTCTTTCCACTGTATTCTTTTTGCACATTCTTTTATAGTATCAGCTATACCTCCTGTAGTAAGGGGACCTTGATCTGTGCCGACTAGATCACCTCTTTCAGGAACATTTTTTATCAGAAAATCAATTGGATCAATACCCAACTTTTCAACTGTCTTATCAAGGGCTTGTGCAAATGCTATCCCACTTTCAAAATACCCAAATCCTCTAAAAGCAGCACATAAAGGTAATGTCGTATATGCACTTATTCCCTCATATTTCACATTTTCACTTTTTAAATATGTTGGTGCAACATAATCTGTACTTCCGGCAAGAAAATTCATTTGAAGAGACGTATGTGCTCCTCCACTTTTAATGGCATTCATATATATGGCCGTTATTCTACCGTCACTATTTGCACCAACTTTATATTCAAACTCTGCGGGATGACGCATTGCTGCAATTATTTCTTCACTGCGAGATGGTACATACCTTATTGGCTTGGTTATTTGTTTTGATAATAAAGCTGTCATAATATATTCTTTACATGTATTATGTGCTTTAGCGCCAAAACCCCCTCCAACATAAGTTGCAATAACATGTACCTGGTCTAGATGCAAACCTAATGCTTTTGCTATATTTGCTTGATCATCAAATATCCCTTGACTGGAGATCCACATTGTGATTTCTTTTTCGGCAGGTTGCCATCTTGCAACACATGAGTGAGGCTCTAAGCATCCATGAAATTGTGCATGTGTAAACAAATGGCAATCAGCTACTACATCTGATTTTTTTAACGCAGCCTCAACATCACCTTTTTCCCAAACAGCCGAATATCCATGTTCTACAGGTTTTGGTCCTTGCCATGTACATACGTTTCCTCCTCCCCAAATGGGAGGAGCATTCTCTGTAAGTGCATCCTCAGGGCTTAATATCGGAGGTAATACTTCGTATTCGACTTCGACTAATTCAAGTGCTTTTTCTGCAACTTCTTTATTCTTAGCTGCAATTCCGACAACAGCTTCTCCCAAATAACGGATGTTTTTATCAAGTGGATCATTGTGTATTAGAATGCCTTCCATATCGGAGTGTGTAATAATACCGGCAACTCCGTCTAAATCTAAAGCCCCATTTATATTTATTGTCTTGATCGAGGCATACGCCCAAGGACTTCTGATAAAACATATCTCCTGCATTTCCGGGACACTAATATCTACGGTGAAGTTTGCGGATCCTGTAGCCTTAGCATATGCATCGATTCTTTCAACATTCGTGCCTAAAACATTTGTTTTATCCTGCATGATATGCCTCCTTATTTTCTCTCAGAATCTTTGCCGCAAGCATGACACCATCAATATATTTAACATAACCTGTACATCTACATATATTGCCTGATAATGCTTCTCTAACTTCATTTTCTGTAGGATTATCATTATTTTCCAATAAAGAAATCGACGCCATTACAATTCCTGGAGTACACATTCCGCATTGTATTGCGTCTACTTCAATAAAAGCTTGTTGAACTGGATGCAACTCACCCGTAACAGAATTTGCGACCCCTTCTATTGTTGTTACATAAGCTCCATCGCATTCTGCTGTCAACACTGAACATGCAAGAACTGGGCTTCCATTGAGTAGAACAGTGCATCCTCCGCAAGCTCCTTTATTACATGGCGTTTTTGTACCGGTTAAGCCAAGTCTATCTCTTAGGGTTTCGGCTAATGTTTCCGATGGTGGGATCATTTCAGTTGAACATCCTATTAAAAATCTATGTTCATTTTCATTCACATAGATTTTTAATAGTTTCGGTGCACTTCCATTCACTTCATATCACCTCAATTCTAGATTATATATTTGATACTTATTTATCAATGTTGTCATAACAACTATAACACATTTGTATTATTTTAGTCAAGACATCTTGCATAAAATTAAATCAAACCGCTATATAATCACATTATATGATAGTACATATGTATTTATTATATAACAAAAGAATCTTTATTTGGACAAGCCTAATAAAGATTCTTCTATTTTTTACGCTGCAGAATGTCTATAATTCAATTGGAAATTTCATTGTGTTCCAAGCTGCAATCCCACCGGACAGTTCTTTAACATCCAATCCTGCATCTAATAACATAACAGCCGCATGGGCTCCCATCGTGCACCAAGTATCCCAACAACATATTACAATCATTTTATCTGTTGGCAATTCATTTATCCTATCACATAATTCATTTAATGGAATATGTACTGAACCTTTAATCCTATCAAGCTTTTCATTTGGCGGAGTTATACGAACATCAAGTGTAAAATAACCATCGGGATTATTTTCTAATTCATTCATATACTCAACCGGACTGATATTCGTATCTAGTATATTTTTAAAATACTCTTTTTTATTCATGATGACCTCCATCAATATTCTTCCTATTGATAATTTTTTCTATTAATGGCGGAAGGTAATAGGACAAAGGAACTGAAACTACAAATCCTATGCCCCACCCTTTTAGCCATGCATATAAAAACATTGAGGAAAAACCAATATTTACCATAGTCATTACAAATGACATAACCATTGACATACACAATGCGACAACTATTGATACTATTATTCTATTCTTTTTATTCATCTATTTCTCCATTTAGATTTATAGCAAATCTTAAATATCTTTTGCGAAAAAGTCTGATTGATGTATTGCATCAACTATTTTTCTTGGATGCATTGCATCTCCAACGAGATACAATTCATTAATTTTCCCGTTTAATTCTTCATAAACACTATTATTAGGTGAATATCCCATTGCAAGTATTACCGTATCTGCTTCTATTTCATAATCTCGGCAATTGCTATCTATCACAGAAACGCCGTTTTTCGAAATTTGGCGGATTTTCGTTTCTGTCTTTATTTGAAATCCATTTCTGAAATGTTTTGGAAATATCGAGTCATTACCAAAAAGAATGGCTTTGTCCATAGGATTCATGTCTGGTCCAATATCCTTTAACATTTCTACTAAAATCAAAGAATCGACATCATTGTTCTCCATTATGAAATCGGCAGTTTCAAGACCGACTTCCCCACCACCAGCTATAACAATTTTTTTACCGATTTTAGCTTTATTTGTTAGCACTTCTTCTGCAGTGTACACAAAACTCTGATCTATACCTTTGATTGGCAGAACCAATGGGTCTGAACCTGCAGCTATTATTACAGTATCTGGATTTTCATTAAGCACAATTTCAGGTGTGGCGGTTGTGTTAAGAAGAATTTCAACGTCAAGTTTTCGGCATTGCCTTTCTGCCCAAGGTATAAATGGATCAAATGTTTCTTTTCCAATCGGAAGGGCAGCAACCACCATATTGCCTCCAAGTTGATTGGACTTTTCTAGTACCTTAACGTCATGACCTCGTAACGCACATACTCTTGCGGCCTCCAACCCGGCAGGTCCACCGCCGATCACTAAAACCTTTTTCTTTTTATTTGCTTCCTCAACAGGCAATTCCATATTTCCGAGTCCAGAATTCACACTACAACTAAGCTGACGTGGCATAATTTCACCACTTAATAGACAATTGCCACATTTTATACAAGGACGTATATCTTCAATTGCACCATTTATTGACTTATTAGCGACATCAGGATCTGCCAGCATCTGCTTTCCTAAACGAACTGCATCCGCCATATCATGTTCAAATGCACCATTCCATACCTCAGGGTCATATTCTCCAGCCCCCCTTGTCGTGACCGGAATTCGCATACTTTTTTTATAAAGTGCTGTTTTTTCAAATTGTCCCTTTGGCTGACGACGATATCCGGCAGCAGGTGTGACCAAATGAAATGTTTCATAAGTACCATCAGTTTGCAAATCAAAATATGTTAAACCCTCTTTTTCAAGTGCCATAGCTAAATATAGGGTTTGCTCATGATCAATTCCTCCAGGTATCATATCGCAATCTGCTGCGGTGTATCCAATAATAAACTTTGGGCCGCATGCTTGCCTTATTCCACGAATTACTTCTATCGACAATTGACTTCTACCCTGCAGACTTCCACCATACTTATCATTTCGCTTATTATTGTGTGGTGAAAAAAATTGTTCAAGCAAATATGCTGTTGCCCCATGAACTTCAACCCCATCATATCCTATTAACATAGCACGAACTGCAGCATCAATAAAAAGATTTCTTATTTCTTCGACCTCTTGAGTGCTTAAGATTCTAGGCTCTATAAACTGCCCTATTTTACCCATATCTTGGCAAGGTACTCCCGAAGGTGAGACTGGATCGGTACCAAACATTCCAGCATGATGAAGTTGACATATTATCGGAGTTCCATACATATGAATTTGTTCGACTAATCTTCTATGCCCTGATGAAAATCGATCTTCATCTATACGCATTTGTGGCTCATTCCACGTATGTCTCCCATCAACTGCGACACCTTCCGTTGTAATTACGCCAGCACCACCTTTTGCCCTTGCTAAATAATGAGCAATTGTACGATCAGTTACTTCACCATCAGCAGAAGCTGTTCGCGTCCAAAGCGGGGAATTCCATATTCTATTTTTCACATTAATACTTCCTAAACGTAACGGCTTAGTTAATCCTTTAAGGTTCTTTTCCATTATTGTCCTCCTTTTCAAATCAAACTTACATTTTAATACAAGTGTATCACATATCACGAACAAAACAATACTAAAATAAAACTATTATTATTACCGAATCTCATTGAGAATTCAACATTTTAATGTTTTTTGCGCACTTCACACCATTGAATAATCGACACATTGCAATCTACATCAACTTGAATATGTAATTCATATGTATTATAAATATTATATCCAAAGAAAACGTATCCGATAAGAGGTACTTGATAATGATTGGGAAAATACTAATGATTTCAGATCAAGAATGTCAAACTTTTATTGGTGAAGCTATTTACGAATGGAATAGACGTGGCTATGATATTGAAGTATATGATTTCAACCAAACACTTAATAAAACAAACTTGAATGATTATATTTTAATTGCTCTTACTATGGGGCATGCAAATGCTACTCTATATCACGAGTATGGACAGATTATTAGAAACAAGGTTAATATACCAATCGTATTTTTCCCATGCGGCGACTTTTCTGTACAAGAAAAAATCGATTTATATGAAGCCGGTGCAGATGAAGTTATAAGTATTCCGACAAATGTTAACCTTGCTGTTACATGCTGCATGGCATTAATTCGTAGATATTCTGGATTATCTGAATCCAATTCAAATTCACTTTTGTTGTTTAGTGACAGAATAATATTAGAAATAGGTAAGTTCAAAGTTATTGTTGATGGAAAAGAAATTAAGCTACGCAAAAAGGAATATGAAATCTTATATTACTTAATGGAAAATCAAGATATGATTATGTCCTATGAACAAATCCTCCGGCATGTATGGGGTGATGATTATTTTGACAGTTGTCATAACATCTTGTGGAATCAAATATGTGACTTAAGAAAGAAAATTCAATGGAAACCGGATCTCCCTAAATATATAATTTCTGAACGAGGCCGTGGTTATTCTTTTTCACCTCATAAGTAAAATTTTAAATTGATTTTGCTTGTCTTTAGTTTCTAACAAAAATATTAGTAAGATATTAGTTTCATATTATTTTCACTCTCTATAATTCTCTTAAAGTATACAGATGAATCTCCTCTGTATACTTATCCCCAAAGAAAAGAGAAAAACGCACATTTTACAAAAATCAAATATAAGAAGACTACAAAAATATGGCTACTATTGTTGTGGCCATTTTGCCTACATACTACTGAAATCAAGTGAGATAGTCAATCATTGCCGAGGGCCACCTCCTTTTCGATTAAAAATTAATCGGAAAGGAGGATGAAAATTGGATAAGTATACAAGTACGTATGATTGCACCGTCAAAGAAATTGACGGTGTTAAGCATTTTTTTGTGGCATTTACTGATGTGAATTTCTGTTATCACGTAATTGAAGTCAGAAAAGAAATATATACTGAATTTCAGGAATTTAAACGAATTGAAAAAAAGCAGCAAAATTATTTTGATAGACACATTGAACATGCCACATTGCTTGATGAGAAATTACATCATAAATCAACTCAATTAAGTATTCTTACTGAAAATGAAGTAATCAAAAAAATGTTTAATGATGAACTATATTCGGCAATTGACAATTTGCCAGAGCCAATAAGGAAGAGAGCTATTCTTTATTTTGAATATGAGCTTACATACAAACAGATTGCCGAAATAGAGAATCGTTCAATCTCATCAATTAGAGACAGCATCGACTTAGCAAAATTAAAAATTACTAAAGCCTTAAAAATATATTTTGATTAATTTCAAGTTTTGACCGCAATTTTTGGCTTTTAGTGAGGAAGTAGGTGAAGGGATAAATACCCTCACCTATTTTTTTATAAAAAATAATCGCTCTTTGACAAATAAATACACATTCATCAAATACATTTAAAGCTACTCCTGTCCAGTCACAGAATCGCTATATGCGGATTGCAATGAGGGCAGTTCGGAGAGATCCTCGGAAGGGTGAAATTCCCGTGAGGTTGTTTTGTGCAACCATTTGATGACTTCCTGGTCTTAGGGTGTCAAGGACAAATAAAGACGAATTAAGTTAATTTACCTAGGTGCATTATTAAAAATGCACCTGGCTTACATATTTAATAGGAGAAGACGAATGACAAATTATTATAAAAGAGGCGATGTTGTATTAGCTGATCTTGATCCGGTAATTGGATCTGAACAAGGAGGATCAAGGCCGGTCCTGATAATCCAAAATGATATTGGAAACAAATACAGCAATACAATTATTACAGCGGCTATTACTACTTCATGCAAAAAAGAATTACCCACACATATTGCCTTAGATTCATATGACTTTCTGGAATCAGGTTCCATTATTCTTTTGGAACAGATCAGGACAATTGATATAAACAGAATACTAAAATATTTGGGTGATTTACCACATGAAAAAATGATATCCGTAGATCGGGCACTAGCAATAAGTGTTGGTCTTAAACGCAAACAACCAAACGGATTGGTCATGACCTTGTGTCCTAATTGCGTTCAGGCATTCTATGATTCACCATATCATGAAATCACAAGACTAGATCATTTAGAATCTGTTAAAGAAAGCTGCACATATTGCGGAGCTAGAAATGGCTTTGATTATTTGATAAAGCCAATTAAGAAACTTGAGAATTCGGAGAAATGATATATGGAACATCAAGAAAATGTTTTGGAGAAAAAAATTGAAAAATACTCTATCAGATTGTTTTTCCCTAATGCACCTAATGACACTGCAATTGACAGCATTAAAGATATTTTGATAGCTTCATATCTTCAGAAAATAAGTACCAATTCAGAAATTCGCACAATTGCAGATACTAAGGAGTTAGTTTAATGTTGATATCGTACCTTGAAAACAGAATACGGTATGTTAAGCGAGACAAGGATGGTGCAGCAAAATGAAAAGAGTCTATGCATTATATCGCGTATCTACGCTTAAACAAGTAGAAAAAAATGATATTCCCATGCAGAAAAAATCCTGTCGTGACTTTGTAAGCGCAAGAGAAGATTGGATCCTTACAGAGGAATTCACAGAAAAAGGTGTTTCTGGATTTAAAACATCTGCAAAGAATCGTGATGCTATTCAGCGAATACAGCAGGATGCCATGGAAAATAAATTCGATGTCTTATTAGTATTCATGTTTGATAGGATCGGCAGAAAAGATGATGAAACACCTTTTATTGTTGAATGGTTTGTAAACAACAATGTTGAAGTCTGGAGCGTCATGGAAGGTGAGCAAAAATTCGACACTCATGTCGATAAGCTTACTAATTACATAAGATACTGGCAGGCATCCGGTGAAAGTATAAAGACCTCTATCAGAACTAAAACCAGAATGGGACAAATCGTGCAAGAAGGAAAGTTCAAAGGTGGAACTCCTGCTTATGGATACAAATTGGTTCGCCTTGGTAGAGTAAATAAAAGAAACCGGGAAGTATATGATCTTGCCATCGAGGATAGTGAAGTTGAGGTAGTTAAACTTATTTTCAGTAAGTATATCAATGATGGCCTAGGTAATCATCGTATTGCTACTTTCCTTACAGATAATGGAATTATGAACCGGTCAGGTGAAAACTTTGTGGCACCAACAATACGTGGTATGATCAAAAATCCTTTGTATACAGGTGTGCTTCGTAGTGGTGACAGTTATTCAGAACCGTTTGAACATTTACAAATAATTTCACCGGAAATTTTTGAAAAAGCCCAATTCATTACTAGCCAAAGACGAAAAGAAAACCAAGAGAGCAGGAAAATTCCATTAACTACAAAAAGTGATCATCTCCTATCCGGGAATATTTTCTGTGGTCATTGTGGTGCACGGCTAATAGCAGCAACAGGAGGCAAAACATATACTAGAAAGGATGGGACTATCACTAAAAGAAGAACATGGAGATACAACTGTCACAATCGAACACGTCATAAACATAGATGTGACGGACAGAGTGGATACAATTCGGTCGGCATTGATAAGGCTATTAATAGTATCGTTTCCGAAATGTTGTCTAAACTAAAAAAGATATCGCTTGAAGATTTTGTATCTAAACAATACGAAAATGACCTCAAGGCAACTCGAAGTAAGCTTGCAGCTTCTCAGAAAAAGAAAATGCAACTTGAAGATAATCTAAAAAAACTCAAGGATGAAGTCGTCTTGATCATTCAAGGTGAGAGTGCGTTTACCCCTGAGCTGATAAATCAGAGTATTGAAAATGCAGAAATGGAACGAAGAATAGAACTTGAGAAAATCGATAGTCTTACAAATGAACTAAGCAATAGTCAAAAGCAGGTTGATCAGTTAAAAGTGAAATACTCCCAACTAATTGGATGGGAAAGCATTTATGATAATTGTTCAAATGAGCAAAAGAAAATGATTATATCACAGCTAATCGACAGAATTGTTATATCAAGAGGTGGCATTATTGATGTCGAATTTGCCATAAGTATCAATCAATTTCTTGGAAAAAAGACAACGGACATGGCATAGCCATGTCCTCAAAAATGGTGGAGAATACGGGGCTCGAACCCGTGACCTCGTGACTGCCAGTCACGCGCTCATCCCAACTGAGCTAATTCCCCTCAAGGTATTTTTCTATTGTTACTGCGTCATTAGGGCTCCCAGCTGCGCTAATGCCCCAAGTGTCAACAACTATTATCTAAAATTCTGCTGATTTTGTCAATAAAAATGGTACCAAATTGCTGAAATAATTGCATATATCATTACAAAAAATAGAACTCCCATATTCAGAAAAAAACCTAAAGTAGTTATTCCATTCCTGAATACGGGAGCCTATGCTTGTATATTTATATAAGGAGGTCATTCCTTTTTGATATCTGCAGCATATACTAACAGTGATATAATTATGTTGCTTGTTTCTCTTACCTCTCCGTTAGCATATGCTAACTTGTTATAGATTACTACTAATTTCTCTTGTTGTCAATAACCAAATAAAGGAAAGGTAAAGATGTGATAATGTCTTGTCAGGAATGACTTGATAAAATTCAAGCTTTATGGTCAGTTTTGTCTGTATAGGGTGGTTTTTACCTTGAGATCCTCTAATTGTGGACAGTTATGCGAGTATAGGGAGTGAAATCCACCCGATACTCAAGATTCTGACCAAATATCGATAAATTACATAACAGGAAGAAAATCAACATAAAGCTGATAAAAATGTTAAAATATAAAAAATAACATTACTTACAGAAAGGCAACTCATGAACTTTGAAGCACACAGACTTAAAGGCATTTACGGAAGCGAAGCATATCTTATAACATCAGGAAAAGATGCAGTCCTTGTGGACGCGGGATATGCAGTCGGTGTTGAAAGTGTTATAAAGCAGATCGACAAATTTCTGGATGGCAGAGAACTGAAATATATAATACTTACTCACTCCCACTACGATCATATTATGGGGACACCTGCCATAAGCGAATGCTTTCCAAATGCGAAGATATATGCACATCCACTGGTCGCAAAGATAATTGCAAAACCAAATGCCCGAAAAACCATGGAAGAACTTAACCAAGGAGCAGCTGAAAGAAAAAATACAGTTGCGGAACCCGGTTGGGCGGATAAACTGCGTGTGGATGTGGATGTCAGCGGCGGTGATATAATTAATGCAGGCGAGATGAAAATACGAATCATGGAAACTCCTGGACATACAAATGATTCCATCAGTTTATATTTTGAGAATGAGGATCTTGCTATTGTTTCGGAAAGCCTTGGTGTTGCTCCCGGCTTTCCCGATGTGGTGCCTGCTTTCATTGTCAGTTACGATGATGCAATCAAATCGATAGGTATGATTCGGGATCTTGATCCGAAGTATATCATAATGCCCCATGGCGACATGATCAGCGGTCAGAATATAAAGATTTATCTTGATAATGCAAAAAAAGCAGCGGACAATGTCAGAAGAATTGTGATGGAATCCTACGAAAAAGGTCTCTCATTGGGCGAAACTATAGAAATCCTATCAGGTGAATACTACAAAGGAAACTTCAAAAAAGTACAGCCCAGCGATGCACTTTATGCAAACTGGGCTCCAATGGTCACCAAACTGATCGAAAAGGAATATCCTGAATCCGACCCTAAGTCAATCTAGGTGTATGTCTCTTATTTTTTGTTTTTTCGCTTCTTCCTTCGCCTCGATCATAAGCAGCCTGGCTTCTTCATACAGTTCTTTCTGAATATCTGTCTTCGGCTCTATGACTATGCCGTGAGGTACAGGTTTTGAATTTTCATCCACATATACATATGTAAAATAGCCGTCCACTATGAATTCCTTTGTGTTGCTGTTAACGACTCGCACATATGCAGTAAGGCTGGTCCTCCCGGTAAATACTATTTTGCTGTCGAAGCTGACCATCTGCCCTTTTGGAACGGGTTTTCTGAAAAGCAAGCTGTTGATCCTCATGCAGACGATATTTTCATTTTCTGTTGCGATCGATGCCGCTATGAATCCGGCCTCCACCATCCATTCTACGCCTCTGCCTGCGTAGAGCGTCCCGTGATGGTTAAGATCCTCCCCTTTTACAAGATGCCTGCTGGTTAATGTTTCTAGTGTCATTTTTTCACTCCATTTCTGCTATCGAGGCAAATGAATTGCCTCTTGCAGAAACAAATCACTTGTGAATAATCGAGATTCACTATATGGAGTGAAAAACAATTATATGCCTCCGGCGGCGTGTGAATTAATTATTCACA
>JAVBLY010000009.1:0-245232 GCA_031553035.1 Anaerovoracaceae bacterium | reverse complement strand
ACCCCGAAGGGTTTATATTTGACTAAATCTCTACACTATGTAGTTTTCAAGGTTCGGGCGCCTTTTTTTGGCACCGTTTTATCCCGCTCCTCTTTGAGCGGAACAGTATATATATTACTACACTCAACTTTCCAAGTCAACCGGTTTTTGTAGTTATCTGAGATTATTTTATTTACTTGTTTATCAGTACTGAATCGATTGTTGCATGAAGCTGTTTTAGAAGAATAATAATCCTATCCTGTAGACAATGAATGCCACTATCCAGGCCACGGCAGTTTGGCCGATAACGATTCCCATAGCTGCCAGACTGCTGTTCATTTCCCTTTTTGCAACGCTTATTGCTGCTATACAGGGAGTATATAATAATACAAAAACGAGAAACACATATGCGGTGAGTGGAGTAAATAAAGTTGTAAGTGTGGATGACAGTGTCACGGCAGTTGACCCTGTAAGAACTGCAAATGTGCTTATGACTGTCTCCTTTGCCATAAAGCCAGTCAAGATAGCAGTAGCGCTCAGCCAGTTGCCAAATCCCAGTGGAGCGAATATTGGAGCGATGAATCCACCTAATGCAGCCAGAATACTTCCCTCTCCGAATTCCACAGGGTTCATTCTAACGTCGAAAGTCATGAGGAACCAAACCACCAGTGTCGCAACAAATATGATAGTAAATGCTCTTCTTATAAAATCCCATGTCCTATCCCAGAGAAGTCTGAACAGAGATTTGATGTGGGGAAATCTGTAGCTGGGAAGTTCCATTATAAACGGAATGGGACTTCCTTTGTAGACTGTTTTATTGAGGATCAGCCCGATGACTATTCCAACTAAGATACCAAGAAGATAGAGTGACAATATTATGATCACCCTGTGCTCCGGGAAAAATGCGACAGTAAACATGCCATATATAGGAAGCTTTGCAGTGCAGCTCATAAAAGGAGTAAGCATTATGGTGATCTTTCTGTCTCTTTCACTGGACAAAGTTCTCGTTGCCATGATTGCAGGTACCGAACAACCAAATCCCAGAAGCATTGGCACAAAGCTTATGCCGGAAAGACCTATTTTTCTCAGCATCTTGTCCATCATGAATGCGACTCTTGCCATATATCCGGTGTCTTCCAGAAGTGACATGAAAAAAAACATGACCAAAATCATGGGGATAAATGACAAAACCGTTCCAAGGCCGTTGAATACCCCATCGTTTACAAGTGATTGGGCGATTGGATTGACACCTGCGTCTGCCATTAAATCAGCAACAAACCCGCCCGCATTACCGATTAGACCGGCAAGCCCGTCGCTTAGGAAACTGCCTAACGGTCCGAATGTCAGGTAAAATATAATAGCCATGATACCCAGAAATATTGGTATGCCGAAGTACTTATTGGTAAGGATATTGTCAATTTTTGCGCTTCTGCTTTGTTGTATTGAGAATGTCGGTTTCTTGACTGTCTTTTTGACTACATCTCCAATAAAGGTATATCGCATGTCGGCAATTGCTGATTTGCGGTCCAGACCGGTCTCTTCTTCCATGTCGAGGATTGCTTCATCTATCGTATGCTTTTCGTGCTCGGTAAGTCCCAGCTCAAGCAACAACGGCCCATCTTTTTCAATAATTTTCGTTGCCGCAAATTTTCCCGGTGTTTTTATTCGCTTTGCATGGTCTTCAATGAGATGAGTGATCCCGTGGATAGCTCTGTGTACAGCTCCCGAACAGAAATCTTCGATCTGAGGTGTTTGCTGATTTTCCCCGGCTCTGATAACTTTTTCAAGCAGCTCTGCGGTCCCTTCATTATTTGAAGCGGATATGGGAACTATGGGTACCCCAAGCATCTCTTCCATCTCCAGGATGTCTACCGAACCGCCGTTTTTTCTAAGCTCATCCATCATATTTAAGGCTATCACCATTGGTTTTTGGAGCTGAAGAAGCTGAAGACTAAGGTAAAGTCCCCTTTCAAGATTCATGGTGTCGACTATATTGATCACGGCATCGGTTTTTTGGTGAAGAATGTAATCTCTTGTTACGATCTCCTCTTTTGAATATGGCGAAAGAGAATATACGCCCGGCAGGTCGACCAATGTCACATTGTCCGGTCCCTTGACCTTACCTTCTTTTTTTTCGACAGTAACGCCGGGGAAATTTCCGACTTTTTGGTTTGAGCCTGTCAATTGGTTGAAAAGTGTAGTTTTTCCGGAGTTTTGATTGCCTGCTAATGCTATTATCATTTGTGCCTTCCTTCTCCGTCTATTCCCTTCATACAACTTTGGCAGTTCCCCGAGCAAAGCGTTCCGAATTTATATCCATCTTCCAGCTTATCGACTGAGACCATATCTGCGTCTTCTTTTCTTATCGTGAGTTCATAACCACGCAGTGTGATTTCGATGGGGTCGCCCATCGGTGCTGCTTTTCTCAAAAACAATTCGGTCCCCGGTGTAAGGCCCATATCAAGGAGGCGGTCTCTTAAGGCTCCTGCTCCTTTTACAATTTTTATTATTCCGTATTGTCCTGGGTTTAATTCACTTAGTTTCATCAGTAGTTAGCCCTCGCTATCGTATTTTGTTTTCATTATACAGGAATAAAGTAAATATTTATATAATTAATGGGTTAAAATACAAAATTCTCAAAAAAAAATGATCGACGCCCCCGGGAAAGGTCGTCGATCTTGAGATATGGCACAAGTGAATGTTTTATGTGTTTAAGTTTTATATGGATCTGAATAGATCCGGTTTGTGTAAGAGGAGAATTGCCAATCTCATTTATGTACAAAAAGTTAATTGATTATGCAACAACTTTTGTAAACATCTCTGTTATGCTAGCACCTTTATGCAAGCGGTCGCATAAAGAGTTTTTACATTTTTCATATCTTAGGAACATCTTTTGGGCTTCATTTTCATTTGTGTATACTTTCCAATATTTCGAAATAATACAATTACGACCTCTGTTCTTTTTAAAGCCAATGACATCTTCGACAGGATAGCCCAGAAATAACCCTATTTCATCCGGTGGACAATAATTGCTGTTAAACCGGTTACTTAAAAATGCTAAATATGAATCTATTTTCATAAGATCCGGATAACCTTCTCTTTTAAGCATAGCCGAGACCTGAACTCCCATCAGGTGTGACAACAATTTACACTTTCTGTATACCATTATTAGATAACTGGCGCTCGTCTCTTTTATGATATAAAAATAAATATCATATTTGTTCATTTTGTCATTGTACTCTTTGTGTATACTGCTGAAGAGAGGGAGTTTTTCTTTTCTGATACAAATCATATTTGCAGGCTTTATGCCTGCCAGTGCCGGGCTGCAATACTCCCCCAGCATCATTTCAAATATTTTTCTGTCGATCGTTTTATGCATTGCAGTCCCTTTCTTTCCTTTTGTATCTTTTTATATTGTTTTGGAGCGCGGTTAGCCATTGCTAACTTGATTACAGTATAACCTAAATATTCAAAGTGTCAATACATATTTTGTAATTATAAATCAAAAATATTTTACTTTTATTATAAAACTAAACATGATATACTTTTATAATAAAACTATTTTGTGATAAAAATAAAAGGAGAAATATTGTGGTAGGTAATATTTATAAAACAAATTATGACCCTGATAAAATAGCGATCAACTTCAAAGGAGAGTCCGTAACGTATAAACAACTTGACAGTTCAGTAAGAAAATATACTTCCCTGCTGTCGGAACTGGGTATTCAAAAGAATGACAAAGTAATCCTGAGCTGCATGAACTCACCGGAATTTATTTATTCATATTTTGGCACTGTGAGAAACGGTGCCGTCATTGTGCCCATCAACCTTATGCTGACCATGGAAGAAATTGCATACATAGTGAAAAATTCAGAAGCAAAATATATGATAATCCAACCTGTAATAATGGAAAAGGGCAACCTGAGCAAAGAGGCAATCGAAGGTGCATTAGGCATCAAGGTAATCGTTTTGGATGAAGTGCTCAAATCAAAGGTCGAGGCTGCGGAAGAATCTGAAGAGAATCCTGAAGCCTCGATGGATTCAATTTCAACTTTTCTCTATACTTCAGGAACTACAGGAAGACAGAAAGCGGCCATGCTGACTCACAAAAATTTGGTGGACAACACCGAACAGTGTTTTCTTGGGATCGGCGCCAAGCCGGAAGATCACTTCATGTGCGTTCTTCCCATGTTCCATGTATTCGCATTTACCGCCTGTATTCTGATACCTCTCTGGGCGGGAGCTACTGTTACCATACTGGAAACATTTCAACCCAAAGAAGTTATTGAAACTCTTGTTAAAGGCAGGATAACTGTTTTCATGGGTGTTCCTGCAATGTACAATGTTCTCCTGCACGGAGCCAAGGAAAACATACAGTTCCCTGACCTCAGGCTTGCTATATCGGGAGGTGCGGCTCTGCCTGTTGAAATTTACAGACAGACGCGGGCAATAATGAACCTTCCTGTAATAGAAGGCTATGGACTGACGGAAGCATCACCGGGCGTTGCATTTAACCCTTATGACGGTATTCAGAAGGAAGGCTCCATCGGATTGCCTATACCTAATGTAGAATGCAGGATATTTGATGAGAATGACAATGAAGTGGAAGCCGGCGTCGTAGGCGAACTGGTAGTCAGAGGAACAAATGTAATGCAGGGCTATTATAAAGAGCCTGAGCAGACAGAAGCCGCTCTCCGAAACGGCTGGCTGCATACCGGAGATCTTGCCAAGAAAGATGATGAAGATTACATTTTTATCGTCGACCGAAAAAAAGACATGATAGTAGTATCAGGACTCAATGTATACCCCAGAGAGGTTGAAGAAGTCATCTACAAACACCCCAAAATAAAGGAAGCCGCTGTAGTTGGAGCAGAAGACCGACTAAGAGGAGAAGTTGCTATCGCACACGTTGTACTTAAAGATGGTGAAGACATGCACGCAAGAGAACTGCTGAGATTTCTAAAGGAACATCTGGCAGCATATAAGACCCCCAGGAACATCGTATTTGTGGATGAACTTCCAAAGAGCAGCTCCGGAAAAATACTAAAAAGATTACTTAGAGACAAATAGATCAAAACTACTTGATCATTTTTTCAGGACGGACTATATCGTCAAATTCAGACTCTGAGAGGTATTTACCTTTCAGAGTTTCTTCTTTCAGAGTAGTCCCGTTTTCGTAGGCCGCCTTGGCTATTGATGCGGCATCATCATATCCGATCACCGGAGCCAGACATGTGACAAGCATGAGTGAGTCATTCAAATGTCTTTCGATGTTTTCAAGCACCGGCTCGATCCCGGTAAGACAATTTTTTGTAAAAGAAGCTGCACTGTCTGCGATCAGCTCTATGGACTGAAGAACATTATAAATGATTACCGGCATGAAGACATTCAGTTCAAAGTTGCCCTGAGATGCGGCAAATCCGATTGCAGCATCGTTGCCCATGACCTGAACAGATACCATTGTGACAGCTTCACATTGAGTTGGGTTGACCTTGCCGGGCATGATTGAACTGCCGGGCTCATTCTGCGGAATGGTTATCTCCCCTATTCCACACCTTGGACCGCTGGCAAGGAGCCTCACATCATTAGCGATCTTCATCATATTAGCTGCGAGAGCTTTAAGTGCACCGTGGAAAAATACCAGTGCATCTTTTGAAGTCAGAGAATGGAATTTGTTTTCGGCGGTTTCGAATTTGTAGCCTGTGATCTTTGATATTTCCTCTGCAGTCAGCCTGCCGAAATTTTTATCAGAATTTATTCCTGTGCCTACTGCTGTGCCGCCAAGAGCCAGATATTTAACTTCTTCAAGAGAAACTTCTATCATGGATATAGATTTTCTTATCATCTCTTCCCATCCGCTGATCTCTTGTCCGAGAGCAAGAGGTGTTGCATCCTGAAGATGTGTTCTTCCGATTTTTATAATACCTGAATTTTTTGCAGAAAGTTCAAGAAGGGCTGTTTCCATTTCGCGAAGTGCGGGCAGGAGTTTTTCCTGGGCTGTAATATATGCTGAAATATGCATTGCCGTTGGGAAAGTATCGTTCGAGCTCTGCCCTTTATTGACTTCGTCATTCGGATGGGCCTTAGTAAGGTGGGAAATCACTTCATTGACATTCATGTTTGTCTGAGTGCCGCTTCCTGTCTGCCAAACGGACAATGGAAATTCGGAATTCAACTCTCCGTTTCTGATTCTATCGCAAGCTCCTTCTATAGATTTGGCTTTATCTTGATCCAATTCACCGAGATCGCGGTTCACTCTGGCACATGCTGTCTTGATAACAGCAAAAGCTTTTATGAGCGCAGAAGGCATTTTTTCACTGCCGATGTCGA
Source organism: Anaerovoracaceae bacterium (assembly GCA_031553035.1). Classification (GTDB taxonomy): domain Bacteria; phylum Bacillota; class Clostridia; order Peptostreptococcales; family Anaerovoracaceae; genus JAVBLY01. Next base: position 238,923 of record JAVBLY010000009.1, on the reverse strand, counting down.
AGTTCAAAAGACTTCGCTGAGTCTGGGCACCCCACTTTTTATCTGCCGGGACTTTGATTTCGCCCATGCTGTCTTTTTCTATTCTGCAATTCTCCTTCATTTCAACCCTCCTGTCATTTAAACCCACCTGATATCAGCATCTTTGAGCCGTGTCGGTATATGGATATATTCCTCGTTCTCAGGATACCCAAGCATGAATGAGGCGTAAAAAGAATTCCCGTCGGGCAATTCCGGAAGTATTTCCTTAATCTTGGGAACAACATTCAGGAATCTGGTCAGATAGCCACCCCAGCATGTGCCGATACCCATTGACTGAAATAAGAGTTCGATGTTAGTCATCTTTATATATGTATCTCCCGGCGGATTGATGGCATTGTCTCTGGCATATGCAATGAGTATTGTATGTGCTTCACCCATCACAACGTTGTTTCCTTCTTCCTCATATTCGGTAACTACTTCCGGGGATATCCCTGTTTCTTTGACATATTCAATTATGGCATCCATCATTTGCTTCAGTATATCTTTGGAGCTTACGACAATAAACTTTGTTGGCTGCTGATTTTTTGCACTGGGTGTCCATCTTGCGGCATCCAGCACGTCTTTGATGATCTGCTTATCCACAGGTTGATCTTTAAAATGCCTGTATGACCGCATTTGCATTATATGGTTTTTCAGATCTCCGCTGAAACTTTCCGGCAACTTGTGTACAGGTCTGTCGATAATAGCATCTTTGCCATCAAAAGTAAGAGCATCTACCGGGCATGTGGCTGCGCAATGCATGCATTTAAGGCAAATTTTTCCTTCCCTCGATTCAGGAACCCCCCCTTCATCTTCGGCAAGAACGGTGAACGGGCATATGGCTATACACTTATAGCACTTTATACACTTATCTTTATTTGATTCTATCATGTGAACTCCTCTTAAATACCGGTTCATAACCGGATCGGGACAGGCAAAAGCATCTTCTGTTATGACAGGTGGATGTTGATTTTTTCGATTAGCTCCTCAACATCGATGGGTTTTCCCACATGCTCATTCATGCCTGCTGCAAGACATTTTTCGATGTCTTCACGGAAAACATTGGCAGTCATTGCTATTATTGGGACTGTTTGAGCTTCCGGGCAGTTTTCAAGGGAGCGGATCAGGCGGGTTGCTTCATACCCGTCCATCTCAGGCATATGGATGTCCATCAGGACAAGATCGATCTCTTCAGAGTGTTTCTTGTAAATATCGACTGCTTCAATACCGTTTTCGGCATCAAAGATCGTAACTCCTGGAACATCCAACATGGCCACTATGATCTCACGGTTGATATCCAGATCATCCACCAGCAAAATAGTCTTCCCGCTCAGCAGTTCTTTCCCGTTCGCTGAACTGTCAAGACTGGGTATCTTACATAATCTGCCCAGGCATTCGTCTACACAATCCATCACCACCGATGAGAATAGAGGCTTCTGTATAAAATGTTCTGCACCTGCATCAAGTGCATCCTGCTCTATAATATTCCACTGAGCCGCAGATGTCATTATGACCACTGAACTCTCACCGGATATCTCCTTGATTTTTCGGGTCAGTTCAATGCCGTCAGTATCTTCTATTATGCGATCAATAAAAATGATATCATATGGTCTGCCGGTCATGTTCTGCACTTTTATTATAACATCAGAAGCGTTAGACGCAACATCACAAATAATGTCGTTGGACTTAAATATATATTCGAATGATTCCAGTATTTTTTGATCATCCGAAACCGAAAGCACCCTGATTCCCCTATTAGCTTCGAGAAGTTTCCGACTTTCACCGCCGGATACGGAATTTATCTCTATAGTGAAAGTAAAGGTAGCCCCTTCTCCTTTTTTCGATTCAATGCTGATCTCACCGAACATCATTTCCACGATCCTTTTTGAAATGGCAAGTCCCAATCCTGTTCCGCCATATTTTCTGGAAACACTGCCGTCAGCCTGTTCAAACGCTCCGAATAATTTTTTCTGCTGCTCTAAAGGAACCCCTATTCCTGTATCTGTGATACTGAATTTGAGGGAGCACTCATCCTTATTTTTCTCCTGCAGGCTTACATTTAGAGAAATCTGTCCGTTCTCAGGAGTGAATTTCACTGCATTTGATAAAAGGTTTGTAATGACCTGGGCTATGCGCTGTTCATCACCGAAGAGATCATTAGGGACATCGCTGTCAACATGTACATAAAAAGCCTGGCCCTTTTCATCCATTCTGAAAATCATCATATTGGTAATATTAATCAGCATTTTTTCCAGATCGAATTCAGAACATGATAGTTCGAATTTGTTGGCTTCAATCTTGGACATATCAAGAATATCATTGATCACACCAAGCAGATGATTAGACGCATTTTCAATTCTATCCAGGCAGTATTCGTAACGCTCTGTTGTACCGGACATTCGGGCAATGCCTGCCATGCCGATAATTGCATTCATAGGTGTTCGCATCTCATGGCTCATTCGGGATAAAAATTCACTCTTTGCCAGATTGGACTGTTCCGCTTTAAGAACGTTGTCAAACATTTTGTTGATGGATGTACTTAAGGTATATAATTCGAGGCTTCGCGAATACTTTTCCGTATCCACGGTAAAATCTTCCTTGACCGACAATACGTCTTCCGAAAGGTTTTTTAAAGGAGTTGTAACGACTTTTGACATTATGAAAAAAAGTATTATTACGAACAGTATCATCAAAATGATTAGTATAAGGCTTGACATCCCCACAGCCCGCATACCTTCAAGATAAATAGTACGGGGCTGACTGATCTTTAAAAGCAGCTTGTTGCCCGAAATATCATCTATGATTTTGTGTAGGGATAATACGGCATTGCCCTGATAATCTACTGTGTCGCCGATTTTCAATTCCTCTTCTGTAGGAGAGACGATCTCAAAATTAAATGTGTCCGTCCTTATCATATGCCTTATATTCTCATTATCGCATACTCTTCCCATAACAACGGTTCCGGCTGGGTTCCCCGTTCCGTCACTGGGGAGTATGGGCATGACAGATACCGAATATGCTTTGCCTCCGTATAAGTAGTAGCCAAGCCAACCTTTTTCCGCATCTTCATCCTGATCTTTTTCTGAAGGAGAGTATTCTCTTAGAAAATCTTCGGTCACACCATCTAAAGATCTGACCAGACCTGCCGGCATCTTGCTTCTTTCTTTTTTAAGTAAATCATAAAATCCGGTGTACCTGACATTCAAATCATTATCTTTGATGATGACAAAATTTATACCTAATTTTTCCAGAGCATTGACATTTTCGAAATTGATCTTGTCGTAGTCCGGATAATTCCCCAGAGCAAATTCGTATGTGTCATCCCAGCAGGACCAATCCCAGTTTGATGAATGAAGGTTTGACTCTGCATCGCTCATCACTCCAGTAATAGAGTTATTGAGCTCTGAAATATGCATTTTTTCGGCCTGTTTCAGTGTGTCCACCATTCGGGTATAGAATATCAAAAAGAATATAAGAATAAACAGAAACAGAATTATTCCTAGATATCTGAATAGCTGAGATCTTATTGAATTGGGGGTGCTTTTTCCTTTGACTATATGCATTTGATGTTTTCCTATGTTTTCTCCGGCATATACAAACGTTAGTATATCCTTTATCTGCGACTATTACAACTACAACGAAGTGCAATCTTGATAATATACGGCTTGCAATGGTGTCAAACATGTTTATTACATATCTAACCGGGTATATATGAGTCAATCAGTAAAGTATTAATAAGGGGAATAGTTAATTAACAGCTGTATTAGCAGAAAGGAAATTAATATGACTATCAAGTATCAGGATCCAAACAAACACTTCGAACCGGACAGGAAAAGGATTCCACTCAAAGAGCCTGTCTATCCCCCTATAACCGATCATTATGTAACTATGGATAAGCAACCCAAGGCTCCACCCAGATTTACCGTTAATCCTCCCAAAGGAGCTCCTAATGTCCTTTTGGTATTGATTGATGACATGGGTTTTGGCTGTACATCAACTTTCGGAGGGCCGGTGCCAATGCCTACTGCAGACAGACTTGCAAAAAACGGCATCAAATTCAACAGATTCCATACGACCTCAATATGTGCTCCTACGAGAGCGGCGCTTCTCTCAGGATACAACCATCATTCAGCAAATATGGGTGAGATCACAGAGCTGGGAACAGCATATCCCGGAAATCTGTCCACCAGACCCAAAACAGTAACACCGATGGCAAGAGTATTAAGAGACAACGGATATTCTACAGCTCAATTCGGTAAATGTCATGAAACTCCAACCTGGGAGACATCCATTTCGGGACCTTTCGATCACTGGCCTGTTTATTCAGGATTTGACAAGTTCTATGGATTCCTTGCTGCCGAGACCAATCAGTGTAATCCAAATTTGATGGACGGAACAGCACAGCTGCCGCCGAGTGATAAGGAAGATTACCATCTGTCTGAAGACCTTGCGGAAAAGAGTATCGAATGGATAAAATTCCAGAAAGCTCTTACACCCGACAAGCCTTTCTTCATATATCTGGCGCCGGGTGCAACCCATGCTCCTCATCAGGCTCCGAAGAAATACAGAGAGATGTTCAAGGGACGTTTCGATCAGGGCTGGGACAAGATGAGAGAAGAAACTTTTGAGAATATGAAGGCAAAGGGTATCGTTCCAAAGGATGCAAAGATCGCTCCTAAACCTCCGGGAATCCAGGAATGGGATGAACTCCCGGAAAAAGAAAAAGAGCTTTACTGCAAACAAATGGAGATATATGCAGGCTATGCGCATCATGTGGATGAACAAGTCGGCAAAGTAGTAGATTCCCTTGAAGATCTGGATATACTGGATGATACGCTCGTCATTTATATCCTGGGCGATAACGGTGCATCCCCGGAAGGAGACTTGCACGGTGTATTCAACGAGATATCTACTCTTAATATGGCAGGTGAAAGTATCGATGAGCTTTTTGAAAAGAAAGATCTTTTGGGTACGGAAATGGCAAATAACCATTACGCTGCCGGATGGGCCGTTGCTCTGGACTCTCCTTTCACCTGGACAAAGACCATTGCATCGAATTTCGGAGGGACAAGAAACGGCATCATTTTCCATTATCCCAAGAAATTCAAGGGCGGAGAAGATGAGATCAGGACACAATTCCACCATGTAATCGATATCGCACCGACAGTTTACGATATAACCGGAGTGCCGCATCCCGATTATGTTGACGGAATTGAGCAGAAACCTCTTGAAGGCGTCACTATGGCAGATGCACTCAAAGATGCTAATGTCAAAGATAACAGACAAACCCAGTATTTCTGCGTTGGCGGTTACTGGGGACTGTATCATGATGGATGGTTCACAGGCACTGTGGACAAGGCGCCGTGGGAGAGGACAAAGGCACATGATCCGGAAAATGCACACTGGGAGCTTTATAATCTTGATGAAGATTGGGCATGTGCAAATGATATCTCAGATAAAAACCCGGAAAAACTCAAGGAGATGAAGGAAAAATTCTTTGAAGAAGCTGTCAAATATAATGTGCTGCCTATAGATGCAAGAGGTCAGGCTGTCATGAACTCCACTATAGCCAACAGACCGACTCTTATGGGCGACAGAAAAGAACTTGTGCTGGGACCGGGAATGGGAGGCCTTAAAGAAGGCTGCTTCCTCAATATGAAGAATACATCGTTTGAGATATCTTCCGAGATCGAAGTTGGTCCGAATCATACCGACGGTGTGATTTTCGCCCAGGGAGGCAGATTCGGAGGATATTCTCTTTATGTAAAAGACGGTAAACCTGTATTCTGCTACAATTTCTGCAGCCAGGAACGTTATTATGCAAGAAGTGAGAAAGCTTTCGATTCCGAAAGAAACCAGGTCAAAGTAATATTCAAATATGACGGCGGCGGCTATGCCAAAGGAGGAACAGCTACTCTTTATCTCAATAATGAAAAGGTCGGTGAAACAAGAATCGACAAAACTATGGGATATTTTCTCTCTTTTGATGAAACTGCTGATGTTGGAATACAGAATTTTACCCCTGTTACAGAAGAATACTCTGTCAAAACTTCTGAATTCAAGGGGAAGATATTCAACGTAACTATCAAACTGCTGGATGACTAATAAGATATAGAACATACGATTTTGATGCGAGGCTGTGCTGTTACAGTCTCGCAATTTAGTTAGGCATTGCAGTGTTGACCTATGTTATAGTATTAGTTAATCACCTTAAAATCATTTACCAGGAAAGACGGGATAATTATGAGATTTATTCTTCCATCACTAAAGGGCTACAAAAAGGAATATATCAAAGACGATGTCATAGCAGGGATCGTAGTCGCAGCACTGACAGTACCGGTAGCTATGGGTTACGCTGAAGTTGCGGGGCTGCCGCCGGTGTACGGGCTCTATGCGTCCATATTTCCCGTTATCGGATATGCACTATTCTGCAGCTCCAGGCAATTGATATTCGGCATGGATGCAGCAGCAAGTGCCATAACAGGTTCAATGCTTGCAACCCTTGGCATAGCGGCGAAGTCTGATGCCGCACTTACGTTAGCTCCGGTGCTAAGCCTTTTTGCCGGGCTGTTTCTTGTTATTTTTTCACTATTTAAACTGGGAAAACTGGCCAGCTTTATATCAAGGCCGGTGATGAGCGGTTTTGTCAGCGGTATATCGGTATCCATTATGCTTGGGCAGATACCCAAAGTACTTGAGCTTCCATCCGACGGAACTGACTTTTTTGGAAATTTAAAAGATATATTCACAAATTTGACTGATATAAATTTTCTTGCAGTTCTACTGGGAGCAGCCACAATCGTTCTTGTACTTCTGGGAAAGAAATTTCTACCTAAGGTCCCGGCGGCATTGGTGATACTCGTTATAGGGACTGCAGTTACAGCTTATTTCAATCTTGATAAACTTGGAATTACGGTTACCGGCTCCATACCTAACGGATTCCCTCCAATCGGGATACCAAATATACTTGCGATAGATGATCTTTGGACAACTGTTGTCGGTGGACTTGTCGTGGCAGTCGTTGTATTTTCCGATTCTCTGCTGGATTCAAACAGTTTTGCCATTCAAGGCGATTATAAAATAGATGACAATCAAGAGCTCAGGGCATTTGGTATAGCAAATGTATTCGCTTCACTTTCGGGAACATCTCCGGCCAGTGCAAGCGTTTCAAGAACAGCAGCCAGCGCTCAGTTCCATGGAAAAACTCAGGTTGTATCCCTGGTAGCTGCGGGACTTATGATACTGATAGTGCTTTTCCTCGCTGATCTCATGTACTATCTTCCCCAGCCTGTTTTATCCGGTATAATAATAGCAGCACTCATCGGAATCATCGATTTAAAGACATTCAGGGAACTTCACCGCCGAGGAAGATCGGAATGGATCATCTGGATCGTATCTTTCTTCGGTGTTCTGGTAATCGGGGTATTGGCCGGCGTTCTCATCGGCGTTATAATGTCGTTTATTGACGTCATAATGCGTCTTACTTCACCACCTCGAGCTTTCCTCGGAGTCCTTGACGGCAAAGACGGATACTTTGATATGAAATTCAATAAAAGAGCGCACCAGTTGAGCAAAGATATCGTAATATACAGATTTACCGCCCCATTGATATTTGCAAATATTTCTTTCTTCGAAAAAGATATACTCGGTATGCTTAAAGAAAAAGACAAACCCAAAACGATAATCATCGAAGGCAACGGCATAAGCTATATTGATTCCACAGCGCTTGAAGAACTGGAAGATATAATAGCAAAACTGAATAAGGAAAATGTCAACCTATATTTTGCGGATCTGATCCACAGAACGGCTGATTATTTAAGTACTAACGGCCCTGAAGAATTCATAAAATCATGTCATATCAGAAAAACCATAGATGATGTTGTCAAAGAAGTAAAAAGCAAGTAGCAACCAATAGTAAAGGAGATAGAAGTGGAAGCGTTATCAATACTTATCAAGCCAGTATCCGGCAGCTGCAACATGCACTGCGAATACTGTTTTTATGCTGATGTGACCAAGTCCCGGGAACAGGCAGACTATGGAAAGATGGATCTTGACACTCTTGAGGCCATCGTAAAAAAAGCTATGAATGAAGTGACCGAATTCTGCTCTTTCGGTTTTCAGGGCGGTGAGCCAATGCTGGCAGGGCTGCCTTTTTTTGAAAAGCTGACAGAGTTTCAGAAAAAATACAATAAAAAAAATATTGAAATTTTTAATTCCATCCAGACCAACGGAACATTGGTTGACGATAGTTGGGCCGAATTCTTTAAAAAGAATAACTTCCTTGTAGGCCTTTCTGTTGACGGAAGTGAAGAAATGCACGATTCCATGCGGATAGACAATGGAGATAGACCGACTCATAAGACATGTATGACCGCTGCTAAGATTTTGAGAAAACACGAAGTGGAATTTAATATTTTGTCAGTAGTGAGCGGACTATTTGCATCCGAGCCGGAAAAAGCATATAAGTTTTATAAAGACAATGATCTTAGATTCATCCAGTTTATCCCCTGCCTTGATGGGCTGTCGGAACCGCACGGTTCCAATCCGTTTTCTCTCAGTGCTGAACAGTACGGGAATTTTCTCTGCAAGATGTTCGACCTGTGGCATGAGGATTTCATCCAGGGTAACTACTACTCTATCAGGATGTTCGATAACTGGGTAAGAATGGTCATGGGACAACAGCCGGAAAACTGCGGTATGTCAGGACAATGCCTGAGCTACCCCCTTATCGAAGCAGACGGCAGCGTTTTTCCATGTGACTTCTATGTAATCGATAAATACAAATTGGGAAATATTCGGACTGACAAATTTGGTGATCTGCTTTCGGGAAATGTGTCAGAATATTTTATGAAACCCTCAAGACAAACACCGGACGAATGCAAAAAATGTGAATATCTGATGATCTGCCGCAACGGCTGCAGACGTGATCGTGAACCGGTAACAGATGACAAACCTGCACAGAATTATTACTGTGACAGTTATAAAAAGTTCTTCGATCATTCCCTCAATAGAATGAAAGCCATTGCTGATAATATTATTGCAAATTCGCAGTAAGCTTATAAAATGTAATTATTGGTTTTATTATTAAATATAGGAGGGGTCAAATGAAAAAAAACAAAATTTATCTCATAATTGTCTGTCTTTTGATTCTCACAGCGTTATCATTCAGCGCATGCGACAGTGAACCTGAGGAGGCGGCAAAAGAAGAACCTGCAGTCAAAACCGAAAAAGTAGAGTTAAAAATCAGCGACGGTGTAATTCAAGGTCTGAAAACCGATGAGGTCAGTGCATACAAAGGCATACCATATGCATCATGCCCTGTTAGGTTCGCTCCCCCGGAAGATGCAAAGGCGTGGAAAGATACATTGGTTTGCGAGGATTACGGTCCTATACCTGTTCAGAACAATGTGGATGAAGGACTGACAGCATCAGAAGAATGTCTAAACATGAATATTTGGACACCGGCAGAACCTGACGATGAAAAACTTCCTGTATATGTATGGATATACGGAGGAGGATTTGCTCAGGGCAGTAACGCCGATGCCAGTTATGACGGCACTAATTTTGCGAAAAATGGAATCATTGCGGTAAATTTTAACTACAGAGTCAATGCAATCGGATTCTTTGCGTCTCAGGAGACCTTTGATGAATACGGAACCACGGGAAACTGGGGACTTCTTGATCAGATCAAAGCACTTCAGTGGGTCCGGGATAATATAGAAGCCTTCGGCGGCGACCCCGAAAACGTGACCATAGGTGGTGAATCCGCCGGTTCCTACAGCGTATCGGGACTTATTGCCAGCCCCCTTGCCGATGGACTTTTCAGCAAGGCGATAATGGAAAGCGGCAGCATGTTAGGAATCCCCGGCAATAACAGTTATTCCCGAGGCAACCTCGAAAATTCAATCGAAGTGTGTAACGAAATGGCATATACATTCGGTGCCGATGACAGCAAAAAGGGTCTTGAAAAAATGCGTAAAGCAGATGCCGAGGTAATCAGCCAGCTTTCTCCACTGGAGGCGGATTTTACAAAGACGCCCGCATACTTTACCATTCCCGTGTTTGACGGTCATGTTATGCCCGTAGATATGCTTGATGCAGTCGAAAGCAAAAAGCTTAATGACATTGATCTTCTCTGGGGATTCAATGCCAATGAGGGTTCAATATTCATTCCTGCCGACAGGACAGAAGGAAACTACAAGATGATGGCAAGCAGAATGTTCGGTTCGTCTCAGGTGGACAGGATCATGGATAGATTTCCCATAGATGATAAAAACGATGCGACAGCAAGAACAAGACAAATACTGGAATATGGAATGTTCACAGCAGTAATGAAACCGTACGGCGACGCCATAGCAGATATGGGCAACGATGTATTCGCCTATAATTTTAATTATGTAAGCAGTGCAAACAAAGAAAGCGGACTTGGAGCAGCTCACGGCAGTGAAATAGGATTTGCTTTCGGAAATATGCCCGAAGACGCAACCGAAGAAGAAAAAGCTCTGTCAGACGAAATGCACAGCAGATTCGCCAATTTTATTAAGACCGATAATCCAAACACAGGACATAATCCATCCGATACAGGATGGCCCAAGTATGATCCGGATGAAGGCAATGTGATGATCTTTGATACTGAGCTAAAATCAGAGCCTATGCCCGATAAAGAAAACTTGGACTTCATGCTTGATGTAATCAAAAAAGGAATGTATTTCTAGAATCAAAGAAGATGATTTTTACAAATTATAACTTATAGGTTATAATTATACAAAGTTAGTTATAGGAGAATTTTCAGGAGGTTTTTATGTCAAGTTATTATATTATCGGAGTCCGTGTGGACAACAGAGTAGTCAGTGTAGCAAAGTTTCAGGAAGTTCTCACAAGAGACGGATGTTCAATAAAAACTCGTCTCGGTCTCCACGATGTAAGTGAAGATGTATGCGCCGCTGATGGAATCGTAATAATCCAGCCATACGGAACAAAAGAAGCTATCGACGCAATGGTAAGTGATATGAACGGACTCGAAGGTATCACTGCCAAGCTGTTGGATCTTAATTAAATCTGATAGATGGATCTTTAAAATTATTCAAAAAATAAAACAACCCTTGTTTGTCTATCAGACCTGCAAGGGTTGTTTTCTGTTATTTATTTCAATGTTGCTTCGTTTAAGGCATTGTTGTCCAGCTTGGAAAGCTTTATGACCTTATCCAGATCAAGTCCAGCTGCTTTTGCAAAACGTTCTCCGTATTCTTTGTCGGCAAGATAACAGTGAGCGGCGTGGCGATATTTTATATTCTCTGTAACGGGCGCAATATCACCGGCAGTGTTCTCTATAAGAATCTGCTTTTTATCTTCAGTAAGAACGCGCCACAGATCACCGCCTGCACGGAAACAATCATCTGACGGATCATCCTTTGGATCATAGCGATAGATAGAACCTTCCATGTCCAGCGGAGGCTCCATCACATCCGGCTGCGCAGCCCATGTTCCGTAACTGTTTGGAGTATATGCCACTGTACCTCCGTAATTACCGTCTACTCTCATCTTCCCGTCACGATGGTACTCGTTTACTTCACATTTAGCCTGATTGACCGGAATTTGATTATGGTTAACACCTAGTCTGTAACGCTGGGCATCGCCGTATGCAAATACCCTCCCCTGAAGGAATCTGTCAGGGCTGAAACCTATACCGGGAACAACATGAGCTGGATTGAATGCCGCCTGCTCCACTTCTGCATAATAATTTTCAGGGTTGCGGTTGAGTTCAAGCACGCCAACTTCCATCAGCGGGAATTCCCCGTGACGCCAGATCTTAGTTATATCAAATGGATTTTCATAATGATTCTTTGCCTGTTCTTCGGTCATTATCTGAACATACATAGTCCATCTGGGGAAATCTCCTTTTTCAATAGCATCAAAGAGATCCATACCGTGATATTCCCTGTTCATGCCGTTGATCTCTCCAGCTTCATCATTGGTAAAATTCTTTATACCCTGTTGTGTTTTGAAATGAAATTTACACCATACCCGTTCATTTTTTTCATTATAAAATGCAAAAGTATGTTCGCCGAACAGATGCATGTTCCTGAAGGATGCCGGTATGCCGCGGTCACTCATCACAATTGTTATCTGATGGAAACATTCGGGCAGTATAGTCCAGAAATCCCAGTTGTTCTGTGGCGAACGACGACCTGTGTGTGGATCTCTCTTGACTGCACGGTTCAAATCCGAGAAATTGTGTACATCTCTGATAAAGAATGTGGGGGTGTTATTGCCTACAAGATCCCAGTTCCCTTCTTCTGTATAAAATTTAATGGCTGCGCCGCGTATGTCGCGCTCGCAATCCGCTGCTCCCCGCTCGCCGGCCACTGTGGAGAATCTCACAAAGACTTCTGTTTCGGCACCCGGCTGAAGGGCTTTTGCCTTTGTGAATTTTGAAATGTCATTAGTTACGGTAAACTTGCCGTGGGCACCCCAGCCTTTGGCATGCATTCGGCGTTCGGGAATCACTTCTCGATTGAAATGAGCCATCTTCTCCTGCATCCACACGTCCGACATTACCACAGGACCTCGCTGACCTGCTGTTATGGAATTCTCATTATCGGGTATGGGAGCGCCTACTTCATTTGTCAATTTTTTATGCTTATCCATTTTTTCTCCTTCCTACATGTGATTTATTTTCATTAACGGATATATCAGTTTGTTTTCTTTTTCTTGCCATGAATAAAATATGAACAGTTACGATTGTACCTATAGTAACCAGGAGGATCGTCAGCCACAGCTTCTGAACAATGATCATTGAAATCAATAGCATGCCCCATAGGTATCCAAGACTTGCAAATAATGTCTTCTTTGTAAGTCCGGTTCGGGCTGAATAGTTTTCCATATGTTCTTTAAAAAATCCTATTTTGAATATTTTGTTGCGAATAGCCGGCGTTCCCGAGAAACAGGCCGCAGAAACCAGAACAAAAGGAGTCGTCGGTAAAATGGGTAAAACCAAACCAACGGCACCTATTCCAAGAGATAAAAATCCCAATATCATGAACAGAAAATTTTTAATACGCATATCATCCCTATTTAAGTGTGGTATATTAAACAGTTTATACCCACTTTAAGGAATTATCCACATATTAAACAAAAGATAGTTATTTTTCGGTAGATTTTTCGCGGATCTCCACCCGTCTTATTTTACCGGAAATGGTTTTAGGCAGTTCATCCACAAACTCTATAAAGCGAGGAGCTTTATAGTATGCGGTATTTTCCTTGACGAAATGCTGCAGCTCCCGTGAAAGGTTATCGCTTGCTGTATACTCTTCAGCCAAAATCACGCTGGCCTTTACTGCCTGTCCCCTTGTAGGATCAGGAACACCGGTAACCGCACATTCGACCACTGCAGGATGCTCCATAAGTACGCTTTCGACTTCAAACGGTCCTATACGATAGCTTGAGACTTTGATGACATCGTCTGACCTTCCCACAAATTCGTAATATCCGTTTACGTCTCTTACCGCCAGATCGCCTGTATGATATACATCATCGATCCAGGTCTTCTCTGTCAGTGCAGGATCTTTGAAGTATCCTGAAAAAAGTCCGGGCGTCTGTCCCGGCTTTGATTTAATACATATTTCACCGGTCTCACCGTCGGCAACAGGCTTATTTTCACTGTCTAAAAGAAGCACATCATAGGTCGGATTTGGTTTTCCGAGAAATCCAAAACGGGGCTCCATATATAAAGTTGTCAAAATTATAGGTGTGGTTTCGGTCTGACCGTACCCCTCACGGATATCCAGTCCTGTCTTCTCTTTAAAAATATTACACACTTCCGGATTAAGCGGCTCTCCCGCAGTTACCGCCCACTTGATGGAGGAAAGATCATAGTCATCAAGTTTAGCCCTGATTATATAACGGTAAACCGTTGGCGGTGCGCAAAATGATGTTATCTTGTATCTGCTGATGACTTCCAGCAGCTTCTTGACACCGAAACGTTTGTGATCATATACAAAAACCGCAGCCTCGCAGAGCCACTGTCCGAAAAGTTTGCCCCATACAGCCTTGCCCCACCCTGTATCTGCTAAGGTCAGATGGAGGCTTTCCGGACCGAGGTTCTGCCAGAAACGAGCGGTCACGATATGTCCAAGTGGATATATATGATTATGTACCACCATTTTGGGAGGACCTGTGGTTCCGGATGTGAAGTAGAGCAACATGTCATCGTTGTTTTTAGTGACGCGCATCACATCTGTACCGTTAGTGAATTTTGAGACTTCCTGCTCATAATTTCTCCAACCGTCACGATCCTGTTCGCCCAGTTTGATCATATGCTTTAAGCTGGGAGATTCATCTTTTGAGTTTTCTATTTCTATCATTTCTTCTTCATAGTCCACAGAAATGATCGCTTTGATATTTGCGGCATTGTTACGATAAACAATGTCCTTCGTCGTCAACTGATGAGTAGCCGGAATTACGACCGCACCTATCTTGATCAGACCCAAAACTGTGAACCAGAACTGGGGACGTCTTCTTAACATCAACATTACAGTATCGCCCTTGCTTATTCCAAGTGACAGGAAATATCTGGCAGCAGCGCCGGCCTGCTTTGCCATATCAGAAAAAGTAAACCTGGCTTCTCCGCCTTCGTCATTACACCAGACCATAGCGATCTTATCAGGTTCGTTCTTTGCCAGTTCGTCTATGCAGTCAAAAGTGAAATTGAAATTATCAGGTATGTTTATTTTGAAGTTTTTCTCAAACTCTTCCTGGTTATTATAGTCAGTTTTAACATATTTTTCTAAAAGCACAATACTCCCCCTATTATTAATATACACTAAATTTACTTTTATTATAAAACTAAATTTAGTGTATTACAAGAGGTAATGTTTTTTATTCGGTACAAATCATGATATTTCTTTTTGAAGATTGCACCGTAGCCATCGATATCTTCACGAAAGGCATTGACTGTCATGACTAATATTGGTACTTCTTTTTGTCACATATAAAGGACATGGAAACTTACCAAAAGCTCATGCAGTCTCTGAGTACATTCGTAATAAGGACTATTTCACTAATACCATGCCGGTTTTATATGTGAATTAAAATGTGTATAATGAACATATTCGGAGTTTAACTTTGAGAAAATTGGATTGATCTGCAGTGAAAGGTATGTGTATGTACACAACCGAAGAATTCGCAAAGATTAATAAGGGTTCTACAAGAATGCTCAGGCATTATGACAAGATCGGATTACTTATTCCCAGCGAAAAAAAGAGAACGGATAATAGGTATACAATGAAGATGCATTTCAGATTATCGACAGGATAAAGCAATTCAGGCGATATCAGTTTTCACTTGATGAAATTAAAGAGCTAATATAGCAAGGCAGCCTGATCCCTGAGTAATTACCAGAGCCCTATAAGATACTGAACGCTGAGGCTGGCGCCTATTATACAAAGCCAGCAGCAAAGCCCCACTATAAGCGGTTTGCCACCGGTTTTTACCAGCTTTACGATATTAGTATTGAGCCCTATGGCCGACATAGCCATGACTATTAGAAATTTACTCAAGGTTTTTAGAGGGTTGAAGATTTCTATCGGAACTCCAAAATTTGTAAACACAGTAGTGATAAGAGATGCCAACATAAAGAAAAGAATAAAGAAAGGAAATACCTTCCTTATGCTCACATCGTTTTTTCCTTCACTACCTGATTTCGTTTTTTTTGTTTGATAGAATGCAAGTACAAATGTGATGGGAATTATTGCCAGTGTCCGTGTCAGCTTTACCGTGACTGCCATATCAAGGGTTTGAGTGCCAAGATGATAGATAGAATCCCAGGTGGATGCGGCGGCAGTTACAGATGAAGTATCATTTATGGCCGTTCCTGCAAACATACCGAAACTCTCTCCTGAGGCGGCATTGAATCCCAGGATCGTTCCAAGTGAAGGGAATATTACAGCAGCAATGACATTAAAGAAAAAGATTACCGATATTGCCTGAGCCACCTCTTCATCATCGGCACCTATTACCGGTGCTGTGGCGGCAATTGCCGATCCGCCGCATATAGCGGAACCAACACCCACAAGAATCGAGATCCTGTCGGGTATATGCATCAATCTGTAAAGAAGATACGCAACCAGAAGCGATACTGTTATTGTCGATAATATTATTGGAAGAGACCGAACACCGATTTCTAGCACCACAGAAAGGTTCATCCCAAATCCCAAAAGGACGACTGCATATTGCAGGATCTTTTTTGATGTAAAGTTGATTCCCGGAGTCAGCTTTTCTTTTTTTCTTATAAGAAGTGCTATGACCATCCCTATTATAATGGAGAATACAGGTCCGCCAACCACGGGCATAAATCTTCCCAAAACCCATGCGCATCCAGCAATTATCAGGCACAATAATAGTCCAGGCAGGTATTTTTTTATAATAATCATAGAAACATTATAACTATTCAAACGGCGGCAAGTCAAAGTTTGTCTTTAGCATTTACACCGCCTCTGAATTTCAAGTCCATATAATCTGCGCTCTGCAATGCATCCTACTCATGAGTATCACCATATCCTGCTTTTTCCAGCATCATGTCTTTTACTTTCATCAATCTGCTTAAACTTCCCCTCTCATTCTCATCGAGTTTCATGGTTATGAATTTGATGGTTTCTTCAAGCTGGGGAATAAGATTGTATTCCAGCGCATTGACTCTTCTTCTGGTCTTTTCTATTTCATAGGATAACAGCAATACCGATTTTTCTACAGTGGCCAGCTTTAATAAGTCGGGAAGTATCTCTGATACATTGAATATGGCATCATCAAGTTCTCCCGACGTCATTGCCAGCCCATATGGATAGATATCGGAAAGAGAGTCTGTTCCAAACTCAAAACTAAAGTCGGGGACATTTACACTCATGATATTTTTGAGATTGTAATCCACTTCGACAGTCTGCTTTGAAAGCAGAAGTGACTGCTCCAGCATTTCCGGATTCATAGACGCAGATGCCATTTCAAAGTTTTTATTGGCATCTGTCAGAGATTTTTCGACTTTTGCCCTGAGGGTTCTGTTTTCTCTTACCAAATCGAGGAATTGCCTCATGAGCTCATCTCTTTTATCTTTGAGCATCTTATGCCCTCTTCGGGCAGTAGTAAGTCTTTTTTTCAGTTTTGTTAATTCCATCCTGGTGGGATTTACATTGATTCTGGCCATTACTTAGTCCTCTTCAAGCCTTGGAAAATACTGTTCTATATGCTCGGGCTTGATTCTCTTCAGCTCGCCCTTAGGCAATATACTAAGCAGTTCCCAACCGATAGTAAGTGTATCCTCAATGGAGCGGTTATTATAATATCCCTGTGAAACATAGTTGTTTTCAAATTCTTCTGCAAATTTTGCATAAAGTTTGTCGGTTTCCGTCAATGCGGCCTCGCCCAGTATTACCATCAATTCTCTGGCATCTTTGCCTCTTGCATATGCCGCAAACAGCTGGTTCATAGTACCGGAGTGATCAATTCTCGTTTTTCCCTCTCCAATACCTTTGTCCTTAAGTCTGGAAAGCGATGTAAGAACATCCACCGGAGGCTTGACACCTTTTCGATATAGCTCTCTTGACAGTATTATTTGTCCCTCGGTTATGTAACCGGTCAAGTCGGGAATAGGATGAGTCTTGTCGTCTTCCGGCATAGTCAGTATAGGTATCATGGTTATAGAGCCGTCAAAACCTCTGAGTTTGCCCGCTCTCTCATACATGGTGGCAAGGTCGGTGTAAAGATAACCCGGATATCCTCGTCTGCTGGGAACTTCTTTTCGCGCTGCGGAAACTTCTCTTAATGCTTCGGCATAATTTGTAATATCAGTTATGATTACCAACACCTGCATATCGCATTCAAACGCAAGATACTCAGCAGTTGTCAGCGCCATTCTGGGTGTACTGATACGTTCAATGGCAGGGTCATTTGCCATATTCATAAAGCAAACAGTACGCTCGATAGCACCTGTCTTCTGAAAATCAGATATAAAAAAGTCGACTTCCTCGAATGTTACACCAATTGCACAAAATACGATAGCAAAATCCGCCTCTCCGCCTGGAACATTAGCCTGTCTTACGATTTGCGCTGCCAGATCAGCATGAGGTAATCCGCTGCCTGAAAATATAGGAAGCTTCTGCCCACGTACCAGCGTATTCAGCCCGTCGATTGATGATACTCCTGTTTGTATAAATTCTGAAGGGTAATCTCTTGCTGCCGGGTTCATGGGATTTCCATTGATATCCAGCTTCTTTTCCGGAAGGATAGCAGGCCCGCCGTCTATGGGCTTGCCCATACCGTCAAAGACTCTACCCAGCATATCTTTTGAAACATCCAGTTCCAGTCCATGACCCAGGAATCTCACCTTAGACCCATCCAGGTTGATACCGGCTGAATTCTCAAACAACTGTACCAGAGCCACATCGTTATTAAGCTCGAGGACCTTACATCTTCTTATTTCTCCATTTTGAAGTTCTATTTCTCCAAGTTCCTCGGAACCAACATTGCTGACACCTTCGATCATCATAAGTGGTCCGGCAACTTCTTTGATTGTACGATATTCTTTAAGCATTCTGAATACCTCCTTCTGATATAAGAGTTTCAACCGAAGCGGTTATTTGATCTTCGATTTCTCCATATACTTTCTCGCATTCTTCCGGAGGCACATCTTTTGCTCTCCCAATGGAGTTTCTTTCTTCCATCGAGAATACTTTTTCCATATCAGCACCTTCTTTGATAGCTTTTTCTGCCATATAATAGTAATGGAAAATAAGCTTCAAAAGCTGCTGCTGTTTCGTAAGAGGTGTGTAGGAATCCGTGTCTGAAAATGCGTTTTGCTGCAGGAAGTCTTCTCTTATTATCTGTGATACTTCAATGATGAGCCTGTCTGCAGGCGACAGGGCGTCGATTCCCACAAGACGTACTATCTCGTTCAGTTCATTTTCCTTTTGCAAAAGCTTGATTACTTCATCTCGTATGTTCATAAACTCAACACCTAAATTTTCGTCATACCATTTTTTGAGTCTGTCTAAATAAAGTGAATATGAAGAAAGCCAGTTTATAGCCGGAAAATGCCTAGCGTAAGCAAGTGATGAATCCAGACCCAGGAAAACTTTTACTATTCTCAATGTTGCCTGTGATACAGGTTCAGAAATATCTCCTCCCGGCGGAGATACGGCCCCGATGGCGGACAGTGTCCCCTCTCGCAGCTCATTGCCGGTACATTCGACTCTGCCTGCTCTTTCATAAAACTGAGCAAGTCTCGATGTCAGATATGCAGGATAACCTTCATCTCCGGGCATTTCTTCAAGGCGTCCGCTCATTTCACGAAGGGCCTCCGCCCATCTGGACGTTGAGTCTGCGATGACAACCACCGAATTCCCCATATCACGATAATACTCGGCTATGGTGATACCTGTATATACAGATGCCTCTCTGGCCGCAACAGGCATGTCTGATGTATTTGCAATGAGAATTGTTCTTTTCATTATGCTGTCGCCGGTGTTGGGATCGATCAGTTCGGGAAACTCCATGAGCACATCGGTCATTTCATTTCCTCGTTCACCGCATCCTATATAAACTACGATATCAACGTTACTCCATTTTGCCAGCTGATGCTGAACTACTGTCTTTCCTGAACCGAAAGGTCCCGGTACCGTAGCGGTTCCACCTTTGGCAATAGGGAAAAGTGTGTCGATGACCCTCTGACCGGTTATCATTGGATTTTCAGGTGCCAGTTTTTTATTGTACGGTCTTTCGATCCTGACAGGCCATTTCTGCATAAGAGTGATTGCATGGTCTTCACCATTCGGTTCGCTCACGATACAGACAGGTTCTTCCACCGTGTAATCGCCTTCAGTTATTTTGCTAATAACTCCACTGACTCCATGAGGCACCATTATTTTATGAGTAACAACATTGGTTTCCTGAACCTCACCAATTATGTCGCCGCCTGATACGGTTTCATTCAGAATAGAGTACGGAACAAAATGCCATTTCACTTCCCTGTCGATAGAATATGCCTGAATTCCTCTGGGGATATTGGGACCGGCTTTTTCCATAATATCTTCAAGAGGCCTCTGGATCCCGTCATATATCGTACTGATGAGGCCAGGTCCTAATTCTACAGAAAGCGGAGCACCGGTAGTTTCCACGATGTCTCCAGGGCAAAGTCCCGCAGTTTCTTCATAAACCTGTATGGATGCATTACCCCGCCTCATTTCGATAACTTCACCGATAAGTTTATCTTTTCCCACATGGACCACGTCAAACATATTTGCATGTCCCATTCCGGATGCAACAACTAACGGGCCAGCTATTTTGATTATTTTTCCATTTTTCATATGCTACCTGCCTTTATTTGATACCAGTTACAATATATTTGAACCTACAGCTCTTTCTACTGCTCTGTCTATATTCTTTGCGCCAATATTCATACTTTCCCCATTCCCGGGGATCAATATGATCGCAGGAAGAATCTGCTGCGAATATTCATCTATAGTCTGCATTAACTCCAGAGCATAAGACTCAGACAAATATATGATTGCATATTCATTTTTTATACATTGCGTTAAAGCCTCTTTTGCCTCAGATGAATTCTCTGCAGTAAAAGATTTGAATCCGATTGCCTTAAACTTCAGCACCTCATCTTTTTGCCCGATCACTCCAATATTATGCATACGGTACTCCTGTTTTTTCGATTATATCCGAAGGATCATCACTTTTTTTACGAAGAGCCATCAACTTTTGAATCATTATACATTCCATCTCAAATGCAGCTAAGTAAGAAACGACCAATTCTGCACCGAATCCTGTATTCTTGGTTTCCCTTAAAAAATCAACTACTATATTATCTGAGACCAGATCCAGATATGACAGATTGCTCTCATTTTTCAGCACCTTGGATCCTGCTGCGATAAGACCGGAAAATTGAGTATCTCCGTCAGAAAGATCCCCAAAAGAATCTGCTGTTATATTTTGTTTAAAAGCATTTACCGGTATCGTTCCTGTTTCGATGAAAAATTCACCGATCCTTTCCGGCTGCTGGTTCATTTTCTTGAGCCTTATTGCCATCTTTATGTTCGTCAGATCTGAAATGAGACGCAGATAGTCAATAAAAAACTTGTTTTCTGTTGACTCAGCGACTCCTGCCATTTGTTTGTACATGTTTTTATCTATAATGCTGTCAGAGAGCTGAGGATCTCGTGTTCTTTTTAGTAACTCCTCGGCATTTCTTACGGCCTCTCTGAAGCTGTCGGGATAGTCAGAATAATTCTCACTCTCGGATCCGGAAATGATTTTTTCTTTTGAAATTGTCCCGGCTTCACTAAGTAATCCTTTGACAGAGTCACCGACAAAATTGCCCTTAAGCAGTGTTTTTATATTATGGCAGTCATATTTATATCTGAAAAATGTTACATATTTTTTTTCAGGCACCATTTTTTCAATTTCATCAAATGTTTTTATTCGTTTTTGATCTATGGCCTTGTACACGCTGTCCGGTGTTATTTTTTCTCCATAACCGCATTCTTCCAGAACCTTGACAGCATCCTGATCACTTTGTGCTTCAGCCATGTGCTTGATCCTGTCAGTGTCTACCAAAGAGTTTTCCATTGCTCTTATCCGTGAACTGGAGTATAGATATTCGATCTTTGATAATTCACTCATCCAAATCACCTGCATCAATGTCCGCAAACAGTATTTCTGCAATTTGACTATCCAAAACGTCTCTGTATCCCAGTATCAGTTTTTCAAGACTGCAATTTGTTTCGGTGTTTTCATCTTTGACTATGAAGCCAAGCCCCAGGGGACGTGTTTCTTTTGATAATTTGAGTGATGCTTCTTTTTTCTCTGAAAGAAGCAGTTTGTTTGTATCTTCTACGACGGACTTGCCAAATTCATCAAAATATTCACTGTCAAAAATCAGTTCTTCCTTGCCGGTCTCCACCGCATTTGACGCAAGTCTGACCAGAAGTGACTGTTTTTCTGTTTTGGGTAATTGGTGGATACGGTTTATGACATTTTCAAATACTCTGTCGATCAACGTTTGTTTTTCGTTGAGCAAACTGTTACGTGATTCGAGATTGGCAGCGACTAATGTCCTTTTTTCTGTCTTATACAGCATGTCATCGTTTTTTAGAACTGCCTGCTTCTTTAGTTCAGCTATTTGTTTATCATATTCCGCTTCGATCTTATCGGATTCGCCCAGAGCCTGCTCGATCATATTTTGTTTTTTAGCATCGGCATCATCCAGTATCTTTTCAACTATCAAATTAACATTATTCATGTTAGTCTCCTGTTTGTGTTATCAAACGTTAATGAGGATAAGTATCGAAACAAGAAGCGCCAGAACTGCATATGTTTCGACCATAGCTGGATATAACATCGCTTTAGCAAGCTCTTTTGGTCTTTTGGCAATAATGCCCATAGATGCGGCGGAAGCCCGGCCCTGAGCAATTCCGGAAAAATATCCTGCAATCGCTATTGGCAGTGATGATGCTAAGTATCCCAGCCCGGCAATAGTATCTACCTCAGCATTCCCGCTGAAGACACCAATGCTGTTCATTATTAGGAATGCGATCAGCAAACCATATATTCCCTGCGTACCTGGAAGCGCCTGAAGAAGCAGCGTCAATCCAAATTTTTCCGGATATTCGGTCAGAACTCCGGCGGCGGCTTCACCTGCCAGACCAACACCTTTAGCACTTCCGGCCCCTGCAAATCCTGCGGCAAGCGCAGCTCCAAGCAAAGACAGAAATAATCCATTGGATAACCATTCTAAGCCCATTTATTTTTCCTCCTTAATTATGTGTACATACTGAGTGTTATAATCCAGCGGAGAGAAGGTGCGGCCTCCTGCCTCAAAGAATTTTCCAAAGAACTCAACATATATCAAACGACAACTATGAACAAATGCACCTAACAAACCTATAAACAAGTTAAATGTCTGACCAACCAAAAATACCAGTATGAACAGAATCCAACCTAAAACGCTATTTCCGGCAAGGGTCCCCATGGAATTGATGACCTGTGCGACAACTCCTGTTGCAAGCCCAAGAGCCATCAATCTTGAATAAGAAAGGATGTCAGACAAATAGCCGGTTATTCCGTATAATGATGATAATCCGCCGAATATTTTACCGAAAGCACTTGGTTTATGCCTGCCTCCGGTGAGGATAACTCCCACGGCTCCGACTGCTGCGATGATTAATCCCGGTTTGTAATCAAACAGTCCCATAAATGAGCCGACTAGTGCGATTATCAAACCGCCTATTATCAAATACCAGAAGAAAATATCACATATTGCATCCAACAAGTTCCCCTGCCTTATCATTCTCCACGCTGCAAGCCACATACCGGCAAAAAGATTTATTACTCCGATAGCGATGGCAATAGCAAGTAAAGACATAGGATCGGCCAGAGGATCCAACAGAGACGGAGGCATGTTTATATTTATCCCCAGCATGTCACCTAATACCGAAAGGAAATTACCAAAAAAGCTGGAAAACATAACACCAAAAACAACGGCCGAGAGTCCAACTGTGCCTGCTACAAACATAAATTTTCGGAATGTTCCCGTTGGTTTCTTTTTGATCAAAATTATCATACTGAATATGAACAATATCAATCCATACATGGCATCGCCCAGCATCATACCGAAAAATATAGTAAAGAATACGGCAACCAATATATTCGAGTCAACAAGACTTTCTCTGGTTGGAACACCATACATTTCCGTTATTGCAGAAAACGGAGATACTGCTCTATAGTTCTGTACCAGAACCGGTACATCATCATCTTCCTGAGGGTCAGAAAATTCTACGACACATCCGTTTTTGTCGAGGAATTTCTGCATTTTATCTGTCTTTTTTTCCGGGATCCACGCTTCAGTATATATTATATTATCAGTTCTGAGCATGCTGGACATTGTTTCATCTTTTTCCAGCTTGAATTTGATATTGTCGATCGCTTGCTGTATGTCATCTTTATACTCATATAATTCGATTATCTTATTTACCAGTGCTTCGGATTCATCATTCTGAAGATCCAAAGCCTCTTGATACTTATTGATACGTTCCTCCGCATTACCTTCTTCATCATTGAATGAAATCTTTGATATTCCGTTCTCTTTAAAAATTACTGATATCTCCTCCTTAACAGAATTATGATAAAGAAGAACCAGATAGATTTTTTCCTCATCACTGGATACTGTCTGTGCAAATGCCAGATCACAGTCAGAGGTAATATCATTAATCATCATATCTATGTTTGATGTGGCTGAACATGTTGCAAAGACAACAGAAACATTTTTTGTTGCCTTTATACTGAGAGGTATACTTAATTCACTCCATGGTCTTAGGTACTCAAGCTTACTCTCTATTTTCTGTATCTCATCCTGAACAGAATCATTCTCGGCTTTGATCATGTTGATATTCTCAGCTATCTTAAATATCGCATCAAAGTTATTTTCATCCAGAAAATCCGATTCAGATACACTTGGCTTTGGAATGAGAAAAGGTGTCTTTTTTTGTACGTATTTTGTTAAAACATCGAGAGCTGAATTAAGACATTGTTTTTTGTCCTGAAGATCGTCATTTTTTTCTACAGATTTCAGCAGCTCTGACTGGCTTGATCCGTCAAGAGAATTGGGATCTTTTACTTCCACACATCCCATATTGGTAAAGCTTCCGAGAATCTCATCTTTGGCAGAGTATGGCATAATCAAATGCATTTTTTTCATTTTAATTATAGCCATCAGATCGTCAGAATTCTTTCAAGTGCAAACTCAACAGCCTGATCCATATTCTTCTCTGCGGATTCCCTGATTGCATTCAGCTTTTGTTCAGTTAATGCTTTTACTGCATTTTTTGTTTCCACGCTCCCGGATAATGCTTCTTCTTCGCTTGTTTCATGTTCACTGCGAAGTTGTTTTTGTAACAGCGCTATCTTCTCTTCTCCGTTTTTATGTGCTTTTTTAATAATTTCATCGGTGCTGCTTTGAGCATCATTAAGAATACCTTCTGCCTTTTTTTCAGCAACATTAATAGAATTCAATGCATTTTCAATCATTTTCCTTACCTTCCTGCAATACAAATGTAATACATTACATCCTATTCTATATCATTACTAACTTCTTGTATATTGTTTTTTTAAAATATAAATGTTAATCATAAATACAGCAATATCAGTGCCAAATATAAAATTGTTAAACTTATGTATTATTCATCCATTTTGACAAACATTTTGATAAAAACAAACCGATTGCGACTCATCAAGTCTTAAACAGTTTAAAACTGGGTATGTCTTCATTCATTTATATATGTATCGCCTTTCCTTGTACAGCGTGGAATGCTTCATGGTACGCTTCAGATACTGTAGGGTGAGGGTGGATTACATTGAGCATTTCTTCAGCTGTCGTTTCAAGATCTATAGCCAAGACTCCTTCTACGATCATATCCGATGCGCCCAGACAATAGGAATGGATCCCTACTATTTCACCATATTTGGTCTCGGTAATAACCTTGATAAGTCCACGTTCATCTCCTGCAACTTTAGATTTCCCATTTCCTACCATTGGAAATTTACCTACTTTAATCTGACTATACTTTTCCTTTGCCTGTTTCTCAGTTAATCCTGTACTTGCTATTTGGGGTTCTATATATATAACGCTTGGTATATTGTTGTAGTTCATTATATTGATGTGTCCGCAAATATTGTCTATCGCAACAAGTCCTTCAGCCGATGCGGTATGGGCAAGCATAACTTTCCCGTTCACATCTCCTATGGCATAGATATTGGGTATAGATGTTTTCATATATTTATCTGTTACAATGGCATTTCGGTTTGTTTCAATACCAAGTTTTTCACAGTTTATGCCTTCAAGATTGGGAACCCTTCCAACTGCCATAAGGACTGTTGTGGCTTCAACTTCCCGGGGTTCACCATCTTTTTCGAATACAACTTTCTTTGCTGTGATCTTGTTTACGGCAGCGTTTGTATATATTTGTATCCCTGAGTTTTCAAGATCTGATTTTACCATACCGGATATCTCCTCATCAACCATAGGGAGAATATTGGGAAGAAACTCTATTACCGTGACCTTGGAACCTGCGTTTGACAGGAAAAAGGCGATTTCAATGCCGACAACTCCACCTCCCACTATTACGATATCCTTTGGGCATTCTTCAAGTGACAGAGCTTCATCACTTGTGATAAGATTCATTTTTTTATCTATTTCAATCGGTAATGATTTTATAGAAGAACCGGTTGCGATTATTATGTATTCTGATGTATGTATTTGGCCATCGATTGAAACAGTGTTATTATCTTCTAATATAGCTTCACCTCTATATACATCCACACCATTCTTTTTAAGCAGAATTTCTACACCGCTTACAAGCTGTCCAACAACATCAGTCTTTCTTGACTGTATTTTTCTGAAGTCTAATTCCATCTTTGACGTATCAACTCCAGTCACACCGAATTTTTCGGCATTCTTTATTTCATTGAACGCTTCAGCGCTTCTTAGAAGTGCCTTTGTGGGAATACAGCCCTTATTGAGGCAAGTACCACCAAGAGCGTCTTTTTCAGCCAAAGCAACTTTCTTTCCTGATTGTGCTGCTTTAATTGCAGCTACATAACCTCCCGGGCCTCCTCCTATGATGAATATATCATGGTCAAATTTGTCGGTATCTGAACCTTGCTGCGACGAAACTGCCTGCGCCGGGGTCAATGCTTTTTCAGATTGCGTATCATCCGGCACAGCTATTTTGTCTTTTCCAAGCTGTAAAAAAATATCTGCTATAGTTTTCTCTATTTCTTCTTCTGCGTCTGCTATTATAGCTATAGGGAGTGTGACAGACAGGACTTCCCCTTCGTCAGCGAACAGCTTCCTAACTATACCATTTTGTATTGCTTCTATATCTATGCTGGTTTTATCTGTTTCTACAGCAAACAGCGGTTCTCCTTTGGTTATAGTATCTCCTTCGGCTTTGTACCACTTGACCAACCTACCTTCATCCATATTAAATCCCAATTTAGGCATTACTACTATTTCTATCATTCTAATATTTCTCCTTATATTATTATCTCAAGTGGATTTTCAAGTACTCGCTTGACTTCAGTCACGAATTCAGCCGCCAGCAATCCATCAATGAGCCGATGATCCACAGTAAGCGTAATATTCATTATCGATTTGATTTCTATGTTTTTCTGTCCGTTGATATCAGTCACAACTACAGGTTTATCCTTAACGGCACTAACTGCCAGGATAGCAGCTTCAGGAGGATTGATTATAGCAGTAAAATTCTCTATCCCAAACATACCAAGGTTTGATACTGTGAATGTTCCACCAGTATATTCATCAATTGTCAACTTTCCCTCCCTTGCCTTTGTAATTAGCTCAGTTGCTTTTTCAGATATTTCAATGAGAGATTTCTGCTCTGCCGATTTTACATTTGGAACAATCAACCCGCCAGGTGCGGCAACAGCCATGCCGATATTTACAGACTTATATGTTTCTATATTTCCGTCTATCAGTGATGTGTTAACATCCGGATACTTTATCAATGTTTTAACAACTGCTTTTAATATAAAATCTGTGACCGAAGTCTTTTTACTCTGGGTTTCATTGACCTTTTTTCTTAACTGTTGAAGTTCATCAAGAATGACTTCTTGAGTAAAGTAAACATGTGGAGCCGTGAATTTACTTTCAGCCAGACGTTCTCCAATAATTTTTCTGACACCTTTATATGGAATAGTAGTAAGAATTTCTTTCTCACTTGAAGAAGATTCTTTTTCTTTTGATCTGTTTGCCAAAATATCATTTTTAGTTATTTTTCCGTTGGCTCCGCTGCCTTTAATATCATCAATTTCAACATTTTCTATGTTCATGATATTTTTAGCTAATGGAGTTATCTTCGTTTTATTTTTAGTGCTATGATCTACTGAATATGCTATCAAGTCGCTTTCCGTTATGCCGTTTTCGAACCCAGAACCTTGTATATCTAAGCTATTAGTATCTATTTGATTATCAACAGCATATTTTCTGGCTCTTGGAGTTAACTTTAAAATGCTTTCTTCTTTCTTTGTCGGAATCGAAGGTGCCGAAGATATTTTTTCTTCATTTTCTGTTTCCTGAATTGAAACTTTATCTTCTTTACCGTCAAGTTGATCGAGAGCCTTTTTTTCTATTTCATCGATATCTTCATTCGCATTGCCGATAATTCCTATGGGCAAAGTCACTGCTATAGTTTCATTTTCATTTATATATGTTCTTAATAGTATGCCATTTGCTGTTGATTCAATGTCAATAACAGTTTTGTCTGTTTCAATCGAAAACAAAGCCTCACCTTTTGATACATCATCCCCTATTGATTTATACCATTTGACAAGAGTACCTTCATCCATATTAAATCCAAGTTTAGGCATTATTATTAATTCAGCCATGTTAACACTCCTATTTTACTAATGTTCTAACTTTCTCGATGATTTTTTCTTCAGAGGGAATTATTGGGAATTCCAACGCAGGGCTAAAAGGAAGCGGGAAATTTGGAGTTGCGATCCTGCCAATAGGTGCATCCAAATAATAAAAAACATCATCCATTATGTTTGCACAAATCTCAGCACCAATGCCACAAAATTCGTAAGCTTCATCTACTATGATCAATCTTCCTGTCTTTTTTACAGACCCAATAATAGCATCTCTGTCAAGCGGGATTATGGTCCGAAGATCGATCACTTCGCATGAGATCCCTTCTTTTTCAAGTACGACAGCTGCTTTTTCAGACTTCATGACCTGTGATGATGTTGCAACAATAGTGATATCATCACCTTCTTTTAAAATGTTTGCTTTTCCAAATGGTATTGTTTCTATTTCCTCATCCACATCGAATGTGTTGCTATACTCCATTTTATGTTCAAAGAAAACAACCGGATTGTCATCCCTTATTGCAGTCTTCAGTAATCCTTTTGCCTCCTGAGCGCTGGAAGGGACCACAACTTTCATTCCCGGGAAATGAGAAACCAGTGCCTGCATACTTTGAGAATGCTGGGCGGCTGATGAGCGCCCCCCACCAATTGGAGTTCTGATGACCATCGGTACAGTTGCCTGCCCTCCGGACATATATCTTATCTTCGACATCTGATTCATCACCTGATCCGCAGCAACTAGTAAAAAATCAGAAAACATCAATTCAACAATAGGCCTTAACCCTGTTAGAGCCATTCCTACGCCCATACCAACAAATCCCTGTTCAGATATTGGAGTATCTTTAACTCTTAAATCGCCGTACTTTTCATACAATCCTACCGAAGTTTTAAAATTACCGCCGATAAATGCAACATCCTCACCCAGCAGCAATACCCTATCGTCTCTTTCCATCTCTTCATCAATCGCTTCGCATATTGCGTCTCTATACATAATTTTTTTCATATTGATATCTCCATTTATTTTTCACTTCATTGCTAATAAATATTTTGATTTATACAAACAAATCGACAAAAGCTTCTGATACGTCAGGATATGGACTGCTCTTTGCAAATTCCACAGCATGCTCTATTTCTTTTTCAACGTGTTTTTCAATTGCGCTTATCTCTTTTTCGGTTATCTTATTACCATTAAGTTTTTTACGGAAATTTTTAACAGGACAACGATTCACCCATGTTTCTTTCTCATCTTCATCCCGTCTTGATCTATAATCACCGGGATCTCCAACATGATGCCCTTGCCATCTGTATGTCTTACATTCGATTATTGTAGGCCCTTTGCCGCTTCTTGCTCTATTTACGGCTTTTTTTGCTTCTTTGTAAACGGCCACAACATCCATTCCATCAACAATGACTCCGGGGATTCCATAAGCCTTTGCCCTATCGGCAAGATTTTCTGTATTTGTAACATCTCTGATATCGACAGATATTCCATAAAGATTATTTTCAATTATATATATGACTGGTAGATCCCATGCTGCAGCCATGTTCACACTTTCATGAAAAGTTCCTTCATTAGTAGCTGCATCGCCGAAAAAAGATACCGAAACCTGATCTGTATTATTATATTTTGCGGTATATCCTGCTCCGGTAGAAATAGGTATTTCACCGCCGACAATGCCGTTTGCACCAAGGATTCCTTTGTCCAAAGCCATTATATGCATCGATCCGCCCTTGCCATGACAATACCCTGATTCTTTACCTAATATTTCAGCCATCATCTTAGAAACATCAGCACCCCTTGCTACAAGATGCCCATGTCCTCTATGGGAGCTCCCAACATAATCATCTTCTTTCAACGCTGAGCAAACACCTGTGGCAACAGCTTCTTCACCTAAATAGAGATGCGCAAGACCCGGCATCAATCCGTTTTTATAAAATTCAAATACCTCTTCTTCAAATCTTCTCATCTTGTACATCGTTTCATAAAATTGAATCAACTGGTCATTATTAACATCTGCTTTTTTCATACCTATTTTGTACGATACAGGAGTATCATACTTCTCCTTTCTTTTGATATAAATTAATCTGCACTAATAATATTTGCAAAACCAGTGCCAAGTATCCTGACAAGACAAAAACCGTATCAAATCGTTATATATTCAAAGATTTATATAACGTATATAGAAAACGGCGTAAAAAAAGTGTGCCACATTATTATTTTTTTGGTATAATGTCACATATGAATGTGCCAGACACAATGTGCGGCACATTCGGTACACTTTAAATAGATTGGCATGTCATTAGGTCTAGGGAGGGCATTATGTTTTACACAGAAGCATACAATGAAAAAATTATTGATGCATGGGAAAAGCAGGTTAAAAATGAAACATACAATCATTCATTCATAAGACCGGAAATTTTTGACTCCTGGGTCAGGTCAAATGAATTCTTAGTTGACCCATACCACATGAAAAAGAATATTCTACCCCCTCATGCTCTTGAAGAAAAAAAAGAAGAAAACAAAGAATTAATAAATACTGTTAAACCGTATATGAATAATATTTATAACATCGTTAAGGGTTCCGGATTTTATATAATGCTTACAGATAAAGACGGATACATCCTGTATATTGTTGGGGATTTGGACATAATTGAATGGGGCGAAAAAAATACTTTGTTAGTTGAAGGTGCTAACAGAAGTGAACGCTATGCAGGCACAAATGCCATAGGAACCTCCATTGCTTTAAAGCGTTCGATCCAAGTGTGGAGAGGAGAACATTATGTACAGGCACATCAGGATTATTCATGCAGCGGCGCACCGATTTTAGATGAAAATAAAAATGTGATCGGATGCCTCAATTTAACAGGTAAATGGAGTGAGGTCCACCCGCATACTCTGGGTTTAGTTACCAGTGCTGTTGACAGCATCGAAAAAGAATTACGTATTAAAACAGCAAATCGGCAAATCAAAGAAATAAGTGCTCAGAGAAACAGTATTATTGAAGCAGTACCTACGGGGCTGATACTACTGAACAATAATGATACTGTCGTTCAAATAAACAAAGCAGCACTCAATATTCTGAAGATGGACAGAGAGAATCTCATGTTAAAAAATATACATGAAAAACTTCTCTTTGAAAGCAAAAAACATCACACAAACTTTTTTTCCGAAGAAAATGAGTTTTATAATAAAGAAGTCGATATATATTATTCAGGAATAAAATCAATCCCAATTCGTATTGATGCATCCATGATTTTTGTCAATAACCCTGATGGAACAAGGTTTGGTACATTATTACGGCTTCGCGTAACAGAAGAACTGCATAAGCTTGTTAACAAAATCAGCGGTTTCAATTCAAAATTCACATTTGAATCGATTATTGGGCAGGATGTCTCTATAAAAGATACTATTGAGTTAAGTAAGAAAGCAGCTAAAACCGATGCAAATATTTTGATACAAGGTGAAAGCGGAACCGGAAAAGAGTTGTTTGCACAGTCCATACATAATGAAAGTGAATTTAGGAATGGACCGTTTGTTGCGGTAAACTGCGGAGCGATCCCTAATAACTTGATAGAAAGTGAACTATTTGGATATGAAAAAGGTGCGTTTACAGGTGCGAATAAAGATGGCAATCCAGGCAAGTTTGAGCTTGCGGATAACGGAACGATCTTTTTGGATGAAATCGGAGATATGCCGTTAAATGTTCAAGCTATTCTACTACGAGTACTGCAAAATAAAGAAATAATTCGAATCGGCGGGAAATATCCCAAAAGAATAAATGTACGTATCATATCTGCAACAAATAGAAACCTTTATTGCATGATAAAGGATAGTACCTTTAGAGAAGACTTATTCTATAGGCTGAACATTATAGGAATCCAGTTGCCATCGCTAAGAGACCGCAATAAAGATATCTATATGCTCGCCGATTATTTCTTACAAAAAATGAATAATAATTTGGACTCTAATTTTGTTTTTTCGAATGATGCTCTCGATTATATAAAAAACTATGATTGGCCGGGCAATATAAGGGAATTGGAAGGTGCAATCCAAAGGGCTGTGACTGTAGCCGGCGATGATTTAATAACTAAAGAGCATTTTGTAAACAGGATCGGAAGAAACGATTTGAATTTATCAAATAAGGAAGATAAATCGATCGGTGATGAAAACAGCATCCCTTACGAAGGTGCCAACGAGGAAGAAACAATAATAAATGCGATAAAAACCACTTCAGGAAACATGATAAAAACTGCTCGTATACTTGGTATGAGCAGAAGAACACTATATCGCAGGATTGATAAATACAATATAAATCCAGAAGACTATAGATAATGAAAACTTAGCTTATGGATGCAAAATCACTTTTAGCGCTTTACCATTGTTTAAAAGATCCAAGGCATGTTCAGCCTCGCTTAATAAAAGTTCATGTGATATTATTGGATCGATTTTAATCTTTTTCTCATTCAGCAAATCCATGCATATTGCAAATTCATTATATGTGTAACCTATGCTGCCGGTAATTTTTAATTCTTTGCGGACTATATCGATAAAATTAACAAATGTGCTATCAGAATAAATTCCTTCTAATGCCAACACCCCATTTTTTTCAAGTATTGAAATGCCTTCATTTATCGCCAATGAGTTTCCTGATGCCTCAATTATTTTATTTGGATAAAACCCATCCGTTTTATCATGAACCAACTGATATAGATTCTCGTTGTTTTTGTTGTTTATTATTACATCAGCACCCAGCTCTTCAGCAATTTGCAGTCTTTCTTCCCTGGTCCCGATCATAACAACTTTGTTGGCTCCCTTTAGTTTAGCTAATTGAAGTGATAATAGACCGATGGGTCCCGGACCAATTATTGCAACGTTATCATTCACATCAATATTTATTTTATTTACCACATGATATGCTGATGCTAAAGGGTCAATTGATGCTGCTTCCAGAAAAGACATCCCGTCAGGTATTTTATGTAATGTATTATCAGGAACTTTTACATACTCGGCGAAAGCACCATTTACATGAATTCCTGTTTCCAAAAGCTCATCACACAGCTCTTCCAATCCATTACGGCAGAATTCACATTTCAAGCAATTTTGGACCACCGAAGATGTTACTCTGTCACCATTTTGCCATGAAGTAACATCATTGCCCAAATCTACTATTGAACCGGCAAATTCATGTCCTGGAATAAAAGGATAAGGGACCGTCCTTACTCCATTGAGAATGGGAATATCTGACCCGCATATTCCCACTGAATCTACTTTAATAAGAACTTCATTATCATTACATGTTGGAATAGCAACGTCATGAATAGAAATACCTTCTCCAGGTTGTTCTTTAACCAATGCCAACATATTCTTTCTCCTTAAATAAACTAAATAGTACTTCTAAGAAAAATCTTTTATAGTCGATATCAGTACATCCAGCGCTCTATTAACCGTATCTTTATTTATATTTAATGGTGGGCATAATCTAATAGTTGAATCAGCAACGTTTGTTACTATTACTCCTCTTTTGCCTGCTTCCTCCATTACTTTCATCACAAGATCCTTGTTAAAGGATCCGTCTTCTTTAATCAGTTCTATACCAACCATCAATCCCAATCCTCGGACATCGCCGATCGAAGGAATCTCTTTCATAGCATCTTTCATCTTGTTTTTTATATATAATCCCATTTCGCTGGCATTTTCAACAAGATTTTCATCTAAAATGATTTTTATCGTTTCTGTTCCCGCTCTACATGACAGCTGGTGGCCTCCATAGGTTGACCCATGACTTCCCGATTCCCATTGGTCTACAATGTCACGCTTCCCAATAAAGCCCCCTAATGGCAATTGCCCACCTGCTGCTTTTCCGAAAACCAGGACATCAGGTTCAACATCATGATGATCACAACCCCACATTTTGCCTGTTCTGCCAAAGCCAGTCTGAACTTCATCTGCAATCAATAATGCTCCTGTGCCATCGCATATTTTTCTCAGTTCCTGAATAAACTCACTTGGAGGGTCGATATAACCATTTTCACCTGCCATAGGCTCCATTATTATCGCTGCAAGATCTTCCTCCGGAACAACATGTTTCAACAGTTTATGAATAATATTCGTGCATGCCAGATTACATGTATCTTTTGATTCATGTCCCATTGGACATCGATAGCAATATGGATAAACTGCATGATGAACACCTGCAAGCAATCCGCCCAAACCACTTTTATAAGAAGCTTTACTTGCAGTCACGGATAATGCCCCCATAGGACGCCCATGAAACGCACCCATAAAAGATATCACAATTGGTCGTCTTGTTACTTTCCTTGCCATTTTTAATGCGGCTTCATTACCTTCCGAGCCACCATTGAGAAAAATCACCTTACCATCCTTTAATGATCCGGGCGCAATAGATTTGATTAACTCAGCATGTTTTACATTCTCCTCATAGTACCCAACCATTGATACGTGAAGAAGCTTGTCAGCCTGATCTTTTATAGCGGCAACCACTTTAGGATGTCTGTGCCCAATTGGTCCGGTACAGATTCCAACTGTCATATCAATATATTCGCGCCCCTCAGAATCGTATAAGAAAGAACCCTCTCCATTCACAAATGCAATTTCATGATAAACACCTTGTGCAGGCGCCATTGTATTTTTGTGACGCTTGATTATTTCATCTGTTGATAAATTTATTTCATTGTTCATTTTTTACCTCCGTAGCTTCTGACAGGCAACGTATCATCTTTCTCATGGATGTTTTCCAATATCTCTATTAATATTTCCAGATCTGGTATTCTTGCATAAAGGCATCTTCTAAAGCCTTTCTCATCATTAGTTTCGGTTTCAAATATAACATCATATGCTCTATCGATAACAATTTCTTTATATTTATTAAAATCATCTACATTAAAAGCTAAGTGATGTATGCCTGCTCCATTTTTTTCTAAAAATTTCTTATGTTCGATATCGCCGGAAACAGGCACTAATAATTCTATCTTTATTTCATTCCATTGGAGCATGCATATTTCTATTTTGCAGTCATATATTTCGTTGCCATTTGACCAACACCTCTGCGGAATAAAATAATAAGGCGAGCCTTTTTCAACATCAAAAATACTATTAAGGCTGATGATAGCGGCATCCATATCAGATGCCACTATTCCGATATGACCCAGCTTCGGTAAAAATCCTTCATTTGACAAGTATTCTATTGCTTTTTTCATTTTATGTCACATATTGCGGAAAGTACATCATCAAAAGTATCAATTGTTTTTGAGATATCCTCTTCAGAATGTTCAGTACTCATATACATTCGGCCTCTCCATGGATTTATACGTACGCCGCGTTCCAAACATCCTTCGGCAAATTTACGATAGGTGTCGATATCAATATTAGTGATTCCATCACGAAAATCAACTAATGGCCTGTCAACGCCAAAGTTTATGGACCAAGTTGCACCAACTGCTTTCCCCCACATTTTTATCCCATATTTTTCACCTAAAGCCACTGTGCCACTAACTAATTTTTCTGATTTTTTTTGCAGTAATGAATATCTACCTTCTTTTTCCAATTCCTTTATTGTAGCGAGCGAAGCAGCAACACTTATTGGATTTCCATTAAATGTACCTGCTGTGGCGGTAAGAGACTTTACTATATCTTCCCTTCCGACAACAGTCGAAATCGGGAATCCGCCGCCCATTGCTTTTGCAAATGTAGATATATCAGGAGTAACTTTAAAGTATTCTTGTGCGCCTCCAAGCGAAAATCTAAAACCAGTGATTACTTCATCAAAGATCAAAAGTATATCGTACTTAATGGTCAGATCCCTTAGCCCTTCTAAAAAGTCGCTGAGAGGAAATACAGGGTGGGTATTGAACAGTACCGGCTCCAATATTACTGCTGCAATATCATTGCCTTGCTTTTTAAATAACTCTTCAAGCAAGTTCAGATCATTGAATGGAGCGACGATAGTCGCATCTGGATCCTTTTGCCCAGGAAAGTGTTTGAGTACAAAGGGTTTATTGCGGGGACCAAGGCTTGAGACGTCTTGAGCTTCAACACTGACTTTTAGTTCGTCAGACCAGCCATGATATCCCCCTTCAAATTTAACTATTTTAGTTTTTCCTGTATACGCTCTTGCTAAACGTATACCATGAAGATCAGCTTCAGTTCCTGAGTTTAAAAAGGTGCTGATCTTTTCTGCACTAGGGATGATCGTGCATATTTTATCTGATAGGTCAATCAATGATTGCGATGGTGATGCTGTCTGTGAAGATTTACCGAGTTGCTCTATAACAGCATTAGTCAAGCTATCATTTGAATACCCTAGAATAACTGGACCAAACCCTAATAGATAATCAATATATTCATTCCCGTCTGCGTCATATATCTTTGAACCTTTTCCACTTTCGATATAGATCGGATAATCTTGCCATGCATATTGATGCAACGAACTGGCAACCCCACTTACCATACTTTTTTTTGCATCAGTAAATAATTTTTTTGAATTTGTTGTAGTATATTTCAATTTAATTCTCCTTAATACATATTTTTAAGTTTTTTGTTTGCTTCTTGACGGGTTCCTTAGCCAGCCATATGTTACACAATTGCCGTAGTCAACTGAGGAATAAATGTAATCAACAATAAGCTAAAAATGAGTGTTAACAATAATGGAAATATGTACTTAAACATGGCTTCCATCTTGATTCCGCTTATTGCTACACCAACAAACAGGTTACATCCATATGGCGGAGTGCATAATCCTATTGCCAGGTTAACAGCTATAATAATCCCGAACTGTACAGGATCAATGCCGTAAGCCATCGCTGAAGGGAATAATATCGGTGTCATAATTATTACGGCAGGTATAGTATCTAAAAAACAACCTATTATTAACAGAATGAGATTTACTATTAATAAAAATACTATTTTACTATCAGTGAATGATTCAAGAAAATCTCCTATCATACCCGGAATATTCGCATAAGTTAAATAAGTAGAAAACACGGTAGAGTAACTCAATAAAAATGATGTAATACCATTTAGTATAGCGGCTTGTACAAATGCTTTGTAAAGCCCTTTCAGCGACATCTCTTTATATATAAACGTACTTACGATTATTGAATAGACAACCGACACACATGCGGCTTCGGTTGGCGTGAAGATACCAAAATAAATTCCTCCGAGAATGATAACCGGAGAGAGTAAAGCCCAAATTCCATTTTTAAATGAAGTACCAAATTCAACAGCACGGCTTTTAAAAAATACATTTACAGGTACACTTTTATCTCTTACAACCTTTTTACCCATACCCTTCTTTTTACATATGATATAGTTAGTCATGATCAATAAAAGTCCTATTAGTATGCCGGGAATTATTCCTGCAATAAAAAGATTTGATATTGAAACATTTGCCGTGCTCCCGTATAGAACAAGAGAAAGACTTGGAGGGATAATCGGTCCTACAACAGCTCCGCAGCATACCAGTGTTGTTGCATATGCCTTATCATAATCTTTCTTTGTCATTTCCGGGATCATCATACTTCCAATTGCTGAGGTTGTCGCCATACCGGAACCTGAAAGTGCTCCAAAAAACATACAGGCAAGAATGGTGACCGCTCCTAATCCACCGGTAATGAATCCAACTAAACTATATGCAACGTCGACGATTCGTCTGGCTATTCCTCCGGCAGACATGACAACACCGGCAAGAATAAAGAAAGGTACAGCAAGCAGAGTAAAAGAATCAATACCTGAAAAGCAGTATTGTGCGGATATCACCATATCGAGATTCGTGAATATGGCAATACATAGCATAGTTGCCCCACCAATTGCAAATCCTACAGGTACGCCCATAAATATCATTGCAAAAAGGATAATAAAAAGAACAGCAAGTTCCATTACTCAACACCTCCGTTATTTACGTTATTTAAGGTAGGTCCATTTTTTATTTCCTTAATAGAGTTATACATAGATTTACATGTTCGGAGACCCATCAAAGTACATCCGACAGGAATAGCTGCGTAACCCCACACATAACTGATGTGCAAGCTGACATATTTTGCTCCAGATATTGTATCCACAAGTACGACTGTATAGTAAGCAGTAACTGCACATATTACAATTACAATTAAATCTGCTAATATGTTTACAAAATGAGCTGTTTTAAACGGGAGTTTATCAGTCAGCATAGTAATTTTTATATGCTCTCCTTCTCTTTGACCAATGCTGACACCCATCCATGATAACCATACAAATATGAATCTTCCCAACTCGTCTGACCATGACAATGAGGAATTGAAGACATAGCGCATCACTACTTGTATAAATATTACAACAACCATTGTGAAAAACATTAAAACCAATAAGACTTCTTCTATATGATTATATAGTTTCTCAAATTTTTTCAAAACATTAACCTCCAATAACATACAGGCATACATAACAGTATCGTTATATATGCCTGCACAGAAATTATTAATTTCCGCCTGTTGCCAAAAATCTATCTACCATATCCGCTCCGGATATCTCACGTTGAAAATCATACACACTCTTAGTTGCATCTTTCATATCCTCTTTAAAATCATCGGATATTTCTACAACTGTACAGCCGGCATCTTCAAGCTGCTTGATAAAGTCTGCTTCATTTTCATGCTCTTCATTTCTCTGTTTTTCTGCCATCTGCTTTACACCTTCCAAAAATATTGGTTTGATATCTTCCGGCAATGAGTCAAGAAAGGTTTGAGATGTAATGACATCGGCAGTTCCGTATACATGATTTGTCATAGTTATATATTTCGCTGCCTCATAGAACTTCGCATCGAGGAAAACACCTATGCCATGATCAACTCCATCAATTGTTCCCTGTGTTAATGCTGTATAGACTTCACCGTATGATATGGGTGTTGGATTTGCACCAAACGCTTCCCAGACTTTCAGGTTGAGGTCCGTTGGCGTAACTCTTATTTTAAATCCGGAAAAATCTTTTATGCTCTCATATGTCTTTTTTGTACTAATTACATTTCTAGCACCCTCATACTCAACATCGAGCAAAACTATTCCACTTCCATCTATTGCTTCACGTGCAATATCAATGCCTCCTTTTTCCAGCATTCCAGTATGCCAATCATCATAAGAATCGTATACGAACGGCAGTTGCATAACATTGATCTTATCACCGGCAACTACTGACATATTCCCGCTGCCGTTATATAACTGAACTGTATTCATGGAAATTGCTTTCATAAGCTCTGTGTCATCGCCTAATTGTCCGTTTGGATATACTTCGACTTTAACTTTCCCATCCGTTTCCTTATCCATATAATCAGCAAACCAATAAGCTGCTTGTGTATGGCTTCTCTCCTCAGAATCGGTATTTGCATATTTAATCAGGATTTGTTCTTCACCGCTACTACTCTCTGAATCACTGCCGCATGCTGTAAAACCTATTATCGACAGCATCAGGCATAAAAGTAATATTAGTATTTTTTTTATTTTCTTCATAATGACAACCTTTCTATTCATTTTATCCACAACACCATAGTAAAATATAGATCAACACAAAGGTAACTTCCACAAAGACTCCTAAAAAATTCTATTTATACCTCCCTTCTGTTGTAAAATAATCTCTTGAAACATAAAAATAATTTTAGTTTTAAATACATATAAATCCTTATAACGCAGTCACCTTGTTTTCATATCACGCTTTAGTGAGTTAAAATGCAACTACTATGCCAATTATGTCAAAATAATGGTTTTTATCCACGTTATTTTTTCCCTTGCAGTAAAACATCAATATATATAGTTTATATTCAGTACACTATGAGAGTAATATATCACAAATTATAATATACAAATAATACTGAAAACATAAAAATGTGCCATACGTGCGCCATATGTGCCATTTTTTTATCATATGCGCCACACATGTGCCTCAATTTATTATTGCAGACAAATATGGTGACAGGAAATGAATAATATAATATTATTTCAACAGTTAAGTAACTTGGTATAATCATTGCACTTTACATTTAGATATGAAACTATTCACATAGGTAATTAGCAGTCTTCGAAGAAAGGAGAAACTAAAAATGACAAAGAATAACGATATTTATGAAAAAGC
Source organism: Anaerovoracaceae bacterium (assembly GCA_031553035.1). Taxonomy (GTDB): domain Bacteria; phylum Bacillota; class Clostridia; order Peptostreptococcales; family Anaerovoracaceae; genus JAVBLY01. The sequence continues at coordinate 198,352 of JAVBLY010000009.1, read as the reverse complement.
TAAACTATTAATGCCTGGTGGAGGCTCTGCAGGAGGAAGAAATAACCGAATATTATCTGAACCTTTGTATATGGATCACGCTGACAGTAACAAACTATATAGCGTAGATGGAAAGGAATATCTCGACTATCATTGTTGTGCAGGTGCAGCATTATTTGGACATAATCACCCCCAGATCAAGCTGGGCATACAAAAATCCCTGGAAAATGGTTTTTTCATGAATTTTGATTCGGAATACAATTTACAATATGCGGAATTGATCTCGTCTATCGTACCTTCATTAGAACAGATAAGATTTGTCAATTCCGGTACAGAAGCGACGATGGCAGCTATACGGGTTGCAAGAGGATACACGAATAAGAATTTAATAGTAAAAATTGACGGACACTTTCATGGTATGCACGAAATGGTTTGGTTCAATCATTCAAACTTTCCCGAAATAGATAAATATGGAGAGGTAACCGAGACCATTCCTGATAGCACAGGATTTCCAACTAATGCACATGAAAATGTAAAAGTCATACGATTCAACGACATAGAAGCAGTGGGACATATCGTTAAAAAATATAAAAATGAGATAGCAGCTATCATCCTTGAACCAATAAGTTATAATTGTGGCTGTTATGAGACAAGAAAAGACTACTTAGAGCAAGTCAGAGAAATATGTTCTGATGAGAATATAGTTTTAATATTTGACGAAGTAATATCAGGACTTCGTATGAGGCCAGGAAGCGCACAGGAATATTATGGCATCACTCCCGACTTATCAACATTTGCAAAAGCTATTGGAGGCGGTTTGCCAATAGCAATTGTCGGTGGAAAAAAAGAAATAATGCAAACATTTAACCCAAGCGGTCCTGTCGTATGCAGCGGAACCAGCAGTGGGTCTCAAATTGCAATTCTCGGAGGCATTGAATGTCTGAAGATGGTAAAGGAACCTGATTTTTACGACAAGCTTGAATCGATTGAGAGACAACTTTATAACGGGTTGAATGGTATCATGCAGAAAAACAATATCATCGGACATGTTCGAGGGGTAGGCGCACAATTCGGTATTTACTTTGGCTGTGATAATGCTGAAGAAGATTTTGATTTGCGAAAAGTCATTAAAAAATTCGATATAGAATTTAATAGAATATTTCTAAAAGAATGTCTCGATAATGGAATTTACTTCCATTACTATGGCGATTCACCATACCCACATCATTGCGGTTTCACGACCAGGCACACAAAAGAAGACATTGACATGACACTGGAACGCATGGATGCAATATTTAAAAAAATAGGAAATCGTATTTAGTTAATTTGCTGTACTGAGAGAAATATAATGAAATATATAAAAACTGACTGGTCGATTCCCTTTTACAATTTGGCATTAGAAGAATATTTGTTGTCCAAGATGTCTGATGATAATTATTTCTTCTTTTATATTAATGATCCGTCAATTATAATTGGGAAAAATCAAAACACTATTGATGAAATAAATATTGAGTATATAAAAAGGAATAATATTACTGTTGCGAGACGGTTATCAGGAGGTGGAGCAGTATATCACGACGAAGGAAATTTGAATTATTCCTTCGTCATTAATAAAGATGAGGGCGATATTACTAACATTTTGAAGAATTCCAAACCTATTGTCGAAGCACTTCTTCAAATGGGGCTGGATATTCAGTTGTCGCAAAGAAATGATATTCTTCTTGACAATAAAAAAATATCAGGAACAGCACAATTTTTGTATAAGGATAAGATTTTGCACCATGGGACACTTTTATTCAACAGTGATCTAGATGCACTTACTGATGCTCTGAATGTGGTTGAATTGAAGATACAATCAAAAGGGATCAAGTCTGTTAAAAGCAGAGTAACTAATATAGCTGAATATTTACCGTCAGATATATCTATAGATGTTTTCAAAGATAATATCCTTGATTATCTGGCAAATTCTTTATGTGTCCAACATTATGAATTGTCAAAAAAGGATATCGATGCAGTTGAAAACTTGGTAAAAAGTAAATTTTCAACTTATGAATGGAATTACGGGAAACCCTTCGAATATGAAATTCAGAAAACAAAAAAATTCCCTTGTGGGATCATAGATTTAAGGCTGACGGTCAAGGATGAGCACATTGTAAAATGCAAAATTTTCGGTGATTTTTTCTCAGTTTATGATATATCGAAATTAGAAAATATATTGACAGGACAAAAGTACTCAAAAGATGCACTTTATTCGAGATTGTCCGGTATCAACATAGGTGAGTATTTTATTGGTTTAGATCTCGATCATTTTATATTATTACTGATTGAAGACTAAATACCTATCAGAAATTAAGTTGTTTAAATCCGACACATTGTAATATACAGATAAATTGTTATATAATCAGCTATATGGGAAATATAGTAGAATTACTGGCACCGGCCGGCGGGCTCAAACAGTTTTTTGCAGCAGTGGAAAACGGTGCGGATGCCGTCTATCTGGGCGGTCATAAGTACAGTGCCCGCATGAAGGCGGATAACTTTACAACAAAAGAACTTTCAGAAGCTGTACGTTATGCACATCTTAGAAACGTAAAAATTTATGTTACCGTTAATATTTTGCTTACTGACAAAGAACTTCCTTCAGCAGCAGCATATGCGACAGAGCTCTATAATATGGGCGTCGACGGGCTTATAGTCCAGGACCTGGGGCTTGCATGCTGGGTAAATAAGAATTTGCCCGACTTTGTCTTACATCTGTCCACCCAAGGCACAGTCTACAACCTATCCGGAGTGAGCGCCGCCGAATCTCTTGGCTTTTCCCGTGTAGTCCTTGCACGTGAGACATCACTTGATGAAATAAAGAAAATTACTGACTCCAGTCAAATTGACATTGAGATGTTTATACACGGTGCCCTTTGCATGTGTTACTCAGGACAATGTCAGATGAGCAGACTAATCGGAGGTATCAATGGCCGCAGCGGGAACCGCGGTCTTTGTGCACAACCCTGCCGCCTCCCATACAGAAGTAACTACGGGAATGAAGATTACCCTCTCAGCCCAAAAGATCTATGTGCTCTCGATCATCTGGGCAAGATTCTTGATGCCGGAGTTACGTCCCTAAAGATAGAGGGACGAATGAAATCTCCCGAATATGTTGCACTGGTCACAGCCATATACAGAAAATATCTGGACGAATATATTGACAGCGGCAGTTATCAGGTCGACCCAAAAGACCTGGAGACCTTAAGACAGATTTACAGCAGAGGAGAATTTACTACAGGATATCTCTTTGATAATCCCGGCAAGAACCTTTTAACAAAAGAATTACCAAAACATCAGGGAATTTACATAGGACAAGTCGTAAATGTATTCCGTGGAAAAAATTTGATCGATGTGAAACTTTCCGGCCATCTTTCGTTAGGTGATGGTATCGAAATCAGAAACAAATCTCTTTCCGGTAACATTGTCACATATCTTAAAGAGCTGGACAATCAGACATACCGCATCGGAGATATCAAAGGACAAATAGAAATAGGCCAGTCAGTTTACAGGATAACTCAAGCCGAGATCATGAAAGAGGCAAGAAAAACATATGAAGGCGCCGCTTTTACTGATGGGAAAAGTCATAAGCGTTTATCAATTGATCTGGAGATGGACATAAATATCGGTGGACACCCTACTCTTAAAATTATTGAAGGAGAAAACAGCTTTACATTTACTGATACATCCGTTCTTGCAGAAGAAGCTATCAATAAGCCGCTGGAAAAATCACTGGCGGAAAGACAACTCAGAAAAACGGGAGGCACTTGTTTTGATGTTGACTCTGTTCGGATCGATCTTGAAGAAGGAAGCACCCTGCCCCTATCGGCACTTAATAAGCTCAGGCGGGATGGCCTTAATGCATATAGTCAACTTAAAATGGACAAGCGCCCAAAAGAAGCCAGTCCCGATTACAGTGCTTTTGGCAGTTCACCCGATAATTTGAGTGACGAAAAACAACTGGCTTTTTATCTATATTATATTGATGAAATAAACACATACGACTTCAAGTCAATTATGGATGTTTTAAAAGTTGATCGTGCCAAACTGTATTTGCCTTTGCAGGATTTTATGAAGAAGCCGAAGATTCCTGACTATTTTGACCCTATACCATATATTTCAAATATTTCAAAAGGAAATCTGGATCGATATATCGAGAATAACTTCGAAATAATCACCGATGCCGTAAGATCCACAGGAATCGCCATCGGTAATCTGGGATGGTGCCGTGAATTTTCTGATCAGGGAATAACTGTATATTCCGATTACGGGCTGAATCTTTATAACGAAAGGGCTAAAGCCGCAGTCCGGGAAATCGGCGTCACTCCTTTATGCATGTCTCTGGAATGCCAGGATGAAGGTGGATGGCCGATCATGATCACCGAGCATCCTATTGAATATCCACAGCTAGTGGACCGAAAGAAGCAGGCTTATCACATAATCAAAACTACATCAGGTGATAAATGGATGCTGTTTAAAACAATACGAACCAAGAACAAAGATAGAATATTAAAGCGGTGGGCCAAGACAAACGGAGAATTTCGAATTTATATCAGCGACTAATATGCCACCACATATGGTTTTTATGATAGAATATGCGAAGTTATGCTTAAACTAGGAAAAACAATATGATAAAAGAATATATCTCCGATTTAAAAATTGAATTCAAAGGATATAACCTGAACAGTCTAAGAAAAGACGGCTTGGCAGGTCTTACTGTAACAGCCGTTGCCCTCCCCCTGGCGCTTGCATTTGGAGTAGGCTCGGGATCAACTGCTGCGGCAGGTCTTGTCACAGCAATAATTGCCGGTATTGTGATCGGCGCCTTTTCCGGGGCTTCGTACCAGATATCCGGACCAACCGGAGCCATGACGGCCATACTTATAACACTTGTAGCTCAGCATGGTATTCAGGGAATGCTTATTTCAGGTTTGATGGCCGGAATAATATTAGTAATTGCCGGGCTTTTCAGACTGGGAAGAATAATATCAATAATGCCGTCGTCCGTCATAACCGGATTCACTTCAGGCATTGCGGTTATCATTGCTCTGGGGCAGCTTGATAATTTTTTCGGAATAAACTCTGGCAATGGACATGCTTTGACAAAGCTATTTTCGTATTTTATGGGAGGTTTTGATCCTGACTGGCACACAATGCTGTTTGGCGTTTTGGTCATTCTAATCATGATATTCTGGCCTAAGAAAATCAATGCTATACTACCATCTTCCCTTGCAGCTCTGATCTTTGTGCTTCTCTTAAACTTGATCCTTAATTTCGATGTAGTAACTGTTGGAAATATTCCTAAAGCACTTTTGCTTGACGAGAGACTGGATATTCTGGGAATTACATTTGAACAGATAAAGGCACTTATAATACCGTCCATCAGTATTGCTGCACTGGCTATGATAGAAAGTCTTCTCTGCGGAGTTGCGGCGGGCAAACTAAAAGGTGAAAAAATCCGGGGTGACCGGGAATTGATAGCTCAGGGAATCGGAAACATAATAATCCCCTTCCTTGGCGGCGTCCCTGCAACGGCGGCCATAGCAAGAACAAGCGTAGCAATCAAATCCGGTGAAGTGACCAGGCTGACAGGGATTTTCCATGCATTCGGAATCCTCTTTGCTATGTTCATCTTGTCTCCCGTAATGTCAGCCATACCCTTATCAGCACTGGCCGGCGTGTTGATCGTAACAGCATGGAGAATGAACGACTGGGAAAATATAAAATTTATTTTTCACAACAAGTTTTACTCTGGCATGGCCAAGTTCTTTGTTACATTTTTCGCCACGATAATCCTCGATCTGACCTGGGCGATCATTATCGGCGTTGTATTCTCGGCATTCCTCATCGTCCTTCGTATCTCTGATATAGATGTCAATATTTCCAAGGTAGATAAAGAAAAATTAGAAGAAATCGGCATTTACATTAAGGGCGATCCAAACGATATCAGAATCGCATATCTCACCGGAACCTTATTCTTTGCCGTTGTTGAACAGCTCCACCAGCAACTGTCTGCTATTCCGGATATAAAAGTATTGATCCTATCCATGCGGGGCGTCCCCGAAATTGACATTTCAGGTGTCCAGGCATTAATAGAACTAAATGAAAATCTAAAGAAAGATAACGTAAAGGTAATGCTGACAAGTGTCCAACCCAAGGTACTTCATATGCTGGAAAGCGGCCATTTTATCAAGCATATCGGAAAAGAGTACGTGTTCGACAGTGCTGAACACGCAATAGTTTATGCTCATGAGATTTATTCATAACGAAAGTGAATAACTTAATTGAAGGTCATGACCGTTTTTCTACTGTGATTATTTGACTTTATTTTACTAATAGTGTAATATTGCACTATTAGTGAGGCTCTCTAGTTGATACTATGAATGAAAGGTACTGATATGAGTAGAAAATTAAGTGCTTTGGAACTGCGGGTGTGGCAGCTTGAGCAGAAAGTAAGATCTTTGGAGGCCGAGCTGAATTTATCGGATACCATTCCAAATGAACCGGATAATATACGTAATGAGCAGCCCCACATAAGCTATCAGCGTGTTTTACCAACCGGACCTGAACCTGTATCCATACCGAAAACAAAACCATCGTCAAAAAAAATCGATCTGGAAGGCAGAATGGGCAAACAGGTAATGGGCGTAGTAGCATCCCTCCTGATCTTTGTCGGTCTGTGTTCTCTGGCAGTATTGGTCTATCCTTACCTTGAGAAAGAAACTAAATTTGCGATTATGTATATTCTGAGCTTTGCGGTACTTACAACAGGCTTATTGCTTCAGAAAAAACTCCACAATTACTTTTCTATATCTCTAATCGGTTGCGGAGTAGGAATGGTTTACATATCTTTCTTGTTATCAAGATTATACTTCCATTATATCAATGACTATGTTCTGTATGGACTGTTCTTCCTGTGGGTCGTAGGGATGGTGTATCTGTCAAAGAGGCTCAGAATCATTCTGTTTCATATTATCGGCTATGTAGGCATTGGGGTTTCCGTAATATTCGGGGCCACCATGGCCATTGCATGGCAGGAAATAATTTTCCTCAATATTTTTCAGCTTATGTGTATTTTGGCCTATATGTTTACGAAAACGGAAAAACCGGGGATCAACCTTACATGCCTCGGGGGCCTGTCCGTGATTTTATCATCTGTTCAGTATATGACGTTATCGGATTACTGGCTGCAAACAACCGATTCGATTCAAATGCATTTGCTATTCTGCTTGTCCACAATATTACTTATCCTGCCTATTATAATAATATTCATAAATATTTTGCGTACTATGGGGAAAGGTCTCCTAAAGACAGTTTGGCTTGTGATTCAATATTTGGTAAGCGGTATCCTCATATATAACGGCGGCGAATTATTAAGCACCCGGCTTGGCCTGGAAGACCCATACAGCATCGGTTTTGCGTGTGTATTTGTCCTGTGGCTGCCTTTGTTTATCCTGTATGAGCGCAGAGAGAAAGGGATCGTATGCAAGAGTATTCTCTTTTCATTGCTGGCGGTTGTTTATCTTGCTTATGTGTTTGAAGATTATGCATATCTGGATAGTATCAACGAAGTTATAGGAGTGCTGCCTTTTGCTGTAGCTGCACTGCTGATCGCCTGGAAACGAAAAGACAAGGTTTATGCCTGTGTTGGGATAATCATGACCTACCTGAACACCTTCCTGACAGCATCTTCGCCGGAATTCGGTTTTCTTTACGGCTGGCTCCCTGAAATATTTATTATCGGATCTTTATCTTTTATATTCATAATTATGGCAAAATGGGATTTCCTTCAGAAAACAGGATGGAAATTATCGGCATATCTACTATTGATATCTTCGATCTTTACATTTGTATATGATGCCGACTATAAGGATGCCCTAGCTCTTGCAGTTCTCGTAATGGGAATTATTCATCTCGCCATCTTGAATTCCGGCTTTGCCTGCAGATGGGAAAAATTGAAAGATATAGCCATAAGAAAAGGTGAAGAAAACCGGATCCTCCTTGGCGTCTGTCAAATCATGTCTGAAATTTTCTTAGTTATCATTTTATTCACTCTTTACGATGTGCAGCAGATATGGCTACATTGGATACTTGTGCTGCTGGCTGCTTCCTACTGCGCGGTTAACATGCTTGTTTATCTAAAGAGACAGAAGGTTAAAGAATGGATGGGTTATATATACGGATTGAGGATCACCGCAACAACTTTGGGTATAATATTTTCATTTATATCCTGGAGCGAATACGAGCTTGCGGGAAGCGTTATTACCCTCTGTCTGGCGTTGGTATTCATCATCTGCGGTTTCAGGATCAAGCAGAAGACTCTGAGGCTCTACGGCCTTTTCCTGACCATGGTGTGCGTTCTTAAATTACTGCTCATTGATATCAGTTATGAGAACAGCATAATGAGAGTGATCGGATTCATTGGCGCAGGTATAATTTGTTTTGCCATAAGTTGGCTTTATAACCGGGCTAATCGAAAACTGAAGAATTAGGACATTGTTTTCCATGGCTGATGCCTCTACTTGCCATTATAGAATTTATCTTTCTCTGCTTCTTGCTCTTTCAATGTCATATTGTTATATCTGTCTCTAATCGCTTCCAGTCTTAATTCTTCATTTGTAATTAATTCGCTTTTTTCTGCACTGCAATGTTTACATGTAAAAAAGCGCTCTTGACCAATTTCATATGATGCTCCCGAATTTCCTTTATCGATGCTTTTTTCTATTATCCAAGTGTGTTCTTCCTTCTCACAATAGTCGCATTTTTTGCATGACATATTAGTATCGGCGCATTCATGAAGCACCCTCCATTCATGTCCCAGGGTATTGCAGACACTACCTCTGACGGAAAGAGGCAATTCCTGTTTTATATTCTCCAAAAGCGATTTATCAAGCATATCTGTAGCTTCTTGACTCCCACCGAGAGCAAGTTCTTTCATCAGCACTTGATCTGATTTTAATATTTTTATGGCTATTTTGTTACCTTTTTTTGCCAGGCTCATCAGTGCGTTCTCGTCTTTCAGTCTTAGAATAGCATCATCTGAAACTCCGCGCACATTGCTGTTGGCAATATCCATTAGCATATCTTGATCTGTCAACATAGAAACCGCATCTTTACGTATGTAAAGATCGCGATGTTTTTGAGAAATTTCGAATAGTTTGGGCTGGTCTGTCATCTTTTTTACCGCAAAAGACTGTATCTTTGCGTCTGCCGCATTCTGTACAACATCAAACAGAAAATTATCGTCTGTCAGAATTTCCACAGCATCCCATTTTATGTCGAGGTAACCTTTAGCTATATCAGCCAGTACAGATTCTTCTTTTCCTGACAGCTTTTTATGTTTTTCCAGTTTTCCTTTTATGCGTTTTATATAGTCTTCATTATTGAGTGTATTAAAAAATGCCACAGAATACCCTCCTCTTCATAAATTAATCATAATCATAACGTTTACTTCGAGGTATCTCTCCGCTTTTCAGCAATTCATCAAAGCGTTCTAACAATCTTAGCAATTATATCAATCGTACTCCAAAATGATCTTGTGTGCATATTGTTCTCCCTGCATCATCAGGTGCTGCTGCAATTCAAATGGGTAATCGTTTTCCAGTGTATCATATGAGTTCAGTATAACATACAATTTGGGTCTTATAACCACAGCATGAGAATGTGAAACTGTATAAAATCAACAATTGGGTATAAACGTATGGTACAATTTGATGGATAACCGTTTTTGACTTGTCTATCAAATGATTTGTTAATTATTTATGTAAAGCAGAAGTAGAGAGGAACTCTGAATGTATAACGGATTCGGCGTGAATTACAAAAAACACTTGCAGGAGGCACTTGCGGAAGAAATGACCAAATATATTAAAGGTCAAGGTCTGACTGATATATTAGGATTACCTCTGTTAGGTTATGCGTTTACAAACGATAAAAGATTTATGGATGCATTTGATGCAGGTCTGACCAAACACCCTAAGGAAATATACAGGCCGGGAACTACAGTGATCGTAAGCTTCCTGCCCTTCCTTCCCGAATATGTACAGGACAATTTTATAGAAAACAACAACGTGAATGCTGTTAGCAAGGCCTGGGCTTATGCATACGACAGGTCGATCATTGTATCAGCCCATATCAATACATTTATCCTTGACTTTCTTGAAGAATGGGGAAGAGAAGCATCTCTGTCAACACCCCATACTGATTGGAACAGAGACTCTAACAGACCTGAATGGTCACATAAGATAGCAGCACATATAGCCGGTATGGGTGAATTTGGTCCAAACGGCTGTATAAGAACTGAGTACGGTCCCTGGGGCAGATTCAGTTCGATTTTGACCGAAGTACAGTTAGAGCCTTCCGGGAAAAATCATACCAACGAAAACGGCATTAATGAGGAAACATATGACGAGATAAATATAGCCGAGGATTACATGAGATACGGATTATTCGAAAATCCGGTGTCAGTGCCACAACGTATAATAAATGCCTGCCCCATAGGTGCCATATCCAAAGACGGTATTGACACCGTGAAATGCCAGGAATACTGTCAAATGCAAAACGAATTTGTTCCTGAGCCTGATGCATGCGGCAGATGCTATACCAGATAGACACCCGGGAATTGAACCATATTACTTTAACGATCAGGGAGACAACATGAAAATCGATACATTAGTAGCTGAAATAGGATCAACAACAACAATAGTAAACGCTTTTACCGATATAGAAAGCGACACTCCTGTTTTCTGGGGTCAGGGTCAGGCCAATACTTCTGTGCTTGAAGGCGATGTCAGAGTCGGCCTTAAAAACGCTATGGATGATCTTTGTAAAAATAAAGGCGTAGACAACATCGAATATGATGAAATGCTTGCAACTTCAAGCGCTGCCGGCGGTCTTAAAATGACAGTCCACGGTCTTTTACATGACATGACGACCAAAGCTGCAAAAGAAGCCGCCTTAGGTGCAGGCGCCATTTTACATCAGGTTACCTCCGGTCGTTTAAGAGATAATGATCTCACAAAATTGCAGCAAATCAATCCCAATCTGATAATGATTGCCGGAGGAGTAGATAACGGCGAGCGGGATACCGCGCTGTACAATGCAGAGAAGATACGTGAACTTGATTTGCCTATCCCGGTCATATATGCGGGTAATATAGAGAATCAGGACGAAATCAGAAATATCTTCAATTACAGCAAGGCTCATCTCTACATCGTAGATAATGTCTACCCGAGAATTGGCGAGCTGAATGTGGAGCCTACCAGGCGGATCATTCAGACTGCTTTTGAAGAACATATAATACATGCTCCGGGGATGGAACATGTGAGAGATCTGGTGAATGGTCCTATCATTCCTACCCCCGGTGCAGTGATGGAATGCGCCAAACTTCTATACAGCAAGATAGGTGATCTGATGGTATTGGACGTGGGCGGAGCCACAACCGACCTTCATTCCGTAACAGATATTTCGGAAGACATCGGAAAAATCCTCATAAACCCCGAGCCCAAAGCCAAAAGGACCGTGGAGGGTGATTTAGGTGTTTTTGTCAATATGAACAACATCATTGAAATGATCGGGTCAGATAAACTTGAAAAGAAACTTGACTTCCCCATTACTCCCGTTATGGAACGATATAATGTTGTACCTAAAGATGCTGAAGAAATAAAATTTGTGGAAGCGCTGGCAGAAAAGGCTGCCATAACCGCAACCCAGAGACATGCCGGGAACATCCAATTTGTTAAAGTTCATACAGAAACCAGCACTATCGCCGAAGGTAAAGACCTGAGTCTGGTCAAATACATAGTGGGAACCGGCGGTGCTCTCACCAGACTACCAAACAGAGTCGAGATAATGAAAAAGATTTCTAAGCACAACATAGACGGAGTTCTTCTCTTCCCCACCGAAAATGCTCAGATACTGGTGGATAACGACTACATTATGTCTTCTTTAGGCGTACTTTCAAAAGTACATCCAAAGGCAGCACTTTTTTTTCTAGAAAAAAGTCTTAGAATGAAGCTGGGCGAATAGCGAAACCTTATTTAGCAGCTTTCATAGCTTTCATTTTATCCCAGTCCCAGGGATGCTTTTTGATGGTACCTTCTGAATATGGGAAGTATATCGCCAAGACAGCAAATACAGCCAGAATAAATGTATACCACATATAAGGAACTATATCGATGGGGCTGACCAGCCCTTCAGAAAGACTTGATGCAAGAAGTATCTGAGCTCCGTACGGAATAAGCCCCTGGAATATACACGCCCATATATCAATCAGAGACGCTGACTTTCTGGGGTCGATCCTGTACTTGCTACTGATCTCTTTTACGATTGGTCCGCATATGATTATGGCAACGGTATTGTTTGCCGTAGCCAGATCGGAAACTGAAGCAAGAGCTGCAATCCCTGCCTGTGCAGACTTGGGGCCTCTTATGAAAGACTTGATTTTATTCAGTGCCCACGAAAGCCCGCCATAATGAGTGACCATTGCCGCCAGCCCGCCTGTAAACATTGAAAGCAGGAATATTTCAGTCATATTGGTAAAGCCCGTATATATAGCCTGAACACCTTCCATAAATGCGAAGCTTCCCGTAGATAACCCTATTATGATTGCACTCAGAATCCCCGTGCTGAGAACCACAAACACATTGATGCCGATCAACGCCAGCACCAGTACAAGTACATATGGGAGTACCTTTAGCAGGTTGTAATCATAGGTCTGACCGGCGACTGCAGAAGCATCTATCTGCCCGAAAATGATAAAGAGTACAGCAGCAAGTACAGCAGCCGGTAGTGCGATAAGAAAATTCACCTTGAATTTGTCTGAAAGCTCACAGCCCTGTGTTCTGGTTGCCGCGATAGTAGTATCGGACACCATGGACAAATTATCGCCGAATATAGCTCCGCATACGACGGCTGCCGTCATGAGAGCCATGTTCCCGTCCGTCTGCATAGCCATTTCAAAACCTATGGGGACTATAGCCCCGACTGTTGCCATGGCGCTTCCTATGGCAAGTGCAAGAAATGCGGATATCAAAAATACTCCAGCCACGATAAATTGAGGTGGTATTATGGACAGTCCGAAAAAAGCTGTAGACTCCACTCCCCCCATTGCTCCCGCCGTCTTGGCAAAAGCACCGGCGAACAGATATATGCAGCACATGGTAATGATATTAATATCACCGCATCCTTTTGCAAAGAGGTTGAATTTTTCATTTATGGTGCCTTTGAACATAAAAAATGCCACTGCAACGCCAACTAAAATAGCCACAGGTGCAGGCATTTGGTAAAATGCCATTTCCACGCCCCTTATCTGGAAGAAAAGCCCGGAACCCAGAAAGCATAACAAAAATACCAGGAATGGTATGAGCGCTTTTCCATTGGGTCTTTCGGGACTGCCCTTAAGTACTTCGTTCTCCATAATAAACCTCTCTTTTATAATTTAGTATGCATAATTATCTACTATTCTGTTGAAATCACAAGCTCATCGAAATGCCAACGATATTAATTATAGCATAAATCTAAATAATGAGAGGCTGCATTTATGATATAATACAAACATAAAGCATGTTGCAAATATTAAAGGATAAAATTATGATAATTGAAAATAAACTTGGGATCACAAATAGTGTAGAGTTGGCCGAAAAAGAAGAAAGAATCAGTAAAACCAAAGCACTTGAGCTGTTCGAATCAGGTTTGCTTGATACATTTCCGGTAGGTACTTATGAGGGGCTCGCTAAAATACATGGATATTTGTTTGGTGACATATATGAATTTGCAGGCAAAACGAGAGTAGATAATATATCTAAAGGAAATTTTAGATTTGCACCGGTAATGTATTTAGAAAAAGCCCTTACAGAAATATCAAGAATGAAACAAACTAGTTTTAATGAAATAATTGCAAAATATGTCGAAATGAACGTTGCCCATCCATTCAGAGAAGGAAATGGACGCAGCATGAGAATATGGCTTGATGTAATCTTGAAAAATGAAATTGGACAAGTGATCGACTGGAGCAATATAGATAAAGACAGCTATCTGCTTGCAATGGAACGAAGTCCTATAAAAGATTTAGAAATCAGGGAATTGCTTAAAGGAGCTTTGACCAACAAGGTAAACGACAGAGAAGTCTATATGAAAGGGATCGATGCAAGTTATTCTTATGAGGGTTATAATACATATAAAACAGAGACGCTAAAAAACTGACGTTTTTTACTTTACCGTAACTTTACATGCAGCGGTCTTGCCTCCAGCCCTTACCGTTATAGTCGCGTTTCCTTTTTTAACTGCTGTTACCTTGCCCAGTTTGTCTACTTTGATTATTTTGGAATTGCTTGATTTATAGGTTGGAATTATACCAGTTGCATTCGTCGGGTTAAGTGTGGTTTTAGTTTGAAATGACTTTCCTGCGCTTATAGTCGAGTTGGCCGGTGATATTTTCAGTGACTTTAACTTCTTTGCTTTTGAAACAACAACCACAACACATTTTGCTGTTTTCTTTCCGTCGTTCGTAGTTACACTTAATACTGTCTTACCCTTTTTTATACCTTTGATTTTGCTTTTAGTAATTTTAGCAACACCTGAATTCTTTGATTTCCATTTTACGGATTTCTTTGTAGCGTAGTCAGGCGATACTTTAGCTGGTGGTAGTTTAATAGTCTTGCCTTTTACAAGGTAAATTCTGGGTAATGTTTTGACGCTTTTTACTTTTCTTGATATTTTAATGGTCTTTATTGAGCTATTACCGAACTTATCTACAGCATAAACAGTAAGTATTAAGCCGTCTTTCGCGTTCATTGTGTGCGATTTATTTATCATTTTACCTTTAGACTTCACTTTTGACTTTGTTTGTTTGCCTGATAAGTATTTTACTGTTTTTACTCCTGCCGGATCATTTACCACTATTTTGATTGTTTTTTTATTAATAATCTTGTGAGATATGGCAGGACCACTTTTATCTACTATAGCCTTGGCAGTTTTAGTACTTGCACTTAATTTATAATCCCCTTTCGCAGTAAGCTTAGTATTAAATGCGATTTTCTTTCCATTTAAACTTATAGTGGCATCTGCTGATTTTGCACCTATTTTCAGAGTGTCATCTGTTATTGCAAGTGGAGTCTCACCTGGGTATTCCTCATCTGGGATAAGCTCCGTTATGCCTACCCAGCGAAATGACATGTATAAATCATTTTTATTTTCATCAGAATTCCACTTAGAATATTTATATTTTACAAGATAAACCCCGACTGCACTAGAATCCACAAAACTTTCGATTTCCATTTTTGCAGTAACATCTGTGCCATCAGCGAGTATGGCTTTTACGCCGCCACCCGGGTCAAAATATTCTCCAACAAGGAGCGATTCATTTTGTATTCCCGAAAAAATAGAACTGATCTTAAATGTACGTCCTGATTCTGGACTTGAATAATCTATATATACGCCTAGTCTACCATATTGGAATGTTGTGGAATTAGGACCATACATAAACTTATATGTTCCTTCCTGTGCATTTGCAGGAACTTTGATTTTCCCTTCAAACAAATATCCTGTTGTTTGACCATTACTGATAACAGGGCTCTTATACTGAAGATGCCCACTTACACCCTTACCGCTCAGGTTTATGTTATTGGAGCCTTCCGGGTGTGCGGAAACGGCAATTGCTAGCTCTGGATCATTCACATCATATTCAGCATATTGATCTTTATCTTCTATGATCATTTTGATTGAAATTTCTTCTCCTGGTTTAAATGCTTTTTTATTCATTTTAACGCTTGAGATAATAGGCAGTTCGGGAACTTTCATACGCTTTTTATTGTAATATTTGAATTTAAATTTCCATGCACTATTTATTGACGGGGTGTCATTAGCAGATCCGTTCACTGCCATTACAGATCCCAGATTATATTCACTGGTTAGCATTTTTTCTGTAAGTACGATTTCTTTCACAAAAGATTTTGAATTTGAGGAAGAAGGGTACAACACATCTCCTATAGAATAATTCCCATCCTCTTTGCAATAATATGAAATAAGAATACATTCTGCATCATCCGCATCAACTTTAATCAATAAACTATCTCCGGGGTAAGCATTGTATTTGGAGTAATCTCCATTTGATCTTTTTATTATTGAAGATGAAATAGATTTTATTTTGGGAGTTTTATCTGCCACATATCCGGGATTGAAAAAATTCATTGAAGCAACATTTGGCAAAGGGTTCTCCCAGGAAAAATTATCCTTAGTAAAAACACTCCTGTTACCAGCTAAATCAAATAAGCTAACATAATCAATCGAATATGTACCAGATTTAAAATTGAAATTTGATATAGCTACCTGATATATATTTTCAGATACTAATTTGCCTTTCTCACCTGTACCTGCACCACTTCTGCCATCAGCAGATCCAATGTTAAAATATATCTCTTCTTTATCGACACCTGACATATCGTCAGTGATTTCAAAAAAGATATTTATTTCATCACCATATGTGTAATCTGTTTTTTCAAACCACACTCGTTTTAAGACTGGACCTGTAGTATCTGAATCAGCAGAAATATCAGCAGGCATAAGCATAAAGACTAATACTATCGTCATAAGAATTGTAAATTTTCTCATTGCCGTTTTCATAATCCTCTCCTCTTCACTATGTAGCTCCATATCACAGTTCCAGATCTTGGCATTTAATGTTAGTTCATTATAGCATAATAATCTGGTTTGCCACTGTTTGTTATCATAAACTTCTTTGTTTTGACATTAAAAAAAGACAAGTAAGGAGAACTGTATAGCATCGATGTGATTTTTAAAATAATTGACTGAAATATTGTTCGATTCATTTTGACGATATTCTTAGTTACAAAATAATAGTACATTTTTCACCAAACAGATTCGATAACAATACGATCCGCATATTGTTTGTTTCGAAGGGGAAGAGGTGTATCAAAAGAAGTAGCTGATCTCAATAAAAGTTTTATATATTTGTCTCATTGTAATTCAACCAGAACGGTATCTAAAAGAAATTGAGCTCCCGTGAGCAAATCACGGGAGTTTGTATTTTCGCTGGGAACATGACTTCGCCCGTCGATACTGGGGACAAAGATCATTCCGGTATCGGAAGATCCGGCTATCATTGCCGCATCGTGAACAGCTCCGCTGTCCATCAGTATGTACTTAAGATTCTTTGATTTGGCAGTTTGTTCGATTACGTTTATCAATCTGCTGCTTAAATGAACAGGGGCCGAATTGGAAAGCTCTTTGATATCGCAGGAGACATTGCGCTCTTTTGCGATGGATCGTAATTCACTTATGATATGGTTCATTAAGAAATTGATTTTATCAATATCTTTATCACGGGCCTCAACGGTGAATTTAGCCTTCTCCGCTATGACATTGGAGCTATTGGGCGAAATGTCGAGTTTTCCGACAGTTACGACGCTACTGTGATCGGCATCGCCTTTCACTATGGATTCTGCTTTGAGAATACACTCAGCTGCGGCACAAAGGGCATCCGACCGCAGAGCCATCGGTGTGGCACCGGCATGATTGCCCACGCCTTTAAGTGTCACTTCAATGACCCTTATGCCAAAAATCGATTCAACGATACCCAGAGAAGCAGGTTCATGATCCAGCACAGGTCCCTGCTCAATGTGCAGTTCAAACATGGATTTTATGTCGCTGGAGTTCCACTCCAAATCGGAATAATTCTTGTCCGATGTGTTGTAAATACATATGTCCGGCGGATTTGTGAGTGAATCAAGAACTTCCCGCAGACTTTTGCCATTGTCGTCATGAAGGCTGTCAAGAGCGGGTTCATCATATGCGCCGGTCAGAAATTTACTTCCAGTCAAAGTCGAACCGAAATTTGAGCCTTCTTCTTCGGCAAATATTACCATTTCGTAGTTATTCTGAAAAGATCGATGGGACTCTCTCAGGGTTTCAAGGATTTCCAGAGCTGCGCATACTCCGTATATGCCGTCCAGCCATCCTCCGTTTCTGACAGTATCTATATGAGAACCGGATATGACTCTTTTTCCTTCATGGTTATTATCAGGTAAGGCGATACGTATATTTTGCAGCGCATCTATGAAAACGTCACAACCTGCTTCATTTGCCCGCCTGATTATATATTCCCTTGCCTTGGCATCCTGCCTGCCGTATGAAAATCGAGTGATTCCATTCCCGGGTGTATCGGTAAACCTGCTTAAATCGCTTAATGTATTAAGAAGCCTTTCTTCGTTGATTTTCACAGCTGTTACCATCTATTTATAGGCCAGACCGTAAGGCTGTCCTTTTACCAGTTTTCCCTGGCCTTTGCGGCCTATATACTTCCCGGTGTCCACGATTTTTTCGCCTCTCAGGAATACGGTCTCCGATCTGCCTTTTTGTTTGAACCCTTCAAACGGAGTGTAATCAACGCCTTCCAGATTGGTCTTTGCACTTATGATACCTTCGTAATCAGGATCAAAGATGACGATATCGGCATCGAATCCCGGAGCAAGCTGGCCTTTTTTATTAAGACCATTGTTTTTTGCAGGTGTGGTAGCAAAGAGGTCTACCAGTCTGCTCTTTGATATTTTATCCTCGCAGACTCCGTAGGTCCACAAAATATTAAGCCTGTTCTGCAAGCCCGGTGCGCCGTTGGGGATATCGGCAAAAGAATTTCCTTCTCCAAACCCCATATGCTTCTGTGTTTTGAAATCAAATCCGCAGTGATCCGAGCTTACCCCATTGAGCCATTTATTGTCGACAGCTTCCCACAGGGCGTTCCTGTGTTCTTCGGTTCTAAGTGCCGGCGAGCATACATACTTGGCGCCTTCAAAATCCGGTTTGGCCAGATCTGATGTGTCCAGGACCAGATAATGGGAACAGGTCTCACCGAAAACACGCTGGCCTCTGCCGCTGGCCGATTTTATTTCCTCCAGTGCTTCCTTACAGGAAACATGAACGACGTAAAGAGGAGCATCCGCCATTTCTGCAAGATAAATTGCACGTCTTGTGGCTTCGGCTTCCACCACAGGAGGGCGGCTTACTGCATGGTAATAGGGCTCTGTTTTTCCTTCTGCAATAAGTTGTTTGGACGTCACATCGATCATATCGGCGTTTTCAGCATGGACCATGACTGTGATCCCGGCTTCTTTTCCTTTTTGGAGAGCTTTCAAAATTGCATCGTCATCGGCATGAAAGAACATGCCTTTATAGGCCATGAATAATTTCATGGTGGGATATCCGGCATCGGCAAGCCTGGGGATCTCCATGATCACATCATCACGGGGATCTGTCATGACACTGTGGAATGAATAGTCTACCATTGCAATACCGTCAACATCCGTTGTGCGGTAGTCTTCGATTGTTTCCACCAGACCTTTGCCTTCCTCCTGATTCACGAATTCGATAAGGGTCGTCGTGCCGCCGACGGCAGCCGCGTTGGAAGTTTCGAACCCCCGTACCTTACTGCCTTTGTATGTAAAAGAAAAGTGCACATGCTGGTCTACCCCGCCGGGCAGTATATATTTACCTGATGCGTCAATGATCTCATCTGCATCTTCATACGGCAGTTTTTTTCCTACAGAGGCTATACTTTCTCCTTCTGCATAGACATCAGCCTGGTATTCGGCTTCTGCGGTTACAACGGTTCCGTTTTTGATTAGTATAGACACGATTTGCCTCCTTTAGATGTTCTAAGACTGAAGATAAGGTTGTCAGTGGATAAGTCTTACGTCATTGATTATAACATATGTCCTATGATCTTATGGATAATTTATTGCTTACAAATTAAACATCAGGGTATAAATTCATCAACAATTATTTTATCTGATATACTCAAATGATTATTCCATTTGGGATATTAAATATTTATTTTAATAAAAATAAATTAGAAAGGACACTGCAATGACTATCAAGTATCAAGACCCCAACAAATCTTTTGTGCCTGACAGGACAAAGCTGCCCATTCATGAGCCGCTATATGAACCGGTTACCGTAGAAATGGTTGCCGATAATCCACCTCCGGCACCGCCCCGCTTTACGGTGAAAGCACCGGATGACGCACCAAACGTTATCGTTTTTCTTATCGACGACATGGGCTACGGTGCAACATCTGCTTTCGGAGGACCTATTCCCATGCCCACAGCAGAACGTCTGGCTAAGCGTGGAATGAAATTCAACCGCTTCCATACTACATCCATCTGTGCACCTACTCGTGCCGCACTTCTTTCCGGATACAATCACCACAGTGTGAACATGGGAAATATCACGGAACTTGGCACTGCTTATCCGGGAAATCTTTCTACGAGGCCTAAAAGTGTGACCCCTATGGCCCGTGTGCTGCGGGACAACGGATACAGTACTGCACAGTTCGGCAAATGTCACGAAACACCTACGTGGGAAACCACTGTGTCTGGACCGTTTGAACACTGGCCCACTTTTTCGGGCTTTGATAAATTTTACGGTTTTCTTGCCGCAGAAACCAATCAGTATCATCCTGCATTGGTAGACGGTGTGGTGCCCATCGACCCGCCTGACAAAGAGGATTATCATCTCACGGAGGACCTGGCTGACAAGTGTATCGAGTGGATGCATGCAGAAAAAGCATTGACTCCTGACAAACCGATGTTCATTTATTTCGCTCCCGGTGCCACTCATGCGCCGCATCATGCACCTGAAGCATATCGAGATATGTTTAAAGGTCAATATGATGAAGGATGGGACGTTATCCGTAAGCGCACTCACGAAAATATGCTCAAATTAGGCATCATTCCTGAAGGCACAAAAATTGCGGACAAACCTGCTGATATTCCCGACTGGGACACTCTTTCTGATCAGCAGAAAGAATTATATACCCGGGAAATGGAGATTTATGCCGGATATGCCAGACATACTGATGACAATATCGGTCGTGTGGTTGATGCCCTGGAGGGAATGGATATCCTTGACAACACAGTCATATTCTACATACTTGGAGATAACGGCGCATCCTGTGAAGGACTGATGAACGGCGTTGTCAATGAAGCCTCGACCCTTAATCATGTAATGGAGTCAGCCGAATTCGTCTATTCGAAGATGGATACACTGGGTACAGACAAGGCATATAATCACTATGCCATGGGATGGGCTATCGCAATGGACTCTCCCTTTATGTGGGCAAAGACCACGGCTTCTAACTTTGGCGGTACTAGAAACGGTATGATTTTCCATTGCCCGGACAGATTTGAAGGTCATGGTGAGACACACGACCAGTTCCATCATGTTATCGACGTGGCGCCGACAGTGTATGAGCTTGCGGGCATACCTCATCCTGAGTACGTGGATGGTATAAAGCAAAAGCCTGTAGAAGGAACCAGCATGGTATACGCCATGAAAGATCCTGATGCCAAAGGCCGGCACGCAACCCAGTATTTCAATGTTTTCTCCAACTTCGGCATCTATCACGAAGAGTGGTTTGCCGGTGTGGTCAACAAGGCGCCGTGGGCTTTTGCTCCTAAGTGGAATCATCTGGAAGACTGCGAGTGGGAACTTTATAACCTAAAAGAGGACTTTGCCTGTGCTCACAACATTGCAGACAAATATCCCGAAAAAGTGGAAGAGATGAAAAAAATCTATCACGCAGAAGGCGTGAAGCACAATGTGTTCCCCATGGACGGGCGCAGCGCAGTATTGCTTAACGACGAGATCGCAGGCAGACCTACAGTTATGGGAGATCGTAAAGAAATCACCATGCATGAGGGATTCAGCAGGGTAAACGAGCATGCATTCCTCAACCTCAAGAATCATTCATATACAATTACGGCCGAGATCGAGGTAAAGCCCGATCGGGCTACCGACGGAGTTATCTTTGCACTTGGCGGCAGATTTGGAGGTTTGTCACTTTATGTAAAAGACGGCATACCCTCTTTCTGTTACAATTTCACAGCTATGGAACAATACTATATCCGCAGCAGCAAAAAACTGACCGATGAACGTAACCATATCGTACTGGATTTCGTTTACGATGGGGACAAAGAAGACATCGGTAAGGGCGGCGATGTGACTATGTACGTCAACAACGAAAAAGTGGCTGAAGGCCGCGTGGAAAAAACAATGGGTATGCAGATGACATTCGACGAAGGTGCGGACGTGGGTCAGCAGGGATTGACGACTGTAACTGACGACTACACTGTAAAAACCAGTAAATTCCAGGGAAATATTTTCAGCGTTAATGTAAAAGTGAATGATTGATTGTAACTGTTAGATCATAATCTAATGCCACAGATTTATTTTGTACGTAAAAGTCTGTGGCGTTTTTTTATTGGAGTCATTTAACAAATAGAAAAATAGCTATTTTTAGGGAATTATTTAGCACTTTAATTTAATATAAAAATATGGCTGAAATACTTTAAGTCATTGTTTTTCAAAATCTAATGTGGGAAAAAAGTGGAAAAAAATTAAAAACATACAAAAACAAAGATTTAGACAAAGAAAAAACGGCTAAACTTAGCCGTTTCATGGTGCCCAGACGCGGAATCGAACCACGGACACGTAGATTTTCAGTCTACTGCTCTACCAACTGAGCTATCTGGGCACAAATGCGATTATCAAAACCGCAAATACTAGTATAAGAGAAAGGACTCACTTTGTAAAGCGATTTTGATCATTTTCTCAGCTATATCCCTTGTTTTTAATCTAATCTGACAATTTTGATTTGGTTCATTCAAATTCTTGACTTTTAGGGTCCGTTTATGCGGCGTAACGGCATAAATGGATCCTAAACAAGTGGGAGAAAATTTTAATTCAAAGAGCTATCTCAACTTATTCGCCAAGATAGCTCTTATTTCATACTATTAACTGACCAGATAAAAACCTGTCTATTTATAAATTAAAAAGTTGCGGTTATTTCATCTATTTTCTTTTGGATCTTCACGAGATTATCGGTCTCGTCTTTTATCTGTGCTTTCAGAGTTGTGGTCTGATCATCTACCAGTTGCTGCAACGCCGTGATTTCTGAATCAAAATCGGTACTTTTCTCATCCACTTTTACCATTAGCGAGCGGACTACATCACCGGCATCGCATGGATCCCCGACGAGACGTCCTTCCGCCCATGTTCCCTTTGTTCCCTTATCAAGTTCCGAAAGGAAGTAATCGCATGTCGCTTTATCAAATGCAGATGCGTAATACACAGATTCGATCTCATACAGCGAATCCAGTGCATCTTCGCCATTGCCATCCTTTAGGGAGTCGATGGCGGCATTCAGACTTTTGATATTTGTCTGAGGCACTTCGTGGGGGTACTGAGCTTCCATCCACCGGTTCAGCTTAAGGAGGTCATCCTGGATCAGTTTATAAAGCCCGTATGTAGACTTGTTCAAAGTAGCAGCCTGATCTTTCAGTTCAGAAGCCTTTGTCTCATTATCACCTTTAAAAGCCTCTTCATACTGGTTGTTCAGCTCAGCTACCTTTGCATCCAGATCCCGGGCCGATGCCATTGTTTCACTGGTCTGGGCCTCAAGACCGTCTGCATCTGCAATATCTGTATCTATACTGTCTCTAAGAGCAGTGAATCTGGACTCTAAATTCATAGGTTTGGCAGCCATCTGATCAAGTGATATGACAGCAGCCCCATAAAATTCGTTCATAGTGGTATAGGTATCATCTGCAAAGCCGCCTTCTTCAAGGGTATCCTTGCTGCTGTGATACATGCTGCCGAAGTACTTTTCATCACCTTTTTCACTTTCATTAGACATTGTGAGGATACCCATTGCATTGTAACCGAAGTCTTCAGTCCCTGTCATGGGTACGCCGTCATAGACGGCCACGTCAACATCACCTGAATCGTAATTTTCAATAAATGTTCCCATGTATTCCTTGAGCTCCTCCGCCATGCAGACTTCAAAGCTTTTAGTTCCTTCGAGCATATATCCGCTGTCGATATTGACCAGTGCGAATGCGCTTTCAGCCCATTCGGGATGAACATTCACGATCTGCTGATATGAGCCTACGGCCCAGTCTGTTTCCGCACCGGTCTTGCCCCATTCCTCAGCACCGTGGGTTATGAATCTCAGTGTCTTATCTGGCACATATCCGCTTTCTTTGAATGCTTTTGCCATTCCAAGGATGGTACCTACTCCGAATGCATCGTCGTAATATGAATGATAATAGCCGTCATAATGAGCCAGAAATAAGATGGTCTCATCGCTCTTTCCCGGGATCTCGCCCCAGACATTATTTGTTCCGGTATCCTCTGTCACCTTGCTGTCGGCATTAAGAATCACTTCGATTTCGCCGTTGTTTTTCTTGATTGCCGCCTGCAGTGCTTCGCTGTCGTTCTGACTGATCCCGAAAGCAGGAGCATCGGCAGGACCGCATATGTCATTTGAGTTGATCCTATCGGGGATTTTCTCTGCCATTACTGTCAGGGCAAGAACAGCTTTTGCACCCTTGAGCTTAGCCTGATATGCTGGATAATTGATCCACCAGTCTTCATCCGGATTTAGCTCCAGAAGGACAAGTTTGCCCTCAACATCAAGATCCGCGTAATCATCAGCTGTTCCCTGATTCACGTACACCAGAGAAACTTTTTCATCCTTTGCCTGAAGGGTGGTCTGATATCCGCCCAGGATCACCTTCTGGTCTTCGCCCTTTTCATTTTTGAAGGTCACATTTGCGCCCTTATATGTCCATCCGTCTGAATCTGCTTTATCCACCGTGATATTCTCAAGGCCGATCTCTTCCATTTTGCCTTTGATATACTCCATGGTTTCTTTTTCCGCCGGGGAACCTGCCGATCTGTTGCCGGTATCTGCATCATCTCCGAATTTGGATATATCCTCTATGATTCCTTTGGAAAATTCAATGTCTACCGCATCGTTATACTTGCTGACATCGTCAGTTCCGTTTCCTCCACAGGCAGTTAAGCCAAAGGCCAGAACCAGCGCAAGCAGTACTGTCACCAATTTTTTCTGATGTAACATAATCTCCTCCTTTTAATAATCTCCATTAGAATTAAAATATAAATTCCAAAATATTAGTTAACGGATTTGACTCTATATTCAGTTATTCTCTTAATAAGATCATATGGGATGGGTTTATCCAGCGGCAGCTGGATCCCGCCTTTGGATGTCTTATATTCAGTAAGGTCGCCTGCAAATTCTTCGATTGCTTCCGGAGACGGAAATATCCCCACGTGATTCTTGAACATGGCAAAATGGATGAGATTCTGTTTTTGATGATATGTGGGCATCTGCCAGCTTATTTTTTCTGTGGCATCGGGAGCCGCTTTTTTTATGACATCCCTGATCTTTTCAAGGATTTCTTTTTTATCGCCTGTGTACTGTCTGATGTAGGAATCCACATTCGTCGGTTTTTTATTGTTTTCCATAAAATAACCTCACTATTCAAATCACTCTGAAGATTTCAGAGCTTCTACCATATCGATTTTCTTTATTTTACCTGAAAAAAGCAGATTAGTAAATATTGACAAACCGAATGTTATCAGAAAGCAGTAAAG
The DNA here is from genome assembly GCA_031553035.1 of Anaerovoracaceae bacterium. Taxonomy (GTDB): domain Bacteria; phylum Bacillota; class Clostridia; order Peptostreptococcales; family Anaerovoracaceae; genus JAVBLY01. The sequence continues at coordinate 172,867 of JAVBLY010000009.1, read as the reverse complement.
CAAATTTTTGCCGTGGGGTGTTATAGGGTAGTCAAAGGAGTCTCCTGACATACTTACGATGGTGTCCAGAAGCTTGAAGCCTGCAGGGATGCCAAGTATAAAGCCTATCACGGAAAACCATATATTTTGTGTGAGCAGCAGATTCCTCAACCGGCCGGTCTTAAATCCCAGAACTTTAAGGGTCGCAAGATCCCTTTCTTTTTCAGTAAATGACAGAAGGCTCAGGTTATAAAGCACTACAACAGCCAGAACTACTGCTCCCCCTATCAGAATGTATACCATGAGCATCATAGATTCAGTAAGTTCATCCCATCCCTTCAGCGAATCGTTTTTTGACGTAGTGGATGAGGCTCCGTCAGGGGACTTTGTGACTTTTTCATCTGTAAGAATAGCGGTGGGTTCATATTTGTATCCCTCTTTTTCAAAATATGATCTTGTCATTACAATGCCCTGAGTCAGTGGCTCTCTGTGGATATTAGCAACTTCCGATGTTTCCCATCCTTTTTCTCCGATGATATGCCATTTTATTACATCACCTTTCTTTATACTCAGAAGTTCTGCCATCTTCTCTGTCATGCTGACACCTTCTTTTGGGAGGGCGATGATATCAAGCTCAGGGCTGCTGACTTTTATTAGATCATTATCATCTAAAACTGTCAGAGTTCCGCTCTTCTTGTTTTCTGAGCTCTTTAGCTCCACGGAAGCCTCATAAAATCTTTCTCCTCCAGTTTCTTCAATGATTTTGTCCTCCTGCTTTTTTGTGATGTTTTCATCCAGTGATATTTTGGTCTCATATTTTATAAGATCATCGTATTGCCATGACTTGAGATCTTTCAGTCCGTCATTCATACCAAAGGCGCAGGATAGAAGAGCAGTGCACCCGAATACACCGATTATTGCCATCAGTGATCGGGATTTATTCCGCCATATATCCCTCAGATTCCATCTCACGTTGAAACTCAGGTATTTCCACAGTGCCGAACTTTCTGCTTTCCGATGCTTTATTTTTTTCGGCGAGGCCGGTCTCAGTGTTTCCGCCGGGTTGTCCTTAAGGATCTTTCTGCAGGCAAGATATGTGATCATGGTGCAGCATATGATCAAGATCACAGCGACTGCCGCAAATGAATATTTGAAGTAAGGCTGCCAGTCAGGCAATGTATAAAAAGATGACATCGACGGGTAGAACAAATACGGCAGAGTCGAAGGGCCTGCTGCAAGTCCCAGAGCAGCTCCGGCAAAAGAAAGAAAAAGTCCGTATGATATGTAATGCCTTGTTATCTTTGCTTTGGTAAAACCAAGGGCCTTCAGAGTACCGATTTGAGTTCTCTGATTTGCAACGATCCTTGTCATGGTAGTCATTATAGTAAGCAAGGCTATCAGAAAAAAGACAACAGGGAAAATATCGCTCATCATCTTATGTTGCCGGATCTCACTGTTGAATGTCTTGACACTCGGATGGTCTTTTCTTGGCGTAAAAAGTACATAGTCACTGTCCAGAGCTTTTTCAACACTGCTTTCAAATCGCAGTGCATCATCTTCGTCAGATCTAATAAGTATTGTATTGAATGCAAGCATTTCCTTAACGGGAAATGCTTCAGAAGACATATATGCAAAGCCGTTGTGTTTAAAATCTGGTACCATGTCCTCGCTTTCGGAACGGAAGACATATTCCGGCGAATATATTAATCCTCTGATATTTTTAGTCAGTTCCATATCGCCAAAGTTAAAAGTTATCTTATCTCCGATTTTCAGACCTCTTGAACCGGCAAACCGCTGATCGACCCATACTCCTTTTTTATCACGGAGGTCTATGGCCGCACCGTCTGTTATATATGGCTTCGATACTGTGTTTTCTTCGAGAAAGTGAAGTCGGACCGACGGTTCATCAGAGGTATCGAGAACAGCAGGGATATCCAACCTTCTTTCAGCATCGTTCACATCCGGTATATTCTTGATTTCAGTAAGATCATCTTTTGAAAAATCATCTCCGTATACAAATGCGTCGGCCATTTTTGTTTCTTTGTAAAAACTGTCTCCACTATGCTGAAGACCTGCCCATTCTCCCCCAATACCCGAATAAACATATACAGAAAGAAAAGCCATCAGGAAAATGGATATAAACTGGGTTTTATGAGCCCTCATATCTCTCATAAGCTTTTTGAATAACACTACCAGTTGACCTCGCTGATGGCTTTCGGGTTTTCATTCAAATAAATATCATCTATCTTGCCGTTTTTTATATAGATCACCTTGTCCGCAGCTTCGGCAAGTATGGAGTTATGGGTGACAATGATCACTGTTTTACCGTTTTCTCTGCTCATGTCATGCAAAATCTCCAGTATGGTTATCCCGGTTTCAGTATCCAGTGCACCGGTAGGCTCATCACAAAGAAGAATCATGGGATCTTTTGCAAGTGCTCTTGCTATTGAGACTCGTTGCTGTTCTCCGCCCGAAAGCTGGGTGGGAAATTGATTCAAATGATCTTCAAGACCAAGCAGACCGAGGATCTTTTTGCTATCTACAGCCGCGCCCTTTATGTCTTTTATGAGTTCCACATTTTCCAGTGATGTAAGTGAAGGGATCAAATTATAAAACTGAAATACAAATCCTACTTTATCTGCCCTGAACTGAGTAAGCCGATTGTCCGAAAGACCGATGATCTCGTGACCATCCACTTTTATCGAACCTGAAGTAGCATGATCCATACCGCCGAGAAGATTTAATAGTGTCGACTTTCCGGCGCCGGACGGACCAAGGATGATTACGAACTCTCCGCTTTCGATGGAAAAACTTACATCATTCAGGGCTTTCAGCACATGCTCACCCATCTTGTATTCTTTTGTCACATGATCGAATTTTACTATTTCTTTCATACCTGCTCCATTCGCAATACATTGTAAGTTAGCATATGCTAACTTGATTATCATTTTACATTCTTTCCTGCCTGTTGTCAATTTTCTATTGAGTATTTTCAGCGTATCATTTTAAAAGGAATAAAGAAATTATTTACCCCAAAGCCACATCAAGAACCATCATAATGACAAATCCGATTGCAACACCGATAGTCCCTATATTTGAATGTTTTCCAGATTGCGCTTCAGGGATAAGCTCCTCAACTACCACATAGATCATTGCACCGGCGGCAAATGCCAGTAGATATGGAAGCAGCGGCACGATCATTGAGGTGAGCAGAATTGTCAGCGCGGCTCCAATAGGCTCAACTATGCCTGAACCTACACCGGATAAAAATGCTTTCCCCTTTGGCATGCCGTTTGCGGCAAGTGGCATGGAAATGATAGCTCCTTCGGGAAAATTCTGTATGGCGATACCGATAGCAAGAACAAATGCCCCTGCCATTGAGACCGACGAATCCCCTGCCATTGCTCCGGCAAAGACAACACCGACAGCCATACCTTCAGGTATATTATGCAGGGTAACTGCTAATATCAGCATGGTTGATTTTTTAAGTTCGGCGTGAACGCCTTCCGGCTTGTTTGTATCCATATGAAGATGAGGTATTATGCTGTCCAGTAAAAGCAGGAACCCGATTCCGAAAAGAAACCCTACAGTGGCCGGTACCCATGCAATGACACCCTGATCTTCAGCCATATCTATGGCAGGTAGCAGCAGCGACCATACTGATGCAGCTATCATTACGCCCGAAGCGAAGCCCAGAAGGAACTTCTGGACTAAAGCATTCAGTTCGTTTCTAAGCAGAAAAACTACTGCCGAACCTAAAGAAGTTCCGGCAAACGGGATCGCTATTCCTAATATGACATTCATGGTATCGTTCAAGAGTCACCTCAGCTGTCATTTTCCGTTTTTTTCCTATATTGTAATTATTCAATACTTGCAGGTAAAAATCAACCGAAATGTAACTTTAGTTTAAACTAAGTTAACAAATATGGTGTATACTATATTTCGGCACTAAAACTAATAAGAAAAGGATCATATAAGATACATGCTTAAATTAAAACATATAACAAAACAATATCACGTAGGAGATATAACGGTCGATGCTCTCAAGGGCATCGATCTCGAATTTCGTAAAAGTGAATTCGTCGCTATATTAGGTCCCTCAGGCTGCGGAAAGACCACACTTCTCAACATAGTCGGCGGCCTTGACAGATACACCAAAGGCGATCTTTCCATCAAAGGGATTTCCACAAAGGAATACAAGGATGCGGACTGGGATATCTATCGTAATAACTCGATAGGTTTTGTGTTCCAGAGTTATAATCTGATACCTCACCAGAGTGTTCTGGCTAATGTTGAACTGGCAATGACTCTTGCTGGCGTAAGCACTGCGGAAAGAAAACAGCGGGCTACAGAAGCCCTGGAAAAAGTAGGTCTGGGCGACCAGCTCAAGAAAAAGCCCGGTCAGCTTTCGGGCGGTCAGATGCAGCGTGTGGCGATTGCCCGTGCTCTGGTCAACAACCCGGAGATACTGCTGGCCGACGAGCCTACAGGAGCTCTTGATTCAGAGACCAGCGTTCAGGTCATGGAAATACTCAAGGAGATATCCAAAGACCGGCTTATAATAATGGTAACCCACAACCCGATCCTGGCGGAGAAATATGCAACCAGAACCATCAAGCTTTCCGATGGACTGGTCACAGACGACAGTATGCCATATGACTCGGGAATAACTCCACCGAAGGAGAAAGACAGGAAAAAGAAGATCCGTATGTCCTTTCCTACAGCTCTGGCCCTAAGCCTCAGCAATCTTTTTACCAAAAAGGGTCGGACAATTATGACCGCATTTGCAGGGAGCATCGGTATAATCGGCATTGCTCTCATACTTGCTTTTGCAAACGGTGTCAATACATATATTGCGAACACGGAAGAAGAGATGCTGTCCATCTACCCGCTTTCCATACAGAATCAGGGCATGGATATCACAAGCATGTTCATGATGTCCCAACCTGAAACAAACGACGATGACGGAGGTGATGGAGATAAAGTTGCCGGGAAAGATGACAGCGGCAAAATCACCGAGGCCGACATGATCTCTGAAATGTTCTCAAGAGTCGGCACCAACGATCTCAACGCCCTCAAGAAATTCTTTGAAAACGGGAAAAGCAAAATCAAGCAGAATGTCAATTCAATCCAGTACTCATATAATATAACGCCTCAAATATATTCGGATGATACCTCTGACGGGGTGAAGAAAATAAACCCGGATGAATCTTTTTCCGCAATGGGATTCGGATCCAGCCAGAGCTCAAGCAGCCTTCTCAATATGTCCACAAGCACAAATACGTTCTATGAGCTGATCGATGACACTGATCTTTTCAAGGAACAGTATGATATTAAATCCGGCAAGTGGCCTGAAAAATATAACGAATGCCTCCTTGTCCTGACACCCAGCGGAAAGATGACTGATCTGATGATGTATCAGCTTGGATTCCGTGATTCCAAGGATCTTGACGACATGATGAAGCAATTCATGAACAATGAAGATGTTGACGTGCCGACAGATGAGGTTGATGTAACATATGATCAGATCATGGATAAGAACATGAAACTGATACCGAACACAGATTATTATAAGCATGACACAAATTACAATGTCTGGGAAGACATGTCAGGCAACGAAAAATATATGAAGAAAAAGATCAAAGCAGGCGAAGACCTTAAGATAGTGGGAATAGTACAGCCCACCGGCGATGCATCCAATAATGCACTTCAGACCGGCATCTACTACACATCAGATCTGACAAAACATCTGATGGACGAAGCTTCAGAATCAGAAATAGTCAAGGATCAGTTAAAGCATCCAAAGGTCAATGTCTTTACCGGCAAAACCTTCAAAGAAGAAGCGGAAGACAAAGAATCCGGTTCCGGAATGGATCTGGCATCACTTATCAGCATCGATCAGACAAAGATACAGTCTGCATTCAGCATGGATGCCAGCAAACTCAATATTGATTTTGAAAAGTATCTTGATATGTCGGACATGGATATGAGCGGACTTGGCAATATGCCGACACCTGATATCTCCGGTACGGATCTTGCCTCGGCAGTCGATATACAGAAAGCCACAGACCTTATGAACGAAATTGTGACAGATTATATCAGTTTTCTCGGAAGCAATCCAAATACGACATTCGATCAATATCTGCAAAGAGATGATGTACAGAAGAAATTGAACGACGGCATGGCTGATGCAGTCAGTGACGCCGGACTGCAAAAAGCCATGAACCGTTTTATGACAAAATACATGTCTGCTTACATGGATCAGATAACAAAAGCCTTGACTGCACAAATCGAAACAGCAATGACCAAGGCCATGGGGGATCTTGCAACTGCTATTCCGGCAGCAATGAGTATAGATCCCAACAAATTTGCCGAAGCTTTCCAGTTCAACATGGACCCGGAAGAACTGCAGACATTAATGATGACCATGATGTCACCGGAAGAAACGACATATGACAATAATCTGGTGAAGCTGGGATACGCCAAAGAAGAGGACCCCTACTCCATAAATATCTATCCAAAGGATTTCCATACAAAGCAAAATGTTATTGATATTCTCGATAAATATAATAAGGATATGGAAAAAGCGGGAGATGACGACAAGGTCATCGTTTATACCGATCTGGTCGGAACACTCATGTCATCTCTTAACAGGATAGTAGATCTGATAAGTTATGTACTGATTGCATTCGTGGCCATATCACTGGTGGTATCATCCATAATGATAGGTATAATAACCTACATTTCGGTTCTGGAACGAAAGAAAGAAATCGGGATACTCAGGAGTATCGGCGCATCCAAACGGGATATTTCCCAGGTCTTCAACGCTGAAACGCTGATAATCGGATTTGCGGCAGGTGTGCTTGCGATAATTGTCAGCCTGATCATATGTGTTATAGCCAGTGCCATAGTCCTTGCCAAATTCGATGTCCCGGATATTGCCTTACTGCCGCCAATGGCAGCAGTCATACTAGTTGGAATAAGCATGTTCCTCACATTCGTTGCGGGCCTCATACCGTCAGGCGCGGCAGCCAGAAAGGATCCGGTTGAAGCTCTGAGGAGTGAATAATCCGGACGGACTATTCCAGCGAACGGGCATATTTGACCAGTTCTCTGATATTATCTTTACTGCGATAGTCCTGCGGTTCATAAAAAGATTTGAGAAATCCCTCCATACCTTCGGGGGGATTTTTTTCTTTTTCCAGCATCGCCTTAAACGCTTTCATCAGCCCTTTGTCGATCATACCCAGTTTATTGTAATCAAACCCGCCTCTAAGATAGAACATCTTGATCTTGGCACGCTGTTCATCGGTAAAATTCTTATCCCACATCTTCGCAAGTTCCTCGGTATTGTCGGGACCGAATCCGGAAGCCCAAACTATTATGTTTTTATTTTTTAATGCCTCATAATTTCCCGTGATAAGTTTGATACCGGCAAGACCACTGGCATAGATCCCGCCACCGTATATTATGGTATCATAGCCCTGGATATCACCGAGCTTGAGGCCTTTATGTTCCATAATGTCACATTTCAGTTCTTCTGCTATCCACTGGGCATACTCTTTCGTAAACCCTGATTTTGACTTGTATATTACAACTGTATTCATTTCATTTCCTCCCGCATCATTATTAAGTTCTGCTCTAACCTGATTATAGTCTTGTATGTGGTTTCCAGCTCGTCTTCGGACGGGCCTGCGTAAAATTTTTTCATAAATTCTTCTTCTCGTTCTTCATAAACAGTATCTATTTCCCTCATCTTTTCTGTTAAAGCTACTCTCAGCTTTCTCCTGTCTGCATCATCTTTGTATATTCTGATATAGCCCTTCCGCTCCAGCTTGTCAGCAATGACCTTCACATTCTGGTGTGTGCTTCCCATGAGCCGGGAAAGTTCTTTGATCGTCGGATCTTCCTTAAATACGCTTAAGCATATAAGCAGGAAAAACTGCTTGACGGTGATACCTTCATAAAAAGAATCCCCTGCCGCCTGAAGCCGATTGTTAAAGACAAAAAATGTACCAAACAGCGCTTTTTTCAAATCCATACCTTGCAGCAATTCTTCTCTATCCACGGTTTCCTCCTTTTTTTCGTTTTCTCCCATGGTATATATGTAATATATTACCTATTTATAATATCAACTTTAAATAACTTTGTCAATTTTACTTTTCAATGAACAAAAACGGTCAGCATTATAACAAATAAAGAAAAACCTGCAGCATGGAGTACTGCAGGTCATTTGGAGATTCTCGCCTATTTTGAATAGGCATTTGGAATTTTATTATCTTATTATCAAGAGGTTATTATTTGTAAATTATTGTGTGTTTACTATCAATCACTCCCTTCAAAATAACTGTTTGCTTTATTTGATAAACCCATTATAGTAGATGTTTCTGAAAATACCCTTAAACAATTCTTTCAGGTTACTTCAAGCTACCTTAAGTTTTTCTTAAGAGGCTATTGACCATGGTGGTCAATAGTGCTATTATGTATTTGACCATACTGGTCAACGTTCAATACCAAGATAGAAAAGAGGTGAATACTATTACTGAGAATCCAACAAAGAAGAAGATAATGGATGCGGCTCTTATAGAGTTTGCAGAAAAAGGTTACGAACATGCATCGACCAACAGTATCGTGAACCGCGCAGGCGTAGGCAAGGGAATGCTTTTTTACTATTTTAAAAATAAGGAAGATTTATACAGATATCTTGTCGATGAAGGCATCAAAGCTGTCAGAACTATTTTTAAAGATGATCGTCCTTTCGAATCAGACGATTTTCTGGAACGCTGTCAGGAGCTGAGCAAACTTAAGATGAACAGGTATGTAAAGGAACCTCTACTTTTTAACTTTTTCGGGAATTCTTATCTTAATGACCGAGATGTACCGGAACTGGCAGATGCTATACAGAAAGAACTGGATATGAGCCAGAAGATGCACAAGACATTATACAGTGATCTTGATACTTCAAAACTTAGAGAAGATATTCCGCCGGATGAACTGATCAAAATAATCAAATGTACAGTAGACGGATATGAGCAGCAACTTACCGCCGGCCTTAAGGGAAAGGATTTGACAAAGGTGGATCTCGATCCCTTGTGGGATGATTTTGACGGATTCATAGATAATTTGAGAACCATATTTTATAAATAATTATATCTACTAGGAGGAAGAAAATGGCAATAATCAAAACTGAGAATCTTATTAAGGATTATGGAAAAGTAAGAGCCCTTGATGGTGTGAACATGGAAGTAGACCAGGGCGAAGTCTATGGTTTCATCGGTCCAAACGGTGCAGGAAAGACTACGACTATAAGAATACTTCTTGGCATACTTCGCGCAAGCGGCGGCTCCGCCAATATATTAGGCAAGGATGTATGGAAAGATGCAGTTGAGCTTCATAAAAGAATCGCTTATGTTCCGGGAGATGTTAATCTCTGGGCTAATCTTACCGGCGGCGAGGTCATCGATCTTTTTGTCAAGCTGAGAGGAACAAACGGAAAAAGCAAAAGAAAAGAACTGATCGAAAGATTCGATCTCGATCCATCCAAAAAGTGCCGAACTTATTCAAAAGGCAACAGACAAAAGGTTGCCCTGGTGGCTGCATTTTCATCGGATGCGGATCTTTATATACTGGATGAGCCTACATCGGGACTGGATCCCCTTATGGAAAGAGTTTTCCAGGAGTGCATCGATGAAATAAAGGAACAAAACAAAACCGTCCTGTTATCAAGTCATATACTTTCAGAAGTAGAAAAACTGTGTGACAAGGTCAGCATCATCAGAAAAGGAAAAATCATCGACAGCGGTACTTTGAGTGAGCTGAGACACCTAATGAGAAACCGGGTCGTCGTTGAAACCAAAACACAAATTCCTGATCTTTCAAAGATCAAGGGAGTGCACGACCTTTCCACAAGCCATGACGTTCACACATTCAATGCCGACGGAGGTGAAATGGGAAACATCATGTCCCAGATCAGCAAATACGACATCCTGAAGATCGAAGCCACCCCGCCTACTCTTGAAGACATGTTCATGAGCCATTACAAAGGTGATGGAGGTGAGCAGTAATGACTGGTACAGGTACACTGACCCGCTTTATGCTGAAGCGAGATAAATTTTTTATACCCGTATGGATATTGGGTCTGGCAGCACTTGCCATTCTTGTAGCGCCTGCTCTCGACAATATGTTTACTACTGAGGCAGAAAGAATGATAATGGGCGAGACCATGAAAAATCCGGCAATGATCGCCATGTGCGGTCCCTGCTATGATTTTGAAACATATTCCACCGGAGCTATGTATGCCCAGATGATGCTGGCATGGACAGTTCTTTTGTGGGCAGTAATGAATATCTTCCTTGTGGTAAGGCATACGAGAAAAGACGAAGAAGAAGGCCGTCTTGAACTGATAAAAGCTCTTCCAACAGACAGGCAAGCCAGCATAATATCAGTAATATTCACAGCTTTGATCGTAAATGTCCTGGCGGCACTTGTCGTAGGATTCGGTCTTGGCGCCCTTGGTATCGATAGTATGAGTATGGAGAGTTGTCTGCTGTTCGGTGCCTGCGTAGGTGTTATCGGGCTGGTCTTTGCCGGAATCGCATTAGTTTTTTCCCAGGCATGTTCCAGTGCCAGAGGGGCAACAGGATTTTCTCTGTCAATTCTCGGCGCATTCTATCTTATGCGTGCCGTAGGCGATATCAGCACAGAATTTCTGTCCTATATATCACCTCTGGGGCTTGTTGAAAGAACCGAAGTATTTGTAAATGATATCTGGTGGCCTGTTATAGTTGTCATTGTTGAAGCTGCCGTATTATTCATTCTGGCAATGCTGCTGAATTCAAGGCGTGACATCGAGCAGGGGCTGATCCCCGCAAGAAAAGGCCGCAGCCATGCATCTATTCTCCTGAGAAGCACATTTGGGCTTAGCATCAAGCTCTTAAGATCCACACTGATCGCGTGGGCAGTTACAATTTATGTTCTCGGCGCAGCATACGGTTCAATATTTGGTGATATAGAAACATTCATAAATTCCAGCGACCTGATCAAGCAGATGTTCGCAGGTGATCCCAACGCAAATATGAACATGCAATTCGTCGATACACTTATGGTCATAATGTCCATCGTTGCGACTATCGCAGTGCTTATGGTCATCCTCAAGCTGCGAGGTGAAGAAAAAAGAGGTCGGATCGATGACATCCTGGCAAGAAATGTTTCCAGAGGAAAGTTGATGGCAAATTATGTGATTATCGCAGCAGTCTTCGCAGCGATACTTCAATTCTTCATGGCTCTCGGACTGTGGCAGGCATCATCAGCAGTGATGGATGAACCTATGAAATTCGGAGACCTTCTGGAATCGGCATTTATTTATATTCCTGCCATGCTTGTCTTCATCGGGGTTGCTACCACTCTGATGGGCATATTTCCAAAAGGGACCATCATTGCCTGGCTATATCTGGGTTACGCATTCTTCGCTGACTATATAGGAGGGATCCTGGATCTGCCGGATTGGACCAACAAGATCACACCGTTTGGCCAGACACCGAGAGTTCCCACAGAAGAATTTGATATAGTCCCTATAAGCGTTATGTGCACAATATTTGTAGCACTTCTGGTGATCGGTTTCATTGGGTTCAGGAACAGAGACGTTAAAGAACACTGATTGAAATACTTATCTGATCGGGTATATGGGAAGGGAGTAAGCATTTTGCCTACTCCCTTTCCTTTATCGTTACTTTGATTTTGTCTCCGGGCTGCTTTCCGGTCTTTGCCCGGATATCTTTTCGTATGCCGATTATATGTCCCGGCGTTTTCATCCTCACAAGACTGCCGTCATACGGTTCACCGTCAAAAGTGGCATGGACTTTGACCCTGCCCTTTCCGAATTCCTCTTTGACATCATACGGGAATTCGATATATGCACCGTCGATGTCAGGTACTTTGAGTATCTCAGCTTCGAACTCATATGATTTGTTGTTCATTTACTCATCCTTTTGACCGACGAAGTTCCACATAACACCGAACTTGTCAAATACGACTCCGGCTAATGGGCTGTAAAATGTCTCTGAAAGTTCCATCCCTACTCTTCCCTCTTCAGCGAGGATCCCGAATGCAAATTTCACTTCCTCCACATCTGTCTCTATTGCCAGGGAAATTCGTTCCGATTCAGGGTCATTCAATTTGGCGCCCGGGCCGCAGTCCGAAAGTCTGATAAAGTCATCACCGAATTTCATTGTGCACTGAACTACCTGATTCAAGTGTTCTTCCGGAATAGAAAAATTGGGATTGGGCGGCATGTCGGAAAAGCGCATGATTTGCATCACTTCGGTTTTGAACGCCTTTTTGTAAAGATCGATGGCTTCCTGACAGCTTCCGTTGAATGTGAGATATGGTCTTATTTTCATTGTTTTATCCTCCAGTGACTTACCCAACGAACGTTGCGAGTTGCTAGGTAAATCCGTGTGCAAGAGTTTCCAAAATCTACGATTTTGTGAAACTTACTGCCCTGTACTTTGCTTCATATATAACGTATAATTATTTTGATATAGAAAGTATAAAGCAAGCAGACCGGCTTGGCAATGATAATTTTTTCTGTGCAAAATTTAAAAATATCCGACGGAGAAAATCTCTCCGCCGAATAAAAAGTGCTCAGGTGACGCTACCAATACGACTATTTACTGCTTGATCTACGTTGAGCAAATATACCTCCTGTTATGGCAAGTGCGGTTAGTATAAGGTATATCATCAAAGCAATATTCATCAAATCATCTGTCTTGGATTCTTCCCCCAGAACTTTCTGTTTATATTCATCTCCCAGAACATTTCCATCTTCATTCTCCGGGAAAGCTTCCTCATCCATGACTTCTGTTTTTTTATTCAGAGCGATCAACTTTTCATCGATAACTTCTGCGTTAATGGCAAATTCATTTGTTTTATTTTTAAATTCTAAGGTACCTTTGTCATAACCTTCTGCAGCTGTATCTTCTATTACATGATATTTGCCCCATGCCAGCCCAGCAAAAGTCGCTAATCCATCTGCGCCGGTGGTTGCGGTAATTGTTTTCCCCTCGGAATCCTTATATACTTCAAAAACACCGTCACCGTCAGGATCATACTGCAGGCTGAAAATCGCTCCTGACAAAGGATCAAGTGTACCGGCATCCAGCATGAGGATTTCAAGCGTACCGGGCAGTCTTTCATTCTCACCTACCAATTTTATAGATTCATATACTCCGTTAAATGCATCGATAATAATAGTATCCCCTTCAAGACTAAAGGAGTCTTTGTCATATCCCGGCGCAGCTTTGTCTTCATGTATGGTATATGTACCCCAGGCAAGTCCGTCCCAGATAGCAACTCCTTTACTGTTGGAAATTGCGGAATATGTGGTCCCGGCTTCATTTTCCAAATAGAATGATGCACCGGATATTGGATTTTTCACATCAGAATGAAGATTATATTTCAGAAGCTCAACGCTGCCTTTCATAGGATCATTCTTCCCAACCATATATATATTAGATGGAGTTGTACCATCATCGATAATGAACTCTTTTTTCTCCGATATCAGATTATTGATATATATCTCAAGTGTATCTGCCATATATCCGTAAGCCGCTTTTGATTCAACCACTTTATACGTTCCAGGAGCAAGATTCTCCCATATTACCTGCCCGTCCTTATCCGTTATTCTTTCACTGCCGGGAACAAAATTCGTACCTTTTAGCAGGAAAAAACCTGCTCCGGAGATAGCCTTGTCAGTTTCTGAATCAAGTTTGGTCAAAGTCGCTTTACCTTTATGCTTAAAATTCTTGCCCAGTAATTCCAGATCTTTGTTACGGGAATCAATGGTCACTTTATTATCCGGGATCAGATTTTTGTCTTCGTCATAAAGCGAAAGAACACCGTCGTAATCTTCCAAAGCAGTTTTTTCTACTATAGTATATTCACCATATGGAAGACCTTCCCATTCGACTTCTCCTTCATAATCGGTTTCCCTCTCCGAGTTTTCAACAGGCAGTCCTTTCTTATACAAAACAAAGACAACTTCTTCAAGAATTTCTCCCTCATCACCATCTATTTTTTTCAACTCAATATCACCGACCGCTTTTTTATTATATGCATAGAGGGTTACTTTTTTATTGTGTTTATCGAGTTTGAATTTTCCTTTGTTATCGATTTTGATATAATTTGGGTCATATCCTTTTGGTGCCCGGATTTCTATTATTCTATATTCTTTATTAAGCAGCAGCTTTGTGAATACGGCTTTACCGTATTCATCTGTTGTGCTTGTCACCTTACCTCTTTGGGAATCCAGAACGTCTTTCCACTCTCTGTCAATCAGGGTCTGTAATTTAAAAACGGCTCCTTCCAGTAATTTCTTAGAATCCTTATCTTTTTTAAACACTACGGCTTCACCATATTGTAACTTTTTATTTGTGGCATCCAGATCTTCATGTTTGTCATTATTAGTTGGTTTAAAGATACCGCAATCGTCGATCTTTATAGAACCTATATCATAACCATCAGGTGCTTTTATTTCTATGATCCGATATTTTTTATTTAACTCTAAATAGGAGAACGTGGCTTCTCCATCATCATCAGTGGTTTTTTCCACAAATTTACTATTTCGTTTTACATCTTTCCATTCATCCTCTCTATCATCCCAATATTGAAGACGGAAAACAGCTCCTTCAAGTTCCTCGTATTCATGGTCACCCCTGTGCTTACACACAGGACCCTTCTCACATTCTTCATCTTTCTTCTCAACTGTAATCGAACCTTTCTTCTCAGAATCATTACCATCATGATTATTGCCGGCATTGACTGTGGATGGAATCATCGTTAAGCATAATACTAAAACTAATAAAAAACTAATTAAAACTGCCCTACTTTTGGTCTTCTGATTTAACATCTTTACCCCTCCTTTTGAATTTTCACTTTTATCCGCATAAGATTAGGAATGCAGATAGTTTTATAAATAAAAATAAATATAATAACCAGCATAAATAATATGATATGCTTATGCGTCGATTATATATCCGATTTTATTTTAGTATATGAAAAGCAATAAGATAATATTTGCCGGAAAAGATGCCGATTAAATTAATTGTCGAACCACAATATGGATCATGATTCTCATGATTTAATATTTGATATTATTTTGGATTTTCGCATTTTTTATCGATTATTTCATCTCTCGGGAACTGATGATTCACAGGGCACACCTACCTGACACTTGCCGCATCCGTAATACGGACGCTTTACTTCCAAAATGTTATCCAGATAGTCGGAACAAGGCTTATGTATCTTGCCGTTTTCAAGTGAGATAGCTCCCGCAGGGCAGTTTCGCCCGCATTTTCCGCACATGATACAATTTTCATAAATGTCTTTGCATTTCGAAGTTATCGGCTCTACTTCAGCGGTGGTAATCAAACTTCCAAAACGGCCGGCAACACCTTTTTCCGTTATAAGCCCCTTTGATAAAGAAAATGTTCCCAATCCGGCAGCAAAGGCAACATGCCTTTCCGACCAGTTGGACCCGAATTCGTCTTCCCTGGTGTCACGCCCCATCTTTGCCCAGAATCTTTCGTCAAACATAGGAATGACAACATCATATCCCTGCTCTTCCAAAAAATCCTTAAGGTCGTTGAGAAGTTCATTGATAAGTGCCTGTCCCTCAATCCTTCCGTGAAGCCATAGTATAGAAGGCTCTGCTCCGCCAACATTGCTTTTTTTGATTTCTTCAGCATATGGCAGGAAAAATGAAATCACTGTTTTGGCTTCCGGTAGCCAGAACTTCGGCGGATCAAGCTTTACTTTCGCTTCCGGAATGGATTTCAAAATATTGAGATACTCATTATCGGCAGAAGCAAAACCAATAAGCGGATCATCGTATATTTTCTGACCTGCCGCTTCGCTGCTCATAGCGACGGACGGATCAATTATGTTGGATCCGGATGCCTCGACAAACTCATTAATATATTGTTTTATTTTATTTGTATCCATTATGCTACCTCGAATAACCCTTCTGAAACCAATTTCATAACAACTATATCATAATTGACACATAACTCAACAATTAGATGTCCGAAAACAGCTAGTAATCATCCTTGTCTATGATATAATGAATTAAATATTTTAGATAAGGATGTTATTATGCTTACAAATGACCGTAAATTATATGATGCTTTCAATGCCAATGACCAGCGTTTTGATGGAAGATATTTTGTTGGTATTTCTTCGACCGGTATCTATTGCAGACCTGTATGCAAAGCAAGGCAGCCGAAGTTCGAGAATTGTACTTTTTTTCGGACTGCTGCGGAAGCCGAACAGGCAGGCTACAGACCATGTCTTTTATGCAGACCCGAACTGGCACCCGGAACATCCATTTCTGATGCTAAGACAAAACTAGCCCACAAAGCTGCTAAATTGCTGGAAGAAAACTGCGGCAGCGGTCTCAGTATTGAAGAATTGTCCGGGAAATTGGGATGCACCGACAGACATCTCAGACGTGTTTTTACTGAAGAATATAATGTCAATCCTGTTCAGTATCTTCAAACATGCAGATTGCTCCTGTCCAAAAGTCTGCTTACAGATACACAGCTGTCGGTTCTGGATGTGGCAATGTCAGCAGGATTCGGCAGTCTCAGGAGATTCAATGACGTTTTCAAAAAACACTACAAGCTTTCGCCGACTGCACTGCGAAAACAAATCCCAGGAAGAAAAAACCAAGTAGACAGCATAACTATCAGGTTGGGTTACCGCCCCCCTTACAACTGGGATCACATAATAAAATTTCTGGACATACATGCTATCACAGGAGTCGAAACCGTAAAGAATAACGAATATCTGAGGACTGTTCGTCTGACTAAAGCTGACGGGCAGGATGTAACCGGATGGATAAATATCAGCAACAACACGAAAAAAAATGCGGTCAATGTCACTATGAGCGAATCGCTCCTGCCGGTCATGCCGCAGGTGCTTACCCGCATACGCAGCATGTTTGATCTAAGTAGTGATCCTGATATCATATTCAACGCTCTTTCATCAATGAATAAAATAAAGAATAACTATTGTATCCGCGGAACCCGCGTGCCCGGATGCTTTGATGCTTTTGAAATGTCGGTACGGACTATACTTGGCCAACAGATCTCCATGAAGGCGGCAAGCACTTTGGCAGCCAGAATAGTAGAAAACTTCGGAAAGCCGATCAAAACAGAAATCGAAGGACTTACTCATATTTTCCCGACAGCAAAAGATGTTCTTTCATTTGAGGATCCCATCGAAAATCAGTTTGGACCACTCGGAGTGATCGCTGCCAGATCAAAAACAATATATGCCCTTGCTGCTGCTCTGGCGAATTCTGACATCATACTTGATGCCAGTAACGACCCGGAGGAAGAAATAAGAAAACTTATGTCGATCAAAGGTATCGGAGGTTGGACAGCCGGGTATATCGCAATGCGGGCAATGGAATGGACCGATGCATTTTTAGAAACAGACGCGGGGATCAAAAAGGCTCTGGAAGGATATACTGCAAAAGAAATGCTCGGATTGGCTGAAGCCTGGCGCCCCTGGCGCAGCTATGCTACCATCAATCTCTGGAATTCATTATAAGATCAGCACTGTCGGTTCTAACTAAATCAGAGATTTAGAGAACCTTAGTATTGGACCTACCTACGGTTTCTTTCAGAAACCGGGTTAGGACTCAGGAGGAAAACAATGTATTATTCAGCAACTTATTTGTCACCCCTAGGCGAAATCACTCTTGCAAGTGACAGAGAAAATCTCGCCGGTCTCTGGATCGAAGGACAAAAATACCATGGAGACACCATAACTGAAAACATGGAACCAAAAGACGATTTACCTGTATTCGATCAAACTAAAAAATGGCTGGATCGATATTTCCAGGGAGAAAAACCTGCAATATCAGAATTGCCTCTTTCACCTGTGGGAGGTGAATTCAGACAGGATATCTGGCAGATTTTATGTGAGATTCCATATGGAGAAATAACAACATACGGGGATATCGCAAAGAAGATGGCGAAAAAAATGAGAAAAGAAACAATGTCAGCACAGGCTGTAGGCGGAGCTGTCGGTCACAACCCCATATCCATCATAATTCCCTGCCATAGAGTCATCGGAGCAGGCGGCAGCCTTACAGGATATGCAGGCGGAATCGACTTGAAGATAAAGCTGCTGGAGCTTGAAGGTGTCGATATGTCGGATATGTATGTTCCAAAGAAAGGTACAGCTCTGTAACTGGATATTGATGAAATGTATCGACTGTTTATTCTATGATAAACCCCATGCTTTTTGCGAATTGCAAGGCCTGTAGATCATTGATCTTCAGCCCTTTTGCTTTTTTCACATCGAAAATAAGATTCTGGAAGCGGCTTTCGCTTATGTCCACATTTTTCATTGTACGGTAATTGAGATTCATTCTGTCTATATCGCAGTCATCAAATTTTATATCCTTCATTTCTGCATGGCTGAAGTCTGATGACGGGAGATTGCACGAATGAAAATTTGTGTTGCCGATTTTGTTTTCTGCAAAGTTGACCATTTCCATCTGGCATTCAATGAATTTGCTTTCCTTGAAAATGGAATCCCGGAAGTCGGTCCCCATCAGCTTGCAGTTATCAAAGATAACATTATTAAAATAGCTGCTGGTAAACTTAGTTATAGAGAAATCACATTTTTTGAATACCACGTCAAACGCTGAGAAATTATTCAGATTACCACCCAGTATATTTGTCTTTTCAAATTTGCTCTGGCGGAAATCAAGTTCTTCCATCAGAAACTCTTCGTCAGCAAAACCTGTGATCAAAACATTTTCATATTTCAGATCTTCCCTGTCCGGGATATCTGAGATCTCGATTTTTGTCAGTTTATCTGCTTCCAAAATATCTCCTCGTTTTTTTCTTGTACTCTATATATTCTTCTCCAAATGCTCCGGTGAGATAGCCCTCTTCCATCAGTATCTGCAAGTGGAACAGGATCAAAGCGCATGCTGTAATTATTATATTGAATATATTGAAAAATGCCAATACGCAACCGATATAAATCAGATCGAAGCCCAGAAAAGCAGGGTTTCGGCTCCATGAATAAATCCCTGTCGTAACCAGTGATGTATCCTGATCTTCTGTGAATCCTGCTCTCCAGTTATCTTTCATCGTTGTGACAGAAAGTATGAAGCAAATCAAACCTGAACAGGCAATAATGGACCCAATGAGCTGGATGAAATAATCCGATCCTGACCAAATGAAAATCACACTGATAAACTGCACTGCTGCCCCCGCAAAAGTTACGGCTTTGAGCAGGATTTCTATTATGAAAGCCTTTTTGCTTTTTTTACCGCGGCCGAGCACGTCAGCCAGGATACCTTTTTTTCTCATCAATATCATCTTGATAAAATATGTCAGGTAAAACAGTATCAATATTATCAGCATGATTATTTGGTAAAGACTCATATCAGGTCATATTCTCCTTGCTTCTTTGCTTTCTGTACTGACCCAGCAAACCATCATATTTCTTGCCGGCAGATTTGTAATAGATTTCGAATCCGATGGTCATTCCGATAAATACTACCACAAATATGGCTATAAACAAAATCCATGCTTCCGGATACGCCATCGGAAACCAGTTGAAAATATATGCAACGGCAATCAGCATGGCGGCAAACGGGATCAGAAAGATCAGCATCCTTAGTGCATACTTCATATTTTTGATCACGTGTTCTGTGAATGCGATGTACTGGATCAGTGAACCCAGCGTCGAGAAAATCAGCAGTGATATTATAATAGAAACATCAACTGCGTTTTTACCAAACAGCATGGTCACTACAGTATACAGCATCAGCGAACCGGTAAATAACAGACATGCCGGTGTTTTCCATTCCATAACTCTATCTAAAAAATTCTTCATTTCATTATC
Source organism: Anaerovoracaceae bacterium (assembly GCA_031553035.1). Lineage (GTDB taxonomy): Bacteria > Bacillota > Clostridia > Peptostreptococcales > Anaerovoracaceae > JAVBLY01. The sequence continues at coordinate 152,959 of JAVBLY010000009.1, read as the reverse complement.
CTCCTGTGATCTGCCCAACGAACTATGTGAGTTGTCTGGCAGATCCGTGTGCAAGGATTTCCAAAATCTCTGATTTTGTGAAATCCACTGCCTTTTCTTTTTAAATTCCTAACTTTTTCTTGAAGCTGGGTACATACTGTCTGGATACAAACAATTTCTCGCCATTATCCATCGTGATCAGCATGCGCCCTCCGAATTCGGGTCTCAGCGCTTTTATTTTATTGAAGTTGATTATACTTGATTTTGTGGCTCTGAGAAAATCATCAGCCAGAAGTTTATCCTCAAGTTCATACAGCCTGAGGCCGGTTTCATAATAATCATTTTCTCCGTAAATAAATGTCTTTTTATCGACGGTATCGATGTATAGTATCTTCTCAGTATTAAGGACATACGTCTCACCATCTTTTGATCCGATCAGCTTGCTGTCATATACTCTAAGTGATGAGATCATCTTCAGTATATGCTCGTCCGCTTCACGGCAATTGATTATTACTTCAGTTTCATTTTGTTTCGGGTCTTCGTTTACAGTGATTTTCATTAATTGCCTCCATCAATATTTGTAGCTACGATATTCATGATATCAGCAATTAAAATGTTTTCAATAGAGTTTTGCCAAGATGCATAATTAGGGTGTTAAGTTGCAGATATGCGCTATTCTGCGACAACGATCAAGCGACCGCTGCTGTGCTCATATGGCGACATATCATCACCCCATAGGTCTTACGTCGATTCTTTTATTATATCTGTTATATCATCTTCTTTGCCCTTTTGCCAGATAACAAGAGCACCTGAGCCAATTACAACTATACCGCCCATGATCTGCATGAGAGAAATATATTCGCCTAACATGATCCAGCCGAAAAACGTGGAAGTCACAGGCAGGAAATTAGAATAAAGTGCGCATGGTGTTGGTCCGATGACCTTGATCGCATTAACATAGATGAGAAAGCCAATGCATGCGCTGATAACTCCCAGATAAACGACGCCTACAACAACCGGAGTCGTAATAACGCTCAAATCCGGCAGGTTGAAAATCGCATAGGGCAGCACAAGCAATATCGCACAAACCTGCTGAAGCAATGTGAGATCCAGCGGATTGTATCTTTCCGACAGGTCTTTGGTAATAAAATTATATATGTTCCAGCTTATTACTGCTCCGAAAGCCAGAAGATATCCAATGTATTTCCCCTGAAAGATTTCAGTGAAATCAGCACCGATAACCATGGCAACTCCCACGACAGATACCAGAACACCTACTATTATCAAGCTTGTAGGCCTATTTTTATATATTATCAATTCGGTTATTACCGAAACGCATGGAACGAATGCCAGTATGATGGTTATTACCGAGACAGGCAGATATGACATTGCCCCGTACTCTGAACCGAAATAAATGACATCACCGAAAAGTGAACAAATGAGCAAAATAGGGATATCCCTTGCCCTAAGCGGAAAACGACGATCTACTATGATCTTGATAATGATCAGAAAAATCAGACCGATGGTATATTTTATACAAATAAGCGATAACGGTTTAAACGCATCCAGAGCGGACTTTGCCGCAATGTACTCTAATCCCCACAAACACACTAAAACAGTCATCATCACATAGACGACTTTCTTTGAACTAATTAATTTCTTTAACATAAATCCTTTCTGCTAATAATCGAATGATTATTAATCCCCAAATAAAACTTTTTTAAATATTTCGAAGTCGATCTCTGCGCTGACGCAGAGCCGATTCATCTAACTTTTCCATAGCCCTGTCGAGAAGCTGAAGAACTACATCCTTTTCCGCAGGCAGTTCGGCATCAAACGGAATGCTGTTGCTTACATGCTGCCCTAGAATTATAACGGTTATGTCCAGACCCTCGATAAGTGTATATACTTCCTGAAGCCTTTCCAGTTCACTGGCTTCTTTGAACCTCCCCGCCTGACAGTCTTCATATACTTCTGTTCCCGGCATCAGTGTAAGTGATGTCAGGAGAATATGTGTCGGGTTCACCTGATTGAAAACTTCCGCACTTTTTCTGGCACTCTCCACGCATTTCCCCTGACCGGCAAGGCTGCCCAGATAAATGAACCTGTAGGTTATCCCTGCGTCATCAAGCTTGTGACACTGCTCAATTATATCAGATGCGGTATATCCTTTATGTGCACTTTCAAGAACCACATCGTCCCCTGACTCCACTCCGATAACAAGCTCATGGATCCCGTTTTTCTGTAGTTCTTTAAGCTGTTCCACGGTTTTATTCATGATATTCGCGATGCTGGAATACATGCTGATGTCGGTCTTTGGCAAATATTCTCTTATTTTGAGAGCGATGGTATTGAGTTTTTCAAAACTTAATACAAACGGATCTGCTCCCAATGCAAAGATATGTGAAATATCAGGATCGTGATTCCGAAGTTCCATCAAATCTTCTTCTATCTGTTCCATAGGAGCCATTCGAAACTGGTCATTGGCGTAATAACTGCAGAAGCTGCAATTGTTGTGTGAACAGCCAACGGTGATCTCAAGCAGCACGCTGTATGCTTCATATGGCGGTCTTACCACGCTTCCGGTATAGTGCATAAATCCTCCTTAGAAATATCCTACATATATAATATCATAATATTTGAAGATTTTCTTTTGTATCTGGCGTATAAATTGAAATATATGAAGAAAATAAATCTGAAAGAAAGAAGCGAAAAACTAATGCTTGCCAAGATCCTGGCGGTGATAACTATTTGGTTTTAGCACTTAAGCTTATGCGAGCTAGGCTTTTCTCAAGATCTTATCCATCGCCCTGTCATGAGCCAGTTCATCGATGAGCTTATCCAGATAGCGGATCTGCTGCATGATCGGATCTTCGATATCCTCGATCCTGTGACCACATATAACGCCCTTTATCAATGATGCGTTTGGATTGATCCCGGGTGCTTCATTGAAAAAAGTCTCAAAGTCCACATCTTTATCCAGCTGCTCATTTAGCAAAATATCATCATATCCTGTGAGCCAGAAAATGATCTCATCCACTTCCTCTTTGGTGTGGCCTTTTTTTTCGGCCTTTTTTATATAAAGCGGATAAACACTTTTGAATTTCATTATATATGGTCTTGGTTTTGGGATTTGCTTTTCCATTCTCTCTCTCCGGGTGGCGCAGCGAAGTAACTTACACTCTCAGTATACCGCGAAAGCCTCTGGATGAATAGTATGAATCTGCTCCGTTATGATAAGTGAATACATGATCAAAACGGCGATCGCAGAATAATGCCCCGCCCAGATCTCTGATCTTGTCCGGCATTTTTATCCAGCTTGATGTCTTAAGATCGTATTCGCCCTTCTCCTGAAGAGTTTTGTACTGATCTTCAGTGAGCAGTTCAATGCCCATGTCTTCTGCCATACTGACAGCACTGTCTTTAGGCTTGTTTTTCTTTCTTGCTTCCAGGGCTTTTTGGTCATAGCATAAACTTCTGCGCCCTTTTGGGGTTTCCGCCGAGCAGTCGCAAAAGATATATTCATTCGATTTCTTATCATAATCGATGACATCCGGTTCACCGCCGGTGTCTTCCATTTTATTCAGTACTTCCAATTTCGGCTCATTGGCTTCCAGCTTTTTCTCGATATCCGCCCAGGCTAGTCCCTGATGCCGCTCCATATTTTTATCAAAACGGTCATTCAGTATTTCAAGTATGGCGTCTTTTTTTTCATTGTTCATGATGGCTCAGCTCCTTTTTTCGTAGACATATCCGACCATGCCACTTTTGGGATCTTTCATTTCTCCGGTTTTTACAAACCCCAAAGATTCATAAAATCGGTGGAGTCCCGTGTTATCAGCAGGCGTTTCCAGTTTCCATGTTTTTACCCGTGGATACTGTTTTTCAATCACAGATATGACTTGGCAACCTAATATGAGAGGCGGCAGGAATCCTTTGTTCTTCACTTTAATAAATGGCGGGTATACACCGAATTTTTCATAGTCGGGCTGAAATGATCGAATAGCCATTTCGTATAGCCCGGGGACATCCCGCTTTCTCATTTTTCTAAGTGTTATCATAATATGCTCCCGATCAAATCATCTATTCACAAATTATAAACAGACTTCGGCTAGATAACACACAGTATACATGAGTTCTATTGTTATTGGAAACGATTGTCCGTATAACGAGGTTATCGCATATTTATATATAACTTGGAAATCGGAGGAATAACAATGAAGAAAAATCTTGAAATCAGCTCGTACCTGTATCCAATGCCCGTTTTGATGATCGCAAGCTACGGTGAAAATTATGAAGTCGATGTTATGAATATGGCATGGGGCGGCATCTGTGCAAGGAATATGGTAGCCCTCAATATAGGCGAAAGACACAAAACTACAGACAATATAAAAAAACGGACTACGGCTACAGGATCCTTGGAGAGATCGTGAATATTTCTGCCGATGAAAAAGTGCTTGATGCCGATGGTAAAGTCGATCCTACCAAGCTCAATGCTTTTGCCTTTGATCCGTTTCAGCACGGATACTATGAAATCGGCAAGAAAGTCGGTCAGGCCTGGGACAGCGGCAAGAAGTTCATGAAATAGATTTTTATCATCAGTCGATCTGTCAGTATGTCAAATCATAACTCAAGTTTATAAGAGTACAGATTTCATCTTTCGAAACTGACCCATCGAGGAGCACTGTGATCCAGTGCTCTTTATTCATATGATATGCAGGCAGAATTCCCTGCTGTTTTCGGAGGGAACCGACCAACTGGGGATCGCATTTCAAATTCAGGGCATCCACTAGGCTATCCCCTTCCAGACCAAGCTTATCTTCAGTCACGTCGACTATGGCCGCAAACCATTTACGGTTATGACTATGCCTGAATATGGCAAAGTTGGGAGTGCGTGCCCACAGATATTCCGGTGCAATGCTGTATTTCTTTTTTATGTATTTTATTATCTCGTTGCGGTTCATTTAATAAATTATATCATATTTGTTCCTTTCAAATTTTGTTTGCAACTTTTTTTAAGGTTTTGTGCCCCAAAATCGAGGGGTTGTGGTATATCTAGCAATTAGATCAAAAGCGTTTGTCTTTTATTATATATTGTTATATATTATTGCCCAACAGGAAGAAAAATTACTTAAAAAACACCACACTCCCTCAAATTTGGGACAGAATCTGGTGTTTTTTCTTGCACTGTGAAACCGATCATGTAAAGAGTACTGATATTATTTTTTCTTTAAACGCTCGAACAGCCACATCATAGCTATACTGAACAGAGTGACTGCAATGAGGAAAATCAAAGTTCCTTTGGCATAAGGCATCCCTTTGAAATAATTTGCGAAGATGAGAGTTATGAACCAGTGGAATATATATATGTACAGGCTCAGCTTGCCCAGATATGCTCCAAGCCTCACAAAATGTGTATTGAGAAAATGTGATATAGGCGATGCATCAAGAAAACCAAGCATGATAAGGCATCCGAATATCAGCACCCAGAACAGCATGTCCGCTTGCGAGAGCCAGGGATTCATGATAATGATACAGGGGAGCGATATATAGCCCAACACATCGAGGACATTGAAGACCCCGGTGCGATATTTGTTACCAGGTAAAGCAGAGACTTTGACATAAATACTGTAGACTATGACGCCGACGCTCAGTCCGGCAAAAGCTCTGAGAAGTCCCAGCATGATGAAGCCCATGACCATTTCATTTCCAACATCCATAGTGCCGTAGCCCTGCATCATATATCCGTAGATGCAAACTACAGAAACCGGCGCAATCAGATTTGTATATAATTTTGTGTGCCTGGTGGCAAGAAAATAGACAGGAATCATTGCGATGAGCATTGCTGAAAGATACCAGGTAGGCCCCACAAGATAGTCTACATTGAACTGGGGATCAGGGTTAAATCCGGCCATCTGGAGGAGCAATGCCTCCCACTTGAAGTGAAACAGATTCTTGAATATAACGCCAAGATCAGTCACCTTCCCGGTGATCTGATTCAGGATGAAAACAAGAAAGAACGATGTTATATATGCGGCGTAAAAGCTCTTTGCTTTCTTATACGAGTAGCCAAGCGATGCAACCAAAGTTTCACTCAGGTTTTCAGGCTGTGACTCCGAATCAGTCAGAACAGACGAGCCCCCCAAAGTAGCCGAGTCAGCCTGAATCGATTTTTTCGCTGCGACGCCTTTGATAAGAAGGAATCCGCTGAGCATAAAGAAAAATTCCACGACTACCGCTGCTTTATTAAAGTTTATATTCTCCCCGTAATATAACGCCTCGAAATGAAGCATTATTACGTAAAATGCTGCCAGCATACGTATCCACTCTATGGATACCACTTTTGTTTTTTTCGGAGACCGCATTATTCATGCCATAAACTTATCATAATGGAATCTAGATGTAAAGTGACACGTTTAGCTCATTTCATTGATTTTAACTTGAATACTAGTATAATAGTAGAATGAGTTTTATTAAAAAAATATTTTCCCGAATAACTGTCACCATACTGCTACTTCTCGTCGAAGTCGTGCTTTTTGTAATGGTATTAAACTGGCTCGTAAATTATATGCACTTCATATCGTTAATATGTTTTGTAATAAGCATACTGGTGGTGCTGGCAGTCGTGAAAAACGACAAATCCTCCGCTTTCAAAATCGCCTGGATCATTGTTGTCATGGCGGTTCCTCTTATAGGCGGGATCATATATCTGATGTTTGGAACACACCGTCCCGTAAAGAAAATGAGTGCTAAGTTTGATAAATCCCACAACGAAGTGGCCGCTCACCTTCCACAAAATGATGATGTGCTTAGTACAGTACATGAGGAAAATGAACGTGTACAGGGAACCATGCGCAGTATAATCAAATCCTGTTCATACCCTGTGTACAAAAACACAAGCACAAAATATTATCCGTTCGGTGAACAAATGTATGCTGACATGCTCAGGGAACTTAAAGACGCAAAAGAATATATATTTATGGAATACTTCATTATCAGCGAAAGCAGCTCCATGTGGAAGGGAATACTGGAAATACTGGAAGAGAAAGCTGCAGAAGGAATCGATGTCCGTCTCATGTATGATGATATAGGATCTTTGGGCCTTTTCAGTGCCAAGGAACTTATCAAACTAAAGAAAGCCTGTATAAAGGTCATCCCCTTCAATCCATTTGTTCCGGCCATGGCAGTCAAGATGAACAATAGGGATCACAGAAAGATAATGGTCATCGACGGAAAGACAGCATTCAACGGCGGGATAAATATCGCCGATGAATATATCAATGAAGACAAGCGCCTCGGTATCTGGAAAGACACAGGTCTGATGCTCAAAGGCGAAGGAGTACAAAGCTTCACTCTTATGTTTCTTGAAACGTGGAATGCATTTTGCCGATATAACGAACGCATAAATGATTTTGATCACTACAAAACAACAGGCGTTTCGGTTCAGACAGACGGATTTGTTATGCCATATGCAGACTCGCCACTTGATAACGATCCACTGGGAGAAGACGTTTATGTTGAGATTCTGGATCAGTCAGAGCATTATGTGACTATCTTCTCACCTTATCTTATAATCAGTGACAAGATGGTCCATGCCATGCAGATGGCATCCAAACGGGGAGTAGAAGTCAGTATAGTAATGCCGGGAATACCGGACAAAGCGACCATATACCGTGCCGGTCGTTCATACTACAAGAATCTCCTAAAAGAAGGAGTGAAAATATATGAATACACACCGGGATTTCTCCATGCAAAATGCTTTATAAGCGATGATAAGCTGGCGGTAGTCGGTACAATAAACCTCGATTACAGAAGCCTCTATCTCCACTTTGAATGTGCCACTTTACTCTACAAAACCCAGTGTATAAAAAACATCAAAGACGATGCCACAAAAACTTTAGCTGACAGCCGAACAGTAACTCTGGCCGAATGTAAGAAGGGGTTTTTTAACGAACTGATCGACGCTGTTTTCCGTATTTTTTCTCCGTTGATGTAAGTCTTTTTTGAATTCAGGTTTATCGAACCTCAAAACGGGTAATAATTAATGAACAAACCCATCAACTTTGTATACTACAATTTAATATGATAATATTATGATAAATATGAAAGGAAAACGCTATGCAAGTATTTACTGCAAGAACTACTGAAACATATGATATTGATTATTTGTGCGAGGAGCTTGAAAAGCAGGTCACCGATAATGTTACATTCGGCTCACGGACAATGGGTATCGCCATCTGTGATTCAACAATCGATTACCACGAAGTAATGAAAAGACTTTCTAAAATATATTCTTTTGATATATATGGAGCTACTGCTCTTGCCTTTATCGGGATCCATTCCGTTCAGGACATCAGCGTAAGCTTCATGATAATAACGGGAGATGAAGAACTGGTAGGCTCTATGGCGCTTTCAGAACCGTGGACTGAAGAAAACAAGGAACAGGTCGTTTCCGATGCATACAAATTAGCTCTGGAGCGTATCGGCGAAAAGCCAAAGATGATGATAACCCTTCAGCCATTCAGTACCGATATCACAGCTGATTTCACTACTGAAGTGCTGGATCGAGTTTCGGATCACTGCCCTGTTTACGGTGCAGTTTCGTCTGCAGATCTTTCTACAAATATATCCGGAATTTTTGTTAACGGAGAATTCTATACGGACAGGATCCTCATAAACATGCTGGGGGGCGGGATACAGCCAAGATTTGCAGTGGCGGAAGTAGATCTTCCCATATCAAACAAAAAAGTCGTCATCACAAAATCAGATAAAAATGTGGTATATAAAGTAGGAGAGGACACTTTCCTTGAGTTTATGGAAAAAAGTGGATTGATCATCGAGCCCAGCTATGTTCTTGAATCATTTATAGCCACCTACACTTCAAGCCCTGTTATCGTATACATGAAAGAGAATGGAAAAATGGCAGGCAAAATCAGAAACATCATACACATCGACTATGACACCGGTGCCGTTGCTCTTACAGGCGAAATGCCTGAAGGATGTGAGCTCACAATTGCAGTATTAAAGCGGGAAGATGTTATCAAAAGTTCTAAAGCCGGGTTCGAAGACCTGATTGCAAAGATCGAAGCAAATACGTCAGACATGTACAGGTACAGCACACTTTTCTCAACAGCATGCGGCGGCAGATATCTTATCATGACAGGAGATACTACCTTAGACGGAGATTACATAACAAACAACCCTGCCCTCAAGGATCTGGCATCCTGCGGTTTTTACGCTATGGGTGAAATATGCCCGACTTCGGTCGATGAAAACGGAAAAGCCGAAAACTGTGCACATCATTCGTCCATCGCATTGATGGCACTGTGATCGGATCTAATATCATGAAGGGATTAAATTTAATTGAACGAGAAAACAGAAAATTTGAATAAAGAGATCCAGCGGCTTAAGGAGGAAAACCGTAGAGCGATTCGTGAGAGCGAGAATCTTAAAAGACGTATAATCCGGCTTGAGCGTGATAAGCAATATTCCGCCATCACTGCGGAAAATATAGAAAGACTCAGAGATTTTAACGCAGAGGAAAAGGAAAAACAGCACCTGTACAATCAGCTTCTTCTGACAAACTGCCCTGATATGATCTTTGTTTTCGACAAGGAATTAAATCTTTTACTAGGGACGGAATCCAGCAGTGCATTTCTCTATTACTCAAGCTATAACGATATTGCCGGCAAGCACCTTTCTCAAATTTTGGGGAAAAGATTTCCTGAAAAAGAAGTTTCGGAACTCACAGAAAAGTGCACTGCCGTAATTGAATCCAGCCAACCGGAAAAATATGATTTAAAACTAGATTATGTGGATCAGCCGTTTTTTCTCGAAATAACCATCTCTCCGGCAAACAACCTTGAAGGAGACTGCATGGGTGTCGTCATCGTTCTTCATGATGTGACGACACTCACTACGCTCAAAGAGGCCGCGGAGAAATCCTCCGTTGCAAAGACTATATTTCTTGCAACTATGTCTCATGAAATGCGGACGCCCATGAATGCAATAATCGGCATGTCACGTATTGCAAAGAATGCTGAGGATATGGAGAAAATGCAATATTGCATGGATAAGATCGACAACGCATCTGTTCATCTTCTTGGTATCATCAACGATATTCTCGATATATCCAAAATCGAATCCGGCAATTTTGAACTTTCGAATACTGATTTCAGTCTGAAGCAAATGATTGATACAGTCATAAATGTTCAAAATTTCCATATCGAGGAGAAGAAACAGATTTTCAAATTAAATCTGGACGAGAATCTGCCTGAGTATATTCATTCAGACGAACAGCATCTTTCTCAGGTCATCACAAACTTGCTGTCCAATGCCATCAAGTTTACACCTGATAACGGCGGCATCAAGCTCTCAGTACGAGCCGCAGAAAAGAGAAATGAGGATGTAAGGCTTGAATTTGTCATTGAAGATACAGGTATAGGGATATCGGAAGAACAGCAAAAAAGACTGTTCAAGTCCTTTTCACAGGGCGACAGCGGTATTTCCCGAAAGTTCGGAGGAACCGGACTTGGCCTTGTGATATCAGAAAATATTGCCAAGATGATGAATGGAAACATCAGCCTCGTTTCTGAAATAGATAAAGGTTCCGCATTCACATTTACCGCCTGGGTAAAAAATTGTGAGTATCTGCCGAAAGATATAGAAAACAAAAACAACATTCCTGTGAATTACAGGGCATCAACTGACCAGGAAGAAATAAGCAACGAGTTTTCCGGCAAACACATACTGCTTGCAGAAGACATCGATATCAATCGCGAAATCGTTATGGAACTTCTAGATGGCACAGGGATTTCAATCGAAAACGCAGAGAATGGAAAAATTGCCGTTGAAAAATTCAAATCCGACCCGGATCTTTATGACCTTATCCTGATGGACATCCATATGCCAATCGTCGACGGCCATTCCGCAACGATCCAGATCAGAAACCTTGACAGTAAAAAAGCAAAGGATATTCCCATCATAGCCATGACAGCAAATGTCTTTAAAGAAGACATCGAACAATGTCTGAAATCAGGGATGAATGATCATATCGGAAAGCCTATCGATATAGATGATGTTATGGGAAAACTCAGAGAATATCTATAAACTTTCACCACTGAATTCAATACAATAAAGAAGATGAGGCATATCCTGATTTCTATAGCGCCTGATAAATTCCTTCCGGACAGTCATACCCAGCCTTTCAGCCAGATTTCGGGATCTAAGATTATCAGGTCTTATCTGAGCAGTGATTTCTTTCAGGTTTAATTCATTGACACCATAATCGATACATGCAGAGCAGGCCTCATAAGCAAGTCCCTTTCCCCAGTATTCTTTTTTGAATATACATCCGATACCGATATAGTTTTCGTTTTCTGCCCGCTCTGAAATAAGACCGGTAATGCCTATTAATTCTTCTGATTCTTTTTCGATGACCGCCCAATAGCTATAACCGTCTCTGCGGTACCGCATAATATTTTCTTTGACCCACTTAGCAACTTCTTCATCAGAAAAAGCGTGTTCCCAGGCATACATGACTTCTATGTCTTGCAGTATAGAACATATAGACTGATAATCATCAGCTTTTATTTTCCTAAGATATAGATTCGGTGTTTCTAATATATTCATACTTTAATTATATTATGGCAAATTGGAGATGACAAGATTTACTCATGTAAATCAATCTAAAAATTTCCTTGTTTGAAATGCTCGATCATATCCCACGTAAGGCTCATGGTGCTGTCTTCCATGGGGATATCTTCACGACTAAACCATTCGGCTTCGGACAATTCCTCATCGTCCAGTGAAACTTTAGAACTGCCGTCCAGATCAGCAAAGAAGCCCATAAGAACAGACTGAGAAAAGGCCCATGGCTGGCTCCTGTAGTAACGGATATTTTTCACTTTGATGCCCACTTCTTCCAGTACTTCCCGTTTTATGCCCTCTTCGACAGTTTCTCCTATCTCAATAAACCCTGCAACAAGAGCATGTTTTTTGTATTCAGCGCTTGAGTATTTTGTGAGCAGCAGTTTATCACCGTCGGTTATCCCAACAATAACCACGGGAGCAATACGAGGATATTCGGAGTAGCCGCATACGGGGCAGTAGACTGCACGTTCATTTTCCTTGCGCTCCATTGGTGCAGAGCATTTTCCGCAGTACAGACACGACTCATACCACTTTGCCAGGTGATATGCTGTTGCACCGGCGAATGCTAGCCATGGCTGCTCAATACGCTGAAACTCCCTGCTTCCACGATATTCATATCCTTCTATTTCCAGCTTTTTTATACTGAGATAAAATGCTGTTTCATCCACGGAGAATAAGTAAATCAATTCATCATCTACCGACGAAAGTTCATGTGAGATTTCGCCGAATTTTGGCATTGCAATGCCTTTCTCTTTTTCACTAAAAAGAGCCTTGTCTTCATCATAGACTACGACATAGTCACTATCTGTTACTTTTCTTGGATTGAATTGATTATCTAATTTGTGGGGTGCGATATCCTGAAACATGTTTTCACCTGTCCTAATTAATGCGATCAAGCAAACTTATCCGCTTTATTTTCCTTTATTCTGTACGGCAGATCATCAAGAGCAAAGCGTATATAAAAATTGGGAGGTATTCCTGTTCCCCACCATCTGAACTGAGCCTGAGGTGTCTGCTCAGAAAAGGTCCCAACATCAGAAAAAAGATCGCTTTCCACGGGAAGAGTTAACCTGACTGTTTCGCATCCGGTAATCTTCTTGGCATATGCGATAAGATCCCTAGCCATAACTTCAGTGGCGGCAGCAACCTCGGTGATAAAGAGGATATCATCCTCCTTCATATAAATAGCATATCCATCCTCACAGTATACGGAACTGCATTCATAATACCATTCTTCTTCCAGTTCAAAGTCGACACGATCGGTACTAAAATTAACAATGTCGCCTCCCAGATATTTGCTCCTGATATCAATAAACAGTTCAGCAGGGATCTCCCCCACTTTATATTTATTATCAGAAGTATCAGGTAAATCCAGCTCAATACTCTTCAGGTCGATATTCTCAAAGCCCCGATCCAGATAATAGTCAAAGAGCGAAAGGGATGCCGGTATCAGGATCAAAAAAGATCCGCCTGCTGCCCTGACCTTTTCCTCTGCATAATCCATCAGCTTTTCCATGATGCCCCTGCTCCGGTATTCGGGCACGGTGGCAAGTGCATAAAGATATGCTCCTGTATGCCCGCCGCACTCACAAGGAACAGTAAGAAGCTGAGCGATGACACGACCGTCTTCTTCAGCAACGTAAATATTATCAGGTCCGGCAAAATCATCCAGCAGCCTGGTTGCGACAGCTTCTTCATCGCCGAAAACTTCCATCCAGATACTTACTATTCGGGCGCGATCCCTGGGCTGCGCCTGACGGAATATCATTTTATCGGCGGCCATATCTTAGGTACGGCGCGCCATTTGTTCAAAAGAAAATCGGGACGATATGACAATTTCGCTTTTCTCAGCCCCGGCTTGTCAAGGTCCTCTTCACGGTTCATATATGTGTAGTCTCTTCCGAAAGCCTTTGCCATTTCGCGGTTGATGATAGCATATGCACCTTCGATATCATAAAGTGCTTTTTCCACGTGAATTATGAATTCATCTCCCATAGGGCTGCCGTAAGAATAGGCAGCTATTTTATCATCCACGGTAAGATATCCGCCTTGCAATCCTAAAGCCTCGTAATTATCAAGGGCACGCTGAATAGCAAGCATCTCATTTTCTATTCCTCTGGGGTCTCTTTCCTCATTTTGGGTAAGCCACTTTTTATTGAATTTATAAATCCTCATAATAGAATCTTTGTCTATTGACTTAAAATCCCAGTTTGGGTATTCCCTGTGAAATCGGGAACAGTGGTTACGTTTTTTTTGGTATTTTTTCCCTGGAAGATCCGCAAGATCGCTTGAAAGGTATATGTAGTCACTGTCACCTCGCGGATTGTCAAAATCAAACATATCAGGATAAAGCTTTTCCAGTAATTCTTTCCCTTTGTCAGGAATGATCGTGATTGCCGGAGGGCGGTCTCCCTCTTTGGCCGCATCAAGGATAGCGTCTATCACCGGCTTAATATCTCCTCTTCCGCTGGGATACTGGTAATCTATATTATCGCCTTTATAATCAACTCTTATTAAGATATGATCTTCACATCTGGCGATTTGCGTGTCCACATAATCCTGCCATACAAATATATTCGGGAATGCAAATTCACTGGCCATATATTTATTCGCCTCTAAAAGAGGTACTGCCCATTTTGCATCCTCAATGCTTGGTACATGAAATTTCATTTAACGTCCTTATCTGTCTAGTTCAAGACAATTCTCGATAGCTTTTTCTGCTGTTATTTTTCCGGTAACGATTTTGGGGATATCAAGAAAAAGTGCATCCCGTTTTTCCGGATCTTCCCAGGCTTTTCTCGTAATGGAATAGCCCCTTGAAAGATGCTGTGTCCGCTCTGTTGTTTAGCCGTCCTTCTCCCGCATCAGTGAATACTTTATTGATATCTTCAAGAAGACCTGCAATGTTACCAGCCACCTTAGTGAGTGCATTTCCTATCTGTCCCATTTCGTCGTCAGGCAGATTAATATCTCTCATATCGGTATTGCCGTCAGCAAAGGTCTCGGCAGCAGTGATTATCGTAGTTACCGATTTATTGATATTCCTAATCGTAATGGCATCAAGAAAAATCATTATAGCAGTGACCAAAAGAAGAAACCCAGCCATCAGCAGTGAACTCATTACATAACTGCTCTTTGCATCTTCGCGGCTTTGAGCAGCATGAGCTTCGTCAATTTTTATCAGCTTTTCCTGAAGCTCGTTAATAACGATGCCTTTGGGAATCGCCGTATCATACAGCCGGTCTACAGCCGCATCCTTTTGACCATTTACTGCGAGCCGTGCGACGCTGTCTATTTCCTGGGACCATTCCGATATTTTTATGCTCAATTCCGATACAGCGTTATATTGTTCCGAATCTTCTAATCCCACACTGCTGAGACTGTCCAGGTATCCGTTGATGTTAAATCTAATGCTATCCTGGTAATCGCTGATCTTATCAAATAACTCTTCATGCTCCTCACCTTCTGCTTCGATTATGGCGCCTCTAAGCACAAGTGATTCGATCTCGGCAAGATCATAAGTAATATTATTCAGATACACAAGAGGCTGCACCACTGAATAATCGTTGTCAACTATAATGTCATTCATTTTCCCGATATTGATAAACCCGCTCATGAATATCAATAACGAGGCCAGAATGGCAATTGCCGAGGAAAACAGCAATTTTGTTCTTATTTTAAAATCTTTTTTCAAGATGTTATCTCCCAAAGCCCTATAAATGTATTACACCACATTATACATCAAAATATTATTTGTGTAATGAGGTATCTACATATTATTATCGGTAATTTGATTTTTTCTATTTGCTGCTTCCGCAGGCGCTGCATTTCATATGATGCTGATCGATGATTCCGCCGCACTCACGGCAAAGAAAAAGGTCTCTTTGCTTTTCAAGAAAACCTTTCATATCTGCTTTGGCGTCCATGCCGTTTTGGATCAGGCTGATATTATAGTTTTGTTTATATCGTTTATCAAGATCTTTGATACGTGAACAAGGAAATTTATCGCATTCAAAACACCACTTAAGACCCTGATCAAATGCGCACTTCTTTTTTTCGCAGTTCCTGCAGCTTTTCCGGGTGATATCCTCTTCCGGTGCCCTGCAGCCCGGACAGGGCTTTTTATTGTTTAAATGGGCGCTGCATGCGAAGCAGTTAACCCCGCATGGCGCGATCATTTTTCTGTCTATTTGCTTGGGTATTTTCATTTTTATTTCCATACTTTATAGATTTTATTCCTCGAGAAGCTTTCGGATATCTTCTTCAAGCTGTTCCGGTTTATATGCAGGAGAATATCTGGCTGATACATTTCCATCTTTATCGATCAGGAATTTTCCGAAGTTCCATTTGATATCGCCGGCCTTTGCCAGAGGTTTGAGCAGCTTTACTTTTTTTTCAAAGGATCTGCTGGCATCGTCGCCTTTGTCTTCGGGAGCCTGCTCTTTAAGCCACTTAAATAGCGGATCTGCATTTTTACCGTTGACATCTATTTTGGAAAACTGGGGGAATGTAGTGCCGAAGTTCAGAGTGCAGAATTCTGCGATTTCTTCATCTGTTCCCGGCGCCTGATTCAAGAACTGGTTACTTGGAAAATCAAGAATCACAAATCCCTGGCTTTCATATTTTTCATACAGTGCCTCAAGGGCATCATACTGGGGAGTCAAACCGCATTTTGTTGCAGTATTGACAATGAGCAGTACCTTTCCCTTGTAATCAGACATTGATACAATATTACCTTCATTGGTTTTCACTGAATAATCATATATCGACATTTTATTTCCTCCTATTTTGGTATACTTTGATGATTCTTTATAATATTATATACCCATAATATGGGTATTTCATTATATCTTTAGGAGGGGAACAAAATGACAACCAATAAAAGTGATATTGATAATTTTCATATCAGACATGCTGATAAGAACGACGCAGCTTTGATAGTAAAATACATCAGGGAACTTGCTGATTTTGAGGGAGAACTTGAAGGTGTGTCAGTAACTAGAGAAAATATTGAAAAAAACGTATTTGATGAAAAAGATGCCACAGTTATTGTTGGAGAATACTGTGGTAAACCAATCGGGTTTTGTCTTTTTCATTACACTTTCTCAACTTTTCTCGGTAAGAAAGGTATTGGAGTCGTTGATTTATTTATCGAACCGGATATGAGGAACCGGGGCTTCGGCACGGCTATGATGACCTTTGTCGCCCAATTTGCGGTAGACATCGGTGCAGGAAGATTTGAATGGCCGGTGCATGACTGGAATGATAAAGCCATAGAACTTTATAAAAGATGGGGAGCATTCCCAATCGACAATATCAGGACATATCGACTACATGAAAAAGCGTTGGTGGATTTTGCTTACAGTAGTAAATCCTAATCGAAATGAGGAGCAATTTTGACTGAAAAAAACAACAAAAACTTCTGGAATCGATACGCTAAGCTATACGATTTCGAAATAAATAAGTTCAACCGACAGGCATATGACAAGATGTACGGACTCATGTGTAGTTCATTAACCAAAGATATGCGCATACTTGAAATCGCTACCGGAACCGGCTTGATCTCATTAAATATAGCTGGCATGGTCAATTCTGTTGAGGCAATCGATTTCGCACCAAAGATGATAAGAAAAGCAAAGAAGAAAGAAGCTCCATCCAATGTCCGTTTTTCTGTTATGGATGCCACGGCACTTTCCTTTGAAGAGAAGAGTTTTGATGCTGTAATCATCTCAAATGCTCTTCACATAATGCCTGATCCGGAACTGGTGCTCGAAAATATTAAAAGAGTCATGAAGCCGAACGGACTTTTAATTGCACCTACCTTTTCCCATGGTCACCTGAAAGAATCAACATGGAATCTCAATGCCCGGATCTTAAAACTAATCGGATTTGAAACCTATTCAAAATGGTCACCGGAAGAATATGCTTTATTTATCCAAAGTCAAGGTTTTAAAGTAAGGAAAACGCGTATATTGAACGCAGCATTTCCTCTGGTATACTTAGAAGCTAAGCTAACATAACTTTTATGTACAACAAAATTAGATTATTCTTTCTCCTCTATGCTATCCGTCACTTTTTCAAAATTCGCCAGTGCTTCTGTTTTGGTATCCGGATTATAAATGCTGCACGTGACACAATACCATTTGTCAGAGGCTTTAAGTACAAGATTTCGGCTTGATATAACATTGCCCACCATGTTGACATTACTGAAATTTTCGCTTAAATAGCTGTCGGTATATTCGCTGTCCACATCATAGATCATGCCTGTTAAACCATTGCAGGCCCAGTCATGGACATTGCTGGTCGTAGATACACCGTTATCAGTTTCTTCAACTGCGCCGTCTTTCCTGCCTGCAGTGAAAGTATCATAAGTATAAACATTTGAATAATCCTGAAATGTGATGGTGTAATCGCTTTTATCGTTATCCGCATTCAGGGAACTGTAATAGCTGGTAGCGCTCATGGCCTCGCTTGCACTGACCGCATCTTTTTTCCATCCGGAGTCGACCTGATAAGTAATTTCTTCGTAAGTGTCCGTGACCCAGTCATCTGACGGTTCGGCGGCTTCTTTGTCGCTGCTGCAGGCCGCCAGTCCCAAAGCAATGAGTAAAACCACCAGGATCGTTAATATTCTGTTGTTTTTCATAATGCATCCCTTCTTTAGTAAAAGACACTATTCGTTTATATCTTTTTTTACCTTGAATTGGTCGGACAGGCTTTTCAGCATCTCGGCCTGGCTGCTCAGCTGCTCACTGGAAGCGGCTGACTCTTCTGCGGTGGAACTGTTCTGCTGGACCACTGCTGCAACCTGTTCTATGTTTTGATTTATGTCTTCGATAGAGGTTTTCTGTTTTTCTGATAATTCAGCTATGTCATTGAGCAGCCTAGCACTTTCGCTGATTCCTGAGGCGATCTGCTCAAATGATTTGACCGTTTCCCCTGCTATCTCACTTCCCGAGTCTGCCTTATCCATGGTGTTCTTAATAAGAGAGCTTGTATCTTTTGCAGCTTCAGCACTCTTTGCCGCAAGGTTTCTGACCTCATCAGCGACAACGGCAAATCCTTTACCGTGTTGGCCTGCGCGGGCCGCCTCAACCGCAGCATTGAGAGCGAGAATATTTGTCTGGAATGCAATATCTTCAATGGTATTAATAACTATATTTATACTTTGAGTGGCGGCACTGATATCGCGAACGGCCTGTGACATCTTTTCCATCTGCCGGGTACCTTCCACTGAATTACCGTCAACATCATCTATAAGCTCAGATGCCTGTATTGCTTTGGCAGAGTTTTCCTCGGCTATCCGTGCCACATCGGCGATTGAGCCGGATAACTGATCCATCGACGATGCCTGTTCACTGCTCCCCTGCGCAAGAAGTTGTGCACCGCTGTCGATTTGCTTTGATCCCGAAAAAACATTGGCAGAGTTGACCATTATTTGTGAGGTCATTTCATTTAGACTGTCGATCATTTTCTGAAGGGCGATGTTCATTGTGTCAGATGCCGATCTCGGATCGATCTTTACAGTTAGATCGCCGCCGGCTACCCGCTCAAAAGTTTCCGACTGCTCATTGATGCCTTTTACGATTTTGAGGAACGAATTACTGAGCTGTCCGATCTCGTCCTTGCTGTCATCTACAATATCAACGTTCAGATCTCCTATAGAAAGACGATCCGCCGCTTCGGTCAATTTTTCCAGTCTCTTTGAAATAAGGCGATTCATATATATCAGGATGCTCACAACAAAGTACATTACTATAACAAATACCAGACCGGTTATTATAAATAATCTGATCATTCCAAACTCAGCATTTCCGATATAGTATTCTATCCGCTTGTCAATAAGATCCGATGCTTCCATCAACTTGGCATCCATAGTGTCCGTTATATCTCTTGATGAGGATATAAGCTGGGTAGCGGCTTTTGTATCATTCTGTCCCGCAAATTCTACAAGGCTTGAAATGTATGGGTAATAAACGTCTTCGTAGTAGGTTTTGACATCATCAGCTATTTTTTTACCGGCTTTATCGTACGACACTTTGGAATAGTCATTCATTAGTGTTAGGGAATCTTCGTGTAATTCATCAAATCTATCTTTGGTAAGCGCATACTCATCAGAACCGGAATCAAATAATACCATTTGTTCTGCGGCTACGCGCTCGTTTAGTATGGCATCATTCATATCTCCAATAACGACTTCCGGAGTTACGGCCACATCAATCATATTATTCAGCCTGTCATTTGACATCATATAGGAAAACACCAAGGCGATGATGCCGAGAATGTATAGAGCGTTTATAAGGATAAATGCCCTTTTAATTTTTTTGGAAATTTTAAGATCCTTCATTTTAGTCATTTTTCCCATCCTTATCCATTCTTATCCATTCTTTAAATTCTTTGTCTTATTGATAAACGTAACTTTATCATATTGATGTAATACAATCAATCTATCGACTGGGATTTTCACATTGGTTTGAAATTTTTTTGCCATTTGCGGAATGATTCTCTGTCTGGGAATTCCAAAATATTGTTCATTGTTTTCACCTTTTTTGAACCTGTCTGTTATATATAATCACAGGCACGATAAGTGTGATCAAAAATGTGATAACCATTGAGGTTGCCGAAAGCACAGCCGGGAAGTGATATGTGCTGTAAAATACCTTAAAGTTGCTGTATATCAGCCATATCATTGGATTAGCAATGAACATCATAACAATGATGATTGCTACGCCGTAGATAGCACCTTCCGTAAGCAACATAAACTTTATATCTCGCCTGCTCATGCCGATAGAGTTCAGTAAGAGGAATTCCTTTTTTCTAGCATCTACAGAAATCGTATTGACGATTACGAATCCTATGAAACTTATGGCAACGAGAATGGCAGTAAGAAGATAGCCTACAAGGAAAGTAGCATCCTTTTCCCTCTGCACCAATGCTTTGTATCTGTCCCTGCTCTCACTTTCAATAAGCGGATCATTTGAGATTTTTTCATCCACCCATTTCTGAAGCCTTGGCCGATCCTCTGCATCCGCGGAAAACTCTATGGATGATATTATGGGCTTTATATCGAATTCATCAAGACAGTTTTCATGTATGTACCAGCCCTGATAAAGATACGTGTTCCCTGCAGCGATCTCGTCCGGGATGCCGTAAACGGAAAATGAAAATTTATTCTTTTTCATGGATTCGCCAAATGATGTGCCTGAAACACCTTCCCTTATAACGCTTCCGTTAATTGTAAAGCCTTCATACCTACTGCGATCATCTTCTCCGGGGAAAAATACGATCTCTCCCTTTTCGAATTTATCTATGATGTCCTTGCCCAATTCTTTACCCTGTGAAAATCTTTCTAATATATAGTCCGTGTCTACTACAAAGAAGTTGTCTAAATAGTATTCAATTTCATTGTAGGCGGTATCATCGTATTCTTCATCATATGACATATACAGGTGTTTGGTTATCTTAAGGGATTTTATGTCTTCATTTTTTTCTAACTCGCCCACGAACTCTTCCTCAAAGATCTGAACAGAAGGGCTTTTGACTTGAGGTTTTGCTCCGGCGGCAAAGAGATCTTCTGCCGAACCGACTTCCACATAGTCGTCGGAAAAAGTCACATTGGAGAGTTTGTAATCGCTTTTACCCACATACACATCGGCTAAAGCATTTGGGTTAATGCCGTTTATTATCACACTGACAGCTAAAAGTGTGGTCAGAGCTAGGATAAGCGAAAGAGGCACGTGGATATTATTTTTTATAATTCTAATGTAGTTTTTGAAAGCCAGAGAAGTTCTACTAAGTATCTTCCCAGGGTATCTTTCAGTGTTTTCTCGCTTGCTTATATGTGCGGAAATGATCGTTTTTGTGCTGTATGCCAGATGGCCGCCGTACCTGATACGCTCAGATACGGACATCTGCTCGGATTCATAATATGAGATATACAGCCCGGCATTCACAATGCCCATTACAACTATGCCTGTGCAAACCAGAATAATCAGCACCACCACCAACCCCACCGTCTCAAAATCTGTATACATGCTCCCGGCAAAAGTCGGCATTATCAGATAAATGAAAATAAGCGTAAGTACAATACCGATGATGAATCCGGGAGCGGTTAGATAAAATGTCTGCCACCTAAGAATGCTTCTGTTCTGCGTCTTAGTCAGCCCCACTGATGTCAGAAGCCCGTTCTGGTTTATTGAATTCTGACGGTCCAGATGAAAACAATCGATTATAAGAAGAAGTCCACATATGAGCACCGGAATTATTAAGAAAATATAAAACCCGATAGAAAAATTTACATTGCCCCTTATCATCTTATCTGTACTCAGAAGAAGGCTCGCATAAACGGTAGCACATGAGGAGACCAGCGTAGTGATCATGACAACAGAAAAGATAGTCATAATGCTTCTCAGTTTGCTGCCCTTAAGATCAGCAAGTGCAAGTTTTCTGATCCAGTTTGTTTTTTCCATTCTGGTTCGAGTTTCCTTTTTGATCCTGATTTGTGATTTATATTGGTAGTTCTAATTATCAGTGATGTTTATGATTTGTCCGCTATGCATATGTATTGTCCTATTGGATCTTTGGGCGATCTCATGATCGTGAGTGACCATAATTATAAGCTGCTTCCACTTCTTGCCTGTCTCTTTAAGAAGTTCAATGACTTCATCTCCCGTATCAGCATCCAGGTTTCCGGTAGGCTCATCTGCAAGTATCATCGCAGGTTCTGTAATAAGTGCTCTGGCTATGGCGACCCGCTGCTGTTCCCCACCCGACAGTTTTGTTACTTCTTTTTTCAGCTTGTCCTCGATCCTTAAAGTAGTTATTATTTCGTTAAACAAATCTATGTTCAGTCTTTCTTTTTCAAGACCCAACGGCAGGAGAATATTATCTCTGACGTTGAGTATGGGAAGAAGGTTGTAGCTTTGGAATATAAAGCCTATGTTATTTCTTCTGAATTCTGTCAGCTCGTCTTCTGAAAGTTCGCTGTATTTCTGACCAAGTATGATGATCTCGCCGCTGTCTGCGGTATCAAGTCCTCCCAGCAAATTGAGAAGCGTGGTTTTGCCGCATCCTGATCTGCCGACTACGGTGACAAACTCACCTTTTTCGGCACCGAAGCTAGCATCGTCTACGGCTTTGACTGTGCTGTCACCATCTTCGAAATATTTATATAGATTTGATACTGTTAGGATTGTATTCATGCTTGACTCCTGAGATCTAGCCGGGTGCAAATGAAAATTTTCTTACCTCAACTATATGCTCTATATATGCAAAAATCAATTAGTCTTTGCTGTTACCTGCCTTTTGCGGTATCCATATGTTAGGATTGGACATAAGGGCATGATTTATATAGAATATAGTCATTACACGCCATAGAGAAAACGAAAGGATTTAGAATGCCATTTTTGGAAAACTGGAAAACAAGCGTAGGCTTTACCATTTTGGGGTTGGTGGCAGGACTTATCTCTTACAGCAGTGCTGCTACAGACCCGGTACTAAAAATTGGGAACTCATCATTTAATTTCTTTATTGTTTTATCAATGGCAAGTATTACTTTCATTGTGTTAAGTATTATTTATGCGGCAGTGATCTTTCCCTCATTATTCTCTTACAAACCGCTGTTTAAAAGCTCCAAAGTCATCTCTTTTGCAAATGGATTTTTTGGCGGACTGATTTTCGGATTGATCTGGAATAGCAACCTGACAAAGAGATATAAGGGCATATCTTACAAAGTATTCATCGTTACTAACATTGTGGGTATCGCTTTGATATTAATCGGCAATTATGTAGCGCCTATTTCAAGGTTTGGATTTTTCTCAATCATATAACACTAAAGTATCAAATCAGACAGCATTTTACTCAAGCAATTTCTGTTATTAATTTGTTATAATTTTATTGGAAAATGAAATATATCGAATAGTATTTATTAGTATGATTTGTCATATGTTAGGGTTGGACTAACCCACATGATTTATATAAAATATAGTCATAACATGTTAATGGATAAAACGAAAGGAATTGCTTCATGACTTACAACCCACTAGACACTAACTTCGTACCATTTTTACAAAACTGGAAAACAAGTGTGGGATTTACTGTTTTCGGTCTTATTTTATGGCCGATAGTTACCATCATATTTGAAAGTCACTATGTACCAATGGGAGTCTTGACAGTAATCTCTGTTTTGTCCATAGGATTTATGGTAGCGGGGATCATATATGCTGCAGTAATTTATCCTTCTTTATTTACCGAAAGACCCAAAGCAAAGAGTGCGAAGGCTATTTCGTTCGCAAATGCATTTTTCGGGGGATTGATTTTCGGACTGTGTTGGAACAGTAATCTGACTAAAAGATCAAAGGGTGTGGCTCATTCTGTATTCATTGTTCTTGAAATTGTGGCAATTCTAATGATATTTGCGGTAAGTTACCTGGCAGGCTCTTCGGATTATATATAAAGAACAATAAATCATTAGTATGAAAACAAAAAGATGAAATATATCAAATAATAACTCATTTTTTTATTTAGATTCTGCCCTGCACTATTCTGTTGACTTCCCTATTGCCGGGGAGTATCATGATGGTATCCATATGAGTTTCAGATAATTAAAAAAAGAATACAGGAAAGGAGGAAATAACAATTTAATACTTGTTATTATTTGTTGTGGAGAAGAAGGTGATTTTATGCAAAATATTATAAAAAAATCGTTTGTTTATCTGATGATAACAGCTGTAATTGTGGCGCTCAGTTTCCCCGTAACGCTCACTGATACATATGCTGCAAGCGCCCCTAAGAAAATAACACTTAAGGCACAAGTATCCTCCAAAACAGTTGATATTGGGGGAAAGATAAAGGTAAGTGTTTATAAAACGACCCCCAAGAAATCAAGCAAGGCTGTAACATGGAAAATCGTTAAAGGTAAAAACTATGCAAGCCTTATAAGCAAAAAAAGCAGTTCCGTCTATGTCAAAGGAAAGAAATCCGGAACTGTTACACTCAAAGCTATTTCAAAGTACAATAAAAAAGTAACCAAAACTATTAAAATCAAGGTCAAGAATCTGAAAGCCAAGAACTTAACATTAAATACATCAGCATACACTATTGGAATAGATGAAAATTATACCTTGAAAGCAACTGTGGCACCGCCTCAGAAGTATGGATATAAAACCCAGAAAACAACTTGGAAATCTTCAAATACTTCTGTTGTTACCGTATCCGATCAAGGTGTTATTTCCGGAGAAAAAGTAGGCACAGCTACAATAACTGCAACTAACGACGGCAAGTCTGCGTCATGTAATGTTACTGTTACTGACTCTAAGGTAATTTTGTCATATGTACTTGCAGGGAGATATTCAACCAGTAAGATAAATAATACTGAAATTGATAATGATGCAAAAGTGTTGGTTTGGAATAAAATTAAGAAGAAGTACAGTGCTGCAAAGAACGATAAGGCAACCATCCTTGGTCAATTTGTTGAACTGGAAGACACAGATGCTGATAAAAAAGCTGATATAGTCAAGGTAGTAAAATATAATGACAGAGCAGCTAAATGGAATAAGAATATGACCTGGCTGGATGGAATAGGTGAAGATGTTGAACCAGCCTTAAGTGATGACGATGCTACAATATATGATGCTCGTTATCGAATTCCATTTGGTGAGAGGCAGTTGTCTGGGTACGGCGTAACTGACTATTGCGGGACCACCGATTTTTCAGATCAGGAAGAAAGTTCGTATTGGCCAGCATATGATTATTACAATCTGAGATCCGGTAATGGTCTTACTTTACTGGAAGGGTACAAAACACAATCTCAGTCTACCGGTTGGGCTTGTGTCATGACCTCTGCAGTTACAGTTCTGGATTGGTATGATGGCTACAAAAATTTGGATTTGAATGAACAGGACCTGGCCGCTCTCAGAGAGAAAAACAGAGATGGCGGCGGATCCAGCCTGACAGAACTTGAGAACGTCTTCAAAAATCTTACAACACTTGGTATAACAGGAGGCTGGAAGATAACCGATTCCTATACTTCCGGTGCCGAAGATAATCTTTATGACCCGGATTGGATAAAGGGTGAGTTGGCTAAAGGTAATCCTATAATTGTTATATGGAATTCCTTCGGTGCACATGCCCAGGTAATCATCGGTTATGATGATATGAAAACACCGGATGATACTGCAGATGATCAGCTGATTCTTATGGATCCATATGATACTACGGATCATTCAAATGACGGATATACTATACAGTCATATGAACGTCTTGCATATGGACTTCTGACCTGGGACGGTTCTACAAAGGGAACCCAATTTTTCGTTGCCGAACCTAAATCTGGATTTAATTTTAAACCCAGTACCGGAAAAGGTCTGGCAAGAAATGTTACCAATACTTTTAAATCTAATGATAACAACAAATTAAACGATAAGCTTTACGGACCGACTAAAGCGCAATTTGAAGCAGCAACTGAATATTACAATAATAGCGATATCGGTCCTAAGTTTGATTTGAGCGGAGCAGCCGGTTGGGAACGGGAATTTGAGGTTAATAAATCCCCATATTATTATTTCAATGATTATTACAATGGAAACGATCCGTCAGGTACTTTAGATATCATTGAAAATTATCAGACAATACAGCAGGCAACTGAATGGACATGCGGATGTACGACAGCTCTCATGGTCATGGAACATTTTGCTCAGAACGGTACACTTGATATTCCTCTGGAAACTGAGATCTCCCTCTGCGAACACAGACAAAACGGCGATATTGGAGCTACTTACCTGTCAGGCATGGAGGAAATGTTTGACTATATGAACACCGAACATGATCAGGATTGGGTATCCATCTCAAGAAATGATATGACTGACCCAGACAGCGACTGGTCCACGGTCGAAGGCACATCAGGCGATGAATATGTTCTGCAGGGCGGTAGCTCTGACGGCGGGCTGATCCCCTACTTTATCGAAAAAGATATTCCTGTCATGATTGGCTGGGATGAATGGGGTGGCCATTGGCAGGCGATAATCGGCTACGATGATATGGGTACACCACAAACACAGGATGATGTGATCATTCTTGCTGATCCATATGATACGACCGATCATGAAAGCGACGGATATGTAGTCGAAAGCTTTGAACGTCTCGTTTATGGCTGGAATTCTGCATTTGAAATGGACGGGCAAGAAACAGACAGTAATAACTTCATAATAGCATTTCCAAATAACGCAGAAACTGCAGATGTTGTTACTGAATTTGGATTGAACTGAAGTTGGAAAATCGGTATTGAGTTTTGATGTAATTTATTAGCGTAGGGATAACAATTTGTCCCTACGCCTTTTATTTTTTTAGGATTAATATATACAATTGTATTTAACTTGCTACCATGCTACAATTACCTCAAATTGGTCCTTACATACATCCCTTTGATATCTTTTGCTGAGTCTGATACGGCAGCACCTACCTATGAAGGATCTTTTACTGTACCGGAAAATGCTGTCGCCGGGCAGTGGAAAATTAGTGCTTTATATATTTTAGATGTCTATTATAACACCATAAACCGTTTTGTAGATATCCCTGTTTTTACAATTCAGACATCAGATATCACAAAACCGCAAATATCACAAGTCGGCTTATCAAGACAAAGCTATGAACCATACGATGCTATTGAAGTAAGTGCGCTGACACTCAACCTCGGTAAAACAGACACGCTGACATCAAAATTATCACCTTCTGATGCGACAAATAAAAATGTTATATGGGTATCCAGCAAACCAGATGTAGCCAAAGTAGATGCAAACGGAAAAGTCACTGCTGTTTCTTGTGGAACAGCAATGATAACTGCATCCACAGCGGACGGCGGCAAGACTGCTACATGCACAGTGACTGTTCCTAAACCTGCTCTCCGGGCAGTCCAACTATCATACCGCATAAAGGATAAAGTATATAACGGCAGATCACATGGGATAACTGCCACTCCCAAAATAGGTGCAGGAAGAATAACAGCAGTATACTACAACAAATCAAAATCCTTGCCCAAAAACATCGGGGCATATAAAGTGACAGTCGATACTGCTGAAGGCAGTAGCTTCTCAGCAGCAAAGTACTTGTATCTGGAAACATTCAAAATACTTCCCACCAAAACATATATCAGAAAAATCACTCCAGGCACAAGACAAATGAAAGTTTATTGGAAAAAGGTATCTGCCTCACAGAAAATATCTAGATATCAAATACGTTATCGGATCAAAGGAACATCCAAGTGGAAAACCAAAACCTGCAAAGCAAGTTTATCGTCAACAACTATCAAAAACTAAAAAAGGGCAAACGATATCAAGTGCAGATAAGAAGCTACAAAACTATATCAAAAGTTAGATATTACAGTGCATGGAGTGCAGTAAAAACCGGAAAAAAGATTAAGTAATTTAACTGAACAACTTTACGGCATGATCAGTGAAGCAGCTGAACTAGTTGGAATCACTGCCGTTAGCAACAGTGCCAATTTTTCCGCCGCCAGTCCATACATAATAGTTTGGATCGTCAGGTCCTGTAATAGCGGACTCAGTCGCTTTAAAATCTTCACCTGCATATATAGACCTAAGCATCTCTTTGGTTTGTTCTCCGTCGCAGAAATAAAACCATAAGCCAAGCCTGACGGAATTTCCGGGTAAAGTGAAGGTCTTGATGGCAGATTCATCCTTGTTCGTAACGCCCTTAGCTAAAGACAATGCAACTCTGGGGGTTATGTCCGAATCCACATTTTCTATTACTGCTTTTCCTACTTTTGGGAGATTGAGACCCATACTTTGCTTTATTGCATTTTTTACAAATTCCTGCTGTGCATGGACTCTTCCCTCATCACCGTCGGTATAGCCTTTTCTGTATCTGATAAAACCTAAGGCATCTTGTCCGTCAAGTGTCTGTTTTCCTTTTTTTAGGTGGATGATAAGGGGCGGGTTCTCGCTGTGCTTTTCATAATTCATATCAAACGGGACGTCAACTTCCACACCGCCGATAGCATCTACGATTTTGGCAACGCCGTCGTAATCAACAACAGCGTAATAATTGATTGGAATGCCCTGCAGTACTTCATGAACAGCCTGGGCAGCACTTACAGGATCACCTGCAAAAGCTGCATTTATTTTTCTGTTCTCGTTATCGTCAAAGCCTTCTCTCTCGTGATAAGTATCCCTGGGAACCGAAATTATATCGACCTCATCTGTGCCCCGGTCATAGCTTGCAAGCATCATAGTGTCTGAAAGCTTTTCCCTGGTCGTACCAAGAAGCAGGATATTGACTCTGTTTGTGTTTGTAAATTCAGGATCGGTAGCAAACATCCCTTCAGCCGGGATCAGCGAACCGATGCTTACTTCTTCTGTGGCACCATGGTATACCGTGTCCTTGTGAAGGAGCTGACTGTCAAGCATGTATGAATATGCGCCTAACCCTGTGACTCCCAAGATCGTTACTATTATAAATGTGACGACAAAAAACTTGGCAAATGTCTTTTTCGGTGATGCCATCGTTGGTTCATTGTTTTCCATTGATTCTTATCCTTTAGCTATTATCATTTTGTTGTAATTTATTTCATTGGTCATATGGTCAGTTTCGCTTTGGGGAACGAAAAGTACCATATCATTACTATTTACCTTTTTTATGAGATTTTAATCTGAAAGTTTTGCGATAGCGGGTGCTACAAATAGGAATATATTATTTTTGCTATCAGAAATCAAGTTAAATTTGTATCTCAATGGTAGATGAGAGAAAGCAGATTTTGAATTGAAGGAGTTTACATTCGTCTGCTTTAAATATAAAATATAGACGTTATAAGCTAATTGAAACTGTTAGGATAAGAGGAAAATGATATGAATTTTTTGGAAAACTGGAAAACAAATACAGGCTTTACAATTTTAGGATTAGTAGTTTGGCCGGTGATCGGCGGTATTCTGGGAAGCGATATGGTAATAGACAATGCGCCTATAGGAGTTTTGATATGTATAATAGTTCTGAGTCTTGGAATACTTGTGGGCGGTCTTATTTATGCAGCGGCTGTGTACCCTTCGTTGTTTACTGATAAGCCTAAAGCTCAAAGCGCTAAAGTCATTTCGTTTACAAACGGATTTTTCGGCGGAATCATTTTCGGATTGTTGTGGAACAGTAACTTGACTATTAAAACGAAAGGCGTGTCAAATGTCGTATTCATCGTCTTTCAATGTTTGGGTATCGCAGCCATCGTTCTGACATTTATTTTTAGCTTTCTATTTGCAGTTTGGGAGTATATGTAAAGTTCTTTCTGGAGGAATAATAACATGCCGGAATTACTAAAAAATATGTTCAACAAGAGCTCCCTCAGCAAACTGGCTGCAGCTATCAAGTCGGTTTACGATCCGTTTGAAGCTGATGAGTTTTTAAAATCCACGATGGACGCAACATGGGATGACCTGGAATTAAAAGCCCGGGGCAGGCAGATAAGCACGAACCTGGGAAGATTCCTGCCATCGGATTACAAAGAAGCTATCGGCATCATCGATAAAGTAGTAAAATGCTACGATGGACCCGGTCTGTTTTGTTTTCCTGACTTTGTTGAGGTTTTCGGGCAGGACGACGAAAATCTGGACATATCTATTGATGCTCTTGGGAGATACACGAAGTATGCATCTTCGGAATTTGCGGTGAGACCTTTTATCATAAAACACGAAGAGCGCATGATGACACAGATGTACGAATGGTCCAGGAATGAGAACGAACACCTGCGAAGGCTTTCAAGCGAGGGCTGCAGACCGCAACTGCCCTGGGGCCAGGCATTAGTGAAATTCAAGAAAGACCCTTCACCAATCCTGCCGATACTGACACAACTTAAAACCGATTCTTCCCTGTATGTACGAAAAAGTGTCGCCAATAACATAAACGACATTTCCAAAACACACCCTGAGCTGATCACAAAGCTTGCCAGGGATTGGTACGGAGAAGATGAATATACAGACTGGATAGTGAAGCACGGTTGCAGAACGCTACTCAAAAAAGGGGATCCGGAGGTCCTTTCGATTTTTGGATATCATGATGGTGCGTCTATAGATGTCGATAGTTTTGCACTGAGCACCCAAGCCTTACACATCGGCGGCGACATTGATTTTTCGTTTGATATTATTGTAAAAGAACCGACCAAAGTCAGACTGGAATATGGTATCGACTATGTCAAAGCAAATGGAAAAAGAAACAGAAAAATATTCCAGATCTCTGAGATTCTTCTAAAGGGTACCGATAAGAAATCGTATAAGAAAAAACACTCTTTTGCGGATTTGAGCACGAGAAAGCATTATTCTGGAACTCATTCGATTATTCTTATTGTTAATGGTGTTGAGAGAGAGAAAGCAGATTTTGAACTAAATGATTGATTTACGAACCTGATGATTTTATTATATTTTTAATAGTTTGGATTAGAAAATGTAAGAGAATTTAATATATAATTAAATCCAATTCAACCATATAATTTCTCAAGTATCAAACGGTCATCACGCCTCGGATCTTTTACCTGTTCCCATTCTTCATCTATTAACATGGTATATCTGTCGTTTTTATAATACTTTTCCCAAGTAGGGATATATTCATTATTTGGATCACCGTTTTTGACAAAGGCTGCCCAGGTATTCTGTACCTGGCGAGTCAGCGTTTGCGGCTGTTTTCCCATAGTTAGTGCCTCTGCAGATTCGGGGGTATCGAAAATGAAGCTCATTTCGATCCCGTGGCAGGCCCCCAATCCCGATGGTGATGGATAGTTGAACTCATACATGAAGACATCGTTATGTTCGCATTGTCTTTCTGCCATACCGATAGCGCCTTGTCTGAATACGAGGTCATTGCCAAGCATGTATTTTCGTTCCAACTCTCCTATCGCTTCCGATACTCCTTTTTCCACATATTCTTTATATATTTCCAAATCATCAATAAATTTTTCATTGGAAGTTACCAGAAGAGGATACCTGTAGTTTTCGACTGCCTGAGAGAAATCTTCGCTCACGATATTCCACAAATTGAACTCGTCTTTGTTAGACCCAATGAGGAATTTAATATCCTTTGCTGCTCCGCTGCTAATAGATTCAAACGGATCATTGGACACCGAAATTCCGTCAATTACCGGCATGAACAGTCCGTCCGCCACTTCAAGGTTTGCATAAAGCATTTCATCAACAGCCTTGGTGATCACATCTGCAGGCAGCACTTTGAATTCATCAAAAGACGCTGCCCCAGTATGGTAAAGCAGTTTGACAGCCACCTCTTTTGTATACCTGTCTGTCATTCCTCTTTTGCACATTGAAAATGAGCCGCTCTGGATTATTGCTTTGCCGAACAATCCTTTTGCTTCATCCATTAGGAGCATCATCGATAGTGATGCGCCTCCGGCAGACTCTCCGCATACTGTGATATTATCGGGATCGCCTCCGAAACTTTCGATATTCTCTTTGACCCATCTGATAGCTTGGACCTGATCGTATACTCCCAGGTTTTTCGAGTACTGATAGTCTTTTCCTCCCAGATCCGACAAATCCAGATATCCGAATGCATTAAGTCTGTAATTAATATTAACCGTTACTATCCCGCAATTATTTGCCATCCTCTCACCACTGTAAAGTGGGTCTATACCCGATCCCCATATACCGGCACCTCCGTGAATAAAGATCATTACAGGCATCAGTGTATCTTTTTTAGGTTTCCAGATATTGAGTGTAAGGCAGTCTTCATTCTGCGGCTGAGTACTCACATAATCACCTTCATAGTAAAAAGGCTGCATTGCCGCGTACCCGAAAGAATCAGCTTTAAATTCTCTGTCACTTTTATCGGGAAAGCGAGGTAATTGCCACCTCAGCTTTCCCATGGGAGGTTTTGCATATGGAATGCCCAAATAGCACTCAACGCCTTCTTTTTCTTCTCCGACATATTTACCGTATTTTGTTTTAACACTCATCCTTCACCAACTCCAAACTCCGCAGTTGCAGGGCTCATCTTAGTTTCATCCACCTGGACATTGACGATGCCCGGCTTTCCAGATGCAGCGATTTTTTTCATTGCAGGGATTATGTCCTCATGCTTTGTCACCTTGATACCCGTTCCTCCCCATATTTCAGTCATTTTTTCATATGATCTCATATGTTCCAATGTACAGGCTATGTAGCCGTTTTTCTCCACTTCTTTAGGATTGCATTTGTTTTCGGACAGTTTTATCATGCCCCATGCAGAATCATTAGAAATCACACAGATGACCGGTATTCCGTGCCTTAAGTAGGTATCAAATTCCATACTATAGAACCCAAAGCTACCATCGCCCGTATAGTAAACCACGGGCTTTTTATCGGCAGCCCAGGCTCCTATGGAAAATCCCTGTCCGGTACCGATGGTTCCTAGAGGGCCGTAAGTCACCAGCTGTCCCGCATATGCCGATCTGACCAAATTGGTCATCCACTGTGCAGCATCTCCGCCGTCTGCAATGATATGATAATCTTTGTCCTCGTTTTCAACAAACTTGGCCACCTCGTAGGCGACTCTTCCAGGATGAGGAGGCATAAGATCGGAAGTCATGGCTTCTATGAACGGGGCTCCGATTTCTTCAGTCATTATTTCCGCTTCCTTGATCCATTCGCTCCTGTCAATTGGACCATCGGTCCTTCCGGAAACAGTCTCGAACAGCTGTTTTGCCGCCGCTCCTGCATCGGCCACGATTCCCACATCGGCACGAGTGTTGAAGCCTATTTTTGTTTTATCAGGATGAATCTGTATTTTTTTTGCACTTTCAGGAAAAAATGGTTCTCTGCCCTTGCCAATCAGATATGTGTTATTGACACCCAGTTCCAGTATCAGGTCTGCTCCGAACATTGCGCTGGCGCCAAGCGTCCAGAGGGGATTCTCAGATTCGTCCGCAAAGAATCCTCTGACAGTATTCAATGCAAACACAGGCATGGAAAGATAGTTGGACAGCTTTTCCACATACTCTTCATACCCTCTGCAAAATCGTGCAGCATCCCCAACCACCATCACCGGTGAATCTGCATTAATAAGAAGATCAGCCGCCTTTTCTATTGCTTCGGGTTCGCCGAAAGCCTGAGCATCAGTCCTGTAGGCCTCCGGCCAGTACAGCTGGTTTTCTTCATATTTTTCAATCACCACGTCATTTGATATTTCAAGGTATACAGGCCCTGGAGTTGAATCATAAGCCTGTCTGAATGCCTG
The DNA here is from genome assembly GCA_031553035.1 of Anaerovoracaceae bacterium. GTDB lineage: Bacteria > Bacillota > Clostridia > Peptostreptococcales > Anaerovoracaceae > JAVBLY01. The sequence goes on along the minus strand of JAVBLY010000009.1, from coordinate 119,113 downwards.
AGAGACTAATTCTGGGATCCTGTCCGAGTGCACTACCTTCTTTGCCCATTTCGAAAAAATGGCCATCGTTTCGAGGCTGTTTACTTCCTGGAGAGGAGCTGTACAGCTTTCTGCCTGAGGTGAAGCCCCTCCGATATGGATCATGGGGATGCCGGTTTCCATTGCTTCCGCCATGGCAGTAGTTGCATTTGTCACGCCGGGGCCTGCAGTAGTAATAAAAATACCAGCCTTCCCTGTAACAACCGAATATGCATTTGCTGCATACCCGGCACTTGACTCATGCCTTACATCAATGACATCTATCCCTTCAGTTCTGCATCCGTAGAGTATACTCATTATATGTCCACCAGAAAGAGTGAATACGCATTCGACTCCTTCTTTTTTTAATGCCTTGGCAAATATCCTGCCTCCGTCTATTATTGCCATCATTTTCTCCTTTCCGGTTTTGATAATCAGTTGAATAAAACGCCGCCATCTATATTTACAGTCTGTCCGGTAATATTTCTGGAAAGCTCGGATGACAGGAAAACTGCAGCATTGCCTATATCTTCAGGTTCCTGGGCCCGTCCCAAAGCAATTCTATCCAGAGCAATCAGTTTCCATGCCTCCTCTTTTGTGCATCCCAATTCAGCCGCATAAAACTCCAAACCTTCTTCCCACATTGCAGTTTTGATGTAACCCGGGCACAGACAATTCACATTTATATCATTTTTTGCTGCGAATTGTGCTATTGACTGAGTAAGGGAAATGATACCTGCCTTTGATGATGCATAGTTTGCCTGATCTCCTACCCCCATCCTTCCGGCAATCGAAGAAATGGTAACTATTTTACCGAAATTTTGCTCCATCATGTATTTTAGCGCTGCTCTGATGCAGTAACTGGTACCAAGCAGATTTATCTTTAGAGTCTTTTCCATATCCGATGCAGGTGTATTAAGATAATCATCAGTGTCACCTACTATCCCGGCGGCGGTACAAAGAATATCAAGACTGACAAAATCTTTTTTTATGTCTGCGAAGACTTTTATACATTCAGATTCTTTAGATATATCTATTTTATATGGTTTGGAATCGACTCCCCGGCTTGCGATCTCGCCGGAAACTTTTTCTGCGGCTTCTATATTGAAATCACATACTGCAACATTTGCACCTGTTTTTGCATATGCGCTGGCGATGCCCCGGCCTATGCTGCCGCCACCGCCGGTAATCACCGCGGTTTTGTTTTTAAGGTCTATATCGATCATGCTGTCCTCCTTTAGCCTGCTTTTTTCTCCATTACACTGTAGTATTTTCTCAGCACTATGTAAGCGATAGCTGCGCTTATCAACTCAGCTATGGGGAATGCGATCCAGATACCACGCACGCCCATAAAGCTTGTGAATAAATACAGCAGAGGTATCGTTATGATAAAAGTCCTCATAAAGACAAGCAGTGTGGACCGCCCTATTTTTTCCGCAGCCTGAAGAGAGAACGCGATTATTGCGAAAATCGTGAGAAGCGGAAGTCCCCATATATACATTGCTATAGCCTCTTTCAATATTTCCGCGTATGCCGCATCGCCTGCGGCGAAGAAATTGCTCAGCGGATTCAGGAATATGTAACATAGTCCGATTATGGCCACGAGGGTTATTATCCCGAAAATCAACGTGACATTGATTGCGCTTTTCGCTCTTTTGAATGCAGTCGAAAAATTGTAACCTACGATAGGTTGTGCTCCAAGACCGAATCCAAAACCTATGAAGGTCAGAAAATAGTAAAAGTAAGCATCAAGCACACTGTAGGCAGCAGTCTCTGCAACGCTTGCATTGTTGGCAGCCAGGAGATTTGCGGCTATGATCATTACAGGGATGTAGAAAAGCTGTATAGCGCAGGACGGGAATCCCACCTTGCATATCTGCCAGCTTGTTTTGGGAACAAATTTGAAATCCCGGATGTGCATGTGCATATTTGTCTTTCCGAATATGAACCACAGGAAAAGCAGGCAATTGGGAAGTAGAGCGACCATAGCGCTTATCGCCGAAGCTTCGATACCCAGACCTCCATAAAATACTATAAAATATTCAACAAACATTGCTATAATCGGGGGAATAACATTGCATAGTCCGGCTAACAGAGGTTTGCCATCAGCTCTAACAAAGAAGAAAATAACTACGCCGGTGGTCATGAATGGCATGAATACCAGGAATACTTTAAGGAAAGTAACCATAGATTCGTAAAGCACATCCGTCCCTCCCAGACCGTAGATCACACCATCCATAAAAATAAATGACAATATTGATATGATAGCAGTAATGACAAAGCATAAACCTATACCGTTCCCCGCTACGCTTCTTGCATATTCGAAGTTGCCTTTGCTTATTTCCTTTGCCGCAATAGCTGCACCCCCCGGCCCGAATAAGTCATACAGAACAGCCATAATCAGGAAATACGGGAAAAGTATCCCTATGGCTGCTACAGCTTCCTGACTGACGCCGGTGGATAATATAGCCAGATCGACTACCAGCTGCAGGCCAACAAACAAGCTCCCGAGAATCAGAGGCAGACAATAAAGTGGAATCAGTTTCTTTATTGGCTTCGTGCCCAGTTCTCTTTCATTATCGGTCAATTCATTCAGGTCATTGATCTGTTTTTCGTTTTGATCCTTCATTTCGAACTCTCCTTTCAATAAAATATCGGATAATGACTTTTTACAATTTGATTTTTTTGACTAATTCCATGTCACCAAATAGCGTACCCATAAAACAGTCTTTCCTACCCCTTATGATCGATCTCTTTCCCATTCTGGTTTCATTCAGCTCCAGAATGGGATTTGTGGTACCATTCTTCTTTGTAAAATAAACATACCTTGTGACTGTGGATTTGCCTGTCATCGTCCCCCACTGAGTTTTCTCATAGCCCAAAGATTCCAGTTCCTTCACTGAAGTTTCCAGATCTTTTATGAAAAAGCTGATGTGATGGAATCCGGGACCGTTTTCCTCAAGACCAATAGAATATAAATTTTCATCACCGCCGGTAAAACTAATAATCTCTATTTCCGTTTTCCCACAATATCCTATTACAGCTTCAGATTCTATCGAGATCTTGCTACCTTTATAGTACATTTCTTCGTAGCTTCTATTTACCGGTTTGTACCATTTATCGATTTTGTAGACTAATCCGATTTCAGTCATAGCCTTGTCGATATTCTGCACGACAAAGCCCAGATGATGGACCTGCGAATACTTTCGTGTAGCACCTCTCATAATTTCTCCCTTCAAATCATTTTTCTCTATATTAAGCATAAACCCGTACATCAATGTACAGGTCAAGGGTAAATTTTGTATTTCTTTGTTTTTTTGGGTTATTTGATTTTTTCTACCGGGATCTCGAGCTCGGTTATATAGTCCGATGTGTTGTCCGGTTTGTTCCAGAAACCGGCAATATACTTTTCTCTGGCAGGGGCGACCGCTCTGAATCCGTTTGTAGCGATCCAGTCATATGCGAAGATGTATGCATATGGTAGGAATTTATAACTTCCTTTATGAAGAATGCATGCAACTTTGTCATATGCCTTTTCAACTTCGGTATTAAACATCGATGAAGGTTTCCCTTCCCTGTCGATAGGCAATGTGATCATGCAGTCCATATCTTCTTCTCTGTATTCGGCGTCATTGTATTCGACTATTCCGTATATGGGTTCTGTGAATTTGTATTTTTTAGCCTCACCCTCCCTCATCATGGCAAATGTGGCTTTCTCAATGTCCGAGATAGAATGGAAAACATCACGTTTGGTAATGACAGTCTGAGAAGGCAGACTTCTGATGACAACAGTATAATACTGTGTAAATGGCAGGTTCGTGAAAGCATTTTCAAAGAATTCTATACTTCTGATAAGCTCTTCTTCCTGCTTGATATTATCAGATATTTCTTTCTTTTTATCGCTGAACATTTCCAGAGGGATCTCATCATTGATCATGCTTTTCATTTCTTTGGACGAAAAACCGATGCTTTGAAGCATTTTGATCTTTGCAATCACAGCAAGCTGATCTTCATCATAATATCTATATCCGTTACTTTCATCAATGACGCTGGGCATCAAAAGCTCTACTTCCTCGTAGTATTTGAGCATTCTGGGGGTCACACCGGATATCTTTGAAAAATCCCCTATCTTAAACATGATTTCCCCTCCTTATGCAAGTATATGTTAACATCTGGAGAATTTCCACATTTTACGATGAAAAAATTTCAATATACTTAACGGTGTGAGATCTAAAAAACAGAATCTCTATTGGCTGAAATCCAGTGAGTAGTACCTTGGTAGAAATAAAAGTCGTTCCCCATATTATGATGGTGATCAGGGCAAGTATATGCCCTCTAGCGTTTTTATTTTCCGTTTGATTCTGCAATTACGACTTACTTTCTATTTTGTTAAATATCACAGTCTGCTTTTTCATTGAGATTTTACCGACTTCGTAGCCGTAGCCAACCAGTTCCTTCTTGTAATTCAGAAAAGAATGATCGATTGGGACACCAGCGATGTCGCCCACTTCATCAAAAGTCAGTGTCAGCGTGTCTCTGCCGTCTTTTTTGATATGCTCCCATAGTGCGTTATATTTGCTCATGTTTTGCTTGTCTCCTTAAATATAATGTCTGTCTGAACCAATGAAATTTCCTAGTAATTATAACATATTAAGGAAGATTAAAATCTGTTAGGTGTTTATAGATATTAATTTTTGATATTTATTGTATTGATGTTTTTTTTAAGCTATAATAAGAATATAAAGAATTCTTTAGAATTAAAGAATTAATTATTTCAATTATTACTCACTATTTGCTGAAAGGAAGAATTTGATGAATCTAGCAAAACTATCTGTCAATGGTCAGATTACTGTACCAATTGAAATACGCCGGGCTCTCGGTTTGAAATCAGGAGATAAAGTATTATTCCTGCAGAAGCCAAACGGTGAGGTTACCATCAACAACGCTTCAACAGATGCAATCTACAAAGCACAAGAAGCCTTTCAAGGTGTTGCCGAAGAAATAGGCGTTGAAAATGAATACGATGTTCAGAAATTAGTTGATGAAGTACGTCACGAGAAAAAAAATAAATAAAAATTCTTGTAGATACTAATATATTGATATCTGCACTTCTTTTCCCAAATTCAAAGCCTGCAAGAGTCCTTCTATATATATCAGAAAACCATGAATTGGTTTTCTGTGATCAAAACATCTATGAGTTTCTCGATGTCATAAAACGAAAATCTCCAAATCATCTAAATGATGCCGAAACACTGTTGGCAGAATTATCATACGAATTAATCGAGTCTGTTTCCATCGCTATAAACATTATAAGAGATTCTAAAGATCAACCGATTTTGAACGCTGCCATAAATGCTAAAGTCGATATCATAATAACAGGTGATAAAGACTTCCTAAGCCTCGATATCGAGCACCCTAAATGCATGACTGCTGCTCAATTTATAGAATCGAAACATAATGTCCTTAAATTTAATCGCTGATGTTTCATGATTTTTATTTCAGAGCCGGGTCTAACGCAAGATGAAGAATCGGAAAATGTCTGCCCTGCTCGTCATATTCAGACCTGCTTACTACACGAAATCCCATATGTATGTAAAAGCCCACTCCTTGTTCGTTCTGCTCATTCACATCAACAAGATCGATTCCATAGTTTCGTATCACAAAATCCATAAGTTGGCGACTGATACCCTGCCCTCGGGCCTTCCCGTCAATGAAAAGCATTTCAACTTTTTGACCGTCTATGCCGACAAACCCTTTCCAGGCACCTTTCTCATCTTGATATCCAAATAATTGCTGGATACTGATTAATGCGTCTCCCACTTCCGGTTTAAGCCCGGCTATATCGTTTTCGTTAAGAAAAGTATGGGTTCCCCTCACAGAAGACTCCCATATATCAGTTAAACGGACCACCAGTAGCTCGTCGCGTATTTTCAATGATTTGATTCTGTCTGCTGTCATAGTGCATCCTATATTTCTATGGAAGTGCTTTCAATCATTGTATCATAATGTAGCTGCTATAGAATATACAGTAACTGAACTTGTGCATTTTTTGCACTAGTTGGAATTGTTGGTATTGACATCATCCTCTTTATTTAATACACTTGTACCATATAAAGTTTAGAGAGGAAAATCTTATATGATTTTGTATCTGATTATTGTCTGCGAGATCGGGTTTTGGGTTCTGATTTTGGCTGGATTGATGATTCGTTACATATGGCGGCGTAAGAAGCTGGGTCTGGTTTTACTGGCTCTCACTCCGGTAGTTGATTTAATTCTTTTGATTGCCACAGTAATCGATCTAAGAAGCGGAACAACCCCAACTGCAGCACATGCTTTAGCGGCTGTGTATATTGGCGTTTCCGTAGCCTTCGGGAAAAGTATGGTGGCCTGGGCAGACCGCCGTTTTGCCAAGAAATACGGGCAGGCACCATCGACACCTGATCCTCCTAAATACGGGGAAATGCATGCCAAACACGAGCGAATTACTTGGTTACGCCACTTACTGGCATATGCAATTTCCACAGTCATACTGATTCTGATGATTTTGTTCATTGGAAAGCCGGAAGAGACAAAGGTGTTATTGGGCACAATACAATTATGGGGAATTATTGTCCTGATAGATTTTGTTATCAGCTTCAGTTATACCCTATGGCCACGTAAGGAAAAGAAAGGAGCCGAAAACAATGCCTAAGGTCGTGGACTATGAAGAACAAAAGCAAATCATTGCAAATGCAACCGGCAAGGTGATCCGACAAGGAGGATTACGCCAGGCGACAGTAAGAAATATCGCAAAAACGGCAGGTCTGTCGGTTGGATCTATGCGCCACTATTTCCCCGATCAGAATGCACTGATTGAATATGCAATGAACATGATTGTGGAGCAAGTTACGATTCGGATGCAAACTCAAATAGAAGAGATGGAAATAGAAGGTGCATCTCGTGAAAGAGCCACTGATCTCTTCTGCAATTTGATCGCCCTTAATGATGAACAGACCAAGGAAATGGAAGTCTGGCTGTCCTTTTGCGTCGAATCATTTTACAGACCTGAATTAACACCTCTTAATAAAAAAATGTATGATAGCATTTATAACGCCATATACCGAATTCTGAAATCATTGGATAAATCCGGGCTTCTAAAAGAAAACACCGATCTTAGTCTTGCTGCAAATGAACTACATCTATTGATCGATGCTTTGTCTCTGCACAGAGTCATCAGGCCTGAAAAAATATCGACGGATAAAGCCAAAAGCCTCTTACTTGGGAAATTGATGGAATTGGCCTGATGCTACAATATTATGTACTAAAATAACTTTTCATTTATGTTCTTTTCTAATGCAGGAATTTGCACTTTAATAATATTTTCTACTTCTGTTTTCAATGAGGACATTGTTTTTTCATAATCAGAATCGGGAGTTATTATCATATTGTTAATATTCCATCGCTTTATACGTCTAAACTTGTCTGCATGTGATATTATTTTTTTGTCATACATTGCAACTATTTCATTTTCTGTTTCAATTAAGGAGGTGGGTAAACCAGGGTTGATGAGCTCGAATACCATATGAGGGATTTCTCCTAATCTGACATTAAGCCAATAATAATAAATTTTATGGCTATTATAATCGGGTAACATCTTATCCATATCATCTGTATAAAAAACAAACCAGTTTTTATTTTGGCTTCGTCGGTAGTGAAGAAAGCCATCTTTTTCCCATTCATCTAGCCAACTTAAGACTGTCACTGCTATCTTATTAGATAACTCAATATTATTATTCTGTCCATCCAAGGAAGCTTGTGAAGAAGCAAGTATACTACTTACGAAATTGTCATTATCATCAGATGTTAGATTTGGGCTACGTTCATCTATAACCCGAATCGAAACCCATTCATTTATTTTATCTGCAATATTATCATTGTATTCGCTTTTAATATAATCACAAAGCTCTTCTAACAATTTCTTATTTACATTATCATCACCACCAGGTTTGGTAAAACTACTAACAAGTTGATTGGCAATATCATTTTCCGATAGTTCTTTTAATTTATTTTCACAGTAGAGAGTTATTGCAGTCGGGCTATAGTTTTTTTCTTTAATCACATCAAACAACTCTTCACCATCTACATTTCCGGTTGTAAATGGGATTGTAGTCACCACGGATGGACGTTTATTATCATCTGGGTTATCATAAAATACCTTTATTACTTCCCCTATATAGATTCCAAAAGTGAGTTTCAACTGAAGCATGTAAGAAATTAACTGTTCTTCATGCCTACCGGTCGCCTCAGCTGATGGACGTTTAAGTTCAACAACGAATAAATTTTCATCATTTGATTTTATAATAATATCTGGAATTAAATAATTAGAAGATCCTATTGGCAATGACTCTTGTGGGACGATTTCTTTTCGAATTTTTGACCATCCCAGTTCGGCAAATAAATCTTCAATAAACTGTTGAAAAACATCTTCTACAACATTATTGAGTTTATACTCGCTTACACGTTTGCACACTGTATTCCAAAGTTCCATATCGCTCTCCTTGTGTCTTTGTTACAATAGATAAAATGAATTATATTCAAAAAAGGATTCCTGATTCTGTGTCCCTTGTCTTTGTACTCCAGTATAAACTAGACTTATCTTCATTCCAATAAGATTTATTAAAATAGTGCTTTTAATTGCTGCTTCATTTACATACTCTGCCAATCAACCATTAGCATAGATAAATAGAGAGGTACTTACATAAGAATAGCTTAAATGTTAGAATTAGTGGTATATACTGTATATAAATATGCACTTACGATATCGACGAGAATTCTTTAATTTTGAATGTTTTTCGTTTTGGGAGATATTATAAATGAAATCCTTTACCCCTGACTCCGAACAACAAGCTATTTTAAATATAATGGAAAACACAACGGACAATATTTTCGTGACTGGAAAAGCCGGAAGTGGAAAATCTGAAGTCTTAAAATACTTTGTTGAACATACATCCAAAGAAAAAATCGTTCTAGCCCCCACTGGCATCGCGGCTATTAATGTCAATGGACAAACGATACATTCTATGTTTGCATTAGATTTTACTTTTATTGATCCTGATAAAATTACTAACGAACAAATTATTGATAAAAATACCGATGCACTTCTCAAAAAAACTGATGTATTGATCATCGATGAAATATCTATGGTAAGAGCTGACATAATGGAGTCTGTGAGTCGTAAATTCAGAATTGCATTGGGTAATGACCTCCCATTTGGCGGTGTACAAATAATTTTGTTTGGAGATCTTTATCAATTACCTCCGGTGGTTGCAGACGAAGGAATTCGACAATATCTGCAAGTACATTTCGGTGGATCATTTTTCTTTGATTCTCATGCAATAAAAAACTCAAATCTTAAAATATATGAACTTGAACATGTACATAGACAAAAGGATCCAGAATTTAAAGAAATGCTCAATGAGGTCAGAACAGGAAATTTGTTTTACGAACTAATTGAAAAATTTAATCAAAGGTGCTGTCCCCCACCTCAAGGCAAAGAATCGCTGACAATAGCCACAACCAATAAAATAGTCGATGAAGTAAACCAATCAAAATTCAACGCACTAAATAACGAAGAATTTCTTTATGAGGCAGTAATGAACGGTGACACAACACAAATTCAGAATCAACTAGATATAAATCTACGATTAAAAGTCGGTGCACATGTTATCATGCTGAGAAACAATTGGTATAAGGGTAACCTGATATGGGCTAATGGTTCATTAGGCGTTGTAACCGGGCTTACTAAAGAATCGATAAGGGTCAAGATTAAAGGCGTCGAATTTGATGTTGAGCCCATGACATGGGAAACCCGCGAACATAAATATGATACGACAAAAAAGACAATCAATAATGTTAAAATTGGTGAATTCACTCAATATCCAATAAAGCTTGCATGGGCATTAACTATTCATAAAGCACAAGGACAAACATACGACTCAGTTGAAGTGGATTTTGGCAGAGGAGCATTTCTTCATGGACAAGCCTATGTTGCCCTTAGCAGATGCCGTTATTATGATAAGTTATATTTAAAGCAACGATTGCGACCATCCGATGTAATAGTTGATAATAGCGTAGCCAACTTTATTGCCGAACACAGAGTTGAAATTCCTGCAAATACCAATGAAATACCTGAACAACAAATAGAAAACGAGGTCTCTTTTAATGTGCTGTCTAAAACGATAAGCGAAAAAGTAGTCCTGATTTCCTGTACAAAATACAAAAGTTTTTCAAGGTGCAGTGCAGAGGAAATGTATGCACCCAGCAACCTTTTTTCTGCCTCATTAGCTTATGCTCGAACTTTAGTAAGTGATAATCACATTTATGTTATTTCAGCAAAACATCATTTATTAAAGCTATCAAATGTCATTGATCCATACAATGAGACACTAAAAAACAGAAAACTTGAGGAAAAAGATATTTGGGCAAAAAATGTTTACAGCGATTTGTCAGCTATATATGACATGAATAATTCAAAGTTTACAATTCTGGCAGGACAAGACTATTATCAGCCCTTACAACCGTATATTAGAAACATAAACCTCCCACTTCGGGGAATGCCTTTAGGTGTGAGAATCTCTAAAATGCAGGAATGGGCAGAAATAAAGCCATTAAATAATGGTGCTCCAAAACCTATTGAACCAACTCCTAGTGAAAATACAACAAATAACTTATGTTTCGAACTTCATCAATTTTTCAATAACCTAACTAGATATGATGCTGATTCTATTGATGATGTACCCATTGAAAACGGAATCTATATATTATTTGAAAAAGGAGAATCTTATAACAATCTTGACAGAATTGTACGAGTTGGTACTCACAAAAGTGATGACAGACTAAAAAAACGACTAAAAGATCATTTTATTATGAAGAACAAAGACGGTAGTATTTTTAGAAAAAATATAGGTAGAACATTCTTAAATGCATCGAATGATGATTGTCTAAATACTTGGGAAATGGAATCTTATGACAATTCCATTATTAAACAAGCAGTGGAAAATGCAGTGTCCGAATATATGAGAAATAATTATACATTTACTTGTATAAGGGTAAATAACAAGTTTCAACGACTTAGGCTCGAAGAAGGTATTATTGCATCACTGAATAAAAGCAGTGATTTCAAACCCTCACCTGATTGGTTTGGGAATATGCATCCAAATCCTGTGATCAGGCAAAGCGGGATGTGGTTAATTCAAGGACTCGATGGTGAGCCATTAACACCCGACGAATTACAAATAATAAAAACCTCCATGGATGACATAACTCAGCACATAGATGATAAACCTACTATATCTTACATAGAAAAACCCAAGCAATATAAGTCCACACTCAAAATAAACTATGATAATTCAGCTAGAATGAAGACTAAAGACATAACTAATTATCTACAAAAAAAACTCACATCCGCAAAGGATAATGGCGATAAATCCATTACTATTAAAAGTGGTGAACTTCACAATGAATTAGGATTAAAAAATCGGTTGCCAATGGCATGTTCTGCCATGTATAAACTCTATAATGAGAATTCTGATGTCATCCATGAGCAGCCTCCAAAAGGCAATGGATCACGATTAATAATTGAATATTTTCTTTAAAGAAAGTTAGGTGATTTCATGTATCAAGTCAAATTTGTATATCCGCCATCAACCGATGAGAAAATTAAGAATATTCTTCTTGAAGACAAAATCAATTCAGTTTTGACAAATGAACTAATTGATAAAAAAATCATCAATATTAGTTTGTCGCCTATTACCGGTCTTACCACAAGCGAACAGGTTGCAGTGATCTTGTACGAAGTGAATTGAAAAAGGAAGGCAATGTAATATATAATCTATTGTACTATCAAAAATTAATATAAATATATCATTTGGAGGTTTATTATGGGACGTTCTTCAACTAAAGAAAACAAAAATATTTTTCAAATTTCCAGAGAGGATCTACAGCTGTCTAGAGATAAAGCAAGTGAATTACTAGAAACGATATCATCAGACCGAATTGAAAAAATTGAAAATGAAAAAGTCCGTGCTCATCCAGATGAAGTACTTATTATGTCCGAAAAATACAAGGTACCAAATCTTTGTAATTACTATTGTGCGAATCAATGTGCAATAGGAGAACAGTATGTCCCTGAGATAAAGATTAAAAACTTAGCTAATATTGTTTTGGAAATGATTGCGTCTATTAATACAATATCTAAAACAAAGGATCGACTTGTTGAAATTTCTGCAGATGGAATAATTGATGAACAGGAAATAAAAGATTTTCTATATATTCAAGAAGAACTTGAGCGTATATCAATTACTGTTGAAACCTTACAATTGTGGTCTGAACAAATGTTATCAACTGGGGTAATAAGTAATAAGGTCTACGAAAAGATGAAATAGAAAAAATAATATATTTAAAGATACTTTGATGAAAGCTCAAAGTATCTTTTTATTTTGCTCAATTAACTAAAATAGGTGCTTTTTTTTGCTGTATTACACATTTATTCATTTCCTCATTTATCTTAAGATTAATATAACAAAAGGAAATAATTCTTAAAAAATGAGGGAGGTGCAAGTGAATGTAAAAAGCAGAATTATAACAATTAGGTTAATGGAAAAAATTAAAAAGAAACCTGATTATGCAAAAAAGATTAGAGTATCAGTAAAATTCAAAAAAGAGACCTCAGCGCAGAAATAATAGCAAATATAATGAGTAAAGCAATAAAATAAAATTTAACAAAAGAATGGAAAGATTCATTATTTTTATTGAATCGCTAGTACATATATATGTACTAATGAAAAAGTCTGTATTAAGAACAAGTCTTATATAAATAGCTATGCAACACTTTATTTAGGTGCCTTTACTTTCTCAATGTCCGAAGGGTATATGGAAGGAGTATTTTATGAAAATTAATGACAAGCTAAGAAGGTATAATGAATTTTTACAGGATGTGTCTGTTGTGGGTGGTCCTGATGAATATACACAATATTTATATGATATGGGTTTTCGAGACGGTGCTGAAAAGGGCTTCAATTATGCTTTGGACAAAATTGGAAAGGATTGGAATGATTTATTGTCAGATATACAATGGGATGCTTATTTTACAGGCAGAAATCATCAATTGAAAAAGGATCAATTAATAGTTGGAGTTGTGATTCTTATTGCTGGAGGAGTAACGATATTGTATATGCATAATAAACCTAGAATAGACAAGAATGCTATCGAAATAAAGAATAAAGTAAAAAATAAGATACAATCTATTCGCAAAAGTAAAAAAGCGGAGACTATCGGATAATCCCTGCATAAAAAAAAGAAAGTGTGATATCACTTAGAATAATGGCACGGATTAGTAATAAAGTTTGCTGATTTTATTGAATATGCCGGATCGTGGAGACTTATTGTTGAATCGTAACGATTTATTATGTCATTGTATTTAAGCTCTTAATTTTTTTTAGATTTGTTTCGCATCTTGATAAAGAACACATGTTTGCTTATCATATAAAGATGAAGCGAATATCAAGACACATAGATGTAAAAGCAAAGATGACGGGATCCGGCAAAATCAGGTCCCTGAAATGGCGCATACTTGAAGACAATGAGTATGTAGTTATTAAGGTTGATGTGGTGCTGGGCTATAGAAAAGAAAATAAGTACGGTGAGATTACATCTGGCACCTTTGGACCTAAATCGTATCAAAGCCCGGCGCGGATCTTTTTCTGGTGTCGCAGTGTTATACAGGGGCGGGATAGGGATTATGTGCTTAAGTATGATATTGAGCGTTGTGAGTGGAAGTTGGATAGGATGTGAGCCAGCTTATAAAATGCACCATGAATATCATACATGCACCATCTTTTTGCACATATGATATAATGGATAAAATATTTTCTTTATGAGGAGGTAGAGAGTATGTCTGATTTTATAAAAGATAGATTGATAAAAATTGTTGACGATATAATTGCTAAGCAGACAGAAAGACATGAAATTAAAGGTAAGGAAATTGAAGAAATATATAATAAAAAATATGAAAAAAAATATGGAAAATTTTGTGGTAGGTTAACCGACTATTGTTACAATAGCTATAATTCTGGTAAAATAGATGATTTTCCTAAACTTTTTGAAAGAGTATGGGGGAAATGGGGCACATTTATTTGTCTGGGAAAAGGTTATCCATATAATGGACTGATAAAATGGCAGCCGGGAGATAAGGCGCATCCAGATTATAATAAAGTTATTATTGCCGGTGAATGCATTAATGGAGTTTGGAATCTGTATAAAGATTCTTATCCTAATGAAAGTGAGACATCTCATCATTACGAAGGGTCTACGAAACTAATTAGAGTTAATAGATATGAGCGTGATATTCGTGCTCGAAATAAGTGCATCGAGTATTATTTAAATAAAGATGGTAGAGTGAAATGTCAAATATGTGGGTTTAATTTTGGTGATAAATATGGGGTGGAATTTAATGATGTAATTCATATACATCATCTTAAACCATTATCAGAAATTAAAAAAAAATATGAAGTAAATCCTGAGCGTGACTTGCTGCCTGTTTGCCCCAATTGCCATGTTATTTTACATAAAAAAAGAGATAAAAAGAAGGATGGCATTTATACTCCAGATGATGTGAGTAAAATGTTATCCTAAAGTAAACTGCTTGATTAAATAAAAATCTAGGAAAATGATTATGGAATATAAAAGACCCTCCGGTTTGCAAGAACAATGCTGATATTTTTTCTGATTTGGAGATGTCAATATCGCTATCGAAATAATAAATATAGATATGTTAGATAGAAATGAAATAAATTTATTCATTAAAATCCAAAAGTACTATTTCACTTCTTTTTTCTGAGGATGTCAATTCAAGCAAATCAGATCGTTCTGTATACAAGATTTTTAAACACTTTATGGCATAATCGATTGCGTCAGTATTTAAAAGAAATGCCTCGTCGTTATCTATATCAGTTGCTCCATGAACCATTAAACTTCTTTTATTATAAATATCCTTTAATCGCTTTAAAAGTTCTTTTCTTTTATTTGAGTTTTGAGGTTCAAGTAATTTTGCTATAGAACCAGTTACTTTGAATGCGGTTTCTGTTTTTGATCCAAGCATATTTTCCCAAACAATGATAGAATCTATCAAAGAATCAACATGATTATCCCTTTCACTACTGGCTTTTAGTATCCGCGTACGTGCTATTTTCATGGATGTCTTTAGTTCATTCGTTACAATATCATACCAATGTTTAAAATTCTCAACATTAATAACTAAAGGTTCACTAAATAAATGTTCATAACTGTTATAAGCAGGAGAGCTATTTAATGGAGCTATAGTAACCGACGCAGTTTTAGTTATTCTTGGATAGAAACCATTGTTATCTTTATCAGAAGATAACAAAAAGGCAAATCTAATAACATCCAAATCGTCTATATCAGTTAAAAAATCTTCCGACCATTTTTTCGTTTTTTCGCCAAACTCTTCTGTAAACATTTCCTCCATATTTTCGCAGTTCGGTGCAAAATGATATTCGATTTGGCATTGGCGCTGATATATTAACGAAGGTTTGTCATCCTTGTCAAAAATATAATTTATTTCCATACTTGTTGGGTTTCTTATAATGCCATTTTTTAAGCTAATGACTTTGTCTTCATCAATTTTAATGCCGTTGAATCCTGTAATCTTTGTGGTTATAGTAAAACCAACATTCAGCAAAGATTCCACTTTATATAATATGGTATTTAATGATTGTGATATTGATTCATGACTAAGTACTTTTCCATTTATCATCGTTAAATATACTGTATTTTCAATTATTCCTACAAGAACTGTTTCAATTTGATTAATTGTGCTACCTCCAACACTTGAGAATACATTAAATTGAATTACATTATCTGAGTCTGTATTTTTTTTGTTATTTAACATAAAAAAACTTTTAACATTTTGCTTACTTATAAAAAAATCATAAAGTTCTCTAAATTTTGGATGTTTTGTTATTGATAAAGATAAATTTGAAAAGAATAATTTTCCATTATCATGTTCGTATGGGTCTAATAGGTACAATGGCCAAATATCCTGCAATACCATGCCTACCTTATTAAAAAATGGGTCGTCTTCTTTATATATTTTATTTATAGTCCCACCTGACTTTATTCTATATGAATTTAATTCTATTGTTTCGTATTTACTTGAATATGACGACAAAGGATATGCTGAGGATCTTGAGTTAAGCGAAAACCCACCCGAAGCACGCATAAAGCTAATAAATTGATTTAAAATATTTTTTTGGGATTTACTAAGTTGATTTGGATATTCTTCATATTCTGGAATATTCAAAATGTATTTAAATAGTTGTGTTTGCATTTCTGATGTAGGTTTCATAAGTGATTCATAAAAATCATTTATGTCTCTTATCCTATCTAATATCTTCATGTGACTTCCACTAACCCCTAGTCAGCTTCCTCCTAACTCTATGCGGCTTAGCTGCCTCAACCCCTAACCTCTCTACTCTATTCTCCTGATATGCTTCGAAGTTTCCTTCGAACCAGTGCCAGTTGCCTGGATCATCATCTGTACCTTCCCAAGCCAGGATATGAGTTGCTACACGGTCAAGGAAAAATCTGTCATGGCTTATTACCACCGAACACCCCGGAAAGTCCAATAAAGCCTGCTCCAGGCTGGACAAAGTCTGAACGTCAAGATCGTTGGTAGGTTCATCCAGTAAGATCAGATTGCCGCCCTCTTTAAGGGTAAGAGCCAGATTCAGGCGGTTACGTTCTCCTCCGGAGAGGATGCCTGCTTTTTTCTGCTGATCCGAGCCTTTGAATCCGAAGCTGGATACATAAGCACGGCTAGGTATCTCGGCGCCACCGACTTCGATATTGTCATGACCGTCAGAAACCACTTCCCACAGGCTTTTATCGGGATCGATACCTTCCCTGTTCTGATCGACATACGAGATCTTGACCGACTCGCCGATCGACAACTCTCCGCTGTCCAGAGGTTCAAGACCGACTATAGCTTTGAAAAGCGTGGTTTTTCCAACGCCATTGGGACCGATGACTCCAACGATTCCTCCCTGTGGCAGAGAGAATGACAGGTCATTAATAAGGACTCTGTCGCCGTATGCTTTGTTTATATGATCAGCCACGATGACCTTGGTTCCCAAGCGGGGACCGACAGGTATTCGGATCTCACTGAAATCAGTTTCTTTATATGCCCGTGCTTCCGCCTCCATCTTCTCGTATTGCTCGAGACGTGCCTTCGATTTGGCCTGACGCGCTTTCTGGGAGCTTCTGACCCACTCAAGCTCCGACTGCATGCGCTTTAAGAGTTTTGTTTGCTGCTGCCCCTGCGACTCCAGGCGCTGCGCCTTGATTTCAAGATAGGTCGAATAGTTGCCTTTGTATGGAAAAAGTTGCCCGCGGTCGACTTCGCAAATCCATTCGGCTACATTATCC
Source organism: Anaerovoracaceae bacterium (assembly GCA_031553035.1). GTDB lineage: Bacteria > Bacillota > Clostridia > Peptostreptococcales > Anaerovoracaceae > JAVBLY01. The sequence goes on along the minus strand of JAVBLY010000009.1, from coordinate 101,614 downwards.
AGAAAATACCTGTCATGAGTGACTGCAAGCACAGCTCCGGGATAAGTGCTTAGGAACTGCTCCAGCCACAGTACTGACTCGGCGTCAAGATGATTCGTAGGCTCATCCAGTAAAAGTAGATCCGGCGCTTCGAGCAAAAGACGGCAAAGAGCAACTCGGCGCCTTTCCCCTCCCGACAATATATTTACCGGCATATCCGAATCGGGGCACTGAAGAGCGTCCATGGCCTGGGACAGTTTGCTGTCAAGATCCCAGCCGTCTACTGCGTCTATCTCTGTCTGCAGCTTTCCCATTTCTTCCATCAGTCCCTCAAAATCCGCATCAGGCTCTGACATTTCCTCGCCGATCTTATTGAATCTTTCGACCTTGGCGATGATATCTCCGAATGCCTGCTCTATGTTCTCTATTACGGTTTTGTCTTCATCAAGGGGCGGTTCCTGCAGCAGGATCCCGACCGAATAGCCGGGCGTGAGCTTTGCATCGCCTGCACTGACTTCCTCCATCCCCGCCATGACTTTGAGCAGGGTGGATTTTCCCATACCGTTGGGGCCGACCACACCTATTTTTGCGCCAGGTAAAAATGAAAGAGTCACATCGTCGAGGATGACTTTGTCTCCGTGTGCTTTGCGAGCCTGATACATCTGATAAATAAATTCCGCCATTATATTTAACCTTTCGTTTCGCTTTCCATAGTTCATATGTTTAAATTTATATAAGTATATCACAATCCCCTTTGATGAAGAACAGCATATCTTGTGTTATACTTGCCATGACGGAGGTAATCATGAAGTACATAGATATTGGAAATATGGTCTTGTGCCAGTATTTGATCAGGATCCCTGATGGATACATGGCTTTGGATACAGGATATGCCGGCGGCCTTGACAGATACTGCAAAGTGCTAAGAAAAAAATCCATCCCTGTGGACGACATTAAATACTTGTTTCTAACTCATGCTCATGACGACCATGCGGGATTTGTCAGTGAATTTTTGACCGCATCCGGTGCTACTTTGATTTGCGACCGAGAAGCTCCCGAGCGTCTTCTTGAAGGACATAACCAGTGGATCGGCGGATGCTCCGGCAGGCTGGCAAAAGCGTTTGTCAGCTCTATGAAGCTGTTTGGAAAAGGAAAGCATGAATTCCCGCCTTATAATGTTTCTGCAGATGACTCCGACAATACAATCATTTGGGATAGAAAATCCCAGCCATTAAGGGACGTAGGTATACCAGCCGACATCATATCTTTGCCTGGGCATACTGCCGACTCCATAGGAATATTGACAGACGACGGGCAGCTGTTTTGCGGTGATGCTGCCATGAATGGATTCCCCAGTATTCATCGAAATATTATCTGGATCGAAAATCTGGACGAATATAAAAGATCGTGGGATTTTATGATCGAAAGTGGTGCAACGCAGATCTTGCCTTCACATGGAAAGCCTTTCCCCGCTTCAGATCTGGTTAAGTACAGAGATTTGCTGGAGAAACTAAAACTAATGTGAACATATGTTTGATCGTGATATTTCCAACTGATATAATAATATTACATATCATCTACAAAAAATCTTCTCGGATAATGAATTATTGGAAGAATCAGTTACTCGAAAATTTCGAGTAACTGCCTCAGATGGAAAAGAATATGATACAAATCATTATAATCTGTCGGCAATTATTGCTGTTATCAGCCCATAACACTGCAAAGATCAAATGTGAGCAGGTACTGGGATCTTATGTCGTAAAGCTTGAGCGATAGATCGGTTCCTTGTTCTCAATCTGATTTCTTGCTCGACGGGATTTGAATAATAATAAATGCGATCATCATCAAAACGCAGCCTATGACTTCCCGGGAAGTCATCACTTCATGAAGGACCAGTGCCCCCGATATCGTGGCAAACACTGCTTCCATGCTCATAATTATTGCAGCGATGGCAGGCGGTGTATTTTTTTGTCCCAGGATCTGCAGAGTGAATGCGATGGCAACTTCTAGTATAGCAGTATATAGTATTGGAACAGTGCAATCGATAACGCTGTCCATATCCACATTTTCTAATATCAACATGAATAATCCGGACAGCAGACCGCACAGCATGAACTGCATAAAAGACAATTTTATGGGATCGACTCTTTCGGCATAGTGGTCTATCAAAAGAATCTGGAATGAATAACAAACAGCACATGCCATGATCAGTCCATCGCCCAGCTGGATTGTAAATCCGTCTGTGATGCAGAGTAGATATAATCCGAATCCTGCAATAGCAACGCCTAACCATATAAACTTGCTGACTTTTCGCTTAAGGAAAATGAGAAGTATGGGCACGAATACTATATCCAGAGACGTGATGAACCCGGCCTTTCCGGCTGTTGTATAAATGATGCCTATCTGCTGGAAAGTTGCTGCCGCAAAGCTGGCAATACCGCAGTATATGCTCCCCTTTATAAGCAAGTGGTCCCTGAACGGTGTAATTTCTTTTGGCTTTTCCCTGCTGTCATTTACCTTTTTGATCACAAATATGACAGGCAGCAACGCCAATGCCCCTATAGTAAACCTGAAAAAACCGAATGTGAACGGTCCTACGAAGTCCATCCCCATTTTCTGAAAAATGAAAGATGTCCCCCATAGAAATGCGGCGATTACTAGACAGAGTTCTCCCTTGAATTTTTGTTTTTCCATGTTTGCCCTCAAAGTAATAATTTGCTATTTTCAATCTTTCCTGTATCTGAATGTATATAAAAAGGTAATCGCCTGACAGTTTTATTTTCTGCCATGTAACAAAAGAATAACTGCAGAAAGAAGATAAACAGCATGATCACAATGCTGATAAAAAGATGATCTTCTATAGAATATCCTATGATATCAAATATCGAGATTGAAAGCATTTTACTCCTGTGGGTGGTGCACACACTGTGATATTGCCTGTCATTTATGTGATTCGTAAATTATATCACGGAAGCTTTATCAAAGTCTATTTGGCATTGACATCACCGATGGCTATGATTATTCTTGCTATTTACCGCCCTGCATGTATACTATTTTTAGTAACCAAATGAAAGGACGAATTCAATGGAAAAATACAAAACAATCCACTACGTAAAATATGAAGACCTAAACGTTCACGGTACCCTCTACGCAGCCCGGGGGATGACATGGTTCACAGAAGCCGCCTTCACATCTGCAGCCCTGGCTTACGGAGGAACCAAAGAGCTTCTCATGATCGGAGCAAGCGATATCAAATTTTCTAATCCAATCCCATTGGGCGACATCGTGTCCATAACCGGCCAAATCGTCAAGACAGGAACGACGAGCTTCACAGTAGCGGTAAGTATGGCATCCGAATTCAGCGGTGATATGGCAGTTGAAGGCAATGCTACATTCGTGACAATAGATGGAGAAACCGGCGAGAAAAAACCTCATGGGATCGTTCTGGATAAGACTGTGGTATAATGGACTTAGATAATTCATGAGTATTTAATCGGAGGTATATTTGTGAGTGAGAAGAAATCGATCATTAATAAAAAAGTCCTTATAATAGCGGGAATTGTTGAAGTGGTACTGATTGCTGCCATACTATTTACTATATTCTATGAAGATCCCACATATAAAAACTACTTAGCTGATGGACAGAAGCAATTAAACAATAAACAATATGAAAAAGCAATCGAGTCATTTGGAAAGGCCCTTGATTTAAATCCCGACGGCGCCGCTGCCTTGATCGGACTGGCAGGCGGCTATATGGGAATGGAAGAATATGATAAGGCGATATTGAACCTGGAGAAAGCAAAGAAAATTGCCCCCAATGACCCTGCCATATACGACAAGCTGATAATCTCCTTTATCAAGTCAGAAAATATAAACAGCGCGAATAAAGTGATTGCGGAATACATCCAGACAGGATTGCCCACAGACAGAATCAAAAGTGTTCAGCCTGCTCCTACCATTACTCCCGGCAGCGGATCATATAAAAAAATAATTACTGTAACCATAGACGAGAACAGTGATGAACCTGTTTATTACACCACTGACGGCAAAGTACCGAGTGCTGCTGACAAGAAATATATAAAACCATTCAAGCTGAACAATCAGGGGAAATACCGGATAACAGCAATGACCATAGATGACAATGGCCTGATCGGATTTCCTGCAATTGCGGACTATACAATTGATCTTGAAACAGCAGTAGAAAAGAATTCAAAAAAATACATGGGTACCTGGACAGACGGTGAGACTACCCTATCCATAACCGATATGGCTGGTGATGAGGTCAAATTCAACGCAAGCCTCAACTGGATCGACGAGGTAATAAAGACCAGCAGCTCGGGCACAGTAAGCGATGGCGTCTTGAGTTTTTCATATACTGATAATTGGGGGAATAAAGGAACCGGAACCATATGGTTTGGCGAAAACTCCATAACTATCAGGTTCAGAGAAAAAGAATCTACCAGTGCAACCTCCCCCGGATTCGGAAAGTATACCGCAAAATTATATAAATAAAATGTTTGACTGGTATATACATAAAATAATATAATTAAGCGATAATGTACCGTTGCTATATTTATCCCCCAAACCAACAGAGCAACCCTACAAAATCATTTTTATAAGAGAAATCTATTACCGATAAGAGCTCGTTGGGGATTGGGCTTAATTAACACGAAAGGAAACAATATGGGTATTTTAGACAAATTCAACGATCAGGAAGATCAGGTCAATCTAGGCAGCGGAAAGTACCGAGTTCTGCAAGTAGTTCTGAGAGAAAAATTTGTAGGCAAAGGATCAAAAAATTTCACTGAAATTGAGGACGTATGCAATGAGCAGTATGCCAGCGGCTACCGTCTGCACACTTTCGCCCAGTCCACCGCAAATTCCTCAGGTATTGGCGGAGGAGACAGAACCGTTTGCAATATGGTTTTTGAAAGAATAGGCGACTAACAGTTAAAAAAATATTATATAAAGAAGCTGTTTCAAGAATTTCGTTTTGAACAGCTTCTTTTGTTAACTGTCTTCTCGTATCCAGGGCGGGATCGGCAATATACAGAACGGATGTCCCGAAGGATCGAGCATCACTCGCCATTCATCTTCATATTGGACTTCAGACATCGTTGCACCGCACGACAGCGCATGCTTTACCGCTTCATCAACATCCCGGACATGAAAATCCAAATGTTCCATCTGCTGCTGTTCATCAGGTGACCAAGGCCAAACAGGAGCAACATAATCATCTATCTGCTGAAAAGTGATCCAGGTCGGAAACCCCTTCTGCTCTGTATTAGCCAAGACGGTAAACTCTTCGCCGGGGAACTTCGTCCATCCAAGCAGTTTCTCATAAAACTTAGACAGCCCATCCGCATCATCCGAATCCAATACAACATTCCATCCCACAAGATCAAGTGCCATAATATGATACCTCCAAATCAGTTTTCATCTCTGGACGGCAAGGTTTGCATAAGAGCAAAGAAATGTTCAGGCTTGCCTGTACTAAAATATTCATACCAGGACTCTAGTGTGTTTGGCTGAAAAACACCTAAATGCTCAATGATTTGTTTCGCCCACAATAGTGCACCGGTAGAACTTGCGGTGATCAGATTGTTATCAGCTACCGATGGATCATCCAAATAAAAACTTTGCCCTTTATAATTAGGTGAAATCATTTCAAGAAATCCCACACCGTTACTGGTATGTGGTCGTTTATCAAGCAGCCCAAAGTCAGCAAGTGCAACGGTAGCCCCGCAGATCGCACCCACAGTTGAACCTGCTGAGAGAAATTCGCTTGCTTTTTCTATGATAGCACCATGCTTTGGGTCGCTCCATGTATCCGCACCCGGTAATAACAATACGTTTGATTCATTCACTTGCATATCATCAATCAAGCAATCAGGTACTATTGTCATCCCGCCCATTGTTTTGACGGGCTCCTTTGAATAACTGACAGTTTTTAGAGATATATTTTGGGCATCCTTTTTGAAAAATCGACCGGAATTAAGTTCCGATGTAACATGTCCCAACTCCCAATCAGCTAAAGTATCAAGGACATAAACATAGACTGTATACATAAAGTTCCTCCATTTCATTTATCTATTCACTATTTTAACATGTGGAACACGACAACAGTATGTCTTATTTGTATTTTTTATTTTCACACCTTTTATAGCTAATTAAAAAAATATAGAATATAATGTGTAACTTTTGCCAATGTCATACGTGTAATACATGAATGAGAAAGAAGGAGTTTTTGCAAAACGATAATCTGCTGATGGAGAAAGTGAAGAGCGGTGATCGGAGTGCTTACGATGAAATCGTAATATTTAACAGAAAAGCAGCAATAATGTTTGCGTTCAGTATAACCTCTGATTATGACATATCAGAAGACATCGTCCAGGATGCCTTTGTTAAGGTCTATCTTTTACGACATGAATATAAACCGGATTTCACCTTCAAGACGTATCTGTACACCATCATTCGAAACATGTGTATAGACAGTCTGCGTAAAGTGGATAATAAGAATTCCCAGCTATATGAAAATACTTACAGCAACATTTCCGTCGAAGAAGAAATTATATATGAAGAAAGAATGAAAGAAATAGCAGAACTATTTAATAATCTAAATGGAGATTATCGAACTTCCCTCTACTTATATGCCATTAACGGATGCAGCTACAAAGAAATATCAACCATCATGGGAAAGACAGTTACGCAAGTAAAAATCACAATACACAGAGCACGTAAAAAACTCAAGAAATCATTGGAGAGTACAAAATGAAAAGTGAAAAAGAATTCTTAGAATCAATGTGGACTACAATCGACTGCAAACAGGAAAGTTTGTATTCGGAAACTTTGATTAGAGAAAGAGATGCAAAAATGCGAAAGCAAAGCTTCCTAATGAGGTTATTGATATTGATCTCGGCTGCCTTTATCTACACCGTTAATTCTTTGCTCTTATCCGGTAACACCATGTCGAATGTCAGCGTATTTGTTTCGTTAATACTTTTATCAGCAGTATATGTATTCGACAAAAATTCCTATAAGGAGGACAGCTATGGCTACTGAAATCATTATTGAAGATTTAAAAAAGAATTTTGGGAATGTCGAGGCACTAAAAGGTATATCTCTCCACCTAAAGACCGGAATGTTCGGACTCCTGGGTAAAAACGGTGCCGGAAAAACCACGCTGATGCGGATCCTTGCAACGATTCTCAATAAAAGTGACGGAAATGTCAAAGTTTGCGAATTTGATATAAAGGAAACAAAAGAAATTCGTAAAATCACCGGCTATCTGCCTCAGGAATTCTCCTTTTATCCTAATTTAAAAGTATATGAAGCTTTGGAATATTTAGGGATTTTATCAGGAATGGATATGAAAAGCATCAGATCAAGATCAACGGAATTGCTCGACCAGGTAAACTTAAATAATGTTCGAAAGATGAAAGTCAAAGCTCTATCCGGAGGTATGAAACGCAGGCTCGGAATAGCCCAGGCAATAATCCACGATCCAAGAGTCTTGATAGTTGATGAACCGACAGCAGGACTTGATCCTGAAGAAAGAGTCAGGTTCCGTAACCTGCTTTCAGATATAGCAGAAGATCGAATCGTAATTCTGTCTACCCACATAGTTGAAGATATTGAAAAAACCTGTGATAAATTGGCAATTCTGGATAAAGGTAAGATCGTCTTCAATGGCAACATCAAAGATTTGACCGCCAATTCGCAAAACCTGGAAGATGCCTTTATGGGTCTGGTAGGAGGTAATATATAATGCTATATATTAGAGAATGCCGTGCCATAAGAAAGAATCTGGTTTATTTTATCTTTTTAGTTATAATAATAATTTTCTATATAACCCAATTTAACGCAGACCTTAACATGGATATTGCCAAGTATAAAGGTAATGCTCAAGGCACCGAGTATTCAGACGGAGTCGGACCTCTTACTCCTATCGAATCATACCCCGAAGATTTGGGCTTTATTAGTGCGGAAGTCCCGGAAATGGTAATGCCAAATGCAATAGCCGTTCTGGCAATGGAGAGTGCTGAAAATAAATTCACCAGCTATCCTAATGGGTTTTATAAAGAAACAAGTCTATCAGAAAGTGAACAGAAAAAAATCAATGATGTGATTGCTGAAATCACTGGTCTGAGCGCAAAAGATGTAGTTGATTTGATCAATGATGCAATGGAAAAAGGGAAAACCTACCCTGCATCAAACGCAGAAATCGTTCAATTTGGGGAAACAGCCGATTACAGCAAAATCATCCCAATAAAAATCGACTATAATACTTTCAAGAAAAAAATAGAAATTGTCGATGATATGCTTGGAGGCGGATCATCATATTCACCAGGCAATCTATATAGGCTGGGGTACAAACAGGCAACACCTGAAGATTATATAAAAGAATATAGATCACTGATCGATGATGATCAGATCACCAACGCATATGCACGGCTTTACTGTGATTACATGGGAATCGAAATCGCATTATTTGCCGTGTTTGTACCGGTAGCATTCCTTCTCAGAGATCGCCGCGCCAAGATGAATGAATTGATATATCCAAGAAAGGTATCAAGCGTCAAGCTGATCGGGACAAGATATCTATCCGTAGTAAGCATGATATTCATTCCGATTTTGATTATTTCATTTGTACCACTCATTCGACTTGCGATATTTGCTTCCGAAAATGGACTGTCCATAGATTATCTGGCATTCATAAAGTACTCATTTGCATGGCTGCTTCCAACTTTACTTGCTACCGTCAGCGTAGGATTTTTCTTTACGATATTGACCGATACACCGGTAGGAATACTGATACAGTTTGGCTGGGCGTTCTTCACAGTATTCATGAGCAATGATGGCCTAACAGCACTGGCAGGAGAAAATAAAATGGCACTGGTCGTAAGGTTCAATATGGTAGGAGGATTTGCGGAAGTCCAATCTCAGATTGGTGCACTCATGATCAACCGGCTGGGCTACTCTGTATTCGCATTAATTTTACTTATATTATCGATTGTACTTTATGAGATGAAGCGAAAAGGAAAGCTTGATGTTAGAAGCAAATTGGCTAAAAAGATTAATTTTCATAAAACTGCAGCTTAAGCTGTCAATTATATTCAATATTCTTTTATCAATAGGATTGCTGATTTTGATGCCAGTATTTATCAACATCAAATATTTGGATCCTATTTCTTCTGCTATTGTACTTGAAAGAATTGTCTCCCTTACAGGGATATTAATGTTAACCCCCCTATTTTTTCCGGAACAGGATAAAAATATTGCAGAAGTTGTGGATTCAAAATTTCTGTCAAGTTCAAAGGTATTGATGGTTAGACTGCTTTTGTCTCTCATTGGGTTATTTTTGATCGTGATGGCTATAGTTCTCATAATGCACTGCAATCAATGCGACTTCCCGGCTTTTAAATACTTGGTATATACATATATCACAGCAACGTTTTTAGGATCCCTGGGCTTTGCTGCTTCAGGAATCACCAATAATATAATTGTCGGGTACTTGTTATCGGCTACATACTATATTATTAATCTGAGTGTCGGTCCGAAACTTGGCAACTTCTATCTGTTTTCCATGAGTATAGGGAGTTATGAAGAAAAGAATTATCTGCTTGGAGCATCTATATTCTTGTTCTTTATTACATTTACGATTAACAATATCCACCGAAAAAAACGTTGAGATGATCTTTGAATTCAAGTATTTGTTTTTATGCTGCATAACATGTCTGCCACTATGAAGCCGACTTACGCACCGCAACCTCAGCAAATACCAGCTTAGCTATATATTCCGCAGTTTCATCTGTCAGCAGGAAGAACATCCCATCATTACGACATTTTTTCTGTATACTGCCATTCAAATCATAAACAAAACCTTTAACACAGGTATCGCTGCAAGCCTCAGGATCAAGCAAGCGTTTGCAATCACGAGAAGCAGTCATTTTCTTTTGCATTACGGTTGGCAGACCAGCGATTATATCCTCATATTCACCAGCATTATCACCGTAGATCCGGGCTAAAATCCCCGATTTGCGAAATACCCAATTCATGACTGTTTTCTTATTATATTGATAAGAAGCCGCATAACCGCTCTTAGCCTCCTTGATAACAAGATCGCAGGATGATTCGATAAGCTTGTTATTCAGATCGCTAACAAACATTTGGTATTCCGGTGCAACTGATGAAATAAAATCTTTGAATGAAGCTTTTTCCTTTGACATGATTCTTTCTCTCCGTTCATTTGTATTTATAGTTCGAGATAATTATATCAGAAACATATTCGTCTTAGAAGTTTTGGGTATGAGATATCCGCAAAACTCACAGAGTTTGGGTTTGGGACAATAACGGAATGTACAATTTACCTTCTTTTACTGCGCCTGTGCGACAGGCTTGAACCTTTCAACTAAAATCGGTTCATAACCGATTTTTTGGTACGAGTACGCTGATAGGACTTTTTTGAAAATTTAGTAATTGCAACACTTTGAGCATGGTCGACAGGCAGATTATGTACCTTTTGAATTAAAATTCATTTACTATATGTTCCCCACTTAACATATCCGTTATCTCTTTGTCATGATATTATTTAAATTAAGAAAAACATTTCGATATTTATAAAATCATGTAACAATACATATTTATGTTATAATATTATTGATAATTATCATTTATTTTTCATTAGGATTAGAGTTCTGTAATAGTATATTAAGTTTTAACTCAAGGAGGATAGTATGGGAAACGATAATAAAAAAAATATACCACCTAGACCACCACAAAAGCCGTCTCCTAAACCGAATAGGGATCATAAAAACGAAGAACGCGCAAGTAAACCTACAGCTCCCAAACCCAAAAAATAACTATTCAGGGAATTTTTTAAGCCAATGTTCTTTTAATATCTCCTGTTTATACCATACTATACGAAGACCGTTAGAAGTATCATAATATTCGTCATCAATTTTAAATGCACTTTTACATTCATTTTTTAATTCTGACATCTTTTCTTGACAAATTATATGAAAACTAATATCTTCCGAATCATGAGATTGCCACATTTCTAATAGACCTGATGTGATCTCCTTATCATCTTTATAAACTGTAACAGCACACCAACTATCTGCGCGGCCATCATCTATAAAGTTTTCCCAAACTGATTTTGGTATAGTTTCATAATAAACTTTTTTATTTTGAAATTTATTATGTATATAATACAGTAGCGGAATGATGAGTTTATATTTTATTGGATACCATAGAATTGTTAGTAGAAGTATTATTAAGGAATAGTAGATAGCATATGATATACTATCTAACTTGGTTATTAGCTCAGTAAATGAGCTAGAAGATAAACGTAAAATTACAATTGCAACCAGAAAAATAATAGTGCTATCAACTATTATTCGAGATAGATATTCATATGCGGGTTTAATAACATTTTTTCGTGGCCTTAAAAAAGTTTTCATCATTTGAATTATCATTCCAGGGACAACGAAAAGCAGAATAATAAATATTTGTTCCATACGACACCTCTTTTCTATTATAGTATATTATCATAATACACCTAGCCATACAATAACAGGACAGAACTTATGTTCTTTTTCGTAATTATGTGTTATAATAAAAAAATATGGAGGTAATAAATGGGATTATTAAATGAAGAAACTTTAACAAGCTGGACAAAACGTGCTAGCGACACTGAAGAGTTAAAGATTGAAAATGCTGTTAATATGATAAAAAGTGCAGTTAGTTCAAGTGAAGAAATGAAAAACTTACAGTATGAGATTTTTGTCCAAGGTTCTTATGCAAATAATACAAATGTTAAAAACGATAGTGATGTTGATGTAAATGTAATGTTACTGACAAGTATTTTTACACAAGAGGTTGAGGGTATAGACTATGGATACACCCCAGGAACTATATCATATTATGATTATAAAAATTATGTTTTAAATGCCTTGAATCAAAAATTTGGAAGTCAAAATGTTAATGTGGGCAATAAATCAATAAAAGTATCTTCTAATACATACCGGGTTGATGCTGATTGTATAGTCAGCTTTCAATACAGAAATCATGAAATAATAAACAGCAGGAGTAAATCGAGTTATGTTGAAGGTATAAAATTTATTGCCAAAGATGGCACAGAAATAATCAATTATCCGAAAGACCATATCAAAAATGGTATTAAAAAAAACAATAATACTAAAAAGGAATATAAAAAACTGGTTAGGATATTTAAAAGAATCCGGAATAAAATGGTCGATGAAGGTCTTACAAACAAAGATGTTATTACATCATTTTTGGTAGAATGTCTAGTTTGGAATGTTCCAAATGACAAAATTACAAATACTTCTTCATGGAACGATGCTGTAAAGGAATCCATCATTTATTTGTATAATAAAATAAATGATAATGAATGTAACGAATGGGGTGAAGTCAGCGAAAGATTGTATTTGTTTCGAGGTTCCCGAAAATGGACGAAAACAGATGCAAAAGACTTCCTGCATAGAATGTGGAACTATTTAGGATATGGGAATGAATAGAATCAACTATAAAATAGGAACATATATATTGGTTGGCATTGTAGTTATAGTTTTTATTATCAACTATTTTGTTCTCAAAGAAGTAGTAAACTGGCAATATTTTTTTGATAGTTTCTTAAAAGCTGCTACTGCTATATCCATTGCCACAATATGTTTTTTTTCATGGTTATGGAGATTTAGGATATTTCAAAAATGGCTAGTTCTTATTCCAAATCTTAACGGAATTTGGATAGGTGAAATACACTCTGATTGGATCAATCCAAAAACCAATGAAAGAGTGGCCTCCAAAAATGTCAAATTAACTATTAAACAATCATTATTCAACATAAGTTGTTCAATGGAAACTGATGAAATGAAAAGTACAAGTGTATGTTCAGGCTTTAATATTGATAAGAATAATCAAATCAAACAATTGATATATACTTATTTGAGCACGCCAAATCAGAATATCCAGGCAAGGAGTAGAATGCATAATGGCTCAATAATCTTTGACATTAATGAAAGCAACGATAAGATGACTGGAAACTATTGGACCGGCAGGAATACAACCGGAACGATAAAAATTAATAAGGAATAATCTTCTTTTGTACACATAGTCGATTTCTTTCATTTATAATTTTCCTATATCGAGGAGGATTATAAATGAAATATGGAGAAAAATTTAAGCTAAAACTTGTGGATGAATACTATAATGGCAGATCTGCCACTGATATCTGTTTTGAAAATCAACTACCAAGAAGTACATTTTACACTTGGCTAAAGCCATATCAAACAGAAACTACCAAGTCCGGTTATAAAGTAAATACGAATGAATTCATAAAGCTGAATCAAAAGCTTGAAAAACAATACCAAATTATCGAAGTCCTAAGAACCGTTAACTGCACGATGTCTGCCTCGCTCAAAGATAAGCTGTATGAGTTGGAAAAACTTCATGGGCAGTACAGTGTTCATGTTCTATGTGAAGCATTAGATGTTGCCAGAGGAACGTATTATAACCACGTCTTCAGGAACAAGAAAGATAATAATAGCTATCAATCAAGACGAGATGAACTCAGTAAGCAAATCAAAAAAGTTTTTGACGAAAGTAATCAAATTTTTGGAGCAAATAAAATAAAAGTAATCTTGTCCGAACGTGGTATAAACGTAAGCGTAAAGATGGTTTCTGAGTTGATGAAAGAAATGAACATATCGAGTATCCGTACCAATTCCAAGAAAATCTATGAGAAACAAAGGATTAAAGATAAAAAGCAGGATATTCTAAATATGAACTTTTCAGTAAGTGCGCCTAATCAGGTTTGGACTAGTGATGTAACGGAATTTAAAATTAAAGGGAAAAGATACTATATATGTGTAATTATCGACTTGTATGCTCGTAAAGTGATCGCATATAAAATATCTTTACGGCAAAGCACACAACTGGTAACAAGCACCTTTAAAAATGCATATTCCAAAAGAAACCCTGAGAAAGGCCTTATTTTTCATAGCGATAGAGGCGCACCATATATATCGAATAAGTTCAGGTTGCTTCTTAAAAAGATGAATGTTGAACAGTCATTTTCTCCGAAATCAAAGCCTACGCACAATGCTGTGGCGGAGGCATTTTTTGCAAACTTTAAACAAGAAGAATTATATAGAAGAAATTATAGTTCAGAGAGGGAATTTAGGGAATATGTCCAGGAATACATGGAATTATACAATGTAAAGCGTCCACATTCAACATTATCAAATAAGACGCCGAGTTCCTACGAATCAACGTATTTTAAGCTAGTAGAACAAAACAAACATTAGACAAGGGGGTTCAGAAGTTATAGATTCTCACTTTTGGCTCCTAATTTTCCACTGTTTGCAAAGGAGGTGTCCAATTTGAATAACATACATGAATCCCCTAACCCACTGTAATATCAGCATTCCAGACAATAAAAAACGACGGTGTCCAGTTATTTTGTTCATAACTCTTACCGTCGTTCACTTGGACTATCTTCCTAGTTCTGCGTATGAAAAAGCCTTAACTGAGTTTTTTATGGGTAAAAAGCCTGAAGATATTGTTTACTCTCCTACCCTGTATGATCATGATTTCAAGCAGGAAGAAATATTTCGGTATATTATTGATCCGGAATCGGAGGTCAAAAGTCAAGCGAATAAATATCTTAATAGTGATGACCATATTCTAGAAGCTATGAAATACGGATTGATGCATGAAACGGCAACACGCGAAGCACTTCAGGACATTATCGATGATAAGACCCATATGGCTCATAAACAGCGTGATATTATTGATGCGATAAAAACTACAGAAGCTAAAACTGTGAGAGTAACTATAGATAAAGATAACAAAGAGCTTACTTTCAGAAATGATACTCGTTCCATGGCAAGGACCGGTAGTAACGAATATTATGCATGGGATATTATAGCATCCGATAGATCAAAATATAAGGAGCTATATGGTCATGATAATTACGGTGTCAAAGATATAGTAAAAATCAACTATGGAAAAAAAGAAATATACAACAGGGAAATTAATCAAAGAAATAGAGAAAAATTATCATCAGAATCATTGAAAAAAGAAGTATGCCCCTCACCTTCTCTTTCAGCGGAAATACACGATGCCAACGCGGCTTCCTCCGCATTAGATAACGATTTCGGGTCAGTACGTTCTAATCAAGAAAGGTAGGCAATAATTTCATGAATTTTTATCAGAAATTACATCAATTTAATGCTGAAATATCACCAGAGACAAAATCAGCTATATATAATAAATGCCAGGAAAACGGTTGGCTCAAAAAAGATGGTTATGCCTGGCAAGATGATCCGGATCTTGAGGATTATCCGTATTCTTTGATATTAATCAAAGATATTGAAACTCTAAGAAAGTTTTTTAATCACGGAAATTGGGCTCTCAGATCCGGTGTCATATACAAAGACCTGGTTTTCATTCAACAGGTTGATGGCGGAGATGAATGGTGGACTCTCAAAGAAGTAAATGAAAATGGGTATTTAGACTTCGAAAGTAACACCTTTCATGGAGTTGCTAAACATCCTAAACTCTTTTCACGCTTTATTAATGAAATGGAGCTTGCTACTCCAAAACAGTGTGAACAATTAGATTATGATATTTTCAGACAAGACATAAAAAAGCAGATTATAGGTGATATAGTCCCTCCTGATTGGGAATATCTTGCACAAGATGAACAGCAGCTTATACTTGAAATGCGTCATAGTAAATCTGTGTATGAAAGCAGTCTAAAACCATTTGTTGATAAATACAAAGAAGCTATTGCCTCCGGTGAATATGACCTTGATACTGCATATTCTGACCTAAAAGATATTGTCTCAATTCAGAGAAAAGCAATTGGCAGAAGCGAATACATCCAAGTAAATGAGGTGTCTAAATACCTACTTGATATTATGTCAAAGACGGAAGGTGTGCTTAATAAAGCAGTACAAGAAACACTTAATACCTCGGGGCAATCATTATACTGGAACAAAATCAAAAAGGTTGATGGAGGCTTGCAGATATTTGAGGCTAAAAGAGATGATATGATTATCGCGGTGTTTAAAACACCTGATACAGGAACATACAAGATCATTATTGCTGACGATGAAAGATATGATATTGATTCCGGCATGACGGATCTTTCTAAGGCACTTCTTTCTGCGGAAAAACAATCCTTTCAAATGGCAAAAGCAAAATCCGAGAAATTGTCTCCTAGCCTCGAATTAGAAACAAAAGATGCTATAAATTCCTGTACCAAATTAAATAGTGATAGTAAGGAAAATAATATCATCCTTAACGATATACATAACGGCAGATGATGAAACGGAGGTGGATCTTTTGGCAGTTTTTCGTGTTGAAAAAACAGATTCATATACAGTCATGTGCAATCATCATTTACGTGATAAATCACTCTCCCTAAAAGCTAAGGGGTTACTATCACTGATTCTCTCTTTACCTGATAATTGGGATTACACATTAAGCGGTCTATCTGTGATCAATAAGGAAGGTGTTGATTCAATACGTACTGCAGTAAATGAGCTGGAAGCTTCAGGATATATCATAAGATCTCAAGGCCGCTCAAACAATGGAAAATTCGGAAATAACGAATATATAGTGTATGAAAAACCATCATTGGATAAACCGTTATCGGAAAATCCAACAACGGATAATCCGATAACGGATTTTCCAACGCAAATAAATATAGATAAAGAAAATAAAGAATTACAAAAAAAAGATCAATCTATCAATCCATCAGGAAAGACTGATAGAAAAGATAGTAATCTTAAAATGATTCAGGGAAAAATTGAGTATGATATTCTCATAAAGCGTTACCCTAAAGAACGAGAGCGCATAGAAGAACTTACTCGTCTGATGGCAGAAGTACTTGATTCCAATAAAGATACTATTCGTATTGCCGGTGATGATCTCCCAAGTTTAAGTGTTAAGCAGAGATTTAAGGAAATCAATCAATTTCACATTGAGTATGTTATCGAGTGCATCAATAATAACAAAACTGAAGTTAGAAATATCAAACAGTATTTACTAACCACAATCTACAATGCCCCTCTTACTATGGATCATTACTATACAAGCTTAGTCAACCATCATTACTACGGAAAGAAATAACTTAGGAAAGGAGTTTTTTATGAATTTTGAATGGGAAATGCAAAATGATCATTTCATTAAGGATGTTACAGAAAAAGAAAAAAACCGAATCATAATCCCATCAAGCCTAGAGGAGCCGTTAAGCAATTCAGAAAAAGAATATCTCAAAACGATAATAGCGAGACTTTTAAATCCGACATATGAAGACCTACAGGCACTGATTAAGGATCAACTTCAAATATTTGGGAAATGGGAGGACAATTTTGCCGCAAACATAAATTGGGAGAATCAGGTTCATGCTCAAAAACTTACAAGAGTATTAAAGGGATTCACAGAACAAAAATTTCTTAAGGAGTCATATTTTTCAAATAGCCATAACTATAACTTAAAAAGAATCCTTGAAGATCCACTGGTAATAGACAAAGAAAATCTACCAATTGAGATTACAATAAATGAGCTTAATAAACTACACGATTTAGGATATGGGATAGATCTCAATTCATATATTGCAAAATCTGATGATAATCGTTGGTTCACATTAAACTATTTCTTAAATACACCATTCATTGAGGACTTCTCTGATAAAAAGATGGCTGTTGCATGGGCTTTATACTTGTTTGGTTCCAATGATCTAAAGTACATTAAGAATACGTCTCTTGAAGATTATTTGAAGGAAAAGAAGAGTCAACTAGATGGAGCTTCATTAGAGGATGAACTTGATTATTCAAAAATCGCATCAGATAAAATCTCATACATAATTGAAGGAAAAAATATTACCAGACAATCAAGATAAAACCAATAATAAAACAGAAAGGAAGTGGTGTAAATGCCAGACTTTGGTGATGAATTAGGTCATGACGTTGAACAAACTATTAAAGCCGGAACAAGCATTATTATGATTAATGCTTTAAGAGGTTTTCTAAGTGATATGCGAAATAAGAATTATGATGAGTATCCGGGCAAGGTATACCCGGACAAGTCGGAAACAAAATCAAACTACGCTATCGAGGATAAAGGCGATAATGATTATGAAATATTCTTTGAATACGGTATCGACTATGAAAATGCACTTGATCTTCTTGGTGATTTTCAAGTTGAAGGAAATGAAGAATATAATTCAATTTCACTGAATACTATCCATCTTGATAAGCTAACAGAGATTCTAGATAGTTCAGGATATAACGAGATGGGCAGGCTTGAGCGGCTCAAAAAAAGTAAAGAAGAGCTGGTTTGTCTTCAAAAATGCGAAAATCCGGAAAGCAGAGATGCTGTAGTGGATCTTCTAAGAAAAAATGGCATAGAGGTAGAAGCCATTAATATGCCTGCAAATGCATTGCATTACTACAAAAAGGACATTCCCAAAATAGAAGCCATCGTTGATGAATATATCAAATCTCATGACAGTATGGATATTGATTCAAGGACTGCAGTAAACGAAATCGATACTAAGGCTGAACGAGGTGAAGATTTTCAAGGGTCATGGAAAGAAGATATAAGACACAATGTCTTAGAAGCACGACTACACTCCACAAATGAAGAAAACTTCATTAAAGAATGTGAATCCCGTGGAGTTAAGGTAATTGCTGCAAAAGACGGAGAGTTTATGTTTGTACATTCTTCCGGCAATCATCACAAAATAAGAGCTGACAATATAAGTCAGGCTGTGACAAAAGAAACATTCAAAGAAAATCCCATAAACCTTGATCAAGAGGCAAAAGACATGAGAAATGCGGCAAAAGTGCTTGAACTTTTTGATCAGAGTAAAAGTCAAAACCGAGATATCCATCAGGTACCAAATATTGCAAAATAAAACATTTCAACAATAATCAGAGGAAAACAATAATTTCGTTAGAGCTGATAATCAGCAGACAAGGAATTATTATGGAATTTACATCAGAATTCTCTAATTGGATAAAGGAACAGATATCAGCTGCCTTTGAGAGATTAGAAGAAACATCTATTGCACCCGAAGATCTGGTAAGCACACTATTCTCAAGTGAAATCAACAATAATGCGATTACTGGCAATAAAAATGATGCTATAGAGTTTATAGTCGCTCACTGGGATGATTCAGGGAAAATCTTAGCGAACTTGAAAGATAATTACGGCTTACACCTAAATCCATTTGAAGAACCCGAAAACTTTCAACTAAATATGTTACTTGCCGGAGCCAGGGCTTCATTAAACGAATGTGAAACTGTCAAAAATCATCCGGATGCCTTTTTAGAATTATTTAATGGTGATCTTGACAAAATAAAATCAGAACTTGAAATAAACGAATCTCAACGTATTGAAGCACTTCTTATAAAACCATCACAAGAGCCGGTACTAATTCAGGTTAAAACTGATTTAGAATCATTACAAAGCTGTGTTGAAGGAAACATTGAAGTAGTACATCCATATGATGATGAGAATGTTGCGTACATTTGTAATGAGGAAGGCAAGGTAAATGGATTACCTCTTAACCGAACCTTATATGATAGTAACAATAATATGTATGACATCATCGCCGGAAATTTCATCGTAGTAGGGTTGACAGAAGACGACTTCACCTCATTAACACCTGAACTTGCAGAAAAATATTCTAAGATATTTCAATACGTTGAGGATTTCGTCGATATAGGAGGAAAAATTTTAACTATCAAGGAAATTCCGTCTTCCCTTGATAGCGAGTTTAGTGATGCTATTTCGGCATCAGATGAACTGAAAGATACTTCATTACCTCATGATAAAGAAATGTCTCGGTAGGTGATGGTATGTCAAAAGTTCATAAAAAGAAGCGTGGATCAGTGTTTACGGCCTTAGTCATATCACTGTTCTTTTTTTATATGGGAAATCGCTATATGGAACTGGTTGTACTTAGCACTCTGCCATTAACCGATCGCTTTTTTCCTGCCCTGTTTAACTTGTTTCCTGAAATCATCTTATCACCGTTTCATCTGGCCTCTGACCTCATGAGTATCCTAAGTGGAGGAGCACTATTTTTCTTTACATGGATAATTTGGAGCCAGTACTTTGCCATGTTTGGAGTATACAGAACAGGCGAAGATCAAGGTAGCGCCAAATGGGGAGAAGAAAAAGATGGAGAAAGATTCAAGGATAAAAGCGATTCTGACAATAACCTGATATTTTCAGAGAAGTATGGCATGGCATTATCAAGGAAAAAGTTTGATATGCGAGTGGATCGAAACCTCAATGTAATGGTAGTCGGAGGCAGTGGAAGCGGAAAGACCAGATCATATGTGCTTCCAAATCTAATGCAAATTAATTCGGATTTCTTTGTAACAGATCCTAAGGGAACACTTCCAGGGGATGTTGGTCACCTTTTATGTGATAACGGATATAATATGAAAGTCTTTAATACAATAGATTTTTCAGGGTCCTTAAAATATAACCCGTTAAAATATGTAAAGACTGATGCAGAGATACTTTCATTTGTCAATTGTCTTATTAAAAACACTACTCCTGAGAGTTCAAGCTCAATGGATCCGTTTTGGGAGAATTCGGAAAAACTCTTATATGTAGCACTGATTTCTCTGCTTCGCGATTGGTTTCGGCCTGAAGACTATAACCTATCAGGCTTACTTACTTTATTATCGATGGCTGAAGCAAAAGAGGATGATGAAAGCTATAAATCGCCACTCGATCTTCTGTTTCTTCAGATTGAAGAAGGTAGAAAATATCAGGTTATTGATTCCATTGACGAACACAGCAAATCTATGAATTCAGCAAGTGAAAGAAAGATATCATCAAATGAAAACTCAAAAGGAGCTTGGGTACCTAGTAAGTTCAAGCATAATACCACAGGTGTGATGCCAGCAAAAGTAAAAGGTGCAAATGGGAATACCGGCTTAACTCCTAACGATGATTTTTCCTTAGGTAATTACAACGCATTTAAGACAGCTGCCGGAAAAACTCTTAAGTCCATCATTATCTCATGTAATGTCAGACTAAAACCTCTCGCCATTAATGAACTTCGAGAATTATTAAAAGATGATGAGATGGAACTTGATTCTCTTGGCAGTAAGGACAAGAAAACTGCTGTATTTGCTGTTATGTCAGATACAGATGATACATTCTCTTTTCTCTTTGCAATTCTTCTTTGGCAAACGATAAATGTTTTATGCAATAAAGCTTTGCTTGACTACGGAGGACGTCTACCCCGCCCTGTTCATATAATTGCGGATGAGTTCGCACAGCTATATTTACCGGGGATAGAAAAAACAATTGCTGTCACCAGATCACGGAATATCGGAATATCGTGTTGTCTTCAATCAATAGGCCAGCTTGAAGCAAAATATGATAAACATGCTCAAACCATAATAGATTGCTGCGACACCACCTTATTTCTTGGTGGAAAATCAACAGTAACAAATGAAGAAATATCAAAATCCATAGGAAAACAAACCATAATGCAAGTCTCCAGTGGTCAAACCCATCAATCAAACGGTGGTAGTTCTAACCAAAACTATCAGTCCCAAGGTCGTGATCTTATAGATCCTGCTGAGATATCTAAATTTGACAGAGGAAAAGCAATAGTCTTAATAGCTGGAGCAGATCCGCTTCAGGATAACAAATTTGATCCCAAAACTCATCATAGATATCACTATATCCCCGGACATGATAATTCAGACTACAAAGACAAATTTGATTTTAAGAAATACTATCAAAATCTCAAAGCCAGTTAAATCAAGAGAAATATTAGAAAGGACGGAATATGGATGCACTAACACAAGTAAAAACGTTGCTTGCAGGCGCCGGAGGATTTCTCGGCGCTTTTTTAATTGTCATGGGAGCAATCAACCTCGGAATGACTATTAAGGATGGAATGCAAGGTGGTGGCGGTCAGTTGGCCGGTGCCATCGCAATGATCGCGGGAGGCGCCCTCATAGTCGCCGCAAGTGTGTATTTTGGGGCCCTTGATACCTCTTGGGTCAAAATGTAGGAGGAAAATATATGTTATCTGTCGCTGTTCATAAAGATGTCGCAGAGTATAAACCAAAAATCATCGGAAAATTAACGCTTCGAACTCTTTTAAGTATTGCAGGAGCTGTTGGCTCTGCTGTATTAGCAGGGATATATCTTCATTTTGTATTAGGGATAAATGTAGCTTCAAACAGTTTTTTGATTTATATAGTCTCAACACCTTTTTGGCTGATCGGATTTTGGTCACCAAAGGGCATGAAATTTGAAGAATTCTTAGCTGCATGGCTTAGACATAAGCTTTCAAACAATAGACTTAACTATATCCCATCGATGATTAAAATCGGCTACGCATCAAATATCACAAAGAGAAGAAAGGAAAAAATATATGTCAAAGCATACAGAAAACTTATCAAACTCAAAGGAATTGAATGCTACTCACCAAGAGCAGGAAAAATCACAGGCTAACCACTCACCGGAATTTGATATTTGTGAGCTTATAAATTCACATGAGTCAGATGAGCCACAAAATATAGACTACAAAACTGAAGCCGGGGAACTGGGAATCAATACAGGAGCACTTAATGAAGTCACATCTTCCCTACCAGGATTTTCAGATTCAGGATCAAAAGTAAAGATGAAGAGAAAGGAGAAGAAAGCATATAAAAAGGAAATCAGAAAAAATCGAAGAGAAGTTCGGGCTAAATCATCTCATATAAAAAAGAATACTAAAAGTGTGAAATCACAGCTAAAAGAACGTGATAAGGAACTTTCAAAAAAGAATTATAATTCCCGCTTAGCCAGAAAATCAGCAAAAGATGTATTATCATACATTGGATATGACAGGATGTATGAAGATGGAATCTGTGAGATTGAAGAAGGTCTTTTTTCATCATCACAGAAATTTAGAGATACTTCATATCATTCACTACGTGATGATATGCAAAAAGGTGTCTTCTCATCGATGTGTAGATTGTTTGACCAGTTTGGGGCAGACACACTTATCCAAATGAATGTTATCAATACTAAACTTCTTGATGAAGAAATAGGTACAAGGCAATTTTTTGATGTATCATCGCAAAAAACAAAGAATTCCAGTGAAGATGCATCCGTATTTAACGATATCCTAAATGATAAGATCAAACAAGGAATCAGCAATATCAAAAGAGAACGATATATTACTTATTCAGTTGCATCAGATAGTGCTGATTCGGCTATTCCAAAGCTTACAAGGATGGAAAACGAAGTATCAAGGATTCTAAACGGTGTGGGATCAAAGACAACACTTCTTAACGGCACTGATCGGCTTAAGATTTTGCATAGTCAGTTAAATCCGTTCAAACCTTTTGATTTTAACTATAAAAGGGATATATCTTCAAAATATGCTCAAACGACTAAGGACTGTATTGCTCCTATAGACATTGATTTTAAACTTAATGATTTTAGCGATTGTTTTCAAATTGGAAATGTTTGGGGTCAAGTACTTGTGATGCGGGCTTTTGGAAGTGAAATATCTGATCGTGCCATACATGATATTGCAAATCTTAACATTCCTCTCAATGCCTCATGGTTTGTGCAACCCATGGACAAAGCCAAATCAGTGAGCTTTGTTCGTCAACGTTCAGCCTGGATCGATAAGGAAGTGATTGATGAGCAGCGCTCTGCTGTCAATAAAGGATATGATTTTTCTATTCTGCCTGCCGAGCTTAAACGTTCTAAAGAAGAAACCGAAGATGTACTTGATCATTTGCAGAATAAAAACCAAAGACTATATATTTTCAGTGGTTTGATTTACACATACGCAAATACAAAAGAAGAACTGGATAATCAGGTACTGGACATCATTTCAACAGGCAGACAAAATTCAATGGAAATTGACACCTTGGAGTACCGTCAAAGAGAAGGTCTTAATTCAATCCTGCCTCTTGGACACAACCACATCAACATATCCAGAATGTTCACGACTGCTCAAGTGGCTATATTAATGCCGTTTGCCACCCAAGAGCTTGATGATCTTGGCGGCAACTATTATGGACAAAATAAGCATTCTCAAAATTTAGTAGTTGGCAACCGTAAACTTCTAGCCTCCCCTGTTGCATTTGTCTCAGGAAAAACCGGATCCGGTAAGGGCATGTTTGTCAAAACCGAGATAGAGGGTACGATTCTGTCTAATCCTAAAGACGAAATATTTGTTTTAGATCGTGCCGGAGAATATACAGAAATCATTGACAGGCATGGTGGTGTTACACATAATTTCGCAGTCGGATCTAATACTTACCTAAATCCACTTGATACTGTAAGTGTTGAGGAAAAGCCTTTTGATGAACAGATAGCTTTCAAAATTGATGCGGTTTTAGCACAAGCAGCTGCAAACGCAACCGAATCAGGTGAAAACTTAAGCCAGGTGGATCAGTCCATCATTACAAGATGTGTGGAAAATGTATACAGAAACTCTAAAAAATACAATAGTGGAGATCCTTTGCTTGGCCATTTTCATAAAAACCTATTATCACAAAAGGAGCCTGAATCAAAAGATATTGCTTTAAGATACGAACGTTTTGTGAAAGGTACCATGAGTTTTTACAACCATCATACGAATGTAGATTTCAGAAATCCATTAAATGACATAAACCTAAAAGAACTTCCGGATTCAATGCTTGTGTTTGGGCTGATAACTGTTTGCGAAGCTATCAGAAACCGGATGTATTCAAATCATAAAAAAGGTATCAGAACTTGGCTATATATTGAAGAAATTCAATCAATGTTCAAATATCCCACAGTCTTAAACTACTTTGCCCGATTTGCTAACGAAGGAAGAAAGTTCGGACTTCTTCTGACTGGTATTACTCAAAACTCTGTAGCAATGCTTGAAAACGAGGCGGCAAGAAATCTTGTGTTAAACGCAGACATGATAATGCTTCTAAAGCAGTCACCGGAAGACAGGCTTAAGTGGTCATCTCTACTTAGCTTAAGTAAACAAGAGGAAGAATGTATTGATGAATCTGTAGAGCCCGGTGATGGTCTACTTATCTTTGGTAATGCACGCATACCTATTAAAGGTAATTTCCCACAAGGAAATATTTTATATGACATGTTCTCAACTAACCCTAATGAAAGAGAATCAACTGCCCAGGCTGAGAGATACATAAAAGAAGAGCAACATCGCAGAAATATCGGTTAGAAAGGAGACTATCTTGCCTAAATATACCGACAATATTAACACAGAAAATGAAAGAGAAGCTAGTAAAAGTGATCTCGCATCGACAGAGAGAACAGATGCCGTTACAGCTAAGATAGCCACAAGTGCAGATAGAAGTGGGGCCGCCCTAAAGGATCCACTTTTTTTTATTGATGATTCACACAAAAATAGTCTTTCGCATTTACATGGTAAGCCATATGTAGGAAAAGGAAAGATCTATGATGCTTCAAATATCTTAACAAATCAAACATCCCACGATACCGATAATGAAGATTTCGGAGATACAGCAGGTAGTTCTTTGAATAAGCAACTAAAATATCATGGACTTAAAGCTTTTAACAGTCTATTCAAACGTAGGCGAAGAAAACTTCTGGACAATGAAGAATATCATACTCATGTTAACAAACCTGATAGCAGCTCTCTAGTAAAGGGCGAAGAGCCTAAAGGTAGCAGAAAACCCAGATCATATGATAATAAACTATCAGGGTATAAAAATGTACCTTCTGGTCTTGGACAGTTAAGCGAAAAAAAATATCAGATTCAAAAGCAATCATATAGTCTCAAAACATATGATCAGAAAGCTATACAATCCCTTAATAACCAGCGCTTAAGCCACAAGTTAGCGAAGAGAGGAAATGGATACATCCATACCAAACGCGCTAAAAAATCTTCGTTTTTAACCCCTATTAATGATAAGGGTATGTTAAGTATTGGAAGTTTAAGTTTTGTAACTATAATCCTTTTGATATGTATGCTTGCACTTATCATACTTGGATCTTTAGCTGGAGATGAAGAAGAAGTTATTGCTGAAGGAGCATTTTCTGATAATGAAAGAATCGTTGCAGAGTTTCTACTTGAAAAAGGGTTAGAACCATTACAAGTAGCAGCCATCATGGGAAATATC
The DNA here is from genome assembly GCA_031553035.1 of Anaerovoracaceae bacterium. GTDB lineage: Bacteria > Bacillota > Clostridia > Peptostreptococcales > Anaerovoracaceae > JAVBLY01. The sequence continues at coordinate 75,470 of JAVBLY010000009.1, read as the reverse complement.
GAAGCCGAATCGGAATTTAACCCTGCGTTAATCGAAAAATCAACCGGGATCGGCCACGGCCTGTGTCAATGGGGTGGCGATGGAGTGCGTTTAGAAGGTCTGTACGCATACACAAAGTCAAAAAACAAACCGTGGACAGACATCATTTGTCAACTTGAATATCTATGGAGTGAAATGACAAGTACAGGAGATGCAAAAAACTTCGTTGAGTATCAGGGATTCATTTTTCATATAAGTGAATTTACAAAAATAACTGATCTTGAAGATGCGGTTTATTACTTTGGAAGGAAATTCGAAAGACCAAATGAGAATTATGCTCACTGGAATCGGCGTATCGCCAGTGCTCAAAAATATTATTCAATATTAAACGGCGGTGGTGGTAGCCATATAGTTTCAGAAGCAAAAAAACATCTTGGAAAGCCATATGTATGGGGAGCAGCTGGTCCAAACGCATTCGACTGTTCAGGTTTTGTCTATTATGTCTACAATCAGTGCGGAATCAAAATAGGTCGAACTACGGCACAAGGATATTACAATATCTGCACTAAACTGTCTAAAAAAGAAGCAGTACCAGGAGATTTAGTATTTTTCGGCTCAAGTAAAACCAATGTCACCCATATCGGAATATACCTTGGAAAAGGCAAGTTTATCCATGCCCCTCATACCGGTGATGTGGTGAAAATAACGAAGGTTAGCGCCATGGGAAATACCATTGGTTATGGACGTATCAAATAAGGAGGAAAAATGCGGGAACTTATCACAATAATAAAAGAACATAAAATCATACTCGTTATATTTTGTATATTGATTGTATTGCTTTTAGCATGGTCAGTTTTTCAATATGTTACCGGTGACAGAGTAAGTAATGTCGAAGTTAATGATACCAATATAAATGAATCAACAACCACAGTATCAGAAACTGTTAAAAATGCTCATGCTAACCTTTCTGATTCCCAGAGAAGACATATCAATGAATATACAGAAAAAGAAAAGGAAATCATTGCATTTCTTAAAAATAACACGTGGATTACTGAAAATCAGACAGCAAGTCTTATATTTACTGATACCACATTTACTGAAACTGCAGGCTCAGATATGCAGTCACATCCGTTTGCAATCACCGCACATGCTGAAGATATTATTGTCGGTGATGGTACAAGTTACGAAGGCGAAATGTTTACGGTAGAGACAGATACTGAAACATTTATCATAAAAAGATGGCGTTGGGTGACTGGTGAAGATTCAGCATCAGAATGGAAACTTAAGTCTGATGGCTTTAAGAAAAATGCTGAATATATTAGATCCAGTGTTTCTACTAATTTTGAAATAATCGGTCCAAATGAGGAAGTTTATGCTCTGTTTGGAGGTGAAGAAAAGCTGAATACTGCAATGCGAGAGTTTATAACACAGTCATACCCCACTGCCACAAAAGCCACATGGCGCGAAGATGTTGAAATCGACTATAGAAACAAACGTGTGGCAACCTCATTTGTTATTAACAACAAAACTTCTTCTGTGATTACTGCCATTTATAACAAAGAATCGGGTGAGACCACCATCGAATAAGTGAAAGGAAAAATAATGGAGACAATTACAACAAAAGTTAAACAACTTCAGATTGGTCATAAACAAAAGCTAGTACTAAGTATTCTGATATTTATAGTAATGACAGTAATTATACTGTTTCCTGAACCCGTTTATGCCGGATTTTGGGATGTATTTACAGATCCTAAAGAATTTATTGCTGAACTTTTAAGAAGTTTTGCTAATGGATTATTTGATCTTTTTAGCATATTTATTAATGCAATTAAAGTCCAAGGATTGATCACAGAGCCAGACAGGATACTCTCAACATCAACCGGCGATAATGGCCAAACCATGTGGGATATAGTTCAAACGGTACATTCAACCACTATTATACCTTTGGGGCATTCCATTCTTGCATTAGTCATGCTTGTACAAGTAATTAAGATATCACAAAGAGTTGACGGCTCTGCTACACTTCCTGCATTTAAAGAAGTTATGTATATATTCGTGTTATTTGTAATCTTTACGGCCCTGATCAATAACTCATTAAATATAGCATCTGCCATTTTAGAGATCGGAACATGGCTTTCCAACAAAATATTTGGATATTCAGCCACCAGCATGGATATAACTATATCTCCGGAAGTCAGCGATTGGGGAGTCTTAATAGGATTAATAGTAGTAGCCTTCATCGCTGTTTTAGTAGGACTATTAGCATATATTGTAAGTGTGTGCGTAGGACTTGCTAGGGCACTGCAGTTATATATCATGGCAACATTCTCTCCGATTCCCCTTGCTCTTCTTGGATTTGAGGAAACAAGATCATCAGGTATCAACTACATAATGAACTTTATAGCGCTTTGTCTTGCAGGAGCTATCATGATGTTTGTCATCATCTGTTTTCCAGTAATATTTTCAGGAATTGTAGGAACAGCGACCTTAACAATTGAAGGTGAAGCATCTGTAGCTGATGCAGTAATAAGTGCTGTAAAAGGTGTAGCAGTATGTGTTGTCTTAATAATCGGATTAGTGAAATCAGGCGGGTGGGCACGTGAAATATTAGGACGCTAAGGAAAACAAATCTTAAAACCATAAACCTCGGAGGTGAAAATGAAATTAATAATAGCAGAAAAACCCATGCTAGCACGAGATATAGCACGGTCTGTTTGCGGTGTGCCGGTATCTGAAACAACACGTTTACCCATATCAGGAAACGGATATACCGTCACTTCTTGCGTTGGACATCTACTACGTTTAAAAGAACCGGAAGAAATAAATCCAAAATGGAAATGGACAAGTGAGTTCAGTATCGACCAACTCCCCATATCAGTTGATAATTGGGAATTGGTTCCATCAAATGATAAAAAACAAATAATATCTGATATTGGAAAGCTACTTAAAGATTGTGAGTACGTCATACATGCAGGAGATCCTGATGATGAGGGACAGTTGATCATAGACGAGCTGCTTGAATATCAAGGATACAAAGGTATAGTAAAACGAGTTTTAGTCAACGACAACATTGATAAAAATATCGTCAAGGCATTCGAAAATCTTGAAGATAACTCAAAATACTATAATCTCGGAAGAGCCGCTTACGCAAGGCAAATGGCGGACTTTTGCTTTGGAATAAATGAAAGCAGACTAGCCGGTATAAGGTTAAGACGCTCTGTTGCTGTCGGCAGAGTCCAAACCCCTACTTTAGGCTTAGTAGTAAAAAGAGATGAGGCAATAGAAACACACAGTAAGAGAAAATTTTACGAGATGTTTGTCTTATGTGATATCAATGATAACAAGCAAATACCATTTAAGCTTAAGCCCTCTGAAGAATTACTATCAGGAGAAGACCGTATCTATGATCAATTAGAACTTGAAAATGTTGCCACAGCTTTAATAGACACTGACGTTTCAGTAAATACAAAAGTATCAAAAAAGCTGAATCATCCTCCCCTTCCATATAATCTGACAATCTTACAAAGCGACATGAACAAAAGATATGGCTATGGAGCTCAAGAGACATTAGAGATCACGCAGGTATTAAGAGACAAGTATAAGGCAATTACATATAACAGATCAGATTGCCAATATCTAAAAATGGAACATCACAAAAGTGCCAAAGGTATTGTAAAATGCATTTCTAAGAATCTAAAATCTGAGTGGAGTCTTGACTACTCTCTAACATCAAAAGCATTTAATGATGAAGCTGTAACGGCACATCACGGAATAATCCCACAAGAATGCGTCTTTGTAACTGATGAAATGTCTGACGCCGAAAGGAATGTATATAAAGCTATATCAGAAAGGTACGTAATGCAATTCTTAGCTCCCGAAAAATGTGAAGTTAGCGAAAGTATAATATCAACAGATTTTGGTAACTGCATATACAAAACTATCCGAGTAATATCGTCTGGATACAAAGCCATATTTGGGTCTAATTACGAAGATGAAGATGATTCGGATAATCAAGATGACAGCTATATATGGATTGAAGCCGGAGATTATGCATCATGTATAAGTCGTTCCCAAATAGATGAAAAAGAAACATCCCCACCAAAGCCTTATACCCAAGGTACTCTCATAACAGATATGGCTTCCATTGCTAAACATGTAACCGACAGTGAAGTTAAAGAAATCTTAAGAAGAAAAGATGATGGAAAAAAAGGAGAGCATGGCGGAATAGGTACAGTTGCAACCAGATCCGATATTATTAAAAAGCTCATAGACAAAGAATTTATAGAGGAAAAAGGAAAGAAAATCATAGCAACGGAAAAAGGAAGATTATTCTATAACATGCTTCCTGAAGAAATCCGAACTGCGGATACGACAGCTTGTTGGTGGCTTATTCAAGAAGCAATCGCAGAGGGAAAAGAAGACGTTAATGCCATTCAACATAGTGTCATCGAAGTGTTTAATCGTCATAAAAAGACTGCATATGCTGATGCTGTACTAGAAAACAAAGTAACTGTTATAGGAAAATGCCCTAATTGCGGAGATGATGTCATCGAACGTAAAGGCACCTGGTCATGTTCATCAAATAAATTCCAGAAGAATGACGATGGATCATGGGATCTAATAGCAGGCTGTGGTTTTAAAATTTTGAAAACGCTGCTTGGAAAGACAATCCCACCGGGAGCTATCAAACAATTATTGGAAGGAGGTAGAACAAAGACACCGGTTAAAGGATTTACATCAAAGAGAACAGGTAATAAATTCAATGCTGTCTTAAGTATTGATAAAAAGACAGGACAGACAAAACTTCACTTTTAATATTAACTGACACAAAGAAAGGATTATATTATGCCAGATGAAAAAAGAGAAAACATATATTTAAATGTACCTTCAAAATATGCTAAAGGAAAAGAATCGATTGATATGTGGGATTTTCCGGATGAAAAGAACCATAAGCAGAAACTAGCAACCGTTACTCTACCAAAAGGCACAGAATTACCTGATGGCACGGATGTATCATATTTCAAATTTGTTGTTCATCAGGGACAAGTAGATCCGGCCGGTCAGAAGTACCCAAATGTTCATTCTATCAGATTCCCAAAAGAAAATAGCGATGGTGAACCTTGGAATATTTCTTTATCTAAACAAGACCGTGTAAAAGATGGAGATGATTGGATTGATGGCGACAAACATGAAGCTAAATGTACTTCTGTAGAACTACAGGCTGCTCTTAAGGAACAATATACTAAGTACAAAGAATATAAAGAGCAGCAAAAAGGTGTAGATAAAGCTCAGGATTCAGATAAGTCAAAACCATCACTTTCTGAAGAATCAAAAGATGCAAAGAGAGCTTCAAAGGATCTGGGAACATCAGAGCAGGTAAAGGAAAGTGCAGCACGTTAGCTCCATATGACATCTAATGTATTACAGTCATAATCCAATTACCTCACATCGTAAAGATATAGGAAAACAACATTTTTATCACTTTCATGCATTTTCTAAGGCTTTAGAATTTCTAACTCATTTTTTTCTTGTTTCTCAAAAGAACATAGTAATTTAACTAATATACTCTTCATGCTTTCTCTATTTATGTAGGATATAATGAATATAAGTAAGATTATCTTTCAGGGAAACGAGGAAAACTATGAAATCAATGAAGATACCAAGAAGTATTATGTGCACTATTGTCATAACTATGGCCTTGAGCTTATTAACTCCCCTAGCAAACACAAATTATGTTGATGCAGCATCAAAGAAGCCAAAGAAGGTCAAAGGCGTTGAGATGTCATCCTTTGTAAACGAGGCCTCAGGCAAACCCAACATTGTTTTGCAATGGAATAAGCAAAAGAAAGCTAAGAAATATCAGATCGCATATAAAGTTAAAGGCGACAAAAAATGGAAGTATAAAAAGACAAAAAAAGACTATATGAAATTCAAAGCCGTAAAAGAAAACAAAAGGTATCAGATGAAAGTCCGAGCTATCGGCAAGGGTAACAAAAAAGGCAAATGGTCTAAAACAAAGACTAGAAAAACCGGGCTAACATATGTAACGCAAGCCTTTAATTGCCTACAAAAAGAAAGAACAAAAGCTGGGCTGCTACCATTTGAGCTGGGAGGGTCAAAACTCCAATCATATGCTAAAACTAGAGCTCAAGAATTAAGCAGCAAATATTCTCATTCTCGACCAAATGGGAAAAGGCTTGAAGCCGGAGAAGTAATCGGTATGAGCAACTGGAGGGACGGAGCAGATCAAGTAAGCGATTGGATGAAATCTAGTGGGCATAAGAAAACTATAACAGATCCGCGACAACACTACATTGCTGTAGGCTATTTCTACAAAAATGATATAGGTTATTTTGTGACAGTATTTGACTATGAAGGACGATATGAAATTGAAGAAATAGAGGAATAGACTTTACCAACGATATAAAAAAATACAACTAAAATGCTTTTTTGCTAAATGAGAGTTTCTTACTCTCATTTTTTTATGGGAAAAAGGAATGTTAGATAAATTTTGGATACTTTAAAAATGGAATACAAAGATTGCGATCAAAGAGCCAAAGGCTCTTTTTTCATAATAGAAAATATGGAAAGGACAATTCATGAGTAATATAAAAATAGCAAGATTTTGCAAAATGACATTGGTTTTAATGCTTGTAATTGCTTTAGCATCAGGCGGAGCAAGTGTGTTCTCAACTGATGGTGTATATGCGGAATCAAACAAAATTAAAGATAATACAGGTAATGTAACTATAGCCAGTAACAGCAACAAGACTGACAGCAATGCTGCCAGAGTCATATGGAGATACTATGATCCCGATGATATCAACAAATCGCTAGGCAACAAACAAATAGGGACATTTACTGATTGGCCCACAGATGCTTGCACCAATATAAATTTCAGTGCAAGCAAAAGTTTTAATCCAGACGGTGTTACTATAAAAGCCAACAACTATCCTGAAAAGCTTACCGTCATAGGAGAGCAACCTTACTTTTTTGTATATAAAGATCTAGAATCACAATCAGGTGAATGCGAAGATGTTACAAAAGATGCAACATATGATTTTGAAACCGGTATGGTAGTTTTACCTAAACAGTATTCAAATGACGATATAAGTGTGATCTTTTACTCCCCTATTACCGAAATTTCTGATATTGATGTGAATTACACAGTAAACAGGACTAAGGATAATATAAGGCACACTGCACAGGATAACAGAACATTTTTCTCCTCTCAAACTGTAATGACGTTTAATGTTAATGAAAAAATGGGCAGTGAAGATACTATTACTGCTTATCAAAACGGATATGCGTTAGATGAATCTGATATCGGTGTGAGTGAAAAAACAGGTACCATCATGATAAATGCAGCTCCTTTAGGAGGACCTGTGTTGATACATATCAATGATAAATCAACAGTAGAGGCTAAAGATAACGACATTGATGTCGATGTAGTAAGAAACATCGATGAAGGTGACCGGGTATCTGAAAAAAAATATCAAAAAGAACTAAGTAAAAATATTGAGATCATTGATTATTTGAAAGACGAAATAGGAAATAATATCAATGTTGATGGCACCAATATAGCTAGTGAGAATCTTGAAGAGCAGAATGCCGTGAGCCATGAAAATGATAACTCTATATTCAAAAAAATCGTTGATACTGTCAAATCTCTTTTCGTTTCAGAAGTAAATGCACAGGAGCTTTCAAACGATATCATGAAGCTATCCGCCTCTAGGCGTGCTGAATTAGTTAAAAAACACGATATGAAAAGATCAGTGAAAACTGAAGGCGAATACAATGTTGGCGATGAATACATGATTGATGGATCAGGAAAAGGCGATGATGACGGCGGAGCAAAAGTATATCTTGTTGGTAAAGAAACGGCCACAGATAAAAAATACGGATCTGCAACCGGATTAAGTGCCAAATATCCATCAAGAACTTTTGGATTTGCCGTACGCATATTTGCAAGCGAGATTGAAGCCATCAATAATACTCAATCAAACTTTGGATATAAAGGTACCCTTGGTAAAGATAAGACTATAAACGGATCTGTCAAACGTATCGGAACTAAAGACGGAAGTGGGCCAAGGTATAAAAGATATGTTTGGGGTACATGTGCAGCCGGGCATGCAGGTAACAAGGTTAGTGGGCAACCTGTATGGGGAACAAAGACGAAAGGTTCTTTACTTATCGTTGAACACGACAAAGACAGCGGGTTATCAAGTATTCATGGACTTATTAAGGATATCGGTAACACAGAAGATTCCTCAAAGATGGGAGAAAACGACTATTTTCAAAATGTTGCTTTTACTCTGATTAGAACGTTGGACAACGTTGGGGAATTAGGCTATTTAGATGTACAAAAAGTATCCGAAAATCCCGTAGAAACTGAGAAAAATGAATACTATTCATTACAAGGTGCAGAGTTTACCATCTATGATGATAAAGATTGTGAGTCAGAAGATAAGGTAGATACAATAGTAACCAACTCAAACGGATATGCAAAATCAAATGAAATAGAAGCAAAAACGTATTGGGTAAAGGAAACCAAAGCCCCAAAAGGATTTAAACTCGATACCAAGACATATACTGTTGAAGTCGAACCTGATAAGACGGCCTCGATATACAACACGACAGTATCAGGGAAGAAAGTTTTCGAGGATAAGGCACAAAAAGGTAAATTTAAGCTTAAAAAAGTCTCTAAATGTCCTGAAATGACAAACGATAATAAACTCTATTCTGACTTTTCAGGTGCGACTTTTGAATACTATAGAGATAAGGAATGCAAAAAACTTGTTGGAAAGTTAACTACAAATAATGATGGCGAAGCTACGACTGGAGAACTATTCTTTGGTAAGTACTATATAAAAGAGATATCGCCTCCTACTCTGCCTGAAGGTGGATATAAAAAATCCGATGAAATACTCGAAGTAGTGGTTACTCCAGGCAGTGATATATCCCCGGTACTCATAAAATTCCCGGATCCACCTGTTGAAATTACATTTGACATATTGAAAGAAGACCCTGAGTTAAATGAAGCATTTAAAGCTCAAGGTGATGCCACATTAAAAGGAGGCTTATTTTCAGTAAAATATTATGATATCCATGCGGATGATAGTAGTGGACTTAGTTCAGATCCATTATACGAATGGGTATTTGAAACAGATGACAACGGTGTCATAAAGTTAGAGCCTAGTGGCAAATGGTATAACGAGAGCAAAAGCAAAGATCCATTAATAAAATGTTCTCATAATGGAAACTACATATTTCCTGAAGGAACATATGTAATGGAAGAGATAAAACCTCCAACCGGATATATGTTATTTGATCTTCAGCGTGAAGCAGTTAAACCTAATTACCTAAATGTAAACCATGTAGCATGGGCAGATGAGGGTGAATATAAAAAGCCATTATTTGACTGGAAACTTAACGGTAATTTTATAGCTCAGTCTAAAGAGAAACTTGATGATGGTATATATGCATGGATCCAAGATGATAAATTAATCCATGGTCATGTGGAGATACAAAAGTGGGATCTCGAACTCGATAAGTCTGAGGCACTAAATGGCCGAGACCACGGTAAAAATACCGTCGGTACACATTTAGAAGGAATAACCTTTGAAATATATAATAGGTCTGATAAACCGGTCATATATTATAAAAATGGTTGGAAACCTGGAGCTACAGAAGCTGATGGGCAGTTGATACCAGTCGGTGGCGTCGTTGATCAAATCGTCACATACTGGGATGAAGGTGATAAGGCATATGTAGCAAACACCAAGGCTGAATCATTAGGCTACGGAACATATGGTATCAAAGAGATCAAGACAACAAAGAGTTATCTTTTAAGTGATGGAAAAGAACGGACATTTGAAATAAGAGAAGATCAGACTGAAGTAACCGACGACATCCTTTTAAAACCTCTTATATGGAAGAACCAAGTTGTTCGTTCAGATTTTAAATTTAACAAAATCGAAGATGGTTCAAATCATGGGCTTGCAGCTCCGTGGTCGTTAAAATCTCTTGCAACAGGAGAAACTCATGTACTTGTAACAGAAGAAGATAATGGATTTACAAGTACCCATAGCGACTACAACCTACATTCAAAAAATACAAACAACAATGACTGGATGCTCAAAATAACAGATGGATCTATCAAGACAAGCGACATGGATCACTTTTCCGGGATCTGGTTTAGCAATGGTGAAGATGGATCCAAAGCTAAAGTTGATGATAAACTTGGTGCGATTCCTTATGGAAACTATATCCTAAAAGAGCTTCGGTGCGAAAACAATAAAGGTAAAACCTTAATAGAGAAACCGGTTACCATTAATGAGCGTCATGGATGGCTATGGGAACTTGGGACTATCACAAATGATGAACCAACTATTAAAACCACAGCTTTAAATACTGCAAACGATAAACATGATGCATTAGCTGATGGGAAAGTTACAATTGTGGACACAGTATCTTACGATAAACTCAAAGGCAATAAAGATCACACTATGAAAGGCATTTTAATGGATGCTGACACTGGTGCTCCTTTACTGGATAAAAATAACAAAGAGTTAACGGCAGAAGTAAGATTTAAAACGCCAAAGTCTGGTACCGGAACAGTTGAACTTACATATACCTTTGACGCAAGTAACTTTAAGGGTAAAACAGTAGTTGTTTTTGAATACTGCTATAATGATGAAGGTGGTTTGGAAGCTTCTCACGAGGACTTAAACGACAAAGATCAAACCATTTGGTTCCCAGAAATCAGTACAACAGCACTAGGTAAAGATTCTGGACTTCATGTTGAAAATGCTAAAGAGAAAACAACTATTATTGATACAGTAAAATATAGTAATCTTTTCGTTAATAAGACTTATACTGTCAAAGGTACTCTTATGAAAAAGATTCCTGTTACAAGCGGAAGTGGTCTTAATTCTTCAGGAAGTGCTGTTATATACAAAGAAGAACCTGTACTTGACAGTAATGGCGATAAAGTAACATCGACCAAAACATTTGTTGCAGAATCTACGTCAGGAAGTATTGGATTAGAATTTACATTCGATGCGAATCTGATTAGGGGTGAAACAGTAGTGGTTTTTGAAGATCTATACAGAGAAAGCTATAAAGTAGCAGTACATGCTGACATCAATGATGCTGAACAGAGTGTATTCTTTCCTGAAATTGAGACAACAGCTGTTGACAGCATATCAAATAGCCATACCGGTTATGCTGATAATATGAATACAATAATAGACACTGTAAGTTATTCCGGATTAGATGTCGGTCAGGAATATATCTTAAAAGGCCAGCTTATAGATAAGAACAACAAGGACAACAAACCTATTGATGCTACCACCTCCCCTGTTTCTTTCATACCTACAGAGGCTGATGGAGTGATAGGTGTTAAATTTACTTTCAATGGCTATGATCATGCAGAAAAACCACTTGTGGCATATGAAGAGCTGTATATTAAAGTAGAAGATAAGGAAATACTCATAGCTGAACATAAAGACATTGATGATAAACAGCAGACAGTTAAGCTATTTGCTCCCAAAATAGGAACAACTGCTACTTTTGAAAATGGCGAAAAAGAAATTAAAGCCGGCAAAAAAATTACTATCATTGATACTGTTATATACAAGAATTTGGTCGTTGGTAAGCTTTATACCATTAAAGGTATTCTTATGGACAAAGAAACTGAGAAGCCAATTATAATTAACGGTAAAGAAGTTACATCGGAAGTAAAATTTACTCCCCAAAAGCCAAGCGGAGCAGTAAAAGTTGAATTTACCTTTGACGCATCTGAACTCGGGGGAAAAGAGCTTGTTGTCTTCGAAAATCTGTATAGAGATGAAATGCTCATTACATCTCATGCAGATATCAATGACACAAACCAAACAGTCAAAATCAATACTTCGCCTAAATCATCAACAGATGGTGGTAAGAATGCGAAAACCGGGGATCCTATGTCATTTATTGTCTTCATATTGATAGCTATACTGGCTGCAGCTTCTGCATATGTAATGTACAGAACAAGGAAGAGGATTGAAGCCAAAAAGGAAGAAACCTCTACGGATGATGACAATACAATAGACTAAAGCAATATAAGTTATTACTGATAATATCCATACACCCCGGGCTTTTGCCCGGGGTATTTTTTTGATATGAGAAAGACAAACGTCAATGAAAATAAAAGTATATTTTGAAAGCGGTAGAATTATCGAGCATAATACTCTTGATCTCTGTTCTTCTGAACCATTTAAGAGTATTGGAAATAACATTACAACCGAATTCGATCTTCGAACTGACCTTCTTAAAACACATGGTCTTTTCCTTATTATCTATTGGAACGACTGCAAAATCTCCGATGACAACACACAAAAATATTATGACGAAGAAAATTGTATTGAGCTACCGTACACCTCAAGGCAGAAAGGTGTAGTAGTACAGATGATCTCACTTAGAGAGTTAGAAAGTGTTATAAAGATAGTAGTTGACGGCGAAATGATCATATGGCGTCAAGATAATGAGTTCGTGAATGGTACTAAATTCGCTAACCAAGAACTATTATGCTATTCTAATATTTCTACTTCATCGATTAACAAAAGAGCAATCAAAATATTCACATATTTAAAGAACGCAAATTCGAACCTTTCCAACGAGGATATCGCCGATTTACTGGGGTATCCTATAGCTGCTATAGAGAAAATAATTGAAGATGAAGCGGCTAATACATTTCATGATGATGAATTTGAATAAGTTAATTACTGGAAACATACTTAAATCCTTGTTAACTTACATATACTTTTTCAAGTTCATTTTGATGAAATCTTTGATAGCCATTCTTTTTTCGCTGAGGTAATTCTATTATAACTATTCTCCACTTTATTATTTGATATGTAAATTATGTTATAAAGATGAGAGATAAGTGTACAAAAAACAGATATTGCTGCGATGACTAGTATGGATACATGTTCTTCTAAATACCTGCCTGGCAGAACTGTCAGTAAAATTGCAATCACCGAAATAGTAGCTAAAGTATAATTGTAAAAATGTTTTTGATATTTATATGTATTCTTGTACTCTTCATTTTTCCCAGCCATAATACTAATAAGTTGAATTATAGAGTTAATAAAAAATAGTGTAAAAAAATAAAATGCTATTACGATTATCCACGTTATGATATTTATTTCATTTGACATATACTCTTTCTCCAATACACTAAAGGGATGTAGAAATAATAAAGTTGTTATAAATATCACACATGGCTGTAGAAAGATTGCGAACAAAAAATATCCGGGGCTATCCCAAGTTCTGTGTAAACTCTAAAACATGATGTAGAATATAACAATAATTTATGAGGAGCAAGGATGTTAAATCGACCTTGCTTCTTGTCTTTTAGTATAAACATCTTTGTAAGACTGTCAATACAACCGGGAAATATCACCTCGAAATAAGGTGACATTTCCTCAGATAAGTTAATTCAATTATTCAATTCTATCGGCAAAATAGATCAGTAATTGTGAATGAATAGTGCCCCAATCTCTCCGACGACCAGTCCACTTTTTAGTGATATCCTGAGTAGCCAGGTAGAGCATTTTGAAAAGACTGTCATCCGTCGGAAATACTGTCTTGCTTTTGGTAACCTTTCGTAACTGGCGGTTGAATCCTTCGACTGCGTTAGTGGTGTATATGAGGGTTCGGATTTCTTGAGGATACTTGAAGTATGTAGATAGTTTTGTCCAGTTGCTCCTCCATGATTCAGAAATCTTTGGATATTTCTTGTTCCACGTATCAGCAAAATTATCCAGCTCCGAAAGAGCCGTTTCTTCAGATGGTGCCTGATAAACTTTTTTGAGATCTGCCATCAGTGCCTTGAGATCTTTGTAGGAAACAAACTTTGTGGAGTTCCTGATCTGATGAATTATGCATTGCTGTAGCTCAGCTTTTGGGAATGCTGCTTCAATTGCATTGTCGAATCCGGAGAGGCCGTCCACGCAGGCAATGAGAATATCGCAAACTCCACGATTCTTCATCTCATTCATCACATTGAGCCAGAACTTAGCACTCTCATTTTCACCGATCCAGAGCCCTAGAACATCTCTTTGGCCTTCCAAATCGATTCCTATGGCGATGTAGACGGCTTTCTTGACTATCTGGCCTTCACTTCTAACGTGATAATGAATGGCATCCATAAATACCACGGCATATACCTCTTCAAGTGGGCGAGCTTGCCATTCTTTTGCTATTGGCAATATCTTGTCCGTGATTCTGCTTATGGTACTGTCTGAGATGGCCACATCATACATGTCTTTTACGTGTGTCTCGATATCGGAAGTCGTCATTCCTTTTGCATACATCGAAATGATTTTGGATTCCATATCCTGACTGATAGTATTCTGATGTTTGCTGACTAACTGAGGCTCAAATTCCCCTTTACGATCTCGAGGAATTTTTATCTCCATGTCTCCGCCATCAGAATGGACGGTTTTCTTTGAGTAGCCGTTTCGGCTGTTGTCGGTATCCTTTTGGCGATAATCATATCTAGTGTAACCAAGTTCTTCGTCAAGTTCACCTTCAAGGCTGCCTTCTACGACCTGCTTCATCATTTCTTTCATGAGCGCTTGCAGCTCACCCAAATCTTCGACTTGAGCATTCTGGAGTAATGATTTTGCTTTCTCTTTGCGTTTCTGTTCTTCTGGTGTTTCACTCTTTCTTCTTGCCATAATAAAACCTCCTGGCTGTGTAGATTTCATTCTACATCAGTCAAAAGGTTTACACAAACTATGAAATGGTCTCAAATATCCCGAGAATAATACATCCTTAATAAATTTAACTGAAATTAATGCGTCAATAAACAGTTTTATTACCATAACTATAAAACCAATAATATTTGTGAATATTTTCATTGAATATCCTCCATCATCAGGAACCAGTACTTTTCTCTGTATTATACCAAAAAAGAAACCTCGTTCAATCAGTTAATGTACTGATTTCAGACAAGGTTTCAAAATAAAGCTATATATTAAGGTATCTAATATTATTGATATTAGTCGTAGCCGGTAATATCATCTCCAAATATTTCAATCATAAATAACATCATGAAGCGTACCGTATCTTCATAAGTACTATAAAGCTTCATAAAATCAACATCAGCCTGTGCTTCACAATACTCATCAAAAAGTTTTATATCCTTGTCATTTAGTGTTTTCTTAAGATTACTCTCAGCTTCACTTCTCTTTTTTGCAGCTTTCACAAAAGATGAATCTTGTGAATAAAACTTCCTGTCGAATGAAATATTACCGTTAAATAACTCCTTTAGTATACTTTGCATTTTATCTCTCCTCTCAAATATCTTCAAATAAGATGAACTAAGTTCGTACAAAATAAATATACGTACTCACAAGGAAAGCACTTAGCTATCCATGTGAGTACAGGTAGAATATTATGCGACGTCCTTTTTCTCATTATCTTCTTGATCAATATGCTCAATACCGTTATATTCGGAAACATCAGCATAGATTTCATGTGTACCATTTAAGAATTGTTCTTCTTCGTCACTTAGTTTATATCCAACGTTCATAAGGAAGTCATACTGATGTTTCAAACTTTCGTTTACGCTTACCTCACCATCATCAAACAAGTTGTGTAAACCAACACTACAAATATTGCTTTCATTTACTGCATATATGATGTAAAGAGGATAACACTTATCTTTTGATAACTTATCAATAAGTTCCTCATAATCATAAGAGCCGTTTACATCATCGTCTTCAAAGCCATATATTGCTTTAAGCTCTCTTTTAACATTAAAGCTATAGATATATTGACTGAATTCATAACCGATAACTATGTTTGCCAGAGAAAGCTTTACCATATCATCGAACTGTTTTTTATAGCCAAGAGACTTAATGAACTCAAATCTCGCATTTTTCATAGTATCAATGATGCCATCTAGCTTAAGAGACAGTTCTTCTCTCTTTTCGTCACGTTCATCACGTTTGTCTTCTTCCTGTATATCTTCATCGGTGAAGTCACGATATAGACTGATACTGCCGTAAGTATTGATGGTGTAATAATAGTTGTTATCGTCCATATCCTCTGGAAGTTCAGAATCGTAACTAAAAAATACATCCTCGTATTTGTATTTTCCGACTTCATCGTCCGATATTTCTTTTGCATACTTAGATAGTTCCTTTAGGAAGTCTCGTTTTTCTTTTTCCTTTTTCTCTTCGCGAACAGCCTTTTGAATCTCGTAATCAAAATTATCTGTACCAATTTTCTTGAGAACACTGTTTTTTCTTCTCTTACTTTTGATTTTTTCAAGTTTAGCCAAATCCATAATAGTGATTTCTTGCTCCTCGGATACATCTTTTAGCGTTTCCTGATTCAAGTCCAGTAACTTGAATCTAGAATTTACAGTTTTAACAGAAAATCCGGTATTCTTAGCAATTTCTTTTTTGGTAAGTCCTAAGTCCATCATAGTTTGAAATCCGACGGCTTCTTCATAAGGAGAAAGGTCGTTTCTCTGACCATTTTCAATCATCATATATTGAATAATTTCTTGGTCCGTCAGGTCTTTTATCTCACAGGGAAACTCCCCTACTTCTGCCATAAGACCTGCCGCCCGTCTCTTATGGCCTACGACAACGAAAAATGAATCATCACTTTTCTTATCAGAAACAATAGTCAAATTCTGTAAAATACCGTTTTGCCTGATACTGTCTGCCATTTCGGTCAAGTCACCTAAATCCTGTCTTGGATTCATCGGATGTGGTTTTAACTTGTCTGCCTTAATCATCTTAATTAACATAATTTTTCTCCTTTGTTTTTCTTATTAGTCAGATAGTATTGTCTGACTGGCATACCTTAGATAAAACGGCTAGCCTAACCGCCTATAAGGCGGTTTCGTCTTAATTTTCAAAGACTCATCAGAGACCTTTAGCCGTTTTATCTTTCAGGCCACTGAAGAAAACTTACTTTCTCTGCAACTACTGAAACAGGATATCTTGTTATGCCCTCTGAATCTTTATATGTATCGGAGCGGAATCTACCGGACACACCTACCAAAAATCCTTTTTGTAGATACTTCTCACAATTTTCGCCTTGTACACCAAACACAGTCACTCTCATAAAATCGACTCTATCCTCTTTTGAATAGGTATCATCGACTGCAACAGAGAAATTACATATACTCTTTCCATCCTCTGTTTTTCGTAACTCTGGGTCTTTCGTGAGTCTTCCAATGAAATTGATACTGTTCATTTTTATGTCCTTTCCCCGCCAACACACTCATCGAACCAAATTGTCCGAACTAGCCTGTGTCGTGCGTGCTTACTTTTTTTAAAAGGGAAAAGCTCACCTGACCGACCTGCACTTTTTATGATGCTGTCAAAAACGAAACAATTTGAAACTGGGGGTGGAGATTTTTGCATAGCAAAAATACTACCCGTATTTGACAGCTAAGAATAAAAAGCCTTAAAAAATGATTAATACTTTTCTAAGGATCCTCCGCAGAAAAGTTACCTTTTACTAAAGCCCCTCTGCCTTGTAAAATCATAGAGCGAAGCGGAAAACGGCACACATGTGCCAAAAGATGTTATCCACATTTTGTCGGCTGGCAAGGAGCCCCTTAAAATAGCTCCGATCCAGCTATCAACGACAACACTGTGGGTAACATCTGCAAAAATATCCACGGATGATTAACATCGGTGGGTATTTTTGCCACCTATAGTCGAAAACGTAAGAAAATATACGATGATATCAATACCAAGGCTTTACTAGACCTAGAATTGACAGTCAATGACTTTAATAATAAAGATTTTGACTTTTACGGTTAATATATTGGTATTGTCATTTCGTTTACTGAATTTTTAATCGATGTCTGATATAATAAACTCGTCGATGAAAGGACAATACGAAATGAAAAAAATATTAGGTTCGATTATTATTTTTTTGGCATCAGCAGGGATTGGAGCATTAGCTTATTATCTAATGCCTAAATATACGATGTGGCTTAACTTTGGAATCAATGGTTCACTTACTTTTTTGTTGGTAATCCTCGCTATTAGTGGATTAATATTTGGCAGTGTTTTCATTGCATTTATTCCCCCTTTGGTCGCCGGAAAGTTTGATTTGTTGGGTAACAAAGTAATTGCCGCTATTGCATCTGTACTCCTTGGAGTTCCTGTAATTATCAGGCAAGTACTGAATTGGAGAATGTATGTACCTGCATATCAATATGAGACTACTCATGTAGAAGGAGGAACAATTTGGACCACACTTTTATGTTTCATTTTCCCTGGCCTTGTTTTTATTGGGATTACCTTTGCCTCGATAGGATTTTTAAACAATGATAACAAATTAACTGACTAATTATGGAACCCGAAAGCTGATATTTTACCTTATATTAACTTAACCATCACTTTTAACGAGATTCTGTCCCCTAAGAATTTTCGCAAATAAGACGCGGATATCCGCGTCTTATCAGTTTTATTACTACAATTCTACATCAATCTTTGACTTTTTAGACTTGTGAATACACCATCACCTATAATAATATGGTCAATAATCTTGATATCAAGAATTTCCCCGGCCTCTATAAGACGTTTAGTGACCTTTATATCGGCTTCACTTGCTTTAGGATTACCAGAAGGATGCTGATGAACTAATGCTATTCTGGCAGCACTTTTTTTAACGGCAAGGTTAAATACTTCCCTTGGGTCAACAATAGATGAATTTATATTACCAATACTGACAGTCTCAACGCCAATAACCTCACTCTGTACGTTAAGAAGTAAAACCTTGAAACATTCTTTTTTATTATGTCTCATTTCTTCCATAAAGTATTCAGCTATAGCTTGTGGAGAATCTACCCTAGTTTTTCTAACTTTGGTTGAAATCGCCATTCGTCTTGAAAGTTCTATACTTGCTCTTAACTGCTGTGCACGTTTTTTGGTCAATCCACTTAACTTTTGAATTTGCTCTGTAGACATACTTGCTAACTCATTAAATCCAACTTTTAATAAATTGTTTGCATGCTCCGTATCAAGTGCCGATGTTATTAAAGTAAGTAGTTCTGCGTTACTTAATCGTTCTGCTCCCTCAAACTCAATTTTCACACTTGGTTGCTCATTTCTAATCATTTCCTTTACTAGCATAATATTCTCCTTTATTTCAAATAGTGTAATAACGCTCTCACTCGCCATAACGCTCGGTTCGGCTCGCGCTTACCTTTTTCAAAGGGAGAACTGCCCTCCTGACTTGCTATAATCTTTTTCTAATGTCTGTCAAATGTTCCTTGGAAAAGGCGGAGATTATTTGCACGCGAAAAATACTGCCTGTCATTTGACAGCCAGTAGGAAAAGCCTTACTCTAAATGTCAGAACGTTGTCATTCAAACGTCTGACACAAAATAACGTATTAAGACTCTAAACGTACGTATTTTGACATCTTCATAGATTTATCATAAATATCTTGCTTACTTTGGTATAGTCTATTTGGAGGTAAGATTATGAATATGAAATTAAAATATTTTAAAAGAATTGAAGATAACACAATCTGTTACTGTATCGCACCTGAAGACTTTGATACAAAACCTGATGATATCACAATAAGTGAGGATGAATTCTTTAACTCGCCGGACGATTGTGGGATAATTAATTTTTGCCGCATTAATATGAGAACAAAATAATGCTTTTTATTTTTGTAGATGCATTAATAGCTTATTATTGTCAGTAATTGTAAATCCATGTTTAGAATAAAACTTACGTAGTTTCTCAATGTATTTTCGAGGATCAATGTTTTCATGATCGTCAATAAGTGAGGCAGCTATAGTACCATATATTTCACTGACATCGTTATTATTCATGTATTCAATGAAATGTCTTAAAATAATTGAGCCATAGCCTTTGTTTTGCTCGCCTTGAATATTTTGAAGATTAGCAAAGAGGTAGTTATCATCTCTTGTCCTATCCCGTTCTATATGCGCCATCAAATGTTGTTTTTCACTTAATTGCCCATATTCCCATAGGTATAGTTTAAAATCCACATTATAATCAGAAGACATATACCCAAAATGAAGTTCACTAATGGCAATAACGATTAACCTATCGCCATCTAAAATGACTTCATGCAATTTATATGAACTGTGAATACACTTACTTAGTTTTATCATCTACTTGCCTCTTAAGTAGCGGTGAATTCATCTCAATGATTTGACGTGCTTCATCCGTTTCATTTAACCACAGAGTCAGCTGGTCCCCTGTTAGGATGACTGGCATACGATCATGTATATCGGACACCGATTCATTAGGCCTATGAGTCAATATTACCATACACAACTCATTATCATAGTATTCATATAATCCGGCAAGATATAAGATGTCTTCATCAGGAAGTTCGAATAAATACTTTGTTTTAGTTTTATCTTTCGACCACTCAAAAAAACCGGTAGTTGGAATGATACATCGCTTCTTTAAAAATGGTTCCTTAAACGTTTTTTTATCTTCAGCTGTCTCAGCTCTAGCATTGATAAGATGCCCTTTATGATCCCATTTTTCAAATCCCCAAAATGCTGGCTTAGGACCCTCATCAGTTATGATTGGTACCGTGTTCGTAGGATATATTTCGCCAGTACTCATAATAACTCCTGGATATCTGCGCTCTATTTCATCAAATATCTCTTTTATTCCTTCTATATCGCTATCAATATAATATCTTCCACACATGTTACACTCACTTTCTATGAACGGTTATGTCAATCATTAGTTAATTTCAACAGGTTCAACTAAATCAATTAATGAAAAATTACGCTGGTTCTTCCCATTATTGATGATTCTATCTTTTCCGACATCATCTAATTCAACACCGTTTGGAGTAATAACTATGGTATCAGAAAAGAATTCTATTCTATAATCTGGCGAATATATATTATTATTTACGATTTGATTTATTATATCTAAATAGTTATCCATTGCACTACTGAATACAAGTGCACGCGTGTAAGTCTTATTATTTTCAATCACTTTTCACCTCTTTTGCCATCTACTCAATGTATATAATATATGATACACTTTTTCTCACATTTTATATAGTTCCCAAGTGCAGCTGTCTTTCTTATACTTAAGCTCATATGGACGAAGGACACCATTAACCACCCCTTGACACCTGTATATTAACGTATTTCTCCCGTTCATTTTCCTTTCCTCTACAGAATTGACCTTTACTTTGATTACAACCTTCTCCTCGCTATCTTTCTTCTTTATTCGAAATCGAATAGGATCCGGTATTTTAGACTCATAGGAAACAGATAACATATCAATAGGTTTCGCAATAATCTTCACGAGTCATACCCTCCCATCATACGATATTCGGATTCTCTTACCCCACCCTGGATAGCATCGATTTCTGAATTGGCGAAAGTACCTCTCATAATAGCTGAATTTCCATAGAGCTCTCTGATTGTATCTATTGTCTCATCTAGATACTCATCGCGAACTGTAAAGTTACTGTCAAAGACTGATAACTGCCTTAACCCATTTCTTGATAATCCACTGACATGTACTCCTATTTTTCTAAGCGATTCCTTTTGCCACATTTCACTAAATAATGAACACGCTTCTTTATAGATTTCAGATGTGGTATTTATATATTTATTGAGTTTACGCTGATGTCCATAACCACGAAGTTCGAAGTTAGATGGACGTACATATACAGAAACAATTGAAGAATATGATTCTAATTTTCTTAACCTCATTCCCACTTTTTCACACAAAGCCAGCATAACCTCATATGCTTCTTTTGTGCTTTCTACATCATAAGCGATGGTAGTACTATTTCCCACCCCTTTTTGATCTTCCTTTCTATTTTCCTTTACAGTAGTAAAATCAATACCGTTTGCATGATTCCACACAAGCTCTCCGTGAACATTATGAAGTAATGATTTGATATATTTCAGATCGGCATTTGCAAGCTCTCCAATAGTATTGATTCCCACATTTGTAAGCTTCTTAGTGGTTGCTCTACCTACCATAAACAATTCACTTATATGAAGCGGCCATAACTTTTTTTCTATTTCATCAGGAAAAAGAGTATGTGTCAAATCCGGCTTTTTTAATTCCGATGCCATCTTAGCAAGAAGCTTGTTAGTCGATATTCCAACGTTAACTGTAAAGCCTAGTTCCGTTCTGACTCTTTCTCTAATGTGGTTAGCAGTTTCAACCGGATCACCATAAAGTTTTTTAGATGCTGTATAGTCTAAAAAACATTCATCAATACTGTATCTTTCGATATCAGGTGAAAACTCCTTTAAGATTTCAACAAAAGCGTTACTGCTGTCTGTGTATAAGTCATAATCAGGAGCAAAGCATTGCAATTTAGGGCATTTCTTACGAGCCTCATATATGCTTTCTCCGGTCTTAATTCCAAACTTTTTTGCTGGTATCGATTTTGTCAATATGATTCCATGCCTGTTTTCCGGATTACCTGTGATCGCCGATGGAATCTTACGTATGTCAAGGCTATGCCCCTGCTCTAACCTGTCAACAGCAGTCCATGAAAGATAAGCTGAATTAGCGTCAATTAAAAAAATAGTATTCATAATTCTCTCCCCGTAAAATTATAATACCACGAACATATGTTCTTGCACAATAGATAAATTTGAATTATAATAGTAAACACAATCACCATCAACAATTATTGTTGTCTTTGCAACAGTTACATTGATCAACCGCAACAAAAATTGGAATAGGAAAACACATCACAATGACCTCACTTGATATGTACAATCATATTTATGTTTTAATTATAAAGGAGTATATGGAATGGCAAATAACACAGAAAATATCACCAAAATCTTAATTCGCAAGGATATTCTTGATCAAAAAGATCGCATAATTAAAAACTATTTCAAAGGTAACATAATGCCTGACACGGTAACCACATATGCTGCTGCAGGAGTTATCGTTTACGACTATTCAAAGAGCAATCGCTCGAACCTAGCAGGTGCTGAAGATGAGTACTATAAAGCTATTTATCTGAATGAATCAACCCAACGCGAAAACAAATAGCTCATTTAACATATCATTTTTTCATCGAATTATTAAATTGAAACCTTATAATATGAAATTTATCTAATAATAAAACAGTAACCCTGCGGCTATTAAGGGTTGTTGTGTGAATGATTTTCGGAGTAACTGCAGTTGAAACACGTTTTATGGACTTCTCTATTTGCCGCTTGGTTACTATTTTTTAGCTATCCAATGAATCTTATTTTTTTGTTAGAGGTATTTATATTTATATTGGATAACTTTAAGTATGCTTAGCCTCTTACATTTTTTACCATAATCTCTTCTATTGACAGGTTATCTCTAAATTTAGTATTTTCAATAATTATGTCTGCCATATCATCGGGATTAATAAACTTATCAAAGTCTTTCGGTTTATCACCCTTCCATAATTCTGTTGCCATATTGCCCATGTATATACCAGTAATACGAACAGCTGTATTTTCAAGCTCAAGCGCTACAGCGTGAGTAAAGCCTGTAACACCATATTTGCTCGCACAATACACCGATTCTGTTGCAACTGGACGTTTACCTGACATCGATATTACATTAATAATGTTGCCACTATTTTTCTTCTTCATTGCCCCTAGTACTTCTTGAGTACAGAATATGGTTCCTTTTAAGTTTATGTCTATCATGCCATTTACATATTTTTCTTCAATTTTTTCGGCAACATCAAAACTCCCAATTCCAGCACAATTAATAAGAACATCAATGTCACCAACATCATAATAAATCGATTTAAAGACCTCACCAACATTTTGCTTTGATGATACATCTAAAGAATATGTATAATTCTTATTAGGTAGTGATTCTGATACTTTGTCCAAGTTTTCTTTTGAAATGTCTAAAAGAACAACAGTTGCTCCTAATGTTGAATACTTTTTTGCTAAACGAGCTCCAAGCCCACTTCCTCCGCCAGTGATGACGATAATTTTATTTTTCATGTGATTATTCCTCTTTCTATAATTTTTATGCTATATCATTTTTATGGCTGTTACTATATATATGGATTGTCAATTTCGAATAGGAACATATCGCTTCCTACCCCATCATAGTCTTTAAAATAACTTATTCCATCAATTTTGGTGTCGCTCTCTTTTACATTAAATCCGATGCTTGTATGAAATGCTAGAGAATTTCTATTTACAACTGAAGTAACTGCACATATTTTACTGCACCCCATACCTGCTACCATTTTGAAAAAATGGTTGTAAAGCGTATTACCGACTCCTTTCTTACGAAAATGAGGATCTATTCCAATAAAATGAACATATGCGATATTTTTATTATTTTGCGCAATGAATCCAACTAGAAAACCAATTAGTTTCCCGTTTTCTTCAACAGCAAAACATGTATCAGAAAAATACTTAAAAAACAATCGAGGTAGCATATCGGCCATGTTTCGACCACCCCACCATTCATTTAAATGTTCGATAATCAATCCATAATCATTTTCGCTTAATTTACGTATTTTCATCTAGCTCTCCTTAATAACGCAATTATCTTTCAAATACTTTTTCACCGTCAAAATATGTAGCTTCTACTTCAAGGTTTACCGTATCCATCACATCGATTTCAAATATGTTATCCGACAGAACAACAATGTCCGCAAGGTATCCAGTTTTCAGCTTACCAAGATCATTTTCTCTGTACGTACAATAGGCTGATCCTGCTGTATAAATGTCAAGGACATCCATAAGCTCGATTTTTTCCCATGGGTTAAATCCACCCGGCGGTTCCAATTGATCCGAAAGCCTTGTCTGAGCTCTCTGTATCGTTGCAAAAGGAGCGATCGGTACGCAAGGGTAATCTGTACCGAAAGCCATCTGTCCGCCTTCCTTTAGAATCGTATTAAATGGCCATGAATACTTTAATCTCTCTTCACCAAGACATACATGAAAAGGATGCTCATAATATCCATCTCTAGGCATATGATTTGGCTGTACTGATGCGATAACACCAAGTGCTCCAAATCTAGGAAGATCCTCAGGAGCGGCCACTTCAATATGTTCGATCGCATGTCTGGTCCCCATGTTTCCGTTAATTCTTCTAGCATTTTCAAAATAGTCGAGAGATAGCTGCACACTTAAGTCACCACATGCATGGATCCTTGTTCTAATGCCCATTGCATCAAGCTCTAAAACTCTATCCTTCAGATAATCCAAATCAATAGAAGGAGTTCCAACATTTCCGGGATCATCAAGGTATTCAGAAATCATGATTGCAGTATGACCTGCTGCCGTACCATCTGCGAAAGCCTTCACCCCGGAGAATTTTAGTCTGTCGCCGTTGTCTTCTTTCTGGATTCGTAGCAGTTCCTCATTGTCCAGGTCAATTGTCGGTGAATAATGTACTCTTAAGCCCAACTCTCCTCTAGTTTCCATTTCTTCATACACATCATAGGTGCACACATTACCTACTTGTACATCTGCTACAGATGTAACTCCGCTGGCATACGCAGTTTTTGTAAACGCCTGTACATATTCTGCGATTTCTTCGTTGCTCATTTCTTTTAAGATATCTTGCAGCATATTGTATGCCGCAAACTCATGAAGATACCCTGTCGGTTCTCCATTTTCATCTTTATAAATAGCACCTGCCTCCGGATCCGGAGTGTTTTTATCTATCCCGAAGTATTCCAAACACTTGGAATTGCACCAGGCTCCATGAACCTCACGATTTAAAAGGAACACCATTTTATCAGGAAATTTTTCATCAAGGGACTTATTGGTCGGCTCTTTCTGACCCGGCCACCTGAAATGATCCCATGCGCCTCCAATCAGGAATTTTGAGTCTCTGTCTTTGTTGTTTTCATAAAAGAGATCTACTGCCTCCTGTTCGGAATTACAATATCTTAAAAAGCCTCCTTTGTCACCGATGGCAGCCAACAACAGATGTACATGAGCATCGTTAAAAGCCGGCATGATAGTTTTATTTCCGTAATCCACCACATCAATATCATCTTCACTATACTTGCTTATGTTGGCAATGGGCTGAACATCATAAATTCTATTTTCATCAAGTACAACAAAACCATCTATTATTCTATTTTTTTCCACAAATATATTAGAACTTTTTAATAATTTTTTACTCATTTTGTTCTCCTTATGAACGTATGGTAACAATAATTGTCATGTACATTTGATCATTTGTTTAATTATCCCTCAGTGTCATTGCAATGACACTGAGGGTAATAAGTGTATATTAAATAATTATGTTATTGTGCTTAGTTTGATTCATCTTTGGCCATTGTATTTGTGTCAATTTTTTCTTTGTCATAACCTTTAATTGTTTTTACTAAAACCGCAACAGTCATAATCAATCCTACAACTCCACTTATTGGGAATAAATAATTAACTATTACTGAAAATGGAAGTACTCCTCCCAAAGCAATACCGAAGACAACTAATACTAATACGCAAATATTTGATTTCTTTGTGCGTTCTTGTCCAGGGAAAAACATATCTGTAATAACCCATAGATACCCTGACACTGTTGTGAATATTCCAACGAAGATGATTAATACATATGTCCAACTACCTGCAGGCCAGAAGTGATCTATAGCAGCAAGAGTTGGGAATTCATACATTTGATTTGTTTCTGGATTAACTAAATAGTTAAAGTTGCTTAGCAAAATCACTAGAACAAACGCTACACATGCATAAAAACCAACCGAAGTTGCGATTCCCGATGCAGTTGCTTCTAATTTTGTCTTCGTACTTTTACCTAGCTTCACCATAAATGGGAATCCGGAAACAATACAAATTGCACCATACAAAATACCTTCAATCAAAGCATTGTTCATGTCTGTTAAGCCTGGAATAAAAGATAGAGGGGGTAATTCAAATAAATTGGCCTGCCATATTTGACCTGTAGCAACCATTTGATCAGCTTGAGCAGCTTGATCAAAGCTTGAATCAGGGCTAACTAATGATATAATGCCAAATATTACTGTGTATGCGAGAATAATAATTCCTGCTGACCCTAAAACATTTTCAACGGTTTTGAACCCACCGATTACAACGACTCCGGCAAATATGCCCATGATAACTGCTCCAATCCACTGAGGGATTCCAAAATGTTGATTAAGTAATGTCCCAGCACCAGAAAACATCAACATAAACACACCTGTTACATTTACAAATACATATGCGTGGAAAAACTTACCTAAATATTTACCGCCGAAAAAAGTATAACACTCTGATGTTTTTTCGAATTGAACATATTGACCTGCTCTATACAAACATACACAATAAATGCCTGTCACTACAGCAGCTCCAATAACTGATAATAATGAATTGGGAAAGCCCCATGATCCAAAGAACTGAAGTACTTCATTCCCAGAAGCAAAACCCGCACCTATCGTAAATGATATGAATGCACCAGTTAAAACAAAAATGGTTTTGATGTTAAATGTTTTTTCACTTTTAATACTAATTGATTTCTCATCTTTCATCATTTTTTCCTGACATAGTAGAAAACTATATCAATCTCCTTTCTATACAATTGTATACTGCTCAATATTTAGAATGAATTAATGCTTTAGGCCCGCAGTATAACCACTACAACACACGATTACAAGTTATGAAATGTACACCTCTTTTGGAATTCCATAATTATTAAATGCAAATAACGTGCCATTTTTCAGAAAATTACCACAGTGTCTTGTATAGTTCAAATTTGCACGTATTTTTTGTTAATGTTATATTCAGATCTATTTAATGATTTCATTCACGTGCAAGAATGAAAGACAATTTATATACATGTTTCTTTAAAAACGTTAGTTTTTAGGGGTTTTTCCATTTCGTGCAATATTGACCGCTCGTGCACATATGCACGCAATTATCAATTATATATTGATAATATAATAAGATTTGCTTTGTAAATGTGAATAATTATTCTTTCTATCCCATTTACTATATCTGATATGTCAATTTTAACATACTATGTGTATATTATTTGAGTTAAAGTCTGATATGGCATAAAAATTGCGTATTTTAATTTGAACACTTATTTTATTCAAATTTGATAAGGAGGAGCATCATGATAAAAAAACAAAACGAAATACAAAATGGATTTATAGGAAAACAACCTGAAAGTGAAGAATGGGTATATATGAAAAAAGGACAAACAATAGCTGGACACGCAGTTGGAATTCTTCATCAGGACATAGTACATTATCCTTTATTACCTGGTAATGTTGTCAATGCATATACATATGACTTCCCTGTACGATTAAAAGCGGTTACAGGACTTGACACTCCTCAACTAGGTGCTGGCGCACCAGAATTGTATGAGGGTATCTTAGCTGCCGCTCGTGAACTCGAAAAAGAGGGAGTAAGAGCAATATGTTCAGCATGTGGATTTTTTGGACGATATCATAAGAAGCTAGCTGAAGATATGGATATACCAGTTGCATTGTCAAGTTTAGTTCAAGTACCTTGGATCAAATCACTTTTGAAACCTAATCAAAAAATAGGTGTTTTGACGGCAAATGAATCGAATTTTGATAGGGAATTACTTGAAAGTTGTTTGATTACTAACCCAGATGATATTGTTGTTGGTGATTTAAGGCATGCTGATCACTTCTCTGCAATATTGGAAGACCGAGGCTGTTTTGATAATGCTAAAGTAAGAGGGGAAGTGGTATCAGTAGCTACTCAGCTTATAGATAACAATCCCGATATCGGTGCCATTTTGCTTGAATGTAGTGATATGCCACCATATGCAGCGGCGGTGCAAAAAGAAGTAGGACTGCTCGTTTTTGACTTCATTACTCTAATAAAATGGTTGAATAATGCTGCTGTGTCCAAACCATATGAAGGTATAATATAGAAATATATATTAGTCCCTTTTTGTATTATGTGCTTACAAAAAAGGGACTATTATTTGTAGTAAAGTTGGAACCAGTATTGATACAAACATGCCAGTAGCAAATGAATAGATAACCATATGCTGATCAGTAGTTTTTTCTATGATCGGTAAACACACATCCATTGCTCCAGCTCCAGGTAACGATAATGTTTCAAAATATCCTACATGTTTTGAAACTATTGGGATGAGAATCATACCTAATAATTCTCTTAAAATATTATGCATAAATGACATCGCACTTAGTTCGGTTGAATATTCGGCTAATACGACCGGAGCAAAAGAATACCATCCAAAGCCCACACCTACGGCAAGCATCTCCGGTATTTTATAAGGAAGTATAATACCAGCAACGAAACCAGCAACAACTGTACCGATTGCAACGGCAATAGGTATTAGAAATGCTCTTAGGTGAATACCCGATTTAGTTTTATTAAATCCACCTTGTCTGCCAATGTCAAAACCAATACAAAGCATCAATAATGACAACCCTATCATCAAAATTGTATCAGAACATTCTACAAGAGCAGGTGGAGCTAAATAAAAACCAAATAAAATACCAGCAACAATAGAACTAATTATTATTTTTGTCATTTAACATCCTTCCTTTTTTATCAAAACCCAATAAACATCTTGTGATAAAAACTACTCCACAACTGAATGTAATTGTGAGTATAGTAATGATAAATGCATTTAAGCCAATTGATGTTATTGTCTCAATAACCCTTTCATCAGAACCGATTTTTACACCCATAAAGAATATCAAAACAACAATTGCAATAATCTGTATTTTATTTATAAGTGGATACTCACTATTCTTTTTTAGTTTTTTTGATCCAATCAGAATTCCGATTGCTGTCATAACAACACATAATGTAATAAGCATATTTCCTCCATTTTATACACACCTATATGGGTAACCACCAGCATAAGCCGGTGGTCAACTAGTAAAGCGTAATATCGTTACATGATGATTTAGTCTCCGATCATTTCAATCGAGCCAATGAATAGCACATGTGCGTCCTCATCAGTATAAAACTTTTCTAAAATTTCTTGATTATCAAAACAAGATGTTTCCAAATTTTGATGAAGAATTTTTCTACATACAAATGTACTTCTTGCTTCCTTAAATGTTACGGTATCGTATCCTGGAACTGCTTCTACAGTTAACCCGGCTTTTTTTGCTTTATTTGTATTACGTCCTGTTGTTGTCCCGCAAATCTCCAATGCTTTCATGTACTCAAATCCATAATAAGAGCATGTGAATACTTTGTTTTTTTCGAGAAAAGTTCTAGTATATCTATTTTTTCTTATTACTACAAAAAACACAGGTCTACCCCACATAAACCCCATGCCTCCCCAACTGGCAGTCATCATATTATAATTATCTGGAGTTCCTGCAGATATCAACATCCATTCGTCGTCAAAATATTCAAATACACTATTTTTCATATTGTCAATTCTAAAATTTCTAAAAAACATTAGTATCCCCCTTCTCGCCCTTTGAGCTTGTTAACTTTTATTAGTTTCCAGATAGATGAAAATAATCATCTATCTGGAAATATATTCTCGTCTATTTGCTTATTTTCCCTCAGCTAATCTCTGATAACTTTCCAATCTTTCCTTTGCATTTTGCTCCGATGTTTCAAAGAGTTTTTCTGATACATCAGGAAATTCAGTTGCCAACGAAGAATACCTTACTTGTCCCATAATATAATCTCTGAAGTTTGCAGTAGGCGGCTTGGAATCCAAAGTGAATGGATTCTCTCCTGCTGCCTTTTTCTCAGGATTAAATCTGTACATGTGCCAGTAGCCTGAATCAACAGCATCTTTCATGTCCTCCTGAGTCTTGCCCATGCCCTTCTTAAGGCCGTGGTTGATACAGGATGAATAACAAATGATTATTGATGGTCCATCATATTTTTCAGCTTCAATAACCGCCTTCATAAATTGATTTTTATCAGCGCCCATGCTGACTTGTGCAACATATACATATCCATAAGACATTGCCATCATACCTAAATCTTTTTTCTTGATTCTCTTACCGGACGCTGCGAATTTTGCTATAGCTGCCTCAGGTGTAGACTTTGATGACTGTCCGCCCGTATTTGAATAAACTTCAGTGTCAAATACGAGAACATTAATATTTTCTCCCGAAGCAAGAACATGATCCAAGCCACCAAATCCAATATCATACGCCCAGCCGTCACCGCCAAGAGCCCAAATCGATTTCTTGACAATATAATCCTTTCTGAGTAAAATTTCATTCACAAGAGTCCTTATTTCACCGACAGCATTTTCCGTCTCTAACGCTGAAATCAAACCATCTGAGACTTTTCTTGTATAATCACTATCATTCCATTGATCCAACCAAGCACCTGCAGTGTCTTTTAGTGACTGAGATACATTACTTGATCTCAGTTGCTTCAAGGAATCTGTAATTTTTTCTTTCATCTGTTTGTCAGCAAGAACCATCCCAAAACCGTATTCGGCGTTGTCTTCGAACAATGAATTTGCCCATGAAGGCCCCCTGCCCTTTTCATCTTTAGAGTATGGCATTGACGGAGCCGATGCGCCCCATATTGAAGAACACCCAGTTGCATTTGCAATCATCATTCTGTCACCGAATAACTGAGTAATAACTTTAATATATGGAGTTTCACCACATCCGGCACAAGCGCCAGAAAATTCAAGATATGGAAGTGCGAACTGGCTACCTTTAACAGTTTCTTTGTTCATTAATTCGTCTTTTATACTGATTGTTGTTGAAAAATCCCAGTTTTCGGCTTCTTTAAGTTCGCCCTCAATAGGTACCATCTCTAATGACTTTTCTTTTGATGGACATATGTCGGCACAATTTCCACAACCAAGACAATCTAAGGGGCTTACTTGCATTCTATACTCTAAATTTTCTAAACCTTTGCCCATAGCCTTAATAGTATTAAAGTTAGAAGGAGCATTCACCTTTTCATCTGCATTAAGTAAAACAGGTCTTATTGTCGCATGAGGACATACGAAAGAACATTGATTACATTGAATACAGTTATCAGCTTTCCATGTAGGTACAGAAACAGCGACTCCTCTTTTTTCATATGCAGATGTTCCTGAAGGAAATGTTCCATCCTCAATGTTTGTAAACTTGCTTACAGGAATATTATCGCCTTCTTGTTTATTTATAGGTTCAAGGACTTCTTCTATAAACTGAGGAACATTTCCGTTTTTTCCATCGTCTTTAGCATTTATCCAATCTTCAGGAATTTCAAATTGTTCTATGTTCTTGATCCCTCTATCTACTGCCGCATAGTTCATTTCTAAGACTTTCTGTCCTTTTTTTCCATAAGCACTGTCTATGCCTTCTTTAAGATATTTTACAGCATCTTCAATGGGAATAACTTTTGTGAGTTCAAAGAATGCACTTTGCATCACCATATTAATTCTATTCCCTAGTCCTATATCGTTTGCAATTTTCACACCGTCGATTATGTAGAATTTTGCTTTTTTCTCTGCCAAAGCCCTTTTTACATTTCCTGGTAAATGCTTGTCAAGTTCATCTTTAGTCCATACAGTATTAAGAAGGAAGATTCCGCCTTCTTTCAGGTCTTTCAACATATCATACTGATTTAAGTAGGCTTGATTATGACATGCAACGTAATCAGCACTATTGATAAGATAGGTTGACTGTATTGGAGATTTACCGAATCTTAAGTGGGAAATGGTTACTCCACCTGACTTCTTTGAGTCATAGGAAAAATAGCCTTGTGCGTACATGTCTGTCTTATCACCGATAATCTTTATTGCAGTCTTGTTAGCTCCAACTGTACCGTCTGAGCCCAATCCCCAGAACTTACATTTTATAGTACCTTCCGGTTCGCAAGAAAAATATGTATCATAGCCGATTGATGTATTGGTAACATCGTCTTCAATACCAATCGTGAAATGATCCTTGGTACTAGCTTCATGCATATTTTTATATATAGATAATATCATGCCTGGAGTTGTATC
Organism: Anaerovoracaceae bacterium; assembly: GCA_031553035.1. Lineage (GTDB taxonomy): Bacteria > Bacillota > Clostridia > Peptostreptococcales > Anaerovoracaceae > JAVBLY01. The sequence continues at coordinate 42,549 of JAVBLY010000009.1, read as the reverse complement.
CTTTGAACCCAGACCGTACCTTCCTGCAAATATTTGAGGTGCATTTTCCTTATCATACAGCATTGCTTTTATATCCATATACAATGGATCTCCGATAGCACCCGGTTCTTTTGTTCGATCAAGAACAGTAAGCTTATTACAAGTTGTGGGAAGTACATCCAAAAAATATTCCTCTACAAAAGGTCTGTAAAGCCTTACCTTAATAAGACCTACTTTTTTATGCCCCATATAACTTAAAGTTTCTTCAATTGTCTCACAAACCGAACCCATTGCTACTATAACATGCTCTGCATTTGGATCACCAACGTAATCAAAGGGTTTATAACTTCTCCCTGTTTTTTTGCTAACTTGATTCAGATAGTCAAGTACGATTTCAGGTAATCTGTCATAATATGGATTAGCGGCCTCTCTTGCTTGGAAGAAAATATCTGGGTTTTGAGCTGTACCTCTCACAACAGGGTGTTCAGGATTCAAGGCTCTATCTCTGAATTCCTGTATGGCATCCATATCAACCATTTCTTTCAAATCGTCATAATCCCAAGCCGAAATCTTTTGTATCTCATGTGATGTTCTAAAACCATCAAAAAAATGAAGAAAAGGTATTCTTGATTTGATAGATGCCAGATGAGCAACCGCACCAAGATCCATGACTTCCTGAACAGAATTTGATGAAAGTAATGCGAATCCCGTCTGTCTTGCTGACATTACATCTGAATGGTCTCCAAAGATACATAGTGCATGTGCAGCTAGGGTTCTTGCACTTACATGAAATACTCCAGGAAGCAACTCCCCTGCAATTTTATACATGTTTGGAATCATTAACAACAATCCTTGTGATGCAGTGTAAGTTGTTGTTAACGCGCCTGCAGCCAATGAACCATGAACCGCTCCGGCAGCTCCACCTTCAGATTGCAATTCAGCCACTTTTACAGTTTGACCAAAAATATTTTCTTTTCCGTAAGCCGCCCATTCATCCACAATTTCTGCCATTGTTGATGATGGAGTTATTGGATAGATAGCAGCAACATCAGTAAATGCGTACGATACATATGATGCGGCAGTATTTCCATCCATTGTTTTCATTATACTTTTTTTCATATAGCGTCCTCCTAAAAGATTATGTATTAAAACAAAATCTATCTCTTTTGAAATATCAACGAATCGAACATTTATTCATGTAAGAATATATACCTTTCTGAGACCCTATCGATAAGACATTACTATATAGTCAAACCCCTTATTTTGGTTTTACAGAACTGCAAAAGACGTTATTTTAGTTATCTTTGTGTCCATATGCTAACAGATATTGTCAAAGATTGGTCTTTTTTATAAATGAATAATTATTTTAGAGCCAATTAAATATGAAGTGACTGTATTCATAATGTCATCAATAAAGTAAAACAGTTTTATACCCACCCACTATATGGTTTCTGCATGACGCTGTTATGTAACCATTTAATCAATGATATAAAATCATAAACTGGCAATTGCGTCTCTTCTTGAATAGCTGACGCATAAGGAGGCATATCACTACATTCTAATAGTATTGCTCCAATTTCCTCATCCCTAGCAAGTAATTGTCTTGAACATTCCAAGATCTCTTCCTTAGCTTTTCCATTGTCAAATTCGCCAGTCATATTAACCACGGCAGAGAATTCTTCTGTACCAAGTGTATCTTGTACAACGAGATTATCCGTTTTCTCAATTCCACAGTTATAAAATAAGTCATTTGTCATTGCTTCTGCATTTGCAGTTAATATTCCTATTTTTTTTGATGATCCAATAATCGATTGAATTAATGGAACTTGTACTAATGATGACATTGCAACCGGAACATCTAATGCATCCGCAACTTTCTTATGATAATTTCCAAAGAAACCACAAGCAGAGCATATAGCCCTGACCCCTTCATTTTCTACCATGTGCTTTGCGGCTGAGATAACATCATCTGCTATGGTCGGATCGGCGTCAAACAATCTTGTATTAGTCAAGTTTGGAACAGCTTTCATTCTCACTGGAAAGTCATATGTCCACCCATTAACAACATTACCAGGCATCATTGGATAATTTACCTGTTCAATATATACGATCCCCACTGAATATCCAGCGATTTGCTGATTTGGAATATTTTTTATATAACGTTCGTCATTACCCGAATGTAAATATCCATATTGTCTACCATCAAGCTTCATAATAATTCTCCTCTTTTAAGTTTGCGATGCATACAGCCTAGTGCATGCATCGCATACAAGTGAATGATAGTGTTGAGCTATTTTGTACGTCATATCAGTTTATACTGATAGACCAACATACTAAATATATTAAACGTTATATCCCAGATTCTTAAGTCCTTCTCTTAGTTTCATCCTTGTTTCCTCACTGGTCTGCGTCAGAGGCTTTCTAACGATACCTCCAGGTAGACCCAAAATATCGAGTCCAGCTTTAACAGGGCCAGGATATGGTTCTGCTTCCATAAGATCATAAAGCGGTGCCATTTTCTGGTTAAGCTCCATAGCTGATTTGAAATCGTTTTTCACAACAGCTAAGTTGTACATTTCTTTCATCTCTTTTGGTAATAAATTGAAAAGGATAGAAAACGCTGATGTGAGACCTATAGAGTAAGATGGGAGGAGTAGATGTTCTTCAGCCTCCATCATTGTAAAATCACTTACATCTTTAGTTGCAGCATATGTCTGACATGTATGTCTTTCATCAGTTGTATCTTTGATAGCAACAATACCATTTATTTGAGCGAGTTTTTTGCAAAACTCAGGAGAAAGCTCTACGTTGGTTGCCCCGGGGTTGTGATAGATACAGATGCCTATCTTTGATCCTTCAGCTATTTCTTTGAAGAATTCATAGATTCCTTCTTCCGATGTTTGTTGATAGTATGGTGGAAGTACAAGACCCCATGTAGCTCCACAGTCAGCAGCGTAGTTTGTAAGTTCAATTGTTTCCTTTGCGGTATATTCTCCTGTTCCGGCCATGACAGGAACCCTTTTTTCAGCAAACTCACAACCTCTCTTTATGAGTTCTTTTCTTTCATCAAGTGTCATCATGTGGTACTCACCGGTGCTTCCGCCTACCAGTATTCCATCCATACCGCCATCGATACAATGGTCGATAACTTTCTTGTATCCTTCAAAATCAATACTTTCATCTGCATTAAATGGTGTTACTAATGGTACTAATAATCCTTTTGGTATTGGCTTGTTCATAATAATCCTCCTGTATTAAACTATTTGTTCTTGCTCTTTATATCTACTAAACTTTAACTTATCAATATTGAAATCAGTTTCCTGATCTGTGATAATTTGCATCATCATTCTACCTGTAATCGCTGATAGACTGATGCCATCTCCTTCATGTCCTGCTGCTATGTAGTACCCCGGAACTTCATCAACACCAGATACTATAGGCAAGTGATCTTTTACCCAAGGTCTAACCCCGGCATAGGCTCTTATACAATTGATTTCCTTAAGTATTGGGAAAAATCTTATGCCTCTTTCGGCAATTGCTTTGATAACATCGATTTCAGCACTGATATCGTAACCTTTTAGTTCTCTGTTGCCACCAAGTAAAAAGTTATCAGCTTCTGTAGGTTCTATAGCAAAAGCAACATTGTTTTTTTCTACAAGTTCACTCACATTTCTTTTGTAGTCGATGTCCTCAAATTTCGACAGCATATATCCATATTCGTGAACTTTTTGATTAATGATTTTAAATGACTTTTCAGATATGAGGATTACGCCCTTTCTTGGCTTGATAGGAATATCTATACCAACCATATCTCCAATAGCTGATGCCCAGGCACCACAACAATTTATGACTTTTCTTGTTTTAATCTTGCCTTGATCCGTGTCCACTGCGACGACTGAACCTTTTTCATCAGTTTGTATACCTGTTACATTATGGCGACTTAGAAGTGTAAGTCCATGCTTTTGTCCCTCATGAACATATGCATAACAAAGTTTATATGGGCTCATTGATGAATCAGGATCTGTCCAGATACCACCTACCAAGTCTTTAGCTAGATATGGTTCCATGTCTGACATTTCATGCATGTCAACCATTCTCATGTCGTAACCATCTGCAGCCTGTTGATCCGCATACTCTTTTGCCAACTCATACTCCTGATCGGTCTCACAAAGATACAAACTTCCTCTTTGATGAAACTCAAAATCATAATCGAATTCTTTTGAAAATTTCTTATATAGTTGAATGCTCTCATATCCCATCTTTGTATCTATACCAGGCTTCTTATCACAGATTAATGCAACAGCATCACAATGACTTGATGTCCCGTTTGCAATATCTCCTCTGTCTAATAAAGCTACATCCAACCCTTCTTTTGCTAGGTGATATGCTACGCTAGAGCCAATAGCGCCAGCACCAACTACTACTACATCGTAACTATTCATTGTTTTCACCTCCTGATGTCTGATCATTTTGTACTCCTACACTAAAAGCACTTAGTGCACCAAATGTAACAGGTCTTACTGGAGGCCGTGGCGTTCCTGAACTGATATCATCTGGAGTTTCTCCCAGTTCAGCCTTAAGTATTGCTTGTATCTGTTTTTCGCATGTTCGCCCCTGGCAAAGTCCCATTCCCGCTCGAGTCCTTCTCTTGACTCCGGTAACATCTGTTGCACCTTCCTTAATTGCATCATATATTTCTTTTTCGCTTACTTCTTCACATCTGCAGACAATGACATCATCTCTATATTCTGCCATGACTAGCACCCCTTCCTTTTAATCCCACGAACCACTTCGACATACTCTTTTGGAACAGATATCGTAACTACTGGAGTTCTATCAAATGATTTGAGATCTGCTACTTTTTCAACTTTACATTTAGTTACGAAGTTTCCCATTCTATCCACAGCTTGAGCAGTCTCACCTACTTCGGGCAAAGGATTGTATTCGTAGGGGAAGCTAACTGTACCTATATCATCACCGAATGTTTTGTCCAATACAAAGATCGCAAGCCCAGGACACTGTGCAACACATATTCCACACCCGATGCATTTATCAGCATCGACTTTTGGAAGATTTGTGATTGGTTCACCTACTGTTATTGCACCGAATTTGCATGCAGGCTCACAAGGGTTACAGGGTATTTCCTGCGTACATTCGGCTATTGCTATAGGTCCTTTGGCAAACCTGTCTTCATTGATATATTGCCCTGACTCCTTTAATTCATCTATCGTTAGATATCCGTTTTCTTTTAATGACATTTCATTTCCTCCTTTGTCTTTATGCACCAATGAAGGACTGGAACGCTTCTATTTGATTATCTTTGGCATTCTTTCTGGCTATTCCATGAGGACCATATCGTAGTCCATCAAGCCTGTCCCATGTATCCTGATTTGCTTTTTCGGCTTCTATATCACTAAGTTTACCTAGTGAATTAGCCGCTGCTGTTCCCGCAAGTTTACCTTCTTCTAAGGCGGTATTTGCTTCCTCTACTCCAGTGATATCACCAACAACATAGATTCCCTTGTGTGTGGACTCCATATTACGATTATGAAGCGGAACCCATCCACCAAGGACTGGATTAAATATCATTTCACAACCGTGCATGATAGCAAGTTCTCCTAGTGGCTTAAGACCTACTGCTATAGCTATGGTGTCAACTTCTATGGTTTCTTTGGTGGATAAAATAGGCTGCCAGTTTTCATCTACCTGACAGATGTCTGCTTCTTTTACCCTGCCATCTATATCGTTGCCTCGTGCTTCTATTACGGTGTACCTTGTCTTGATTGGTACACCTGCTCGAGCTATTTTAGCTGCGTGAACAGCATAACCTCCTATGGAAGGTGCAGCTTCAACTAGTCCAACTACGTCTGCACCTCCTTGCATCAATTGATAGGAAACGATCAAGCCAACATTACCGGATCCTATCATTAATACCTTTTTTCCTGGTAATACCCTATTGGTGTTTACCATGGTTTGTGCGGCACCTGCCCCCATTACTCCAGGCAATGTCCATCCCTTGAATCTGATGGCATTTTCAGACGCACCACTTGCTATTATTATTTTCTCAGCCTCAATTGTCACTACAACTTTTGAGTCTATATCGTTTCCGATTTCTACAGCTATCTGTTTCTCTGGAAAAAGTCCTATGGCTACACTATTAAGCCATATTTCTACACCGTATTTTTCTGCTTCAGCAAGGAATTCTTCTCCTATGTCTATTCCTCGTACACCAGCTTTATGAGCATTTGATCCAAAGAACTTATGAATCTGTTTAAAAAGTTGACCACCAGCTTTTTCATTTGCATCAATTACCAATACCTGACAACCTGCTTTTGCTGCTTCAATTGCAGCTGCAAGCCCTGAAGGTCCTCCTCCTATTACTACAACTTCATATTTTTTCATAGTTTACCTCCCTAGCCCATGTTGTGTTTCTATGACCATGCCTTCTTTAACAGGTGTCACACACGTCCTTACATTCGGCCGCCCATCAACCACCATCGCACAGTCTGTACATTGACCAATACCGCAAAATAATCCTCTAGGTTCGTTTCTTTTTACTGTGTAGCGATTTACGATGATGCCTTCTGCTATTAAAGTAGCAAGTACCTTTTCACCTTCTTTTGCCATGAGTTTTTTTCCGTCTACTGTGATCTCAACCATCTTTACTGATGGTGCTTTCCCTAATACTATATGGTTTTCTACTCGTAAATTCATTTCCATATCCTTTCAAACCTTATTACCTTTTATTGACAAGATACTATTAAAATCAAGAGCCATTGCCTTGTTAAATTCGTTTTGTGAAATTTGGATAAGATTTTGTAGAGACAAGCTGGATGCGAACAAACAGCTTGCTCTACAAAATAAAACTTTTTTAGAAAAGTAATCCTTACAGAATCGCTTTTGTTGATTTTTCGAGTATATCTAGCCCCTCGTATAAAACTTCATCCTCGATTGTAAGTGGTGAAAGTAACTTTATAACGCAGCCTTCACGTCCACATGAATCAATTACTAGGTGATTTTTAAAGCATTCTTCTCTTAACGCATCAGTCAACCTGCTATCAATTTTAGAGAAGTCTATTCCCCAAAATAAGCCTAGTCCTCGAGCCTCAAGTCTTTCATCAATAGGCAAAATTCTTTCTTTCATGAATTGTTCAACTATTTTACCTTTTCGTTTTACATCTTCGTCGATTTTATTATCAACAAAAAACTCCATTGTTGCTGCAGCACCCAAAAGTGCTAATTGGTTTCCTCGGAATGTTCCCGTATGTTCTCCTGGTGTAAAAATATCTAATTCAGGCTTAACAAATAAAAATGCCACCGGTATCCCAAATCCTCCGACTGATTTTGATACAGTTATCATGTCTGGCTCAATATCAGCTCTTTCCCATGAGAAATAATCCCCTGTTCGTCCGACACCTGATTGGATTTCATCACATATCATCAAAATGTCGTGTTCATCACAAATTTTTCGAACTTCCTGCAACCATCTAGTACTTGCGATTTTTATTCCCCCTTCTCCTTGTACACACTCAAGCAGGAATGCTGCTGGCTTATCGATTCCACAATGATCATCCGTTAAAACCCATCTAATGTAATCTAATGATGCATCTTCAGTTTCAAGGTCAGTTGCATATGGTATAAATGTAACATCATTTAATGGAACACCTGCTCCTCCTCGACCATGAACACCACTTGTGGCTGCTAGAGCACCAAGAGATTGACCATGATAACTCCCAGTAAATGCAAATATATTTGTCCTATTCTTATTTTTTCTGGCTAGTTTTAATGCCGCCTCAACGGAATTAGCTCCGGATGCATTACATAACATTATTCTATAATCATAATTATTGGGCTCAAAATACTTATCACGCATAGTTTTCAGGAAGTGTTCAGTTACAGGCGTATAAAAATCCAATCCTTGAATAATGTTGTCTTCCTTGAGATAATCAACAATTTTTCCTTTTATATATGGGTTGTTATGTCCAAAATTCAAAGCACCTGCACCGGCAAAGAAATCTACATATCTTTTACCGCTGCTAGTATACATGATGCTGTTTTCACCTTTATCGAAGCATTCTGGAAACTTTCTACAATAAGTTCTAACTCCCGATTCATTCTTTTCAAATATTTCTAGTCTCTCATTCATTTCTCTTTCCTTTCTGGCAATAATTTAATTAGCCGATCATTAATGTTGAAATCATATTAATGACATATACTATAATTAATAATGAAGCATGATGATAACCTAACTAATTTGGATATCCCATAACGAAGATTTACACACATCTCACGTTTAACTGTATATAAAGCAAAACTTATGCCAATAACATAAAATAATAAAGGTATATTATATTGAATTATTTGATTTCGTTGAAATATCAACATGTTAGAAATAAAAAAAATATTTGTATATTTTTACAAATATTTTTTTTCGTATTTAGATAAAAATTTAGTGAAATACTGAACCTAATTTTCGTGAGTACTTGCACGCTCCGTGCATTTTATCACGCCCTACTTGAAATCTGGTTCAATTTTGTGACGGAGTAGTTTTCTTGACATGGTGCTTCTGTCAACATTCAATCTGTCACCCATTTCTTGGATACTTTTTGATTTTTTCATAGTATTTATTAAAATTGAATACTCATAATCATCCAACGCCTTTTTTAAGGAGACTACATCATCCGCTTCATTTTTGATTTGGCGATTATCTTTTTTTACGATTTTTTCTGGTAAATCATCTTCATTTATTGTCTCCGTGTTACTTGTAACGATGCTGTATTCAATAATATTCTCAAGTTCACGTATATTACCGGGCCAATCATAATTAACTAATTGTTTCATAGCCGATCGATCAATGCTATAATGTGTATCGTTTTGAGAATTGTACTTCGATATCATATTATTAATCAATGGAATTACATCTTCTTTTCTATCTCGTAGTGGAGGAATGGTAATCGGTACGACATTTAACCTATAAAACAAATCCTTTCTAAACATTTTTTGAGAAACCATTTCCTCAAGATCTCGATTTGTTGCTGCAATAACACGTGCATCTATTGGGATTGTTGTATTGCCACCGACTCTAACAATTTGTTTGTCTTGTAAAAAACGTAGTAATTTGGATTGCAATGATAAAGGGACTTCTCCAATTTCATCAAGAAACAACGTTCCACCATTTGCAGCTTCAACATAGCCTTTTTTACCATCTTTATCTGCACCAGTAAAAGCCCCTTTTTCATAGCCAAATAGTTCAGATTCTAATAGATTATCAGGTATAGAGCCGCAATCGATTTTGACAAATGCAGAATCGCTACGTGCACTATTGTCATGAATCATCTTGCTTAAGATACCTTTCCCTACACCAGATTGACCTTGGATAAGTACTGTAGAATCTGATTTTGCAATTTTTAAAGCTAAATTAACCACTTTCTTCATTTCTTGGCTTTTTGCTATAATTTTGGGAGCATTATCGCTGTTACCCCACTTTAAATAATCCAGTTCTGTTTGATATTTTTCAGCAAGTATTTTGGTAGTCTCAAGCTCATTTCTCATTTTTTCAAAGTTTTCAAAGTTTTGAATGACTCTAATAATACTACCATCAGGGATATCATCACTAGTTACACTGATCTCGTTTCTTTTCTGTATATTTTGTGCGACTGAAATATCAATAGATTCTTCAGGATTTTCTTCTATACTGACTTCACCTTTGTCAGTATCTAAGACAATATCATCCTCTGTAATATTGGGGATATATTTGCATTTATTATTGATACCTAAGGTACTTCCCTTCTCTACTGTAATATAAAGTCCATCGTAGTTGTATTCGATTACAGCATCAAATTCCTCTTTTGAAAGTCCACCAAGCTCTTCATCTACCGATCCATTGATTTTCTTTTCAATAACTCTCATATATTCTTTACTTGGAAGGTAACACTTTTGAGTCAGTCTGTTTACAAATCCTATATATTCCCCATCCTTATTAACAAACGGTAAGATAAATTGATTTGTTGAGCTGAACGTAAATTTTCCAATTTTATCACCAGCTACAGTTATATCTCTGTCCATTATAGAATTAATCTTTGTAGGTTTATCCAAATTGTGTAAAAATCTATATAAATCAAGAATACCTACAATTTTACCTTTATCCATGACTGGAAGTTGGATTGACATTGCAAGTTCAAACATGTCAATGATTTTTTCTTTATCTTTTTCATTGACATCAACATATAAATCTTTTTCTAGAGCTTCCATGAATTTTAACATACGCAAATAGTACCATCAATTTATATTTTCTGCAAGCACGCAGTTTATTTTTTATACTGTGTTGGCATGAAAGTTGCGTAATACACTATAATGAAAATGTCGTATATTATCGAGAGGCTTCATAGAAATTTGCTATTTGAAATATTAATTTAGGAGGAAAAAATGGAAAAGACATCTATAACTACACCACAAGTACCGAAAGCACTTGGTCCATATTCATCTGGTATCAGAATCGGGAATTTATTCTTTACTGCTCAAAGCGGAGCAGATAAAGACGGAACTTTAGCTACCGACTTTAGCAAACAAGCGGAGCAGTGCTTAAAAAATATCAAAGCAGTCATTGAGGAAGCTGGTGGTATGATGGATGATATAGTTAAATGTACAATATATTTGACAAATATTGATAATTTCAGCATTGTAAATGATGTATATGCATCATTTTTCAAAAATCCATACCCATCACGTATATGTATGGAAGTTTCTAAATTTCCCGGTGGGGAAAACATGAATATTGAAATCGATATAATTGCTCATATAGAATGATATTCTTAGTAAAATTTTGACTATGTCAATTCTATTTAGTCATTATTTTTGCCAAGCAATTTTCCTAAACGCTTTTTTAAAAGGATTTTTACTCAAAGATTTTGCTTCTTTGAGTAAATGTTCTTTTGTGTTTAGATACGGCTTTATATGAACAAGGTCAAGTAGCATATCTAAAATTTCAATGGCTTCTTCTCTATTGATAGCGAGATTGTTATATATAAGATCAGTTTCATCAATGGTAAGATCATCAAGAAATAAAGCTTCACCTCTTTTTTGTATCTCTTCAAGCATGTATTCTCGCGCTTCAGTTTTCAAGTCAGCCCTTTCAAATATCTTGTTTTGCTCCACTGCTATTTTATTGTAAAAAGTATATGTCTCAATACCCAGATTCTTTATCTTCTTTTTCAATTCCATAGGATTACCAATATAATAAAGAAGATCGACTTCTTTGATTGCATTAATCAATAATTCCTCTTCTTTTTTTTCAAACTCAAGATATTTAATAACTTCTTGAGCAGAATTTTTGTTAAGGCAACTAAGAAATAATGAAAATCTAACAAGCTTTTCAGAGTTAGTTTCATCGATTCGGTCAAGCAGTATATTAAAATTTTCAATTTTAGTACTATTCATTTTTTCATACCATTTTTGTCCAAGTATATAATCCATCAATTCGTTATCACCTAATAACTTAAGACCTTGACCTGCATTCTTTCCAGATATTATATCAAGAAATATAACTCTCAATTCTACTTTATCTACCTCAGCTAATAAGCTGGAACTTTCAGAAATAGCAATTTTTGTTTTGTTATCAACAGTTTTATTCTTATAAGCTGCTTTCTTAATAGCATTGAATATCAATAGAGGCTCATTAATAAAAGATTTAATATTATCCATGTTATTCTCCTTTGAATATAATAAGCAAATTTTTATCTGACTTTCAAAAATGTTGAAACACTAATGAATATTTATAGTGTTTACTTAATCTAATTATATTGCAATTCTTGTGCCATTTTTTTTGATGCTTTTACGTCCTTCTTAAGTGCTACACAACAGCATCTGTAAATACAAAACATGTGACACACTCAATTGACCGGATCAAAAATGCACGCATGCTCAAATTTGCACGAAATAATATAATACGATGTAAAATGCACATTTTATTTGAATATTCAGACACGCAAGCAATCAAAAATGCACGATTTAGTATTTCAGTATATTAGATACAAGTTAAAGTGATTTAACTCATTTATCATATTATCTCTTTCATAGTTAAATTATAGAATATAAACATATTAAATAGAAAATTAGTTTAATAACTAATTGAATAAACTTGTGCGACTGACGTAAAGGTATTACAAAGTTAGATCGTTTATTACACAATTGATGTTTGTTGATGTATTAAAAACATGGGTTAATGCGGTGGAATTTATGATTAATGAATATTACTATAATATCCTAGAATCAACGCTTTTAATCTATTAGTTTCTATTTGATAGTGATGAAACATTAGATAGAGTAAAATTGTCAATATACGCCTGTTCTGAAGCAATTAATTCATAGCTAGTTATTATATAAAATCAAAGACATTTTTCAGTAATAATTATGACTTGAGATCAGAATAAAGTCTTAATTAAGTGTATCTTTTAAGCAAAAAGACTATATATAAAAATGTAAATATAAGATAAATCGTTTCACATATAAAAATAATCTGGCATCATACTTGCTTTATTTTAAATTGTCGACATGTTGCCTTGATGTAACTATGGAATATTTTATTATAAGTACTTATGAGTTGTGTAAAGCTTTAATTTGAAATCAATAAAAGAGGAGGAGAAAATGGGCAAAAAAATACCTTTATGGCAAGTTATATCGATATTTGTATTTACGTTAGTAGCTTTGTCATGGGGACGTAATATGTTCGGAATGTTACTTGGAGAAATATTTGGAAGTAGCTATGGAGATACACATATTACTCTCATAATATCAGCTGCTGTTGCAGCTTTAGTAGCCTATAAAAATGGCTATAACTGGAACTTCATTCAGGCCGGAATTTTTTCAGCACAACATAGAGCAATGCAAGCTATTTTGATTCTTGGAATTGTAGGAATGTTAATAGGTTCTTGGATGGCAGGAGGAATTGTACCTGCAATGATATATTATGGCTTATCTATTCTTAAACCATCTATATTTTTATTAGCATCATGTTTAATATGTTGTGTAGTATCTTTAGCTACAGGATCTTCATGGACTACGGCAGGAACCGTTGGGATCGCACTTATAGGCATAGCACAAGGATTGGACATGAGCATTCCTATGACTGCAGGAGCGATAGTCTCGGGTGCATATTTTGGCGACAAAATGTCACCTCTCTCAGATTCAACAAACATTGCTGCTGCTGCAGTAGGTGCTAACTTGTTTGTGCATATTAGGCATTTGGTTTGGACAGTAACACCTGCATTGATAATTGCTCTTGGTATATATTTATTCCTTGGATTAGGACACTCTAATGATGCAGTAGATATGTCTGCAGTCAACCAAATGCAGAGCGAGCTAACTAATAATTTTAATATCCACCTAGGTTTACTGATTCCACCAATTTTAGTTATCTGCATTGTTGCGTTCAAGATTCCTGCTTTGCCAGGGTTACTTGCTGGCGCAATTCTCGGTTGTATTTGTGCAGGTGTTTGGCAAGGAGTATCTATAGGAGATATGCCAACAGTCATGCACTATGGTTTTACCTTCGCAGACGCTGACAGTGTTATGCCACAAATCGTTGAGCTTTGCGAACGAGGAGGACTTGAGTCAATGATGTGGACCATAAGCCTCATCATGTGTGCGATGTGTCTTGGGGGTGTAATGGATTCTACAGGAATGTTGACAACATTGGCAGAGGCATTGTTAAGAGTAGCCAAAACAAGAGGCCTCCTTGTTCTTACTACTCTTGTAACTTGCGTTCTTATGAATATGATCGCCGGCGATAGCTGTCTTACAAGTGTCTTAGTTGGTCGTATGTATAAAGAAGAGTATGAAAATAGAAAGATAAAGATCATCAATCTTTCAAGAGCTCTTGAAGATGGAGGGACTATGACAGCATCATTAATTCCATGGAATAGTTGTGGTGCTACCATGGCAGCATTCTTGGGGGTACCAACATTAGTTTATTTACCATATGCATTCATGAACCTTATTACGCCATTCGTATCATTATTCTATGGATTTACAGGGATATCTATGCCAAATATGACTGATGAAGAATATGATGAAGTTATGCGTAAAAGAAAAGAAGATCGTAAGTTAGCAGAAAAAGAAGCGATGATAAAAGAAGATAACAAATCAGCTGTTACTCAAAAATAAAAAATATATGAAAAACACCATTATTAATACGCAAACATGAAATAAGAAATCTTACCCTCAAAATGTGGGAAATAATAATAGGTTATTTCCCACATTTATATTTTCGATATAAGTTTACTTCTGCATAAAAATACAGGTTTACTTAAGCTTTCTTTGATATGTATGTAAATAAATATTAATTTTGAAGCCCTGATTATAAATCATATCAAAGCAATACTTAGTATGAAAATTGCAGTAATATGTATAGAAAACGAGATAAAGAGACAAAGATGATTGGAAATATTTTAGCGATCACAGATTCAGAAGGCCAACTATTCATTGAAAAATCCAAGGAAGCTTGGTATAAACATGGATATGAAATAACATGCGAAGAATATATCAGAGCCATGAGAGAAGATAACTTTGATGATTTTGCCATGATAATTTTTGCATTAAGTATAGAAAATAGCATTTTATTCCATGAATATTCCCAGAACATCAGAATGTCAACATCAATACCAATAGTGTTTTTTTTGTGTGGAGAAACGTCAATAGAAGATGACTCCGGCTGTTTTGATGCAGGTGCTAATGAAGTAATCGATTTGCCAATGGATATTGAATTGGCTATTAAAAAGTGTATTGGCTTGATACGTCTTCACATGCATGCAAAACTTCCTAAGCAACTATGTACTATTCTATATAGCGATAAGATAATTCTTAACACCGCCATGTACAAAGTAAAAGTCGATGATAAGGAAATCAATCTACGTGAAAAGGAATGTAAAATATTGTATTTTTTAATGCTGAATCGGAATACAGTAATGACACACAGACAAATAATTAGAGAAGTTTGGGGAGAACCCTATGCAGATGGTTCAAAAGATATTCTGTGGTATCAAATGAAAAATTTACGAAAGAAAATTCAATGGAAAGAAGATTTACCGGACTTCATTATTACCAAGCACGGCATAGGTTATGTATTCAAACCAACATATAAAATAAATAGATAAAAGTCTCTTTGTAGGCTCAGCATAGTTCCAATTTTTTTCCAATTTAGTATATTATAATTGTCTTCAAGCAAAGCGCGGCGCTGTCCGCACCTTGATAATTAAATACTATATGATAATTTTAAAAAAAATAACCCCCAAAATAATAATGAGATTGATAGCGATTATGCCAATATTGATCTTCATTATCAATCGATCCTTTTTTCGAGTACGTTCGTATATATCACGACGTACTCGAGATTGATCGGTATATGATTGAATTTGCTTTTGGGATGCTAATGATATTTTAGATATGTCATTTTCTGCTTCTGAAACAATATTTTTTATTTTGCCAATAAGATCCTTACTTATTGTATCTTCAGTAAAATGTTGAGGTTCTAGCAAAGACTTTATTAACTGATCTATTATTTTGGCATTCAATTCCAAGTTTGTAATAGTCTCATCAAGTCGTTTGCCAATATCATCGTATGAGTCAATAAATGAATCTAATTTTTTATTTTGACCCGTAATTAGTTCAATAATGAAATCATTTTTTTGTTGTGAGTTTTCAAATTCACTTTGTGTTTTATCTATATAGTTAGCGTCTACAGCCATATTATTCACCTATGATTAATTATCGTTTTTTGTGTGGATCTGTTTGAGAATGATTCCTATTTTTAATAGCTGAAATATTCATGTCTCCAGGTATATTATTTGATACGGTATCATTCTTTTTTAAAAAAGGAGTATTTGTAGAATATTTCATCCTTAAATCATCAGCTTGATCTTTTAGTGATACTGTAAGCAGATTAAGTTCAAATGAGTTATAAATGTCTGGAATCTTTGGGGGCTTGAACACCGGAAATTTATTGTAGTCTATTCCGTTACTGAAAATAGCCGTTTTTTTATAATCCTTGAAAGCCTTTTCTAGATCATGCTTATATTCATCTTGTTTAATTTTGATATTTTGTTCCGACAAAGACTCAGATCCCATTTTTCTTTTAAATTGTATGATTTTCGCTGATTTCTTATGTATGGGATCACTAAGATCAGATTCAAGTTGAGGTAAAGTAAAGTCATAATTGAGCATGTCAGTGCGAAAAAAGTATTTATTATTGTCTAAATCCGTTACATACAACATATCATCAATAATGGAAACCGCTACCCCCCATTCAAAGAGTTTAATGATCCATGTTTCAAGGTCAGCTGTTTCATCTTTTGCAAGATCCATCAGTTTTCGTAGATTCGATTTATATGAGAAATCGCTTCGAGCTTCAATCTCTCGCTCAATCCGGCTTGGTTGCTTATTATGTACAAATGAATTCCTCTCACCTTTTTTGAGTTGTGTTAGTTCCCACTTTTCATCGATGGCCCTTACTTGATTTGCTCTTTTTTTCTTAGCAATACTTCCCCGTCCTTCATCAAGGCGGTTTCCTGTGGCAAGGTTGGTCCGATTTATAGCCATATGCACCGAATACCGATCTGTGTTATCAGGTTTGCAATGTTCTTTATGAAGAGCAAAGGCAATTTGATAATCAGGATAATATGTTAACGCATACTCTTTTGCATATTCCATGCATAGATTGGGCGAAAGACGCCCATTATTAACATCACACTCATCTGGAAGAAAATTAAGCATCTGATGATAGATAATCGTATTACGTGACGATGCTCTTGACTTATTGTGTCCATGATCCTCACGAGTAGCATCCATTTCCTGAAACCATTTTTGAGGATTGATCAGATTTTGAGAATCTCTTAGAAGTGCATCTTTATGGTCTATGTATCTTCGTAGATTCTTTCCATGAGCATTACTTATTACTGCTTTTTGTTTGATAGCTGTCATACTATCTATTCAACGTTTTACTTGTAATCTCAAATAGCTGGTTGGTAAGCTCTTCGATTTGGTTTAATTGAATATTGATTTTGAATACAAGATCAGGAACAATTCCATAAGTGTTTAAAACTTTCGCAATTTGATTAAGATTATTGCCCTCTCTTGCCAGCTCGACTCTAATATCTCTTATTGCTTTTTTGTCGGTATTAATAAGTATGGATCTTTCTCTTAATGCGGATTTTCTTATATACTCGGATCGTTTTAGGCCTGCCGCGCTTGCATGTTTGTCGATTTTATCAATATCATCCTGGGATTTTAACCTAATATTTATTTGTATACGCTTCATAACAACATTTCTCCCTCTAATAATTATCCGTATCTTTGATGATTATTTGGCAACAACCATGAAAAATTGTTAATGATGGGGTTTGATAACTACAGGAAAATCAAGCTTGAATTATCCGTGTATCTTATTTTGAACGCAGAAGCCTGCGTAAAGATCTGTATGAGCATGTCAAGCATTCTGATATTACACAAAGAAAGTTATGTTTTGCTGAAATGAAACCTTATTGGACTTTGCAACCCTCTATGAGTTTGTATAAAGCGTTACCTTTATACGAATCGAATTGTGGGTTGTGAGCCTCGCAGAGCAAGATGGAAAGTCTAGACTTTCCTACATCTTGCAATAACAGAAGCACACTTGTGTGCTCTGTTATTTGTGAAGCCCTCACCAAAAAGTTTCCGTAGACCAATATGCTTTTTGGGGGAGGGCTGAGAACAAAGAGTATCAATAGTATCGTATAGGGAGAGGCCTCCCGGACCGATACTATTGATACTCGAACGTGGGCAAGAAGTATATCGATCACCATCATTGATAATTTCTTAAATTAGTAAAGTATTCATTCTGATTTGCTCTAGCAAAGCCTAATGGGAATATATCAAGAGATAATATATTAATCCACGAAAGTATTATGGTATCTTGGTATCAAGATACTGACATCACTTTATATAAGCACCATGATTTTTAGATATCAGCATATGAAGATAGGAAAAAATCATGGTGCCGATGTAGAATGATACCAACGTATCATTCTACATCAAGTTCTTTATTTAATAATCGTAAAATTAACTGATTCATATTTTCATCTGTTTTGATTCTGTGCAACTGGCATTTTTTTCTTAGTGATTTTGGCAGTCTCAAATTGTACGAAACTATTTCATCATTATCATTGATTATTGTTTTCGAATCTACTATGTTTTGCTTTTTATCAGTATCAATTGAAGTTGATTTTTTTACAGTCTGATTATGTTCTTCAGTTGCTTTCTTAGCAGCCCTTATAAATACGTTATCATTATTATCTGTCATTGGAGTATCCAATCTGCCTATAATCAGAAATGACCATATTTGCAAGATTATCAAAAACAGCAACTGAAGGGTTTCTTTTGTCATACTCAGCAATACTGATTCCTCTGGCTGATGCTTGTGCCAGTAGTACAGTTCTCGGAACTTCAGTTATAATCGGGTAATTTTGCTCCAATAAGAATTCTTTAAGCTGCCTGGATAATATCTCTCGTGGGTTGTATTCGTTAATCACAATTCCTATTCGGGCTCTAGTTTTGGATCCGGCGGCGATATCATAAGTTCGCATTGCCGGTTCAAGGTCTTTCGGGCTAGGTTTCATTGGTACAAGTATCATATTGGCAGCGCGACACCAGTCCGAATAACCATCAGTTAGAACTCCAGCAGTATCAACAACTTGAAAAGTAGAATTAGAGCCTTTGGTATTGCTATGGACTCTTCCCCCTTGTGGATCTGTAGTGATAAAAGATACGTCCTTCCCCTTTCTCTTCAAGGCAAAGGTTAGTTCGTCAGCCAAGGTAGATTTGCCGCATCCACCTTTTTGGCAAAGAAGTAAAATAGTGTAATTTTTCATGATATCCTCATTTCTTTTGAGGATAGCTTGAGATGATTATACAAAGATACCATGATATCACTTCAAAATGCAAGCAATAATTTAGGTGGTTATATTCTAAAGGCTTTTCACTCTTGAGCCTTTTTTAGACTAAAACGCATTACTACCATTAGCCTACATACGGTGTATGACACTTATTTATCTTGTTTCAATATTTGTTGAATAAATTCATAGACCAAATTTATATAGCACGTCAAGTCCTTGAACTATTCAAATTAAAGTAATTCCACAGAATTGTCACTTAGTAACATTTTATTAGTAATTCAAGTAGTAGCTGAATTTGTTCTTATGTTTACAATTTTTTATCCAATTACATTGCCAAATAAGCGAGTTCGATACGGATAAGTCTATGAGAGAGCAAATTCAAAACTAGCCATATTTTAGGAAAGGAGAACAAAATGAATTGCAAAAGTAAAGAAAAAAGTGTTCAGCATGAGTTTGATAGCTTTTGCAAAAAAACACTTAAATATAAGGCTAAAGACTATTTTCGTAAGAAAAAGAAGAATGAAAGCAGAGAAATGTTAGTTGATTCTATATTATTTGAAGAACTCGAAAATCTTTTGACAACACCAGATTGTTATCAAGAGATACAATATTTTAATATTTGTGATGAAGATATCAATGTCACTAACGAAGTTTTGTTTGAGGCTCTTAGTTCACTTGCTGAGAATCAACGTAAAATCGTACTATTATCGTACTACTGCGGTTACACTGATGGTGAAATTGCAGACCAAATGCAATGCGTTAGACGTACAGTCGCACACAGAAGACTTACTGCATTAAAAGAGTTAAAGAAAATTATGGAGGATGGCTTGAATGATGATGAATAAATCCAATATAACGAATAAGAAGTACGCTCTGCTGCCCTACGAATTAATTGCTGAAGCATCCACTGGTGATGCTGTGGCAATTAATAAGGTGCTCAAGCACTATGAAGGGTATATTGTGTATCTCTCATCTAAGTTCTCAACTGACATACATGGAAGAACTTCTGCCATTGTGGATAATGAGCTTAGACAGATTCTGGAAACACAACTTGTTACAAAAATTGTGTCATTTTCAGCTTAATTAGATGAAAACAGGTAGGTATGGTATTTAAAGCCATATCTATCTGTTTTTCATATATGTGTACTTTGAAAAACAAGTGTTGGAGATAACACGACACTTCATAGGTATATCGGATACTTTATGTTTATATTGTTCGTAGCTTAGAATTCGCCATGACACTCATTTAGTTGAGTAGAGCGACCAAAATTTCTTATCTACCCCGTCTTAGTGGCATATGGCGAGGAGTATAAACTTATAATGATACTTCTGTTCAGTCTCAGCTTGAGCGTCACCGGCGCCACACGCAAAGAGAGCAGCTGGAGGAGATCCCTGCAGTGGTGGAAATGAGTCCAATGAGGTCATCGCCATGACCGTCTGATTAATACTATTTTTTATTTATGAAAATGAAAAGAAGTAAATATTTTTATATTTATTTCTTTTTGTTTTTAATCATAAAGCTAATAAAGGTGGTGATCGCTTGAAGAAAGAAGTAACAGATAGAAATGATAATTTGAAAGATCGAGAGTATATAGTCGGGAAAACAAAAGTAGTTTTAACACCTGTGTTTAAAAGCTCAGGGACAAGAACGCTTTCAGATGTTTTTATCTACTTGATAAAGCATAAGTAGTCGGTAATAGTTTTATTAATTGCAGCTGTATCATGATATACTAATATCAAGGTACATATTCTGCATTATTGACTATGGGAAGGAGGAAAAATGAATAAGTCAACACGCAGAATAAGAAGAGAATCAACAGCATTTTTGTATTCACGCCTTTCAAGAGATGATGATCTCAATGGTGATAGCTATAGTATAAAGAGCCAAAAAGCATTACTTACAAAGGTAGCAAAGGAAAAAGGATATTCTAATTTAATTCATTATTATGATGATGGTAAATCAGGAGTTACAATGGATAGACCAGGTTTTAATAAGATGATGAAAGAATTAGAAAAAGGAAAAGCAAGTGCAGTATTTTTTAAAGATATGTCCAGACTGGGTCGAAACTACCTTGAAGTAGGACGGTTATGTGAAGAATTCTTCCCAGACAACGATATTAGATATGTTGCTGTAAGTGACAATATCGATAGTGACGAAGGAGAAGATGAGCTCACACCTATTCGCAACATGTTTAATGAATGGTACTCTCGTGATATTAGCAAGAAGAAACGTATCAGTAACACGATTAAAGGGAATTCTGGTGTACCAATGGGATTACCACCATATGGATATTTAAAAGATCCTGATAATACCGGATTTTGGATAATCGATCCTGAAGCAGCAAATATTGTGAACAGGGTATTCCAGATGAAAGCTGATGGATTAGGAAGCGATCAGATTGCAGCAAACCTTTCTGAAGCAAAAATATTGACACCAACTGCATATTGGAAAGAAAAAGGCATTAAGCGTCCATCAAAATTTGCTGAACAAGATCCTTATGAATGGAATTCTTCAACTATACATGCCATGTTGAAAAAACAAGAATATTGTGGTGATGTGATCAACTTTAAAACATATAGTAAATCCTATAAACGTAAGAAACGTCTAGTAAATGATAAGGAAGATATGTTAATTTTCGAAGATATACATGAACCTGTTGTCAGCAGGGATATTTTCGAAAAAGTCACTAAACGAATGTCACAAGGCCATCATACTAAGAAAAAGGATGGCGAGCGAAATATGTTTTCAGGGATTTTACGTTGTGCTGATTGCGGAAGTATAATGCATTACCATTTTAATCAAGCTAATCGAAATATTGAGTATTTCAACTGTCCTGGAAATAATAAAATCCGAAAGACATGTAACGAAACACATTATGTAAGAGTTGATTTCTTAGAGCAGGTAATCCTTACAGAGGTCAGAAGGTTGGCTCAATTCGTACGAGATAATAAAGAGACCTTTATGAAAATTGTGCAGGATACTATTAATTCAGATAAAATGGAAAAAAACTCATTCAAAAAAAAGGAACTCTCTGCACTAATTTCTCGAGATAAAGAACTTGATGTCCTCTTCGAACGAATTTACGAAGATAATGTCGCAGGCAAGGTAAGTGATGATCGTTTTAAAAAGCTATCGAAACGTTATGAACAAGAACAAGCAAGTTGTATTAAACGCATAAAAGAATTGGAAGATGAAATTGAGATTGAAAAAAATCTATCCGGCTCTCTTGACTGGTTTTCAGATGCAATAAAAAAATACACACGAATAAGAAAGCTAACACCAATGATACTACATGAATTAGTTGAGAATATTGATGTTTTTCATGCAGAAAAAATAAACGGAACAAAGCAACAAAGACTAATAATATATTTCAACTGCATAGGAAGTATATCATTACCACAATCTACAATAAAAGATCAACCAACCATTAGCGTTGAGACACGAAGAGGTGTTAAAGTAAGTTACGCATTTGCGTAAATGCGTATATTAAATGTTGGGAGCGCACAATGGCACAAAATACATTATTATATGAAAAAGACAAGATTCAATATACTGCGAATACTTCAAATCTTGTCTTAAATCAGCTTCTGAAGGTCTAATTACAAAAATCCTATCAGAAGACTCGTACTGGTGCGAGTAGAGGGACTTGGTAGCCTTGCAAGCAAGTCTACCGTTCTTCGCTCGTCCGACGAGCTCGAACACCGATACTAAAAGTTGTCCACGACAACTTTTTACGTATCGTTCCCTGCGGGTTCAAGTCCCTCTCGATACGAGCAGTAAAAAATCCCTGAATATCAACGATATTCAGGGATTTTTTGGTGCGAGTAGAGGGACTTGAACCCCCACGGTCGCCCGCTAGTTCCTAAGACTAGTGCGTCTGCCAATTCCGCCATACTCGCATCTTGTCAGGACTCTATCCCAGCAGTTGACTGCTCAGGATACCGCCCTTTCACGGCGGTAACCCAGGTTCATCACCCGAATTTATTTTTTGAGTCCGATAAATAGTATAACCTTATCTGTCTGTTTTTTCAAGCATCAACTTTGCAAAATTATGGAAAGTGAAATTATCGATCTCTTTGGGATCAATACCGGCTGCTATAAAAAAACAATTGGGAATTTCTCTGGCTTTGTTATTGATTTCGATGCAAAGATCACATCCCTTATCATGCCTTGTTGGGTGGTAAGGGCATTTTATATCAGGGCATGTACATTTAAAATCTGTCATTTGTTATTTTCCATGACGATTTTTGCGAAGTTTTCAAAGGACCAGTCTTCGATGGTGTCGATATCTCCCCCTGCCGCCTTGAACATGCACTTCGTAATCTCTTTCGTCCTGACGCTGTCGGCAACACAGAGGTCGCAACCCTGGTCGTGGTTCACGGGATTAAATTCACAGGTGCTGTCTGTGCACGGGCATTTAAAATCTGTCATTTTCTCCTCCTGTTTCTAATCAGAACATAAAATCGCCTGATCAGGCATTAAAACACAATAACACAACTTACTGTTATGTTTTAACAATATCACTTGATCGGGAAATGTCAATATTTTCTCGGATATATTTAGATTAATAATATCTTTTGGTTACGACTTTGCCCATGATATTTAACTTTTCTGTGAGAGTCTCTATCGTTGCCTGTCTGACCCGAACACCGGCCTGTTTGAATATGAGATCTTCGTGGCCTTCGTTGTTGGCATTACCTATATGAAAGTGAATAATATCTGCATTCTTTAGGAGCACGCAGAGAAGCTTTACTGTTGAATAACCGGGAACTTTCTCTATGGGATCATCAAGCACATTGCACACCTGATTAAGAGTGATAGCCCCTTCCGTTGCCATATCTATGCCTTCCATATCGTACTCGGGCGGGGTTCCGTAGAGAGAATTGAATTCCTTTGTCTCCACCGGGATCTCCAGTTCCCGAGAGACTATTTCCGCAGTCGTAGCACCGCAGACTATTTTCTTGCCCCGTGCCATTTTCAGAGCCCCTGCAAACTCATGGTCTCTTGAGTTCTTTGAAGGCGGTCCGGTCAGTATAGTGACTTCTTCGGCCTTCCTGCAGTTGATCAAAGCCAAAGTGGTATCATCTTCAAATGCTCCGTCGGCAAAAGTTCCGCAATATTCTACAATTCTGTCAGGCAGCTTGCCTATATCATCGTTTGCCTTGAAATTCCGATTGATAAAATCGACAACACCGTCAACACCAATGCCGAACCCATGTCCCCGTCCCAATCCTGCCTGGGTAACACCGTCAGACGAAAGGATGAGAGAATCACCCTCTCTGAATGTTCCTGTGAATTCACCGATGACTTCAAATCCCGATGTATAAAATCTGGGTGTCATCACCCTTGCCGAACCGTCCTGCATGAATATAGGTTCCGGCGCCTCATAAGTATAGACCGTGAACTGACCTTCCGGCAGGATGACCGCCGCCGAAAAAGCAGAAAAAGGTATTTTTTCTTTTCTGGCTCTATGCATTGAGGCAGCCACCATTTCCGTGGTGTTTCGAAGTGAAACTCCCAAACGCAGCAGTTCTTTGATGCGCTCGATGCAGGTGATCGCAGCGATGTTGGCATATACACCTGAGCCTACACCGTCGCAGACTATATAGGTGGTTGCCTTGGATTCACGCTGACAGGAACTGGCATCACCGCAGACGATATAACCGGTTTTGATTTTCTGGCAAAGATGCTCGGCAAAATACTTCAACGCTTGTCTCCCTCTTCATTCTCTTCGTAAAGATTCATCAGTCTCTTGGCGATCTCTTCGCTCTGGGCAGTGCTTTTTCCAAGATAGTGTGCCATTTCCTGTGCGAATTTGACCTGATGGTCCAGGAATTCCTGGGCATGCATTATAGTCTGAGTCTTGATTACATCAAGCTGATTGCTGTCCAGTTTGATCTTTGAAATGTCCGAGAAAAATCCTACATACTGTCCTTCTTCTCTGATGGCGAAGAGTATCTCATGATATCTGATGCCGTATTTTGATTGCATGGATTCATACGTTTCCTCGGCTCCTGCCTGGAGCATTTCAAACCCGTCAGCATTGATCAGATATGAAATTCGCTTGCCCAGTATACCGTTGTTACATATGAACATCTTCTGAAACGCCGGATTCATCTTGATAATCCGGAGCTCGTTGTCCAGGATCACGACACCATCCGGAGTCGTTTCTATTATCATGTCGGTTCTCTGATGTGCCAGCCTCCTCGTATAAGGCATGCACATATCCGGCTCAGCCATCCCTCTTACCACCGCGATAGCATTATCCTCGCAGCTCTTGTAGCCGCAAGCGCCGCAGTTGAGCTGGAAAGCCGGATCCAGCTTGCCCGTCCTCTCGTAGACTTTGTTTATCTGCAATTCGGATACGTCATCGAGCCCAGTCGGCGAATTCTCAAATTTTGTTGTATGGATTATCTCAGGTGTATCGACATCGTTATTTTCAGGATTATTCTCCCAGTAGTCGATCACATTGCTACGTCTTTCAAAGAGAGTCTTTTCATCGGAAAATGCAGGACCGCCGATACAGCCCCCTTTACAGAAAAGAGGCTCAATATATTTAATGCTGTTCAAATTATCTTCATCATCGAAAAGATACAGTAATTCATCCGCTCCGCTGATCCTCAGAATATTTTTGTCTGAAGGCTCGCTGTCTATTTTACCGGTCTCAAGCATACCGCCTTCCAGTGGGAAAAGTCTGGCGTTCCCAACTATATTCACATGATCGAATCCGCTTTCAAGCGAATGCTCCGGCTTGATATTTTCATCATTCAGCCATTCAGTCAGTTCTTCAAATGTAAGGACGTAATCTATGGCATCCAGATTCTCCGGCCGGACTGCTTCTTCCTTCTTCGCAGCGCACGGTCCGATAAATACCACTGAACATCCGGGATAACGGGACTTGAGCATTCTGCCGTGAGCTATCATTGGAGAGGCCACAGGTATCAAGCTGTCCATAAGTTCAGGCTTGTATTTTTCTATATAGTTGACCACTGTGGGACATGCTGTACAGACATTACCGCTTACGTCTTCTTCAAAGGATTTTTCAGTGACGTATTCAGCTCCTTCAGCAGTTTCGGAAATATGCTTGAATCCAAGTTGCCTCAATATAGACGGAAGTCTTTTGGACAGGCTTCCGCTGAACGCGGCTGCAAATGAAGGAGCTACACTGGCGACAACCATCTGACCTGATTCCATCAGCTTTTTGACTTCCTCGAGATCTGAACGTATCTTCTTTGCATGCTGAGGACATTCCCGGACGCATGTCCCGCACTTGATGCACAGGTCGGCTTCGATCCTGGCCTGACCGCCGGTGACTCTTATAGCTTTGACCGGACAGACCCAAACGCATCGATAGCAGTCCTGACAATTTGCTGTTACTGTATAAACTGTATTCTGACGCATGGTTGTCTCACTTCCTAATTATATTCTCTATTTCTCTGACTGCGGTTTTGTATGTACAGTGTTCCAGTGACTTCCCGTTTACCTTCAGAACCGGTCCTTTCTCACATAGCTTACCGCAGAAATTGGCCTTAAATTCCGTTTGATCCTCGAGATCATTTTGACGGATATATTCCATCAGCCGGTTGTAAAGATCCTGGGCGCCCCTTAAGAAGCAACTTGTTCCGAAACATATGGAAAGCAACAATTCTTTATCTCCCGACGATTCATTTATGACAAAATCATCCTGGATGATACGCTTTCGTGTTTCGTATTTTGTATGGAAAAGCTCCTGCGCTTTTTCTTCATCCACACTTTCGTGGTATATCTGCTGAAGGTAGGGGTTCTCCGAGGATACATGGAACTGGAGCATCTTGTCGCTGTCATATAGTCCTTTTGCACGCTGTGCCACTGAAATGTTCTCCGTATCGACCGGCTGACCGCCGCCATTTACACAGCCTTCGCTGCAGGCCATTACCTCTATAAGATCGAATTCAGCTTCGCCTTCTCTCACCTGGTCTATAAGCTTTCTTGCATTGGAAAGACCGCTGACTACCGCCAATTTGATTGTATTTCCTCCGATTTCTACTTCGGTGATCTTCACATCGTTTTTATCTCTTAACTGTTTGAATTCCTGCATTGAACCTTTCTCAAGCTGATCTGCTGCATATCTTAAAACCGCTTCGCTAACTCCGCCTGACGTTCCGAAGATGACTCCGCCACCTGTTGAGAAGCCGAATGGCATATCGAATGAACCAAGCTCAAGCCTGTCGAATTCGATACCGTTTTCCTGGATCATGAGAGCCAGCTCTTTTGTTGTTATTACATAATCCACATCGGGATTTTCGTCTACTTTGAATTCATCTCGGTTTGCCTCGAATTTTTTGGCAGTACAGGGCATGATGGAAACGACAACCAGATCTTCTCTTTTTATATCCAGTTCTTTTGTAAGCTGATCCTTGCATAGTGCTCCGAACATCTGCTGGGGGGAACGGCAGGATGACATGTTGGAAAGAAGATCGGGATAATACTGTTCCGCAAATTTGACCCATGCCGGACAGCATGATGTAAGAAGAGGAAGATTTTCCTTTTTCTCATATCTGTCAAGAAATTCCTTCCCTTCTTCAACGACAGTGAAGTCGGCACCGAAGCAGGTATCATAAACACGATCGAATCCGATCCTGCGAAGTGCCGAAATTATCTCTCCGATCGTAAGTGTACCTGGTTTCTGCCCGAAGTATTCGCTTAATGTTACACGAACCGAGGGTGCTATCTGGACCACCACGGTCTTGGTCTCATCATAAATGGCATCCCAGACGCTGTTTATATGATACTTTGGTGTAAGCGCTCCCACCGGACATACCTTAACGCACTGCCCACAGTTTACGCACTCTATTTCTCCCATTCCCTTGTCAAAGCTGGTGACAACTCTAGCGTCCGCACCACGATAAGCAAAATCCAAAGCGCCTACAGACTGTATCTCATTACAGACTCTTACGCAGTCACCGCACAGTATGCACTTTCCCGGATCTCTGAAAATGGCATCGGAAGAAGAATCCACCGGCTCCGTATGGCTCATCTGTTTGAACCTGATGTCAGTAACTCCCATCTGCTTTGCTATGGACTGAAGTCTGCACTCTCCGCTCTTGGAGCAGGTAGTACAGTTATGTTCGTGACTTGCCAGCATCAGTTCTATGATCGTCTTTCGCATGTCCCTGATTTGTTTTGTGTTGGTCTTTATGTTCATTCCGTCTTCGGGCAGTGTCGAGCAGGCGGGAACTATTCCCTTTCCCTCAACGTCTACCATACACATACGGCAGGCGCCGTATACACTTATATCCGAATGGTAACAAAAAGTAGGCAAGTCGATATCCGTCTTCCTGATGAGCTCCAGAAGGTTTTTTTCATTATCGATATTGACCGCTGTATTGTCGATTATTGCTTTTCTGTTTTTCATACCTGTTTACTGTCCTTTCAAGCCTTATGGGAAAGAGCTTCGCAATTACCCGTGGGGCAACGTTTTTCCAAAATATGTGCCAGATACTCATCCCTGAAATATTGAAGAGTCGAGAGCACCGGATTAGGCGCATTTTTGCCTAAAGCACATAACGAGCCTACCTTGACAACCTGAGCCAGATCCTCCAGCAAGGTGAGAGTCTCCTCAGTTGCTCTTCCCTCAATAATATCGTCCAGTAATGAACGCATCTGACGTGTGCCTTCACGGCATACCACGCATTTTCCGCAGGATTCATTCTCGGTAAACTTCATGAAAAAGCGGGCAATCTCTACCATGCAGGTATTTTGATTCATGACAACCAAGCCGCCTGAGCCCATCATGGCATTTACTGTCTGAAGATGCTCATAATCAAGGGGAAGATCCAGGTGCTGCTGAGTGAGGCAGCCGCCTGACGGACCACCTATCTGAACCGCCTTAAAATCATATCCGCATATACCCTCGTCGTCTGTCACGCCGCCGCCGATATCCCCGACGATCTCACGCAGAGTAGTCCCGAAAGGAACCTCAATAAGTCCGGTATTTGCAACATGTCCCGTAAGCGCAAATGTCTTTGTGCCTTTTGAAGATTCGGTACCGATCTTGCTGTACTCATCCGCACCCATTCTGAGGATGACCGGAACTGTAGCAAGTGTCTCTACATTATTAATTACTGTAGGCTTTCCAAACAGTCCTTTTTTTGTGGGATAAGGCGGCTTGATTTCAGGTCTGCCCCTTCTTCCCTCAATGGAAGCTATTAAAGCTGTTTCTTCACCACATACAAATGCTCCGGCACCTTCCATCACAGTGATTTCCAAATTTTTATTAGAACCGAAAATGTTTTTACCAAGAAACCCCGCGGTTCTGGCTGCCGTAATGGCATGCTTAAGTCGCTGAACTGCCAGCGGGTATTCCATTCGGACATATATATACCCTTCACTTGCATTTATAGCGCTGGCGGCAATGATCATTCCTTCAATAATGGCATGTGGATTACCCTCCATTGCGCATCTGTCTATAAACGCACCCGGGTCACCTTCATCGCCGTTGCATATTACATATCTCTGGTCGCTTACCTGTGTACGTGCCATCTCCCATTTTTCACCGGTGAGAAAACCTGCACCGCCACGACCTCTGAGCCCTGATTCCAGGATCTCGCCGCATATTTCTTTATCGGACATTTCCAAAACGGCTTTCCTCGCCATAAAATATCCGTCGTTTAATATATATTCGTCAAGGCTTCTTACGTCTATATGACCACACATATCCAGCATCAACCGCTTCTGTTTTGAATAAAACGGGATTCTGTTCTTGTCCTTTATATGAACCCCGTCACTGGGGCTCCGGTATAGGAGCCTTTCGATGCACTCCCCGTTTATCAATGTCTTATCAACTATCTCTTCCACGTCTGTTAGCTGGACTTTGGTATACATCATTCCCTGTGTATGAAGCGTGATCAGGGGTCCCATCTGACAGAATCCCTGACATCCGCTCTTTACAAGTGAATAATCCGCCCGCTCTTTTTCAAGTGCAACAGTTACCGATAATCCCCTCTCCTCTATGATCTCCCGGAACCTTTCATAAATCTTCATGGATCCGTTAGCCATACAGCCGGTTCCGGCACATATAGTTATTCTGTTTTTATGATCCGAGGCATATTTTTGGTATTCTTCTTTTCGCATCTCCAGCGTTATCATTTCAGCCATTTATCTTTTCCTCCTCCCGGATCCTGTTAATAAGATCGATGGTCTTTTCTTTCGTCATGGCGCCGTATACGTCATCATTCACAACGACTACGGGGGCCAATGCACAAGCCCCGATGCATGCCACGGTCTCCAGTGTGAACATCATGTCGTCTGTCGTTCTTTTCTTTTCTGACAAACCCAGTTCCTGTGCCAGTGTCCTTATGATCTCCCATGATTTTTTTACGTGGCAGGCAGTGCCGTCGCATACTTTTATAACATACTTGCCCTTAGGCTCGAATGTAAAATACGAGTAAAACGTGGACGTGCCGAAAACAGCTCCCGGCGATATTCCCAATGCTGTTGCCACATAGGTCATAATATCCTCAGGCAGATATGAATAGGCATCCTGTATCTCCTTGAGTATTGGAATCAGCTGATACGGATTTCGTTCATGTTTGTCAAGAATCGTGCAGACACGTTCAAATTTTGTAGAAAGTTCATGAGTCATATTTTTTCTCCCAACTTACTTTATTCCGGATTATACAAACCCGAAATGTTCGATGTTTTCCGCCAGTTGTTTTCTTAAAATTGCCAGCGACGTAGCCATATCTTCATTCTTTACTGTCACAGTTTCAGGCACACTCAGATTGACCGGTGCAAAATTCCACACAGCGCGAATCCCGCCTGATATCAGCTCCTCACATACCTCCTGTGCATGAAGCGGAGGAACGGCGACTATCCCGATATTGACATCGAGACGCCTGCATATATCTGCCATTCTCTCCACATCCAAGATTTTGACATTACCTACAGCAGTACCTATCAAATCCGGCTCGCAGTCGAAAGCAGCTACTATTTTTATTCCGTATTGTTCTAAATTATCATAAGACAGAAGGGTATTACCCATATTGCCGGCACCCACCAGCACCGCATTTGAGCAGTTGTCATATCCGAGAAAATGTTCCAGATCGGCAATCAGATCCTTTGTCATATGCCCTACTCTTGGTTTCCCGCCATCACTGGCTATGGCCAGGTCTTTTCTGACCTGCACATTGTTAACACCCAGAGCTGCAGCAATGACAGTTGAAGATATGTTGTCGGAATCGCCAAGCGGCAGTTGCTTCATATAGTGAAGATAACTGTTTAGTCGCTTATAAAGCATTATGGACATTGGTATTTTCGAGGACATGCTTACCTCTTCCTTTTGACAAGTTTCTTTAGATATATCATATATCGATATTCGCCCTATCGATATTAATTATATCTATTTGTTATATTTTTGTCAATAGACAGGTAGTTCAGGAATGTCCATTTTGTTATTTTGTTATCAAATTGTAATTTTTATTGTATTATCACATGATATGTATTAAATTATCTCAAGTTTCTCTGCTATAAGCAGGTTAACATTAAGTACATTGACCGTTTCTTCACCGAATATCCCAAGGAACTTGCCGTCTGTGCTTTCCCTTACGATTCCAGTCAGTTCCTCTTCAGAAAGACCGGTCGTTTCAATTAGCCTGGGTATCTGTATCTCTGCCGATTTAGGGCTTATATCGGGATCCAGCCCTGATCCTGAAGATGACATGAGGTCTGTCGGTATATCCTCTTTTTTCACTGTGGGATTCGCCTTAAGAAAATCATCCATATCAGTCCTGACCCTCTTTGTCAGTACCGGGTTAGTCGGTCCGTAGTTGTAGGAACCTGTCGCAACACCTGCATACTCACCATTCTCCTTGTCGGCCTTTGTATAAGTATTATAGTCTACAGATGAAGGCCTGCCCTTCATGTATATTTCACCGGTCAGATCCTGACCGAGGAGCTCCGATCCAACTGTCTTACTGTCTACTTTGATCATACTGCCGTTGGACTGATGGGGAAAGATCACTTGACTTAACCCTGTCATCACCAGCGGGAATATTATTCCGCATATGAGCAGAAGAGCAATTGTTATTAGAAATGGGGTTTTTATATTTTTAATAAACGTTTTCATATTCTCCTCCTATAGTCCTATCATCGCCAGAAGCGGCATGATGATCATATCTATTATTTTTATCCCGATAAACGGAACAATTATGCCGCCCAGCCCGTACATAAGCATATTGTGCGCCAGCATTTTTTCCGAGCGCTGAGGTTTGTATTTGACCCCTCTCATAGCAAGCGGTATGAGGCAGGGAATTATAACTGCATTGAAAATCAGAGCCGACAGTATTGCACTGCTTGGTGTAGAAAGGTTCATTATATTGAGCATTTCCATCTGTGGCACCAAGGCTATGAAAATTGCCGGTATTATGGCGAAATACTTTGCTATATCGTTTGCTATGCTGAATGTTGTCAGCGAGCCTCTGGTTATTAGAAGCTGCTTGCCGATCTCGACTATGTCAAGGATCTTTGTAGGATCCGAATCCAGATCAACCATGTTTGCCGCTTCTTTGGCCGCAGTCGTTCCGCTGTTCATACATATCCCCACATTGGCCGCGGCCAGAGCCGGTGCATCGTTTGTACCGTCGCCGGTCATGGCGACGATCTTTCCCTTTGACTGTTCACCTTTGATAATATCTATCTTGTCTTCCGGTTTGCACTCGGCTATAAAACCGTCTACACCTGCTTCCTCAGCTATGGTCGCGGCAGTCAGCGGATTGTCTCCGGTGCACATTATTGTCTCGATCCCTGTTGCCCTAAGACGCTTGAATCTTTCAGTAAGTTCATCTTTGACTATATCCTTAAGATAAATCACTCCCAGAATTTGGTCATTCACACAGACTACCAGCGGTGTTCCGCCCAACTTTGAAACATCATTGACTTTGCCTTCAAGATCACCTGAAATAACCCCGCCAAGGGAGAGCACATAAGCACGAACAGCGTCATAAGCACCTTTTCTTATCTTAGTCCCGTCAGGAAAATCAACCCCGCTCATTCTGGTCTGTGCTGTAAATTCAACAAATTCACTTTTTTCCGGAATGGCAGGTTCCTCACCCAGAAGCTCTGCTCCCAACTTGACTATGGACCTTCCTTCCGGTGTGCTGTCGGATATTGAACAAAGAACGGCATATTTTATAAGCTCGATATTAGATGCGTTGTCCATTGAAATGAACTGTGAAGCCATACGGTTACCGTATGTTATAGTCCCGGTCTTATCCAGGATCATCGTGTCAACGTCTCCGCAGGCTTCCACAGCCTTGCCGGACATTGCTATGACATTGAATCGGGTCACTCTGTCCATCCCGGCTATACCGATGGCAGAAAGAAGTCCGCCGATGGTAGTCGGAATTAGGCAGACCGTCAATGCCGCCAGTGTCGATATGGGAAGTATGATCCCATTGTATGCTGCTATCGGGTACAGCGTTATAATAACGATCAGAAATATTGCCGTCAAACTTATGAGTAGTATGCTCAGCGCAATTTCATTCGGTGTTTTTTTACGGGTTGCTCCTTCAACAAGAAGTATCATCTTGTCTATGAACGACTCCCCCGGATTTGCTGTTAACTCGATCTTGAGCCAGTCACTAATTACAGTGGTTCCTGCGGTCACTGAAGAAAAATCTCCTCCTGCTTCCTTAAGTACCGGAGCGGATTCACCTGTTATGGCAGATTCATCAACCGAGGCGACGCCTTCAAGCACATCGCCGTCGTTAGGTATCAGCTCTCCTGCATAAACCATGACCACGTCACCTTTTTTCAGAGTATTTCCATCTACTACTGTTTCATTTCCATCTGAATCTACACGATGAGCAGTCATATCCTTCTGAGTTTTCTTAAGGCTCTCAGCCTGAGCCTTCCCCCTTCCCTCTGCAATTGATTCCGCAAAATTTGCAAACAAAATGGTTATGAGAAGTACCACTGTAACTATTATGTTGTACACCCTGGCCTCAGGAGCTGCGTTCCCGAACAAATCAGGAAAGAAGCTCAAGAGCAGCGTCAGAAAAAAGCCTATTTCAACTACGAACATTACGGGGTTTTTGATCATGTATACGGGGTTCAGCTTTTTGAAAGACCCGATGGCAGATGATTTCACAATATCACCTGTTATTAATTTTTTATTCTTACTTTTCATATCTATTGCTCCATTCTCACTTAGCTTATCAGCGTCATTGCTTCGGCTCCTGGTCCCAGCATAAGCACAGGGAAGAAAGTCAAAGCCGCGAAGACGATAATTACCATAAACAACGACACTGTAAACGTGAATGTGTTTGTTTTTAATGAACCGGCTGATTCCGCCACAGCCATTTTGCCGATCAGAGATCCTGCGATGGCCAGTTGCAAAACGATTATCACATATCTGCCCAGAAACATGACTACACTTGTCGTGATATTCCAGAACACCGTGTTATCCAGTAGTCCTTCAAATCCTGAGCCATTGTTTGCCGCCGATGAAGCAAATTCATATATTACCTGTGACAAACCGTGAAAACCCGGATTACCGAGCCCGGCCAGACCTGCCGGCACTGCCACCGCCAAGGCGGAAAACCCCAGAATAAGCAACGGATGGACGATTATTCCAATTGATGTCAGAGTCATTTCCCGCCCTTCTATTTTCTTGTTCAGATACTGAGGCGTCTGCCCGATCATCAGACCGCATATGAATACCGCCAGAATCGTATATAGAATTATGTTCATCAGACCCACGCCTTTACCTCCGAATATGAGATTAAGCATCATATTGACCATGGGCACAGCTCCACCGACAGGAGTCAGTGAATCATGCATGTTGTTCACAGACCCCGTCGTAAATGCGGTGGTTATTGTTGTAAACATTGTGGATTGGGCAATACCGAATCTGGTTTCCTTACCTTCCATATTACCCATGCTCTGGCTAAGTCCAGTCTCCTCCAGTTTTGGATTGCCGTTAAGTTCTGCCATGTAGCATACTGACAAACCTATTATGAGAAGCACGAGCATTACTGCGAAAATTGGTCTCGCTTCCTTTTCGATCCAACTGCTTTTTTCTCTGGACACTGCAGCATGTGCCCTGTTCTTTACCATGAGCCCAAATGCTATGACGCAGGCCCCCGGTAAAATCATCATGAGAAGCATCTCAACCATGTTTGTAATGACATTGGGATTTTCAAAAGGCATAGATGAATTGGCTCCGAAAAAACCACCTCCGTTGGTCCCGAGATGCTTGATAACTTCAAGAGATGCAATCGGCCCCATGGCGATATCCTGATATGTTCCTTCTATGGTCTGGACCGTTATATTCGATGAAAGATTCTGAGGTACTCCCTGAGAAACAAGGAAAAGCCCGGCTATCAAGGAAATAGGTATAAAAACTCTGGTTATGATGCGGATCATATCCACGAAATAATTCCCCATATGTTTTGTTCTTCCCGTAACGCCTCTGATAAATGCCATACAAACCGCATATCCTGTCGCAGCAGATGTGAACATCATAAAGGTGATCACAGCCATCTGACTAAAATATGACAGTCCCGACTCACCAGCATAATGCTGTAAGTTCGTATTGGTCATAAAACTGATCACTGTATTGAAACTGAGATCGGCTGTCATGTTGTCTATTTCGTTAGGATTAAGAAGAAGACCGGACTGGAATCTCAGAATAAAAAATCCAATTATGACCATGATGGCATTCGTTACCAGCATGGACACTGCATATTTTTTCCAGCTCATTTCTATAGTAGGATCTGTACCGCATATACGGTAAATCACATTATCCACCTTGTCGAATAAAGGATCGGCAAAGGTAGGTTCTTTCACAGAAATGTGGTAAAGATACTTGCCCATAGGTACTATCAGCACTATGAAAAGTATTAAAATAATAATTATTTGGATCATTGTTTCCCCCTAACTTATGTCCATTTACATAATTACTTTGTTTTATGAACAAAGCATATCACCGGTGCTATTATGGTGGTGTTAGGGATTATCAGGAGGGATTAAGACTGTATTAAACTCTCAGCATTCGATAGCCTACTCCGATATGAGTTTGAATATATTTTGCCTTCGCCGGATCTATTTCGATTTTTTTCCTGAGAGTAGTCATAAAAACTCTGAGAGCGGGAAGCTCGTCTGCGTAGCCTCCCCAGACTTCTTTTAAGATTGCATTGTGAGTAAGGACCTTTCCTACATTCCTGGCGAGAAGGCAGAGCAGCTTATACTCCATAGGGGTAAGATGGATTTCTTCTCCGTTAAGATAAGCGCAACCGGCAGCATAGTCGATCTTTAGATCACCGTTTGTAAAAACACTGGAATCCTTTTGAAGCTTTTCTCGATCATATCTGACACGCCTCAGACTGACCCTGATTCTTGCCAGCAGTTCCTCAACACTGAACGGCTTTGTCAGATAATCATCTGCACCTGCATCCAGCGCGTTGATTTTGTCTCTGTCGTCGCTTCTGGCACTGACTATTATTATTGGAGTATTTGTCCACTCCCTGACTTTCTTTATAATATCCACACCATCCATATCCGGAAGACCAAGATCCAGAATAATAACGTCCGGCGGCATTGATACAGCTTCAAGAATAGCTCCTTCACCTGTTTCAGCGGTATGGAAAGCATATCCCTGAGTTTCAAGTGTTGTAGTTATAAGTTTTCTAACGGCTTTGTTGTCCTCGACAACAAGGATAAAAGGTTTATTCATGTACATCCACCTCCTCGGCCTTAATAGTAAATCCAAGGACCGTTCCTTTCGGATGGTTGTCCCTGATATATATTTCCCCGTCATGAGCATTGATGATGGCCTTGCACAGATAAAGACCAAGCCCCAGACCCTGCTGTTCATCTCCCCGGATATTTCCAGCAGAAAAAAACATGTCGAATGCCTTTGCTTTATCTTCATCACTGATCCCGTTTCCATCATCGCTGATCTCGACACGGGCATTATTTTCATCCAGTCTGGCTGAAATTACGATATGAGATCCGCTATCGGTATATTTTATGGCATTGTCGACGATATTGATAATTACCTGCATGATAAGTCCGGCATCCATCTTAGCCATCAGGTATTCGTCTCCAATATCTATTTTGATATGATGATCCGAACACTTTCTGTTCACATGCTTTAGAGCTTCTTCGATCACTTCTGCAAGAAGTTCCGGCTGCATATTCAGCTGAACATTTTCGTTTTCTATTCTCGTTATAGCAAGAAGATTCTCAACAAGATCATTGAGCCACATGGAATCATCGTAAATATCTTCATATAATTCGTTCTTCTGTTTTTCACTTAACATGTCGGAATTATTCAAAAGCATACCGGAATTGCCTGTTATGCCTGTCAGAGGGGTCCTGAGATCATGAGAAATTGCTCTCAGCAGATTTGCTCTCAGCCGTTCTTGCTGGGCTTCCACGGCAATCCTCCGGCCTTCTTCATTGGCTCTGAATTTTTCCATCGCCATTGAGCACTCACCGAGCATTGCGATCAACAGGTTTTTTTCGTATGTTTCTATTTCTGGCTGCTCATCCATTACGATTCCAACAACAGCAAGTACATTATTGCCGCTTCGAACGGAAAGATAAAGACATTTAGCCGCCGGCAGCGTATTTGTAGTGGCGCCTGCTCTTTTATTATTCTTAAAGACCCATTCAGCTACTGCCTTTTCATCACCCACGGTGTATTTCCTTGAGTCTCCCCCGTCTGATCCGGTCAGAACCTGTGGCTCTGCCAGTCTGCCTCCATCGACCTTATAAAAGATGATCGTACGATTTAAAAGTTTAATAAGCTGTCTCGCAGTTTCATGCAGAATTTCTTCCTGCGTCTCTGCTTCTTCAAGCCTTCTGTTGGTCTCAAGAAGAACTTCGGTTCTGTAAGCCTTCCTGGCCGACTGCCGCGCTTGATTTTTTATCCTTTCGGTAAGAGTGCCTGTTATAAGTGATGCAGCCAACATAACCACAAATGTCACAGGATATCCCTTATCATATGCGTTAAATGTTAGATTTGGTTCTGTGAAAAAAAAGTTAAAAATCAAAACGCTGGCTAAAGAATAAACCACTCCGTAAATCCAGCCCTTGGTCATCAATGAATTGATAAGGACCCCAAGAATATAAATCATTATGATATTTGTATCGTCAAAACCAAGGTGATCAAACCAAAATCCTATAAGTGTACATAATGTCAATCCAATAATGGCCTTTCCCACATCCATGACAGTGATCTTGATGGATTTAAAAAGATCCGAAACCCCTGTGTGCCGTGAAGGCTCAGAGTCCGGAATGATGTATACATCCATTTCGGGAGCTAATGCAGATAGTTTGTCAACAAGGTTGGCTCTGACAAACCGCCTCCTCCTTCGATAGGAACGCCCCATAACTATCTTTGTGACCCTGCTGGTTCTGGCATATTCTGCTATCTGCTCGGAAACATTACGTCCGTAAACTGTAGATATCTGAGCCCCCAGCTGTTCCGCCAACCTGAGGTTGTCCCTCAAATGCCTCATACTTTTTTCATCCAGCCTATCGGTTGATTCGGTCTCCACAAACAAAGCGGTAAACGCACTGTGCAAGGCCTCCGCCATCCTTGCAGCGGCTCGTATCACCTTAGTATCTGCACTGGATGAAGAAATACATACTAAAATATGTTCATTTCCATATGGTCTATATTCATTGCTGTATATTTCATCTTGTCTGGCATTTTTTGCTTCTATACGTGTGACCTGATCGGCAGTCCTGCGCAAAGCGATCTCTCTGAGTGCCAGCAATTTTTGTTTGGTAAAAAAATTTTGAAGAGCCTGCCTAGCCTTTATCTTACTGTATATTTTGCCTTTATTGAGTCTGTCGATCAGTTCATCCGGTTCAAGGTCGATGAGCTCTATCTGATCAGCTCTGTCAAATTCGCTGTCAGGGATCCTTTCATTGACGGAAATACCTGTAATAGACGCTACAACATCATGTAAGCTTTCGATGTGCTGAACATTGACCGTTGTATAAACATCGATTCCGGCTCTTAGCAATTCATCAACATCCTGATAACGCTTTTTATGCCTGCTTCCTGCTGCGTTGGTATGTGCCAGTTCATCTACGAGAACAAGCTCCGGTTTTCTCTCTATTACCTTATCGACATCAAGTTCTTTAAGAGAGATACCTTTATAATCTATTTCCAGCGGAGGAATATTCTCCAGCCCGTCAATGAGGGCAACTGTTTCTTTTCTTGCATGAGGCTCGATATATCCTACCACTACATCGATGCCGTTCTTCTGCGCCTCGTGGGCATCACCAAGCATGGTGTAGGTTTTTCCTACACCGGCAGCATATCCGAAATATATTTTTAACTTACCTTCGCTCTTCTGGATCCCCATTCAACATCACCCCTAATAAAATGATTACACTAATTATACCTTATTGTACATAAAAGTAACCTTTTTATTACAGTGGTCGCATTAAGGCCGTATTAAGAGCACTGCTCCTAAAAGATTGACTTTATGCCAATACCCGTGTAATATTACACAATAAGGGAGAGTATCCAATTATGAACAGAGATGAATTTGTAGAAATAGTATCTAACAGTCTAAAACTGATAAGAACAGAAAATGATTACAGTCAGGAAAAAATGGCGGAGATCCTTGGGCTGTCCAAGAAGACTCTGGTGGAAATAGAAAAAGGCAGAAAACCTCTTTCCTGGTCCGTCGCAGTCGCCCTTTGCTTACTATTCAATGACAGCACAATACTTAAAATGCATATCGGAGATGAACCGGAAAATCTTATCAAAACAATTGCCTTTACCAATTACAGCCAGAATAAAAAACAGACACTAGGCGGAAATGTCTGGTGGAATGAAGTCGAGAAAAAAAACGGTTTTCGGATACAGCAGAATGTGATATCCCAGCATTACAGGCTGATTGACCAAAATGACCTGCTCCGTTACAGTTCGTTTGACAAAGAATACATCAGGGAACGTTTTTCTGAACTTACCGATTAATCTTTTTCATAGCTTTTAATGGCGTTCTCATAAAATGGCCATGTATGCTTCAACCGGTACAAGTATTTTTCTCTGCTCCCGATAAGTCGCTCGATTATGATACCATCATAAATGCTCAAAAATGAAATAAGGGCATTCTCCATATTTTTATCTGAAATATTATATTCTCCGGCCCATTTTCGAAATACAGGTTCAAGCATTTTCTGAACTTGAACGATGATCACATTTGTAGTAAACTCTGTTGTCACCTCTTTTAGATCTTCCGGAGGGAAGTACGCAAATCTCTCATGAAAATATGCATCAGATCCCTCATTCCCCAGATCGTCATATAACAATAAGAATTTATACAAAATATCTTCTGTCGATTCCTGCATGTGGTCCTCTATAAAACTATTAAAAAAAGAAAGGCGCCTTTCCGCTGCAATTCTTAGGCAAACCTTAAACAGCTCTTCCTTACTTTCAAAATGACTGTAAAGCGAAGACTTTGAAAGTCCTGACTTCTTTGCAATCTTAGATATGGACGCCCCCACATAACCGTTGATGGCAAATTCGGCTATGGCTATATTAACAATGTTTTCAATTGTCCGTTCACCTTTACTTATCAACTTTATCCTCCTTTATGCGTATCTCGTCCCTCTCATTCATCAATGACGCCATCACCAGGCCGGCAAGTATCAAAACACATCCTACTATGCCTGATGTTGTCAGTACTTCCCCGAGAATCATAAAAGCACATAACGCAGTGAATACAGGTTCTGTACAGAATGCCAGAGAGGCAAATACCGGTGTGATTTTTTCGAGGGCTACATTTTGAAGGAGATATGATATAACAGTACAGCCAATGGCTAAATAGATCACGCCACCCCAACCTGCAGCTGTAACATTTGTCAGCGCCGCGGGAGATTCAAATATAAATGCGAACACGAAACAGATGAATGCGGCAACACCACACTGCATGGTTGATAACATCCTGACTCCTATATTTTCCACATGTTTTGCTGTGAATATCAACTGCAATGCAAGAGTCAATGAACATAAAAGTGCCAATACCTCACCTATTCCGAATGTGAATACACCGCTGTTCATGCACAGAAAATACGCACCTACAACAACGATAAGAATTACGGCAAATATCTTTTTATCAATTCTTTTCCTGAGTACAATAAAAGAGAGAAACGGCGTAAACAAAACCGATACAGACATAAAAAATCCTGCTGACGTGGCTGTTGTCATGAACAATCCCAGCGTCCCGAATATAAAGAATAATGCGGTAAATATTCCGACAACCAGACAGCCTGTGAGATGAGCCCTGGTCATTCCCTTAAAAGCACTCTTTCTAAACATGAGGACAAATACAAGAAATGCTATAAGAAACCTTATTGCAAGGCAGAAAAATGGGGTCATCGACTCCAGTGCAATTTTAGTAAGTACATTTCCAAGCCCCCATAACGCACATTCCAAAACTATGAAGCTTCCATAAAATATCTGCTTTCCTTTTGTCAGTTCCTGTTTCATCTTTAAACTCCTGCATCTTTAATTGTGGCACAAATAAAATAAACGACCGATCGTTCGTTTCATAATATCATAAGCTTATCGCGATAACAATAACATTTTGACTAATCCTTCAGCTATTTAATATTTATTTGTATTGACTAATCATTCTGCCTTGTGTATTATTACACCATAAGGGCATTTTGCGCATATCAAAAATGATAAACATACGGAATTTATTTTCTATTGTCCTGATGAAGATTTTGCAGTGAGATATAATGATAAAGTTTACATTGATCTGCAATCATCACTTAGAAATTACGAAAACAGCAATTTTATAATGGAGCCTTCCTATTTCACATCTGTTTCTTTGCAATGTTTTCGCGCTTACGATTTATATGAGTTTGCGGCATATTCCCTGATATATTTGCTGACATCATTTCTGATTTTGTGGCTTTGTTCAATATTTATAAAAAAGGGAGCCAGCTATGAATAGGAATAAAAGATTTGTCATTTGGCTAATTCCTGCTATAAATATCAGTATATCCAATCTGATATTTTATACTTATTCGAATGAAAATAAACTGTTCGAAATTTTAAATGACTTTTCTTGGATAAACGGCATATTATATTTCATGCTGCCAATAGTTATTCCGTTTGTTTTAACGATAAAAAAAGAGCATTTGAATTTCAAATTTATCCTAATACCCGTTTCGCCCATTTTGTTGGCTAATATAATTATAATTCTTCCGGAAGTAATATTTCTAATTAAATATAATGAATACTATTCACCCTATCCAATGTTCTATATTTATGTTTCTTTGATCACTACAGTTCTGACCATAATTTTCTCATTAGTTGCAATAGCAATCCACAATTGGAATTATTCCAAAAAATAAAAAATCGACACCGGTCGGAGTCAATTCTCCAAGTCGACGTCGATAAATAGTAATTGGTGACCCCACCGGGAATCGAACCCGGGTTACCGCCGTGAAAGGGCGGTGTCTTAACCGCTTGACCATGGGGCCTTACGCTTAAAAAAACCGGCAACGACCTACTTTTCCAGGCAGTCACCCACCAAGTATCATCGGCGCAAACGGGCTTAACTACTGTGTTCGAGATGGGAACAGGTGTGACCCCGTTGCTGTAGTCACCGGCTTTTTTAATAAGGATAT